>JBCBDX010000003.1:0-377972 GCA_038529265.1 Pseudomonadota bacterium
ACTGCGGCCCGTTATCCGGGTCCGGGACAGTGTGTGGTGGGTAGTTTGACTGGGGCGGTCGCCTCCCAAATAGTAACGGAGGCGCGCGATGGTGGGCTCAGAACGGTCGGAAATCGTTCGCTGAGTGCAATGGCATAAGCCTGCCTGACTGCGAGACTGACAAGTCGAGCAGAGACGAAAGTCGGTCATAGTGATCCGGTGGTCCCGTGTGGAAGGGCCATCGCTCAACGGATAAAAGGTACGCCGGGGATAACAGGCTGATGACCCCCAAGAGTCCATATCGACGGGGTTGTTTGGCACCTCGATGTCGACTCATCGCATCCTGGGGCTGGAGCAGGTCCCAAGGGTATGGCTGTTCGCCATTTAAAGCGGTACGTGAGTTGGGTTCAGAACGTCGTGAGACAGTTCGGTCCCTATCTGCCGTGGGTGTAGGAATATTGATGGGATCTGCCCCTAGTACGAGAGGACCGGGGTGGACACACCGCTGGTGGACCTGTTGTCCTGCCAAGGGCATTGCAGGGTAGCTATGTGTGGAACGGATAAACGCTGAAGGCATCTAAGCGTGAAACCGGCCCAGAAACGAGTATTCCCTGAGAGTCGTGGAAGACGACCACGTTGATAGGCTGGGTGTGGAAGCGCAGTAATGTGTGAAGCTTACCAGTACTAATAGCTCGATCGGCTTGATTATTCTCATTGCTCGTGTTCACGGATGTGAACATTGGCGCCAGCTTCTCACTTATTTTGCATTTCGCCGACCTGGTGGTTATGGCGCAGTGGCTGCACCCGTTCCCATTCCGAACACGGCCGTGAAACACTGCAGCGCCGATGGTACTTTGTCTTAAGGCACGGGAGAGTAGGTCGCTGCCAGGTCTGCCAAATGCAAGATCGGTTCTCGTTTGTCTCTATGTTTTACTCCTTGATTGATTTTCCTTTTAAGGGGTTTCGCCGTTCTTCGGCGCGGCACTTATCGGCAGTCGTTTTGCAATTGACTGTAAGTGCAGCGTCAAAAAGCCAATGGCTTTTGTGACGCGGGGTGGAGCAGCCCGGTAGCTCGTCAGGCTCATAACCTGAAGGTCGCAGGTTCAAATCCTGCCCCCGCAACCAAATTTTCATCTCATCTTTTTGTCACTCGACAGCGAGCTTTAGTGTCCTGATTTCAAATGGCTTGAAGTCAACGGAGATGGAGCCGTTTTTTACTCCTAGCTTCTCGGTTTCTTTTTCGAAAAAATCTGTTACCGCTGCATAATTAACGGTCTTTCCAAACAGTACTCTTGCGCGTGTTGTGGTTCCGCACATTTCGTACATGCGGACGATCAAATCGCCTGACATACCAGTTTTAACAGTTTCGATTATTATATTGGGTGCATTTGTTGAAACAAATGGCTGCCCAGTTGGAACGGCCGACCCGTCTGCCGGCAACAGGCGCACAATCGTGTTGAGGCTGTACGCCTCATGATCCAAAAGCTGTTGTGACTCAGATGGGCCGACATAGAGGCTGTATGTAAAGTAATGGCGGCCTTGATCGGCATTGGGGTCCGGCGCCGTCGCTGATTTGATAAGTGTGATGCGGATGGTGTTATTCGCGATGTCGTAGCCATATTTGCAGTCGTTCAAAACGGCGATCGTCATGTCTTCGTCAGTTAATTTTGCCCATTTTTGTGCTGCGACCTCGAATCTTGCCGCGTCAAAGGAGCTTTCGCGCTTTGTCGATCTATTGACGCGACCCCACTGAATATCGAACTGAGCTTGCTCTGCTGACACCGAAGTTGGAAACGCTGCCTTCAGCAAAGTGTGTTGCTCATGCCAATCGATGTCTGTCTGAAAGTCTATTCGTCTCGCTGAGGCCGAAAGAGAAATTTCCTGCGTGATCAAACTACGACGCCAACTCCTTTTAAAGCGTACCGTGGCACGCAATGGACCGGCTTCAACGACTTCAATATCGCATTTGGTTGCTACAACCTCTTGGCGATCCTCAAAATGCGGATCAATATCCCAGGCATCCCAGCAGATGGGCCTGTCTTCAAAGGCTTGCAGTTGGTTTCCGCAAGCTCCAACGTCAAGAACTTCGCGGCTCAAAGCCTTATCGAGAACGCTGACCAACTGCCCAGCTTCGTTAATTTCAGCTCGAATGTGCTCGTTTTCTAGAATGATAACATTTTGAGCCTCTTGTATGGAAACTGGAACACTTGGCTTGGATGCCTGCGCCAGCGGTGTCACCGAATAGGCTTCAAGCCGTTCAAAATGAAGGGGCGCGCCATCAGGCCCATCGATTACACGCGGTCCCGAGACTGGCGATGTATTGGCAACTGCTGGCATGGAAGATCCCAGCGCATCGGTCGCCTTTTTTGTTTCACGCTCAATAATGTCGCTGATGCGTTCATAATCCTGCCGCGCATCGTCAAAGACTTCGGCTATCGATGTCCCGGTGATGATGTCATGGAACTGATTCAGGCAAAGCAGTTCCCACGCTTTTTTCAAGTCCGGCTTTAGGCCTGCAATGGCTGACAAAGCTTCAGCTTCATGGAGAGCACGTTCTGCCTTGCGGTTTGCGCGCTTGATCCAGCCTTGCGATGTCAGAACGCCGCGGTGCCCCTCCATATAGTGTTCGCCGCGCCAGACATGGAAACTCTCCGAAACCTCCTCCAGCTTCTCGAACGTTTTTTTAACTGTCGACATTTTGAACTGTGGCATGCCGGGCATGGCTTCGAACGCGCGGGCCTTTGCCAGCAACTCGCTCGTCGGCCCACCTCCACCATCGCCATAGCCGTAGCAGATAGGCAGGTCCATCACTTCAGGAGGGATCGTGCGATTTCCAATTGTACCGAGAACTTCTGATGCCGATAAGTCGCTTTTGTAGTTGGTCGGAAACGGCAGGTACTGAACATCGCGGGGCGTTGTGAGCACGTGTGCAATAACGCGAGACCCATCCAGCGCTTCCCAGTGGTGGGTCGACCACGGCACCATGTTTTTTTGGTTCCAGTTCAGCTTGTTGGTTGCAAACCACTTCAGTCCGGCGTGCCGCATAAGTTGAGGGATTTGTGCCGGGAAGCCGAATGTATCCGGCAGCCAAAGAATTGGGGTTTCAGCATCACCAAAGTGCTCCTTGTAGTAGTTACGTCCAAGGATCAGTTGCTGAACGAGTGCCTCGGGCCCTGGAATGTTGAGGTCCGGCTCCACCCACATGCCACCCATGACTTCCCAGCGACCTTCAGCAACGCGCTCCCTGATAGTCGCAAAAATCTCCGGATAGTCCTCTTCTACCATTGCGTAGAGCTGTGGTTGCGAATGGGAAAAATTAAAACGCGGTTCGTCGTCCATGAGGCGCAGAACGTTCGAATAGGTGCGCGCATTCTTCAGCCGGATTTGGCTGATGGGCCAAAGATAGGCGATGTCCATATGCGCGTGACCAATACCGTGAAGGGTTTTGTCAAGCGGTTCGCCCGCCGCAGCTATGCCCTCCTGTAAGCAGGCATGGGCCGGCGCGACACTATCATAAAATGCATCACCCAGAGGGTCCCTTGTGTCGAGCACAACAAAGGCCCGATCAAGCGCCTGAAGTATACCCAGATGCTCCGAGCTTGCCGGATCAAGCACATTCGAGGCGTCAAGCGCTGTCTCTGCCAGATCATAAAATGCCTTAAGTGTCTGGTCGACTTCGATAAGCGCAGGTCTGCCCATGAATAGCTTTGCCGCGCTGTTGGGGTCAGGTGGCCAACCCGCTAAACCTGTCCACCCCAGTAGCGACAGATCATGAGGCACTTCAACCGCAAAGCTAGCGCTTATTGGGATCGTATGGTGATATCGATCTGCAGATCCGATTAGTTTTCCATCAACATGAACAAGTGCTTCGGGATGGTTGAAGATGTCACCAAGCACGCCCAGTGGCAGGTGAAGCGCCATGCTTCCGGTGTTCCACCCTGCCGGAATGGTCAGTGCGCTCTTCATCAGGAAATTGAGATCGGCAGAACCCCAATAGCTATTGTGAGGAATTTCTGGCCAATTACCCGGGTCGCCATCGATAGGTGTGTAGACGTCCGCTTCATCCAGTGGCAAAATTCGAAATGGTGGCAAGTCCCGACGTTGCCGATGGATCAGCGGCTTGATCAACGCTAAGCGCTTCTCGATTTTTTCGGCGGTAAATGGCCATCTTCCCCCCATCAGATCAGGCCTTTACAAGGTCAAATCCCGCAACATCGCCGCGATATTGCGTTTGAGCTTTTAGCGCTTGAGCCTCTTGTTGAGTGGGATCCCAGTCGGAGGTATTTTCCCCCCAAGAACGCTCCAGATCCGGCCAGGGGATGCTGTCGATCAGAAGTTGGGTGTATGGGTGCTGAGGCGCGCCGATGACTTTCCTGGGCGGCCCGGCCTCAACGACTGCTCCTTTGTAAAGCACCATTACATAGTCACTAACATGATAGGCCGTTGCCAGATCATGCGTGATATACAAGATGCTGATCCCGTATTTGTCTTTCAGATCGTAGATGTTCGAGAGGATTGACGCGCGAAGCGAAGCATCGACCATGCTGACAGGTTCATCGGCAATCAGCAATTTGGGCGAAAGCATCAGCGCGCGTGCAACGATCAGGCGCTGGCGTTGGCCGCCAGACAGTTGGTGCGGATAGCGCGAAAGGACGAGGTCTGGATCAAGCCCAACAGCAGCACACGCCTCTTCCATCGCTGCTTGTACATGTGACTCGGACTTTGCCAGTCCGAACTGTTTGAACGGGAATTTCAGGGCGTGGTTGACCCGGTAAAAAGGGTTGAAGCACGCATATGGGTCTTGGAAGACCGCCTGAACGTTTTTACGGAATTCCAGCGATTGAGAGGCGCTCATTTTCTGGAGGTCTTGCCCCTCGTACAAAACGCGCCCATGGCTAGGCGGATTGAAGCCAAGCATGATGGAGCCCATCGTCGACTTGCCTGAACCAGACTGACCGACAATTGAAATGATTTGCGGTGTGTCTCCCTGTAGCGTGAACGACAAAGGCTGCAGAGCTGTCACCAAACCATAATCCTTGCGGACGTTGTCGAACCGGAGAAGGGGTTCCGAAGAAGAACGTTTGGGTGCGTCAGCTTTCCGATCAGGATTGAGAAAGCTTTCGCCACCAACCAGCGGGACGGATGAGATCAGGTCTTTGGTGTAAGGGTGTTTCGGCGCTTCAAGGATTTGTTTGACAGTGCCGTGCTCGACCAAGATGCCATCCTTGAGAACGGCCAATTCGTCCACCGTTTGTGCCATTAGACCCATATCGTGGCCGATCATCATGAGACCGGATCCAATCTGTGCCTGAATGTCTTTCAGTGTTTGGATAACTTGTCTTTGGGTGACCACATCCAGCGCCGATGTTGGCTCGTCCGCTATGATCAGCTCCGGATTGAGTATGATACCCATCGCGATACACACACGCTGCTTCATGCCGCCCGAGAGCTCATGTGGATACAGCTGACCAGCGTGTGCAGGCAAGCCAACGCTCTGTAGTGCTTGGTCGGATCGCCTCTTAAGATTAGCGCGGCTTTGCGCGCCTTCGTGCGCGATGATTGCGTCCCACATTTGTGGTTCGACCCGCATGACGGGGTTCAGTGAGTTCATTGCGCCTTGTGGGATATAAGCGACACGCGACAGGCGAGTCCGCCGCATTTCTTCATCATCCAGCGCTAAAATGTCTGTGCCGCCCAGATCGATATTGCCGCCTGCCACGCGACCAGGCTCCGCCAGCATGCGCATGACCGCAAGAGCGGTGGTGGTTTTGCCCGAGCCGCTTTCTCCGATAAAGCCAACACGGCGACCGTGAGTGATGTCGAGGCTGAGCGCGCTGACTGCCTGAACAACACCTTTGGGTGTCGGGAACTCGATCGACAGGTCTTTGAGCGTGAGAACCGGCTTTTCGGTCATGACAGCTTCCTCAGCCGCGGGTTGGAGACCTCATCGAGCCCGAGATTAATAAGCAGCAGGCCAATGAACATCACGCCAAGCAAAAGCGTTGGAATGCCCCACCACCACCATAAATTCTGGATAAGCGCGCCGGCATTGATAGCTTCGTATATCGTGCGGCCAAGTGTTGGAATGCGCTGCGGGCCAAGCCCCAAGACCTCCAGCCCGACGGCAGTGACAACGGATGTTGTCACTGATGCGATAAACGATCCGAAAAGGTAAGGAATGAGGTTTGGTAGCATCTCTCGGAACATGATGTGCGTGGTTGATGCGCCTGAAAGCTGTGCCATCTGCACATAGCCGGATTGTTTCATCGACAGCACCTGCGCACGGATCAGGCGCGTAGGCGACTGCCAGACAAAGCCGGCAATCAAAAGCGCCATCATGGTCAATGTCACGTCTCCGAAGGCCGACTGGAACACAACAAGGATGAGTAGTGGTGGGATCGTAATCATCACATCGGCGCCGACGCGGATTATGTCGTCTACCCGGCCACCAAGAAAACCTGCTGAAAAACCCAGAAAGATCCCGATAGACATCCCGATTAGCGAGGCCAGCAGTCCGACATAAAGTGTGTTTGGGGCGCCGATGATAATGAGGGCCAACATATCGCGCCCACCGCCATCGGTGCCCAGCGGATACGCCCATTCACCTGCCTGGCCGCGCAGATTTTCAAAGCCGAGCGGCGGTAGTTTCAATGTGGCCGAACCGGTGAACACCAAATCCAAGTTCCAAACCATCCGGCCTATGAGGCCGATTGCCAAAATCCCGAGCAGTAATCCGGCACCCCACATGAGTTTTGGGTTGATCCAGGGATTATCAAAACGGCGAAGACGGCGCGCTTGGCGCTTCTGCGCCAGTGTCATTGAGGTGTCGGTCATGCGTTTGCCTCATGTCGAATGCGCGGATCGATAAACGGGTAAAGCAGGTCAACAAGGAAGACGCTGAGCGCAGTGATCAGTATGATCACGTAAGAGACGCCCTGAATGACCGGAAAGTCCTGATTGAGGATGGCGTCATAAAGCAACTTGCCCATCCCGTTATAAGCAAAGATGCGTTCAACAAGCACCTGTCCGGCAATGAGCAATCCGATCTTCAGGGCAAATGCCGTGATCTGTGGCAGGATCGCATTTCGGATCATGTAGCGATAAAGAACATATCGAGGATGCAGGCCCTTTGCCTCGGCGAGTTTGACATAGTCTTCCCCTTGGACGCCGATCATCAGGCCTCGCATACCCAGCGCCCAAAAGCCGAATGTCACCACCACGATGGACAAGGCGGGTAGGAAGCCATGATGCAGGACCGACTGAATAAAGGTCCAAGACCAACCGGGTTCGACGAAGATTGAATAAGCGCCAGTCAGCGGAAACCACTGTAGCTTGGCGGCAAAAATCCACATCAGCAGAAGACCAGACAAGATGGGCGGAATAGACGTGAACACCATCGCCGCAGGTATGGCGACACGCACCAGCTTGGGTGAGCGATCCCAAACCATCAAAGCACCGAGCAAGTTGCCGATGAAAAAGGTGATGAGAAGTGACAGGATCATGAGCCCCAGCGTCCAGGGCAGGGCATTGAGTATGAGGGTCGAAACGGGTGTTGGGAACGCAGCTGTAGATAAGCCGAAATCAAACACCAGCGCGCCGCTGATATATTTTAGATACTGAACGATGAGTGGCTGATCTATACCCATGTTGGACCGCAACTGGGCCAGAATTTCCTCTGAATTGGCGACAGAGCCAGCGCCGGCTGCCATGCGCCCGAGGGCGATCTCAGCCGGATCTACAGGTGACAGGCGCGGGATGATCCAGATGATTGTTGCAGCAATGAGCACCGTGAGCACAAGCGTCACGAGCCGATTTATCAGATAGTCGCGGGGTATGCGTCCCATACTTCAGGCTCCGTTGCCAGAGGGTCGCGCGAGGAAGAGGTGTCTAGCCGCTCGCGATCTCTCAAGCTTGGACAAGGCTCCAGCTTGATGCCGGAGCCTCATCTCCAAATCAGTTCGCAGGTTCGAGATTGTGAATGATTTGGTGTGTATGGTTCCACCAGAAGAACGGATGATTGTAGTAATTGTCTGCTGTTGGCCAACCGGTCCAATAGGTCTGGTTCATCGGCAAGAGTTTTGCGGCTTGAACCAGCGGGATGAATGGCATTTCAGCATCCAGATGTGCGTAAGCTTCGGCAACGAGGCCCGGAATTGCAGGATCGCCCAATGCGCGACCGGCAATGTCTTCCATTGTGGCGGAATAGGCTGCCGCTGCATCTCCGTTCCAACGCGCAGTGTTGTTGAAGCCTGGCGAACGCTCACCAACGGGGACGACGTCTTTGACCGTGTAGCGTCCCATGGATGCCCAAGGCTCATTCACCGAACCGCATGACAGCCAGCTATAGGACATCTCATAGGCGCCGAACGGTAGAACCTCGCCCCAAAAAACGCCGTTCTCAACAGGAACCGCCTTGGCGTCCACACCTGCACGTTGAAGCTGCTCAACGACCACGTCGATGGTGCGTGTATATTCTGTTGAGGCGGAGTTCACGTGAATGTTCACACTGAGCGTTTCACCGTCCTTGGTGTAATAGTCGCCATCTCTCGACCAGCCAGCCGCTTCAATCAAAGCTTGGCCTGCTGCAACATCGGCGGTTGCAGGCAAGCCGTAACCCGCCTCCACCACAGCGTCGATGAATGGTGCCATCGAGCCGTACTGTGCAAACATGGTGCGCGATGCTTCTGTTGTTCCCTCATAAGCCACATTCACGATCTGGCTACGGTCGATGATGGATGCCACCGCCTTGCGCATGCTTGGATCATCCCACGGTGCGATCGTTGTGTTTATCTCCAGCTGTCGAGCACAGGGATCAGCGGCCGCATATGGATAGTCTGCATACCAAGCAATGACGTTCGGGTTTTGCGCCTGAACGGCCTCAAAGGTTCCGATGGTTACGTTCTGCGCAGCATCAAGCTGGTTGGACGCCATCAGCTGGGCGCGGCTTTCTTCGCCGCCACTTTCAAGAAAAATCACGCGCTGCGGAGCAGGCAGGTCCCTGAAGCCGGTTTTCGCGCCCCACCAGTTATCGTTTCTATCCCAGATCGCGCGGTTGGACGCTGCAGATGTAAATGTGTATGGGCCTGTGCCAATTGGCGGGTTAAACGCAAAGGTCGCCGGGTCCTCTCCGTTCCAGATGTGCTCAGGCATGATCAGGAATGAACCAAAAATACGCACGCCAAAATTCTCAACGATGAAGCGTGGGTTGGGATTGCTGAGCGTGAATTTCACGGTCAGATCATCAAGCTTTTCAACACTGGCTACCTGCGCCTTGATTGTGGATGCCTCACGCGATGAGATGTTCTCATCGGTCAGTGCGATGTTCGTTGTGAAGACGACGTCATCGGCATTGAACGCCTCACCATCTGACCACTCGACACCTTCACGAAGGCTGATGGTGAATTCCGTACTGTCGGCATTGGCCTCAAAACCCGAAGCGAGCCATGGCTCAATTTCGCCGGTGCCATAGTTGAGGATGAACAGTGGCTCCCACATGGTCTGGTGTGCGCCGTGCATACGCTTGGTGCCAGGCGTCATCCAGTTGAAGTTCTCGGGATCCTGAATGGTGCGGTCAAGATCGAAGATGACCGTGTTCTCGCGGGGCACCTCTTGCGCAATGGTCGAAGTTGCCATCATGACCAGTGCTGTTGTTGCCAACAGTTTTGTTGTGAGTTTCATGTTTTCCTCCCAGTTACGCGGCCATATGACCAGTCGATATTTCTCACCTTAGATAGTCCATCACCAAAACGCGTGTGCGCTCAGGTAGGTCCTCTTTAGTAATCTCGTGTGATGCACCTAGTGCGAAATCCACATCCTCGTCCTTAAAATGACTGAGAAAGCTCTCGATCCACATCGTGTTTCGCGGCTTGTATGTCAGGGTGCGGAAATGCATTGGAATGACAAGCTTTGGCTTGGTACGGTGAACCATTTCCATGAGGTCCGGCAACTCGATTGTTAGGTAGCCGCCGGCGAGTGCAAAGAGTATGTCTGTATCGTCAAAGAAAGCTTGCTGAGCCTCGGTAAGCGGGTTCCCAACATCGCCCATATGCGCACATTTAACGCCGTCCAGTTCGAAGCGATACATACCGTTTTGGCCGGGCACTTCATGTTCCGGGTGATGATCCCATTCGGCTGCTTCAATGGACGTAATACGGACGCCCAGGGCATTTCTTGTGCCACCATTTTGCGCGACTTCCAGTGCGTTCACGACTTCCGGCTTGCCTGCGATCAGGTCTGCGCGGCAATGCGCATCGTCGTCATCCGATGAGATGATTACGAGATCGGCAGTTTCTTTGATTGGCGGGTAGCCGACTCCCTCTGGTGTGTACGGGTCGGTAATGATCTTTGGCCCCGAAGCGGGCGTTAATCCAAAGGCAGCATGACCGAACCAAGTGATCTCCATCAGTTGTTCCCGACCACATGAGGACTGCTGGTTTTGGTAATATCGTCGTTATTGGGGCGATCGTGGGTGCGCCAACCGCCTGAAATTCCGCGGCACAATAAAGCTTCTACGCCTTCAGCCCACTGGCTATCGGTAATTTCAACGCTCGGCGGGCAGTAGCGAAGCGTCAGTCCGCATCGACGTCGATGGGACATGTTGGCAAGAGAGCCATGAACAAGCATGTCGGCGTGAAGTGAAATCTCGCCCGCTCTCAAAGAGTTTGTGAATGGCATGCCCATGGTTTCCGCGTTCGCTGTTCCCTTGTGGAATACGTTGGCCCCACCATTTGTTTCTGCTTCTGGAAGCGCACCTTTATCATGTGTGCCAGCAATGAAACGCATTGCCGAGTTGTCTGCGTCTGCGTCATCAATTGCCAACCAGACTGTTACAGTGCGCGCTGGCGATAACGCCCAAAATGATGCGTCTTGGTGCCAAGGCACTGCCTTTGGATCATGCGGTTTTTTAGACAGAACCGCAGAAGCCCAACAAAGAATGTCCGGACCGATGATGTCTTCTACGTAATCGAGAATGCGCTGGTTGGTCGCGATGTCATAGAGGCCTGAAAGGCGTGCCTGATAGCAATTTATGCCGTAGGCGCCGTCAGCTCCCAAATCACTCATCAGCCCATCAAGATAGAAGCGGATTGCAGTGATTTCCTCTTCGCCGAATATAGGAAACGGTTGTAGGAAGCCGTCGCGATTATATTGATCAATCTGGTGTTGCGTCAGCCGTTTGGGCGCAGGTGTGCGCACAGGCTTGAACCGCAGATCCTGCGAAACGCTCAACATACATGCTCCTCCCAAAGCTCTTACAAGGATGACGTGAAACGCCGAGGAGTCAGTGGCGTAGATTGACTTTCTATTGTACTGGATTGATATTTTCGGTCAAAATCGTCAATTTTGTTCGCTCATTTTGCACATGGAAAACATCCGCTTTCACATTGATGCTTATATCGCCAGCGATGAGGCATTCCATTTTGCGCGCAAGCAGCTCGCGAAACGCTACCCGGACAAAGCGCATGATCACGACTTTTTTGAAGTGTTCGTCATTGAAACGGGTAGGGCTTTACACTGGGTGAATGGTGTGACGCAGGTGCTCGAGGCGGGGCAATTGGTCTTCGTCAGGCCGAGTGATATTCACGCCTTCTGTGCGGACCGGAGAACGGGTTGTCAGATTATCAATGTAATGTTTCGAAAAGAAACGGCGGCGCATCTTGCGGCGCGTTATCATGACACCATTGATGGCCGTTTCTTCGATGCTGATAGTCAACTGCCCGAGTTGCACACGTTGGGTCCGGCACGTTTTGCGCGCGCTGTCACAGTTGCGGAGCAACTTCAAACCGCAGACCGGACGCTTGCCAGAATTGAAGAGTATTTATTGGCACTTATGAACCGGGTTGCGCACGTTTCCAGCGGCGTAGATGCGGCGACGCCGCGATGGTTTGCCGAAGCCTGTAGCGCGGCCCTTTCACCAGATGTGTTTAGACGTGGCGGCGTTGGTTTGGTGGAGGCTGCGGGCAGAAGCCATGAACATGTCTGTCGAACATGTAAGGCAGCGACGGGTTTTACGCCATCTGAATATGTGAACCGGATTCGCATAGAGCATGCCGCCAAGCTTTTGCGAGGCACCGAGCAATCCATTGATATGGTAATCGAGAATTGTGGCTTTGAAAATGTGAGCTATTTCTATCGCCTGTTTCGCAACCATTTCAACGAGACGCCGCTGGCTTATCGGCAGCAATATCTGCGTGATCCCTTTCAAGAAGTTGATCTAACCAACAGCTAGCCATTGTCAGGTCAGCGGCTTTGTGGGTTGTGTCTTTTGACATTGGTTTCGTTGCGAAATTAGAGCATCGTGTGTGGCGCTTTCAAACCCAACATGTATAAGCCATTGTCTCGCATATCGGAGGAGGACCGCAGTATGAGCGAAATCGCACATTTCATCGACAATGCCCTTGTGGCCGGCACGTCTGGACGTAGCCAGCCCGTCTTTAACCCGGCTACGGGCCAGTCTGAAAAAGCGGTCGCTCTTGCCTCGGTTGATGAAGTGGAGCGTGCGGTCGCATCTGCGAAGGCTGCTTGGACAACATGGTCGAAAACACCGCCCTTGCGGCGTGCCCGTATCCTTGATCGCTTTAAGATGATCCTATGGGAGCGCGGTGAACAGCTTGCCGAGGCTATCTCTGCGGAACATGGCAAGACACATGATGATGCCATGGGCGAGGTTACACGTGGCCTTGAAGTGGTAGAGTTCGCGGTTGGTGCACCACATTTGCTGAAAGGTGAGTTTACCGAGAATGTTGGCACTGATGTTGACAGTCACTGCGTTCGCCAACCGCTGGGTGTCGTTGCGGGTATCACGCCATTTAATTTTCCAGCCATGGTGCCAATGTGGATGTTTCCGGTAGCTCTTGCTTGCGGCAATTGCTTTATCTTGAAGCCTAGTGAGCGCGATCCATCCCCATCTTTGCTCATCGGCGAATGGCTTGCAGAAGCTGGCCTACCTGAAGGTGTGTTCAACGTCGTCCAAGGTGACAAAGAGGCCGTTGATGCGTTGCTCACCAATCCGGACGTTAAGGCGATAAGCTTTGTCGGTTCGACACCTATTGCGAAGTATATTTATGAAACGGGTACTGCACATGGGAAACGCGTGCAGGCGCTTGGTGGCGCAAAGAACCACATGGTTGTTATGCCCGATGCCGATCTGGACATGGCCGCCAACGCACTGATGGGTGCCGCTTATGGTTCAGCCGGCGAACGCTGTATGGCGATATCGGTGGCGGTTCCGGTGACGGATAAAGTTGCGGACGCTTTGGTTGAGCGGCTGGTTCCCAAGATAGAAGCGCTAAAGGTTGGCCCAGCAGCAGATCGGGCATCTGAAATGGGACCGGTCGTGACCAAAGCCGCCCAAGAGAAAATCCTGGGTCTTATCGACAAGGGCGAATCCGAGGGCGCCAAAGTTGTTGTCGATGGACGCGGCTTCAAGGGGCCGCAGGGATATGAAGATGGATTCTTTGTTGGTCCAACGCTTATCGACAATGTAACGCCTGACATGACCGTATGGAAGGAAGAGATATTCGGGCCTGTGCTTTCCATGGTTCGGCGTGAAAGCTATGCCGATGCTGTCGATCTCATTCATTCTCACCAGTATGCCAACGGCGTTGCCGTGTTCACACGGGATGGTGATACCGCGCGGAGCTTTGCCAGCGACATTGAAGTTGGCATGGTGGGTGTGAATGTGCCTATCCCGGTGCCAATGGCCTTCCATTCTTTTGGTGGCTGGAAAGCGTCCCTCTTTGGTGATCACCACATGCACGGACCTGAAGGTATCCGCTTCTATACGCGCCTCAAAGCCATCACGACGCGCTGGCCTACCGGGATGCGTACCGATCCTGAATTTGTTATGCCGACGCTAGGTTGATAAGCATTGGCGTTAGCCCGGCATTTGATGCCGGGCACCGACGCTATTGGCGGACCACATAGACTGAACATTTGGAATGGCGCACAACACGAGCGGCATTGGGGCCGAGTAAATAGTCCTTAAAGTCCGGTCGGTGTGCACCGAGCACGATCAAGTCCGCCTCAACCGCATCCGCTACTTCCAGGATTTTTTCATACGCATTACCGCCCGTTGCAACGAGATGGTTTGCTGCCTCATTGGCCTTCGCGCCCAGAGTGTCCTGGATGATCTGATGAAGCAATTGCTGGGCATGCTCCACCGCTTTGTCGTGATGGTCTTTTTCAAAGAACTGCCCGACAACGCTCATGCCGTAATCGGGAACAACAGTCATGACTTGTAGCTTTGCACCATGAAGCTCTGCCATCTGCGCCGCGACGGAAAGTAGCGGCGCATTTTCTTTTGGCTCGCTTACGTCGACGGGGCAGAGAATAGACTTAATCATGCCAATGCCTCCTCACGGGCTGTGCTTCCGGCGCGAGATTTTTGCAGGAATGCGATCAGGCCAAGGAGGAGCAATGCCGGTATGAAAAACAGTTCTTTCGGAAGCTGATCTGCATCTGCTTTGACGTTGGTGATTTGAACCGGATCATCTGCGTAGAAGTCAAAGTCACTCATTGTTTCAAAGTAAGGTGTTCCAGGGAACGGCTCTTCAAGTTTGGTCAGCCCATCTTCGTCAAGCAGTGTCAGGCCAAGTGCATCGAGACGTGCATCGCCTCCATCTTCTTCTCCGACTGGCAGAACCAGCGTTGTCTCTTTGACTTCGCCCGTGTCGAAGTCCGGGCCACTTACCACCATGCGCAGTTCGCTGCCTGCCTGTGCATCACCTATGGCTTGCGACAGAGCTGCCGGCTCGATGAATTCGAACGGCGGCTGGATGCGATCCATGAAGAAGCCGGGACGGAAAAGGGCGAAGGCGATCAGAACAAGCGCCACGCTTTCCCAAATGCGGCTGCGTGTCACAAACCAACCCATTGTGCCAGCTGTGAAGATCAAGATCGCAATCGTCGCGACAATGGCGACGGTTATGCCCTCGATCCATGTCACATCGATCAACAGGAGATCTGTGTTGAAGATGAAGAAGAAGGGCAGGGCAATCGTTCGCAGCGAATAGAAGAAGGCAACAAAGCCCGTTCGGATTGCATCCCCGCCCGATACCGCAGCTGCGGCAAAACTGGCTAGTCCCACCGGTGGCGTTACGTCAGCCATGATCCCGAAGTAGAACACAAACAGGTGCACCGCGATGAGCGGGACAATCAATCCCGACTGCGCGCCCAGTTCCACGACCACGCCAGCCATCAAGGATGAAACGACGATGTAGTTCGCGGTCGTCGGCAAACCCATCCCAAGAACGAGGGACAGGAGTCCGACCATGACGAGCATCATGATCAGATTGCCACCGGACAGGAATTCAACCAGATCGGCCATGACCTGACCGACGCCGGTGAGTGTTACGGTACCAACAATGACGCCAGCCGTGGCTGTTGCGAGACCAATGCCAATCATGTTGCGCGCGCCCGCGATTAGGCCGTCACCCAGATCGTAAATACCAGCCATGAAAGCATTGGCAGTGTCATTCTCGCCGCGGAAGATGGACTTAAGAGGGCGTTGCGTAAGCAGGATAACGAACATCAAAGCTGTTGCCCAGAACGCGGACAGGCCGGGCGATTTCTGTTCAATCATCAAGAAATAGACGAGAACGATAATCGGCAGCAAATAGTAGAGGCCCGTTTTGTAGATCTCGGAGACTTCCGGCAGTTCGACTACCTCAGCATTGGGATCATCGGGCTGCAGGTCATCGGCCTGTGCTGCCAGCCAAAGCAGGCCGACATAGGCAAGGAAAACGCCAAGCGCCAAAATCCATCCAGCGCCTTCTGGCACCAATGCTGTTACCCATCCAATTGGGTATTGGATGCCGTAGCAAAGGGCTGCAAACCCAACAAAGAAGGCTGCCATCCCGCCAACAGTCTTGCCGACCGAAGTTACCTTATTGCCCAGCGTCGGCATGTTCTGTTTTACCGCTTCAAGGTGAACGATGTAGACCAAAGCGACATAGGAGATCGCCGCCGGCAAGAAGGCGTGGGTGATCACCTCCACATAGGAGATGCCCACATATTCAACCATTAGGAAGGCCGCAGCGCCCATAACTGGCGGCATGATCTGGCCATTTACCGAAGAAGCAACCTCGACCGATCCAGCTTTTTCAGATGAAAAGCCGACTCGCTTCATCAGCGGGATCGTGAAAGTGCCGGTTGTAACAACGTTGGCGATGGACGATCCAGAAATAAGGCCGGTGGCCGCTGATCCAACGACAGCAGCTTTTGCTGGTCCGCCTTTCAGGTGCCCGAGTGCGCCGAACGCCATCTTGATGAAATAGTTGCCGGCGCCTGCCTTATCGAGCAGTGCGCCAAAGAGGACGAAAAGGAAAACGAATTTCGTTGAAACCCCGAGCGCGATGCCGAACACACCTTCTGATGTGATCCACATGTGGCTCATCGCCTTAGTAAGAGATGCGCCTTTCCAGCGGATGACTTCCGGCACCCATGAGGATGATCCAAAGAAAACGTAAGCCAGAAAGATCGTCGCAATAATGGCCATGGCAGGCCCGAGTGCGCGGCGCGCTGCTTCAAAAAGCAGGATCAAACCAACGAGCGCGAACCATTTGTCCGTGTCATCGGCAAGGCCTCCAGACGCAACAATCTTGTCGTAAAAGAAAAAACCGTAAAGCGCGATAAAAGCGGCAAGAATGCCGAGTATCCAGTCTTGGATTGGTATATAGTTTCGAGGGCTCGATTTAAGCGCAGGATAGGCCATGAAGGCCAAGAAAATTGCGAATGCCAAATGGATTTGGCGGGAATTGTTGATGATGTCACCGGGCAGTAGAAGATTGGCGACTGGTGACGCTAAAAGCACCTGAAAAAGCGACCAGACCAACGCTGTGGCTGCGAGGAAAATTCCAACAGAGCCTGCCGGGCTTCGTGCGCCCGCATCTGTTGATGCGACCAGTTCCTGAAGCTCTTCTTCACTGAGTGCGCGACCCTTTTCTGCCATAGTCCCTCTCCCGATGCCAATTTGGTTTCCCGACCAACGCCGCTAAGGCGAAAAGGGCCGAGGCGTTACAACGCCTCGGCCCAAAGCTGTGTGGATTACATCCAGCCCTTTTCTTTGTAGTACTTTTCAGCACCCGGATGCAGCGGCGCTGACAGACCGTCCGCAATCATCTCTTCTGCTTTCAGATTGGCGAATGCTGGGTGCAGTTTTTTGAAGTCTTCAAAATTTTCAAAGACACCAGAGACCACCGCATAAACGGCGTCTTCTGAAACATCAGCAGATGTAACAAATGTCGCGCCAACGCCGAAAGTCATCGTATCACCATCTGAACCGCGATACATGCCACCTGGGATTGTCGCTGAGCGATAGAATGAATTGTCGGCAATCAGACCTTCGACAGCTTCACCGTCAACGGTGACCAAGACAGAGTCACAGGCTGTGGTTGCTTCCTGAATGGAACCAGATGGGTGGCCGACAGTGTACACCATGGCGTCAATCTGGTTATCGCACAGCGCAGCCGACTGTTCCGCTGCTTTCAGCTCAGTGGCCAGAGCAAAGTCATCGGTAGACCAACCTTTGGCTTCAAGCAGCACCTCCATTGTACCGCGCTGACCGGAGCCTGGGTTACCAATATTTACGCGCTTGCCTTTCAGATCATCGAAGCTGCTGATACCGGCATCTGCGCGCGCAACAACGGTGAACGGCTCTGGGTGGACTGAGAAGACGGCACGAAGGCCCTCAAACGCACCGGCCTCTTCAAATCGAGAGGAGCCATTGTAAGCATGGTACTGCCAGTCAGACTGGGCAACGCCGAACTCCAGCTCGCCAGCGCGAATAGTGTTGATGTTGTAAACTGAACCACCGGTGGATTCTACTGAACATCGGATACCATGATCCTTGCGGCCTTTGTTCACGAGACGGCAGATCGCGCCGCCAGTTGGGTAGTAGACACCAGTGACACCACCGGTCCCGATTGTGATGAACTCTTCAGCCATAACGCTTGTAGCGGTCATCGCCGCCAAAGCGCCACAGGCCAGTGTCGTTTTCAAGGTCTTGAGCATATCATTCTCCCTGGCTCAAAAAATTGCGTTTCAAACTTGGTTTGCCTTTTCCAGACGAACCACATTCTTCCCGTCCGCCTGTGTTTGCATTGCAGATAGCAATGCCCTGCCAAACTTGCTCAAGCGCAGCACATGCGTAAAACCGGTCGGGAAGAAACTTTGGAATTGAATACGCTGTTGGTCGACAGACATCGGAACAGAGTCAGACGCTTTATGCTCACTCAAAAAAAGTGACGCATTCAACAATGTCGTTCTAGCGTTTAGAGCTGTGCCCACCAAACCTCCAGCGTGTAGAGCCAGAGCGTTCCATCAGACCCAAATATTGTCAACCAAAGATCGATATGATTGTGTCTGACCGTTTGGAGCTTATGCATCATGGGTCATATCTTTCACCGTAATCCCAGCCAGATTTACCCCGAAGCGGTGGCCGGTGATGGTGCCTACCTGATCGACAAAGAGGGCAAGCGATATCTTGATGCTTCCGGCGGCGCAGCGGTCTCCTGTTTAGGGCATGGAGACCCTGACGTGGTGGCAGCGACACGGGCGCAACTTGAGCAATTGGAGTTTGCGCATACTGGTTTTTTCACCACTGACATTGCCGAACGGCTGGCCGAAAAGCTGGTCGCTGTTGGGCCGGGTTTGGACCGCGTTTACTTGGTTTCAGGTGGGTCTGAAGCCATGGAAGCGGCTATCAAACTGGCGCGGCAATATTTCGTCGAGCGCGGTGAGCCACAACGCAATCACATCATTGCGCGTCGGCAAAGCTATCACGGTAATACGTTGGGGGCGCTTGCCACGGGCGGTAATGAATGGAGGCGAGCCCAGTTCGGACCGTTGCTGATCGAAGTTAGCCACATCGCGCCCTGCTATGAATATCGTGAGCGCGCTGATCATGAATCGCTCGAGCAATATGCACTTCGCGCTGCCAATGAGTTGGAAGACGAAGTGCAACGATTGGGTCCCGGGAACGTGATGGCTTTTGTGGCTGAACCTGTTGTTGGTGCGACAGCTGGGGCGGTACCGGCGCTGGATCATTATTTTAAGCGCGTTCGAGAAATTTGCGATCTGCATGGAATCCTGCTCATCCTCGATGAAGTCATGTGTGGCATGGGCCGTACGGGAACTTTATTTGCGTGCGAGCAGGATGGTGTGAGACCGGATATCTGCGCCATCGCAAAGGGTTTGGGTGCGGGCTACCAGCCTATCGGGGCGATGATGTGTACCGAACACATCTACCAAACCATTGTCGATGGTTCGGGTTTCTTTCAGCATGGCCATACCTATCTTGGTCATCCTGTGGCGGCAGCGGCGGCACTGGCCGTTACGGAAAAGTTGACCGATGGTGGCCTTGTAGCAGCGTGTGCGCAACAGGGTGTAACGCTAAAAAAACAGCTGCGAAATCGATTTGGCCAACATCCTCATGTTGGCGATATTCGTGGCCGGGGGCTCTTTCTCGGGCTCGAGCTTGTGCAGGATCGAGAGACGAAAACGCCGTTTGAGCGGGACTTAAAAGTTGCACCTCATCTGAAGGCAGCGGCTATGAAGGCCGGCTTGATTTGTTATCCAATGCAGGGAACGATTGATGGCCGCCGTGGTGATCATGTGCTCTTGGCACCGCCCTTCATTATCAACGACGATCAGATAGGCGAGTTGGTTGACAAGCTGGAGATTGCCATCAATGCAGCGGTTACGCCGCACTGATGAAGCTTTCTTTGGGTGTTTTCTCTCCCGCCTCAATCGACTGGGACAATGTATTTTGTACCGGCGCAAGCGGGCAAACATACTGAGATGACCAAGCGCAGCTCGGAGAATAAGCGAAGTTGAAGTCGATCACCAATCTACCATCGCTGTCTGTGCCAAGATCAGCTCCTTTGATCGTATCAATTAGGTAACGCCCCCCGCCATAGGTGTTCTTCCCCGAGGTCGCGTCTTTAAATGGAAGAAAGATTCCTCCACCGTATCCGTTCAGCCGATAGAGCGTTATCTCTTTGCCAAGTGCATCGACCAGCCCTTTTGTTATGGCAAATGGCTCGACGCTGAGCTTTCCATCACTGCCAAGATCATAGACCACACACTCACCGTGCTGCCTTTCGACTTTTGTGATGAAGCGCAAAGTTGGGTCGTACGGAAAAACCGCTAGCCCGGAAAACTTGTCGCGCTCATCCGGCGATACCGGTGACATCTCATGTTTACCATAAAGCTTGGATCTTTCGTGATGCCAAAGTACCCACGCTTGTTCAGGTTGGCTTTGCGCAAGGACACGGACCTGTCGATACAGGTCGAAGATAAGCTGTCGCCATTCGGCCAGTTGGAACTCAGCGACAGCCATAAGCGGGAAGCTCTAGTAAACGTCCCGCAGATATCGCTTCTCGCGCTTCAGGTTGTCGACATAGTCTCGTGCTGCATCCTGATCGCGGCCACCATGTTCGGCAACCAGATCGACGAGTGCCTGATCGACATCTTTGGCCATACGTGTGGCGTCACCACAGACATAGAAATAACCGCCATCTTCAAGCCAAGCGTAGAGTTCGCGTCCGTTTTCACGCATACGATGCTGGACGTAGACTTTCTCTTTTTGGTCGCGCGAGAAAGCCAGGTCGAGACGAGACAGCAGTCCCTTTTTTGAGAACGCGCCAATCTCATCTTGGTAGATAAAGTCATCAGCGCGCGTTTGATCGCCAAAGAACAGCCAGTTCTTGCCTTTGGCCTCACGCGCCTCGCGTTCTTCCAAAAATGCGCGGAACGGTGCGACACCCGTGCCTGGTCCGACCATGATCATCGGTGCATCATCACTCTCCGGCGGGCGGAAGCTTTTGTTGGGTGACATGAAGACGCCGACTTTTGTGCCTTCTTCCGTGCGATCGGCAAGGAAAGTCGAAGCGACACCGCGGTGTTCACGTCCGCCTTTTTGCCAGCGCACGGCAGCAACTGTCAGGTGAACCTCACCCGGATGAGCTTTCGGACTGGATGAGATGGAGTAGGCGCGGTGTTGCAACGGCTTCAGCCAGCTTACGAACTCATCAACGCCGAAGATCGCTTTGCTGTTGAGGTTCAACAAATCAAGCGTGTCGTTACCCCACATGAAAGCCTCTATAGCTTCCTTGTCACCGTTGGTGATCACATGACAGAGTTCATCATCATCAGCACGATCTGCAATCTTGGCGATCGTTTCTTTGTTCGGTGTCATGATTTCGAAATTGTTGGTAAGCAACTCGCCCAACGGCGCATCATGACCCTCTACGGGAGTTTCCCATTTAGCGCCGAGGCGGTTGACGATCGCTTCAACATAGTCACGACCGTTGAGCGGGATGACGCCCATTGCATCGCCCGCCTCATACTCAAGGCCTTCATCTTCAAGCGCGAACGCAAAGTGACGGATTTCCTTGCCCGAGCCCTTGCCGGACAGAAGTCGGTTTTCGATAACGGATGATGCATACGGATTTTTGCGATTATATTTCGACTTCTTGGGCGCTGCTGCTTCCAGATTAGTTGGCGCAGCCAGTCCTTCAGTTGGTTTGGCAACATCAGCAACAAGAGGCATCGTCGCCTCGATCCAGCCCGATGCCAGATCTTCATAGTCAACGTCACAATCAACTCGGCCATTGATGCGCTTTGCGCCAAGCTGCTCAAGGCGCATGTCGACAAGCTTACCTGCATGGCAAAACTCATCATAGCTGGTGTCGCCTAGTGCGAGCACTGAATAGACCATGTCTTCCAAGCGAGGCGCTGTTGTCGCTGAAAGCGCCTGCCAGAAGAGTTCTGCATTATCTGGCATCTCGCCCTCACCATAGGTGGAGATGACGATGAGGATTTGCTTCATCTCGGCTAGAGCATCCATGGGAACATCATCAAGCCCGGCAACTTTTGGCGCAAAGCCGTTTTGCTTGGCGGCTTCTGCAGCGTCCATGGCCACCGCCTCAGCATTTCCGGTTTGGGTGCCGTATAGGATATTCAGCTCGACGGCGGATTGCGCACCATTGCTGGCGGATTCACCAGTTAGTTGTGCCTGCGCGCGCATGCCGGCCATGAAGCCTGCAATCCAAGTACGTTGATCTTCGGAAAAAGGAGCGTCTTCCGGGAAAAAAGGAGCGTTCATCGCATTCGTTCCAATAGTATCTGGCATCAGGCAGCAGGTGCCAATTCGGTCATCGCGTGCTTTGAGAACAGTTCTTCAAAGCTTGGAATGTGTCCGATTGCCTCAATGTTCTTCATATCCTGATGCATGATCCATCCATAGGTACCGGGGCTATCCATGGATAGGATATTGCGCAGGGAAAGGGCTTGTTTGAAGTCTGACAAGCGTTTGTCGGAAACCATAACAGCCAGCTCTTTTTCTGAGTATTCGGCAACTGCTGTCCGCGCGTGCTTCAAGAGTTGGTTCATCAAATAGAAGTCTTCCGTAAGCACCAAGTTACGTGCTGCCTTTACCACTCTCGGGTCTTTGACGCTGGACGCTTCCTTGACACGCTTTAGTGCTAGTTCATTGGCCGCGTTTACAACCGTCCAAGAATTGAGCAGTCGATACATTTCCTCTGAAGCTGCTTCGCCGAAGATTGGCACTGCACCGCCAACGACCACTTCGCCATCACGCCAAGCTTTTTTCACTTTATTGACCTGATGTGCTGCCAGAGCCGTTGCCAACTCTTCGGCCAATTCTTTGCGGGATTTCGCCGCAAGAATTTCATCGGCGTCCTGATATTGCAGCAACGCACGCGGCATGATCCAGGCAAACTTTTCACGCTCATTGGCGAAATTGAACAGGATGTCTTCTGCTCGCTTTGAACCAGTTGCTGCGACATGCCATTCAAGTAATTTCAGAACCGCGACTGCATGAATCTCCGCAATTTCGTCATTTCCTGCCAGCGAGCCCGCGAGCACGGAGTCTTTGCTCATCATCGAAGGTAATCGGCCTTCAGGGTCATATTGATAGGCAAAGCCACCCGACATGCCATTACCAAAGCCCATATCGAAATGGCCCAGATTCAACACCGTACCGTTGGTCATATATTCGCAGGCAAAGTCACCCACACCTTCAACAACCGCGGTGGCACCCGAGTTGCGTACTGCAAAGCGGTCGCCCGCCTGACCCTGCACGAATGTGCGTCCACCGGTTGCACCAAAAAGCGCAAAATTGCCGATAAGAACGTTTGGACCGCTGGCTGTGTTTGAGGCACCTTTGGGATCTTTGACGATGATCTCACCGCCGCAAGCACCTTTACCAACACCGTCATTACAGGTGCCTGTGTGCTCTAACGTAATGCCGTCATTGGAAAACGCTCCGTAGGACTGACCAGCGGAACCAGTTGTGCGAACCGTGATTGCACCCGGTTTCAAGAAGCGGCGGCCGCGCACATCAGTATATGCTGCTGGTGTTTTTGTGTTGCTATGATTGAGCGTGCGCTCCATGTCGACTGACAATTGGCCACCCACCGTCTTGTTACGGTTGTTCAAGTGGAGGAAGTCTTCGCCTTCAATGACAATGCTTTCCCTGCCGCCGTCAAACAGTGCGGCCTGCACTCTTTCCAGCAAGCTGTCATCAACGGCAAAGTCGCGCTCAACATAAATCGGATTGTCAACATGGCGCTCTGGCACGACCGTCAACATGGCCCGCAGATTCAATTTGCCAACGGAGGCAGGGTGGTCGAGCAGGTGTAAAAGGTCCGAACGACCGCGCACTTCGCGCAACGACTTCATGCCCAATGAGGCCAAGATTTCGCGCACTTCGTGCGCAATATTGAGAAGATATTGGCCGAGCGCCCGTGGGTCGCCATCAAACACTTCCGGGTTAGTCGTCAAACCAGCGGGGCATTTGATGTTACAGTTCTTGGCCATCACACATTTGAGCATCATGAGCGCGGTGGTGCCGAACTCAAAAGAGTCGCCGCCGAGCATGGCGGATTTGACGACATCGGAACCTGTTTGGTGGGCACCTGAACAACGCAGCACAACCTTTTGGCGGATTCCGTTAACGCTCAGTGCCTGGTGTACCTCAGCAATGCCGATCTCCGCCGCGCGGCCGGTATATTTAAGCGAAGTCACCGACGCTGCGCCGGTGCCACCCGTATTGCCAGCAACGTTGATCACGTCCGCGCCGGCTTTAGCGACACCAACGGCAATCGTCCCGATGCCCTCGGAAGATACCAGTTTGACGATAACTCGAACGCGTGCGGCCTTACAATCGTGGATCAGCTGCGCCAAATCCTCGATTGAGTAGGTATCGTGGTGCGGTGGAGGTGAGACGAGCTCCACCCCTGGCGTGCCGCCACGCGCAGCCGCTATTTCCACGTTGACCTTAGGTGCGGGCAACTGGCCGCCTTCGCCGGGCTTTGCGCCCTGGCCAATTTTGATTTCCAGTTCGCGCAGATTAGGATCGGCCAGATAGCCAGCCCAAACGCCGAATCGTCCGGATGCGAATTGTTTGATCCGTGATGCCCGGATAGTGCCATAGCGGGAGATATGCTCACCGCCTTCGCCAGAGTTTGACAGGCCGCCGACCATGTTGGTGCCATGCGCAACGGCCTCGTGCGCCGTGGCAACGAGCGCGCCATGGCTCATTGCGCCAGAGGTTAGGCAAGGCGTGATTTCAGATGCCGGCTGGACATCGTCGATCTCGATGGCATCCGGTGCTGGCTTTATCCGGGATAGATAGTCGAGCGCCCAACCTTCGGCATCGATGTGAAGCTTGCCCGCTTCAATCCAGTGCGCGGTGATGTTCTTTTTGAACCGCTCGACCAGTGATTGTGACAACGCGTCCAAGCGCGCAATCTGATCAGCTTTGGGGCCTGTCAGCTCAAGCTCAAACTTGCCTGGACCGACCTCGGTGCAAATCAGACCGCGAATGACGAAATCATTGTTGCCCGCCCGATTGAACAACATCATCTCGCGCTTGATCTCATCGGCGTCGGTCAAAAATGTGATATCTGCAGGGAACGCCAAAACATCGCGCAGGGCAGCCGGGCGTTTGGCCCGCTCTTCACTCATCATACGCGAGAAATCGCGGTAGCCCGGTGTGACTTTAAACCCATTGATGGCGTCTTCGGACAGTTCGTCGAACGAGGTGTTCACATAGCCTTTTTCGTCGATACCGAATGCGTCACGCATTTTATTGAGGGTCAGCAAACGTTTTTGTTCGCTGTCGTCGCCGTCATTCTTTGTGTCTGCGAACTGTATTGCCTCTTCAGTGAGGTCTACAAAGCCGCGTACCGCTGTGGTGCCATAGGAATGACCTGCACCTTCGGAACGCTCCTTGAACAAGCCAAGGATTGGAATATCGCCCTCTGATTTCACCTCAAGTGCTCGGCGATGCCAGTCTGATACCGATTTTGCGATCACAGAGAAACCGACGCCGCCAACCGGTGATACCATGTTGGGGAAATAGCGTTTAAGAACAGGATCACCCGTATCGAGGAAGTTTGGTTCAAAAAACTCGCCACCTGAGTAGCTTTCCACTGTACAAAGGCCGACCTTGCCCATGGTCTTCATCAGCGCCTTTTCGGCCGCCTTGGCAAACTTCTTGTAGGCTTCGGTTGGATTGTCGGCAAAGTTTTGTTCGGCGCGCATGCGCACACCCAGCGCGTAAACTGCCGATGCGCCGAAGCCGAGCGCACAAGCAATGTGGTGTGATGATGAAATTTGGCCGCTTTCGACGATGAGCGATGTCGTTAGACGCAGTCCTTCTTCAATAAGACGCTGGTTGATCGCAGAAACAACGATTGTCATGGGCATGGCCGCGCGATTGGTTGCGACATGGCGGTCGGATACGATGGCAATGCCGCCGCCATCGCGCGCAAATGCAACCACTTCATCGCAAAGCGCATCAATCGCCTCGATCAACAGCTTTTCATTATTGGCAGCTTCGTCGAGGTCAGGCTTGTAGAGCGAAGCAAACTCCGCAACAGGGGTTTCCGCCTGTGCGCGAATTTTCAGCATGTCGCTCATTCGCAGGATAGGTGTGTCCAAAACAATTTGCTTGGCGTTTGTCGGGCCTTTGTAGGGCTTTGCGCCAATGGCAACACGCAGTGACATGCCATCAGCCTCGCGGATGGAATCCAATGGCGGGTTGGTCACCTGCGCAAATCGCTGTGAGAAGTATTTGGCAACGCCGCCTTCATTGTCAGAAAGCGCATTGATGGCGTTGCCGTAACCCATGGCGGATACTTTTTCGGATCCGCTTTGCAGCATAGGATCCATCAGGAACCGGAAGCTTTCCTGATTATGGGTGTAGGCCACGTACCTGGATGACGTATCCAAATCTCCGTCGTAGCGTTTTGCAGCCATCGCCGGATCAATAGTGGGCTGTGGCAGCTCATCGAGGCGCACCCGCGCTGCTACGAGCAATGTCTCATAATCGCGCTCGGCAGCGAGCATCTCCAATGCTTCGACCGTGGTGAACGCTTTGCCTTTAGAGTGGTCGAAATAAAGCATGCCGCCGGCTTCAATGCGGCCGCGCGAAATGACTGTCTCTTCGGCAAAAGAGATTTGGCCGGCTTCAGACATAACCGCAATGTAGTCGTCGGTTTCGATAGAGCGCAGCGGGCGCAAACCAAGGCGATCAAGGCGCGCACCAACGATGTTGCCATCACCAAAAATAAGTGCAGCAGGGCCGTCGTTCTTTTCCTCGTAAAGTGAGAAAAACTCTAGCATTGCGCGCACGGGTTCTGAAAGTGTTTGGTCGTTTTCCCATGCGGGCGGCATCATTGAGACCACTGCGGTAACCAAGTCAAACTCATCTTCAATGACGCGTCCATGCAATGTCTGATCTAGACGGCAGGAGTCCGACTGGCCTTTCGGGCGGACAATAGAACGATTTTTCGCACGAGCAACTGCGATTTCCGACAGGCGGTTTTTCTTGTCTGTGTTCAACTCGCCATTGTGCGCCATAAGACGGAAAGGCTGCGCCATGGTCGGATGGGGATCGGTATTTGTTGAAAAGCGCGTGTGGAAGTAGAGCATGCGCACTTCGTGATCATCTTCGCTGAGATCGGCGAAGTAGGGCACAAGCTCACTGGAGTTCAGGCGACCCTTAAAGACTTGGGTGCGTGAAGACAGCGACAACGGATAAAGGCCTGCGAGTTCAGGACGCAGATATGCTTGCTCTTCGATTTTCAGCAGCACGTCATAAATGGCACGCTCGAAAGCTTTGTTGTCCAAACCTTGTGGTGCTTCAAAAATCCACTGTCTGATAGGTAACTGCAATTTGCGCGATGCTTCATTGATGACGCTGTTGTCGACTGTCACGTCCCGCTTCAAAATGGTTGGCATGCCGGCTTCGGCCAGGGCATTTTCGATGACTTTTTCCGCTTCTTCATGTTTGGATTCATCATCACACATGAAGAAGTTGCCGACGCCGAATTCACCTTCTTTCAGCGGCTTGCCAGTCAAACGCGAAAAGAACGTAACGGAAAGGTCGACACTGATACCTGCACCATCGCCTACGCCTTCTGATGACATGCCGCCGCGGTGTGGCACCGCGCAAAGTGCCTGGTGGCCCTTAACGAGTAATTCATGAGTCTGCTTGCCGTCTTTGCGGGTGAGAAAGCCTACACCACAGCTACTTTTCTCGAGCGATGGATCATACAGACCCGCAATATTGTTGCTCAGGTTCGACATCCGGCAATTGCCTCCTTCGGACACTTTACTAACGCTCAGCCGAGACGGCAGAATTTAGCATATAGGGGTTGCAGCACAGGGGCTTGCCAAAATTGTTTTTGGCCGTGCCAACAGGCATGCGTTCGGGTTGGAAGCGCCGCCGCCCGTGCTACGGGAGCTTCTAAATACATTCCCGCGTTTGTTTTAGCAAGCATCGTAGGGTTGGACACAATAACGCGTCTTATTTGCGCACTGGCATCAAAAAGCCGCGAAAAACGTATGTTTTTGTGCTTTAATTTGATTTGGAAGATGTGTTTCCTATTTTAGAGGAAAAGTTGTGTGGCCCGATGTTAGACCGCAAAATTGATGACAGCTTGCCTTTGGGCAAGCGGTATGATGCGCGCGAAGACGCAAAATCGGTCGGTGAGTTTCGCCGCCGAGCTGAAGGCTTGGGATTTTCACAAGAAGAGATTGACACCTTATTGAAGGTCTATGGCCCTCAATACCCGCTCAATTCAGGCTAGTTTAAAGCCAATTCAAGTCGCATTGAACCCGCAGCTTTTTCAAGCAGCTGCTGTGCGGCGGCCATCACGTTGCGGTTCGTCATCATACCCATTCGGATTTTGTGACTGCCAACGCCAAGCGTCTTTACACATGTCCTCAATACCGAGTTGTGCTTCCCAACCGAGCAACTCTTTGGCGCGCGTTGCATCCGCATAGCAGCTAGCGATATCGCCTGGGCGACGCTCGACTATTTGATATGGAACAGGGTGCCGACTGGCCTTCTCAAATGTACGCACCATTTCAAGAACTGAATATCCAGAGCCTGTGCCCAGATTGATCGGTGTGCAATGGGCCTTATTCAGCAGTTTCAAAGCCGCTACATGACCAGCTGCAAGATCACTCACATGAATGTAGTCACGTACGCCCGTGCCGTCCGGCGTGTCATAATCATCCCCAAAGATTGAGAGTTTTTCTCGTAGGCCAACGGCGACCTGCGCAACAAAGGGCATCAGATTGTTGGGTACATCCGATGGGTCCTCACCAATCATGCCGCTTGCATGCGCTCCGACTGGATTGAAATAACGCAGGATCGTAATCGACCAGCTTGGATCAGCTGCGTAAACCGCACGCAGCATATCTTCGATGATCAGCTTGGTGCGTCCATAAACGCTGGCGCAGGCCAGCGGGTGGTTCTCATCGATTGGGAGATATTGCGGGGTTCCATAAACGGTCGCGGATGATGAGAAAATGATTTTCTTCACGCCAGCATTGGACATGCCGGTCAGCAGCCGTTCCGCGCCGTTAACGTTATAATCGAAGTAGCGAAGTGGTAAGCTCATGCTCTCACCGACCGCCTTCAGTCCAGCAAAGTGAATGACCGCGCTGCACTTGAATTTGCGTAGTGTCGCCTCGACAGTTTCAGCGTCACGTACATCGCCTTCTACGCATACTGGCTTAGTCTGAAACATCATGCCGAGCCTATCGAGCACGACAGGTGATGAGTTTTCAAAACTATCCAGGATGATTGGTTCATGACCGGCTTCACGCAGCGCGAGCCAAGTGTGTGACCCAATGTAACCGGCCCCGCCCGTCAGAAGTACCCGCATGTACCCAAAACTCCCGCCATCTCACTCGTTGAGGCGCTGAGATCATCAAATACTAGAGACGCCACACGGTTGGAAGCGTAGAGCCTGGCACAATTTGGTTAAGTAAGTCTGGAATTGATTGCCTCAAATGATAGCTCGAGCGCGCAGTGAAACGCACAATGGTCTTATTGTCGAAAACGGAGACGCCCACGCTGATCATGTCATTGCGTGAGCAGGTCTTGTGGACACCCTCAACAACGGCCAGCTTGACGCGCTGCTCCGTCGCGGTTCGTGACGGCTCAGCGTCAATAAGTGTTCCAAAGACAAGATGATCGCCCATATGCGCCCGGTTGGTCATCTCTTCCAAGCCTTCACCAGCAATACTGATCGCATCCGCATGAATTAATCGTTCGCCATTATGAACACGCCAGCTGTCTAACAATGCGATATTTTGCAGTTTTTCTTGCATAGCTTCACGCCCCAAAATGACAGTTTCCAAAGCGGTCAGGCGCGCACCATCATCCAAGTTGGCGACGAGTTTTCTGTCCAGTGAGGCGCCGTCAAACAGAATTGTCTCTTGGGGAAGCCAGAGACAATGCGCACCACTCTCCACCGTTAACTGCGTGTGGACATCTGCTGTGCCGGCTTGAGCACGGTAAATCCGCTCGCAAGCTTGCGTTGAAATCATGGTCGTCGTACCGGCGCCAGCCTCTATTGACCATCGAAGTTGATCACCACCTGTAAGTCCGCCCGCTGTGTTAATCAGCACCGCTTCCAAGCGGTTACTGTGCTGTTTGGGGATGCGGATTTTTGCATTTGCCTTCTGGTAGAGATCAGCAATGCGGGTTTTGCCCGCAACCTGCATTGTCCGCAGGTTCCCAGCGCCAATGGCACGCTGCATGATAGTCGCGCTTGTCTTTGATGCCGGACGTGTCATTTACAGCCGTTCATGTTGAGACTGCCTTGATGACCGATCCTAATCGCCGCGACAAGTTTAACCTGCCTGAGAACTTAATCTATCTCGACGGAAATTCGCTTGGGCCTTTGCCGGTTCATGTCCCTGAAAGACTGGCCACTGCAACAAATGTGGCTTGGGGCCAGCATCTCATAAGAGCGTGGAATGAGGATGACTGGATCAACTTACCAGCCCGTATCGGCGATAGGGTTGCCCGTTTGGTTGGTGCGCCGAAGGGGACGGTGCGTGCTTGCGATTCAACGTCCATCAACCTTTACAAGCTTCTTTCAACGGCAATCCAAAAGTCCGGAAAGAGAGGAATAGTCCTTTCTGATACCGGTAACTTCCCGACCGACCTTTATATTGCGCAAGGGTTGGTGGCTGATGAACCGAATGTTTCGCTTAGGCTGGTCGAGCCGGAAGACATTGAAGATGCTATTACACCAGATGTTTCCGTCCTGATGCTCACCCAAGTTGATTATCGTACCGGCCGCCGCCATGACATGGAACAACTGACGCGACTTGCCCACACTGCTGGTGCGCTCGTTATTTGGGACTTGGCGCACTCAGCGGGTGCGCTTGACGTTGACCTTGAAGGTGTGGACGCGGATTTCGCTGTTGGTTGTGGATACAAATATCTAAATGGTGGCCCCGGTGCGCCGGCATTTCTTTATGTCGCAAGGCGTCATCATGAGATAATGCCAGATGTTGCCGGTTGGTTTGGACACGCTGAACCCTTTGCGTTTGAAACCGGGTTTCGTGCAGCTTCAGGCATTGATCGTTTTACGGTCGGGACACCGCCTGTGCTTTCGATGGTGTCATTGGATGCAGCGCTCGATCTATTCGATGATATGAATATGGTAGAAGTTGCGCAGCGCTCGGCGTTGCTCACACAGTTGTTTATCGATGAGGTTTCAGTTTTCGCCGGTAGACTAGAACTGACCTTGGAAACGCCATCTGTGCCAAGCGAACGCGGCAGCCATGTTTCATGGCGGCACCCCGATGCTTATCCCGTCATGCAGGCATTGATCGCCGAAGGTGTAATTGGCGATATGCGCGCGCCGGATTTTTTGAGGTTCGGCTTCGCACCGCTTTATAACACTGAAGATGAAGTTCGCCGTGCGGCAGCAATTTTGCGTGAAGTCCTGGAAAGCAGGTCATGGGATCAACCACAGTTCCATGCACGAAAGGCGGTCACTTAGGTTTCGTCTTCCAATTCAAACTTCGTTTCGATTGGCCAGGTTCCATCGCCGATATGCCGTTCTCCGCGGGCGTGGGCAAGCTCGACTTGACGCTGGCGCATTGCAAAGCGTTCGCGGTCTTCATCGGAAAATTGCTCAATGCAATGGGCGCAGGAAATGCCTTCTTTGAAGTGCGGCGAGCGCAAATCTTCCGGCGACAGCGGATGGCGGCAAGCGCGGCATAGTGTGTGCGGTCCAACGCGTAGGCCATGACCAACGGAGACCCGTTCGTCAAAAACGAAACACTCGCCGTTCCAGGTGCTTTGTTCTTCCGGCACACTTTCCAGATATTTTAAAATACCGCCCTTGAGATGAAATACGTCCTCATAGCCTTGAGACTTCATATAGGCTGTCGACTTCTCGCAGCGGATGCCGCCAGTGCAGAACATGGCAATTTTCTTGCCCTTTAATTTGTTTTCGTTGCGCGCTACCCAGTCCGGGAACTCTCGAAAGGCATCGGTCTCAGGGTTCACAGCGCCTTCGAACGTGCCGATCTGCACTTCATAGTCATTTCTTGTGTCAATAATGATCGTATCCGGATCGGCGATCAGATCGTTCCAATCTTCGGGCTCCACATAGGTGCCGACGATTTTTGTTGGGTCGGTGCCCGGCACACCCATTGTCACAATCTCTTTTTTTAGCCGTACCTTCAGCCGGTAAAAGGGCATGGCCGGTGCATAACTTTCCTTGTGCTCCAGGCCTTCAAACTCTGCCCGTTTGTGTAGCCAGTCCAGTAATGCGTCGATGGCAGTGCGGTTGCCTGCTACGGTGCCATTGATACCTTCATCGGCCAGAAGCAGCGTGCCTTTAATGCCGTTGTCTTCACATAGATCGCGTAAAGGCGCCTGCAGATCAGCATAGTTAGGTAGACGTGTAAAATGATATAGTGCTGCTACAACGATACTGTCGGGTGCTTTCATCATATGCCGCTCATAGCGCGAACGCATCGAACAGAAAACCGTCCTACTCGCTGAGCTTCTGCAATTATCGACCGTATCGGCAAATGCTCCATTGTTTGGTCAGACAAGGAGCGATTATGGCTTATTTCTCTAGAGAAACAAAAGCAGAGATCGAACAGGTGGCAAAAGCAAAAGGTATCGAGCCTGCTGCTTTACTTGCTATTTGTGAGGTTGAAAGCGCGGGCCGCGCTTTTGCGATTGTTGATAATCGACGTGAGCCACTTATCCGTTTCGAAGGCCACTATTTCGACCGTTTGCTGCCGGAAACTGCACGCGCAAAGGCACGATCTATGGGACTTGCAAGCCCGCGCGCGGGGATGATTAAAAATCCACGCTCCCAATCCGGCCGATGGACGCTTTTGAAGCGCGCGCGATCGATTGACGATGATGCAGCGCTTCAATCCTGCTCGTGGGGTATCGGCCAGGTAATGGGTGCGCATTGGAAGGCATTGGGATTTTCGTCGCCACAAGCATTGGTGCGTGAGGCGCGCTCTGGTGTTGGCGGACAAGTCCTATTGATGGTGCGGTTTATCGAAGAGAATGGTTTGATGCGTTATCTTCGAGCCCGCGACTGGGCTGGCTTTGCGCGCCGCTATAATGGGCCGGCTTACCGGAAAAACCGTTATGATGAGAAAATGGCGGCCGCCTACAAGCGGTACCGCAGTGGCTCGCACACGCGCCCTACAACGCCTCGAAGCAACAATTTGAGACGTGGGATGCGCGGTGCTCGGGTAAAGGATCTTCAACGACAGCTTTTAGCTGCAGGATACCCAATTGCATGTGATGGCGTTTTTGGTCCCAAGACCGAAGTTGCAGTCAAAAGCTTTCAACGGACTAAAGCCATTTTGGTTGATGGCGTGGTCGGGCCACAAACGAGAAATGCATTGAATGACCATTTCTCTACAGACGCTCAAGAACCGCATTGGATTGCTCGGTGGATTGAAATTGCCTCAAAAATGTTGCCTGCCATACAGCTAGCGACGCGCCTATGGCGCTGGACAAGGTGATGCAATCCCCTTAGGTCGCAAGCAAATGAACTTAGCGCGGTTGGGGGATTTGATGACACAGAACCGGGACGCTCTTTTTGAGATCATGACGGGGCAGCCGGTTATTCCGGTCATCGTGATAGATAAGGCAGACGATGCCGTGCCTTTGGCAAAAGCACTTGTTGCCGGCGGTCTGCCGGCCATTGAGATCACACTGCGCACCGACGCTGCCATGTCTGCAATCGAGCGGATAGCTGGCGAAGTTCCTGAAGCGGTTGTAGGCGCGGGTACCGTTCTTAACGGCCAGCAATATGAGCAAGTGGTTTCCGCTGGTGCGCGTTTTGCAGTTTCACCAGGCTTTACACGCGAGATTGCATCTGCCTCGCTTGGCAGCGCTGTTCCGTTGTTGCCGGGTAGCACGACGGCGAGTGAAATCATGCGTGCCATTGAACTTGGCTACACACTCTTGAAGTTTTTCCCGGCCGAACAGTCTGGTGGCTCATCATTTTTGAAGTCTCTTGCTTCACCATTTGGTGGTGTCAATTTCTGTCCAACCGGTGGTGTCTCGGTATCCAATGCGAAAGACTATCTGAGCTTGCCGAATGTGCTATGTGTGGGTGGCTCATGGGTTGCGCCAAAAGCAGCCGTCGAGGCTGGCGATTGGACGACAATCGAAACGTTGGCAAAAGAGGCCTCGCAGCTGAAGGCCTGATCTTTCAAACAGTTTAAACAAAAAAAGCCCGGTCGTGTGACCGAGCTTATTCTTGTTAGTCTAAGGCTTTCTTAGAGTTTGCCTGCGCGCTGTTGGAGCATCATGAACGTGTCATGATTGTACTCAGACAACTGGAACCACAGGTAGCCGTCGCGGCGGTAACCCATGTATGAGTCATGCAGTTCTTTAAATGTCGCGTTTTCAGCAGCGATCTCAGCGTAGGTTTCTGTCGCAGCATCGAAGCAGGCTTCCAGAATTTCCTGGCTGTATGGACGCAGCTGCGTGCCAGAAGCAGCAAGCTGTTTCAGCGCTGTTGGGTTCAGCGTATCGTAGCGAGCCATCATGACTGAGTTGGCAAGCGCTGATGCGTTTTTGATCACACCCTTATAGGCAGATGGAAGTTCATTCCACTTGTCCAGGTTGATCATATTCATCAAGGCAACGCCACCTTCCCACCAACCTGGGTAGTAGAAGTAGTCGGCAACCTTGTTGAAGCCAAGTTTGGAGTCATCGTACGGGCCAACGAATTCAGCGGCGTCGATGGTGCCTTTTTCAAGTGCTGGATAAATATCGCCGCCTGGCAGACCCTGTGGAACCACGCCGATACGCTCGATGATGCGGCCACCAAAGCCACCAATACGCATTTTAAGACCTTGCATGTCTTCCAGCGTGTTGATCTCTTTGCGGAACCAGCCACCCATCTGAGCGCCTGTGTTACCAGCAGGGAAGGCGATCATGTTTTGTGTGCCATAGAACTTGTTGAGGAGCTCCAGGCCACCACCTTCGTACATCCAAGCATTTGTCATGCGTTGGTTGAGACCGAAAGGAACGCCTGTACCGAATGCATAGGAAGGATCCTTGCCCCAGAAATAATATGACGCTGTGTGTGCCATTTCGATTGTGCCATCGGCAACGCGGTCAGCGCCTTCAAGCGCGCCTACGATTTCGCCGGACGCAAAAACCTGAATGTCAAAGTTTCCGTCAGTAGCTTCTGCAACAGCGGCGGAGAATACTTCCGCAGCACCATAAATGGTATCAAGCGCCTTCGGGAAACCCGAAGAACAACGCCAAGTGACTTTTGGATATGATTGCGCGATGGCAGGTGCTGCTAGTGTCGTGGCGGCAGCTGCGCCAGCACCGGCAACGCCGGCCTTTTTCATAAATGAACGACGATCCATATGATCCTCCCTATGGAATACCACCCGTGCGCAACCTCCTTGCTACGCTCAGGCCTGACGAACTTTTGTCATTTTTTATAAAGGGTGTCCACAGGGGCTGGCAAAATTGGTAAAATTAGTTGGCCACTTAATCGATTAGAATTTGGTCACATGTCTGTGTCCTTGTAAAAACAGAGGTTTGAAGCGAGAAAACGATATGATTCCTATCGTTGCAGTAGTTGCAGATACGCTTGTTGAGAGTGGCTATCACTGGCACGCAGGTAAGAATTCTTACCTATCCGCGGCCTTTGAAGTTGCTGGCGTTTTGCCGCTTCTCGTCCCGGCTTTCGGTGGGGGTATTGACTTTGACGGACTTCTTGCGCGTGTCGATGGCGTAATGCTGACGGGCCACAAGAGCAATGTTCATCCCAAGAACTACGGGCAGGCTGAAACGGCGAAACATGAGCCATTTGATTTGAACCGCGATGCAACCTCATTGCCGCTTGTGCGCCGGGCGGTAACCCTTGGCGTCCCGCTTTTGGCAATTTGCCGTGGCATACAAGAGATGAATGTTGCTTTGGGCGGGACACTTGGAAGCGAAATTCAAGAGCGCCCCGGTATCAAAGATCACCGCGAACCCGATACCCCCGATTTGGATGCGCGCTACGGCCTTCGCCATTCTGTCGCGTTTGCCACTGACGGTAAACTGATGGAGATTTTTGATGCTGAAACAGTGACTGTGAATTCATTGCACCGTCAGGCAGTTGAAAAGCCCGGTGACGTTTTACAAGTCGAGGCACGCGCGCCTGACGGAACAATCGAGGCTGTTTCGGTTATCAACTCCAAGGCGTTTGCGGTCGGTGTTCAATGGCATCCAGAGTACTGGGCCAGAACGGACACAAACTCGCGCAGGCTCTTTGAGGCATTCGGGGATGCGGTACGAGATTACGCGAAGGCGAAACTCTAATAGGCCGCCAGCGATGCCTGAATACGCGCCGGTTTGACGACTTCCCACTCAAACCCGTCACTGCGCACCAACTTCATAACCTGGTTACCACGATGGTCGGTGACCGTAACTTCACCCTGTTTGGTTTCTTGCCAAGCTCGTGCAACAGCAAACTCGTTGCCAACAGCGGCGCAGTTATGTGCTGGCTCGAGGCGGTGAACCGCATAGCCTTCGGCGCGGTGCAGAGCCATGACACAGCTCTCATTGTTCAGATGATTGATTACGACGAACCGGTTTCCTTCAAGTGGTCGCACAGCTGGCACAGATGCGGTTGTCGTAGGATCAATGCCGGGGTTGGCATGAAACCCATGTGCCGCAAACAACATGCAAACAACGCCCGTTACAGCAAACGCGTTGAATAATTCCGGCCCGTTAAGTTGCATCTACCCATCACCCGTACTCAAAACACTGCTTTCAAAAATGAAGCAATTAGGTGAATGGCTGGTTAAGCGGGCCGGTGCTGATCAAGCAGGTGGCGCGTTTCGGGTACCGGCGTGATTGCTGTTTGATCCGTGAACCAAGCAACCAGGTTATCGATAACCAGTTGCCCCATTGCGGCGCGGGTATGCACTGAAGCTGATGCAATGTGGGGCAGTAGGACTGTATTGGGCGCCGATATAAGAAGATTGTGTACTTGCGGTTCTTTTGCGTAAACGTCCAGACCGGCAGCGGCGATGGTGCCATTATGCAGAGCTTGGGCCAGTTCTTCCTCTACGACGGTCGTGCCACGACCGATGTTGATGAAGACGCCGTTAGTACCCAGTAATTTTAAAATGTCAGTGTCGACCGCGTCTGTTGTTTGTTGCGTTGCTGGCGCAACATTGATCAACGTGTCCACATTCGTTGCCAACTCACTCAATGACCGGAAATATTGATAGTTGCAATCGGGCACTTGGGATCGATTATGATAAGCGATTGAGACACCAAAGCCCTCCAATCTGTGTGCGATGGCTCGGCCAATTCTGCCCATGCCAAAGATGCCGATCTTGCGTCCACGCAGCGTGAGGTTTGACAAAGGATAGGGTCCATTTGAAACCCAGTCGCCCCGGCGCAAGTAGTCTTCAGCTTTTGGCAGTTCGCGCAACGTGCAGAGCAGTAGGCCAATTGCGGTGTCAGCAACCTCGTCATCTAAAACGCCTGGCGTGTGGGTGACGATTATGCCTCTTTCGGCGGCGGCTGCCGCGTCTATCTGATCATAACCAACACCAAAACTCGAAACGATCTCAAGGTTTGGCAGCAGATCGAACTGCTTGGCCCCCAATGCGTCAAACAAGCATCCAATAGCGCGGATGCACGAACGCTGATCGTTCGTAAGCTTTTCAAGGTTATCAAGGTTGCTTGTATTAAACAGGTCAACGATGCGCTCGCGCGTTGGCGCATGCCCGCGACTGCTGACCAGCAGGGGAACTGTTTTCATTGTTTCACTCTGAGTTGGGCAATGCTGATTGGCGAACCCTCAGTTCAGGTTTGATCAACGTTAGCTCACCTGACGGAGGCTGCTTGCCTTCAATTCTTTGGAGAAGTGCGCGCGCCGCCATCGTGCCGACATCGCGTTGGCCATTCCAAACGGTCGTTAGCGCGGGTGTCGCAATAGAGGCTTCCTCCAAATCATCGTAACCCGTCACCGCGATATCCTTGCCAGGCACCAGTCCAGCGCGCGCGATGCCGCTCATCAAACCGATGGCTACCAGATCGTTCCAGCAAACGGCGGCAGTGGGGCGTGGTAGCAAGGCGAGAAACTGACTGGCGGCGCCGAAGCCTGCATCTTTTGTGCGTGGGCCAGGAATGCGCCACTCTGGCAGAATTTCAAGACCTGCACTTTGCATGGCCTCGACATATCCTCGATAGCGATCACGGCCCGTGGATGTTTCGTCTGTGCCGCCAATCATGGCAATGCGTTTATGACCAAGTCCAATCAAATGATTGGTTGCAAGGCCAATTCCGTAGGCATCGTCTCCTCGGAAAACCGGCGCGCTTACCCCCTCAACGGACCTTGCTACAAAGACAAATGGCAATCCATTGCGGCCAGCAAATTCAATGTCCTGCGGCGTAGTATCAATAGCTGGTGACATGATCACGCCATCTGCACCAAGCTGCATCAGCGTTTCGAGAAAGTCTCGCTGTTTGTCAGTTGAATCATAATGATTAGACAGAAGGAACGTTTGCTTGTTGCGGTCTAATTCATGCTCGATAGCGCGAAGAATTTCAGCATAAAACGGGTTCATTATGTCATGAACGACAACACCAAGAATGCCCGACTTCGATGTCCTCAGAGAGGCAGCGCGCCTGTTGTAAATATAGCCAATCTCGCGTGCGTACGCTTTGACTTTCTCTTTGGTCGCATCTGCCACCAAAGGGCTATCGCGGAGCGCTAGTGATACTGTCGCTGTTGAGACGTTGAGCGCCTCGCCAATTGTCGACAGTTTTACTTTTTGGCTCATCGAAACCGACCAATGATCTCGCGGGATGCGGAGTGAAATTTAAAATTTTTAAAGGACCGCTGTAAAGAGGTGCACGCTATTTCTTTTTCTTAGCCGACTTTTTATTCTTCTTTGTCGTTTTCCCGAGTAGGTGCAGATTTAGATTGGTCAGGATTTGGGCAAGCTCGCGGCGTTCCTTCTTCCGCAATCCATCCAGAATTTCTTTCTCCGCGTTACGCATCGCCGCGCGGATTTTCGCGACTATTTCTTCGCCCGCTGGCGTTAAATTAACGACAACCTGCCGTTTGTCTTCTTCAGATGCCATTCGCTGGACATAGCCCTGCTCTTCCAGCCGGATCATTGTTTTGGTAATCGTTGGCGGTTTGACGTTGAGACGGGCGGCCAGCTGGCCGGGCGGCATCGCGCCATGTTCAGCAAGTGTTGTAAAAATCTTCTCTTGCCCAGCGTAGGTGCCGGTATCTGAAAGAAATTGGGCAGTCTTTGTTTTGGCGTGCCGCGCTGTTTCTTGCAGAAGATCCAAGACCGATGACTTTTCCGCATCTTGCGCGGGAATATAATATTTGCTCATGTCAATTCATAAGCCGACAAAGCAATTTCTGTAAAGGTAGCTATGGCACAGCGGCTCAAAGAGCGTCCCTTATGGTTGCGTAACCCCTTGGCAGTTCTCGTAAGCGATGGCGTCGATGCTGACGGCGGCGTACTGATCGTTGATGCGAAAATCGTTGAATTGGTGCCAGCGGGTCAAAAGCCGACCGCGATGCTTGATAGCGCTTACGACGTGTTTGATGCCAGTGAGCATGTCATACTGCCCGGCCTCATCAATACACATCACCATATGTACCAAACGTTGACCCGCGCTCATCCTGCCGCCATCAACAAGGAGCTGTTCCCATGGTTGCAGGCACTTTATCCGCTCTGGGCTCGTTTGACACCGGAAGGCCTGCGTGCAGCTACCGAATTGGCGATGGTTGAGCTTATGATGAGCGGCGTCACGACGACATCTGATCATCAGTATGTCTTCCCGCCCGGGCTCGAAGATGCATTGGATATTCAGGCTGATGTTGCTGCAAGTCTTGGTATGCGCATCGTGTTGAACCGCGGTTCGATGAATTTGAGCCAAAAGGATGGTGGGCTTCCACCTGACAGTGTGGTGCAAACGCACGATCAGATCATGGCTGATAGTGAGCGTGTTATTTCCAAATTTCACTGCACCGATGAGGGAGCGATGGCGCAAGTTGCACTGGCACCATGCTCGCCTTTTTCCGTGACCCCTGAACTCATGAAGGATACTTCACAACTGGCACTAAAATGCGGTTGCGGGCTTCACACCCATCTTGGTGAAACCCACGATGAAGACACATTCTGTGAAGCCACCTTCGGTATGCGCCCAGTTGACTATCTGGAGTCAGTTGGCTGGCTTGGTTCATCGACCTGGTTGGCCCATGGGGTTCATTTCAATGATGATGAAGTGATGCGCCTTGGAAAAGCGGGAGTGGGCGTCTGCCATTGCCCGACTTCCAATATGGTTTTGGCGTCTGGGCATTGCCGGACGCGAGAGATGGAGGCAGCAGGTGTGAAGATTGGTCTGGGTGTTGATGGTTCGGCTTCCAATGATTCATCCAATCTGATGGAAGGTGTGCGCCATGCGCTGATGATCAATCGGCTGACCTATGACGCAACCGTCACGCATCTGGATGCATTGCGATGGGCAACGGAAGGTTCAGCTGCATGCCTAAACCGATCGGATTTAGGTCAGATAGCCGTCGGCAAGCAGGCCGATCTTGCGCTTTTCAAACTGGATGAACTGCGCTTTTCGGGTGCTCACGATCCGCTTGCGGCGTTGGTGCTATGTGGTGCCCATTGTGCCGATCGTGTGATGATTGCGGGCAAATGGAAATTGGTCGATGGACAACCTTTGGGCATTGATGTTGAGCAGTTACAGGCTGAGCACGCGGCTGCGGCAAGGGTGTTTGCCTAATCGTAACTCATGCGCTCTGCCTTTGCTTGCCTTTAATATCAAAACCAGCATCGAGAAGCAGATTTGGTATTTTCTCCTTGAACGGGAAAAAGCCCTTGGCTGCATGGGGCCAAGCGCGTGAGTCCCAGTCGCGCCGCACTTCAAAAAATTCAATGTTCTCAACACGCAGTTTGCCTGCTAACTGCATGACAAATGGTCGGCCGTGACCAATCGGTATATAGGGCGCGATGACGACGTTTGCCTCTGAGCTTGCGATTGATTGCACGATTTCTTCAATGGCCGTACCGCCTGCGAAAGCGGAAAACGTGCAGCCAAAATGCGCGGTAGCACGTTTCCGCGCGTCCTCCAAAGCCTGGCCTGTAAATGTCTCTACTGTTTGTCCGAGCACCAAGTCTGATCGTGCCTCGGACAGGTTCCAGGATGCACCGGCAATGATCTCGCATGACCCAAGGGCCAGCTCTTCGGTCCGGCACTCGTCTTCGGTAAAGAGCAGATATGCCCTTTGTCCTGTCGGAAGCGGGCGCACGGGCTCCAGCAGGCCCGGCTTGCCATGCGGTTCGCCCGGTAACGCTTCTGCGTTTTCATTCAGACCCTTAGGGCTAAAACGTCCATCAGTGAATTTCCGGATGTTGGAGGCGCGGGCCACATAGTTTTTGCCGAGAGTTTGCAGGCCTGCTACCCAACGCCATGACAGTGTGTTGGACGCTGCATCTCCGTCGAGGAGATGGCGGTAGAAAAAGTCTGCACCAAGTGTCCAATTGAGCTGCAACGTGAAAATCCAGATGGACGCAAACCACATGCGTGCGTGATTGTGCAAGTAGCCGGTCTCGACGAGTTCTTTTGCCCAAGCATCGAAGCAATCGATACCTGTGTTGCCTTCGACTGCTGCATTATAGTCGTGACGGATGGCACCGTTGGCTTCGGCCACTTCAAGCGCCGTTTCCAAATCGGCCTGATAGATGTCGAAGGCGCTTGGCCGTAGCTCTAGCCAACCTTTCCAGTAGGTGCGCCACATGACTTCCTGGATGAATTTTTCGGTGGAAGACAGCCCAAACTGGTCAAGTACGCTGGCGCAGACTTCCTCTTCCGTTATCAGACGGTGACGTATCCAAGGCGATAGCGCGGAGACGTTGCTCCGGTTATCCGGCCCATAATCGTGATTGCGCTCATTGCGGTACTTCGCACCGGTCGATGGGACAAAGCTCTTTAGTCTTGCCAAGCCCGCGCTACGGCTCGCTTCAAAATTGATGTTCTGCGGAAATAAATCGGTCATTGAGGTCCAGTTGGATTTTGTTGGTAAAGCGCTAGCTAGAGCAGTCGAACGGGGTGTCATGTGAGGCAAAATGTCAGCGAAAAACATCGCCATCATAGGCGCAGGCTTGAGTGGCAGCGTGCTCGCAAGAACTCTGGTGGATGCTGGTTACGACGTAAGCGTTTTTGAAAAATCCGGCGGCACTGGTGGCCGTTTAGCGACTCGCCGCACTGCGTTTGGAGCCTTTAATCACGGCGCTCAGTATTTGACCGCTAAGTCAGCATCCTTTCGCGCCATGCTAACCGGCCTATCGAATGTTGGCGCGGTCGATGAATGGGAGCCCGATGGCAAAGATCGCAATGGCCGATGGCATATCGGACTACCCGGCATGAGTGGATTGGTGAAACCACTTTTGAATGACGCAAGACTTATCGGGCGAACGCGGGTCACTTCGGTCAACTCGGATGGCGACGAAATAAAACTCGCATCGGAAGACAAGGAGCTGGGCGTTTTCGACCGCGTTTTGGTGACGGTGCCGGCACCGCAGGCTTATGATTTGCTGGTGCCGTTCGATCCGGTCTTCCAGTCCCTTTCTGCGGTTCGTTATGCACCCTGTTGGACGTTAATGGCGGCTTACGAGGCTCGACATCATGGGCCAGAAATAGTGCGTTGCAAAGCTGGTGGTTCGATTGGTTGGATGGCCAAGGCTTTTGAATTTAAAGACGGTTTTGGTATTGTTGCACAGGCGTGTGCTGGCTGGAGCCAAGATAACCTTGAGTTGTCAAAGGAAGATGCAGCGAAACAGATGCTTGGCGCCCTTGAAGAACAATTTGGTTGGATCAATCCCGTTTACACGGATGCGCACCGCTGGCGTTATGCACTCGTGGAACGATCGCTTGGCACAGCATTTTTGTCGTCGCGTTGCGGACGCGTTTTTTGCGCTGGCGACGGACTGCTTGGCGCGCGGGCGGAAGATGCTTTTGAAAGCGCGCGAATGTTAGCCGATCATTTGAAAAGCGAGATTGGCTCTACTAAATAGCAGTGAACATTTATTCAAAAAGGTTCACTTCATGGATACACTGACTCGAATGCGCGCCTTCGTCGCCGTCGTTGACCATGAGGGGTTCTCAGCCGCTGCAAGGGCATTGGGCCGTTCCAAGGCGCTCTTGTCCAAGTATGTAAGAGAGCTGGAAGATGAGCTTGGTTCACGTCTGTTGAACCGCACAACACGGCAGTTTTCGCCAACTGAGGCAGGTCATATCTACTATCGCCGCGCGATCGATCTGCTGCGTGAATTTGATGATTTGCAGGATGAAATCCGCGATTCAAGCTCCGGCCTTTCCGGCAAGCTGCGTATCTCGGCTCCGCGCACCTTGGCCGATGTGGCGATTGGTCAGTCGCTGGTTGATTTTGCGGTTGCCAATCCAGAACTCGAACTGGAAATTGTGCTTGATGACCGCTTTGTGGATATGGTTGAAGAAGGTTTCGATATCGCCATCCGCATCACGAAACTGCAAGATTCATCGATGATCGCGCGTCGTCTGGCGCCGTTTCGCTTGGTATTGTGCGCAACGCCAAATGTGATTGCCAAGTTCGGAATGCCAAAGAAGATTGAAGAGTTGCAAAAGCTTCCCTTCGTCATCGACAGCAATGCGCGTCGTCGCAATAGTTTGCCACTTCGCAACGAGGCAGGCGGAAATACAAGCGTTACCGTTCAAGGGCGATTGACCGTTAACTCACCCTTGGCTGCTCGAGCTGCCGCGCTCGCAGACATGGGTTTTGTTCTGTCGCCAGACTTTATTGTTGCCAAGGATTTGGCGGAGGGAACGTTAGTTGAGGTGATGCCGGAAGCGTTGGAAAACGACGCCGGTATCTATGCGGTTTACCCGCACCGTCGGTATTTGCCTTCCAAAGTGCGTGCGTTGGTCGATTTTTTAAGTGAATGGTTTAAGAAAAACGAGCCATTATAGGGCTCGGATTCGCTATTGTGTCATTTCTGCGCCCAAATTGGAGACCATAGAAGGCCATGGCTAGGTGGGTAACGGCAGCATCAACCTTAATGATGGCCGGGTTTGTTTTGAGCAAACCCGCCTATGCGCACCCACATGTCTTTGCTGAAGCACGTCTGGAAGTTGTGTCCACTGCGACCGGGCAGTTAGAAGAGTTGCGTCATGTATGGCGTTTCGATGAGCTTTTCACGTCTACCGTCATTTTTGAGTTTGATCAGAACCTCAACAACAAGCTCGATGACGGCGAACTGGCAGAAGTTGCCAATGTGGTGACGACTTCCATTGCCGACTTTGGCTATTTTCAATCCGTCAGCGTGAAGGGCGATGAAAAGACCATAGCCCCAGTGGATGACATGCTGGTGGACGTCGTTGGTGGCCAATTGATCATGCTTTTCACATCGCGCACCGAAGAGCCGGTGAACCTTGCGGATGGTCCATCCTTTTCCATTTACGATCCGACATTTTACACGTCGATTGAGTTCTATACCGATGACGACATGCAGTTGTTGAATGCCCCCGATGGTTGCGGCTTCGAAAAGGTTGTGCCCGATGCCGATGAGGCGATCGCACAAAACCAACAGTCTTTGACAGATGCATGGTTTTCCGACCCGGAAGGGAACGACTTGTCCAAGATCTTTGCCACACGTATGGAGGTGTCATGTTCACCCGCCGGATGAGCCTTGGTCTGATTTCTGCTGTGCTGCTGGTCTTGCCGGCGTTTGCCCAGTCGTCGCTCGGTATAGGTGCTGCGGAAGCGCCTGTTGCTAATCCGGGAAGTGGACCATTCTCGAGTTTCTTCCTTTGGATTGCAGTTCAGCAAAGCGAGTTTTATCGTTTGATGACGGACGCCTTGCGTGAATTGCGCGGCAATCCGGCTGTCCCGTGGTCGCTGATTGGCTTGTCGTTCGCCTATGGCATTCTGCATGCCGCCGGGCCGGGTCACGGCAAGGTGGTTATCTCATCTTACATGTTGGCGACCAACACCCAGTTGCGGCGCGGTGTTTTGATCAGCTTTGGCTCATCGGTGTTGCAAGCGATCTCGGCTATCGTGATTGTAGGGTTGGGCTTCCTGTTTTTACGGCAACTCTCAATATCAGTGACCGACACAACGCGTGGTTTTGAATTGGCGTCCTACGCATTGGTGACATTGCTTGGCATCTGGTTGGTTGTCCGCTCATTCATCCGCTTGCAGCAAAAGCCGTTTGCTTCACTATCAGCTGGAGCGGTGGTGACGCATGATCACGAGCACCACCACCATGGTCATGGACACCATCATCATAGTCACGGTGAGATCTGCTCTTCCTGTGGTCATGCGCATATGCCGAGCCCCAGCCAGGTTCAACGTGCAGGTTCACTCAAAGAAGCGATAGCGACGATCTTTTCGGTTGGTTTGCGTCCATGTACAGGCGCGCTTGTTGTGCTCACGTTTTCATTCATGAATGGTCTATGGTGGGCAGGCATCATTTCAGCTTTTGTGATGTCTTTGGGAACGGCAATCACCGTTTCAACGCTTGCCGCGATCGCTGTCGGTGCCAAAGGTTTGGCGCAGCGCTATGCGGGTATTAGCGCATTCGGCCCAGCAGTAATATCGACCGTCGAAATTGTTGGTGGCCTTCTCATTTTGTTAATTGGCGTCAGCCTTTTGGGCGGCGCGTTGACCCGCTAGGTCTCGTCATTACCGCCGCGCATACGTCCGCGTAGCCAGAGTCCAATAAATGGTAGAACCAATACTGCAGCGATAACCGATCCGGCGACCCATGCATTATCGCCGCCAATGGCGAGCATGATCTGCGGCAGAAAAAACACCAGTAGACAGAAGCCGATGAAAAGTGACGCTGCGATCAAAAGGGTCGCGCGGCTGTAAGTCGGCGACATGAGTTCGTCTTCATTTTGATTGTTGTCGGTCACAGCGTCCAACCTCCATCGATTTTATATTCTGCACCAGTCACGAACGCAGCCTCGTCCGATGCCAGATAGGTTGCCAAAGATGCAATTTCATCTGCAGTCGCAATCCGCCCCATCGGCTGACGGGCGAGGAACATCTCATAGGCCTTGTCATAGCCGCCGACCTGTTCGCCGAGTTTTTGCATCCGCTCCTCGAGCGACGGTGATTCAACCGTTCCCGGGCAAATTGCATTGCAGCGGATTTGCTTGGCGGCAAAATCAACAGCAACTCCCTTGGTGAGACCGATCACGGCAGCTTTGGTCGCGCCGTATACATAGCGGTTGGGCGCGCCTTTTAGAGAAGAGGCGCCGGAAGACATGTTGATGATGGACGCCGTTTTGCCCGTTTCTGCAACCCGGCCCAACATACCTGGCAGAAAGGCGCGGATCATGCGGTGCATGCTTTTGACATTCAGATCGAAGGAAAAGTCCCAAGCTGCGTCATCTGCTTCCAGAACGGTGCCGTGGTGAACAAAACCGGCGATGTTCGCCAATATGTCAATCGATCCGATGTCGTGTGCATAGGCTTTGACTGTTTCGCCGTCGGTGACATCAAGAGCAGCTGTGTTTGCGAAGTGGGGATTGTCCAGCTTTGACTCGTCGATATCCGATGCCCATACCGCCGCGCCTTCAGCTGTAAACCGGTTGGCAATCGCTTTGCCTATGCCTTGGCCAGCCGCTGTCACCACTGCGATTTTTCCGCTTAGCCGCCCTGTCATCAGATTGCCTCTCGAAGTTTTACCAGTCCCACTTTTTGGTTCCCGTTCTCATCGAAATTGCTTGGTGCCAGCCAAGCCTCAAATGCTTTTTTGACTCTTGGCCATTCATTGTCCAACATGGAATACCACGCTGTGTCGCGGTTGCCATAGGTCATGACTTGGTGCTGACGAAAGACGCCTTCAAATGTGAAGCCAAGTCGTCGAGCCGCCTTGTGCGACGCTTCGTTTGTATTGTTCAACTTCCACTCGTACCGTCGATAACCCAAATCGTCGAAGACATGGCGCGCCAAAAGATAGTGCGCTTCGGTGGCGGCGGGGCTGTTGCGCAATCCCTCGCCATAGGCAACGGCGCCAACTTCGACACGGCCATGTTCTTGTATTATGGACATATAGCTTGCCATGCCAATTGCATTGCCATTGTCCTTGTCTGTGAAGACACAGGTGATGAAAGCGCCCGACTGGTTGAAGCCATCGATCGTCGCAGACAAATCTTCCCACCTTTCCATGGACGGCCAGCCAAAGTGGTAGAGCAGCTCGTTCGTTTTTGCCTGACCAAATGAGTGCCAAAGTGAGGGGCCGTGAAGGGCCGAGTTCCATGGCACAATCGCAACATACTTGCCGCTTATTTCCGGTGCATCTGGTCTTTGCGGCGGTGTCCAATTCAGCGGGTCACGGATCATTTTTGCGCTCGTTGACGATTGTTGGGTCGATTGCCCATAAAGGTGGCCAATTCAAATTGCCATGGGTGCCAAATGAAAACTGTCCCGTTCTTTGACCGTATTGGTGAGGAAAACGCCTTTGCTGTTCTGGCGCGGGCCACCGCACTGGCTGCGCAGGGTAAGGACATCATCAATCTAGGTATCGGTCAGCCTGATTTTCCGACACCACCGCATATCGTCGAAGCGGGGATCAAGGCGCTCCGAGACGGACATCATGGATACACACCGGCCAATGGCACACTTGCTTGTCGTGAAGCTGTTGTAAGGCGGACCCTGAGTTTGACAGGTGTCGAAGTATCGCCGGAAAGTGTCATGATTACACCGGGTGGCAAGCCGGCCATGTTCGCTGCCATCATGATGTTTGGCGAACCGGACGCTGAGATCATGTATCCTGATCCGGGGTTTCCAATTTATCGCTCAATGATTGAAGCAACGGGTGCGACACCGGTTCCGATACCGATGAGAGAAGAAAACGGTTTTGCCTTCTCAGCACAGGAAGCGCTTTTACTGATCAATGAAAATACTCGTCTTATCATTATCAATTCACCGGCCAATCCTACGGGCGGTATAACCCCAAAAAGCGAGTTGGATTTATTTGTTGCTGGTTTGGAGGCTTGGCCGTCGGTAGCCATCCTGTCTGACGAAATCTATGATGTTATGACTTATGGTGATGACAGCCACACGTCGCTTCTCACTTACCCGTCCATTTTAGATCGACTGGTTATCCTTAATGGATGGTCGAAAACGTGGGCGATGACTGGTTGGCGCATGGGCTGGTCAATCTGGCCAAATGGATTAATCGAAAATGTCCGCAAGTTGGCTGTCAATTGTTGGTCATGCGTTAATGCCTCGGCTCAGTTCGCAGGGATTGCCGCCATTGACGGTCCGCAGGACGATGTTGAGGCAATGATGCGTGCCTTTGATGCCCGTCGCTTGTTTGTCGATCAGCGTCTGGGAAAAGTCGACGGCTTATCTTCCATCCTGCCGGCGGGTGCGTTCTACACTTTTGTCAATGTCAGCGAGACCGATTGGAAAGCAAAAGACCTTGCGTCTGCGCTGCTCGAGGAAGTCGGCGTTGCCATGATAGGTGGCCCGGACTTCGGTGTGTTGGGTGAAGGCTATGTGCGGCTGTCTTATGCCAATTCGCTCGAAAATATTGAGCATGCATGCGACAGGATTGAAACGTTCTTAAATGGTGGTGCCTGACAAGCATCGGGCGATCATCCAATAAGCGGACAATCGCCCAACAGGTGCCAAAACGGTGGGAGGGCCCATTTCGGCTGGTGTTCCATTGTGACGCAAAAGTGTTAACCGGCAGTTAACGTAGGTTAAAGATCACTTACTGGCGAGAATCCGCCAGTTCTTCCACTGCGACTGCTCGTACGCTTTACGAGCCAATATCTTCGCTCTAACTGATCACCAGTCCAAGCGTTTTTGGATGTTGGAGCTGGGAGGCTCCTATCAAGTTTTCAGGGAGGAAACACATGAAACTTTCACTTCTCGTCTCATCTGCAGTCGCAGTCGTTATGTCTGCCTCGGCCGCAGTTGCCATGGATGTTGATAAAACCGGTTGGCCGGAGTCATTTACGGTTGGCACTGCTTCACAAGGTGGCACTTATTTCACATATGGCTCAGGCTGGGCTGGTATCGTGTCAGAAGATCTGGGCGTGCCTGGCGCTGGCGAAGTTACTGGTGGCCCAATGCAAAATATGGCGTTGGTTCATACTGGCGAAGCAGCATTTGGCATGACGACAATGGGCCCTGCCAAGGAATCGCTGGAAGGCACCAACCCAATTGCACCCGGTCTGCAAATGACAAATGCCTGCGCGATGTTCCCCATGTACCAGACACCGTTCAACGTAACGGCGTTGACGTCGTCAGGGATCACATCGGTATCAGATATCCCAGATGGTGCGAAGATCGGCTTTGGCCCTGCGGGTTCAACCTCGGACACCTACTTCCCGTCAATGCTTGAGACGCTTGGTGTCAACTTTGAACGTCGCAATGGTTCCTGGAATGACCTTGCTTCGCAATTGCAGGATGGTCTGCTTGATGCCGTTGCGTTCGCTGCTGGTGTGCCAACGCCTGCTGTTTCACAGCTTGAAGTACAAACCGAAGTGAATTTTGTTGAGTTCACTGAAGAAGAGCAGGCAGCAATTGCTGGTTCCTTCCCGGTTGCCAACTTTGTCGTTGCCGAAGGTACATACTCCACGCAGCCGGGCGATCTTCGCTCAGTTTCCATGTGGAACTTTGCCATTGCAAATTGCGACTTGCCAGCGAGCTTCGTCTATGAAGCAACCAAAGCGGTCATGAGCGACAATGAGCGCATGCTCGGCGTCCACAAGGCTGCGCGTACAACGGTGCCGGAGAATTGGGACAAAAACAGTGTTCTGATGTGGCACCCAGGCGCAGCGCAGTGGTTCAACGAGAACGGTGCGTCGATCGCTGCTGATAAAATCTACGGCGGCTAATCCGTTATTGATCGATAATTAGACCTGGTCTGCCCGGAGCCCTCCGGGCAGTACCCACGCGCATTACTGCGCTAATGCGGCCCTTTGAGCCGCCCCTTATTCATTATTCATTGATCGGAATGAGTGCCATGAGCGAGAAGACAGCAACCCAAGACGAAATTGTGGAACCCGTTCTGGCCGAGGGGGTTGACGATGATCCTGTAGAAACAAATCGCCGTGTATTCACCGGTCAAAAGGCGATGCTGGTTGCTGCTATTTCGGCTGTCTATGCTGCTTTTCACATGCTTGCGCTTAATGGTGTGTCGATATCAGCGTGGACAGGTATCACCATCCCGCTGCTTCCCACATTTCCAATGGAAACCTGGAACTTCAGGATCATTCATATTGCGGGCGCACTGGCGTTGGGCTTTGTCCTGTTTTCCGGAACTGGCTTTGCATCCGATGAGAAACCATCAACGCGCATCTGGAACTATGCTGGCTGGCTAGCTATCGCCGCCGCACTGTTTTCGCTGGCCATGGCCGTTTCGTTTTCGCTGGAAATTTCTGGCGGGCGGATGTGGAATGGCATCGATCCTCAGATCAAATACAATGAAACCTGGCTGTTTGGCGCGCCCTTGTTGGTAGCGACAGTCGGCGGGATCATTCTATCCTGGTTGAACCGACAACCGAATGGCACGGTCAATATTCCCGATATTGCGTTGGTGGTTGCCGGGTTTGCCGTTGCCGCTTATCTCGTCACGATCTTCGGCACGCAAATGCGCAATGCAACGGGTACTCCCTTTGCGCCAATCGGCATGTCGATAGCAGCTGTGGCCGGTACATTGCTGATCCTCGAGATGACCCGCCGTGTTGCCGGTCTCGCGCTTGTTATCATCGCGGGTATTTTTCTGTGCTACACATTTGTCGGACAGCATTTGCCGGGCGTGCTTAATTCACCTGCGATCACGTGGCAGCGTTTCTTCAGCCAAGTCTACACAGATGCAGGCATACTGGGGCCGACGACCGCCGTGTCGTCGACGTACATCATTCTTTTCATCATTTTCGCCGGTTTTCTGCAGGCCTCCAAAGTGGGTGATTATTTCGTCAACTTTGCCTTTGCAGCTGCGGGCCGCGCACGCGGCGGTCCGGCAAAGGTAGCCATTTTTGCTTCCGGCTTGATGGGTATGATCAACGGCACCTCCGCTGGTAACGTGGTAGCGACAGGTTCGCTTACAATACCACTGATGAAACGGGTTGGTTACTCCAAGCAGGTGTCCGGTGCTGTTGAAGCAGCTGCATCCACCGGTGGACAAATCATGCCACCGATCATGGGCGCGGGTGCCTTTATCATGGCTGAAGTAACGGGAATTCCGTACACGGAAATTGCAATCGCTGCGATTCTTCCTGCAATCCTCTACTATGTGTCGGTCTACTTCATGGTGGACTTTGAGGCTGCAAAACTCGGCATGCGCGGCATGAAGTCTGAAGAGCTGCCCAAATTCTCCGAGATGGTGAAACAGGTCTACCTTTTTATTCCGATCATCATTCTAATTGTCGCGCTATTTATGGGTTACTCGGTCATACGTGCCGGAACGCTGGCAACCGTCGCTGCAGCAGTTGTTTCTTGGCTAACACCGCATGCCATGGGTATTCGGGCAATCGGAAAAGCATTTGAGCTTTCCGGACTGATGTCGATCCAGATTATTGCGGTTTGCGCTTGTGCGGGCATCATTGTTGGCGTGATCTCGTTGACTGGCGTCGGTGCACGCTTTTCCAACCTGTTGCTCGATATTGCCGAGGCTTCACAACTGCTCGCCATGTTCTTTGCTATGTGCATCGCCATTTTGCTGGGTATGGGTATGCCAACCACTGCCGCTTACGCAGTCGCAGCTTCGGTTGTCGCGCCTGGACTTGTAGATCTTGGCGTACCGCTTCTGACAGCGCATTTCTTCGTTTTCTACTTTGCTGTCGTATCGGCGATCACACCACCAGTTGCGCTCGCGAGTTACGCCGCCGCTGGAATATCGGGCGCCAATCCGATGGAAACCTCGATAGCTTCTTTCAAGATAGGCATTTCGGCTTTCATCGTGCCGTTCATGTTTTTCTATAATTCGGCCATCCTTATGGATGGAACGTGGACTGAGATTATCCGCGCTTCGATTACAGCAATCGCTGGCGTGTTCCTGTTGTCGGCTGGAGTACAAGGCTGGTTCGTTGGCAAGCGTGTTGTTTGGTTCATGCGACTGGTTCTCATAGCCGCCGCATTGCTTCTCATCGAGGGTGGTTGGATTAGCGATTTGATGGGCATTGGTGCAGCCGTTTTGACGGTGTTTGTCCAACGCGTCGTCAAACCGGACAGCGGTGTGATGGCACCGGTGCGTGGTGCTGACTAGGCTGTTCAATTCAAGGCGCGCGTTAAGAGGTACGTACTTGTAGGTATGATCGGCTGCCCGACTTAGTCACGTTCGACGACAGCGTAGATGGGGATGCGTGTCAGGATTCTCAGCATCTGATTTTGATCGAGATAGTCGAACTCACTTCGGGCTATCCATTTTTCGATCGAAGCCTTCTCGTTGAACGAGATTTTGTATTCATGCATCAAATCTGCGAACTTTTCGTAACGAGCCATGATTTCTTTTTTCAACGGCGAGATGCTGAAAAAGTCATATGCGAACTTTGCTAGTACACAGTAGGCCAAAAGGACGATCGCTGAAAAAACCGGATTGCCGGTGTAAGAATAGGTAAAAAACGAGATTATGAAGAACGATACGAAGTAGATCGCTAGCATGCCGATTATTGATAGTCGGATGCGTTTTGACCCAAAGTCTCGATCCAACTGTCGGATCTCTTTCTGAATATTGTTGATAATCAACTGGCTCTCGACAGGAAAATCCGTGTCGATACTCTGGATATGGTCGAGGATGTTGTCGCGAAATTTGTCGGTGTCCTCCCTCAGTCTGGCGATAGACTTTTTGGAGTTCACCATGGAGCGTCTATGATAGACTTCCGAGATCACTACGCTGCTGACCGATGCGATTAGTCCGGTCAGAATCAGATCAAGATATTCCATGCGGCACCTGTATCGACAGGAACCATTTCACCTCCGATCTTTGTTCTTTCTATGTCGTTATACGACGGGACCGGTGCAGCTCAATGCGAGGCAGTTTAAAGCTGTCAGCAGGTGCGAAGGTGTTCAATCTTTTACCCAGAAGTCTGCACCCCACGAAGTGTAGGCAACTTCAAAGTTGGCCCAGTGTTTCAGGCATTGATTGAGAAACGCATGCTGCTTGTTTGGTCCCAGTTGCCAGCCATGCTTCTCCGCAACCTTCGAAACGCGATCACCGTCAAAGTCAATTGAAATCGAGCGCCCGCTTTCGACCAGTTGGAAAAGCTCATGGTAAGTATGGATCATCCTTTTCATGACTTGTCTCAACCGACCCTAGCTAAGCATTTGCGGTGGCGCCGGCGATTGTTGCTTCGATGTGGTCGATCAATCCGTCTTCCAAACCCAAGCGCCCTGCGAGCATGTCCAGATACCCGCGCTCAGCCCGCGTGTTCGGCTCAATTGCCAAGCGCGAAGCCGTGTACAGCTCAACCCGCTGGGCCTCTGTTTGCGCAGCGTTGGCCAACTGATCCATGTCAACGGGCTTTGCCAGTTCCGCGCGGATAAACGCTTGTGCATCATCTTCCAAACCAGCCATTGCCAAGCGGTCAGCAATGCGTGCACGTTCGTCATCATCAATATGACCATCGGCGCGCGCCGCTGCGATCATGGCTTTGATTAGAATTGAAGCAAATTCGTCCGCACCTTGCGGTGCTGCGTCAATTTCAAAATCAGAGCCCGTGGGAGGCGGCAGTACCTCTTGGGCTGCTGAGCTGTCACCAGTGGGTGCGTTTTTGCCGTCTTTGTAGTTTTGATAGGCGGTGTACGCCAACCCAGCGACAGCTGCTGCTCCGCCAAGTTTGAGTGCCGATCCCGTCAGTTCACGTCCAATTCCGGTACCCAGCAATGCTGCAGCAATTGCGCCGGTCGCAAGCGGGTTATCCTTTGCTAACTGGACTGCCTGTCCACCTTTCTCACGTACCGAACCGCCTGTGCCGGGCACCTGTTGGTTCAGAAAATCATTGAGAAGCTTTTTGGCGTCAAACATGGGAACGAAACCTCCTTTTTGTTGGTCTGGAGGTGGGGATAGACTTAACTGGTTTCAATGCGCCTTGTTCGAATGCTCACCCAAAAACGGCACCAGAATCGGTGCCGTTTGCAGGTTTTTAGCTTTATTGGATCGGCGGGGGACCGCTTAATCCGCCAGGCGCTGGCAGGCCAGTACTACCATTTTCCCGGGTCTCTCCGTCGGTACCTGTCGGCGGTGGTTCATTGTTGAGGTTAAGGCCCGGCAATCCAAGTCCACCTGGCGCAGGCAGACCAAGCCCGCCATTGCCGGCACCCGGTGCACCGTTAAGGTTTAGACCCGGCAGGCCCAACCCACCTGGATTGACCGGTGAGCCGTCCGCATTGCTGCCACCAAGATTGGGCAGCTCAATCGTGACATTGTCGAGATCGATTTCAGGTACTTCATCCCGGTAGTGCGTAACCAGCCGTGGATAGAAGATGACGATCATGATCGCAACAAACTGGATTGCTATATAGGGCAACACGCCCTTGTATATTTGTCCGGTCTTGATGCCTTCAATGCGTTCGCCAGTAACCTCGTCATCCCAATCCTCCTTCGGCGAAATCGATCGCAAGTAGAATAGCGCAAAGCCAAATGGTGGTGTGAGGAAGGATGTTTGCAGGTTGATGCCGAGAATGATCCCCAGCCATATCAGGTCGATGCCAAGCGTTTCAGCTGGTCCAACAAGGAGTGGCACGATGACGAAGGCAATCTCGAAGAAATCGAGGAAACAGCCCATGATGAATACGATGACTGTTACAACGACGAGGAAGCCTGTTTCACCACCCGGCAGAGACAGTAGTAGTTCCTCAACCCAAATCTTGCCGTTGATGCCATAGAAGGTGAGGGCGAAGACCCGCGCGCCGATCAAGATGAACATCACAAATGACGTCAGTTTGGTGGTTGAGTCGAGTGCTTCTTTGAGGGTCTGAAGGTTCAGGCGTCCCTTAATGATGGCCAGAATGAGTGCACCGGTTGCACCCATCGCGCCACCTTCGGTCGGTGTGGCAATGCCAAGGAAGATGGTACCAAGAACCAGGAAGATCAGCGCCAAGGGTGGGATCAGGACAATGATCACTTCTGTAGTCAGTCGTGAAATGACGCCCAAGCCCATCCATTTGTTGGCTAAAGCAACTATCAGCGCGAACGCTGTTGCCGTCGTTGCCGCCGCTACGAAACGCCATTCATATGTCCAATCGGTCAGGGCATAGTTGAAAACCGCGTAGTGGATGCCAATCGCCAGAGCGATCATCACAAACAGTGACAGAACACCACCACCCAAAGTCCGTGTTTCTGGTGGGAGGGCCGGAACTGATTTTGGCATCACGATGGTCAGGGCCAGAATATAAAGCGCATACAGTCCCATGATCATCAGCGCAGGGAAAACCGCACCAACATACATATCACCCACCGAGCGACCCAGCTGGTCAGACATGACGATCAGGACAAGCGATGGCGGTACGATTTGCGCCAGTGTACCTGAGGCAGCAATTGTACCTGTTGCGACGGATCTGTCATAACCGTAGCGCATCATGATGGGCAGGGAGATCAAGCCCATGGCAATCACCGATGCGGCGACAACGCCAGTTGTTGCGCCCAGTAGCGCACCCACCAGGATCACCGCAAAACCCAAGCCGCCGCGCAAGGGGCCGAAAAGCTGGCCTATTGTATCCAGCAGATCTTCTGCCATGCGTGAGCGCTCCAATATCAATCCCATAAAGGTGAAGAAGGGAATCGCGAGCAACGTATCGTTTCGCATGATGTCGAACGTTCGACTGGAGTGCAGCCCTAAAAACGGCCAGGATAGTGTGATTTGGCCCGGTGCGAAAATTGACAGCTCAACGCCGATCACGAAGAAAATCAGGCCACCAGCGGCCAGTGTAAATGCCACCGGATAGCCCAGCAACAGCATGGCCATCACGCAAACAAACATGATGGGCGCTAGATTTTGCGCAAGGAACTCAATCATTGTTTGCCCATCCTTTTGTCGAGGTCAGCTGCGCTTTCCAGTTCTTCAACAAGTGGAGGCAGTTCATGTTGTGTTGATGCATCGTCTTCAATCAAGCCGCGAATGATGGCGAAGCGTTTGATGATCTCTGAAATGCCTTGGGCGAAGAGCAGAATAAAGCCCAAGAGTACCATCATGCGCGCTGGCCAAAGGACAAGTCCACCAGCGTTCACTGAGATATCACCAGCGGCGATTGAGTTCATCACAAATGGCCAAGACAGATAAACCATCAGGGCAGCAAAAGGCATCAAGAAGAAAATATGACCAAGCAGATCGATCCAGTCGCGGGTTCGTTTTGATAAGCCGGATGTCGCCACATCAATGCGTACATGTTCGTTGCGCTGCAATGTGTAGGCCGCCGCTAAGAGAAAGACGGCACCGTACAAATACCACTGAAGCTCCAGCCACGCGTTGGAAGACGTATCGAAGATTTTCCGGATGGTGGCATTGCCAGCACTGACCAGAACGGCGATCAGAATCAGCCACGAAACCGATCGACCAATTAATGCGGTAATGCTGTCAATAAAAGCCGACAGCCTCAAAAGTGCAGGCATTTACCTCCCCTTTAACTCTAGTGGGGCTTCTCCCAAGCCCGCGCGCTTGTGGGCGCTTAAAACCACGTTTCGCTAGCACCAAAATTGATGCAGGACAATAATTGGTAAAATTAATTAACCAACTTGGCCGATGCGCCCGGATTCGTTTGCCTATTTCAAGTTTCATTAAAGATCGCAGCTTACAGTGTTCGCGGATGCGATGGGCTTGCGATGGTAGAACTGAAAGAACAAGACGCAGAAACGATAGTTTATGAAAACTTCGTAGAGCAGCTTTTTGCCGGTCGCGGCCAGCTTTTGGCAGGTGTTTGCCTGCAAGTCGGGGTTATGCTCTGCATATGCGCCGATACATTGAATCCCCTGTTCGCGATTTTCGCCGTTTGCGCAACAATGGTTGGTTGCTGGCGTATCCTTCAAATTGACGGCTTCCATCGAGAAAAAGCGGCCGTGGAGGCAATTGGCAAAAGCCCTAGCAAGGATTGGTATCGCAGTTGGGAAATGCGGAGCACAGGGTCGACCACTGTAGGCGCCGCGTTGATCGGCTTTTGCTCTGGTGCAGGTGTTGCTTTAGGCGACAATGAGTTCTCCGCGCTCGTTTCAATTCTGTTTGCGTTTGCTGCGATACCTTCGGTTGTCGTTCGTCTTTATGGCTCCATGAGCGTTGCATGTTCGTCGCTCATTATGCTGTTGGCGCCATTGGTTCTGAGTTTTGTATGGCAGGGTTCCACTTCCCATTATATTCTTGCGGCATTAGCAATTCCGTTCCTGTTCAGCGCTGTTTCACTAACAAAATCTGTGCGTTCAACATTTGTTTTTGCCGTGATGGGCAATCTGGAAAAGAGACAGTTGGACCGACGACTGCGTGATGCAGTCGGTTCAATGTCGCACGGTCTTGTGATGGTGGACGATGACCACCGGATTATTGTTGTCAATGATCAGGCCAAACGAATTTTTCATGTGCCCGAGTCACTAGCGCTTGTGAACCGTAAACTCGACACTGCCATGCGGTATTTGCGACTTCATGGTCCCTATGGCCGCGTTGCAGTAGGGCGCATTGATGGCGCCTTGCGACAACTAATTTATGAGCAAGTGCCTAAGGCGAAGTGTGCCCTGCAGGGTGGGCAAGTTCTTGAAATGTCAGGTGCGGATCGTGTCGATGGTGGGCACGTCATTTTGATTGAGGACATCAGCGATCAGGAAGCTGCACGTAAACGCTTTGAACAGATGCGCACGACTGATAGCGTTACCCGACTACCCAATCGCGAGCTCTTTCACAGCCTTGTTGCCAAGGCGCTGGATTCAGCGCCAGCGGAAATGCAGTCAGCTGTAATCGTATTTGACATTGATGATTTCAAACGCATCAATGACAATGCGGGACACATTCAAGGCGACCGCATGCTTAAAGCTGTTGGCCTGGCGGCCCGTCGCCATTTGGGTAAGTCTGCCATCGTATCACGCCAGGGCGCCGATGAATTTCTGGCATTTGTTCAAGCAAAAGATCTTTGTGCAAAGACTGTGGCTGCTGGCCTCACGAAAACACTGTCGCGGCCGTTTAATGTTCGTGGAGAACAGTTTGCGATCACCGTATCTGCTGGCGCTGCATTCGTGGAGCCAAGTGACGATGACGGGTCGGAGACCATGATCAAGGCTGGGGTGGCCTTGGTGGAAGCCAAGGAAGATGGGATCGGTGCCACCTGCCTCTACAATAGCGCGATGGAGACCAAGCAACTGCGCCGCCAGTTCTTGAAGAGCGCGCTGGTCAACGCCATCAACAATGGTGAAATTCGTCCACTCTATCAGCCCATTGTCTGCGGTAAGACAGGGCGGTTGGCAGCTTGTGAAGCGTTGTCACGTTGGGAAAGCGACGCGTTTGGCGTTGTAAGCGCCAATGAGTTTATCCCGCTTGCTGAAGAAATGGGCCACATCACGCCTTTGACGCGCCATATACTGCAGCAGGCTCTCAAGGACTGCGAGACATGGCCGAAGAACATCTCGGTTAGTGTGAACCTATCGGCTCGTGATTTTCATGATGGATCGCTTGTTGACTGGCTGCTGAAACATATTGATGAAGTTGAGTTTGACGCAGATCGTCTTGAAGTCGAGATTACCGAAACCTCCTTCATGCACAATGAAGCCTTCGTTGCTCGAAAACTCTTGCAATTGCGAGCTAGAGGTGTGCGGGTTGCACTTGATGATTTCGGCACTGGCTATTCGTCCTTCAATCACCTGCACCAGCTGCCTCTTGATCGCGTGAAGATCGATCGCTCGTTCTTGGTGGACAGCTCTAACGGTGAGGCGCCCGTTGCACTGCTGGAGGGCATTTTGGCCATTTGCCAGCGCCTTGGTTTGAAGACGACCGTTGAAGGCGTTGAAACTGAAGGACAGGTCTCCATGCTGCGTTCTTTGGGCGGTGTGCAGCGCATGCAAGGCTATTTCTTTGGTTCAGCTCTGCCTGGTTCAGCGATCAAGACACTCGCAGAAGCGCAAGGCGCGCGCGATAAGAGCTCAAAAGCAGCCTAAATTTAAGGTTTTGACAATTTCCGATTGTATAAATAGCGTAACCAAACGCATAAAATGTGTTACGGTAACCTTAACACTTGGTTAGCATAGTAACGCGTTTACAAGCGCACTTGTCCCAAAATAGCATGAGGCGGAAGGGACACGAAATGAACGCGATTTACCCAGCACATCTAGCAATGTTTGCGGAGCTTGACCGACTGCATTACCGCCGTATCGTCGGTGGCGACGCCATGGATGCCGTCGGCGAACTGCGTCGAAAGGCATATGATGCGCGCGACATCTACGACAATAAGTTCGAGCAGTCGGTTATCGAAGATGCCGATTTTGTCGATGGCTTTTATCTAATCGGTTTATATGCGGGCGACACTATGGTCGCCACCGTCCGTCTCTGCGTTCTGGATCGGGATAATCCCGTTACGCCTGCTTCCAAGATGTTCCCTTCGGTTCTAAATCCGCTTGTTGAACAGGGCCAGAGGTTCATTGATCCCAGCCGCATGGCTGTTGACCCAGACTTTGCGCAACGCTTTCCGTCTATTCCGATTTTTCTCTTGCGCAGCGCGGTCATCGCTACAGAGTACTTCTTCGCAAATCAGTGTTTGTCTGTCGTCAAGCGGGAGCATGGTGCTTTCTATCGTCGGGTCTTCAAAGCTGGTGGTCTTGCTGGTCCAATCCGCCCGGATGGCCATCGAATTGAGGTTGTGCTCTTGGGTACGCCACTTGAAAGCGGACCTAATCTCTATCGGCGCTATCCGGTATTTTCTCACTTGGATTCGGAAAAACAAGTTATGTTTGCCGATGTGCCCGATGGTCAGTCTGTATCCGACCCCATTATTCCGACCGCCGCCGAAAAGATCGGCCTCGATGTTTCAACTATCGAGAAAGAGATCGCCGCTCGCGTAGCGTGATTGCCTTTTGTCGCAGAGTTATCGTTAACGCTCCTCTAGGCTTGATGCAGGCGCACCGGTCAGCTATGGCGCGTTCTAGGAGATTTAGGGAAACGCCATGGCAACGGAAAAAGAAAATTCACGTCCGGACAATGTGATGGATTATGACGAGCACGAGCGGACGTATGGCATGTTCCTTCAAGGCTCGAAGCTGCTGACAATGATTTCGGTAGCGCTTTTGATTGCGATGGCCTTTGGGTTTTTTGCCGGTGGTGGCCTGCTTGGAGGCATCTTGGCCTTCATCGTACTAGCGGTAATTGGCTATTTCTTCATTTGAACCACGGCCCGTCTGCTCTAGCTCTAGCTGGTAGAGCAAAAAACACTGCCGACATTTAGTGGGGGACTTTGTGCCTTTATCAATATTCGTGCCGCTTGAAGCGGCAGAGGGTGAAACACGGATTGGTGCTTCTCCAGACACTGTCAAAAAATTAGTCGCTGCCGGCCATGAGGTCGTGGTCCAAAAGGGGGCCGGGGCTCAATCCAAAATGGTTGATGCCGAGTTTGAGGCCGTAGGTGCTTCGGTAGGAACTGCTGCAGCGGGCAAAAAGGCCGACGTCGTTTTGCGCGTGCGTCGCCCATCTGACAAGGAGGTGGCGGGGTATAAAAAAGGCGCCGCAGTTTTGGCTGTCATGGAGCCCTGGGATGCTGGAGACAGCTTAAAGGTGATGGCCAAGGCCGGTGTCTCAACGTTTGCGATGGAATTGATGCCGCGTATCACGCGTGCGCAGTCGATGGATGTGCTGTCTTCGCAGGCCAACCTTGCCGGCTACCAAGCGGTGGTTGAAGGTGCCGCTCATTATGATCGTGCCATGCCAATGATGATGACTGCTGCCGGCACCGTTCCGGCTGCGAAGGTCTTCGTCATGGGTGCAGGCGTTGCCGGTCTTCAAGCGATCGCGACAGCGCGTCGCCTTGGCGCTGTAGTGACCGCGACAGATGTGCGTGCTGCTGCCGGTGAACAGGTAGAGTCCCTGGGTGCAAAGTTTATCATGACCGACGCTTTGAAAGATGCGTCCGGTGAAGGTGGGTATGCTCGCGAACTGACCGACGAAGAGAAGAAAGCGCAATCAGAGTTGGTTGCTGGCCATATTGCCAAACAGGACATTGTCATAACGACTGCCCTTATTCCGGGTCGTCCTGCACCGCAGCTTGTTACCAAGGATATGGTAAAAGCGATGAAGGCTGGTTCTGTGATAGTCGATCTGGCTGTCGATCGGGGCGGCAATGTTGAGGGTGCCAAGCCTGGCGAGGTCGTTCAAACCGCCAATGGTGTTTCAATCGTTGGGCATACGAACATGCCAGGGCGGCTCGCGGCGTCTGCATCTGCACTTTACGCCAAGAACCTGTTTACGTTCCTGGAGACCATGATCGACAAGGAAACCGGCGAGCTATCGATTGATCCGGAAGAAGAGCTGATCAAGGCTACGTTGCTAACGCATGGCGGTTCCGTGATCCATGCAAACTTTGCGCAAAATTCTAAAGGGGACGCCTGATGAATGAAGCTCTGGACAATGCGCTCGATCAACTGGAGAGCGCGATTGAAACCGTAAGAAATTCTGTTGTTGAAGCGCCGGCGGCCGCAGTCGAAACTGCAGCTTACAGCGGCGGCGTAAGCGAATTCGTCTTTCTGTTTTCAATCTTCGTGCTTGCTATTTTCGTCGGCTATTATGTCGTTTGGTCGGTAACGCCCGCTTTGCACACGCCACTCATGGCTGTCACCAATGCGATCTCATCAGTCATTGTGGTCGGTGCTTTGTTGGCTGTCGGCATTTCAGAGAGCGGATTGGCAACCGGCTTTGGCTTTATTGCTTTGGTGCTCGCCTCTGTGAATATTTTTGGTGGCTTTATGGTCACCCAGCGCATGCTCGCCATGTATAAGAAAAAAGATAAGTGAGGCTGAGTTAGCATGTCACAGAACCTCGCTGCTTTCCTGTATCTCGTTTCAGGTATCCTGTTCATTCTGGCCCTAAGAGGCCTTTCGCATCCAACAACCAGTCGCCAAGGCAATATGTTTGGAATGGTCGGCATGGGTGTTGCTGTCATAACCACGCTTGTCCTTGCGGCACCTGGTTTCGGTGGGTCGATTATGATCCTCGCCGGCATCGCAATTGGTGGTGGCGTTGGCGCCTATATCGCACGTCAGATCCCGATGACGGCGATGCCGCAACTGGTTGCCGGTTTTCACTCGCTGGTTGGCCTTGCTGCGGTGCTCGTGGCTGCTGCTGCGATGTATTCGCCAAGCTCTTTTGGCGTTGGCGAAGTCGGCGATATCAAGACCGTTGCACTGGTTGAGATGTCAATCGGTGTTGCGATCGGCGCAATCACTTTCACCGGCTCAATCATTGCGTTTCTCAAGCTTGATGGTCGCATGTCGGGCAAGCCGATCATGCTTCCGATGCGGCACATTATCAATCTCGCGTTGGGCGTTGGTATTATCGTACTCGTCGGTGCGCTGGTCGCAACAGAAAGCTATGCCATCTTCTGGCTCATTGTCATTCTTTCGTTGCTTCTGGGCGTGCTGATCATCATTCCGATCGGTGGTGCGGATATGCCGGTCGTTGTCTCTATGCTTAACTCTTACTCGGGTTGGGCAGCTGCTGGTATTGGTTTCACACTCGAAAACCTGGCTCTGATCATCACTGGCGCACTTGTCGGTTCATCCGGTGCAATTTTGTCTTATATCATGTGTAAGGGTATGAACCGCTCATTCATCTCCGTTATTCTCGGTGGATTTGGGGGTGATGATGCTGCCGCTGCTGCGGGTGGCGATCAAGAAGAGCGTCCTGTCAAACAAGGTGCTGCAGACGACGCTGCGTTCCTGATGAAGAACGCGTCCAAAGTTATCATCGTCCCGGGCTACGGCATGGCGGTGGCACAAGCACAGCATGCGCTTCGCGAAATGGCGGATAACCTCAAACATGAAGGCGTTGAGGTCAAATATGCTATCCACCCGGTTGCAGGTCGTATGCCGGGTCACATGAACGTTCTTCTGGCTGAAGCTAATGTGCCGTATGATGAGGTCTTTGAACTGGAAGACATCAACTCCGAGTTCAGCCAGGCGGATGTTGCCTTTGTCATTGGCGCGAATGATGTGACCAACCCCGCAGCGAAAACTGATAAGTCGTCCCCGATCTACGGTATGCCTATTCTCGACGTGGAAAATGCCGGAACGGTTCTCTTCATCAAGCGCGGCATGGCGTCCGGCTATGCAGGCGTGCAGAACGAATTGTTCTTCCGAGACAATACAATGATGCTCTTTGCAGATGCCAAGAAGATGGTAGAAGACATCAATAAGGCTATGGAAGCATAGTCACCGAAGGTTTGGATTGGTGACTTGGACGCGGGCGAGTTCGCATCGGACTACTACAAGGTAACAGGCCAGCTCTCCGAAGATGAGAGAGCTGAGCTTCCTTCGTATGAGAAGTTTTTGCCCCAAGAGGAAGAGCAAAATTTCTTGATCGATAGCGGTGAAGCTGCGCACCCGCCGCCACCGCCAAGTCATATACACGTAGACTCCAATTTCTATTTAGATGGGATAATAAACCGGCTGAACTTGCCCAGCGCATATGCCGCCTATCGGCTAGGGGGTAGTATCACTGTTGATGGCCGTAACGCGATTGTTCGCGTGAACCGAAAAGTGTTCGCGCCTTCCATGTCGACCATCCATCGATACAAGCGCGGTAGCGATGACAGTTATCTCAACGGTCTAATTCCGCCTATTATGCCGCGTCGACGCGTGAAACGCGCCATTTATCTGCGCCACCAGCACGAATTTAACTATTATCATTTCATTTGTGAGATCGCGCCCCGAATTGGGTACGCAAACAGCCTAGGCCTACCAAACGATCTCCCGGTTGTTGTCGCTGCCAGGGTTGCTGAAAAGCCATTCTTCAAAGCTGTAGCTGACAGGTTGCTGCAGGGCCGTGAGGTCATCATTCAGAAAAGGCGCGAAACAATTGTCGCTGAAGAATTATTTTTTTTGCGGGTTGCGCTTGATGTCCGGTTACACATTGATCCCTTCATTGGGAATGTTGAGAGTGTAGATCCTGGACTTGGTTCGCCGCAGCGCGTTCTATTGCGACGCGAAGCGGATGTTATTGGGCACCGCCGATTGAGCAACTTTGACAAGCTGGAAGCACGCCTCACTGCAGCAGGTTATATTTCAGTTGATCCGGCCGTGCTGAGTGTTCAACAGCAAAAACACCTATTTGAGCATGCAAAGAGTGTTGTTACTGAATATGGTGCCGGATTGACCAACCTAGTTTTTGGGCGACCCGGACTTCGCATTGATGCCCTTAATTTGTCACGGCGTTACACAACAACATTTCCACCATTGGCTGAAGCATTTGGTGTCGATTTGCATGTTCACACTGTTGCATCACAGCATCAGGGAGACTGGCTCACAGGTGACCTTTCCGATACGCTAATTGACAAGTTGGCTGGCATTACCCATTAGGAGGCAAATTAGGCTCAGGGGGCTGGTTTGACTAAAGTTGCGTTATTGGGTGCAGGTGGTTTTATCGGAAGTAACCTCACTCACCGGCTGGTGAATTCCGGGGATTACACCGTACTTTCAAGTGACATCGAAGATGCAAAACTCTCGTTGCGCTTTGAGAACGAACCTTATGATTTCGAGGTCGTCGATATTACCAAAGACGATGAGCGGATGGACGAGGTTATCGCTGAAGCGGATGTGGTGTTCGATCTTGTTGCACATGTTCGCCCGGCCATGTTCCTTAATGATCCGCTGGAAGTTGTGAAACTGAACTTCTTTGATTGCATCAAGGTTGTTGAGTCTTGTGTAAAGCACAAAACGCGCCTGATTCATTTTTCGACCTCTGAGGTTTATGGCAAAACGGGTGGTTCAGAGGAACCTTTCCGAGAAGATCAAACGGACCTGATCCTTGGACCTATCGCGAACCAACGGTGGATCTACTCGTCAGCCAAGCAGCTGTTGGATCGCTTGATACATGCACACGGCATGCAAAACGGGCTGGACTTTACGCTCGTGCGTCCATTCAATTTCGTTGGACCGCTGATGGATCAGTACATCAAGGACTGGAACCGCGAAGACAATCCGAGAGTGTTTGCCAACTTTATGTCCGCTCTCGTTTTCAACCGCCCATTGCGTTTGGTTGATGGCGGTCAGAACCGACGCGTGTTCACCTACATTGACGATGCGATTGATGCGTTGATGCTCATTTTAGAAAATCCTGAGCAGACGAATCGTGAAATCATCAATGTTGGCAACCCCGCCAATGAGCTGACTATTCGGGAATTGGCCGAGAAGATGTCGGATACCTACGTGCGAAAGCATGATCCGAACGCCCGGCCGACCATTGAGAATGTGAGTTCAGCTGAGTTCTACGGCGCCGGTTATGAGGATTGTGACCGAAGAATGCCTGATATCTCCAAGATGACGGCGCTTGGATGGAAGCCGAAATATGATGCGGATGCACTCGTTGAGACAGCAATGGATTACTGGGTACGAAATCAGACCCGCTTGATCGAAAAGCTCGGCGCCTAGGTCACCGAAAAAACTATGCGCCGCCCACCCGCGCTAAACCGCGGCGGGCAGCGTCATAATCGGCATCTAGCTGCAGTGCTTTCCGGTATGCGCGAGCTGCCTGTGCGTTCTCACCACGCTCTTCCAAAATAAGCGCTTGTATTGCCCAGCCTTCAGCTGTCCGATCATCGATACGCAGCGCGTAGTTGATGTCGTCAAACGCGTTATCTAGTTTTTGCTGCGCGATATAGCTGACAGCGCGCCCTCTATACGGCTCGGGAGCCTCAGGCTGTAGCGAAATCGCTGTCGAGAAATCGTCGATCGCAAAATCGTGCTGACCACGCTCCTGATAAATCAGGCCGCGTCGGTGATAAGCGCGAGGATCGGTCGTATCCAATCTGATAGCGCGTTGGAAGTCGTTAAAAGCTTCATTTGATCTGCCTGCGCGGCGATACAGCTCTCCGCGACCGATATAGGCTTTGTCGTACTGAGCGTTAAGGCGCAGTGATGCGTTATAATCTGCCGCAGCGGCGCCTTGGTCGCCTAAAAAACGATAGATCAACGCTCTGTTGGCATATGCTTCATAAAAGCGCGGATTGATTTGGAGCGCTCGTGTGAAGTCAGCCAAAGCTTCTCTATACCTGCCACCTCGACCATAGGCTGAACCACGTACATTATACGCGTTTGCATCGTTAGGATTGGCGCGAATGACTTGGGTTAGCGAGCTAATGTTTTCGTCAGAGGCTTGTTCGCGTTCGATGGTCGCAACTTCGCCATTGAGCGACGTGGTCTCGCACGCCGCAAGCATAATTCCCAGTCCAACCAACGTTGTCAGGCGCAAGAGTTGCACGCCATTAGCCCCTGTACTGATGGATGATCGCATATTGAGTTTCCTTGCGACCGTCTGACTTTCACAAAAGCAAAAGCGGCGCAGCTAATCAAGCAGCGCCGCTTTGTGTCATAAACTGGGCTAAAATAAGGGCGCCTGTCAAAAAGGTTTAGCGACCGGAGCGACCGCCGAGCAGGCCTTCGCGCTGCGCGCGTTTGCGGGCTAGTTTGCGAGTGCGGCGAACAGCTTCAGCTTTCTCACGGGCACGCTTTTCTGACGGCTTTTCGTAGTGACCACGCAGCTTCATTTCGCGAAAAACGCCTTCGCGCTGCATTTTCTTTTTCAGGACGCGAAGCGCCTGATCTACATTGTTGTCACGAACCAATACCTGCACGTCGTTCCCGTTCCTTAAAATTAGGGTTTAATTTCAATGGCTTGGACATTTTCTTGAGCGCGCAAAAAGGAGCGCGCAAAAGCATAAGCCATGCGTTACGGAGCTCATGGCAGAAAACCAGATAAAAGTCCAGCTTTCACAGGCTTTTCATGAATTATTCGCGCCCGCGGCTTGGTCTTGATTGTTAGCCTTCTCAGCATCCATCAATCTTGCACGAGAGGACATTGCGATATGGGGCAATTAATCACGAGTACCGGTCACGGTAGTCTTCACCGAACCTTCGATCCCAAACATGAAAAAATAGCTGGACGTAATTTGGGGCGAGTGAATGCGCCGCCACTTTTTGGCCAGATGTTTCCGACGCTAGCCGATGAGCCTCATACTGCCGATGATGCTGCCCTTCGCGCGCTCGCAGATGTGATGATCGAAGCAGATGTGAACCCGTCCGGCGACGCTACAAATATACCGGCGGGATTTACCTATCTTGGTCAATTCATTGACCATGACATTTCGCTGGACACATCTTCGATCAGCGATGTGACCAGCGACCCTTTGGCGCTTGAAAACTTCCGGACGCCATGTCTTGATCTGGACTCGCTTTATGGGCGAGGTCCCGGCGATACAAACTTCCTTTATCAAAAAGGCGATAAGCAGAAGTTCCTGATTGGTACATCGGGGGCATTGCCTAATGATTTGCCGCGTAACCCGGAAGGATTGGCAATTATCGGTGACCACAGGAACGATGAAAATCTGCTGGTGGCCCAAACACATTTGGCCTTTTTGAAGTTCCACAACAAGGTGATTGATCACTTGCGCGATAAAGAACCCGCGCTTGCTGGCGATGCGCTGTTTCTCGAAGCTCGACGCATCGTTACCTGGCACTATCAATGGATTGTGCTGTTTGATTTTGTGGGACGGCTGACAGAACCCGGCCTTGTCTTGAAGATCAAGGATGAGGGCCGGAAGCTATACCGTTTCAAGAAGCGGCCATTCATGCCGATTGAGTTTGCCACTGCTGTTTACAGATTGGGCCACTCCATGGTTCGTGAGCGCTATAGCCACAACAAGAACTTTCTTGATGCGCAGTTCCTGAACTTTTTCGAATTCACCGGTCTTTCAGGATTTCTTGGACCGAATGGGTTGCCGGACAATTGGATAATTGATTGGCGCCGTTTCTACGAAGTGAAGGGTTCCAATACCGGCGGCCTTCCATTCAATTTTGCGCGCAAGCTCGATCCTCTGCTTGCCGCGGAACTACACACGCTGCCGGCGCCTCCCGGGCAACAGCGGCCAAGCCTACCATTTCTCAATCTGAAGCGCGGTGTCATACGGGGGCTACCATCCGGACAGGCTGTCGCCAAATTTGTTAGAAGCAAGATTGGCGGCACACCTGTCATGACGCCGGATCAAATTGCGACGGGCCCAGATGGTGCCGTAGCCAAGGCGCAGGGCTTTGATGAAGCATCGCCGCTTTGGTATTACATCCTCAAAGAAGCACAGGTTTTGGGCGATAGGGGCAATCGTCTGGGTCCTGTCGGCAGTCGCATCGTCGCGGAAGTTTTCCTTGGTTTGGTTGCCGGTGATAAAGACTCGTTCATCCGCGATGAGAACCCTTGGAGCGGTAAATGGTCCCCGGACAAGGAAGCTCACCCCCTACCCGCCGACGAGGCGGGAAAGTTCACCATGGCGGACATGTTGAACTTTGTAGATGACATCAATCCAACAGGCGATTGACGATTGAGCGATCACCAGAGACGTTAGGGCGCATCTGGTGGTCGCATTCCGACTGGATTTGGCAGCATGCACGTGCTTCTTTCTGTTCGAAGCCATATTGGTGAGGAAGAATCATGCGTCGCTATTCAGGATTTGCAGTCGCACGCGAAGCAATGCGCGCTCATAAGGGTTGGGACCGTCAGTGGGAAAACCCTGAGCCCAAGTCTGAGTATGACGTCATCATTGTCGGCGCTGGTGGTCATGGTTTGGCAACGGCTTATTATCTGGCCAAAGAGCATGGCGTTACGAACGTCGCTGTTCTTGAGAAAGGCTGGCTTGGTGGTGGCAACACCGGGCGCAACACGACCATCATCCGTTCCAACTATCTTTATGATGAAAGTGCCGGGCTCTACAATCATGCCGTGAATTTGTGGGAGGGTTTGAGCCAGGACCTAAACTACAATGTGATGTTCTCACCACGTGGTGTGATGATGTTGGCGCACAATGTGCACGATGTTCAGGTATTCAAGCGCCATATCCATGCCAATCGCCTTAACGGCGTTGATAATGAGTGGCTCACACCGGCGCAGGCCAGTGCCTACTGCCCGCCTCTCAATGTTTCAATATCCGCGCGATATCCTGTGATGGGCGCGGCATTGCAACGGCGCGGTGGTACAGCGCGCCATGATGCAGTTGCTTGGGGCTATGCGCGTGCTGCTTCTGCGCGCGGCGTCGACATCATTCAGAACTGTGAAGTGACGGGCGTACGTCGTGCCGGCAACGGTAACGTGACAGGTGTCGAGACCACACGCGGCTTTATCGGCGCCAAAAAAGTGGGTGTGGTTGCCGCTGGTCATACATCTGTTTTGATGGAAATGGCCGATGTTCGCATGCCGCTTGAGAGCTATCCGCTTCAGGCGCTGGTTTCTGAGCCGGTCAAGCCGTGCTTTCCCTGCGTCGTGATGTCGAACACGGTGCATGCTTACATATCACAGTCAGACAAAGGCGAGTTGGTAATCGGTGCCGGGACCGACCAGTATACATCCTATTCGCAGACGGGCGGGTTGCCGATCATTCAGCATACGCTTGATGCGATCTGTGAGATGTTCCCGATATTCACGCGCATGAAGATGCTTCGGTCGTGGGGCGGGATTGTTGATGTCACGCCTGACCGCTCGCCAATTATTGCGAAAACGCCCGTGCCTGGCCTCTACGTTAATTGCGGTTGGGGAACTGGCGGCTTCAAGGCAACGCCAGGATCTGGCCATGTGTTTGCGCACACAATCGCCAATGACAACCCACATCCTATCAATGAAGGCTTTACGCTTGAGCGCTTCGAAGGTGGTCGCTTGATTGATGAAGCAGCCGCTGCTGCTGTAGCGCATTAGGTCCGCGCCATGCCGAATGAAGCCATCAACCTTGCCGAAAAGCTGTCCAAATTTTCCGATCTTTGGTCGCCGAAAATTGTTGGCTCGTTTAACAGTCATGACTTGATGGTGGTGAAGGTACAGGGCGAGTTCAACTGGCACTCTCATCCTGATACGGACGACTTCTTTATGGTCTTGAACGGAGAAATCACTATCAAGATGCATGATGGCGATGTCACGCTCGCTGAGGGTGAAGTGTTTGTGGTCCCCAAAGGCGTAGAACATTGCCCCGTCGCTCAACATGAAGCGCACCTGCTGATCATTGAACCGGCAGGGACACCGAACACCGGTGATCCTGAAACGGCAGTTGAAAAGGTGTTGATCTGATGGCCATGGTTGGCGCCATATTGGGGTGTTTTGTCGGCCTTTGCGCCCCTGAATATCCGAGTTCAAGCCCAGCATTGTTTGCAAGCGCAGATGACTTTCGCACGCAGCATATTCATCGGTTGCCAAGTGAAGCCAGTTGGCCCTTTACGGTAGATGAAGGCATTCTTCTTTGCACTTGGGTACTGGGCGATCCGGCAGTTTATTTCGCTGCTGGTGTTCAAGAATTCGGTTCTGCGAACGCAAGTGACGCAGATAGTGAGGTGCGCATCCTCGTACTTTCCAATGATATCGTTGATCTGGTTTTGCTCAACTTCATCAATGCCGATCTCTTCGTGGAACAAGTCGACCCAGGGCGGAGGCTGGAAATGGTTTTACCCTATTTTGAAACTGGCGCTCGCCTGTGCGACCAACCCAAGGGCACCACATTGCCTTCGGGCGAGCTTTAAGGGCCTGAAGAAAGATGCTGCTGATCCGCTGCCCCTATTGCGAAGAAGAACTGCCAGAGATTGAATTTCGCCATGCAGGTGAAGCTCATTTGGTCAGGCCATCAGACATTTCAAAAATGACGGATGAAGAGTTTTCTCGCTATTTTTTCTATCGTGAGAATCCGAAAGGCATCACTTATGAAAGATGGCGGCATGTGCATGGCTGTGGCCGGTTTTTCAATGCAGTGCGTGATACAGTCTCCGATAAGTTCATTATGACTTACAAAGCAGGTGAGCCCAAGCCGGAGCTTGAAGTCGCGGCCAACGAGAATGAGCGCGCAAAATGAGTGAACCCAATCGCGTCGCTTCTGCCGGTCGTTTAACGCCAGCCAACAGCGTCCAGTTCAGCTTCGATGGGAAGAGCTATTCCGGTTTGGCGGGCGATACATTGGCTTCCGCGTTGATTGCGAACGACATTCATTTGGTAGGCCGCTCGTTTAAATATCATCGCCCTCGCGGGATTGTCACGGCAGGGCCGGAAGAACCAAATGCTCTCGTCGGAGTTACGCGAGACAAAGCCCGCCACGTGCCCAATGTGCGTGCGACGGTGCAGGAACTCTATGATGGGCTCAATGCGCAATCACAAAATAGATGGCCCTCGCTGGCTTTTGATGTTGGTGAAGTCAACGATGTGGCTTCCCCGTTTTTCGCTGCGGGTTTCTACTACAAGACTTTCATGTGGCCGCGAAAAGCATGGGAAAAGGTCTATGAACCTTTCATCCGTCACGCGGCTGGACTCGGGGTTGCGCCAAGCGAGATTGACCCCGACCAATATGCATCCTGTTATGCCCATTGCGATGTTTTGGTGTGTGGAGCCGGGGCATCAGGTATAAGTGCAGCGCTTGCTGCGGCCCATGCCGGAGCGCGGGTCATTCTTGTTGATGAACAGCCCGTTGTAGGTGGAGCGTTACACTTCGAGACTGAAGCCCGAATTGATGGTCGCTCCGGTTATGAATGGGCACAGTCGGCCATCGCAGAGTTGGCGGCTATGGACAATGTTCGTGTTTTGCAAAGAACAACGGCCTTTGGTTATTACGCTCAAAACATGGTTGGCTTGGCAGAGCGACTCACTGAACATCTAGCCGATCCCACCGGTGCCCGTGAGCGTCTTTGGCAGGTGCGTGCGAAGCGCGTCATCATGGCGACCGGAGCCATTGAGCGGCACATGGTCTTTGCCAACAATGATAGGCCCGGCATCCTGCTTGCCTCGGCGGCCCGCAAGTATCTCAACCATTATGGCGTGTTGGTTGGCCGCCAAATAGGGGTCTATACCGCCAACGACAGTGCCTATGCAGCAGCGTTTGATCTAAAACGCGCCGGTGCTGAAATTGTCGCTATTGTTGATGTGCGTGAGACCATTGACGAACAGCTGTCAGCGGAAGCTGGCTCGTTAGGGATTGATGTGCGTCTGGCGCGCGGCATAAGTGCTGCAGGTGGAAAACTGCGCGTTTCTTCCATGAGTGTCGAGAAAGTCGACGGCTCCGGTACACCGGAAGTTTTGCCAGTCGATGCGATCATCATGTCATCGGGCTGGACGCCGTCTGTGCATTTGTTCTCGCAGTCGCGTGGAAAGCTGCGCTTTGATGATCAAAAGCAGGTCTTCGTTCCAAACCAATATGTGCAGGATTGTATCTGTGTCGGTGCTTGTAATGGTGCCGATACGCTGGCTGAGACGGTGGAACAGGGTTTGACTGCAGGTAGTCAAGCTGCCGAGTTGACAGTCAAAAAGACAAAACGCGGAAAAGCAAAAAGCGCTGCGGTGTCTTTGGAAACGGGCGATGCGGGTTCTTGGTCGGGTACCTATCTGGGCGCCGGGATCGGCGCGCAAAACGGCAGGGTGGTCAAAGCGTTCGTCGACTACCAAAACGACGTTACGGCAAAAGACATCCGCCTGGCGGTGCAAGAAGGCATGCACTCCATCGAGCATGTGAAGCGTTTTACCACGAATGGTATGGCCACCGATCAAGGCAAGTTGTCCAACATGCATGGCCTTGCCATTGCAGCCGAAACACTTGGTAAAGACATACCCGAAGTCGGCCTGACGACTTTCCGCTCGCCCTATACTCCAGTGACTTTTGGTGCGCTCGTTGGCCATGCGCGCGGCCCTCTTTTTGATCCGACACGTCGTACGCCCATACATGAATCCCATGTCAATGCGGGGGCTGTTTTTGAGGATGTTGGTCAGTGGAAGCGTGCTTGGTATTATCCGCGCGCTGGCGAAGACATGCACGCAGCGGTCAACCGCGAGTGCAAGACCATGCGCGCCCATGTCGGCATCTTTGATGCATCGACGCTCGGCAAGATTGAAGTCGTTGGACCGGACGCTGCTGAATTCTTGAACTTGATGTACACCAACCCGTTTATGAAGCTTGGCGTAGGTCGCTTGCGCTACGGCATCATGTGCCGCGACGACGGGTTCATTTACGATGATGGTGTGGTCGGACGCCTTGCGGAAGATCGGTTCCATGTCACGACAACAACCGGTGGTGCGCCGCGCGTTCTCCAGCATATGGAGGATTACCTTCAGACTGAGTTTCCGCACCTAAAGGTGTGGCTTACATCCACTTCAGAACAATGGGCGGTGATCGCGCTCCAAGGGCCGAAAGCTGCGCAGATTTTGGCCAAACATGTTTCCGGTATTGATCTCGACAAGGAACATACGCCTTTCATGAGCATGCGTGAAGGATCCATTGCCGGCGTTGAAATGCGCTTGTTCCGCATGTCCTTTGCTGGCGAAGATGGTTTTGAGGTCAATGTGCCTGCTGATCATGGGCAACAGATTTGGGATTTGCTGATGGCCGATGTCGAGGCCGAAGGCGGTTGTGCGTACGGAACGGAAGCTATGCACGTTTTGCGCGCCGAGAAAGGATATATCATTGTTGGGCAAGACACTGATGGCACGGTCACACCTCATGACGCAGGCCTCAGCTGGGCGATAGGCAAAAAGAAAGAGGATTTTGTCGGTATCCGGGGTTTAATGCGCAAGGATTTAACTGCATCTGGTCGCCGCCAACTGATTGGTCTTCGCACGGTCGATGGTAGCACTGTGCTGGAAGAAGGCGCGCAATTGGTCGATACCACCGACCAAACGCCGCCATACAAAATGGTCGGCTTTGTTTCCTCGGCCTATTGGTCAGAAAACTGCGAAGCTCCGATTGCTCTTGCTCTGCTTGAGGGTGGCTTTGATCGAATGGGTGAAAGGCTTTTCGCGTCGGCACCGGATGACGGATTTGTTGAGGTAGAAGTCTGTAAACCGGTGTTTTTCGATCCTGAAGGAGCCAAGCAAAATGGCTGAAGCTGAGGTATTGGATCGCAATCATCCACTGTCTGGAAAGGTATTCGCCGGAAGCGGTGTCGCCATTACGCTCGCACCTGTTGCGTATCGTTTGAATCTGCGCTGCGGGTCAAAAGAAACGAAACCTGTCGGTGCGGCACTTGGATTGGTGTTGCCAAAAAAGCCCAATCATTCCGCGATGGCCGGGAGCCGTTTCGCGTTGTGGCTGGGGCCTGACGAATGGCTTGTTGTTGATCCCAAAGAAAACCCGATCAAAGCGTTGATGAATGTCGATGTCGTACACAGCGGTGTTGATATTTCCCAACGCAATACGGCGGTACTAGTGTCGGGGCCTGCAGCTTCTGATGTCATCAACGCAGGATGTCCACGCGACTTATCTCCGTCTGTATTTCCGGTTGGTCATTGCGCGCGCACAGTTTTTGGTAAAGTCGAGATCGTGCTTTTCCATGTGCGCGAGAATGTGTACCGCATCGAAGTTTGGCGGTCATTTGCCGGCTATCTATTCACGTATTTGGAAACGGCAGCGCGTTCGCTGGATTGATCTATTCAGGATCGAACATGGAAAGAATGATCCAGTTGGCAGTCAATGCCGCCCGGACAGTGTTCTCTACTTCCAGTTTGACTTCGTAGGTCGACAGAATGCGGCCGGACTTACGAACTTGTGCGTCCGTTAATTTGAAAACCGCTCTGACGCGCGCGCCGGTTTTTACCGGCGCTGCAAATCTCACTTTATCAAAGCCGTAGTTCATCCCCATTGTGATGCCTTCTACTTCCGGTAAAGCTTCGTAAGCCAACGTTGACAATAGTGACAGCGTCAAAAAACCGTGCGCTATCGTTCCGCCAAAGGGCGTTTCTCGAGCTGCGCGCTGCGCGTCTAAATGGATCCATTGATGATCATCAGTTGCTTCTGCGAACGCGTTGATCATCTCTTGGGTAACAGTCCGCCACTCCGATGTTCCAACGACCGATCCAACAAAAGAGGTAATCTCGTCGATCTTGATAGTCTTTTTTGTCATGTTTGCTTTCTTGCCGAGAGATACCGCGTTGTTCAAGTTGCGCGTGCGCTGGTCCGATTGACAAGCCATACGCCCGTTACGACAATGATCGTGCCCAAAATCAGCGCCATACTCAAATCTTCGCCAAAAATCAGCCAAGCCTCAACACTCACAGTTGGGGGGATCAGGTAAATCAACGAGGCCGCACGGCTGACCTGGCCACGCTTGATGAGCATCAAAAGGAGCATGATCGCACCGAGCGACAAGCCGAAGATTGACCAGATCATTGCAGCGATGGATTCAAATGTAGTCTCGAAATGCATCTGTGGTTCGAGAACAAAGATGGCTGGCACGACAAAGATTGCCGCACCTACATATTGAAGTGTTGCGACCGGTAGAAGGGCCACGTCATGAAAGGTTTTTTTCTGATAGATCGTGCCAATCGTCACAGCGACCATGGCTATGGCGTTGACGCCTAGTGGCACAAGCGCTGCAACCAGTTGTGTTCGGTCGAGTTGAGCCAGGCTCGGTCCGATGGCAATCAATAGGCCTATGAAACCGAGGCATAATCCGGCCTTTTGCGCATTGGTCAACCTCTCGCCCACCGTCCAATAGGCGATAATGGCTGTCAAAAGCGGCTGAAGGGCTGCAAGCAAGCCGGAAACCGATGTTGGAACGCCCCGATCAATTGCCCACCAAACACCGCCCAGATAAATCGTGTGCAGGAAAATACCCGATAGAACTGCATGAATGGCGATGCTGCCGGGCGGCCATTTTTCGCGCAGTGCCAATGTGATTGCGACGAAGACCAGCGCCGAGAGCACAAAACGTATAAAGAGAAAGGTCAACGGGTCGGAGTAGGGCTTTGAATAGGTGGCTACCAGCCAGCCAGTAGACCATAGCAGCACGAAGACGATAGGCGCTGCCTTTTCAAGAAGACCGGCTCTTTCCATGGATATATGAACCGTTCGGCGCTTGAAGGAAGGATGGTGGGCGATACTGGGATTGAACCAGTGACCCCTTCGATGTCAACGAAGTGCTCTCCCGCTGAGCTAATCGCCCATCCGTGAACGCGGCATACACCACAGGCGCAAGGTCAGGTCAAGAACCCAACATGGTGATTTCACTAGGCAGCGATAAGCTTTTCCACCTCGTTGACGAGGTCACGCAAATGAAATGGCTTTGATAGCACTTTTGCGTCTTTTGGCGCTTCAGACTCAGGGTTGAGTGCAACTGCAGCAAAACCCGTGATGAACATAACCTTCAAATCCGGGTCGAGCTCGGTGGCCCGGCGCGCAAGCTCGATCCCATCCATCTCCGGCATAACAATATCGGTCAGAAGCAGCGAATAGGGTTCTTCGCGTAAACGCTCATAGGCGCTCGCCCCATTGTCGTAATCGGTGACTTCATAACCCGCTTTTTGGAGCGCTTTGACCAGAAAACGCCGCATATCATTGTCGTCTTCAGCCAGAAGAATGCGATGCATGGCTTACCTACCCAACTAATCTGTTTCGGGTTCCCTATATTGATCAGACATGTAAAAATCCAGTTTACCATCAGAAAGCCTAATCTGGTGGTCAACCGGTCTGTTCGGCGCTATGATTCATAGAGCGGCTGGATCAATTGGCAGTTGTGGCCTGGGAGGAGAAACAACGCGCATGGGCGTAGAAGCAGACTTTACAGGTATGGCTCCGTTCGAAGTGGACATGCCATCGGATGTTTTATCACCGTGTATGTTCAATTCACCACATAGCGGTCGCCACTATCCTGAACGGTTCTTGCGCATGACAAGGTTGGATAAGAGCGCCATACGGCGATCAGAGGACTTCTATGTCGATGAATTGTTCGATGGTGTGACATCTTTGGGTGTACCCATGATGCGCGCCAATTTTCCACGCTCATATCTGGATGTAAACCGCGAGCCATATGAGTTGGATCCGCGGATGTTTTCTGGAGCTTTGCCACCCTTTGCCAATCGCAACTCTATTCGTGTCGCGGGCGGCCTCGGCACTGTGCCGCGCGTTGTATCTGAGGGCCAGAATATCTATCCACGCAGACTGCCTTTCGATGAAGCCAAGATGCGTATTGATCGAATTTACAAGCCCTATCACGAAGCGCTACGCGGTGTTCTTGCACGCGTGCACCGTAAGTTTGGGTGCGCATTGCTGATTGACTGCCACTCCATGCCTGCCACCGTGCGTGCACAGGAAGATGGAACGCAGGCTGATTTGATTGTTGGTGACAGATTTGGCTCGAGTGCTTCCCGCGATATTACAGCCGCCATTGTCGAAGCCATTGCTTCACTAGGCTATGATGTGGTGACGAACAAACCTTACGCTGGCGGGTTCATTACCGAACACTATGGACGGCCTGCCAAGCACCTGCACGCTATTCAAATAGAGATTAACCGCGGCATCTACTTTGATGAAAAACTGATGCGGAAGACGCCGAACTTTTCGCAAGTTGCAGAAGATATGTTCGCACTTGCTAACATAATTACGAACTTACCAATGGATATGCTGCGTGAGTTCTCTTTGGCAGCCGAGTAGGTTTTCGATTTATCAAAAAAAGACCGCATCGTTGAGCGACGCGGTCAAAGTCTAGGGAGGAAACGCCCTAGGCGGGCGCGATAGCCTGAGCTATCAGTTGAATCATGATGGTGCATTGCACAAAAGTCAACATTAGCTGACACGCAATTTGTAACCCAAGGACAACAATCTTGAGTATGCTTGATCTCAAAGGACAGTTTTCAGAGATATCTTCTTTTTTTCAAGAGCTTGCCGTTCTCGCGGCTGAACCTGCGCTAGCCAACTTTCGAAGAGATATAGATGTCGAGAACAAAAGCACCGCCGATTTTGACCCCGTTACTGAGGCTGATCAAAACACAGAACGCGTCGTTCGCGAGAAGATTCGGGCTCAGTTTCCGGAGCACGGTATTATCGGAGAAGAGTTTGGTGCCGAAAATGCGGACAGCGACTATATGTGGGTGATTGATCCGATTGATGGCACGCGCGCCTATATTTCTGGTCTGCCAACCTGGGGGACACTGGTTGGCTTAACCCACAAGGGCAGAGCAGTCGCCGGTTTTATGTCCCAGCCCTACCTTGGAGAGCTTTTTATGGGCGTCCCAGGCGGATCATATTTTGCGCATCACGGCAAAGAGGCAACACCAATCCGCGTCAGTACCACAAAGCTGCTGGCAGAATCCAAACTGATGACAACAACGCCTGCCCTCTTTCAGGGCGAAGCAAGCGACCGCTATTTTGAGTTGGAGCGTCAGGTCAGACTGCCTCGATATGGTTTTGATTGTTACGCTTACGCCATGCTGGCAGCCGGGCATATTGATCTTGTCGTGGAGCCGGGTCTTCAGTCCTACGATATTGTGGGTTTGATCGCTTTGATCGAACAGGCGGGCGGCGTCGTGACGACATGGGATGGTGAACGCCCCGAAGAGGGCGGTAACATTATCGCGGCTGCAACTGCTTCTTTGCACGATGCTGCGTTGAAGATCATCAATGCAGGAACTTAGACAGATGTTCCGGGAATAAACTGGGCAAAAGCTGCGAAGAACTGATCACGATAGCGATTTGCCTCCTGCATCAGTTCATGCTTGGCACCATCGATCGCAATATGTGCACCGGAACGCAGATCGCGCGCATATTCCGTTGCAGCAAGCGAAGAGACAACAGTATCGGAGCCGGCTGTCAGTATCAGTGTTGGCGTATAGATGCGGGCCATGTGATCTGGTTCATGCACCATCTTGATGGCTTCAAATGTAGCCTTCATCCACGCAAAGCTTGGTGGCCCCAAAGATAAAGGACCACCTGGAGCCGCCAATTCTTGGTTGGTAGTGTAGCGCTCCAGGTCAGTAGTTAATTTGTTCTTGATGAACGGTGTTCGGGCAATGCCCTCTTTTTGACCTGCCACAAGCAGTCGACCCAATCCCAGGAAACAAAGCGCATGGGATGCCGGTTCAAGTATGGAAGTTGAAGGTACGTCCGGGCCCATTCCCAAAAGTGGAGCAGATAACACCATGCGACGCACGCGGTTCGCAAGCACGGGTGCTGCAACCAGCGCTGCAAGCGCACCCATCGAGTGAGCAACAATGAAGAAAGGGGCTCGAGCTTCTGGCAAGAATACCGTTTTGAACAGATGCTCTAAATCAGCAGCAAACTGGCTGTAGCTATCGATATAACCAGCGCGTGGATTGGCCACCAGGCGATCTGATCTGCCTTGCCCGCGCCAGTCAAAAGTGCCGACATCAAACCCGCGGTCGAGCAAATCCCGGATCGTTTCAGTGTACTTTTCAATCGCCTCGTTGCGGCCATGAAGCAGAATAATTGTCCCTTGATTAGGACGCTTTTTGGACCTGTAGACAGCGAAACGAATAGCATACCCGTCCGGTGTGGTTTCAAATCCTGCTGCCGACGAAACCGGGTTTGCGTTAATATTGTCGTCCATGCTTGCTGCATATTGTTTCTTTTTGGGCCGGTCAAAGAGTTTGCCGCCCAAAAGTAGAGCCGCCTCCATGTTGTTGGAGACGGCCCTGATCAACCGGACAGACAGGAAGGGACGTTACAATCAGCCCGGAAGACGGTTGATGTCAGTGGAGGCGCCAGTGGAAATAGACACCCGGTTTCTTGTTCGTGTACTTTGGGTACGGCTTGATCAACGTGCGTTTGACCACCACGCCAGTGCGTGCGTTGACGCGAAGCCTTACCAATCCACGATGACCGTTTGCGCGAACAACATAATGGCCGTTCTTGAAGCGAACGATATTAATGTTGCGATAGCCTCGATGATAAAGCGTGCTTTTGATGACGCGCTTTGGCAGAAAGTAGTGACGAACCACACTGTGGTGTGGGTTCAGATGGTGAACGGTTATTTGCCCACGGTCACGGTTTTCATTGAAGCGTGAAGAATCTTTTGCGGCTGCAGGCGTGATCACCATGGCAGCAGCAATGATAGCTGCGGTTAGGGCAGTCTTTTTCATAGCTTGGCTCCTTCTTTCAGTTTGCCAAGCGGCGATCCCTTCTGCGCCGCGTTCGTTGATGATCGGTATTTAAATCAAATGATGTGAACGGCCTCGGAACTGGCTGTTCATCCTGCGTTCAGGTTTGCTTTTTGGAACTCGGCGTAGACGGTCTTGAACTTGCAATTAGCGACCACCAAATACGCTTTGCAGACGCCATTTGGGTCTGTGGACTGAGATATGTGCATGCCCGTGTGGGTGCGCTTTCAGTCAGAAAAACTGTCGCTTGCTATGAAAGGACACTGACATGCGTCACGTTGATTACACACCTTATTACCGCTCTACCGTTGGCTTTGACCGCCTGTTCAACATGTTGGACACGCTCGCACAGCCTGATAACGGTCAAACCTACCCACCTTACAATATTGAGCGTCTCGATGAGAATGCCTACCGCATCACCATGGCGGTCGCCGGTTTTGCCGATGACGACATTTCAATCGAAGCACGCGCTAATCAGCTGACAGTTGCCGGTGGCAAAACTGACGATGCAGATGAGGGCGCCAAGCGCGAATATTTGCATCGCGGCATTGCATCGCGCGCATTTGAGCGCCGTTTCCACTTGGCCGATTATGTTGAAGTGCGCAGCGCGCAGCTCGAGAATGGCCTTCTGCACATCGAGTTGGTCCGAGAACTGCCAGAAGCAATGAAGCCTCGCAAAATCGCGATCTCTGCAAATGCGAAAGCATCCAAGCAGATTGAGGCGAAAGCGAAGAAAGCCAACTAATTCGGTTAGCGACGTTTGAAGAATAAAGTCGCCGGTGCAACGCGCCGGCGGCTTTTTGTCAAGTCAGGCTGTCAGTTTGAGAAACGGCGGCCGAGAAGATGGTCGAGCGATAGTCTTCCGGGGCCATTTACAGCTATGATCAGTAGCGGGAAAACCCACAGCAAACGCTGATCCCAAACCACCGCATCTTGAAAGCGGTCAAACATGGCTCCGACGAACTTGCCTTCCAAACCATGGAAATTCACATCGACATAGGTTTGCACAATCACAAAGCCGATCATTGCCAACGCGGAAAGGCGCGAGAAGAGGCCAATGACAATAAGGATCGGCAGCAGCAGCTCCGTCCACGTGCCGGCGTAGACGATTATTCCATAAGGGAAAAATGGAATGGCCGCGGGATCAAAGCCATATTGCTCCATAACCGATGGCAGGATTGAGGCATAGGCACCAATTGAAGGGTTGAGAAAGCCGAAGAAACCTTCTCCAAGCTTCTGCCAGCCGGAATTCAGATAGTAGAGTAGCAGTACGCTGGCAAAGACAAAGCGCGCGGAAAGGCCGGTTAGCCAGGATTGTCCAGCCGCAGAAAGTGCACCAAAAATGCTATTATGTAGGCTGATGATTGTGCCAATCAGACCGCCTGATCTCTCCTGATTGATGGCTGTGCTGCCTTGTTGTGAGATTGTGTTCATCGTGCTTGTCCCGTCAGTTTGCATCGGTTGGGGTAAATTCGTTAGCTGACCTTCGCGGAGGTTGCCGCACCTGTTCCAAAGAGCTTGGACAATGCCTCGTTGATGTTGAAATCAGCGTCTATCTCAAGCGCGGTTCCAGCTGCATGCGCCAAATTAAGGCCGTCAACCAGCAAAGCGTCAAAGAACGCTGTTTCGGCTGAGGTGATCGGCGTGACCACAACGTCGGCGTCCGGACGCGTAACAAGTGCCGCTTCTCCCGTTGACATATCCACTGTATCCAGTGGCATCAGATCGCGGTTCATTGCGTATATTGTGAAGACCGGAAATTCAGAACTTATGATGTAGGTTCCGGGCTTGGCTTTAAACGTTAGTTGGCCTGTTTGTTCCGGTGAAACACTTGAGAGAATTGCAGGATCTAGTGGTTTCGCATCGGCTGCATGGTAGGCCGTCAACCAGGCGCGTTCCAGTCGAGCGACGTCTGCCAGATAGGGCAGATGCTTTGCATGGTCGAAGCCAGTTAAGAAATCGGCGAAATGTTGCCCGTAAAGAAAGAGAAGCGGTGACTTTGGCGGGTGTTGACGCACATATTCGCGGGCTAGCGCGCGGAAGAATTCTTCGCCGGTGATCCTTAAAATGGCTGGATATATATCCGTCATCGCATTGATCAGGCTAACCGTCACATTGTTGCGATAAACGTTATAACGCTTATCGGCAGCTTTGCCATTTGGCCCGATCACGCCATCAGGCGTGGCCACCGACGGCTTAAGGAGACCGGCCGAGAAAGCAGTTGCGCTTGTGTTACGCGGCAGCGACTGCATGGCGGCTTCCAAACACAGCGCCATGGCGCCGTTCAATTTTGCTGATGATCTTGTTGGCGGCTTCTGCTTCTGAGCGAAGAACAGGCCACTCAGGCAAATCGCTGTCCCACTCTACCAACGTGGAAATTGGCCCAGTGCGATCCAAAACGCGTTCATAGAGCTTCCAAACCGGATCGGCGACAGGTCGATCATGGCTGTCGATTAAGAGGGCTTCGCCTTCATCGTCGCTTTGTTCAGTGTGCCCTGCCAGGTGGATTTCACCAATCGCGTGAAGCGGGAACCGAGACAGGTACTCCATGGCGGAATATTTATGGTTGGTCGCTGAGACAAACACGTTGTTGAGGTCCAGAAGCAGGCCGCAACCTGTCCGCGCCACGATCTCCATAAGAAAATCGGTTTCGGCCATGTCCGACTCTTCAAACAGCACATAGGTCGCCGGGTTTTCGAGCAAGATCTTTTTGCCGATGAAACTCTGCATTTCATCCACGTGATCAGCGACGCGCTGCAATGTTTCTTCAGTGTATGGCAATGGTAGAAGGTCGTTGTAGAAAACGTCATCATGGGTCGACCAAGCCAGATGCTCTGAAATGCTGCCAGGCTGATAGCGCTCAACGAGCGCTTTGAAACGGCTTAGATGATCCCGGCTTAGTGGCTCTGGACCACCGAGTGACATGCATACGCCGTGCAGCGAAAGTGGAAAGTCCTGGCGGATACGTTCGAGCGTGCGGTGCGGGTGACCACCATCACCCATATAGTTTTCGGCGTGTACCTCAAGAAAACCGACATCACCTGCGTTTTCCAGAATGTCGTTTGTATGCTCGTGTTTAAAGCTTACGCCGGCGCGCCTTGGGAGCGCATCATACTCAATAGGTCTTGCTGCAGATCGGGCCACATCCGAGGCGGCCGATGCATCCGCCGGGGCGGGCGCGTCATCGTAGAGGGGTTCTTCACGCATAGACGGTCTCCGATCTGCAACAAGGAGAAAGCCCGCTCCGTTCATTCAAACGCAGCGGGCAATCAGCGCTGCGAAAAATTATGCAGGCAGGTCGCGTGTCAACGGTGTCAGTGAACCCATACGGTCGCCTTCCGCAGTCATTTCTACGCAAGTGCCAGCGTCGACGAATTTCCAGGCGTTACCTTGGAAATCGACTGTAGAAGTACCTTGGCATGTAGTGCCTGGGCCGGCGGCGCAGTCGTTCTGACCAGCAAGTGAAATGCCGAAGCATTTTTCTTTAGCGGCGTGTGCGTCGTTGATGGTGGCGAAGTTGACGCCAGAAACAGCGGCAGCCACGGCACCAGCAAGTGCCACACCAGAAAGAGTTTTTGCAGTTTTCGTTGACATGTTTGTTTCTCCAAAGAGTGATTTGCAAGCCGACGGAGCGTCGGATAGCTCACCGTCACAGATCGACTGTTCAATGAAAAAACAAACGAACGTCAGCCAAGTTGACATTTGGCTCACGCGTAAGTGATTTGTTCGTGCTTAGAGTTTCTGCAGCAACATCTTGAGGTTTTTCAGATCGTCGTCGGTCGTTGCCCATGAGGTTACCATCCTGATCAACGCCTCGTTCGGCCCAACCAGGTCACGCTCAGCGGCTGGCGCTTGCCACAAAGCACAATAAACACCCGCATCTTTCAATTTGGTCAGATCAGCGTTCTTGATGACGGCAAAGACCTCGTTAATTTCGCGTTGCCAAGCCAAACGCAGTTTGGGCGAAGCTTCAATAATGGCCTCCAACTGGGCGGCTTGCTGATTAGCGCCTTTAGCCAAAGACAGCCAAAGGTCGTTGTGGAGATAAGCTTCAAACTGTGCCGTCATAAAGCGCATCTTTGATGCCAGATGACCCGCTCGCTTTCGGATGTAGGCCATATGCTCAGCATAGGTTGGGTTGAAAACCAGAATGGCTTCCGCACACCAGCATCCGTTTTTTGTGCCGCCGAATGATAGAATGTCCACGCCCCGTCGCCAGGTCATATCGGCGGGTGAAACATCCGTTGCGGCTATTGCGTTTGCGAAACGTGCGCCGTCCATATGGACGGGAGCGTCGCGCCGATATTGTCGGATTGCATCTATGCGTTCGTCGATTTCCGCAAGCGTATGGAGTGTGCCTGACTCCGTTGCCTGCGTAATGCTCAGTGCACCAACACGACCTGCGTTGAGGCCGCCACCAACCGTGGTGTTCAACGCGAAATTGAGTGCCTCGGCGTCCATTTTACCCAGCGGACCTGTTACGCCTTCGATCTGAAGCCCTGGCGATAAAAAGATCGGTGCGCCGCACTCATCCACGCGAACATGAGCTTCTGTATGTGAATAAAGCGCGTCGCCCGGACGCATCAAAGAAGCTACTGCCAGCGAGTTGGCTGCGGTTCCTGTTGTGCATAGGAAGACGGACGTCTCTGTTTCGAAGACGTCGCTGAATTTAGCATCCAGGGCGGCATCGCGTTCGCTGCCTCCATAGGGAGCCCAAGCGCCATTGTTGGCAATCGTCATCGCTTCCACGATTTTTGGATGAGCACCTGACCAGTTGTCGGAGGCAAGATAGATCGGATTTCTGGGCAAAGCTTACTGCTCACGTTGGAACTAACTGTCGCCGCACCGGAAGGCGCGCACTTAATAATCGATAACATATGTCCAATTTAACATTGGCCATTTTGCGCACAGGTCATGACAAAAAACAGGTGATCACGACGCCCGGCCATTGACCTGTTGCCCTGCTTCTTGCACGCCCGTTGAAAACAGATTGACCGTCGAAACAGGAGCCGCCCTAATGTCTGAAGTACAAAGCGTCGCCCGCGACCAGCTGCGCACAATCGTTGAACGTATTGAGCGACTGGAAGAAGAGAAAAAAGCCATCGCTGACGACATTAAGGAAGTCTATGGTGAAGCCAAAGCCAACGGCTTCGATACGAAAGCTCTGCGCAAGATTGTGTCGCTTCGCAAACAAGATCTAAACGAGCGTATGGAGCAAGAAGCGGTGCTGGATACTTATATGGCCGCGCTTGGCATGATCGTGACGCCTGACGAGTAGGGCCAGGCCGAAATCATAAATTTAGTTTCTGGCCGGAACCTGCAATTGCAGTGGCTGGCCATCACCGCCACTGTTCAAGCCACCGTCAAACTTTGCGACAGCAAGGAACGTGACTGCATTTCCGGAAAAACTGTTTGCTTCCGGTGCCGGCGTTTTCGTGAAGCCCTGCGTGTAAACCATCTCGGGTGCTGCACGCATGGCATTTTGCACAAAGTCAGGCCGTTCCGTTGCCAATGCGGTTAGCGTCAATTGTTCCGAACTCGTGGCCAAGCTGCCAAAGCGGGCAGGGTTGATGTCTGGAGAGAGCTGGATAGCGCTTGGCGCAATAGCTGCGACTTCAACAGCATCGAGTTGAGTCGGCTTTGCTGACTTTGCCGTCGTTGGCACGCCAGTGTCGAAGGCGGCCGCACGGATTTCAGCAGCTGTTGTTTCATCAATGGCCAGCGGTCTTTCCCCGGGGACCGTCAGGCGTCCGCTTCGATCATCAGCTGGTGGAGCGCTGGCTAACTGTGTTGGTTGAGGCAGATTGGGCGAAGGCAAACCATTGGGATTGCTCAGGCGCGGGCGCGTACTGGGGCTTGGCAGGTTGGCGTAAGCCAGCTTCGTTGGATTGCCTTGATTGGAAAGTTCAGGCCTCTCGGAAGCAAGGGCATCGAGGATCGCGCTAACATCATCTTCACCTTCAAGCGCGGCAACTTTTGTCTCGGCGCTGTTTAGCGCACTTTCGATTTCGCTTGCAGAACGACGTTCGCTCGGAGCAGGTGCGGAAGCGATGAGAACATTTGGCCGCTTTTGCGGGATTGGGGGGGCATAAGCAAACACGTCTGTCTGCTGCTCGAAGGTTTCAGCAATTGTCGGCGCCGGCGCTACCGGTGTTATCGCAACGGGCACGCCGGTAGAAGCGCGGGGTGCGATGACCGGCTGCGGCAGTCTGGAGCTTGGCAATGATGCCAGAATGTTTCCGGTTGATTGCGCGGGTGCGGAGGCTGGTGCAGCAGCAGGCGTATTATCGCTGTCACTGTTTCTGCGACGCGAGAACAGACCACCGCCGCTACTGCGAGTGTCATCAACGACGGCTACAGCTTGGCCACGCGCCTGTCGCTTTTTGTAGTCTGCAAGCGCTTGCTGATAACCCGGTAACGGTTTGCCATCTGGCGGCAAATGCAGGGTACGGCCTCGCGGAAACAGTCTTGTAAGTTCTGCACGGCTCATCCGCGGCCAAGCTCGCACCCCGCCAGTATCAAAGTGGACGTAAGGGGTGCCGGAACGCGGGTAATAGCCGACACCGCCACCTTGGAGTTTAAAGCCAATCTCGCGCAGTTTTTTTGCTGAAACGCCGGGGATGTAAAAGTCCATTGCCTTGCCAACCATATGCTGGCTCTTGGTGGCTTGGCCGCCGCGGGTCCGCCGTAGCATGGCGTTGGTTTGTGGCGATCGGTAAGCAGAAACGACATGGATGTATTCGCGAGAACCGGTCTTGCGATAGGCTTCCCAAATCAAGTCGAACAGTTTGGGGTCCATTTTTGTCGGTTCATTGCGTCGGTGATCACGCAAGAAGCGATTTAGCTTTGTCAGGCCTGACTGCACATACCGACCGTTTTTTTTGAATGTGATTTCGGCCCGTTCCTTGGTGTGCGTAAAGTAGAGCTTGAGTGTTCTTGTTTCGGCTTGCGCCTGCGTCGTTGAAGCGGCAGCGAGAAAGCCAAACATGACCATCGCCGCCAAGCCTTTGAGACAGACTTTGCGTACACCATCAGTCAAAACTTTTGACGGTCGTTTGAACACAAATTGCAAAGTTGTCGTCCCGTTTCGCCTTTATGAACTAAGCTGGCATGGTTAATTGCACGTTATCGCCCATACGATTTAACGTCGCGCGCGACTTCAAACAACCACCTTACCACCACATCCCCCATCGGATATCGGCTGCAATTGCGGTGTAACAATGGCATATTCCGATCGCGAGCGACAGGATTTGAATCAAGGTTAATGTTTGGTGAAATGTGCTAGGCTGGCCTAGTGGGCGATCTCGTAGTCTTTGAGCTTGCGATAAAGCGTCGACCGGCCAATTTCCAAACGGCGTGCAACTTCGCTCATGCGGCCGTTGTACTTGTCGATTGCAAGCCTGATCACGCGCTCTTCAATGTCAGCCAAAGAGCGGATGTCGCCGCGATCATTCCACGCCAGTTTTTCCTCGCGCTCAATTGGTTGCGGGGTTTCTTGCAACACTTGGTTTTGAACTGCGGCCTCAGGCGTTTCCAATGGCGGAGGCGTAACGGATTGTGTTGGCGCACGATGCGCTTCCAAATGTCCCGGAGGGGCAACAATCTGACTTGCGATGTATGCAAAATCCTGAGGGTAAAGGACGCCTTCATCTGCCGCGAGTACAACAGCCCGGAAGATAGCGTTCTGCAACTGACGAATATTACCCGGCCAATCGTAACGCATGAACAAGTCAAGTGCGGAACGATCCAAGGTCAGGTCTTTGCCTTCTGCAGTACCAATGGTTGATAGAAAATGTTCCGCCAGTACTGGGATGTCTTCCAACCGGTTTCGCAGAGGAGGAACAATAATGGGGAACACATTGAGCCGGTAGAATAGATCCTCGCGGAACTTTCCGTTGCGAACAAGTTCAATCAAATTGCGATGGGTTGCTGAAATCAAACGCACATTGACACTAACCGATTTACTGGCGCCAACGGGTTCGATCTGGCCCTCTTGAATGGCGCGTAACAGTTTGACCTGCGCTTCCAAGGGTAAATCACCTACTTCATCAAGAAACAGGGTGCCGCCCTGTGCTTCGACAAATTTGCCGCTCCGTTTTTCTGTGGCGCCTGTAAAAGCACCTTTCTCATGGCCGAAAAGAATGCTCTCGACTAGGTTTTCAGGCATGGCGCCGCAGTTAACGATCACGAAGGGTTTATTGGCGCGGCTCCCTTTTGACTGGATCGCATGTGCGACCAATTCCTTGCCTGTGCCAGACTGTCCCTCAATCAAGACCGGAATATTGCTGTCTGCGGCCTTGGCAATCAGCTTTCGTATGCGGTCGATTTCCGGGCCATTGCCGATGATTTCGCGCTCGCTTACGTTCTTCTTTTTGGACCGTGCCGAAGAATCGATAGCTGGCTTGGCTCGCTCTTTAACTTTGAGCGCGTCTGAAATTGATCCCAACAAACGGTCGGGGCTCGCGGGTTTTACAAGGAAGTCAAAAGCGCCGGCGCGCATGGCGCGGATGGCTGTGTCCATAGAGCCCTGCGCTGTTTGAACAATAACCGGCATCGACAGTGCGTCGGCCTGCATCTGCTCCAGCACGCCGATGCCATCAATGCCAGGCATGACAAGGTCGAGAATCACGGCGTCGATGTCGCTATTCGCCGTCATAGCGTTCAGTGCTTGTGTGCCGTTTTCTGCCACAATTGTGCGCAGGTTGGCGCGTGATAATGTTGCCTCATAAAGGCGTCTTTGTACCGGATCGTCGTCTGCAATGAGAATAGTTGATGTCATGGGTTGCATGACCGCTGGACACGGCTACTTTCATTTGTCGGGGTTAATAGACTTGGCTCACCATGACACAGCTGACTGAAGGCGCTGCTAACCCAGATGTTCAAATTTTATGGATGTTGATGCTCAATAGAATGGATACCCTATGATTTTCGCGCGACGCGGTGCCGCTTTTTCAAAAGACATGGCTGCCTCTTCTATCGATGAAGCTGATATGCCTGTTTGGAACCTTGATGATCTTTATCCAGGTATGGAGAGCGCAGAACTCAACCGAGACATCGAGGTTGGCGCGGCCGAAGCAAAAGCGTTTGAAGAAAGCTGGAAAGGCAAATTGGACGTTGCACTGGGCGATGACAAGTTAGGCGGTTTGATTGCTGAGTTTGAAGCATTGCAAGATCGACTTGGACGTATTGGTTCTTATGCCGGCCTTTTATATGCCAGCGATACTTCTGACCCGGTGCGTGGCAAGTTTTACGGTGATATTCAGCAGAAGCTGACGGAAGTCAGTCAGCGCCTTTTGTTTTTTGGTCTCGAACTCAATCGTATCACGGCAGATAGTCTTGAAGCTGGCTATGCGCGAGATGAGAAGCTTGCCTATTATGAGCCTTGGCTGCGCGACCTGAGACTGGAAAAGCCCCATCAGCTTGACGACAGAATCGAGGAATTATTTCAGGAAAAGGCCCTTACAGGCTCGGCCGCATTCAATCGCTTGTTCGATGAAACCATGGTCGGGCTGCGTTTTGAAGTAGACGGCGAGAAGCTGCCAGCCGAGCCGACGTTTAACCTCTTGCAGGATCCCGATCGCAGCAAACGTAAGGCGGCCTTTGGAAGCTTGGTTGAAACGTTTTCATCGCACCTGCAAACTTTTACGCTGATTACCAATACGCTCGCCAAGGATAAGGAGATCGAGGATCGTTGGCGGGATTTCAGCGATGTCGCTGATAGCCGCCATTTGGCTAACCGTGTCGAGCGAGAAGTGGTGGATGCGCTCGTTTCATCTGTGACCGAAAGCTTTGAACGTATCTCGCATCGCTACTACGCGCTTAAAGCAAATTGGTTGGGGCTTGAGAAGCTCGAGGCGTGGGATCGTAATGCACCTTTGCCTCAAGCCCCGGACAACCAAATTGGATGGCGTGAAGCTCAAGATATCGTGCTGGAAGCCTATTCAGGTTTTTCGCCGCAGATGGCAGATGTTGCTTCGCGGTTCTTTGACAATGGCTGGATTGATGCACCCAGCCGCCCCGGAAAAGCACCCGGTGCCTTTGCACATCCAACTGTACCATCGGCTCACCCCTACGTGTTGCTGAACTATCTGGGAAAACCGCGCGATGTTATGGTTTTGGCTCATGAGTTGGGCCATGGCGTGCACCAGGTATTGGCAGCTGAGCAGGGTGCTCTGATGGCATCAACACCGCTGACCTTAGCTGAGACAGCTTCGGTTTTTGGAGAGATGCTGACCTTCCAGTCTCTTCTTGGCAAAACCACAGACAAGGCATCACGCAAAGCGATGTTGGCCCAAAAAGCCGAGGATATGATCAACACCGTCGTGCGTCAGATTGCGTTCTACAATTTTGAGCGCAAGGTTCACGAAACGCGCCGCAACGGTGAACTTACCACGCAGGATATCAACGCGCATTGGCTTTCAGTTCAGGGTGAAAGCCTTGGTCATGCGGTTGCGCTCAACGAGGGCTATGAGACTTTCTGGTGTTACATCCCGCACTTCATCCACTCACCATTTTACGTTTACGCTTATGCCTTTGGCGATTGTCTGGTGAACTCGCTGTATGCCGTTTACCAAAACGCTGAGAGCGGCTTTCAAGATGCCTATTTTGATATGTTGCGCGCTGGCGGTTCCAAACATCACAGTGAATTGCTGGCACCTTTCGGGCTTGATGCGTCTGACCCCGGTTTTTGGAACAAAGGGCTCGCCGTGATCGAGGGTATAATCGATGAGCTTGAGCAGATGGAGACCTAGGTCATGACTGAGGTTTGTCATTGAGGCCTCTTTCTCTCTATCCGCCTGCTTTTCAGATCGGTGCGCGTCCAAGGCCCATTGAACAGCCATGGTTGATGCCGGACGATGCGACAGCAGCGCATATTGCTGACAAGAAGCGCGTACTCGCTGCTGAACCGGAGAACCGTTACTTCATGGCGCGCGCCGATACGCTTGAGGCGCAAGGCTCGGTCTGGGAGAGACTTAAATCTCATTTACCCACCATTGCACCGGATCGCTACGCCGCTCGTTTGCAGGGTGTGACACTTGATGGCGAGTTGGTTTCACCAAACGTCATGTCGCCGCTACTTGCCGCATCGATGCTGGTTGGCGATGACCTCGTCTTGATGCGGCGCCACGATGATGGTTGGCGGCTCGTTGCTGCGGGATTATTCGCCCCATCATATTGGAACCTTTCAGAAAAGTATGACCGACCATTGCAGGTAATGCATGAAACAGTGCCTGGTTTTGGGCCGGGCAGTCGAAATGCTGAAATTATTAATCGCATGTTCGATATGATGGCGGACGATGTTATCCTTGAGCGTCGAAACTGGTCGTTTCATGCAGAAGGTGATTGGTTCACACCGGGTCATCATCCGCACCACCTGCTAAGCGATGGGGTTTCCGATGACTTGATTGCGAACATGTTTGTTCGCCGTGAGTATCAGACAATCAGCAAGGTTCCCGATACCGGTGACGTGTTGTTCACCATCAACGTCACCACACAACAGTTGCGTGAAGTACGCGGCCAAGTGGACGCGCTGGAACTGGCACAAGCTATCCGTAAGCTGAATGCCGATCAGCGCCAATACAAGGGTTTGGAAGCTGGCCGAGAGCGCCTGGCGTCTTATCTGGCGGCGCAGTAACCAATCAATTCGTTAACCATGTTAAGAATAATATGAGGGAGAACGGCAAACAATTGCCAAGTTTTCACGCTTGGGGTTGGCATAGCTGAACAATTGCTTAAAATTTTAAGCTGTTTTTGAGGGAGCAACCCGATGACCAAGGCCAATAACTTTTCGGCAGACGTGCGATCAATCATGTCAACGGTGAGCGTGCTTTGTTTGGCGGCCGCCGTGTCGGGTTGTGCTGTAGTCAACAGCGGCGTGCCATCGTCACCACGTTATGCGGCACCAACGCCGACGGGTATTGAGGGATCTTGGCGCAGCACCGAGAACCTCTACACCGCGCGGTTTGTGAATAACTCAACACAGTGGAATGAGATTGATACAGGCGCGCTTTTGATCAGCGGAAGCTATGTTCAAACAACGACGACTGACTACTCATTACAGTTAACATCAGCGGTCAGCGGTCAAACACGCTCCGCCAACTGTCGGCTGGCGTCTTTAAACACGCTCAATTGCACCCGCGACGACGGCAATCAGTTTTCCATGATCCGCACCGCGCCAACGGCTCCGATCACCTGATATCGCGCACTGGCGTCTGATCTCGTACGCCAAACGATATGACGCACCTCAATAAAAACCGTAACTGGTTGACCTTACCGTTAAATAGCTGACACAGTAGCTTACGATAAGGCGCGAACGCGGGCTTTCCGCCTTAGTATTGAGGGAGATATCAATGATGAAACGCGTTCTGAAATCCAGCGCGCTCTTTGCAACCAGTTTTGCTGTTTTGGCTGGCTCAACGGCAATTGCGTCAGCAGAATACACGCTGAACATTTTGCACATCAACGATGTGCACTCACGCATTGAACCAATCAACCGCTTTGATTCAACGTGTGGCGCTGAAGATGATGCCGAAGGCAAGTGCTTTGGCGGTATCGCTCGGGTCAAAACCAAGATTGATGAGCGACGTGATGCGTTGACCAACACTGGTCAGAACGTCGTCGTTCTGGATGCAGGCGATCAGTTCCAAGGCTCGCTTTTTTACACCACATACAAAGGCGATGCTGCCGTTGAGTTCATGAACGGTATTGGCTTTGACGCTATGGCGGTGGGTAACCACGAATTTGACGATGGCCCGGAAGCGCTTTTGAAGTTTATTGATCAAGCTGATTTTCCGGTCATTTCAGGCAACACACTGGCCGGAGCTTCCTCGCCGCTGGCAGATAAGATCGAGCCCTACATCATCAAGGAAATTGGTGGTGAGAAGATCGGCATTCTTTCTGTGCTTGCCACCGATACCGATGAGACCTCTTCGCCTGGCGACACAATTCTTTTGATTGAGGAAACGCGTTATCTTCAAGACGCAGTTGTCGAACTTGAATCGGAAGGCGTTAACAAGATCATTCTTTTGTCCCACGTCGGTTTGCCGCGTGACAAGGAGATTGCTGCGGCTGTCGAAGGTATCGATGTTATCGTGGGCGGGCACAGCCACACCCTTCTTTCCAATTTCCGAGACGGTGCGGCGGATAGCTACCCTGTCGTGGTTCAAAACCCAGCTGGTGCTGAAGTGCCGATTGTCCAAGCCTATGCGTATTCGAAGTATTTGGGCGAACTACGTGTGACGTTTGACGATGATGGGAACGTTGTACGAGCGGCAGGCGAGCCACATTTGCTCGATGCTTCTGTGACAGCTGATGCTGGCGTTGCGGCGCGTGTTGCCGAGCTCGGCGGCCCAATCGAAGAACTTAAGGCACGTGTCGTTGGGTCATCTACAGCAGCCATTGATGGTGATCGCGGTTCATGCCGCGCCGGTGAGTGCCAGATGGGCAACTTGGTTTCCAACGCCATGCTCGAGCGCGTTCGCGATCAAGGCATCCAGATCGCAATCCAGAATGGTGGTGGTCTTCGCGCTTCCATTGATGAAGGCGAGATTACCATGGGTGAAGTTCTGACGGTTCTTCCGTTCCAGAACACACTAGCTACATTCCAGCTTAAAGGCGCTGACGTAATCGCAGCGCTTGAGAATGGCGTTAGCCGTATCGAAGATGGTGCTGGCCGGTTCCCGCAGGTTGCCGGCATGACTTACATGTTTGATGCCAAGGCTGAACCAGGCAGTCGGATTTCCGGCGTCATGGTTGTTGACGCAGATGGTAACAGCTCCCCGATTGATGAGGCAGCTACCTACGGTATCGTATCCAACAACTATATGCGCAATGGTGGTGATGGTTACGACATGTTCGAAACCAACGCCATGAACGCCTATGATTTCGGCCCGGGCCTTGAGCAGGTCGTTGCCGACTACATTGCCGCCAACAGCCCTTATACACCGTTTACAGATGGGCGTGTTGCAATGGCTGCCATGGAAGTCATGGAAGATGACGGAAGCACCGCAGATGTCACGATGGAAGCGAGTGTTGAGCCAACCGTTGAAGTGCCGGAAACCGGGCTTGCTGCCACAGCGCTGGCAACAAGCGGCCCGGCAATTGAGGGTGTTGGTGGCCGCATGCACACGATCGTTGCCGGCGACAATTTCTGGGACTTGGCGGGTGAGTTTTACGGCGACGCAACCATGTGGCCAAAGCTGAGCGAGGCTAATCCTGACCTGTCCGCTGGTGGTTTGCCAATCGGCGCTGAGATCGTCGTTCCCGAGTAAGATCTGGCTCTCACCAATTAAAATCCCCGCGGAGAAATCCGCGGGGATTTTTTTGCGTATAGCTTTAATGAGTAATTTGTCGCATTGTTGGCGCGCTTAATTGGTGTACCGACAGCCAAAATCGGGTGAGGCGCGTGCCATGAACGTACAACCAAAATTTACAGCAGATAAAAATCGTTCGCCGCTGCTTGATCGCGCCGAAGCGCGTCAAGTTGGCCCTTTGCCATCAGATCACCCGGAAGTACGCCTGCACAAAGTTGGCGTTTTATTGATCAATTTGGGGACGCCGGATGGCACCGACTTCAAGTCCATGCGTCGGTATCTGCAAGAGTTTTTGACTGACAGTCGTGTCATCGAATGGCCAAAGGCACTGTGGTATCCGATCCTCTACGGCATCGTTTTGAACACGCGCCCGGGTCGCGTTGGTAAGGCATACGAAGAGATCTGGAACAAGGATTTGGATGAAAGCTACCTGCGTACCTACACACGCAGCCAAGCTGAGAAACTCCAGGAACTCTTATCCGACCATGACAATGTCGTCGTGGACTGGGCGATGCGCTATGGTCAGCCTTCCATCAAAGACAAGATTGATGCGTTACAGGATCAGGGCTGTGATCGGATCGTAACCTTCCCGCTTTACCCGCACTATTCAGCGACCACGACCGCAACGGTTAATGACAAGGTCTTTGAAGCGCTGCAAAACAAGCGCTTTCAGCCAGCGCTTCGTGTTGTGCCCTCATATCACGATGAACCGGTTTTCATTGAAGCGCTTGCACGTTCAATCGAAAGCCATTTGGCGTCTCTTGATTTTGAACCCGAGCGCGTGATTGCATCCTATCACGGTATCCCTCAAAGCTACTTTAAGCGTGGCGACCCATACCATTGCCATTGCCACAAAACTTCAAGGCTGCTTGAACAGCGCCTTGGTTGGGAAAAAGGTAAGCTGATGACATGTTTCCAGTCCCGTTTCGGACCGGAAGAATGGTTGCAGCCTTACACGGATAAAACGCTTGAAGCGCTGCCTGAGCAAGGCATCAAGAAGGTTGCCACCTTCAATCCGGGCTTTGTTTCCGACTGTCTGGAGACATTGGAAGAAATTGCCGGTGAAGGCGAGGAAATCTTCCATGAAGCCGGCGGTACGCACTACACCCATATTCCGTGTTTGAACGACAGTGATGACGGTATGTGGGTTTTTGAAACGCTCGTACGCCGGGAACTGCAGGGCTGGGTCTGATACAACCGCTTAAGCGACGCCAATTCTTAGCAAGTCGTGCAAATGAACGATGCCGACAGGTTTTTCGTCCTTTAGAACCATTAATGCGGTGATGGACAATTCATTGATCGTGTTCAAAGCGCTGGCCGCTAGTGTTTCCGGCGTCACTGTGATGGGATCAATTGTCATCACGTCCTCAACCGACATCGCCAAAAGGTCCTTGTGAATGTGACGTCGCAAGTCACCATCCGTTACAATGCCAGCAAGCTTCCCTGTTTGATCCACCACACCAACGCAGCCGAAGCCTTTTTGCGAAATCATGACAATGGCTTCGCGCATATCGCTTGATGTTGAAATTAAGGGAATGCGATCGCCGGTGTGCATCACATCGCCAATGCCGGTCAAATTTGCACCCAATTTACCGCCGGGGTGGAAGTTGCGGAAATCATGGGCAGTAAAACCTCGACTTTCCAATAGTGCCACGGCCAAAGCATCGCCCATGGCCATTTGAACAATGGTCGATGTGGTAGGCGCTAAGCCGTGCGGACAGGCTTCTGGAGACTTCGGCAGTGTGAGAAGAATATCGGCGCCATTTGCAAGGGAAGACTGCGCACCACTGGTCAATGCGATCAGTGGAATTTGAAAGCGACGCGAATACTCAATGATCCCGCCAAGCTCCTGACTTTCGCCAGACCATGAAAGTGCAATTATCACATCATCGCGCGCAATCATGCCCAAGTCGCCATGATTGGCTTCAACGGGATGGACAAAGTAGGCTGGTGTTCCTGTTGACGCGAGTGTGGCGGCAATCTTTGAAGCGACGTGCCCAGACTTACCGACACCCGTTACAATGACCCTACCTTTCATATGAGCGATACGTTCGATCGCGTCGCGGAAAGGAGCACCAAGTCCGTTCTCGAGGGCTTCCGCCAGCGCGACAATCCCGGCTTGTTCTTTGTTTATCGTGCGTACAGCAGATGCTATCGCATCGTGTGTCATTGTAATCATTTGTCAGCGTCTTTTGTGTGGATTGGCTCGGTATGTCATCCAAGCGCTCGTGTCCATGGCCGACGCTGATTTGAGGTCCGATTCAACGGTTCATTAACTGCTTATCTTTACGCTTCGGTAATGGAATTGGCCTGCGGCGATTGGTCAGGCTTAAAGAAGAGCGGAACGCTAAGTGAAAAAGTGTCGTCGGATACGATTTGCGGCAAGTCGATTTGCATGGGTGTGTTCGACCGCTGGGTTAGTCGGTCTTTATTCATTGCCGACTGCGCACAGTCAGGACGCTTTCATCCTGCGTGGAACAGCGACGTCGCAACCGGTTTCGCCACTCATTTCAGCTGAAGATGGCACCGTTGAAGACGAAGCAGGTCCACAGGCAGGTCTTACGCTACCATCGGCAGCGGAAATAAATGCACAAAGAACGGAATTTGGGCTGCAAGGCCCTGAATCAACTGATCTTACATCTGAAGATGACCTTACAGTTGACGGGTTGTTGGAAGATGATCTCCTTTTGGATGAAGAACTAACGACAAGTTCGATCGGGCGCGCCGAAGCGCTCGAACCGTTGCAAGCTGGCGTCGGCGCCCCTCTCCAAAACCCTTACGATCCTGTAGGTGTTCAGGTGGGGTATTTTCTGCTGCGCCCAAGTCTGGAGCTTGGAGGTACGTTTACGAGGCGTATGTCTCGCCAGGAAGACACCGGTGGTGGCGCAAACATCATAACTCAAACGGATGAAATCAAAGAATTTGAAGCGACAGGCGCAGTTGCGTTTGATGGTGATTTTGGTGCGACACAGGTATCTGGCGAAGCAAGCCTGACACTACCTTATGATATCGACGAGGGAGAGCGCGGCGCACTTGCTGCGGCAGCCAATGTAGAGCTTGTCCGCGAGTTTGCTGATCAACAGCAGTTTACATCTACCGCTTCCTACGAGTTTGAGAGTGAAGATCCGCTTTCGGCGGCCGTCAGCAATGTAACTGGCGGCGCAACTGATCCGACAATTCTGACCGAACCCGGCACACAGACCTTTACCGGCACCATTGGATATCAGCGCCCCATTGGCCCTGTCGTCGCAGGGGTCACCTTGGGTGCGTCGCGCACTTTCCTGGGTGATGTGTCGCTCAGCGATGGCTCAACTATTTCGCAAAGCGATCTGAACTCTGCAGACTATACGGCAACGTTGCGCGGTGGCTTGAATACAGGTGCCATTCATTCGCCTTTTGCCGAGTTGGAACTTGGGCTTCGGCGCTTTGATGATCCGACGGACGTTAATGGCCTTGATAGAAATTCCAGCAGGATTGCCCTTCGTGGCGGTGTCAGCTTCGACTATGGCGAGAAGCTCGCCGGTGAATTCAGCGCAGGTTATCTTTTTGAGAATATTGAACAGAGAAGCTTGCCGGACTTGAAGGGCCTGTCACTTGCTGGTGAGTTAAATTGGTCGCCCCGCCGCGATGTCGATGTCGGCTTGACCCTAACTACAGAAACGCAGCCGACGGGACTGGAAGACTCATCTGGTTCCATCGTCTACACAGCAGATTTTACTGCGGACTACCAGGCAAGGGCAAACCTGACGCTCAATAGCGCCGTCAACTTAGAGCATTCTGATGGTTTTCGCGGCTTGACGGATCAAACAAGTGTGGGTGGTCAGATTGGTGCCACATATTGGTTCAATCGTTTTGTCGGGCTAACCGGGCGTTTGGGCTATGATCAGACATTTTCAGACGATGAAACGCAGCGCAGTGAAGAGTGGTCAGCATTCTTGGGCTTGCGTTTGCAACGTTAAGAACCAGTTCTAGAAACAGGACTCATGCTTAGGGATTTGGGGTCAAGGACATGATCAAATTTCTGCTTATATCGATTGCAACTACCACTTTGGCGTTCGGCATGCAGTTAGCTGCGCTCCTGCCATCGCAGGCCGACGCTGGTTTTCAAAACTGGATCCGTGATTTTCGTGCAACTGCCGTCCGCAATGGCGTTCCACGCTCCATTTATGATCGTGCCTTTGCCAATGTGCGCACGCCAGATCCGGAGGTCTTGCGCAAGGCGCGCTTTCAGCCCGAGTTCAAGGATGAAGCGTGGCAATATATCGATAGCCGCGTTAACGAGCGCACCATTGGCACAGGTCGCGAAATGCTGCGCAAGCATAAGCGTCTACTTGACCGGATCGAACGTGACATGGGTGTTAGCCGTAACATCCTGCTCGCTATTTGGTCTATGGAATCCAGCTATGGCGAAGCGCTGAAACAGGAGAGCCGACTGCACTATGTGCCGCGTGCGCTTGCAACGCTGGCTTACGCAGATCGCCGTCGCGCAAAGTTTGCTAGGGGACAGTTGATCGAAGCTTTAAAGATTGTTGCTCGAGGTGATGTATCTTTGCAAGGCCTAACCGGCTCTTGGGCTGGTGCCATGGGTCATACTCAATTTATTCCAACAAGTTACACAGCTTGGGCGACCGACGGAGATGGCGATGGTCGCAAGGACATTTGGAACTCAGTTCCAGATGCACTCTACACTGCAGCAAACCTGCTTCGAGACAATGGTTGGCGAAGCGGGCAGACGTGGGGCTACGAAGTCATTTTGCCGCAGGGACGCAAGTTTCCGGGTGGGAAAATGTCGCTGGCCGAGTGGGAACGCATCGGTGTGCGCCGGGCCAATGGCAAAGCGTTTCCGCGCCCGTCACAACGCGCTGAGTTGAAGGTACTGCAAGGTCGCCAAGGGCCAGCTTTTTTGATGGCCGATAATTTCTTCGTTCTCAAACGCTATAACAATGCGGATAAGTACGCACTTGGCGTTGGATTGCTCGCAGACCAAATTGGCGGGTTTCCGCCGCCGACGCGCGATTGGACCCGTCCGTTTACGCGATTGACGATTGCACAGAGCGAAGAGTTGCAGGCGAGGCTGGCGCGCAAAGGTTTCTATGAAGGCGAAGTTGATGGGAAGATTGGCCCTGTTTCTCGCTCTGCGATCAAGGCTTTTCAGGCAAGTGCCGGTTTGCCGCAGGATGGATTTGCATCGATGGAAGTGCTAGAGGTGCTAAGAAGGCGGTAATCAAAATGGCCGCCACTGTGTGGGCTTTAGTGAATTATGCGCGCTTTGGGAAAGTCTTTTTTCGTTGCACTGTTGGCGATTGTTTTTATCGGCGTGGAAGTAGCGACACCGATATCTTTTTTGCCTGAAAGCGGTGTTGCCTTCGCGCAGGAGAAGCGCGAGCGCAAAAAGGGTTTTTTTGAGCTCTTATTCCAGCGCAATAACCAACCCAGAGCGTCCACACCTGCACCTAGTGCACAACCTAGACGAACTGCTCCCGCGGTTCGGCGATCCGCAGCTCCGGCAGCGCCTCAGCCAGTGGTCTCAGCGGTTGAGAAATCGGAAAATGCGCGACGCGTTCTCATTGTCGGCGACTTTGTAGCTGACGGCATGGCAAAAGGGTTGGAAGAAGCTTTTGCTGACGTTCAGAACGTCGTCATCGTTCGCCAAGCAAGTGGTTCATCCGGTTTCGTTCGCAGCGATTTCTACAATTGGCCGCAAGAGATTTCTGCTATCATCGATGAGGTCAATCCTGACATCGTTGTGATGCAGATTGGCTCAAATGACCGGCAAGCCATGCGTGTCGGTGGCCGCAGCCAACAGGTCTTGTCTGACGCATGGAAAGGCGAATATATCGCCCGCGTTGAAGCCTTCGCCAAAGCGGTGCGCGAGCGTAATCGCGTGCTAGTCTGGGTCGGTGCACCGCCATTCAAGTTCCGCTCCATGTCAGCTGACATGCTGGCATTTAATGAGATCTACCGCGCTGCCGTAGAGGAAGTGAATGGATATTTCGTCGACATCTGGGACGGGTTTGTCGATGAGAACGGCAATTTTGTACTCACTGGCGACGACATTAAGGGTCAGAAAGTTCGGTTGCGCGTTAGCGACGGGATCAACTTCACCAAACCGGGTCGACGAAAGATGGCTTTTTATGCCGAGCGCCAGCTACGGGTTTTGCTTGGTGATGCCAGTGCGCCGCTTTTGACGTCTCTGGCAAACGATCAATTACCCATGATCTTGCTGCCACCGCTGCAGACGGAGGCGGAGCTTGTGCGCACCAATCCGATCAGCTTTGCCGATGTGGAACTAGATGGCGGTGCAACGCTTCTTGGCGATGTGGAACAAGTGGCCGCAACGCGCAATCCGCTGGCAGGCAAATCATTTCGGCTAAGGCTGATTGAGGACGGTTTGCCACCACCCTCGCGAGATGGTCGCATCGGTGATTTTCGTTGGCAGGTTGAAGAAGAAAGCGACACGGCTGGCTGATACCATTGGATCAGTGCTTATCGCCCGCCTCGAACGCGGCTTTCTGATCGGCAGTAGCTTCTGTCTGGAACTTTTCTCTCCATTCGACATATGGCATGCCGTAGATGATTTCGCGAGCTTCATCTTTGCCCATGTCGATGTCACGCTCCTGAGCTGCTTCTGCATACCAACGTGAGAGGCAGTTACGGCAGAAGCCTGCAAGGTTCATCATATCGATATTCTGCACATCTGTACGCTGGCGCAGATGGTCAACCAAAGCGCGAAAAGCTGCTGCTTCCAGTTCAATTTGTGACTTTTCTTCCATCACGTGTCTCCATTTGCGCAAGATTCGGTGCGAAACATATGCAAGGGCATCGGCTGGCGTCTGATACCATTGCATAAATCGATTTGACGACTATACGGAAAGGTTAGTGCCGCCAATAAGTTGGGTAGGGCAAATTGTGCCGATCTGAAATGATTGTGAAGTCTAAACCGCGCGCGCCCGTAAATTGGGCCATGCAGGTATTGCTGTTTGGCTCCGTCGTTTTTTCCGCTCTATCTATGACAACAAAAGAGGCGCATGCCGATTTCAGGGTCTGCAATGCAACGCAACAGCTGGTCGGTGTAGCGATCGGCTATCGCGCGCGTGCGGGCTGGGTCACTGAAGGATGGTGGCATGTAGAGCCATCGAAGTGTTCGACGCTGATCGAGGGTGCTTTGGCATCACGGTATTATTATGTGTACGCCGAAGATGCTTTGCGCGGCGGTCGATGGGAAGGTCCGATCCGCATGTGCGTTGCCGAGCGTGAATTTAAAATCACCGGCGTCAATGATTGTTTGGCACGTGGCTTTCAAGCGGCAGGCTTTCGTGAGTATGACACAGGAACCCAGCAGAGTTGGATGGTACAGCTTGTCGATCAAGCTGACTCGACATCGGGCACCGCTGTCATCGAACCGCTAGAACAAGAAACCGCACCTACTCCCGAGGCCACTCAGTGAAACGTTCAAGAAAAATCAAAGTTCTCGCAACCCTGGGTCCAGCATCCAGTTCAGAAGAGAAAATCGAAGCGCTGTGGAAAGCGGGTGCGGATGTTTTCCGCATTAATATGAGCCATGCCAGCCATGATCTGATGCGAGAGCTGGTCGCTACAATCAGGCGCGTTGAACACCGGGTTGGTCGACCCATCGGTATTCTGGCGGATTTGCAAGGCCCCAAACTACGTGTTGGCAAATTCGCAGATACTAAAGTTGAGCTCAAACCTGGTGACAGCTTTACACTGGATGATGATACCGCTGAAGGTGATGCAACGCGTGTCCACCTGCCACATCCTGAGATATTGCAGTCGGTGAAGCCGGGCCATCGCCTTCTCATTGATGATGGTCGCCTGACACTCTTGGCTGAAGAGTGTGATGGTAAGTCTATTAAAACCCGTGTTGTTTCCGGGACCAAAATCTCTGACAAGAAAGGCGTAAGCCTGCCCGATACTGATTTGCCGGTCGGCGCATTGACTGAGAAAGATCGGGCCGATCTGGATGAAGTTCTCAAAGAGCCCGTTGATTGGGTGGCTCTCTCCTTTGTTCAACGCCCGGAAGATCTCTCTGAGGTTCGCAAACTATCGCGCGGCCGCGTGGCGCTGCTGTCGAAGATAGAGAAGCCTCAGGCCGTTGATCGGATTGATGAGATCATCGAACTGTCCGACGCCGTTATGGTGGCACGCGGTGACTTGGGTGTTGAACTGCCGTTGGAAGCGGTTCCCGGCATTCAAAAGCAGTTGACACGTAAGGCACGCCGGGCAGGCAAGCCGGTCGTTGTGGCAACCCAAATGCTTGAATCCATGATTTCTGCGCCGGTACCAACTCGTGCTGAAGTGTCCGATGTGGCAACGGCGGTTTTCGAAGGTGCCGATGCCATTATGCTTTCTGCCGAGTCAGCTGCTGGTGATTATCCGGTAGAGGCAGTCTCCACCATGTCGCGTATCGCAGAAAAAGTTGAGCGTGATCCGACCTATGGCGGCATTATCAATGCTCAGCGCTCCGAGCCCGAACAGACCGGCGCTGATGCGATTTCGGCTGCTGCCCGCCAGATCGCGGAGACACTCAATTTGAGCGCTGTGCTTTGCTACACCTCATCAGGCACGACTGGGCTGCGGGCATCGCGTGAACGCCCGAGCGTCCCCATCATTGCGCTATCGCCTGTTGCTGCGACGGCGCGTCGACTATCGCTTGCATGGGGTTTGCACTGTGTCATCAGCGATGATGCAACCAGTGAAGATGATATGGTTGATCGCGCTTGTCGTGTTGCCTTTAGCGAAGATTTTGCCAAGCCGGGTGATCGGGTCATCATCACTGCTGGTGTTCCCTTTGGTATGCCCGGTGGCACGAACCTCCTTCGGATTGCCTATATTGGGTCGGACGGCCTTTCAGGCATTTGACCCCGCTTTATTGCGCTTGCGCGTTGCCGAGGATTTCCTTGGCGATAACACCGTCGGGATCGATGCAATTCTCAATGGGCCCAAAAGCGTCGTTTTTTAACCGCTCTTGGGCAATTTGGCCCAAGGCCTGCAGGTCATGATTTGCCGTGCCCGAGATGTTGTCGATTGCTGCAACAGTGATCTCTGGAACGACATGATCTGACTTATGCCCCAGATTTTCGATCCAGATGAGCTCTGATTTATCAAGATCGCGTTCCAGACCTATCGAGTGAATGGAAGCCAACACAATGGTGTCTTTGTCGCCCGTGATGATCACGCTTGGAGACTTGATTTCACTATAGCGTGGCGACGTCTCTACGACGTAATCATAAAGGTTGGCGACGTCTCTTGCATTGTCGCGGAAATGGGACGGCCGCAGCACGAGTTTTGCGCCCATGGTCTGCGCATAATCTGCCGTTGGAATGTTTGGTGCGAATACGCAAGCCGTCCCGCTCTCAATGCGGCCCAGCCCCGCGGGAAGCGCAACCGTTTCTGAAAAAAGCCAGCCTATGAGGGGAATTGCGGTAAAGTCATAGTACCAGTTTATACCGCCAGGCCATGGATGGCTGACGGGCGACAAGAACACCGTGCCGGTAGTTTTTTCTGGATGATTGAGTGCAAAGCTTGCAGTGATCGCACCGCCAAACGAATGGCCAATGATTATTGCACTTTTGATATTTAACTCCTCAAGCAGCGCTGCAATCGTGGACGCTTGGCCGTCTGGATAGGCATTTGATTTCGGACCGCGCGCTGAATAGCCGTGTCCCGGTCGGTCTAGAAAAATCAGCCTTGTTTTGTTGCGTAACAGTGGCTCGTAGATCATTCGCTGATCGTTGAGGTTACCACTGGCACCATGGAGAAAGACGACCGGTGGCGTATCAACTGGCTCGGTTGGGACGATATCAACGTAGTGCAAACGCGTCTTGTTGACCGTCTTGAAATCACCGATGGGTGGATGCTGGCGTTCGATGCGCCAAACCTGAACGCGTGTAATCCCAGCGAGTATAAGCAAGCCGGCGAGCAGAAATAGGGCGGTGCCGTAGAGAAGGTTCATGAGCAGCTAGTTTTATCAGGCCGGATCGTCTGCAAGTTCTTCGGAGAGGCGTTCGATTGCGCTCTGGGCGCTTTCCATGGCTGGATACAGCTCGGCAACCCTGGTCCAAGCATCGAGCGCAGCTGCCAAATTTCCATTGCGTTCCAATATGGCCGCCATACCTGACAGTGCGCCAAAGTGTCGGGGTTCGAGTTCGAGCACCCGCGCAATATCATTCATCGACTTCTTGAAATTTGCCATGTGGAAATGAAGTGTCGCTCTTCGGTTCCATCCCTCAGCATAGTTCGGGTCGCGCAAGACAACCTGATCCAAGAAGTCGAGAGCAACATTATACTGGTCTCGTTCTAAAGCCGTATTTGCCCACTCGACATAAAGATCAGTGGTTGCGCTACCAGATCGGCGCCATTCCGCCCAAATTCCGTCAGCAAGTGGCTTTGCGGCTCGGGGATTGCGTGTGCGCTTGAGTTCAGCAAAAAGCCGATCCAGCCGATCTTCCCCTTCGGCTTCATCGCGCGCTTGGGGTGTGGGGACATCGTCCGCAGGCGGAACAATTGCCTGCTCATCTGGCAAAATTGGCTCGGATTGAGGTTGATCGGGATCGATCAGCTGCGAATTGGCGGCGCCGACGCTCAAAGAGAGCGCAAAGGCCAGGGTTAAAGAAACACGTCGTTGCATCCGCTCAACATAAGGGCGGCGAGCAAGGCGTCAAACTCAAATTGATGTGTTTAACGCAAGTTGAATGGCGTTAAGACTAGCCCTGACGCGCTTTGAAGCGTGGGTTCTGCTTATTGATCACGTAAACGCGGCCTTTGCGGCGTACGACACGATTATTGCGATCACGTGATTTTAGCGACTTGAGCGAGTTTTTAATTTTCATTGTTCTAACCCTGCCAGTTTCGGCAAAAATAAAACGCCCGACAAAGGGCGTTGGAAAACGTTGGCGCGAAATAGTGTGAAAATGGCGGCGATGTCAACCAAGACAGCCTAAACAACGAACATTATAAGCCTGGTTTCCGCGTGATGCGCGTGAAATGTCCCATTTTGCGACCTGAACGTGCTTGTGCTTTCCCATAGTCGTGGAGCACGACGTCGCCATCTTCAGCCAGCGCCTGCAGCCTAGCAATACTGTCACCGATCAGATTTTCCATACTCGCATCGCTGTGGCGAACTGGTGTTGAGAGTGGCCAGCCCGTTATAGCGCGAATGTGCATTTCAAACTGGCTAATCGTGCACGCCGCTTCAGTCCAATGGCCGGAGTTATGGACACGCGGGGCAAATTCGTTGGCAATCAAGGAGCCGTTTGGCAGTACGAAGAATTCAAGCCCGAGTGTCCCAACATACACTAGAGCATCAGCGAGTTTCTTTGCATGCAACTTTGCATCTTCAATCGTGTCGCTGGCAATTCCAGACGGAACGGTTGATGTTTGTAGTATGCCGTCAACGTGTTTGTTTTGTGCAGGATCAAAGCATGTTGATTGACCATCGGCGTCACGCGTTATGATCACTGATATCTCAGCGGCAAACGGAACGAATGCTTCAAGAATTGCCGGTGCATTTGCGATCTCCTCCAGCGCCTTTTCAGGCGATGGATCGCCGGCTGTTCCCTTGAAGGCCACTTGCCCCTTGCCATCATAGCCAAAGCGACGGGTCTTCAAAATGCCTTTGCCACCGAACTTATTGAGCGCTTCATCTAGTTGTTCTGCGCTCGTCACATCTTCAAAGGCTGCTGTTTTCAGTCCAGCATCGGTCAGGAACTGCTTTTCGATCAATCGATCTTGCGAGATCTCCAAAGCTCTTGGAGAGGGGGCAATCCGTGTGGTCTTTTCCAAAGTTCGGATTGCGTCCAAATCGACATTCTCAAACTCGAAAGTGACGATATCGCACCGCTGCAACTCTAATAGGGCTTCCACATCGTCATAGTCCGCTATGATGTGTTGATTACAGGCTTGAGCTGCCGGACAGTCTTTGCCAGGGTCGAGTACGATGGTTTTGTGGCCAAGGCGCGCCGCAGCAAGTGCGAGCATACGTCCCAATTGTCCGCCGCCGATGATGCCAATTGTTTGGAAGGGGCGTAGATCACCCATCATCTGCGGGCTTTTCTGCAATGCTTGCGCTATTGGCGGCACGCCAAGTATCTAGGCGATCTGCGATGCCATTATCGCCGATGGCCAGAATAGCAGCGGCCATGAGCCCTGCATTTTTTGCGCCTGCCTTGCCGATAGCTAGTGTGCCCACCGGTATGCCGCCTGGCATCTGCACGATAGACAGGAGAGAATCCTGCCCGGACAAAGCTTTGCTTTCCACTGGCACACCCAAAACCGGCAAAGGCGTCAGGGACGCGACCATACCTGGCAGATGTGCCGCTCCCCCGGCACCTGCAATAATTACTTTAAACCCGGACTTTTTTGCCGCTTTGGCAAAGTCATACATGCGATCAGGCGTCCGGTGCGCGGAGACAATGCGCGCATCAAATCCGATTTCCAAGTCATCGAGAATATCTGCAGCGTGCTTCATGGTCGCCCAGTCGGACTGGCTGCCCATGACAATGGCGATTGGAGTGTTTTTTTGCATTTTATTCACGCAATTATGTTCGGAAGGAACTGATTCTCCAGCCGCATCATTTCATCCTTAATCGCCAATTTCTTTTTTTTCATGCGCTGGATTTGCAAAGGCTGGCATCCGACTTGGGTCATCGCATCAATGGCGTCGCCCAAGTCATTGTGATCCTGTTTCAATTTTGCAAAGCGCAGTCGCAAATCAGCGTGGTCCTGCTCGGACATGTAAATTACTCAAAATGGATGTGAAAGATTGGAGTGGTCGCGGCGCCTATATCACAGATTTGCAGCTGTGGGAATTCGACTACAACTTGTTCGACACTTGTTGGGTGCAATGGCACCATATGATTGGGGAATGACAACATGGAAGGAACGCTTATGTCGATTGAAGGACACCTCGACGCTCTTAAACGTAAGCACGGTGCTTTGGAAAGCCAGCTCAACGAAATGATGTCAAGACCGGTACCTGATCAAGCGACTATGAGTATGCTAAAGCGAGAAAAACTTCGACTTAAAGAAGAAATCATGAAACTTAGCGAAGCAACCCAGGCGGGAGAAACTCGACATTAGGTTTTAGTTCTCTGACCAAAATTGATCTAACCAAACATGAAGCCGGGTAAATCCGGCTTCTTCTATATGGTACATTCGTTTGGTGCCGAGTGCATTTACTCCAACTAGGCCGCTATCTAACAAGACTTTTAAATGTTGTGAGACCGCTGGCCTGGACACAGGCAATCCTTTAGCCAGTTCCCCCACCGTTTTTGGCTCTCGCCTAAGTTCTTCTAATAGATATCTTCGGTTAGCGTCGGCTATCGCAACAAAAAGGTCGGATTTACTCATGGTTATTATATTCCTGTTCGCCGATAATTTCACACTATACTTTGTACATTTTCTGACCGCAACTTTACCCAATTGTAGCGTGGACTGACGCCCATGGGTTGTAAGCGCAGCCAAGCATGTGACAAGACTGCCGCATGACAACTACCTTGATTGAAGACCGCTGTCGCCTAATTCTGGTGGTGCCGCCGCTTGAAGCTGTGCCGAGTGCCGACATTCTCCGGCGCGCACTGGCTGGTGGTGATGTCGCAACCCTCATCATTCCACAATATCAACTCGATGATGTTGCGTATGAAGCAATGCTCTCCACCTGGGCACCCTGTGCGCAGGAAAAGGGTGTTGCTGTCGTGGGTGCGACAGAGAGGCGGTTGGTAATGCGGCACTCACTTGATGGTATGCATCTGGTTGCCGGAGCTTCGGAAGTCAGAACCAGCGTTGAGAACCAGCTAGACAATTTGATAATTGGGGCATCTTGCAGCCCCACCCGCCATGCGGCGCTAGAAATGGGAGAGGCACGTCCACACTATGTGTTCTTTGGCAAGTTTGGCGGCGACAAGCGGGCGGAAACGCACCCGAAATATCTGGAACTTGCACATTGGTGGGCACAAATGGTTGAGGTGCCCGCCATACTCCTTGCGGGCAATCAAGTCGAAAGTATCGACGAGGCAGCTCGAACGGGTGTTGATTTCGTTGCGCTGAGTCAGGCAGTCTTTGGGCCTGAAATTGATGATCCCCTTGAAGTAGTTCGCCTTGCAAATGCCACTTTGGAAAAATACCTGCTTACTCATGAAGAATAGAACGGCGCTGCTGGGGCAGATCCTCGTTGTCATAACCGTAATTGTGTGTGGTGGGCCTTCACTCGCCGCGACAGATGACGGATTGGAACAAAGTGATTTGCCGTCACCATCACGTTTCGGCGCACCAGAGGCTGACTTTGCATATGGCGCGTTTCAGCGTGGCCTTTATCTGACTGCGCGTAATCTGGCGTTGCCACGTGCAGAAGCGGGTGATGGCGCCGCCATGACGTTGCTGGCGGAAATACACATGCGTGGTCTGGGTGTGCCAGTTGATACAAAAATTGCCGAAGACTATTATCGCATGGCTGCCGAAGCAGGCATTACAGAAGCCGAGTTCCGATATGGCGTGATCCTGCTCAAACGCGCCGAAACGCGGGAAGATCGCAAAGAGGCTGCTGAGCTGATTAAGCGTGCTGCCGACAAGGATCATGCCAGCGCGCAATTCAATTATGGCCAGCTGGTGCGCACGCTTCGCCCCGGATCGGCGGGGGAGGCGGAAGCTATCCGCTACTTCGAACAAGCGGCTCAAGCTGGTGTTCCCGATGCCCAATTCTTGTTGGGGCGGGTATATCTCAATGGCGTGCTCCAGGCAGAAGATGAGTTGGCTCAAGCGCGCAATTGGTTTGAAAAAGCAGCCCGCAAAAACTTCACAGAAGCTCAGGTTGAATATGGCGTCATGCTTGTTGACGGCGTTGGTGGCGCACGGGATGTAGCGCGGGGATTTGGTTGGATATTGCAAGCCGCCCGTGCCGGCAGTCCGCAAGGACAGTTGATTGTCTCACAACTTTTTCGTGCCGGTATCGGAACCGAACCAGATAATATTGAAGCGGCTGCATGGTACATCTTGGCAAGACGCGCTGACTTGCGCGTACCAATAATGGAAGATTTTTGGCTCGGCTTGTCAGACGAACAGCATCGGGCCGCCATCGCTCGGGCTAATGCGATTTTCTGATTGTTTGTCCACTTGTCTTGAACGCGACCAGCTTTTCGTCCATTGAGCGCTGAGCAATGGCGCATTCCGCCAAGTGAATAAACACAGGCAAAAGTAGATGAAAATCAACGGTAACGAGATCAAGCCCGGCAATGTGCTGGAGCATGACGGCGGGCTTTGGGTGGCGGTCAAGACGGCACATGTGAAGCCGGGTAAAGGTGGCGCATTTGCACAGGTTGAGCTGAAGAACCTCATTGATGGTCGTAAGCTCAACGAACGATTTCGCGCCAACGAAACCGTTGAGCGTGTTCGTCTCGAGCAAAAAGACTTCCAGTACCTTTATGAAGAGGGCGACTCGCTCGTTTTCATGGATAATGAAAGCTACGAGCAGTTGGAGCTTCAAAAGGACTTTGTGGGAGAGCGCGCAGCGTTTCTACAAGATGGCATGGTTGTCACGGTAGAAATGCATGAAGAACGCCCTATCGGTGTGAAACTGCCGGACACTGTTGTACTGGCCGTTGCCGAGACAGAAGCTGTCGTCAAAGGCCAGACCGCAGCCTCGTCCTATAAGCCCGCGACGATGGAGAATGGTGTTCGAGTTATGGTTCCGCCATTTATTACCGCTGACGAAAAGATAGTCGTCGATACTAACGAACTGACTTATGTCAAACGCGCCGATTAGGCCGCATTAGAAAGATTGAATTGAGATGGCACGTTCAGCGATCATGAATGTGATGGTTCAGGCCGCCATGAAGGCCGGTCGTGGGCTTGTCCGTGATTTTGGCGAAGTCCAGAACCTTCAAGTCTCAGTCAAAGGACCCGGTGATTTTGTCAGCCAAGCCGATCATCGCGCTGAAAAAACCATTCATTACGAACTATCAAAGGCCCGCCCTGATTACGGGTTTTTGATGGAGGAAAGCGGTGTCGTCGAGGGCACGGATGCTCAACACCGCTTCATCGTCGATCCCCTGGATGGCACTACAAACTTCCTACACGGCATTCCACATTTTGCGGTATCCATTGCGCTGGAGAGCCAGGGCGTTCTGCGAGCTGCGGTGATCTACAACCCGGTTGCAGATGAACTGTTCACGGCTGAGCGTGGCGATGGTGCGTTCTTAAATGACCGTCGTATGCGCGTAGCAGGACGCCGCGAGATCACCGATTGTGTGATTGGGTGTGGTGTTCCCTATCTTGGTCGCAAAAACTCAGATCATGGCAAGTTCCTCAAGGAGCTTCAGAAGGTCATGATGAATAGTGTTGGCGTGCGCCGAAACGGCGCTGCTGCGCTCGATATGGCATGGGTCGCAGCGGGTCGTTTGGATGGGTATTGGGAAGAGCCGATCATGCCTTGGGACATTGCTGCCGGTATTTTGCTTGTACGCGAGGCGGGTGGCTTCGTAACCGACCTTAATGGCGGCGACAAAATGTTTGAGCGCGGTGAAGTCGTTTGCGGCAATGAACGCATTCATCGCCAGTTGCAAGATACGGTCAATAGCGCCCACAAATCCGCATAAAGACGTTCATAGCGAACGCTAGCGGCTTTCATTTTCGCCACACTTACCGTTACAAATTTACCATTGGGCGGTGATTTGCCCATGGGCGCAGTGGGAGGCGAACTTGGTAAGTGTGGAAACCGAAGACCCGGCAACCGTCGCGGCACGGCGTCGGTTTGATCCCTATAGACTCTCAAACCCTCAGGTTTTTCTGATTTCGATGCTGGTCTTTCTGGCATTGGTCGGCTTTGCTGCCGCCATACTTTCACGCCAGATCATTCAGGCTTTCGTCGCAAATCCCGGGTTGAACGGGTTGATTGTCGGTGTGCTAGCCGTTGGCAGCATCCTTGTGTTTCTCCAAGTCATTGGACTTTTCAAAGAGGTGGCATGGGTTAACTCGTTCAAGGTTGGCGATGCGGTAAATGCGGCACGCCGTGAACCAGTACTGCTGGCGCCCATGCGCGCCCTGTTGAATAGGCAACAACCGGTTTCGCTATCGACACAGGCTACTCGCTCCATTCTTGATTCCATTGCCACGAGGCTCGATGAGTCACGTGACATATCGCGCTACCTGATCGGCTTGCTGGTCTTCCTCGGCCTGCTCGGCACCTTCTGGGGTCTGCTTCAGACCATCGGCTCCATTGGCGCAACGATTCAGTCGCTTGACCCGGGCACGGGCACAACCAACGATATTCTCGACAATTTGAAGGCTGGTTTGAGTGAACCGTTAGATGGTATGGGAACAGCGTTCTCATCGTCGCTTTTTGGTTTATCGGGTTCGTTGGTCCTCGGGTTTCTCGATCTTCAGGCGGGGCGGGCTCAAAACAGGTTTTATACGGAGCTCGAAAACTGGCTTTCGTCTGTCACCAATCCCGATACGCCCAATACCGCAGCAGCGTTGTCTAGCGGTGTTGATGAAGGCCAGCTTAAGGCGCTCAGCGATCAGATCTCCGCTGCTCAGTCGAAGGTAGGCAATAGCGGTGGCGCGAAGCAATCGGCCGCGTTGGCCAGTCTTGCTGAAGGCATTCAGGGTTTGGTCAAATCCATGCGTAGCGAGCAGCAGATGATGCGTGATTGGGTGGAAGGCCAAGCAAATCAGCAAAAGGAACTAGAAGCGACGCTCAGCGAACTGTCCAAGGCAGTGGACATGCTGGCGAAGAAAAAGGGCTAGAGGAATATGGCCCTTGCCCGAAACCGAAGACGTAGTGGTGGCGTTGATTACTGGCCGGGGTTCGTCGATGCTCTCTCGACGCTCCTGTTGGCAATCATGTTTTTGCTTTCGGTTTTTGTGTTGGCGCAGTTCCTGCTCAGTCGTGAAGTTTCAACGCAGGATGAAGTGCTCAATCGGCTTAATGCTCGTATCAATGAATTGACTGAGCTTCTGGCCCTTGAGCAGTCTGACCGGCAGGACGTCGAGGATCAGTTGCTGAGTTTGCAGGCTTCACTTGAATCGAGCAATGAAGATCGGTCGCGACTGGAGCAATTGCTGTCGGCTGGCGCGGGCGCGTCCTCACAAGCAGATGAGCGTATAGGCTCACTTACACAAACACTGAATGAAGAACGTGCGCTTTCAGAGCGCGCACGCAGTCAGGTCGATCTGCTTAATCAGCAGATAGCCGCCCTTAGGCGTCAAATTGCTGCGCTGGAAGATGCGCTCGAGGTTTCCGAAGCGCGCGACCGTGAGAGCAATGCCAAGATTGCTGATCTTGGTCGGCGGCTTAATGTGGCGCTTGCGCAGCGGGTGCAGGAACTAAACCGTTTCCGCTCAGACTTCTTTGGTAGACTCCGTGAGATTTTGAGCGACCGCGAGAACATTCGCATCGTTGGCGACCGGTTCGTATTTCAGTCCGAGGTCCTGTTTTCATCGGGTGCCGCTGAATTGAACCCTGCCGGTGCCGAGGAGATGGCCAAGCTTGCCAATGCCCTTATCGACCTTGGACAAGAGATACCCGATGACATTAATTGGGTACTTCGTGTAGATGGCCACACGGATAATGTACCCTTGTCGGGCCAAGGACGGTTCCGGGACAATTGGGAACTATCGACAGCGCGCGCGACGTCGGTCGTGAAATATCTGGTTAGTGAAGGCGTGCCGGCTGATCGGCTTGTGGCAGCGGGATTTGGGGAATTTCAACCTCTGACTGATGAAGACTCTGATGAGGCCCGTGCCCGAAACCGCCGGATTGAGCTGAAACTGACTGAGCGGTGAAGCTTTACTCAGCTGCTTCAACCTCAATGCCGTCATTGAATTGAAGCGATGCCAGACGGGCATAAATGCCGCCCTTGATGCCGGAAAGCGTTTCGTGCGTTCCTTCTTCGACAATTTTTCCGTGATCCATAACCAGGATACGATCAGCTCTGCGAATGGTAGCCAGCCGGTGGGCAATAACCAGCGTCGTTTTGCCTTTCATGAGGGTGCCAATTGCCTTTTGAACCAATGCCTCGCTTTCCGCATCAAGAGCTGACGTTGCTTCATCCAAAAGCAGGATTGGTGCGTCGCGTAGAATGGCCCTGGCGATGGCAATGCGCTGTCGTTGCCCGCCAGAAAGAGTGATTCCACGCTCACCGACTTGCGTATCATATTGCGCAGGCAAATCCGTGATGAACTGGTGGGCTTGAGCGGCTCTAGCAGCGGCTTCAACTTCGCCAACCGAAGCGTCTTTTTTGGCAAAAGCGATGTTGTCAAAAACAGTTCCTGAGAGGATGACCGGGTCTTGCGGCACAATTGCCATGTACTGACGCAAATCTTGCACGTCAAAATCACGAAGATCAGTGCCGCCGAGCATTATGCGGCCTGTTTGTGGATCGTACTGGCGAAGCAATAGCGAAATGATGGTGCTCTTGCCGGCACCCGATGCGCCAACCAGCGCGAGCGACTCACCATTTTTCACCGACAGGCTAAAGTCTCGTAGTGCTGGTTGTTCAAGCCGTGTTGGGTAGGCAAAACCTGCCTGCTCAAAGCCGATAACTGGGTTCTGGCCAAAGGCTGGTTGGTGTTTCTTGCCGCCATCCACAATCTCGGGCTCTTCATCCAAAAGCTCCGACAAACGCTCGGCGGCACCTGCCGCCATTTGTATCTCGCCCCAAACCTCCGACAATGTGGCCAATGAACCGGCAGCCATTACGGCGTAGAGCAAGAACTGGCTCAATGTACCGCCCGACATGGTTCCATCAAGAACAGAGCGGGCACCTATCCATAAAACCGCGACAATGGAGGAGAAAACCATAAAGATGCCAAAAGCAGTCAGAGCAGCGCGCGCTGCGATCGACCCACGAGCAGCATTGAACGCTTTCGTCACAGCATCGGCATAGCGGTTTGCTGCAAGACCTTCGTTGGTGAATTCTTGATATGTGCGCACAGCACCCACCGCTTCGGTGGAGAAGGCCGAGGCTTCAGCCAGCGTATCTTGAGCGATCCGTGAGCGTGCGCGCACACGCCGTCCAAAATAGATGATTGGCAGTATAATGAGAGGTATGGCTGCAACGACGATCGCCGATAGGGAAGGGCTGGTGATGATCATCATCACAAGTGCACCGATCCCCAAGATAAAGTTGCGTAAAGCAAGCGATGCCGTCGCGCCGAAGGTGGATTTGATTTGGGTTGTGTCTGCGGTCAGCCGCGAGACGATTTCTCCCGACTGTGCCGTATCATAGAAACCTGGTGATAGGCGCATCACGTGGGCGAAGACATCGCGTCTGATGTCAGCAACGATCAATTCACCGATGGCAATGACAAAGAAATATCGCAAGGCGCTTGCCGCTGCGAGGACGAGCGCGAGTATGATCAGGAACGAAAAATACTGGTTTATGAGCCCTGCATCATTAGCTCCAAAGCCATGGTCGATCATTCGACGCACAGCTGTCGGTAGTGCAAGCGTTGTTACTGCAGCGGTGACGAGGAAGAAAACTGCTGCTGCGATATATAGCTTGTAGCGTGTCAAATAGGGAATGAGACGTGAGAGCGGGCGCAAATTGCTGCTCTTCTCCCGCCGTGTTCCATTTCGCTGGGATGTGACGGGCGATGGCTTTTGATCGCTCATTCCTGCTCCGAAATTCCTTATCAGACCGCTCTTGTGCGGGCTCGAAGTGCGGTGTATAGGCATCGCCAGCGAAAGAAAAGCCGTAGTCTGGCGACTGCGGCTTTATGATTTGGTTCAAGCGCCCGTACGGGCCACTGATTGATCTTAAAGGACTGAGACGATGAAAGAGGGCATCCACCCTGACTATCACAAAATCACTGTCGTCATGACCGATGGCACTGAATATGAAACATATTCAACTTGGGGTTCTGAAGGCGATCGCATGAACCTGGAAATTGACCCGACCTCCCATCCAGCTTGGACTGGAGGCAACCAAACGTTGCTTGATCGCGGTGGACGCGTTTCCAAGTTCAAAGACAAGTTTGGTGGCTTGGGTATATAAACCGCCCAGAAGCTGATCAGTTAAAAAAACCGGCGTTTACGCCGGTTTTTTTTTGTTCGCTTTTTTTAGCGTTTAATGGCCGAAGGCTGTTTTCAAAAGGCGGATTTGTGAATTGACGGGATTGCTAACTGTCTGAAAATCAACAATCTCTGCTTGGCCCGTTCCCGATAAATCCTGATCCATTTGTTTGATCTGTTCTTGAAGTCGCAACGAACGGCGCACAAGCTCTGAGAACTGTGTGGGTAGATTGTCCCATCCGCCGCTTTCCATATTGGTGGTCTTGCTGTCAAAGCGAACCTTGGATTTTTCAGCATCTACTTGATCGTGGGACATTTCACCATTGTTCAAGGCGCGCTGTAGCAGCAACCAGGATGCGACCTGCATCAAACGAGTGGTCAGCCGCATCGATTCCGCCGCATACAACGTTGATGAAACACGATCCAATGACTTGGCTTGGATACGGCCCTCACCATCCAGAAAGGTGGCCGTTTCTTCAACGAGTTGCATGCCCTCGGCATAAAGACGTTGAAACGCATGCGATGTCGCACGGTGCTTGGACAAACTGATTGTGTTGGAATGCTCGGCCTGCACCATAACTCGAATACCTTACTCACGTAGCGGTTGAATATCGCGCAATTGCGACCATCCAAAGAGCGTTACGCTTCAACATGCCGTTTCACACAAAATCGCGCAAGACTATCCTTAATAGAAGGTTAATATGCCTATGGAGCACAAAAAAAGAGCCGCAAAAGCGGCTCAAAGTCAAAACAGGGAGTCATCAAAGCGAGAAACTTCTCAGACATCGGTAAAAACCGATTATTAACAGTAATACTTCTATAAGCCTAACAAAATGTTAAAATAATGGTTGGGTGACTATTTCTTAAAAATTGAAGCCGCTGCCATTTTGGTTGCTTTCTTGCTCGCTGTCTCCGCTTCAACTCGAGAAATTTCCTCCTCAAGACGTAATTTGAGCTCCTCCAGATCCGAAATTGACAAGTCCTCCAGTTTTTCGCCCAGCGTGTAGTCGCACCGCTTTTTTGGCTCTTCCTCGTCAAAGATCATTGTGCACCTCCTTATTAGACGTTTGCCGTCCAATTGCCTTGGTGCCATATCTGACCCCATGAATGCAAAACTCATGCGTGCCATAGAAATCGAGAAGCCGGGCGGACCCGAAGTGCTGCGCATAGTGGAGACCCCGGTCCCGGAACCCGCATCACATGAGATATTGATCAAAGTTGCATTTGCTGGCGTCAACCGCCCGGATGTTTTGCAGCGGGAGGGTGCCTATCCCGCTCCCAAGGATGCATCACCGCTGCCGGGTCTGGAGGTATCGGGCGCAGTCTCAGGGGTTGGCGCTGCGGTAAAGCAGTGGACGGTCGGCGACCAGGTTTGTGCCTTGGTGCCTGGCGGTGGATATGCTGAATTTTGCAAAGTACGCGCTGACCATGTGCTGCCGCTGCAAAGTGGGTTTTCATTGCGCGATGCCGCTTGCTTGCCTGAAACGATCCTCACCGTTTGGCACAATGTCTTTCAGCGAGGTGCGCTGTCTGGTGGTCAGTGGTTCCTCGTGCATGGCGGTTCGTCGGGAATTGGGACTACCGCCATTCAGCTTGCCAAGTCGTTCGGCGCGCGTGTGATAACCACCGCTGGTACTGATGAAAAGTGTAAAGCATGCCGCCAACTGGGCGCCGATGCTGCGATTAACTATCGTCAGCAGGACTTTGTTGAAGCCGTCAAAGATATCACAGGCGGCCATGGCGCCGATGTCATTCTTGATATGGTCGCTGGCGACTATGTCTCCCGCAACTACAGGGCCGCGGCGATGGATGGAACGATTGTGCAAATTGCGTTTCTAAGCGGTAGCAAGGTAGCGGCAAACTTTGTGCCGCTGATGACCAAGCGGCTGACGCACACTGGTTCGACATTACGCGCGCGCAGCGATGCCTTCAAGGCCAGCCTCGTTCGTGACGTAGAAAAGCATGTGTGGCCGTTGATCGAAAGTGGAAGCTTTAATGTAGTGAACGACAGTGTTTTCCCATTGGCGCAAGCCGCTGATGCGCATCGGCGCATGGAGTCTGGGGAACATATTGGTAAGATTGTTCTAGAGGTTGCCTAGGCGTTCAGAGCAGCGAAGAACGAGGACTTTCCAGCACGCTGCCGCCAAGCAGCAAGAAGCAACTTTATTGACTGATCAGTACGCGCTGTGCCGTCGACAACGCAATCGTACTCAAGGCCTTCGTGGATAGTCTCGAAGTCTCGTTGAGCGCTGCCTTTGGGCCGGTCTCCACGAATGTTCTCCCGCTCCTGCAACACGTCGAGCGGGCAATCTACTTTGACAAAAAAGAAGTCGAACGGCTCAAACAGAGTGGCAAGGGACGTCCTCCAGTCCTGTTGTTCAATGATGTGCTCGATGATAAGGTTGTTGCCCGCACGTGCATAGGCGGCAAGTGAACGATGGTACCCTTCGAAAAATGCCGCGCGGTGTATTTTCCAATCAAACTCACCGGAGTTGAATCGTTCAGAAGGCAGCACGCCGCTATCACGTAACTTGTCGATGGATATGTGCCAGAACGGTTCTGGCATGGCACCTTGAAGCGATGCAGCGATCGTGGACTTTCCGCTGGAGGAAGCGCCGTGTAGAAAAACGATTTTGCCGAGCGACATGGTTTTTGTCTAAAGGAAAAGCCCTCCGCACCGAAGTGCGAAGAGACCTTGTTTAAGTATTTTCTGCTTTATTGCGTGAACTGCGCCAATTTGCCGAGGCGCAGGAACTGCGTCTCACCATTTGAATCATCCACACCATCATTGTCGGTTACCGCAAAGAAGTTGCCATCTGCATCGACGGCCAAACCCTCGACCTTATCGACTACATAACCGCCAAATGACGTCATGGTCGGGTTCAAATCGAGGACTTCTTCTTTTGCGACTGTTGGCGGTGTTTCGCCGAGTGCAACGGGGTTAAGTTCGGAGATGGCCACACGGAAGATCTTCTTCAGCTTTGCCGCTTCGCCGATCTGATTGTCGCGTTCAACAATGTAAACATAGTCGCCATAGGCCACGATTTCAGAAAGGCCTACCCAGCCTGCGCCTTTTGGCTCAAGTGGATAGTGTACCTGACCCCACTCACCAGATGTGGTGTTGTACGAGACTAGTTTGACCTTGCCTGCCGGATCATCTTTCCATTCACGTTGGATCGCAATCCAAAGCGTGTCGCCGATGCGTGTTACGCCTTCGGATGCAAACCGCTCTTGCACCAGGAGCAGCTCACTTGGGAAGGCGACCTGGCGTTGAACTTCACCGTCTGCATTCACTTGCAAAAGGCGATGGGCGATGCCACGGTCGGAACGGCCCTCATTGGCAATCCAGAAACCACCTTCGCCATCGTTGGTAATGCCTTCCTGGTCGGTCAAAGCGACGGCCTCGCCGTTCAAGGTGACGCGCGTTGCTTTGGTGATCTTCGCTGGCGTTTGGTTTGCATCGATTGTGAAGATGGTAGGCTGCGCGGCATAGAAGGAGTCGTTGACCGCATACATGATCCCCGCTTCGGCCGGATCAGCGACAAGGCCAGATAGTGCGCCCCATCCGATGGGTCGTTCGCCTTCCATGGTGCTGACCAACTGCGGATATTCAGCCGGGCCTTCACCAAGCTGATAGAGCGTTACGTGAGAACGGACGCCGCCATCTTCGATCAAATCCACTTCATTGGCGACGGCGAAGAGGCCCCGCTCAGGAATGGCAACCGCTCCTTCCGGGCCAAGCGCCGTTGGCAGCAATTGAACGAATTCAGGGTCTGCGCCTTCCATATCCTTGTAGACGCCAACAACAGAGCCGCGCTCGGACAACAAGAAGATATAGGTGTCATCTCCAAACGTCGCTGCTTCCATGCCCTCGGGTTCGGCACCCTTGTTGCCGGAACGACGCTCTGGGTAGTGGCCGGCCATGGCGACCTGGTATTCAAAGGCCAAGCCGCTTTCGTAGAGTACATCGCCTTCTTTGGAGAAGATGGTGAAGCCGCGCGAACCACCTTCATAGTCGCCTTCATTGGCAGTCACGATCCGATCATTGCCGAGCCACTTAACGGCATCTGGCTCACGGACAACGCCTTCAAGTGTGGCATCAAACGTCAAAGCGCGTTCCTCTTCGACGTCAACATTCATCAGATCAACTGCGCCAGCGCTGAAATGGGATACAACCTCCCCCGTTTCGCCATTGATGACAGCAATATGGTTGTTCTCCTGCATGGAGACCGCAATCTCATTGGCTTCGTTGAAGACGACGAACTCAGGTTCCGGATCGCTACCTGCAACATCAGCCAAGCCGGTTACATCCGCATTGATGCGGGACGAGCAGTCAATGGCCCCTGACGAAAGGCGATAGATTGAGACACCACCGGCTGGCATTTGTGGAATCACGCCATCGTTCAGATCTTCATCGCGCTCGTTTTCAATGGCGACGGCGACCAGCGTGCCATCAGGTGAAATGGCGATTGAATCAGGCTGGCCGCCAAGGTCGCATGCTTGTTCGACTTCACCGTTTGCAAGATTGATGGATTTCAGCATGCCCGATGGCGCGACGTAGCTTTCTGAGGTGTTGACAGCGACCAATGCGCGTCCACCCTGCACGGCGACTGATGTTGGCTCACCGTCGGTTGAAATAAAGCCCGCGGCTTTCGGGTTGGCAGGGTCGGCTATATCGATGATGCCGATACCGCCCAACGGGCTATCGGAATAAACCAACTTCATGCCGTCTTCGGTTGCAGCGATGATCTCGGATGCACTTTCCGATGTCGGATCCATGTCCGCAGGGATATTCGCGTACACCGGAAATGATGCAATCCGTTTGAAAACGTCGCTGCCATGACCGCCGGCAAAGCTTGTTGTTGCTGACGCTGCAATCGCAGTTGTGGCAACAGTTGCGTAGAAAAAAGATTTCATGGGTAAAGTCTCCCTTTCAGCCCGCCGCCTTTTTTCGCTGCTGCATGTCAGCCGCGTGACGGTTTTTTAAAAGGCGTGTGACAGTCCACATGCATATCGCCATTGCGCTTGATCGCGTTGATCGCTATATGACGGCTATTCCCGGAGATAAGTGGTTACAGCCACGCCCGCGACACCGGCGCGGACGAACAGGATAACTTTGCGCGGAGGAAATGCGCCATGACTCAATTGCTTATGCCAAAAGCGACCGCCGTATGGCTCGTTGATAATACAGCATTGACGTTTGATCAGATTGCCAAGTTCTGTGGACTGCATGCGCTCGAAGTGAAGGCGATTGCTGACGGCGAATCAGCGCAAGGCATCAAAGGCCTCGACCCGATCAATACTGGGCAGTTGACGCGAGAAGAAATTGCGAAAGCCGAAGCTGACTCCTCCGTTCAACTGACCATGTTGGAGCCGAAGGTTCGCGTACCGCAGCTGAAGAAAAAGGGTCCACGCTACACACCCGTCTCCAAGCGCCAGGATCGTCCAAACGCTATTTTATGGCTGGTGCGTAGTCATCCAGAGTTGAAAGACGCACAGATTTCGCGGCTTGTTGGCACCACCAAGAACACGATTACGCAAATTCGCGACCGGACACATTGGAACTCAGCTAATCTGCAGCCGATTGACCCGGTTGCGCTGGGGCTGTGCACGCAGATTGATCTGGACTTTGAAGTTCAAAAAGCTGCCAAATCCATGCCGCGCCCAGTCGAAAGCGAGGTTGGCGACCAACTGCTACCAGCGTCTCAAACCGAAGACTTGCCGGTCGGCAACGAAGTGGGCGAAGCTACGCTTGAACAGGAAGCGGAGGCCGCTTTTGCAAACTTTGACAACACACCATCCGAGCCAGCAGCGGACGCTGAGCCAGATATTGATCCGGATAGCGTCTTTGCAAAGTTGAAGTCACTGAAAAGCGACGGTGAAAGCTGATCGCTTTGGCAGATTTGCGATCAAAACCCTTGGCCTGCGAAATCAAAGTCCGGGGGTACTTCGCACCGAGCGATCATCTGGTCCTGCAAGTCTTTTAATGTTTGCCCTTTCTGAAGGCGAAAGCTCTCTTCCGTGACTGTAAGATGCGCCATACGGTCGACACGAAACATGCGAAAGTCTTCGCGCATTCGGCACCAACCCACCGCCGTCCAACTGTTGGTCCAAAACCAAAGACCCAAAGGCTGGATGTCCCGCTCGGTCTTTTGCCCGTTGGCATCTTCATAGGCAAAGCGGATAACCCGTCGCTCTTCGGTTGCTTCTTCGATTGTATCGAGTGCACGGCGAACATGTTCGGGTATGTAGCGAAATGGAGCGCGCACTGAGACTTTGCCAAGCCGCGCGCGTTCGGCTTCCGGTAATACGGCCTCAATTTTAAAAAGTGCCTCCTCGGCGGCTTTTGCCATTTCGATGCCGCCGACCGATTTTAGCATGCGCGTGCCTGCAACGATGGCGACAATCTCGTCGCGGTTAAACATGAGCGGTGGTAGGTCAAAACCTTCGCGCATGATGTAACCGACGCCTGCCTCGCCATCAATGGGTACCCCCGTTGATTGGAGGTCTGCAATGTCGCGGTAGATAGTGCGTTCTGAAACTTCAAGCCGCTCAGCCAATAGCTGAGCGGTGACAAGGCGGCCGCCCCTTAGAAATTGAACGATTTGAAAGAGGCGATCCGCACGACGCATGGCTTACTGCTTCCAGTTGAAGAAGCCGACCGAATTGCCATCGGGGTCCGTTGTATAAACGAAGCGTCCCGATGGAATTTCGATGATGGGTGAAATGACCTTGCCACCGGCAGGCTCGACACGTGCCATCACTTCCTCGAGCGGATCGATCGCCAGCATATGAACGGTATTTCCTTGGCCAGTCTTTGCGGGATCTCCCGGATACAAGTGGCCGGAAGCGCCAGGAAGTTCTGGATCGTTAAACCAAACCATTTCGTTGGGCGAACTTGGATCAGTTGTGTGGATCATTGTCGTGTTCAAAACGGCTTCATAGTAGGTCTTTGCCTGGCTGAGATCCGAAACAGGTATTTCAAACCAGACGGAAAGTCCGTTGACGTTTGGCGGCATCGTGTGAGTTGCTTGGTCAGTCATGCTGGGTTCCTTTCTGCCCGATCTATGATGCCTGACCATCGCACACCCCTCCTGACAACATAGTGTCAGGAGGGATCATGCATTGTCCTCTGGAACGTCAACGACATAGTTCATCGCTAGCCGCCCACCATCCACGTAGATAACTTCGCCGTTCATATAACTTGACTCATTGGAGGCGAGGAACGCTACGGCTGAAGCGATCTCTGCCGGATCCCCGATGCGTAGCATTGGAGTGCGTGACAGAATGCGGGTGCGCGCGGCGGGGTCATTATTCACTGCCTGCAGCATGGGCGTCATGATAGAGCCCGGGCCGACTGCGTTCACGCGGATGCCATGAGATGCCAGTGATAAGGCCATGACTTTCGTCAATTGGTTCATTCCGCCTTTGGAAACGCAGTAGGGCACCTGATTGGCGATTGCGACTTCTGCGTTAATGGAGCTGATGTTGACGATGGCGCCCGCAGGTCCACCATCCTTGACTTTTTCTACCATATATTGGGCTACAGCTTGGCCGGTTAGAAATGCACCTTTGATATTCACGCGCATGACACGGTCAAAGTCAGCTTCGGTTACTTCCAGAAAGTTGGCGCCGTGCACGACGCCGGCATTGTTGACCAAAACATCAATGTCACCGAACTGTTCACGAACAGACGCGACGAGATTGTGAACGTCCAATCGGTTGCCAACATCGGTGGCAATGAAGCGGACGTCGCCAAGATCACTGAGTTCGTCAACGGCTTGGTCGCCGCCTTTCTTATCAATGTCTGCAATCGCTATCTTCATGCCATCACTCAGAAGCCGTTTTGCGATTGCATAGCCGATGCCTTGCGCCGCGCCGGTCACGATCCCGATTTTGCCGTCTAAAGCCATCGCGGTTCCTTTTCATTTTTGTTCTTGTCGTTATGCTTCCCATTAAACGCGCTTACACGGCAACATAAAACCGTTCGTTCTGCGCACAGAGGGCGATCGACTATCCAATGAGCACTATCCGTCCAAGAATAAGCGTTATCATTCCGGTCTTTGAGCAGTGGGATCTATTGGAAGCATGTCTGGCTGCACTGCAAGAGCAGGACTTTCCGGCCGACCAGTTTGAAGTCATCGTCGTCAACAACGAAGCGCGCGCGGACATTGAGTTGGCTGTCCATGAGCCACTGAACTTACGCCTGGTTCATGAGACTGTGCCCGGTTCTTATGCTGCACGAAATTGCGGCATTGAGCATGCACTTGGTGATGTTTTGGCATTTACCGATGCCGACTGTATCCCGGCACCGGGGTGGTTGAAGGCGATCACTGGAACCTTGGCAGATGAAACTATCGCGCGGGTAGGTGGCCCCGTTGTTGATCGTTTGCCAGCGGATGTTGATCCCATCATCGCTGAATACCAGCACGTCCTGAGTTACAACACCGAGGCCTGGTCGCAACATGGGTGGGCGATCACCGGTAACATGGCAGCAAAGCGCTCGGTGTTTGATGACATCGGCATGTTTGATGGATCAATGAAATCCGGTGGCGACCGGTTTTGGGGGATGCGGGCGCAAGAGGCCGGATACGCGATTGCTTACAGTAAGGGTATGGAAATCAAGCACACTGCCCGCGTGGACACAGAAGAAATATTGACGCGAATTCGGCGCATCGTTCACGGCGATTTTGATGTGCTTGAACGCAATAATGACAAGGCGGGCATGGAAAAGTCATTGCGCAGGTTAAAGGGAAGGGCCTGGCGACCGCCACTCAAGTTTCTGTCGAGCAAGCATCTTTCAACACCGCTGGGCGTCTGGGACCGTGTTCGGTACATCGGATTCAGATGGCGTATCCGAAGGGAAATGCTCAGTGCGGCCCAGAACTTTTTTGCTGGTGGTCAGGCAGAGCGGCGCTAGTCTGGTTGTTCCTTTTTACGCTGGTTGAGCAGCATACCCGCGCCATGGTTTTCGGCTGCCAATGCTTTTTGGATCGCAATGAGGTTCCTGTCGCGGGTTGCTTCCAGTTCGGAAATTGAGTGTTGGCCAGACTGGGCTTCTGACTGGCTCGCGATTTTTTCGACGAGCGTGTCATTCAGATCCGGTACATCCATTAGCTTGGTCCAGGGCCATTTTAGTGCTGGTCCGAACTGTTCCAAAAAATGTGCCATTCCAGCGTCTCCTCCAGCGATACGATAGGTTTCAAAAAGTCCCATCTGCGCCCACCGCAAACCAAAACCATAGCGGATGGCATCATCGATTTCTTCAGTTGTGGCCACATCATCATGAACAAGCCACAGCGCCTCGCGCCAGACCGCTTCCAACAGCCGGTCTGCGATATGCGCGTCGATTTCTTTGCGGACGTGGAGTGGTTTCATGCCAAGCCTTTTCAAAGTTGGCTTGGCCCGCGCGATTGTCCGCGCGTTGCCGACGAGTTCAACCAGTGGGATCAAATAGACGGGATTGAACGGATGGGCGACAATAATCCTTTCGGGCGCTATTGCATTTTGGTTGAGCTGGCTTGGTCTAAACCCTGATGTCGATGATGCAATGATAGTGCTTGTGTTGCTTGCAGCGGCCTCAATATCCGCAATACAATGATGTTTGATATCGAGCCGTTCCGGTGTGCTCTCTTGTATCCAATCCGCGTCTGCGACTGCATCGCTAAGCGTTGAAGAAACGGATAGCTTGCCCTCAACCGGCACATCGGCGTCATAGAGTTCCCAAATTGCTTCTCGTGCGCGTTCGATCACTTGATGAACACGTCTAAGAGCGCTGGGTGAGGGATCAAAAAGTGCCACATCCCAACCATGCAAAAGGAAGCGTGCAGCCCAGCCGCCACCAATCACGCCGCCGCCGATAATGGCCGCTTTTTTTCTATGGTCTGTCACTTGGGCGCTCGCTTTTGGAGACTGAGCTTCTGCCTAACCTGCGCGGGCGTCATGATCTTTGCGCCCAAGTTCTCGATGATATTGGCTGCGCGTTTCACCAGTTGTGCATTGGTTGCATGAACACCTTTGTCGAGCCAAAGACTATCTTCCAATCCGACCCGGACATTGCCGCCCGCAAGAACAGATGCTGCGACGTAAGGCATTTGTTGGCGGCCGATAGAGAAGGCAGACCAAGTCCATTGTGCGGGCACATTGTTGACCATGGCCATGAATGTATTGAGATCATCGGGCGCGCCCCAGGGAATACCCATGCAGAATTGCACCAGCGCTGGCGCATCAATAACACCGCTATTAACGAGTCTTTTTGCCAACCATAAATGGCCGGTGTCAAAAACCTCGATCTCCGGTCGCACGCCAAGCTCTGTGATCTGCCGACCCATGGCTTCCAGCATGCCGGGTGTGTTGGCCATCACATAGTCAGCTTCGGCGAAGTTCATGGTGCCGCAATCAAGCGTACATATTTCGGGGAGGCACTCTGCGACATGAGCGAGGCGTTCTCTGGCACCGATCATGTCCGTCCCGTCAGCTAGTGGTAATGGTGCTTCAGCGCTGCCAAAAACCAGATCGCCACCCATGCCAGCTGTAAGGTTAAGCACAACGTCCGCATCGGCATCCCGTATCCGTTCGGTCAGTTCGCGATAGAGCGCAGGTTCGCGGGAAGGCGCGCCCGTTATCGGATCGCGTACATGGCAATGAACAATTGCTGCTCCGGCTTTGGCAGCTTCAATTGCGCTGTTTGCAATCTCTTCAGGCGATCTAGGTACATGCGGCGAGCGATCCTGCGTCTGGCCTGAGCCGGTAACAGCACAAGTGATGAAAACATCGCGGTTGATTTCAAGCGGCATGATCAGACTGCAAATGTTCCGATCTGCCTTTGTTGCATGACGTCTTGAATCTCATCGAGAATAGCTGGATCGTCGATTGTTGCGGGCATTTTCCAAGCATCACCATCTGCAATCTTTTGCATGGTGCCGCGCAGGATTTTGCCGGATCGCGTTTTTGGAAGACGCGGTACAGTCATGACCAGCTTAAAGGCAGCAACTGGACCAATCTCATCGCGCACCAGTTTGACAACTTCTTTTTCAATTTCCTCATCAGACTTTTGAGTTCCTGCATTCAAGATCAGGAACCCACAGGGTAGTTGCCCTTTTAGCTCATCGGCAATGCCGATCACGGCGCATTCGGCGACATCAGGGTGTGTCCCGATTACTTCTTCCATGCCACCAGTGGACAGACGGTGGCCGGCAACGTTGATGATGTCGTCCGTGCGCGCCATGATGAACAGGTATCCGTCTTCATCGATGTATCCGGCATCCGATGTTTTGTAATAGCCCGGGAACTCCTCAAGATAAGCTGAGCGGAAGCGATCATCGGCATTCCAAAGCGTTGGCAGGCATGAAGGCGGCATCGGCAGTTTTATGACGATATTGCCTAGCGTTCCCGCAGGTACCGGATGCCCATCATCGTCCAGACACTGGAGGTCATAGCCTGGCATGGCGACTGCGGGCGAACCGATTTTGACAGGCAGCATGCCGAGCCCCAACGGATTGGCGGCGATTGCCCAACCGGTCTCAGTTTGCCACCAATTATCGATCACGGGGACGTTGAGTGTCGCCTTCGCCCAGTTGATTGTATCGGGATCAGCGCGCTCACCAGCTAAAAACAGGCTGCGCAGCGATGAGATGTCATAGTCAGCCGCGAGTGTACCTTTCGGGTCTTCCTTTTTGATCGCACGGAAAGCGGTTGGCGCTGTGAAGAGCGATGCAACACGATGTTCCTGGATGACCCGCCAGAACGCACCTGCATCCGGTGTTCCAACCGGCTTTCCTTCAAACATCATCGTGGTGGCGCCATGCAATAGTGGCGCGTAGACAATGTATGAATGCCCGACCACCCAGCCTACGTCTGAGGCGGCCCAGAAGACTTCGCCGGGTTGGATGTCATAGATTGCTGACATGCTCCATTTCATGGCGACCATGTGACCACCATTATCCCGTACAACGCCTTTTGGTTGTCCCGTCGTCCCGGATGTATAGAGAATGTAGAGTGGGTCGGTTGCCGCAACTGGGACACAATCGATCTTGGTTGCTTGCGTGCGATGGGCGCTCACAGCTTCATCATAGTCAAAATCGCGGTCAGCCTTGAGTTCTGCTTTGTGCTCAGGGCGTTGGAGAACGATGCAACTGGACACTTCGGCGGTCGCTTCATCCAACGCGGTGTTGATAAGTGGGATGTATTCAACGATCCGGTTTGGCTCCAAGCCACACGATGCGGTGACGATTACTTTGGGTTCGCAATCATCGATGCGGGTGGCCAACTCGCTGGCAGCAAAGCCGCCAAACACAACCGAGTGAATCGCGCCGAGCCGAGCTGTTGCGAGCATTGCAAATACGGCTTCGGGAACCATTGGCATATAGATGAGAACGCGGTCGCCTTTTTCTACGCCGCGGTCGCGCAGCACGGCAGCCAGTGCCTCCACTTCCTGCTTCAACTCGGCGTAGCTGATTGATCGTTTTTTGCCGGTTATTGCGCTGTCATAGATGATGGCCGGCTGGCCGGGACGTGCGCCGAGGGCATGTCGATCAACGGCATTAAAGCAGGTGTTGCACGTTGCGCCATCAAACCACCGCCCATAAACGCCAATGTCGGGATTGAAGACCTTCTCAGGCGGGCTGAACCAGTCGATGCCCTGTGCGGCTTCAGCCCAGAAACTATCGCTATCCTTTTGCCACTGTTGATAAATTGCTTGGTAGCGCGACTTGTCGCCCATCGGTTATCCTCCCAGATCTCCACTCGGAACCAGTTTTGAACTGTAGGATGGAAATTCACAAGCAAGACGAAAGATATGCAGCGTTTTGCTTCAAGCACGTCTTGGTAAGCGGGTGACTTGCGCAGTGGCATTGCCGGGATGTTCAGCCATTGCATCGTCGGGTTTGAACCATGGTGCCACATGGTCCGCCCAAACCCGGTAGCCTTTGCCATTGGGGTGAAAGCCATCACGCGCAAAGCAACTCGCATCAACATCACCAACCGGTGTTGTATGCACTGCGCCTCGTTCCTGGCACATGCGTACGCCCATTGCATTGATGACATCGGCGCGCGCTGCCAAAACGTCTGCAAGCCTCTTGGGCAGTGCTGGACAAAGCCGCATATTTGGAATTGGCGTCCATATGAGTATTGTGTCCGGAAAACGTGTTCGAAGTGCGTATAGCAGTGTCCCGAAGTTGCGTTTGAAATGGGCCGCCAGATGAAAGTTCTTCATATCGTTGATGCCAACGGATATGAAAATATGTGTCCAGTCCCGGCGATCAATGTTGGGTACGATAAAGTCGCGTAACTCTCCCGATGTCGCTGAGTTCGCTCCAGCTGATCGCCATTCGACGCGTTTTGAGTGGGCTCGCGCCACTGACTGCGCAATGCTGTAAGCAAATGTTTCTTCCAGCGTTTCCATGCCGACGCTTGCAACTGTGGAGTCACCGATTACGAGAAGGCGTAACTCATCGCCTTTATGCTCTGCTCCGACCACGCCGGAGACCGGGACCCTGGCTGGCAGCAAGCGTTCTATGCGCATGCGCAAACGGGTGCCCTGCCAGACATATACAGGTAACATGAGCCAGGACAGCGCAGCGCGCATAAACATGTCAGCCTCCCCAGTATTCGGTAATCGGTAGCGTAAACGGCCTTTCACCAGTTTAAAAGAGGGTCCTTCTTGGCGCTATTTGCTGGCCGAAGCAGCATAGATGCTGTCGATGGACCCCGCGAGGGTAGCGTTAAACTGATCGTCACTTAAGCCGTCAGACAAGCCTTCAGCCAGCGCGCGCGAAAACGACGCGATCATGCCGGCATTTTTTGCCAAAAGTGCGTTGGCATCATCGCGGCTGTAGCCACCAGAAAGCGCAACGACGCGCATCACTCGCGGATCATCAATCAATGACTTGTACCGGTTCACTGTTGTGGGGATTGAAAGCTTCAACATGACTTGTTGGTCACCAGTTAACGTATCCAAGCCTTTGGTCAATTCGGCCAGAAGCATTCCTTCTGCTTCATCCTTGTCGCTAATGTTGATGTTTATCTCTGGCTCTAGGATCGGCATCAGGCCATGTCCTAGAATTTGGTGGCCAATTTCAAACTGTTGCGCTGCATTGGCAGCAATCCCAACCGGATTTGCGGCATTGATGACCGACCGCATCTTTGTGCCAAAGATGTTTTTGGATACAGCTCGGGTCAGCAGGTGATCGAGGCCCGGCATTGGTTTCATTAGCTGGACGCCATCTTCTTCGTCCATCAGTCCTTTATCGACTTTCAGGAAAGGCACCACGCCACGCTCACTCCAAAGATAGTCAGCTGTGGGAACGCCATCAATCTCGCCATCCATCGTGCGTTCAAAAAGGATGGCGCCAATGACTTTGTCTCCACTAAAGGCTGGTGACTTGATAATGCGCGCGCGCATTTGGTGGATGAGGGCGAACATCTCCTCTTCGTTCGACCAAGCGCCGTCAGCGATGCCATATTGCTTCAAGGCTTTGGGTGTGGAGCCGCCAGACTGATCCAAGGCGGCAATGAAGCCGTCTTTCTTTTCCATCTGTTGGGCCATTTGTGCATTTGGCATAGCGTTGCTCCTCTCCGACCGACACCAAGGCTTTTGGGTTAGCAAAGCCGGGTCAGACTGCAAGTAGGAAGATAGAAGTGGATTGTATTTATGGTGAAAGATTGCCGACGATCTTCACATTCCCGGCAGATTAAAAATCCAATCACCGGGAGTTGCGCTCAGGAACTACAGCCCGAAAGATTGGCGACAGCTACCGCATTTTGATCAAATGTACCGGCCGTTTTGCCCGCATTTGTGGTGACCGTGAAGCTTGCGCCGACAATTTCCGAGTTTGAAACAGTGATCTGGCGATTGCTGACCGTGTCATCCACATCGATGGTGAATGAAATGGTCTCATCAGGGAGAAACTGGCTTAGTTGCAACTCGAGCATCTGATCACCATCGCGAACGGTTGGTTGTCTAACAACGGATCCGCCGCCAGATGTTAGTTCAAATGGTTGGAAGACCTCGACGCCTGCGCCTGTTGCGGAAACATCAAAAACCAATCCTGCAGCAGAACCCGACAGATCGATTTCAACACTAGTGACACCAAGCGGACACTCACCTGCGTTTGCGATAACAAAACGATCTTTTGGTGCGCCCTCGATAAAAGACACCGTAACATCGGCAAATGCGTTGTTCGTTAGTAGGCATACAGCAGATAGTGTCAGTGTTGCGCGCATGAGTTCCTCCAATTTGCACACCAAATAGTGCCCGAAGCCCGGTTTTCCATGGCAGTCTCAAGCAGGTTCTTGGCGCAAGCGACGGCGGATTTCCTTGCGAAACGCCTTGGCGCGATGCTGCTGGCTGTTGAGTAGGACGCCCATGAAGTACGCGGTCAACGCTGCGCCCACGAGCGCCACACCACCTTCAAAGACGATATCGACTAGAAACTCGCTCAACGCTTCACCCAGATAGGTTTCCAAAGTTAATGCCCTGATCAGCTTGGATAGGGCGACGGCCAGTAATCCGATGGCAAGGCCGGCCCACAGAAAAAACCGATGAACCCGTGTTGACCCTGTTACCTCGTCTACCTCTTCAGGAAACTTTCGAAAGTACTCAAGTTCCTCTTCTGAGATCTCGATCTTCTCGGACATCAGCATTTTGAAGAACATGCTTTCGCGTTTTGTCTCGCGCTCCAGTTCTTCCTCCAAGGTTCGTTTCGCCATTGCGCTCTCCAGGGCTTGTCCGCGTAACTGTACGCGCCATGAAAGGTGACGTATAGCGTCCCTATGGTTTGCAAGGGTGCGCGACGGTGAGCTTGGCTTCAGCAGGTGCAAAAGCAGCGGTCAGCGTTGATCGCCGTGTCGTGGCGGTGATTGCCATCATCGGCTTGGCGATGGCCGCTTATGTGTTGAGCGCCGAACTTTTTGATGGCGGCAAGACCAAGGATTATCCGCTCTGGTATGACTTTGCAAAACGCATCATGGATGGTGAACCGCTCTATGATAGCGGGCGATATTTGTATCCGCCGACCATGGTCGTGTTGCTAGCGCCCTTTTCCTTTTTGACACCGGCTTTGTTCTATACATTGCTCATCGCGCTGAGCGTTGGTGCGCTTTATCTCTGCCTGATATGGTCGATGCGGCTTTCTGCGGGAGGCCGGCCGCTACCTTGGCAGTGGGTGCTTGTACCCATTTTGATGATGCTGCCGCAGATATTTGAGAATTTTGATCTGGGCCAACCGCACATCATTTTGCTGGCAATCATGTTGGCCGGCTTTTTGTTGTTGCGCGAGGATAAACCCATTGCAGCAGGCTCGCTTTTTGGTTTGGCGGCTGCGTTGAAAGTGTTTCCGATTTCGATCCTGCCATATCTGATCTGGAGGCGATATTGGAAAGCCGCCGGTGGCATGGTCGCCGCTTTGATGATCATACTCGTTGTGTTGCCCTCACCGATCCGAGGCTATGAGAGAAATTTCAATGAACTGTCACAATGGTTTGTAGCTATGGCAGGCGATGAGGACGGTTTCGGGCAGCGAAAGCAGCAGAACTGGTCCTGGAAAAACCAGTCCATCGTCGCCATTACGCACCGTCTCGTCCGCGATATCGACTATAAGAAGGGCCGCGAAGGCGAGGGCGATGCAAAGATGAATGTTATGAGTGTCGACTATCGTACCGCAAATTACATTCTGTTGGGCGTCATCGCTGTTATTGGCCTGATGTTCATTGCAATCCTCCTGCCCAGAGATCGACTTGATCAAAAGCGATTGGCAGAGGAGTGGGGCATCTTACTGTGTTTGATGACTATCGCCTCTCCACTATCGCGCACATACTATTTTATATGGATGTTGTTTCCGCTTTTCGTCTTGGTTCAGCGATTGTGGGATTCAGACAGTCCTGAAACCAGGCGATGGATCGGTGCCGGGCTGATCGCCGTCTTTTTGTTGACGCTGTTGCAATTGATCAATGAACTTCAAGCTTTCGGCGTTAACACCATTGCCGCTGTTCTGGTGATGGGCATTCTGACGTGGATCATGCGCACCAGCCAATCCAAGCCCGCAATTGGGCCTTAGCCTAGCGCGACCACGCCCGGTAGCTCTTTGCCTTCCATCCATTCAAGGAAAGCCCCACCTGCCGTTGAGATGTAGGTGAAGTCACTTGCAACACCTGCCTGGTTCAGTGCGGAGACGGTGTCGCCGCCGCCGGCGACTGAGATCAACTTGCCCGCTTTTGTGAGTTCTGCCGCTCTCTTGGCCGTTGCGACGGTAGCCGTGTCAAAAGGTGGCATTTCGAAAACACCGAAAGGACCGTTCCAGATCAGTGTTTTCAGATTTTCAAATTCGGTTGTTACGTTCTCAATCGAGGCATCGCCTGCATCTAGTGACATTTCATCGTCGGCAAGTTTCGTCTCGGGCGTAAAGGAGATACTTTCCGTAGGCGCGCCCTTTTCAAACTTCGTTGTAACCCGCCCGTCGATCGGCAAAATGACCCGACAGCCGCTTTTTTCCGCGGCAGCCATGATGGCCAATGCCTTGTCGTGCATGTCGGCTTCCTGAAGCGAGTTGCCCATCTCGGCACCCTTGGCAGCAATGAAGGTGTTGGCCATGCCGCCGCCGACCATCAGCACGTCGACCTTGGTGACCAGATTCTCAAGAAGATCAATTTTGGTGGAGACCTTTGCGCCGCCAACAATTGCGCCGACTGGTCGCTGGGGCGTACCAAGGGCCGCGTTTAGCGCCTCAAGCTCAGCCTGCATGGTGCGGCCGGCATAGGCTGGTAGCAGTTTGGCAAGCCCCTCTGTCGAAGCATGGGCGCGGTGTGCTGCAGAGAACGCATCATTAACGTAGATATCACCATTTGCCGCCAGCGCTTTGGCGAGTTCCGGATCATTCTTTTCTTCACCTGCATGGAAGCGGGTATTTTCAAACAGGACGACATCTCCGTCTGCCATTTCCGCAACTTCGCTAGCAGCCGCATCGCCGATACAATCAGATGCAAAACTAACGCGATGATCGAGCGCTTGTTCCAGCGATGGCGCGACCGGGCGAAGGCTCATCTCGGGAACGACGCTGCCCTTTGGCCGCCCAAAGTGCGCCAACAAGATGACTTTTGCGCCCTTGTCCGACAGTTCTTGAATGGTGGGCACAATGCGCTGGATACGGGTTGTGTCTGTCACGACGCCGTCCTGCATGGGAACATTCAAATCAACGCGAACCAAAACGCGTTTGCCGGAAATGTCGGTAAGATCATCGAGTGTTTTGAATGTCATTTTACTGCCCGTTTAGAACATGGAGTTGCCTGTGGCGGCGATGTATTCCAGTTCGGCTGCAGTTGAAAGCCTTCCCAACGCTTCATTACGTTTTGGATAGCGGCCAAAGCGCTTGATGACGTCATAGTGACGCTTTTCAAAATCGAGCGCCTTTTCGCTCACCGTCTCGAAGAGCTTCACGGCTTCCCCGTGCACGGCAAGGCTTTCTGAGTGCATGTATGGCATTAGGGCGAAGTACCACTCGAAATGCGCCAGCTGTTCTTTCATATTCTGTGCAACAACTTCCTGCGCAAGTGCCAAGGCGAGCGTGTCATTGGCAAAAGCCCGTCCTGATTTGCGGTAGAGTTGCCGGGAAAACTGATCAAGCACGATAATCTCGGCAACGCGGCCACGAGGCGTTGAGCGCCAAGTCCAAAGCTCGGATTTTTCCGCGCGTTTGAGCGTTTTGGCAAAGCGGATGCGAATTTGTGCATCAAACGCTTCAGAAGCCGAGAACCACATTTTTTCGTCGGTTTCAACAAGCCAGAACTGGAGCACTGCCTCTGCTTCTGGATGCGTCTCAGTCACCGCCGCCCCCTCCGTCAAAGCCTCCAGGATCACTACCGTCCATCCAGCCCTTCGCTTTTGCGCCGTGTGCCACATCGATACCAACGCCAGTGCCATCACGCTGACCGGGCAATTGCTCAGTGACCGTCTTTTTGAAAAGCCGACCAGCAATCAATGCAAAGGCGATGATGCCAAAACCTATCAGAAGGAAAATCAGAACGGGATCCATCGCATTAAAATAGTTCGCCGCCAGCAAGACTGCAAACGATTAGCCTGTTTCCATCATGATTATGAATTGCTCGAGGATGACATTGCATTGTCATACACAGAACGCGCGGCATGAACCTGCTGCATGTGGTTGTTTGACCAAAAAACCAGCGGCTTCATCATGGAAGCAAGCTCCTCGCCGAGCGGTGTTAGCGCGTAAGTGACGGCGATAGGAGGACCCGGATCAACCGTCCGGGTAAGATAACCGTCACGTTGCAAGCTCCGCAGATTTTCAGTCAGGACGCGTTGCGTGATGTCTCCAATGCAACGTTTCACTTCACCAAAACGTTTCGGACCATCTTCTAAAGCCAGAAGTATCAAAATGCGCCACTTGCCGGACACGTTGGCCAGAACGGACCGGATTGGACAGTTTTCTGCTTGATCTTTGCCTTCAACGCCGATGGGTAGCATGAGTATGTGGTATCCAAATCGAACTGCTTTGGTTTAGCAGGTCGAGTAGAAACCTGCAATATGGGTTACTTGAAGGTATTCTTTTGCATACCACGTATCAAGAAAGTGCCTAATTGACACATGGTATTAAAAACGTACCTAGTTGCCTCAAAGAGCCTTCATATCATGGAGACGGGAAATGGCAGCCGCACATCGTGCTGGATATCAGCTCATATCAATTGAGGATCATACACGGGCGCACTGGACAAAAGATGAGCAAAGCAATGCTGCTCTCGACGTGGATTTTCTTCAGCACCTGATGAATGAACACGATTTTGACTACACGCTGCGTACGTTTGATAGCGGTGCTTACATGCAGCACAATCGCGCCATTTCCGATCAGGTTTCCGGCGTTGTTGACTATGTGAAAACACTGGCCGGGCGCTTTCCGGAGTATGGCTATGACGTCAAGTTCATTATCGCCAGCGGTGATCGCGTGGTCGTGCACAGCCACGTCACCTTGAAGGCTTCTCACCGTGGCAATGACCGCAAAGGCTTCATCATCACCGACACGTTCAGGATAGAGGACGGCAAGTTGGCTGAACACTGGGATGCTATCCAACCGATCGACTTATTTGCCCGGTTCATTGTGTTGATGACCGGCGGCAGCGTCGCGAATAACAACCCTACCTTTTGAGTGCGCTCGCCGGTACCGCGACCAATTGTGTTTCACGCACACTTGATTTTAAAAATGGCCCCAACTTGTCATGATGAGTATCTGCCCCCACCTATCTCGCTAGATAATTCGGAGATGTTTTCATGAATAAGCCAGTGTTTTCGCGTCGACATCTTTTGGCGGCCGCGGGTGGGATCTTGGTTGCGGGTTCATCGCGACTGACTGTGCCTGCGCGGGCTGAAGGGTTGGCCCCAACCCGCACTATGCGTGGAGGTGCCAACAACTACCGTCCGGGCGCTCCGATTGTTGAGCGTATCGGTGGTGGAGGGTTCACAATGACCGGTAGGGTGCGCCGTGCAGGCGATGGTATATTGTTGTCTGGTCAACGCATCCAAATGTGGGCCCACACGACAGAAGGCCATGAGCGCGACGCACACAGCCATGGAGCAACGCTCACCGATGCCAATGGCGAATTCATCATGGAAATGCCGCAAATTGTGCCCGCCTTTGGGCAGGCGCATGGTCATCTGGCCTATGACAGCGGTGAATTCAAAACCGTCTTCTTGCGACCTGTTATGGCAAGTTCACGCGATACCAGTTTGCATGTTGAGTTCGTGTTAGAGTCCGCTTAGTCGCTTTGAAAACCCACAAAAGAAGCCGCTGGCAGACGCCGGTACTTTGGATTGTTTTGGTTTCTGTCAGCACAGTTTCGCTTGTCGCGGCGGCTTTCAGTCCATTTCTCCAGTGGCGCGATCCTGTCTATTGGGCAGCCAGTTTTTCCGGTATTTTGGCGCTGGTCATCATGCTCTTCCAACCATTGTTGGTGACCGGCATTTTACCCTTGCACTCAAATTTTAACGGCCGGAGGGTCCACCGCAATCTGGGTGTGCTTCTGCTTGTCATGATCGCCATCCATGTTTCAACGCTTTGGCTGACCAGTCCGCCCGATGTGATCGATGCGCTTCTTCTTGTCTCGCCGACGCCGTTTTCCCTTTGGGGTGTCATTGCCATGTGGGCAATCATTGGCGCTGCAGCCGTGGTGGCGTTACGGCACGGGCTTAAGCTTCGATTTATTACCTGGCAACGGATACATCTGGCGCTTACCGCCATTGCAGTTGCTGGCACCATCGCACATGCGCTGTTGATCGACGGCATCATGGAGCAGGTGTCGAAGGTGGCGCTTTGTACTTCGGCGGGGCTGGCGTTGGTCGCTGGGTTAAGAGCGCGCCGCAAACGGATTTAATTTCGACAAAAAAAGCCCGGCATTAAGCCGGGCTCTTAAATGCAGTTTGATAGCTGATCAGATCAGTTTTGCCATGGCGACAGCTGTGTCGCCCATCCGGTTGGAGAAGCCCCACTCATTGTCGTACCAAGACAGGATGGCGACGAATGTTCCGTCCATCACTGCCGTCTTCTCGGTATGGAAAATGGAAGAATGCGGGTCATGGTTGAAGTCCATGGAAACCAGCTTCTCGTCTGTGTAGGCCAAGATACCCTTCAGCGGGCCATCGGCCGCGTCGCGGATTGCCTGGTTGACTTCTTCCACACTGGTCTCGCGTTTCGCGATGAACTTCAGATCGACGATGGAAACGTTCGGCGTTGGCACGCGCATCGCGAAACCGTCAAGTTTGCCATTGAGTTCAGGCAGCACCAGACCAACGGCCTTGGCTGCTCCCGTTGATGTCGGGATCATGTTCATCGCCGCAGCGCGCGCGCGATAAAGATCCTTGTGCATCGTGTCGAGTGTAGGCTGATCGCCGGTGTAAGAGTGAATGGTTGTCATCATGCCTTTTTCAATGCCGATGGTATCGTTGAGCACCTTGGCGACCGGTGACAGGCAGTTTGTTGTACAAGATGCGTTTGACACGATCAGGTCGTCGGGCGTCAGTACATCTTCGTTCACACCATAAACGATTGTCTTGTCAGCACCGGAGGCGGGCGCAGAAACCAACACACGTTTGGCACCAGCATCCAAGTGCATTGAGGCCTTTTCCTTCGATGTAAAAATGCCTGTGCATTCCATAACGATGTCAATGTCCATCTCGCCCCAAGGCAGGTTAGACGGATCACGCTCGGAGAGAACCTTGAAGCTTTCCTGGCCGATGTGGATGCGGTCGCCGGAAACGGTCACGTCGCGCGGAAACTTTCCGTGCACGCTGTCATAGCGCATCAAATGCGCATTGGTTTCAACTGGACCCAAATCATTGATGGCAACTATATCAATGTCTTCACGGCCAGATTCGTAAATGGCGCGGACGACGTTACGGCCAATACGACCAAATCCGTTGATGGCGATTTTTACTTTTTGGGACACTTTGTTCTCCAGTTCTTATTGGCGGTTGGCCGCCGTGCGGTTGCCCGCTTTTTTGGCCGATCAGTAGTCTTCGAGCGCTCATTAACGTTCGGGAAGCGCACTGCCAATCCAGTATTGGCAAAAAACCCGGGCGGTAGCCAATTCGAGCTTCAGAATTGATCAAAGAATGAGCTGTCACCGCCAGGATTACGGACAATTTCTTTTGCGGCTTCTTGCGCAAATTCAAAGGCCAGCTTGTTCAAACGTTTTGCGGGCCCATAATCGGGTGGCGTTGGCCCACCTCCAGCGATGGTTACGGCGCCATCGTCGGTTTTCGTGATCAATTGGGTTTGTTCGATGACGAGCCCTGTCTCGATATCCTGTATTGACAATCTGCCTACATATTGCGGGTTATCGGGCCGCTTTTCGCCATTGATAAACACTTCTGCGCCGGTGAGCTGTTGCAGTCCAAAGCGGCTACGAATGAAAACCGAGCGGACTTCAACAATCGCCCGCGCCGGTCTTTGCCCCGTGAAAAGGGGGTTAAGCGCATCCCGAATGTGCGGTATCGTGTTGGCTGTGATTGCCTGCTCAAAAGTAAACTGAACATCGTTTTCGTTTACAATGCCCAACGCCCCGCCAATGCGAGATAATTGCGAGCTTCCAACGGCAGCCGCTCTTGCCTGACTGTCCAATTCCGCAACCAACAGAGGTCTAAACGCATTTGAGTAATCCAGCGTGACTTCAGTGACGGTAAATTCCTTCATGTAAGAAGGTGCCGGGCCTGGCGTTGTCTCACAGGCTGACAGCACCATCAACATCATGCCAACAAGCCCGGTCATTATTCGGTGCCACCCAATCCGCCTGATCTTGACGTTTAATGTGTTCATCAAACCAGTGCCTCCCAAGCTTCGCTTTAGGCTTTTGCTTCCAAGCTGTTGGTAGCGGCTGCAACGATGGCTTCAACGGTGATACCAAAGTGCGCGTACAGTTCTTTATAAGGCCCTGAAGCGCCAAACGAGTCCATACCGATGAAAGTGCCGTCTGAGCCGATCAGTGCATCCCAGCCTTGGCGGATGCCGGCTTCAATCGCGATCTTGATGCTCTCGTCGCCGATAATTGCTTTGCGATAGCTTTCATCCTGCTGCGCGAACAGTTCCATGCAAGGCACTGATATGACGCGTGTTGGCGTTCCATTGGCTTCCAGTTGTTCGCGCGCCAACATGGCCAGTTCCACCTCGGAGCCGCTCGCAAATAGCGTTACGCTTGCATCGGCCGAAGCTGTTGTCAGTTCATAAGCGCCAAGCGCACAGCGATTGTCTTCATCAAACTCTGTGCGAACTGCGGGTAGGCCTTGCCGGGTTAGCGCCAGAGTTGATGGCGTTTTTTCCGCCGCTAGCGCCAATTCCCAGCACTCCATGGTTTCCATCGCATCAGCTGGGCGGAAGACCATGTGATTGGGGATTGCACGCAGTGCTGCAACCTGTTCTACCGGCTGGTGAGTTGGTCCGTCTTCGCCAAGGCCGATTGAGTCATGCGTCATCACAAAGATGGAGCGGATGCCCATCAATGAGGCCAAACGCATGGCTGGTCGGGCATAGTCTGAAAAGACCAGAAATGTTCCGCCATAAGGTATTAATCCGCCATGGAGTGCGATGCCGTTCATGGCCGCTGCCATGCCGTGTTCACGGATACCATAGTGGAGGTAACGGCCAGAAAAATCGTCGGGTATTATGGGTGGAGTTTGAGCTGTTTTCGTGTTGTTGGAGCCTGTCAGGTCGGCAGAGCCACCAAGGGTCTCTGGCAACGCGGCATTGATAATTTCCAACGCCATCTCGGAAGATTTGCGGGTAGCAACTTTCGGCAAATCTTTGGCGAGCTGCTTTTTGTATTCGGCTGCGGCGCCAGCAAAGCTGGCAGGCAGGTCGCCACGCATACGGCGATCAAACTCACTGCGTGTGCCGTTACCAATGGCTTCCAGGCGCTGCTCCCAAGCCTGGCGCTCTTTACAAGCATTGAGGCCGGCAACTCGCCAATCATCACGGATTTCGGCTGGAATATCAAAGGGCTCGTATTCCCAACCAAGGGCTTCACGCGTGGCGGCAATTTCTTCATCGCCTAAAGGCGAACCATGTGCCTTCGACGTGCCCGCGCGCGTTGGCGCGCCATACCCGATCGTTGTTTTGCACGCGATCATGGTGGGGCGCTCAGATGCTTGCGCCTTGTCGATGGCTTCCGAAATTGCATCGGGGTTGTGACCATCGATTTCCAGCGTGGCCCAGCCTGACGCTTCAAAACGAGCAATTTGATCGGTAGAATCCGATAGTGATACTTGACCGTCAATTGTGATGTTGTTGTCATCCCAAAGGACGATTAGCTTGTTCAATTTCAAATGGCCGGCCAATGAGACAGCTTCCTGGCTGATACCCTCCATCAAACAACCGTCGCCTGCCAACACGTAGGTGAAGTGATTGATCAGGTCTTCACCAAACTCATCGCGCATTTTGCGTTCAGCTATAGCCATGCCGACGCCATTTGCCAGACCCTGACCCAAGGGGCCAGTTGTTGTTTCTATGCCTGCTGCGTGGCCATATTCGGGGTGTCCAGCTGTTTTGAAGCCCAATTGGCGGAAGTTTTTTAGTTGCTCGAGCGACATGTCTTCATAGCCGAGCAGATGAAGCAGCGAATAAAGCAGCATTGAACCGTGACCGGCCGACAAAACAAAGCGATCACGATCCGGCCAGTTTGGTACCTTCGGGTCAAAACGCATGAATTTCGTGAAAAGAACGGTGGCGATATCGGCTGCGCCCATGGGCAGGCCTGGATGGCCTGAATTGGCAGCTTGTACGGCATCCATTGAAAGAAACCGGATCGCGTTTGCCATCCGGTCGTGTTTTTCGCGTGGGGTCATGGGAGGTCCGGTTTGCTCGGTGATTTCGTGTTTGACGGGCGCAATTGCGTCCGTTCATCAGGGCGGTGATTGAAATGCGCCGGACACATACCAGTTGCCGCCCCTGAGTCAATAAAGCGCAGTGGTGCGTCCGCCATGCTGAAAAATTGTGAAGGAAGCACTGCTTCCCGTTTGCAAATCAAATAAAGCGTGGTCTTGTTGAACCTTCATATCACCTTGCCTTGTTAACGCCTTCAAATGGCGAAAGAAGGACATGATGTGAGAGGGTGGACACAGGTGTGATGGTTCAGCATCAAAAATTATCCGATGTGCTTGCACGGCTTGATAAGGCGGTGGGTGCCCTTGATGACCATGCAGACCGTTTGGCTGAGCTGAAATCAGACAATCGCGATTATGAAGAGGAAGCACAGCGCCTCAATTCTGATCGCGGACGTCTGGCTGAAGCGTTGGACACTGCGGAAGCGCGCGCAGAGCGATTTGAAGACGTCAATAAAGAGGTCTCCCGCCGCTTGGTCACTGCGATGGAAACCTTACGCGCTGTGCTGGATCGCTAGTTGATGAGCCAGGTCAATGTCACAATCGATGGCAAAAGCTACCGAATGGCTTGCGATCCCGGCCAGGAAGAGCATCTGGTCGACTTGGCTTCGCGTCTCGATAAATATGTGACCCACTTGAAAGGCGCGTTTGGTGAGATTGGCGACCAACGGCTCACTGTCATGGCTGGTATTATGGTCATGGATGAGCTGGTCGAGGTGCAAAAGCGGGTCAAAACGCTTGAAGCTGACATGGATGCATTGCGCCAGACGCGCGATGCGGCTTTGCAAAAAGCTGACAGTGCTGACGACATGCTGACGGGTCGTCTTGAAGCTTTGGCTGAAAAACTGGAGGCCGTGGCCAAGAAGTTGGTCTGACCTCTTTTCCGGCTTGCTCCGGCAGCCTATACTATTGTCAGCCGACTGCGCTTTGTGGCAGGGGACATTTACTCCGGGGCCTTACGCATCCTTAGGGAGCTGGCGCTGTTTGGGCTCGTGGGCTCTTACAACTGGCACCCACCTACATTTGTAGGTCTCCGGGTTGCAGCTCCTCACCGACTGTCGTGGTTGGCGCTCGTTTTTTCTTTCGATCAGAAAAACTTGCGCGGGCAAGGCCCGTGTGCGCTTCTGATCCGGCACATCTGGATTAGCTATTGAATAAGTCGGACTTTCGATCTTTAGCGCTCAAGAAGCGTGATGCGACCGATCCGGACTGGCGCGCTACTCAGTCGACCAAGCTCATCGAGTTTGCTGGTCAGTTGGAATTGACGAAAAGCTCACTCATCTCTGGCTTTCTGCCCATTCGTTCTGAGATCGATCTACGCCCATTGATGAATGCTCTGCATGCCAATGGTGGGTCCCTTTGCCTGCCCGTCGTGCTCGATCGTGAGACGATTGTCTTCCGGCGCTTTTTACCCGGCATGGAACTTATTCATACTGGCTTCGGCACATTTGGCCCCGGTCAAGATGCTGAAATTGTCGATCCCGATACAATGCTGATGCCGCTCGCGGCCTTCGACGATCATGGCAATCGCTTGGGTTATGGAGCAGGGCACTATGATCGAGCGATTGCCCGGCTTCATGGGGTGGGCAAAGAACCGCGACTGATTGGTTGTGCGTTTGCCTGCCAACGCGTTGAAGCCATCCCCGCTGAGCCGCATGATGTGCCTTTGCACGCGATATTGACCGAAGAAGGTATGCGGCACTTTCCTGATGGTGCCTAACCCGCTATCCCGTCTTCCATGCACATTCTTTTTCTTGGGGACATGGTAGGTCGGACCGGTCGTACAGCCGTTTTTGAACAACTGCCCGGATTGATAAGCGATCACGCAATCGACTTTGTTGTAGTCAATGGTGAGAACGCAGCTGGTGGCTTTGGCGTGACTGAAGCGATTTTCCAGGAGACGCTGGACGCCGGCGCTGATGTGATGACAACTGGCAATCATGTTTGGGATCAGCGTGAGGCACTGACCTTTGCAGACCGCCATGATCGCTTTTTGAGACCGGCCAATTTTCCGAGCGGGACACCGGGACGGGGCGCCAATGTCTATGAAGCACGTAGCGGTGCCCGTGTTTTGGTTTCTAACATTATGGGCAATCTGTTCATGGGGCAGACCTTGCGTGACCCGTTTGAGACAGCTGACCAGGTTTTGGGCGATTCCCAATTGGGGCGCGATTATGATGCTGCGATCATCGATTTTCATGCCGAAGCGACTGCCGAAAAAGTGTGCTTTGGACATCATCTGGATGGGCGCGCCAGTCTTGTTGTGGGTACGCACACACATATCCCGACCGCCGATTGCCAAATCTTGAATGGTGGCACCGGCTACATGAGTGACGCCGGGATGTGCGGCGATTATGACTCATCGATTGGGATGGATAAGGAAGAGCCGCTCAATCGTTTTGTCACCAAGCTTCCGCGTGCCCGATTTGAAGCGGCTGACGGGCCGGCAACGCTTTGCGGCGTTGCGCTGCAAACCTCCGATGAATCCGGGCTTGCCGAAAACATTCATCCGGTCAGAATAGGACCGCGATTGCACGAGGTTGTTCCCCCATGGTGGTAAAGCAGATATCCGCAACGATGGCAGCGCTGATCATGTCCGGTTCCACGGCTCATGCGATTGACGAAAATGTTGCGAGTTTTGTGGAGAACAATCTTCTGCACATACTGTATCACGAAGCTGGTCACGCCGTAATTGATCAGTTTCTTCTTCCCGTCCTCGGACAGGAAGAGGATGCCGCTGACGCGTTTGCGACCATTGAAGTCATGAATGTCTATGAAGACCCGCTGCCCATCTTGGCTGACTCAGCGATCGCTCAATTCATCATGGCTGACCGGATGGCTGGAGACTATGAAATCGCCGACTACTACGGCGCCCATGACCTCGATATTCAGCGCGCCTACCGTGTCGTTTGCCATGCTGTGGGTTTAGACCCGGAAAACTATTTGCCGCTGGCCGAAGAGTTTGACCTCGACGCTGACCGTATCGAGACCTGTGAAGATGACGGCTGGCTTGCCGCGGAAAGTTGGGAAGTGCTGCTTGAACCAACTTTTCTGGCGGAAGGTGAGACGTCAGACAATGTGCGGACCGAGCTCGATATTGATGGTTTGACGGCCGAGCAAACGGCGCTTTTGCTCGACAGTGGTGTGATGGATGAGTTCACCGACTATCTGCGCAATACGTTCGACTGGCCAAGGCCGGTGACTGTTACGATTGACATCTGCAACTACGCCAATGCCTATTACGATCCGGCAACGGTCACCATCTCGATGTGCGCCGAGTTCGTGGACGAATTGATCGATCTCGCAGACGACTTGTAGTCAGCCCCTTATCGCGAGACTTTGCGGGACAAATATCGTTGGCTGTTTGGGCAGGCTGCGAATGTTCAAGGTGATGGTGTCGCCGTCCAGAAACTCTGATTTCCATTCTGCTCCCATCATATTGATGAAGCTGGAAATGGCGTTGCCGCGCAAATGCATTGGCAAAACAACCGATGAGCGCAAACGTTGTGTCAGTTCCGCCATGCCAGCATGAGACATTGTCAGGCCGCCATCCACGGGCGCCATAAGGACATCCAGCCGCCCGATCTCGCGGAAATGTTCTTCGGTCAGTGGATGGTGCAAATGCCCCAAGTGACCGATGCAAAGGCCAGCGACTTCAAAGATGAAAATAGAATTCTGGTTTGTGCCCAGATCGCCAACGCCCCAACGGCGGATGTCAGTTGTCACGTTACGGACATAGACGTCGTCCACCACGATATCATAGTCGATGCCCAGCGCGTTACCAGTATCCCAGCCTGGCAGAACATGCTCGATTTTCGAGCTTGGATTGAGCGTAAAGTGGGAAGAGTGTGCCCGGTTCATGGTAACGATGCGCGGTGTCGGATCTGCCCCCCAAAAACCTGAAAAATCAGTCGCGATGCGCACACCATCGGGCGTTTCTATTACCCATGTCGAATGACCAGCAAAGGTCATGGTGACATCATCGTCTTCCGTCATCAGATCAAGTGGGCTGGCCGTCATTGACGCGAACATCACGCCAGGCATTGTGGTGTTCTGTGCAATGGCCAGGCATTTGGAAACGGGTTCGTCCGCCGATTGGGCCAATGCTTGCGGTAAAATAGCCAAGCTGGCGGCGGCTAAAGCGGGAATGAGGGCAGTTAGTCGGAAGTGCATCGGACGCTCCACGTGTAGCTGATCACAGAAAGCTATCGCGCAAACCCGAAAAATCGAATCAAAAGCAGATGATCAGTCCGTCATGCCTTTTTTGCGGGCAGATTTGATCATCCACATTTGCTTGCGTGTATAGACGTCTTCCAAATGGTGGAATGTCTCAACCATCAGTCTTTTTGGAATTGCGTCCGGATTGAACTGTTTGGAGAGGAAGTTGGCTTCTTCCACCGGCTTGCCATCGTTGAGCGCCGTTAAAAAGACATGAGCGCGCACAGTCAGTATTCCGCGGCGCTTGTTTTCCTTCCAAAACCACAAGCCGCCTCCAATGATGACGATCAGGAGCAGAACGGACTCAATCGGCATTGCGGTAAACTCCTTCTGGACGAACCGGCTCAAAATTGCCTATTAGCCCGTCAATTTTAAAGAGCAAACAAACCCGTTTGAGGCTGTCGTGGCAGGTCACTCCAAATTTAAAAACATCATGCACCGCAAAGGCCGCCAGGATGCTGCGCGCTCAAAGTTGTTTTCGCGCCTTTCAAAAGAAATCACAGTGGCGGTTAAAATGGGTGGCGGTGTTACAGATCCCGACATGAACCCGCGCCTGCGTCTGGCCATCCAAAACGCCAAGGGCCAATCCATGCCCAAGGACAATATTCAGCGGGCGATCAACAAAGGCACAGGCGCCGGCGGAGAAGACTATCAGGAGATGCGTTATGAGGGTTATGGCCCCGGAGGTGTTGCCGTTATTGTTGAGGCGCTCACTGATAATTTGAACCGCTCGGCCTCCAATATTCGCGCGGCATTTTCAAAGAACGGTGGGTCACTAGGGGAGACCGGCTCCGTTTCCTTCATGTTCGACCGGGTCGGTGAGATAACTTACAAGCCGGAAGCGGGCGACGCTGACGCGGTGATGGAGGCGGCTATCGAAGCCGGTGCAGAAGATGCTGAAAGCGATGAAGAGCAGCATATCATCACCTGTGCCTTTGAAGACTTGGGTAGCGTTTCAAAAGCGCTGGAGGAAAATCTGGGTGAAGCTGAGTCAGTCAAGACGATTTGGAAACCGCAGAACCAAACCCCTGTCGATGAAGACAAGGCCGGTACGCTGCTCAAGCTACTCGATGCGCTTGATGAAGATGATGATGTTCAAAACGTTTATTCAAACGAAGACATTGCCGAAGATGTGATGGAGAAACTGAGCGCCTGATTACACTCAGTTTCTATTGGCGATTTTTAGCGAAACCCGCCAGCGACATCGCCCCATAGACAACGTGGATAGAACGGAAAGGTGTCGGTCACAAAGTAGACATAGTCGCCATTCAACAAAGCGCCGTTGCACTCATCAAGAAGCTCTCTACCCCCGACATATTCATAATCCTCAACGTAGGTTCCGTCATAGCTGCCGCCCGGGCCGTTCGGGCGCGTCCCTTCTTTGAGTGCCCAACCGGATTGCGCGGCAGCGCCGACATAATGGATTTCAAATCCATCAGCGGCATAACCAACAAGACTACCATCCAAGCTCTCCAACAGTCCCGTTGGTTTGCCGTGATAGTGATAGATGCCGCGATTATCGACATGAGCGTTGTTTGTGTCCAATCCGAGCATTTCTGGCACACCCATGGGCTCTAAGCGCCACTCACTATTGTTGCGGCTAAACCCGCGTGGTGAGTTTGGATCCCAATAGTCAGCGGCTTCGGGCCGGATCATCACGCCATTGATGGCGATGCCAATCGCGCCGAGATCAATCTGAGTTGCTTGAGCATTTTTTGAGGGATTTGCCGGAACGCACACCGAAATATTTTGTGGGCTGATTGCATGTGGATTTCCCCGATTGGGGAAGCTGCCAGTACTGTGATCAGGCAGGCCATTCGAGTTGACGCAGATTTGGCTGTTTTGCTCGTTGATTGTGGTGTTGCCAGCTGCAAAAGAAACGGCCGTTGCCAGTGCGAGAGTGGCTGTCAAACCAGCGGTGATTGATTTTTTCATGGTAAGAACCCCGATTAATGTACGCTGTAACCATGAATTGAACAGCCTAACCGGATAATGGACGCTAGATTAATTCGATGTAATCGATGCGTGTCATTTATCGTGCGAGTGCAGCATTGTTCCGGTCGTATTGCAGCTCAAATCTCTGGCGTTCGGGATTGTTTTGCACGAGTTTATTGACGCTTGCATGTCGGATTTCTCGGTCTAAGCGACTGGTTTCCTGATCCACATATGCGTCGGGATTTTCGGCATTGGCGATGCTTTCGTAATAACGTTCAGCATGGCCTTGGCGCAAATCGTCAAATCTCCCATCGTCGGTCAGTGCCTCAACTTTTTCCATCAAGTCTTCGGCATCTTCTTCTGTTATGGCAATGGGTTCAGCTCCTTTCCTATCATGGTCGAGCATGCGAATACCGCGTTGCTCCATGATATCGACGATCTCGTCGGGCGCTTTCATGTTTATGTCTTGTAGAAGCCTTGCACGTTCGTCCACGTCACTTAAGCTCTCGTCGTTTTGAACAATCTTGTCGAGCATTTCTTTGATATCCTGAAAGTCCTCCCTGTAGGTTTCATGGATCTCCGACTGAACCCCCGGAGGTGGGCCTGATCTAGGGTCACTGGCGGCCTTGATGAGTATTCCGCACACCCTTTCCAATTGCTCTTGACGCTCCGAGAAGTGTTGACGCTGATGATCCGATAAATCGGGCGCGTCTTCGTCATCATATTCAACTTTGGCATCCAGCAATGCCAGTTTCTCAAACTGTATATCGATGCTTGCGCGCTCGGATTGAGGTTCAAAAGGCGCTGGTTGTTGTGCTTCGATTGGCTGTGCCCTGTTTGTAAATTGGCGGTTTTTAACATCGTCGTCGAACCCATTGACCGCCAATACACGCCGATCCATCTCCTCGTTCGCGGCGTCTAGTAGTTGTCGTGGATTGGGAGATTCCGCGAATATTTCTTCGTAGGGATCGGCTTGCCGATTAATCAGCCTATTGATTTTGGGTCCATCATCCAGCGATGTTAGCGTGTCACTCATTCGGCGGACCCATCGTTCACTCACCGGTTGAGGTTCCGATCTAACGTCCATGGCTACATCGGCCTGATCGCCACCGCGCATCCTTACACCGGCTGCTGCAAGTTGTTGTATGATTGCATCATGATCATCGCTATCATTGTCATAAATGACCTCAACAACGGCCTTGCGGTCATCGGGGTTAGAGATCGGATTTCCGTTTTTTTCCAGATCATCGATGAGGTTGTTGGTGCGCTCGAAATCATCGCGAAATGTGCGAAAATACCGTGAACTGGCGGCGTTTTCTGGAATGTTTGACCGGCTAGAAGCAGGTTCCGTGACCAGTTGATCAAAATTGCGAACGAAAACGGGATTGGCATGCCCTTCTTGAGCTATATTTGGGTCAACGCGGGAACACGCCTCATGCATGGCCGCCTGTTCAATCAAGAGATCGGCTCTGGCCATAGCTTGCTCCACTCAAATTCTAGACCCATCCAAGTATAGAAAGCCGGAACAGTTTGGCGGCATTTTGTCAGTAATTTGTGGGGTCGGTAGTACTCCTGCCCTGCTGGTGTTTTCTTTTTGTTCACAGTGGGTTTGTAATCCTCTATCTCGGCACCGGTGGAAAGATGACAGAAACGATTCGTATCATTGGGATTGATCCGGGCCTGCGGGCGACCGGTTGGGGGGTTGTAGAGGCCTGCGGCAATAATCTGCGTTATGTCGCTGCGGGCACCGTAAAGTCGCATGCCCAAGATGATCTGGCTGTTCGTTTGGTACATTTGCATAATGGACTACAGAAAATTGTCAGTGAATTCGAACCGTCTGAAGCTGCCGTTGAGGCAACTTTTGTCAACAAGGATGCCGGGGCGACATTGAAGCTGGGTCAGGCAAGAGGTATTGCGCTGCTCGTCCCTGCCTTGGCCGGTTTGCCTGTTGCCGAATATGCGCCTAACGCTGTCAAGAAAGCTGTCGTTGGCGCGGGCCATGCCGACAAAAAGCAAATCGAGGTAATGGTGCGTATGCTTTTGCCGAAAGCCGTTTGGGATACAGAACATGCCGCTGATGCCTTGGCCATTGCCATCTGTCACTGTCACCATCGCAGAGCAGATCGACTGGCTGCAAGGATAGCCGCTCAATGATTGGAAAGCTCAAGGGCACGGTCGACGAAGTGGCCGACGATCATGTGGTCGTTGATGTGCATGGCGTCGGTTATGTCGCTCATTGTTCCACGCGAACGCTTGGAGGGTTGAACGCCGGTGAGGCTGCTGTTCTTTTTATTGAAACTTATGTGCGCGAGGATCAGCTGAAGTTATTCGGCTTTACCTCGCAGCTCGAGCGGGAATGGTTCCGTCTCTTGCAAAGTGTGCAAGGTGTTGGGGCCAAAGTGGCATTGGCAATCCTGTCCACATTGACACCATCTGACTTGGCCAACGCAATCGCCTTGCAAGACAAAGCGATGGTCGCGCGTGCACCCGGCATTGGCCCCAAAGTCGCTCAACGTGTTGTCACTGAACTGAAGAACAAAGCACCTGCATTTGCAGGTAGCGCAACCAACATCGGGCTTAAGCAAGAGATTGGTGAAGGTGTCGTGTCGGGTGCAGTCGCAGATGCCGTATCTGCGCTTTCCAATTTAGGTTACTCGCGCGAACAGGCGGCAAATGCCGTAGCTATTGCCATAAAAAAGGCAGGCGATGATGCTGATGAAGCAACTTTAATTCGAATTGGATTAAAGGAGCTAGCTCAATGACTGATCGTCCCTTAGTGCTGCGTATCCGGCGTGCAATCCTAGCACTAATTGCGCCAATGATTGCGGGTCCAGTTTTTTCTGCGATCGTGGGCGCAACAATCTATCCATTCATATACATTGTTCCCCGATTGTTGGGTATTGGTTATAGAAGATATCCAGACTTGCTGGATCTCATACTTAACGGTGCGGGTTTGGGCTTCATTATCGGTGCCATTATTTCGTTCTATGGCGCCTCGTTGGCGGCAGCGCTTACTCTTCATTTTGGTGAACTCACCTACCGCATGGCGGCGATCAGCGCAGTTGTCGGCGGGTTCTTTGGTGCTGCTGCTGTGTGGGTATTTTACTCAGAGTACGCGATATTTGCCGTGCTACCGTTTTCAATTGGATCATATATTGTCGGTTCAGCCTTGTGGTTTTGTCTTCGGCGTTATTTTGTGTCTGAAGTCGAACAAGTGGCCGCCACTTAGTGCGACGTAGAGCATGACCGATCCTGACCGCATCATATCAGCCGACAAGCGAGACGAGGACTTCGATACCTCCCTGCGTCCGCAGACGCTTGATGATTTTACCGGTCAGGCGGCTGCGCGAGCCAATCTGAAGGTCTTTATCGAGGCGGCCAAGAAACGGGGCGAAGCGCTCGATCACGTGCTCTTTGTTGGCCCGCCAGGCCTTGGAAAGACCACGCTTGCCCAGATCATGGCTAAAGAGCTGGGTGTCAATTTTCGTGCGACTTCCGGTCCGGTGATCGCCAAGGCCGGTGATCTGGCCGCGCTTTTGACCAATCTCGAAGAGCGCGATGTTTTGTTCATCGATGAAATACACAGGCTCAATCCGGCAGTTGAAGAAATCCTCTATCCAGCGATGGAAGATTTTCAGCTCGACCTGATCATTGGCGAAGGGCCGGCAGCGCGTTCCGTCAAAATCGATCTGGCCAGGTTTACGCTGGTGGCTGCCACAACCCGGCTTGGACTCTTGACCACGCCCCTGCGCGATCGTTTTGGGATACCGGTGCGACTGAATTTCTACACCGTCGATGAGCTCGAAAGCATCGTCACGCGTGGCGCTCGCATCATGGGCTTGCCGATGACCAAAGACGGTGCGCGTGAAGTTGCAGCACGTGCGCGTGGCACGCCTCGTATTGCTGGACGGCTTTTGCGCCGCGTGCGCGATTTTGCTGATGTTGCAGGCGCTGATAGTGTGGATGCCGAGGTTGCTGACACTGCGCTATCGCGCCTGGAAGTTGATAAGATCGGACTTGATGAGCTGGATCGGCGTTATTTGAACCAGATTGCGCGTAATTTTGGCGGCGGTCCCGTGGGGATTGAGACGATTGCTGCGGCCTTGTCGGAGCCACGCGATGCTATCGAAGACATCATTGAGCCTTACCTTATCCAGCAAGGGTTTATTCAGCGTACGCCACGCGGCCGTATCCTGACCACAAATGCTTGGGGGCATCTGGGATTGGCGGCTCCGACCAATCTTGCTGCTACGCAAGTGGGCCTGTTTGATGAAGAGTGAGCAGTAGCTTCAAAGTTGAGTCAGTGTTAGTTGGATGTAACGTCAACCATGCTCAATGAGGAAAGCATGACTTATCAAAGCCGCGATGAACGTCAAAAACACTATGATGCGCTGGTTGATGCCGCGCGGCGTGATGAACAGATAGTCGATACCAACAACAATTTGACACGCGAACTTATTGACGGTGTCGTGGTTAGACATACTCCAACTTATATCGACAAAAGAGGCATGGTTTTCGAGTTGCTCGATGAGCGTTGGCCTGAATATAAAGATGCGATGACATATGCATTTCTTTTCACCGTCAGACCCAAAATCGTCAAAGGTTGGAGCATGCATTTTGAGCATGAAGACCGTTACTGTCTGATCAAGGGTGAAATGCTATTGGTGCTCTACGATCCCAGGCCGAGTTCTCCGACTTTCGGGAAAATCAATGAGATCTATTTCTCTGAGCACGAGCGTAAGGTCGTCAACATTCCCATCGGTGTTTGGCATGCTGATTTGGGTTTGGGCACGCAAGACGCTGTGGTCGTCAACTTTCCGACGATGGCCTATCGTTACGATGCGCCAGACAAAATTCGACTTCCCATCGAGACCGACCTTATTCCTTATCGTTTTCCAGAAGACTGTGATGGCGGCGGTTGGCCCAAAAAGGATTTGGCTGAAAGCGACTAGTTGAGTGGCGCAATGGCCATATCGTCTAAAAGCGTATTGGACAGCGCTTCACCGCCATAGGCCTGCATTAGCCCAAATGCACCGCCGAAAGACCAAACTGACCAGCCAAATCCATAGTCTTCGGCCAAGCTGATCATGTCTTGCATGTAGGCGAGGCGCCATTGGTCGGGCACGGCAAGATCGCTGCCGTATTCACGACCGATCATGCCAAATTCACCGAGAAATATCTGCGATCTTGGGATGTTGTGCGCATCTGCCCAGCGCGCCGCGGTTTCAAAAGGTTCGCGCAGGGAGGCTTTTAGCTTTTCAGGCGTATCAGCACTGTTCAGATTGCCAGTCAGCATATCGATAGCGGCATCCTTGTTGTTCGGCCGCGCATGACGCCGGATAGCCGCGACATTTGAAACGATTGTCTCACTCAAAGCACGAACGCCGTTGCGATAAGGCGGGTAGGGAATGTTGCGCAGATGTGCTGTCAGGTCGCCCGTCCAACCGGCTCCCTGATGTGTGATGGCAAAGGGCTCGTATGAATGGAACGACCAAATAACATTCGAACCGAATGGAGCCGGATCCATGACTGAGAGGCCCTCAGCTGAGCCCCAGCAAGTGCCGGACAGAATGACTGTCCGTTCCGGAGATGCGTTGACCACGGCTCGATAGAGTTCGTTTGCCATTGATTGCCATCGCCTTTGAAGGTTGCTGTCATGACAGTCGAGCATAGGCTCATTAAGCACTTCGATGGCTAGCCTGTCTGGCGCATAGTGCCTGATTTGTGTGGTAACAAACTCCACCATCCCGACATAGGCCGCAAATGTCTCAGGCTGTTTAACAATCTGCTCCGCGCCTGCAATCATCGCTTGGTCACGCGGTATTGTGTGCAGGTCAACAATGACGTTGAAGTTTTCTGCAAGGAGGCGGTCTATGGCTATCTTGATTCCTGCTGCGATGGTACGAAGCCGTTCAGGATCGTTGTTAAATAGAATAAATGCGGGCTCGATGGGCAAGCGGATTGTATCCAAACCAGCCTTTCTTAGCGACTGTATTTCCTCGTCCGACACAAAGCTCATCCACTCTGGATAGCTGCTGAATACCTGCCGATCGCCCCAGCTCTCCGGCGACGGCCATGTCACCCATAAATCCATGGAAATGCCGCGACCAGGTTGAAACTTTGCGTTTGCCATGGCCGCTGTAGACGCGAACGCGGTAGCAAGCAGCACAGCAAACCAAAAACAGCATCTTGCAAACATGGTGATGATTTCCGATGGATGGAGCTAGTTTGATAACACAGTTGGCTCATGCCCATGAATGAAACTGATGCCTACGGTAAACGTCCAACCGCTGATGCGTTGCTGGATGGCTGGATGGAGGATGGTGCTCACCATTATCGGGGGCGCATCTATTATGCGGATACCGATCTGTCAGGCGCCGTTTACCACGCGCGTTATCTTGAAATGTTGGAGCGTGGCCGATCCGATTTCTTGCGCGTTACGGGCATCCTTCATTCCAGTTTGGAGGCGCAGGATAAGCCCGTCTTCTGGATCGTGCGACGCATGGAAATCGACTGGCTGCGCGGCGCGCGGATCGATGATCTTTTCCAGGTTTCCACCAGAGTAAGTGATGTAAAACGCGCCCGCATATTTATGGCGCAAGAAATAAGGCGCGGGGATGAAGTGCTCCTCAAGGCTGACGTTATTGCGGCTCTGATTGATCAGGAAGGCAAGCCCCAGCGAATGCCAAAGGAGTGGATGCAAGCGTTCAGCGATCTGGTTTCCGCACCTGGCGATGTTCAGTCGAGCTGATTCCAACGATCCGTTAAGGATAACCAATTATGAACAGGGCTGAGGTAATTGTAACTTTGGCAGCATATCGACCGCCTTGCCTTGGTTTGACCGAATTTACGCCCAAATAGCACGGGGCGTTTGGCGAATCCGGTAATGCAACGCCGCGGTCCATTAAAGGAATAGTGAAAAATGGAAACGCTTCCACTGGCAACACCCGGCCACGATATGTCGATCCTCGGGCTTTTTATGCAAGCGGGATGGATCGTTAAAGCCGTTATGCTCGGGTTATTGGCAGCCTCAATCTGGTCATGGGGCATCATCATCGACAAAGTGTTTATGTACGGGCGCTACCGCCGTCAGCTAAATCGCTTTGAAGAAGCTTTCTGGTCAGGCCAATCGCTTGAAGAACTCTACCGCACGCTTTCGGATCGAACAGTTTCCGGCATGGGCGCGATTTTCGTTGCCGCCATGCGGGAATGGAAGAAGTCATTTGAGCGGGGTGCGCGTTCTCCCATCGGTTTGCAGAGCCGGATTGATCGGGCAATGGATGTAACACTGGCGCGAGAAGCAGATCGCCTGGAGGCGCGGCTTGGGTTTCTGGCTTCTGTCGGCTCTGTGGCGGTGTATGTTGGCCTCTTTGGCACCGTTATCGGGATTATGACATCTTTTCAGGCCATCGCTGGTTCTGAATCGACAAGCCTTGCGGTTGTCGCACCTGGTATCGCTGAAGCGCTTTTAGCGACGGCGATCGGGCTGGTGGCTGCTATTCCGGCGCTCGTTGGCTACAATAAGTTGATGACAGATGCAGGCAAATTGAATGGGCAGATGGAAGCCTTCGCCGATGAGTTCTCTTCTATTCTTTCTCGGCAGATCGATGAGCGGGCCGGTGATAGCACGCAGCGTCAGGCAGCGGAGTAAGTCCCATGGCCGTTTCTTCTTCCAAGCGTGTCCGACGTTCTGGTGGTCGTCGTGGTCGAGGCGGACGCGATGCTGCGTTGGTTTCTGAAATCAACGTGACACCGTTTGTTGATGTGATGCTTGTTTTGCTGATCGTCTTCATGGTTGCCGCACCGCTTCTGACGGTTGGTGTACCGATTGATTTGCCTGAGAGCCGGGCGCAGCAACTTAATGCTGATACACAGCCCATCACGATTTCCATCAATGAAGAAGGTGAAATCTTCCTCCAAGAGACGCCGATTGCCATCAATGAAGTTGTGCCCCGCCTACAAGCTATTGCGCAGACCGGATTTGATGAGCGCATTTTCATTCGGGGTGATCAGTCCACCAATTATGGAACCATCATGGCCGTGATGGGTCGGATCAACCAGGCTGGTTATCGCAATCTCGGGCTTGTGACGCTTCAGGAACGGGACGGCTAGTCAGCCATGCGGGTTGGTGTTTTCACATCGACTGTCGCCCATGCACTGCTCCTTGGTTGGGGGTTGGTGAGTTGGGGCGCGCCGGAAGCTTTCGATGTGGAAGATGTTGAAGCACTGCCCATTGATCTGGTTTCAATCGAAGAGTTCACACAAATTCAGGAAGGCTCGCAGGATGCGCCCAAAGACGGCCCCGCCGCACCCGATCAGGTGATCAATCCGGAACCACGCCTGGAAGCCGAGAACATAGGAACGCAGGAACAGGACCAAACGACGCCTGAGACCGAGGAACAGTTGGCGGTCGAGGTGGAAGAAGCGCGATTACCCGAACCGGTGGAAACTGAAACACCAGAGCCGACGCCGCGCCCGGATCCAGAGCCGACACCAGCGCAGCCTGAAGAGACGCCAGCAGCGCCCGCTACCGAGGTCGCGCCGGAGCCAGAGTTGCGCCAGGAGATTGCACCTGATCCGGTGGAAGAGGTCATTGAGGCGGCTGAACCAGAGCCGACGCCCGAAGAAGAGTTTGTGACGCTGCCCGAGGATCTTCCGGTACCGGCCGCAAGACCAGAGCGCCCGCCGGCGCAAACCGCTCAGACGCCTGAGCGCGAGAACCGTGATGCACAGGAAGAGCGCCTAACGCAACAACAACCGACAAATGATGATCAGGCATCGGAAGATATTGCGTCACTGATCAACCGTGACCGCGGCTCAGGCGGTGGTGCTGCCTCATCCACCGAACAGGCCTCACGTGGCGGTGAGACCACAACTGGTGGTACGACACTGACTCAAAGCGAAATGGATTCCTTGCGTGGACAAATCCAGGCCTGCTGGAACCCACCCGCAGGTGTGTTGGATGCTTCCGATCTACGTGTGTCGGTGCGCTTCTCGCTTGACGAAAGCGGTAAGTTGTCCGGTCGCCCACAGGTGACCGCTTCTTCTGGAAACCGTCAGGCTGACGAAAGCGCAATCCGGGCTGTTCAGCGCTGCAATATTCAAAACGATGGTTTTCAACTGCCAGCTGACAAGTTTGCCGCCTGGCGTGATGTTGTCGTTAATTTCGATCCAAGTGAGATGTTCTGATGTTGACACAATTGGTTGTAAAAGGTGAGCGCTGTATGTCCTATGTGGGCGCTGAAACAAAAAGGGTCTCCGCGGCGGGGGTGTTTCAATCCATGTTTCTAAGACTATTTGCAGCTTTGAGCTTTGCGATCCTTGCAACGATACCAGCACGCGCGCTGGTTGAAATTGACATCAACCGTGGCACCGTTGAGCCATTGCCGGTTGCAGTCACTGACTTTCTGGCCAGTGATGATTTGGGCATGCAGATTTCGCAGGTCATTACTGATAATTTGCGCCGCTCCGGCATATTCGCGCCGATTGCCAAAGAAGCATTCATAGAGCAAGTTAGTAACACCGATGTTGCGCCGCGGTTTGAAGACTGGCGCGTCATCAACGCGCAAGCGCTGGTTACCGGTAAAGTCACCGAAGAAGGCGGTGGACGACTTCGCGCCGAGTTTCGTCTTTGGGACACGTTTGCTGATCAACAAATGACTGGCGAACAATTCTTCACCAACCGCGAGAATTGGAGGCGCGTTGCGCACATTATTTCTGATGCCATCTATGAGCGTTTGACTGGCGAGAAGGGTTATTTTGATACCCGCGTCGTCTATGTGGCCGAGAGCGGTCCGCGCGACCAACGCGTCAAACGGCTCGCGATCATGGATCAGGATGGTGCCAACAGACGCTTTCTGACCAATGGCGGTGACATCGTTTTGACGCCTCGTTTCTCGCCAACGCGTCAAGAAATCACTTACATGGACTTTGCAGGCGGCCAGCCTCGCGTTTACTTGTTGCAGCTCGAAACCGGTCAGCGTGAACTGATTGGCGATTTCCCGGGTATGAGTTTTTCACCGCGTTTTTCCCCTGACGGCCAGAAGGTGGTGATGAGCCTCCTACAGCCCGATGGCAATTCCAACATTTATGCAATGGACTTGCGCAATCGTTCGACAACGCGGCTCACGAGTTCCCCCTCTATCGATACGTCGCCTTCATTTTCTCCCGACAATGCACGCATTGTTTTTGAAAGTGATCGAGGCGGACGCCAGCAGCTTTATGTGATGAACGCCAATGGCGGTCCTGCAGAGCGGATTTCGTTTGGTAATGGTTCCTACTCGACGCCGGTCTGGTCGCCGCGTGGCGACCTTGTCGCCTTCACCAAGCAATCGGGTGGCCAGTTTTCAATCGGCGTTATGCGACCCGACGGATCCGGTGAGCGGATTTTGACAACTGGCTTTCACAATGAGGGGCCGACATGGTCGCCCAACGGTCGTTACATCATGTTCTTTCGTCAGGAGGCTGGTGCTGGTGGGCCTTTGCTTTATCAGATCGATCTGACAGGCCGTAATGAACAGCCGGTGCCCTTGGACGGGTTCGGCTCAGACCCGGCCTGGTCGCCTTTGCTCGAATGATGCCTATAATTTGCCGCATTTCCGGCACAATTGACGCAGCACAGGGACGCGTTACGGCATTAGCAATTGGTTAACCCCATTTCTTGAGCGCCGGTTAAGGACATTGCGGTTATCAAATGCTTGATAAACCCAACACAATTTGAGGCAAACAATGGCGATCTCATCGATCAGTAATATGCGTGGTAAGGCAGTATTGACTGCTTTTGTATGCGCTTTTGCATTGGCTGGCTGCGCGAGAAATACGCCATTGCCTAACAATCCAGGCGATCTTGGCCTGACCAACGGAGCCGCCCCAGGCTCCACGCAGGATTTTACCGTCAACGTTGGCGACCGCATCTTCTTTGATACCGATTCTTCGGCCATTCGAGCCGATGCTCAAGCGACCTTGGCGCGCCAGGCGCAATGGCTGAACCAATATCCTAATTATACAATCACGATTGAAGGGCATGCCGATGAGCGCGGAACGCGTGAGTACAATCTGGCATTGGGTGCCAGACGGGCTGCTGCGACAAAGGCTTATCTTGCCTCGCAGGGTGTGAATGCCGCGCGTATCAACACCTTGTCTTTTGGTAAGGAACGCCCCGTTGCAACCTGTGATAACATATCGTGCTGGTCACAAAACCGCAGGGCGGTTACAGCGTTGGGTGGTCCGAGTAGTTAAGTCTGCCTTCATTTTGCCTCATCAAGCTCGAAAAATGTGCTAAATGGCTGTGACTGCGGCTTAATAGGTGGCGAAATGAGATTTTTACTGGCTGTTTTATTGCTCTCAGCTGGATCGTTGGTGAGTGCACACGCGCAGATCGTTGATCCGCGTGTTTTGCAGTTGGAAGAGCAATTGCGTCAGCTAAACGGGCGCATTGAAGAGCTCAATTTCCAATTGCTGCAAATGCAGGAAACGCTGAGGCGCCAACAAGAGGACAACGAATTCCGCCTGCAGCAACTGGAAGACCAACAGCAAGGCTCACTTGTGCCAGCACAAACACCAGGTTCGGAAGAAACGCAGGTAGCCTCAGTTGGGGATGTCGCACCGCCAGCCAAGCAGGATCGCGTTGTGCCTTTGCTACAAGGCAATGAACAACAGCAACAGCTCGATACAGCGCCGCGTACACTTGGATCGTTGACTGTTTCACCAAGCGGTGAAGTGCTCGACTCAACCATCGATTTTTCTGACAACGGTATTCGTGACGCGCTCGATGGTAATGTTGTTGCCAGCATAGGCGGCGCTCAAAACCCTGAAGAACTGTATGAAGTTGGCTATCGCAACTTGCTCAGTGGTGACTATGCTTTGGCGGAAGGCGTGTTCCAGTCTTTCATTGAAATCTACCCGAACGATCCGCTGACGGCTGATGCCTATTTTTGGCTGGCAGAAGCAATGTTAGCGCAAGGTCGGTTTGAAGACGCCGGTGACACATTTGTTGAGCTTAGGACAATCTATCCGCAAGCACGTAAAACATCTGAGACGATGTTGAAGATCGGAACGATCATGGCTGCGCTTGGCAACCGCGATCTCGCTTGCGCCACGTTTGAGGACGCGGTTTCCACACAACCCGCCATGGCAGTTACAGTGCGGCAACGTATAGAGGCACAAGCTGCACAGGCGCAGTGCTAAGTTCGGCGCTTGTGGCGGAATACACCGCAAGCCCGGCTTTAAATTCCGGCTCAATTAACATTTCAAGTTTTGACCGAATGGTTCTCGCCGTCTCCGGTGGCAGCGACTCAATGGCGCTGCTTCATTTGACCTACGAACTTTGGGTTTGCTCGCTCGGGCGCGATAGATCGTTGTTGTGCGTTGCGACCATCAATCATGGGGTGAGACAAGAAGCAGAAGCCGAAGCAGAAGCTGTTGCTCAACAGTGCGCTGAGCTTGGCATCGTCCATCAGAGAATTGATTGGGATGGGCATGCGGTGAAAAGCGGCTTCCTGGAAGCGGCTCGTTATGCCCGATATGAGAAGCTCTCAGCCGTCGCTAGAGCATTTGGGAATGCAGTGGTCGCCACAGGCCACACGCTTGATGATCAGCTGGAAACACTGACCATGCGTGCCGATCGACGTGCGGTCGGCCCTGGCATGGCGGGCATCGCGCCGGCGACACTTTATGAGCGGCAAACCTGGTTTGTCAGGCCGATGCTTCACTTGCGTCGCGAATTCCTGCGAGCTCAACTCATCGAGCGCGATATCAGATGGTTCGATGACCCAAGCAATGTTGACGAAAAGTACGAGCGCGTTCGTGTACGTACGGCCGGTTTTGATAATCCGTCCGCTCTTCTGAAAAGTGCACAAGAAGAAGCATCAAAACGTCTTGATGATGCATGGAATGCCGCTGGTTGGATAGAAGAGTATGTCGTTCTTTCCAATGAGGCGCGAGGTGCTTTTACGGCGCGTGTTTCTGTTGAGGCATTGTCCGAGGACGCAGGCGTAATTGGAATGTCTTTTCTTTGTATGCTGGTCGGTCTGCATTCAGAGAGGCCGCATATGGATAAAGTGCGGCGCGCGATCGAAGCCTGCAGTCGAGGCAAAGGCATGTCATTCACATTGGCTGGCTGCCAACTGCGTCGGGTGAACGATCAAGTTAAAGTAGCGACTGAACCCCGGAATTCGCGCAAGACCGGATTTGCGTTCGATAAACTCTTGCCCGTTTGGGAATATCCAGTTTTGCGTGCGATTGATGGTTTGCGAGGCAATGGATCAGTTCCTGTCCCTCGTTTTGGCCGCTTTCATTAGGCAAGATTGCCACATGTGGTCTCAGATGCTTGGCAAACGCAATTGCTAAACCTATCTTCTGACAATCTGAATGGGGTAGTGAACCCAACAAACCCAGTCTGGAACCGGTATGAATCCGAAATATCGTAATTTCGCACTCTGGGCGATCATCGCAATGATGCTTATCGCCTTGTTCAATATGTTTCAAACGCCTGCACAGCAGTCAGCCTCCAATGAGCTGGCTTACTCGCAATTCCTGCAGGATGTTGAAGCGGGTCGCGTTCGGTCGGTGACGATTTCAGGTGACCGGATTCGTGGGACTTACCGCGACTCCAGCACGACATTTGAGACCTTCTCACCCGGCGATACCGATCTTGTGGCCAAGCTTGAGCAACAGAATGTGGAAATCCGAGCTCGTCCTGAAAGCGATGGGTCCAGCTCGTTCCTTGCTGTTTTGCTTTCCTGGTTGCCGATGATCATTATTCTCGGCGTCTGGATTTTCTTCATGCGCCAGATGCAAGGCGGCGGCTCGCGGGCAATGGGTTTTGGAAAATCCAAGGCAAAACTGCTCACCGAAGCACATGGACGAGTGACGTTTGATGATGTTGCTGGCGTCGATGAAGCCAAACAGGACCTTGAAGAGATCGTAGAGTTTTTGCGCGACCCGCAAAAGTTCCAGCGCCTTGGCGGTAAAATCCCGCGCGGCGTTCTGCTCGTTGGCCCTCCTGGAACAGGTAAAACGCTTCTGGCCCGTTCGGTTGCCGGTGAGGCCAATGTGCCGTTCTTTACGATTTCCGGTTCAGACTTTGTGGAGATGTTTGTCGGGGTTGGTGCATCGCGTGTACGCGACATGTTTGAGCAAGCCAAAAAGAACTCGCCATGCATCATCTTTATTGATGAGATTGATGCCGTTGGTCGCCACCGGGGTGCCGGTCTTGGCGGTGGTAATGATGAGCGCGAGCAGACGCTCAACCAGTTGCTTGTTGAAATGGACGGTTTTGAAGCCAATGAATCCATTATCTTGATCGCTGCTACCAACCGTCCTGATGTGCTTGACCCGGCGCTTTTGCGTCCCGGTCGTTTTGACCGTCAGGTTGTTGTGCCTAACCCGGACATTATCGGTCGTGAGAAAATCCTGAAAGTCCACGTGAAGAATGTTCCCCTGGCGCCTAATGTCGACCTGAAGACTCTGGCACGTGGCACACCGGGTTTCTCAGGTGCTGATTTGATGAACCTTGTGAACGAGGCTGCCTTGATGGCCGCGCGGCGGAACAAACGTCTTGTAACCATGCAGGAGTTTGAAGACGCCAAAGACAAGATCATGATGGGTGCAGAGCGGCGTAACAATGCCATGACGGAAGAGGAAAAAACCCTCACCGCCTATCATGAAGCTGGTCATGCAATCACAGCGTTGAAGGTTCCGTCTGCCGATCCGCTTCATAAAGCGACAATCATCCCGCGAGGTCGCGCACTTGGCATGGTGATGCAGTTGCCGGAAGGCGACAAGTATTCCATGAGTTACAAATATATGAAGTCTCGTCTCATCATCATGATGGGTGGTCGCGTTGCCGAGGAGATCAAGTTCGGTAAGGAAAACATCACCTCGGGTGCTTCTTCCGATATTGAGCAGGCAACCAAGTTGGCCCGTGCGATGGTTACCCAATGGGGCTTTTCCGAAAAGCTTGGCCAGGTTGCGTACGGTGAAAACCAGCAGGAAGTGTTCCTTGGCCATTCCGTTGCCCAATCAAAGAATGTGTCGGAGGAAACAGCTCAGATTATTGACGCTGAGGTGCGCATGCTGATTGATGAAGCCTATGAAGAGGCTCGTCGTATTCTGACTGACTATAATGACGATTGGATCGCGATTGCCGAAGGGCTTTTGGAGTATGAGACACTCTCAGGCGATGAAATCAAGGAACTGATGGCCGGCAAAAAGCCGTCGCGTGATCTTGGCGATGACACGCCACCTTCTCGCGGATCGACAGTTCCAAAGGCTGGTGCGGGTAAAAAGAAGCCGTCAAGCGATGGTCCTGAGCCTGATACGGGCGGCCTGGAGCCGCAGCCGCAGGGCTAAACGCCATTAACAGTGAATTTTGATTTGGGCTGTACGATTATGTACAGCCCTTTTCTTTTGGTTTGGCTCGTATCAAAACGAGGTGGATTGGGTAATTGCGGGACAGGAGCGGGTGGAGATGGCTAAGAAATATTTCGGTACCGACGGTATTAGAGGCAAAGCCAACGCCGGTAAAATGACACCGGAAGTGGCCATGAAGGTAGGCCAAGCTGTTGGCGTCGCTTTCCAGCGTGGTCAGCATCGCCATCGCGTGGTGATCGGAAAAGATACCCGGCTCTCGGGTTATATGGTAGAAAACGCGATGGTGGCGGGCTTCACAAGCGCTGGCATGGATGTGTTTTTGCTTGGTCCTGTACCAACACCCGCAGTTGCCATGCTGACGCGCTCCTTGCGTGCAGATATTGGCGTCATGATTTCCGCATCTCACAATCCCTTTTACGACAATGGCATCAAGCTGTTTGGGCCCGATGGCTACAAATTGTCTGACAGTATCGAAAACCGGGTCGAGGCGATGCTGGATGAGGATTTAACGCCCCATTTGGCAACCGGTGAACGCATCGGCCGTGCCACACGCGTTGAGGGTGATCTTTATCGCTATATCGAAGCAGCCAAGCGCACATTCCCTCGCCAACTCAGTCTGTCGGGCATGCGGGTGGTTATCGATTGTGCCAATGGTGCAGGCTACAAGGCGGCGCCAGCAGCACTTTGGGAGCTGGGTGCAGAGGTCGTAACCATCCACAATGAACCCAATGGCACCAACATCAATTTGGATTGCGGTTCGACCAACCCGAACAGTCTATGCGCCAAGGTTGTCGAGGTTCGTGCCGACCTTGGTATTGCGCTCGATGGTGACGCTGATCGTGTCCTGATCGTGGATGAGAAAGGCCAGTTGGTTGATGGTGACCAGCTCATGGCCATGATCGCGCAAAACTGGAAAGAACGCGAAATGCTTCGGGGTGGCGGGATTGTTGCAACTGTCATGTCCAACCTCGGTCTCGAACGTTTTTTGCAAGAGGATGGTCTTGCACTGGCGCGCACGAAGGTCGGCGACCGCTATGTGGTCGAGCATATGCGGGCACACGGTTATAATGTGGGCGGTGAGCAATCCGGTCACATTGTGTTGTCAGACTACGCAACGACTGGCGATGGGATCGTTTCTGCGCTTCAAGTGCTTGCGTGCATCAAACGCGATGGCAAACCAGCGAGCGAAGCATGCATGAAGTTCGAACCAGTTCCGCAAGTTCTGAAAAACATTCGCTATGGTGGCGGTAAACCACTTGAAGCTGAGCCTGTAGGCAAAGCAATAGCCCATGCAGAAAACAAACTCGGCAACACTGGCCGGTTGGTTATTCGGCCGTCTGGTACCGAACCTGTCATCCGGGTTATGGCCGAAGGCGATGATCCTGTGCTCGTCGAGGCTGTTGTCGATGACATTATCGATAGTATTGCCCAGCTTCCATCTGCGGCATAACTGGCGTGTAAACAATCATCCTGCTGAATATGCCTTATAAACAGGGTTAAGTGCACTTTAACCATTCTCGTTCATCATAATCGCCGAGCGACGCATTTGCCCGCTTGTAAAGATTTGGGCTGTTTGAGGATGGAAAAAATGAAACTTACAGCAAAGACACTCCTCACGGGGACTGCTTTGGCCGCCGCCCTGACCGGCAATGCTATCGCTGCCGATCTATCACCACCAGTTGTTATCGAAACGCCGGTGATTGAAGTGCCTGAGCACGTGCCTGCAAAAGTGGGTGGATGGTATATTCGCGGCGATGTCAGCTACAACATCAACCGCTTCAAGGGCGCTGACTATATGACAGCGACCGGCTTTGACGGGTACCTTTCCGGGTCGCTTAAAGACAGCTACTCAATTGGTGGCGGTGTTGGTTATCACTTCAATCATAATCTGCGTGCGGACGTGACGCTGGATTATGACTTTAAGACTGACTTCCACGGCTCGAGTGCGGGTATCTGTACGATTAGTGGCGTGCCCGCAGATTGTACGTCTTCAGATACATCTGGCTACAAAGCCTGGACACTGCTTGCCAACGCGTACATCGACCTTGGCACATACAACAAGTTCACCCCTTACGTAGGTGGTGGTATTGGTGGCGCCAAAGTTTCATGGCATCCGCTTGTCAACGAGATTAGCGGCGGTTTTGACCAAGACGGTACTTACACACATGCCGGTTACCACGAGTGGCGTTTTGCCTATGCTCTGATGGCCGGTGTCTCTTACGAGGTTTCTCATAACCTTGCGGTCGATCTGGGTTACCGCTTCCGCAAGATTCACGGCGAAAAAATGTTCGGCTATGAAGCGGTATCAGGCACGGGCATTGGTGTGGATGACGGCATTGAAAGCCACCAGTTCCGCGCGGGCCTGCGCTACAAATTTGGTGGCGGCAAGAAGAAGCACGTTCCATACATTCCGCCCTATAATCCACCCGTCTATAAATAACGGACTAGACATCTGGATTTCAGCGGCCGCCTTTTTGGCGGCCGTTTGCTTTTTTGCCTTCGCCAATCAGTTAAAATTCATACTTAACCGTGACTTAACTCTTATCGTTAATAGTCAGCAAAGAGCGGTCTTTGCGTGTTTCGCAGGGGTGTTGCCGCAACATTTGTATGCGTGAGAAAAGTCATGAGCCAAATTCGCAGTCCTATTCGTTCCGTCGTATGTGCCGCGCTTTTATTATCGACGCCCGCCTTTGCCGCTGATGCAGACGAGATCATCTTCGTTGATGATGCCAACTTCATCAAACCGGCAGAGCTCGGTTCCAGTTGGTACATTCGAGGTGAGATTGGCTACAATTTCGAAGGTGTGCACGACACCAATTCAAGCGGCAATCCCGCCGACTCCACGTTCATTGACAATAACTTTATGGATCGTACCCATTTCAGTGGTGGTGTGGGTTATCGCATCAATCCGTTTTTGCGGGTCGACTCCAATCTGGGCCGGTTGGCCGGTAGTGACACCAAGTCGTCACAACTCCTTTACGAGGCCGGTGGCGCGCCAGTTGGCACCGATCCCGATCTAATTGTCGATGCCACCGATCCAAACCCGTGTAATGGTTATGGTGAGTTCATCGACCCGGACACCGGGGTCGCTTTCCTTGGCGATGACTTCATCACCAACTGTATTCGCAACGATTTTGCCGAATATGACACTACTTATGCCATGTTCAACGCTTATATCGATCTGCCCCAAATCGGTCGATTCCAGCCCTTCGTCGGTGGCGGTGTCGGCGTAGGCCGCGTTGCCTATCGCGAGGAAACAAACGCGGTTGATTGCGTTCCGTCAGCACCTGACGTTCGTGAGGAAGGTTGCCGTGCTTATGGTACGCCCGATCAGCCAGCGGCCAACACGCCGTACACACAGGCGGGCGATGTATCGCAAGGCGTGGACTACCGGTTCGGATATCAGTTTGCGGCCGGCTTGGGTTACGCATTGACCGAAAACACAATGATTGACGCGACCTATCGCTATTCCAATTTTGGCAATGGCGATTTTGCCACTGGTGAGGGAACATCTTTGGCTGATGATGGTTATTCCACGCATCAGATCAATCTGGGTTTCCGTTACTCATTATTCTGATTTTTTGAAAGAAATCGCTGAAATCGAAGACGGCGCCTCGGCGCCGTTTTTTGTTGGTGACAAAAGTTTTGCTTGATTACTGCCCGCCCTCCTGTATCAGCGGCGGCGGGACACCTCTCCCCAACGAGAGGCTTGCTATCTGAAAGGGTAGAAACATGACAGCAAACACCCCCGCGCCGGACATGCGTCCGGCTGATCCGCGTTTTTCTTCAGGCCCGTGCACCAAGCGCCCCGGATGGTCAGCTGACCAGTTGGATGCGGCATCACTTGGTCGGTCACACCGCGCGAAAATTGGTAAGTCCAAGCTTAAAGAAGCCATTGAACTGACACGTGAAGTCTTGCGTGTGCCAGCCGACTACAAGATTGGCATCGTACCCGCCTCTGATACAGGCGCGTTTGAAATGGCCATGTGGACCATGCTCGGTGAGCGCGGCGTTGATCTTCTTGCTTGGGAGAGCTTCGGTGCCGGTTGGGTCACCGATGCGGTCAAGCAACTCAAGCTTCCTGACCAGCGCACGATCACCGCTGATTATGGCGTTTTGCCTGATCTTGGTGAGATCGACTTTTCCCGCGATGTTGTTTTCACATGGAATGGCACAACGTCCGGCGTTCGCGTTCCCAACGGTGACTTTATTCCCGCTGACCGCGAAGGTCTGACTCTATGTGACGCGACCTCAGCCGCGTTCGCCCAAGACCTCGATTTCGCAAAGCTCGATGTTGTCACCTTCTCTTGGCAGAAAGTACTCGGCGGTGAGGGCGCACATGGTGTGCTCATCCTGTCGCCGCGCGCCGTTGAGCGTCTCGAAAGCTACACACCGGCCTGGCCGCTGCCGAAGATTTTCCGTCTCACGAAGGGTGGTAAGTTAATCGACGGCATTTTTGAAGGCGCGACGATCAACACGCCCTCCATGCTGTGCGTTGAAGATTATCTGGACGCGCTCAACTGGGCGAAGTCTGTTGGTGGTCTGGAAGGTTTGCAGGCGCGTGCCGACGCCAATTTCGCAGCGATCCAGTCCTATGTTGATCAGGCTGATTGGCTGGAAAATCTGGCAGTCGATCCGGCGACGCGTTCCAACACTTCGGTCTGTTTGAAGTTCGTTGATCCTGCGGTCACCGCGCTACCGGAAGCCGAGCAAGCAGCGTTTGCCAAGGGTATTGTCTCACTGCTCGATAAGCAGGGCGTTGCCTATGACATCGGCGCCTATCGCGACGCGCCACCCGGCCTCCGCATCTGGGCTGGCGGTACCGTTGAGACATCTGATCTGGAAGCGCTCATGCCATGGATCGGCTGGGCCTTTGAGCAGCAATTGGCAACTCTCAAGCAAGCTGCCTGATCAATTTTTGCGGGCGCTAACCGCGCTCGCTTCTCCCGTTAAAAATCAAGATGGAGGCCATGATGGCTGCACCACGCGTACTCGTATCCGACAAACTCTCTGAAACCGCTGTCCAAATTTTCCGGGACCGCGGCATTGATGTCGATTTCCTGCCCGATGTTGGCAAGGACAAGGAAAAAATGCAGGAGATCATCGGCCAATATGACGGCCTTGCGATCCGTTCTGCGACCAAAGCAACGGAAAAGCTGATCTCTGCTGCTGACAATCTCAAAGTCATTGGTCGCGCCGGCATCGGCGTCGACAATGTGGACATTCCTGCTGCCTCCAAGCGCGGTATCATTGTCATGAACACGCCCTTCGGCAACTCGATCACAACGGCTGAGCATGCCATTTCTCTGATGATGGCAGTTGCCCGTCAAATCCCGTCAGCAGACGCTTCCACACGACAGGGGAAATGGGAAAAGTCTAAGTTCATGGGCGTTGAACTGACCGGCAAGGTGCTTGGTTTGATCGGAGCAGGCAATATCGGCTCCATCGTTGCCAGCCGCGCGATTGGCCTTAAAATGCGTGTTGTCGCCTTTGATCCGTTTCTTTCTGAAGAACGCGCTAAAGATATCGGCGTTGAAAAAGTTGAGCTTGATGATCTGTTCGCGCGCGCTGATTTTATCACTCTGCACACGCCGCTCACCGACAAAACCCGCAACATCATTGACGCCGATGCGCTGGCCAAAATGAAAGACGGCGTACGCATTATCAATTGTGCGCGCGGTGGTCTGATTGTGGAGACCGCACTTGCTGAGGCCTTAAAGTCCGGCAAAGTGGCAGGTGCTGGTATCGATGTTTTTGAGGTCGAGCCAGCTACCGAAAACCCGCTATTTGATCTGCCAAACGTGGTCTGCACACCTCACCTTGGCGCGGCAACGACCGAGGCGCAGGAAAATGTAGCGCTGCAGGTTGCAGAACAGATGAGCGATTATCTGCTCAAGGGTGCCGTTTCCAATGCGATCAATATGCCCTCCATCACCGCCGAAGAAGCGCCGATTCTCAAGCCATTTGTAAAGCTTGCTGATGTGCTCGGTGCTTTTGCAGGGCAAGCAACAGAGTCACCCATCAAGGAGGTTGAAATTCTCTATGATGGAGTGCCCTCGACCTTGAACACCAAGGCGCTGACAAGTGCGGCATTGGCGGGTTTGATCCGCTCTCAGGTGGCGGATGTAAACATGGTCTCCGCACCGATCATGATTAAAGAGCGTGGTGTGAAGGTTTCTGAGGTGACCCGTGATAAATCCGGCATCTATGATGGCTACATCAAGCTCACGGTTATAACCGAACGCCAGCAACGCTCTGTCGCTGGTACGGTGTTCTCCGATGGCAAGCCACGTTTCATTCAGATCAAGGGTATCAATCTTGATGCCGAGATCGGTGAGCATATGATCTACGTCACCAACAAGGATGAGCCGGGTGTGATCGGTCATATGGGCGCAACGCTTGGCAAGCACAATGTCAACATCGCGAACTTCCAGCTTGGCCGCAAAGGCCCGGGCGGTGATGCGATAGCTTTGCTGTATGTCGATGGGCCCGTTGCTGACGACGCTCTGGCCGACCTCACCAATCATCCGTCCATGCTGCAGGCCAAGGCCATGGCATTTGATGTGAACGTCTAAACTTCAATAACAAGGCGGGTTCATTTCGATCCCGCCTTGTTTATTGAGCGCTTGTTTTTCCGAATTCGGCAATCATGATCCCGCCAACGACTAAAAACAGCGCAATGGCATGATGCCAGCCAAAAATCTCACCCAGCAACAGTATTGCTAAAATGGTGCCGAGAACCGGGATCAGATTGATGAACAGCCCTGCGCGGTTGGGGCCGATGAGCGAAATGCCGCGAATGTAAAACACTTGACTGAGGATCGAGGGGAAGATCGCCGTGTAAAGGACGATCAACCAACCACGTGTATCGGGTATAATACCGTTGGCGCCGTTTAATTCCCAGATCGCAAAGGGAAGAGACGTCAGCATTGCGGAAAACGCCATGATGACCATGAAGCTCTTCCAATGCACCTCCGGGCGATAACGAAGGGCAATTGAATACCCGGCGTAGAGAATGCCAGCCACACCCATCAGTATGTCGCCGCGATTGAATTGAAGATTGGCCAAACGATCAAATGAGCCGGCAGAGGCAACAACGAGCACGCCGAGCAGTGTCAGCGAGAAACCGATCATCTGAAGCAAGCTCACCTTTGTTCTAAAGAAGATAAAATTGCCGATGAAGATTAGTAAGGGAATCGCGGCCTGTTCAATGGTGACGTTAATCGTCGATGTGTGCTGAAGTGCGGAATAGAGCGCTATGTTGAAACCGGCGAAGCCAGTCATGCCATAGGCAAACAAAATGGGCAGGTGAGGGCGCACTTTTTGCCAATCCTTGCAGATCTGCGGAAGCGCGATCAAAAGAATTACCAACCATGCGATGCTCCATCGCAAAAAAGCCAGCGTCATTGGCGATATGTGTCCAACGGCCAGCTTGCCCGCCACGGCGTTGCCTGACCAAAACAGCGTTGTAAGAAACAGAAGCGCATAAGCGAGTTGCGCATCATTTTTTATCGTATCGGTGCGCCTACTCATATTCGTCCATCGCTGCTTACGGGGCTAAATGGCGCGTATATGATGGTTTGGCGAGAAAAAACCGTTGGAGCACGACAAGTTGCTGACGGTTACCCTCGCCAAAGGCGCATCGGGACGATAGAGAGCGGCGGTTTGTTTATTATAAGAGCGAGTGCCGGACATGGGCAATGTTGTCGTCGTTGGAAGCCAATGGGGCGATGAAGGCAAAGGCAAAATAGTTGACTGGCTATCTGAACGCGCCGACGTAGTGGTGCGATTTCAAGGCGGTCACAATGCAGGCCACACGCTCGTTATCGATGGGGTCACCTACAAGATTTCGCTGGTGCCATCCGGGATTGTGCGCGGTAAGCTTTCGGTTATCGGCAATGGTGTGGTTTTTGATCCGCACTTCTTTATCAAGGAAGTGGATGGATTGCGCGAAAGCGGCGTCGATGTGACCCCGGATAATCTAAAGGTTGCCGAGAACACTCCGCTTATTCTTTCTCTGCACCGCGAACTGGACGGGTTCCGAGAAGATGCCGCTTCCAACTCCGGCACCAAGATCGGGACGACCCGTCGTGGTATCGGACCTGCCTATGAAGATAAAGTCGGGCGTCGCGCTATCCGTGTAATGGATCTGGCAAATCGCGAAACGCTCCCGGCCAAGGTTGATCGCCTCCTGACCCATCACAATGCTTTGCGTCGTGGGCTTGGCCACGATGAAGTCAGCCATGATGATATCATGGCCGAATTGATGGACGTCGCCGACAAGGTGCTTCCTTTCATGGATCAGGTATGGAAGGTATTGAATGAGCGGAAAGCAGCCGGTGAGCGCATTCTGTTTGAAGGAGCTCAAGGAACGCTTCTTGACGTCGACCATGGAACCTATCCGTTCGTGACATCATCAAATGTCGTCGCGGGCGGTGCGGCGGCCGGCTCTGGCGTTGGCCCTGGCGCCATCGATTATGTGCTTGGTATCACCAAAGCTTACACGACACGTGTTGGCGAGGGTCCATTCCCTTCCGAACAGGATAATGAGGTTGGCCAGTATCTTGGCGAAAAAGGCCATGAGTTTGGTACGGTAACGTCGCGCAAAAGACGCTGCGGCTGGTTTGATGCTGTGCTGGTCCGTCAGGCGGTTGCGGTCAATGGTATCGATGGTATCGCATTGACCAAGCTGGATGTTCTGGACGGCATGGATGAGATCAAGATTTGCGTCGGTTATGAACTCGACGGCAAGCGGATCGACTATCTTCCGGCCAGCCAAGGCGCGCAGGCCCGCGTCGTTCCAATTTACGAAACGGTGGAAGGCTGGAGTGCGCCGACGCTTGGTGCGCGCTCGTGGAATGACCTTCCGGCGCAGGCAGTGAAGTATGTCCGGCATGTGGAAGAGCTGATTGGTGCGCCCGTTGCCTTACTTTCGACGAGTCCTGAGCGCAATGACACCATACTTGTTACAGACCCGTTTCACGATTAGGACTGTACTCAGCTTTGTGCATACCGGATTGAATATCTATGGCAGACTTTGCTGCGATACTGCGAAAGAACATTGAGAAGCTCGGCGATACGACACCCGACGTTCGCGAGAAAATCTACGGCAAGGCGCGCGAAGCGCTCGAACGCAAAATAGCGGCCATTGATCCTGCCCCTGCCCAAGCCGTGGTAGACCGGCAGTTTGAGAAGCTGTCTGAAGCCGTTTCCGAAGTCGAAGCAGAGTATGCGACACCGCTCACTCTCGAGGAGCAGCTAGATGATCTTGATAGTCTTCTGAGCGGTGAAAGCGACGCTGCACCCGAGCCTGTCGTTGAAGATAGCCCAGTCTCCGACGTTGCGGATGAACCTGTTGGCGATGTCATCGCGCCAGAACCTGCCGTCGATGAGCACATTCCATCAGAGGCAGTCTCTGAGGAAGCGGATGTCGTCGCCGATGAGGTGACACCGCCACTCGTTCCAACCGAAGCCGAAGCATCTCCATTGGCTGAGGAACCGGTCATGCCTGCGGTTGATGAAGATCCGCTTCGGACTTTCCTTGAGGAAAATGTAGAGGCGCTTTCGACACCTGAGATCGAAGTCCCTGAGGTCGGTTCCGAGTTGGACGCACCTGCTTTTAATGCTGAAGACGGGGTATCGGTGGTCGCACCCGAGCTGGACGATGCCACTACTGCGATGGCTCCGTCTGAGCCATCCGGCCCCGCTTGGGGGCGGCTTGGCGTCTTGGTTTTGATTTTGCTCATCTTGGGCGGCGGAGGTTACTTTGCCGGTACGCTACCCCAGGTGCAAACGGTTCTGGGCTTAAACGCAAGTAACAGCGCCGATGGCGATGCCGATGTCCCTGTTCGCGAAGTTTCTACGACTACCATCGACGCTGGTGATGAGACGGTAGAGCCCGATACCGGTACCCTGCAAGACGGCGAGACCGCGATCACTGTAGAAGGAGAAGGCGCTGAAACTGTCGTCGTGGGCACAAGTCCTGATGCTACACCAAAGTTCACACAACGATTGACTGAAGATGGCGTTGAGGTCGATGAAGGCCCCGCGTCAGGCGCGGCATCCGTTGGTGAGGGCACCAGTGTTTCTGATTTAACGCCAGGAACCGAAGCTGAAACGCCACCAGCTGCTGAAGGTGAAACCGGTGCGGAAGAAGCCGCCGTTGAAAATTCAAACCCATTGCGAGTCGGTCAACGTGCTATCTTTTATGAAGAGCGCACGGGCACGGAAGCTGGTACCGCGGTGCCAGGGGATATTATCTGGACGCAAGTACAGGAATCTCCCGGAGACGGTCTGCCACTTGAGCCCGCTATACGTGGTGATGTGGCGATCAGCGATCTTGGTTTGAATCTGACAATGACGATACGCCGAAATGGCGATCCGACGTTCCCCGCAAGTCACATCATCGAGTTGGCGTTTGATGTGCCAGAAGATTTCACAGGTCGCGGCATTGCTGACGTTCAACGCGTCACATTTAAAGGTTCTGAGGAAGATCCGGGCACGGGCCTGATTGGCATCTTTGCACCCATCGATACCAACTTCTTCCTTGTTGCGCTCAATAGCGCCGAGGAAGCGGTGGCCAGTAACACCGCGCTCATGCAGCGTGAAAGCTGGATTGACATTCCCCTGCAATATGTCAGCGGTCGTCGTGCCTTGGTTTCCGTTGAAAAGGGAACGCCCGGCGAGCGCGTCTTTGAAGAGGTATTTGCTTTTTGGGGCGCAAATCCGCTGCCTGTCGAAGGCTAAAGATCTGCGAGTCCGCCCATGATCGCAGATCTTGAAACACTTCTGCCTGTCCTGGCCGCCTTTACTGTGATCACAGTCGCGCCAGGCCCTGCCAACATTGCTGTTGCCACCATTTCAATGGCGCATGGCCGAACCGCTGGTTTGCGTTTTGGCGTCGGCCTTGGCGTTGGGTTTGCCTTTTGGGGTGTTTTGGCTGCAACTGGCCTGGGTGCTTTATTGCAGGCCTCTGCCGAGGCGATGATCGTTCTTAAAGTCATCGGCGGCGGTTATTTGTTATGGCTTGCATGGGTGTCATGGCGAACCGCCGACACCCATAGTCCGGCTGCGAGACCCGATCAGAAGAAAAGCGGGTTCGTGCAGGGACTGTTGCTCAACCTGTCCAATCCAAAAGCTGTGGTCGCATGGCTGGCTGCGCTTGCTGCAGGCTTTGGCGAGACTGGTCAGCTGGTGCAGTTGCTGTTTGTTACTTTCATTTGCATCGCGCTCGGTTTTTTGAACTATTTTTCCTATGCGCTCATTTTCTCGTTGGGTGGTTTTATGGCGCTTTATCAGCGGTTTGCGCGTTGGGTGAACCGTACGGTTGCGGCCTTCTTCGCCGCAACGGGCCTTGCGATCATCCGTTCCGCTTTCCAGCGCACGGCTTGACTAAACCTAAAACAAAAAAGGTCAGCGCATAACGCTGACCCTTTAAGTTCAAATTGATTGTTTCGGCTTCAATGCGCCGCGATTGCTTCGCGGGTGCTCTTTTCCACTGCAGCGGCAGCTGCCTGAACCGCTTCTTGTACTTTTTCAAAAGCACGCACTTCAATCTGGCGCACACGTTCACGCGAAATACTGAACTCGCCTGACAGTTCTTCCAGTGTCAGTGGTTCTTCCGATAAACGGCGAGCAGTGAAGATGCGCTTTTCGCGATCATTGAGCACGTCCATTGCATCTTTCAGCAAAGCGCGGCGCTGGTCAGTCTCATCTTCTTCAATCAGCATTTTTTCCTGACTGTCAGACTCGTCTACCAGCCAGTCCTGCCATTGGCCGCTTTCGCCTTCGCCAGCACGCATGGGCGCATTCAAAGATGCATCACCGGAAAGGCGCTGGTTCATGGAACGCACATCTTCTTCTGTTACCTGAAGATCGGTGGCGATTTGCTTGACCTGGTCTTCGTTCAGATCACCGTCGCCAAGCGCCTGAATGCGGTTTTTGGCTTTACGCAGATTAAAGAACAGCCGCTTCTGGTTAGCAGTCGTGCCCATTTTGACAAGGCTCCATGAGCGCAGCACATATTCCTGGATCGAGGCTTTGATCCACCACATGGCATAAGTGGCAAGGCGGAAACCGCGCTCGGGGTCAAACTTCTTGACCGCCTGCATCAGGCCAACATTGCCTTCAGAAACCACTTCACCCATGGGCAAGCCATAGCCGCGATAGCCCATGGCAATCTTGGCCACGAGCCGCAGGTGTGATGTCACCAGCCGATGCGCTGCATCGGTGTCTTCATGTTCATGATAGCGCTTGGCAAGCATATATTCTTCGTCGGGTTGAAGCATGGGGAAGCGACGTACTTCCTCCAAATATCGAGATAAACCGTCCGAGCCACCGACGAGGCTAGGTAGTGTAGCTTGGGCCATGAATGCACCCTTTCTCCCTTTTTGTGTTCCCGCACTATGCGGCGAACCGGGAAAGCATGACCGATTTTCGCGTCAAGTCTTTCCCCGAGTAAGCCAGAAGTGGTGATTAAAAGGGGCAATTTCAAGGCGACACGATGGCTAGACCGCTTCCAACGCTTTCAGCACAGTCGCCATGTCATCGGCCATTTCGGTGTCAAAGCTCATCGTTTCACCGCTGGTTGGATGCTCAAAAACCAGCTTGTAAGCGTGAAGCGCCTGACGGTTGAGCGCGGAAACGGCTTCGGCCGTTTCGGCGCCTAGCTTTGCTATCTTGGTTTTAAAACCGCTGCCATAGACGTTGTCGCCCACAAGTGGCTGCCCATTGTAAGCCATATGCACCCTGATTTGGTGGGTTCTGCCCGTTTCCAATCGGCATTCGACCAAAGCCAGGTCGGTGCCGTTCCTGTACTCGTCGAACGTTTCTTGAATCACATAATGGGTAACCGCATGACGCGCATCGGGTTGGCTTTCAGAGACAACCGCCTGACGTTTGCGATCGCCCGATGAGCGCCCGAGAAAGCTCTCGATCGTGCCAGAGCGTCTATCGGGTATACCCCAAATCAATGCCAGATATGCACGTTCCATCACACCGGTCTTCCCGTGATCTGCAAACTGGGCTGACAGATGCCGATGGGCATGGTCGTTCTTTGCCACCACCATTACGCCTGAGGTCTCTTTATCGAGCCTGTGAACGATGCCGGGTCTTTTCACACCGCCAATACCCGACAGCGTATCGCCGCAATGGTAAATCAGCGCATTTACCAGGGTCCCCTTCGGATTGCCTGCGCCGGGGTGCACGACAAGGCCTGCCGGTTTGTTGAGGACAAGCAGATCATTATCCTCGTAGAGAACATCTAACGGTATGTTCTCGCCTTCCGGCTCTGGTTGCTCGGCGTCCGGTAATGCAAAGACAATATTGTCGCCTGCTTTGACTTTGCGTTTCGAAGAGGTCTCTTTTGCACCATTCAGCGTTACGTGGCCATTTGCAATCAAACCCTGCGCTTGCGACCGCGACATGCCGAGCGGCAGATGGAGCGCGACAACTTGATCCAAGCGCTTGGCATGGTTGTCTTCTTCAACATCAACAGTTTTCAAATGCTCTGCCATGTGCTTCTAGCCTACGAAAAGTGCCAGCCGATCGAGTAGCCTATGAACCAGATACAACCAAATCCGGAAGAAGCCCAAGAAGACAAGCCCCTTGATCCGGCGGTAGAGCGCGTACGTGCAAAAATGATCCGCTTATTGGCTGTTTCGATGGGCATCATGTTTGTTTCCATTTTTGCGGTACTGGCGGCAGTCATCTACCGGATCAATGCCGATAGCACGGATGTTTTTCAAAGTGCTGATATCACATTGCCAATCGGGTTCTCAGTGATTGAGAGTGGTCTTGATGAAGATTTGCTCTTTGTGCGCGGCACCACCGACAATGGCGAATCAAAGGTGCTCATCTACGATTCTGTGAGCGGCAAAATCCTGCGTGAGCTTACGCTACGTGATGGTTCGCTCGTTCCATCAGACCAGTAGAAGGCCGAAAGCGCGTGCAATAATTGCCATGCGCTTTACCGGAAAAAAGTTTGACCCCGGCCTTTACAAATCTGTCGTGCTTTCGTTTGCTGCATATCGAAGTTAGTCCCGACGTCCGATATGGAGCGGAATGAGTAATCAACGTGGTGCAGCTGTTAAATATGACAGTGTGCAAAAGAGTTATGACGGTGAAACGCTCGTCGTCAAAAATCTGAACCTGGATATCGCTCGTGGCGAATTCCTTACAATGCTTGGCCCTTCGGGATCCGGTAAAACAACCTGCCTGATGATGCTTGCCGGTTTTGAGCCAGCTACTCACGGTGAGATTTATCTCAACGACCGACCCATCAACAATGTGCCGCCGCATAAGCGTGGCATCGGTATGGTGTTTCAGAACTATGCCCTGTTCCCACACATGTCGGTGGCCGAGAATTTGGCTTTCCCGCTTCAGGTGCGCGGGATGCAAAAATCGGAGCAGGAGAGCCGGATCAAACGCGCCCTCGATATGGTTGAGCTGGGCCATTTCGGCAATCGTCGCCCGGCGCAGCTGTCTGGCGGTCAGCAGCAACGCGTTGCCGTGGCACGTGCTCTGGTCTTCGATCCTGATCTAGTTTTAATGGATGAACCGCTTGGTGCGCTCGACAAGCAACTGCGCGAGCAGATGCAGTATGAGATCAAGCACATTCACGAGAACCTGGGTGTCACGGTTGTCTATGTGACCCACGACCAGACTGAAGCTCTTACGATGTCTGACCGTGTTGCGGTATTCAATGACGGCGTTATTCAACAGCTGTCGTCGCCCGATGAACTCTACGAAAACCCTCAAAATTCTTTCGTTGCGCAGTTTATCGGTGAGAACAACAAGCTGACTGGCACTATCAAGAACGTGGCAAAGGACAGCTGCAAGGTTCAACTGGATGATGGCACGATGCTCGTCGCTGATCCCGTCAACATTGATGGTGAAGGTGGGCGTACAACGGTCAGTCTTCGCCCTGAGCGCATTGAGATCGATCCTGAAAAGAGCGTTGAGAACACCGTCAAGGGCAAGATCGAAGAGCTTATCTATCTGGGCGATCACATACGTGTTCGCATGAATGTCGCTGGCAATGACGAGTTTATCGTCAAGGTTCGAAATCGCAGAGACAAACGACCGATCGCTGAAGGGGATACGGTCAATGTTGGCTGGGCTGCGTCTGACTGCAAAGCGTTGGATGCTGTCGCATAGCCAAGAGAAATTGACGTGACCGGGAAGGTTGGGTCGATGAATTCAGGTGATGGTTGTCGTGCGGCATTGGGTCGTTCGCAAACCTGAAGTGAAAAGGGAGAATGGTATGAAACTGAAAACACTATTGCTGGCAACTGCGGCGGTGGGACTTTTGTCCACCACAGCGATTGCCGAAAACCATAGTCTTGCACTTGAGCCATGCGAGAACTGCGCTGACAGCCTGACACTTGTGTCTTGGGGCGGTGCCTATCAAAACTCACAGATCAAGGCTTACTCAGAGCCTTACACCGAAGCGACAGGCGTGACTTTCACATGGGAAGAAGCATCTGCTGAAGCTGTGGCTCGTCTTCGTGCCATGAACGAAGCCGGTAACGTGACCTGGGATTTGGTCGATGTGGTTGCATCTGACGCGCTGCGTTTGTGCGATGAAGGCTTGGCTGTTGAACTAGACGGCGACACAGATCTTGCAGCTGCGCCTGACGGCACATCCGCCGATGATGATTTCGGCGACCTGCGCGTTAACGACTGCTTCGTCCCCCAGATCGTCTATTCCACGACTTTTGGATATCGGACAGACTTGGTGGGTGACACAGCGCCAACTGAAGTCTGTGCGATTTTTGACACAGACACTTATCCAGGCCAGCGCGCACTTGAGAAGCGTCCGATTGCTAATCTGGAATGGGCACTCATCTGTGACGGTATTGATATCAGCGAAGTCTACGATGTTCTGGAAACAGAAGAAGGCGTTGACCGCGCGTTTGCCAAGCTTGATTCCATTAAAGACAGTGTTGTTTGGTGGTCTGCGGGCGCAGAAACACCACAATTGCTCGCTGATGGCGAAGTGGTCATGGGCTCAACGTACAATGGCCGTCTCTTCTCTGCCATTGTTGAACAAAACCAGCCAATCGGCATGCTTTGGGACTGGCAGATGTTCGACCTTGACGGTTGGATTATTCCGACTGGTATCGACGAAGCGAAAATGAACCGTGTTAAGCACTTTCTGAAGTTTGCAACGGACACGCAACGCCTTGCTGATCAGTCCAAGTTCATTTCGTACGGCCCGGCACGCAAGTCATCTGCGCCACTTGTTGGGCAACATGCAGAGCTTGGGATTGATATGGCGCCGCATATGCCAACTGACCCGGCCAATGCTGAAACCCAGTTCTTATACAACTACGAGTGGTGGGCGGACAATCGCGATGATCTGGATGCAAAATTCCAGGCATGGCTTGCTCAATAATTAATTGACCCTTTGCGGAGCGGCTTTGGCCGCTCCCTATCCTTCTCATATACGAAGAGAATTTCCATGAGCAGCGCTCAATTGACCGGTATGGACATGGCGACGCCCGATGATGGTGTCATGCGCGCTGCTGATGGAACGCCTCTGAAGCGAAGGCTTGCGCGGGCGCTTCGTCGTGAAAAGTTGCGCTCCTTCATGTTGATTGCGCCGCTTTTGTTCTTCATCATTTTGTCGTTTCTATTACCGATCGCAGATATGCTTTTCCGATCGGTGGAGAACCAGATTGTTGAAAATACCATCCCGCGAACGGTTGTTGATCTCGGGCAGTGGGATACCGAACAAAGCGATGTGCCGCCTGAAAGTACGTTCGAAGCGCTCTACTATGATTTGTTCACTGCAGTTGAAGCGCGTCGGCATACAAGGCTGGGCCAACGCCTGAACTATGAACTGTCAGGCATGTCTTCGCTGTTTCGCGGAACGGGCCGAGATCTCGACAATTACCGTGAAGATGATGTCAAGGCGCTGGAAGATGCAGCGCCAGCTCTCGATGATGGTGCGTTCTGGGTCTCCATGATGGGCGGTGACGGCGGCGGTGCTTTTTTGGAGAGGCGAAAGCAGGCCGTCGTAACGGTTGCTGACATTCGTGAAGGTCTCGATACTCCGCTTGGTTTCACCATCGGAAAAGGCGCTATCGATCTTCTGCCGCGCACGTCTTCTGCCTATGCCGATTGGGGTGTTTTCACGGTCTTTGCAGATGAAGACGCGGTTGCCGAGGAAACGCCTTGGGAAGCTGTGTTTGTTGCACTGGCGTCTGACTTGCGAGCTTTGGATGTCGCTGAGCTCAGCGTATTTGATGCCGATATTGCCGAGGTTTTGACCGACGGCAAAATCGCTCTTGAAGCGATAACGCCGCCAGACTTTGCCGCGCTATTTGAAGCATCGGACGCAGATTGGGTCGAGCCGGAAACATGGCGGATTTTTGAGAAGTTCTCATCCCGCTTTACTGGTGGCTACTATCTCTCTGCCATTGATGCAGACAGTGCGGCAGAAGGCTTTCAGCTCATGCCGGAAGATGAGCGCATCTACATTAAATTGTTTATCCGCACGATCTGGATGTCACTGTTGATAACGGTTTCCACGCTCGTCCTCGGGTACCCAATTGCCTACCTTATGAGCCACACCAAACGCTCAACTGCCAACCTGCTGATGATCTTGGTCCTACTGCCGTTCTGGACATCGCTGTTGGTGCGCACATCGGCATGGAAAGTTCTCTTGCAGCAGCAGGGCGTCATCAATGACTTTTTGGTATGGATCAATCTGATCGATGATGCCGGACGACTTGTGATGATCAATAACCAGCTCGGTACGATCATCGCCATGACACATATTCTACTGCCGTTCATGATCCTTCCGCTCTATTCTGTGATGCAGACGATTTCGCCTTCCTATGTGCGGGCGGCAAAGTCGATGGGTGCTAACGATTGGACAGCGTTTTGGCGGGTGTATTTTCCCAATACGATCCCCGGTATCGGGGCTGGTGCCATCCTCGTGTTCATTCTGGCGATTGGTTACTACATCACGCCTGAACTTGTGGGTGGCACACAGGGTGTGTTCATTTCAAACCGGATCGCTTTCCATATTTCATCGAGTTTGAACTGGGGATTGGCAGCAGCGCTGGGCGCTATCCTGCTCCTGTTGGTTCTTGTGCTCTTCTATTGTTACGACAAGATCGTCGGCATCGATAATGTGAAGCTTGGGTAGGACAACATGGCATCACCACTTCCGCCTTATGCTTCGCCGCTCCAGATTTTCTGGTATTATGCGTTTCGCGTAATCTGCGGCCTGATCTTTTTCTTTTTGGTATTCCCAATCCTGACGATCATTCCGCTTTCCTTCAACGCGCAGGATTTCTTCACGTTCACGCCGGAAATGTTGCGCCTTGATCCCGCTGGATATTCGTTCAAGCACTATGTTGATTTCTTCACCAATCCGGACTGGCAACAGGCGCTGCGCAACTCGTTTTTGATCGCGCCCATGGCGACTATTCTTGCCACAGCGCTCGGTACCCTTGCCTCCATTGGCTTGTCGCAAAGTCATGTGCCGGCGCGTTCTGCGATTATGGCGATCCTGATTTCGCCGATGATTGTCCCGCTGATCATTTCGGCGGCTGGCATGTACTTCTTCTATGCAAGGCTCGGGCTTCAGGGAACCTATTGGGGTGTCGTGCTCGCGCATGCCGCGCTAGGCACGCCATTTGTTATCATCACAGTTACAGCAACGCTTGTTGGATTTGACCGTTCGCTGACGCGCGCCGCCGCGTCCATGGGCGCGGATCCGGTGACTACCTTCTTTAAAGTGCAGATGCCGTTGATCTTGCCGGGCGTAATTTCCGGCGCATTGTTTGCATTCATCACCTCCTTTGATGAGGTGGTCGTGATCATCTTCCTCGGGTCCGCGGAACAGCAGACACTTCCCTGGCAGATGTTCACCGGGCTGCGCGAGCAGATTTCCCCCACAATACTGGCCGTGGCGACCATCATGGTGGCCCTGTCCATCCTGCTTTTGGGCACGTTGGAGTACATCCGCCGGCGCTCTGAGCGTATGCGAGGTCTCTCTCCAAGCTAAGGTCGCTCAATCATCCACTTGCTGCAATGATCAGATTATGCATACGTATGCATCAAAGATTGGGAGCAAGAATAATGGCCTTAACGCAGGAAGAAATTGAGCGGCGCGTTGTTCGCTACGGGGAACTGAGACCTTGTCGTACCGCTTTTATTGACGCTCATACGCCGGGTTCCGATCAAAAAGAAAACTTCACGATCATAGGTGGCGGCGTTTCCGAAAGCGCTGATCAGCATGTTCATATCGTGGATACGCCGGGCTTCAACATCGGTGCAGCAGGCCAACCGCCCAAGTGTCGCAACTCCCTGCACAGCCATCGTACGGCTGAAGTGTTTTTTGTGTTGAAAGGGCGCTGGCGTTTTTTCTGGGGCCGTTGGGGCGATGCCGGCGAAGTGGTTCTGGAAGAGGGTGATATCTTCAATATTCCCACGGGCATTTTTCGTGGTTTTGAAAATATAGGCAACGACTACGGAATGATCATGGCCATTCTCGGCGGTGATGATGCCGGTGGCGGGGTAATTTGGGCCCCGCAAGTGATCGAAGATGCAGGCGCGCACGGGTTGGTGCTCGGTGATAACGGCCGACTTTATGAGACCAAGAAGGGTCAATCCCTGCCTGATGGTATCGCCCCGATGCCACTGCTGAACGATGAGGAGCTCAAGGCGTTTCCGGAGCCGACAACGCGCGATGTGGTTGGGGGTTATGTGAGCCGTTACTGGGATTTGGTCGCTATGGCAGACAGAGCGCCAGTCACTGTGATTGGTGAAGAAGGTACCATTCGCGACAAGCCCGGGTTCGAGGTCAACTTTGTGTCGCGCAAGGCGCCACTTTTAGAGCCCGTGCGTTATGGCCACGCAAGCGTTCTCATGCCGGTCAAAGGTTATTGGGAAGTCTTGATCGACGGCAATCGAACCATCCTAGCTGAGGGTGACACGATGCTTGTGCCGGAAAGCACCAGCTATAGCGCGATACCTTCGATGACTGGGGAAGCTGGTCTGTATCAGATTGTCGGCAATTCCGATCCTGCCGGGCCAACCTTTACCGGGTGAGAATTTGACGCCGCTCGTTCTTTTGCCGGGCATGATGTGCGATGCGCAACTGTTTGCGCCGCAGATCGCGCATTTCTCAGCCTTTCGAGCGGTGCATTGTGCACCTGTCGGGCAAGCCAGCACCATGGAGCAAATAGCATTTCAAGTGCTTGCCGATGCGCCATCTCGGTTTGCGCTGGCAGGACTATCCATGGGGGGCATTGTCGCCATGGAGATCGTACGTCTCGCTCCTGACCGCGTTGAACGCCTTTGCCTGCTGGACACCAATCATCTGGCTGAGACCGAAGAGCGCCAGTCCCAGCGCGAGCCTCAAATCAAAGCGATACGCGATGGCCGGTTGGACGCAGTGATGCGTGATGAGATGAAGCCCAATTACCTTTTTGATGGTCCGCGAAAAGCCACGATCCTTGATATTTGTATGGATATGGCGCGTGCGCTTGGCCCGGAAGTCTTTGAGCGACAATCGCGCGCCTTGCAGTCGCGCAGAAATCAAACAGAGACGCTGCAGGCTTATTTGGGTAAGACGCTGATTCTGTGCGGTCGACATGATATTTTGTGTCCCGTATCCCGCCATGAAGAGATGGCGAGCATGATGCCCAATGCTTCATTGGCGATTATTGAAGAGGCCGGGCATATGCCGACGCTGGAACAGCCTCGTGAAACCAATCGGCATTTGTCAGATTGGCTCAATGATTAAATCTTAGAAGGGATGGTAGCGGAGGAGGGACTTGAACCCCCGACACGCGGATTATGATTCCGCTGCTCTAACCAGCTGAGCTACTCCGCCATACCGCGACAATGCGCATGCGAGGCCGCGTCTTATGAGCGAGGCTTTGACCTGTCAAGACGGCAGCGTTCATTGAAGTTTGATATGGTCCATTTCGCGCATTGCACCGCCTGATCGATGTGCGTAAGCGGTGCTGGAGATTTTGGAATTTGATATGACTTTACCGCGCATCGTCTCGTTTGGTTGTGGCTATTGGGGGCGTAATCATGTCCGCACCCTAGCCGAGATTGGAGCCTTGGCCGGTGTTTGCGATCTGGATGAAGGTGCGGCTCAATCGCTGGCGGCCACGCATGGCGTTCCGTACATGCTGGCGGAAGATGTTTTTGCGGACAACAGCATCGATGGTGTTGTGTTAGCGCTCCCCGCTTCCGTCCACGCTGAAATGGCCAAAAGCGCGTTGAATGCCGGTAAGCATGTGTTTGTCGAAAAGCCGATGGCATTGACGCCTGAAGATGCGCAAGAGGTTGTTGCGCATGCCGCGGCAAAAAACCGTACCCTGATGGTTGGGCACATCTTGCGTTACCACAACACGTTCCGGAAGCTGCTTGCTTGCATTGATGATGGTATGATCGGTGATGTGGTTCACCTTCAATCGAACCGCCTTGCTTTTGGGAAATTTCACGCAACTTTTGACGCGTTGTGGGACTTGGCACCGCATGATTTGTCGCTGGTTTTGAGTGTTATGGGAAAAGCACCGAAAGAAACCGGAATTATCCGGCATGCCTTTGCTTCTGATCAAGCAGATAGCGGATATATTCATATGCATTATGCCGAAGGTGTTACGGCAGATATTCATGTGTCGCGCCACTCGGCGTATAACGAGCGGCGATTTGTAGTCAAAGGCACCAAAGGCAGTCTGGTTTGGGATGACTGGCTCGATTGGCCAAACAAACTTTCCTTCATCCCTCACGCGGCCGGTATGACAAATGCCGGTTGGGAATTTCAAAGGAACGAAGCTCAGTTTTTGCCCACCGAACAAGGTATGGCGCTAACGGATGAGCTGAACCATTTCATTGATTGCATCAAAACGGGCGCCCGGCCGCAAACCGATGGCGCGCAAGGTGCTGCAGTCGTTCAAATATTATCGTCGTAACAAGTCTCACCGTGCGTTAATGTATGGACATAGGTTGTGATTGTGCCGCACTTTATTTCCTACCTATGCGCGCGTAGGGGATAGATTGGGGCTGTGATGCAATGATGTATGAAAAAGAATTCCAGCTGGGGACTTAATGCAGTTTATCGATCTTGCCGCCCAAAGGGCGCGTTTGGGCGTGGAGCTCGAACAGGCCGTCAATTCTGTTGTGCAGAGTGGACGTTACATTCTCGGTCCTGAAGTTGCTGAGTTTGAAAAGCGCTTAGGTGATTATCTTGGTGTTTCGCATGTAGTTGCCTGCGCCAGCGGCACTGACGCTTTGCAAATTCCGCTGATGGCCTGGGGTGTTGGTCCGGGCGATGCTGTTTTTGTGCCCAGCTTCACATTTGCTTCCACGGCAGAAGTTGTTGCGCTTGTTGGCGCTGAGCCTGTCTTTGTGGATATCGATCCTCAAACTTATCTGATGGATCCGGCATCGCTCCAAGCGGCAATCGCAAAGATCGAGACGGAAGGTCGCTTGACGCCGAAAGCAGTTATACCTGTCGATCTTTTTGGCTTGGTTGCTGATTATGCGGCCATTGAGCCAATCGCGCGCCGGCATGGATTGAAGGTCATTTCCGATGCAGCGCAGGCCACCGGCGCCAAGATGGGCAATGCCTATTGTGGTTCCTTCGGCGATGTTGCGGCGACAAGTTTTTATCCGGCAAAGCCGCTAGGCTGCTACGGCGATGGCGGTGCCGTGATGACCGGCGACGGTGATCTGGCCGAAATCATGCGCTCAGTTGCTTTCCATGGAAAGGGAAGCAGCCAGTATGACAATGTGCGCGTGGGGCTGACATCTCGTCTTGATACGATCCAAGCGGCTATTCTGCTTTTGAAGCTCAATATTCTTGAAGATGAGATGGAAGTGCGCAACCAGGTGGCACAGCGCTACCATGACGGTCTGAAAGATGTCGTCAAAACTTCAGTGAACCCTGAAGGTATGCGATCTGCATGGGCGCAATATGCCATCGAGACGCCCTTGCGTGACGGTTTGAAAGCGCATCTTGGCGACAATGGCATTCCGAGCGTTATCTATTACGTCAAGCCTCTGCATGAGCAGGTCGCCTACAATAAGTATCCAACCGCGCCTGGTGGCTTGCCTGTCACCGAAAGCAAACCTTCACAAATATTGTGTTTGCCCATGCATCCATATCTGACGAATGATGATGTGGACTTGGTGATTGAAACCATCCGCTCCTACGTGGCGGAAAACCCACTGCCGATGGCGGCGGAATAAGCCTTAAAGTGCAGTTTCTTTGGCGGCTTCGTTCAGCGCCGCCAATTGCAATTCGGTCTCAGGCGTGCGTTTGGTGGCGTCGATAAAGCCGCCACCCAGCACACGTGAGCCGGCACCCTCGCCATCATAGATGACACACGCCTGGCCGGGTGATACCCCTTCTTCGCCGCCGATAAGTTCGACGGTGATGCCTCCATCATGTTGGGAGATACGAGCAGGCTTTGGCGGTCGTGTGGATCGAACGCGCGCCAACACGTCCATTGGTTCGCTAATGTCATCAACACCAATGCTACCCAGCCAGTTGAACTCCCGCAGCTTCACAAAGTGCGTGTCGAGCGCTTCTCGCGGCCCAACAATTACGCGGCGTGTTCGCGCATCGATTTTGACCACATAGAGCGGTTCACCGACCGAGACATTCAGCCCACGGCGTTGGCCAATAGTGTAGTGCAAGATACCTTCATGCTGCCCTAGAACGCGTCCGTCGATATGGACGATATCACCAGCCAAACCAGCGGTAGGCCGCAGCTTGGCAATCACATCAGCGTATTTGCCCTCAGGTACAAAACAAATGTCCTGGCTGTCCGGCTTGTCCGCGACGACCAGACCCATGTCGCCTGCGATCTCGCGTACTTCATCCTTGGTCAAATGTCCGAGAGGAAAGCGCAAAAAATCAACCTGTTGCTGTGTCGTTGCAAACAGGAAGTAGCTTTGGTCACGGTTGGCATCGGCTGGGCGCAGCAGTTTGCGGTGACCTGTTTTTTCGTCAATCGCAGATGCGATATAGTGGCCGGTTGCAAGGCAGTCCGCATCCAGATCGCGCGCCGTTTTGAGCAAGTCAGCAAATTTCACGGTCTGATTACAGGAGATGCAGGGCACTGGTGTTTCGCCAGCAATATAGCTGTCCGCGAACGCATCGATCACGGCTTCGCGAAACCGGCTTTCATAGTCCAGCACATAATGGGGGATGCCGAGCTCTTCGCAGACACGCTGTGCGTCATCAATATCTTGGCCGGCGCAACAGGTGCCGGTTTTGCGAGCCGCCGCGCCATAGTCATAAAGCTGCAGCGTGATCCCAATAACTTCATAGCCTTGGCGTGCCAGAATGCCGGCCACCACAGAAGAATCCACGCCACCCGACATGGCAACAACCACGCGCGTGTCTTCTGGTTTCTTGGCAATATCGAGGCTGTTCAAAGTCATGATTTCTCCGAAGCCGCGCATATAAATTATGTGTCGCTACTATTCCAGAGGAGGTGCCGTCGCAGGCTCGAAATTCTTACCAGTTCCTTAGTGAGGGCTTAGCCGTTTTTTAAAGCTCAGCAGGTAGATTGGTGTCAGTTAAGGTCGTGTGTGTAGAGAGTAAAATGACCGATCAGATTAGACCTCGCGTAAAATATGTCATTGGTCCAGACGGGTCACCGTTGACAATCAATGATCTTCCGCCCACCTCCACGCGCCGTTGGGTCATTCGCCGCAAGGCGGAAGTGGTGGCAGCTGTTCGTGGCGGTTTGCTAAGCCTCGAAGAGGCTTGCGAGCGTTACACCCTGACAGTCGAAGAGTATTTGTCATGGCAGGCGTCTATTGATGAGCATGGTTTGGCCGGTCTGCGCACGACACGCATCCAGCAGTATCGCCACTAATCAATTTTTGTTTGCATTGAGCTGGACAATTAGTCCGGCGGCAATGCTGCTTGTGACGGTTGACGCGGTGAAAAACCATATTCCAGGCTGACTGATTGCTGCCGCCAGGCCACTGGTTTTTGCTGCGAAAATGGCAAGGGCGACGAGCACGACATCCAACATTGACCATTTGGAGAAGACGGCCAGCCAATTTCCGATTTGCTGAGCTCGATCATGCCGGTCATTTGGCAGTGCTAAGATAATCGATAAACCGGCTAGCTTGGCCAATGGGAATATAAATGACACAATGACGATGATGCTGGATAAGCCTAAGTCACCTTCAGCCCAAAGCCCCGTGACAAGATCAACCAGCGAAGGCGTGTCTTTAAAAAAATAGAGCCTTTCAAGCTGTAGAAGCGGTAATACCCATCCGAGCGGCAAGCATAATGCCGCGATCAGTGTCAACAATGCAGTGGCGTAACGCATAGGCCAAGAAATAGCGACGCCCATCAGACGTCGCAATAAGAGTTGGCTTGAAAGGTAAAGCGCTAATCAGCCGATCATCGCACTGCGATCAATAACCGGTTCGGCAGGTGCTTCTTCAATGCCGCGTGCCTCACGAACTTCAAGACGCTCTGCTTTTTGAAGCTCGGCTTCGGCATCCAGGAGCGCCGACTCAGCAGCTTCCTTCTGAGTCTTCAGATCGTTGATCGAATTCATCAGGTTGTCTCTGCGCGTACGGGCCGCTTTGGCAAATGTCGGATAGGCAAAGTGATTAATGTCTGTGATCTTTGCTTTACGCTCTTCATTTTGGATCTGAGCGTCCAACTCTCCTGCCATACGCTCAAACTCGGAGATCATGGTCTCAAGTTGATCGACTTGGCGGTGCTTTTCCGTCACTTGAAATTGTTTAAGCCGAATAAGGCTGTTTTTCGGTTTCATACGCAATACTCCAAAACCATACGACCCCAAAACACGGGCCTTAAACGCGCGCAAACGTCATCACGGCGGTAACCATTCGTTTACGTGTGGAGTTAACAATAGTCGGTAACCTTTAAGGCGCGGTAAACCGCAAAAAATTCGACAAACGTTTTTGGTGGCCATGAAAACAAGAATGTTGAGTCAAAGCGGTGGCTTAGCGCCAGAAGCTGAGAAAATGATTCAAAAAGCATTCGAAAAAAGCCGTTATTTTTCAAGGAATTAAGAAAAATGCTTAACAAGAATTCAAGCCTTGCCACCTCTAAACAGGTTTTGTTAACCATTTGTTGGCAGGGTGCTTCGGAGAGGTCTTGGGGGATCGCAAAGATAGGCGATACCCGGACTGCACAAGGGGAATAACATGCGTGTTTTGCTGATCGAAGACGATAGTGCGATCGCCCAAAGTATTGAATTGATGCTCAAGTCAGAGAGCTTCAACGTGTACACGACTGACCTTGGTGAAGAAGGCGTCGATCTAGGCAAGCTTTATGATTATGACATCATTCTGCTCGACCTCAACCTTCCTGACATGTCCGGATATGAAGTGCTGCGTACATTGCGGCTTTCAAAGATCAAGACACCGATCCTTATTCTTTCCGGCATGGCCGGTATTGAAGACAAGGTTCGTGGACTTGGCTTCGGTGCTGACGACTACATGACCAAACCGTTCCATAAGGACGAGTTGGTTGCGCGCATTCATGCGATTGTTCGTCGTTCGAAAGGTCATGCACAGTCTGTCATTACGACGGGTGATCTGATCGTCAATCTCGACGCAAAAACGGTGGAAGTGGGTGGCCAGCGCGTCCACCTGACTGGCAAAGAGTATCAAATGCTCGAGTTGCTATCACTCCGCAAAGGAACAACCCTGACCAAGGAAATGTTCCTGAACCATCTCTACGGTGGCATGGATGAGCCGGAACTGAAAATCATCGATGTTTTCATCTGTAAACTCCGCAAAAAGCTGGACGCTGCTTCAGGTGGAATCAACTATATCGAGACAGTTTGGGGCCGTGGCTACGTGTTGCGTGATCCGGATCCAGCAGTCTTGGCCGAAAGCGCATAATCAGCTGCAGCTTTAGAATTAAAACAAAACCGCCCTGTGATGATCAATCGCAGGGCGGTTTTGTTTTATTCGGGGAATGGAGAATTCTTATTCAATAGCCCTTAGGCAGCTTGCGCCTCAACGACATCGCGGAACGCATTAAATTGCTCAAGAAGAACCTTGCGGTCGAATGGCTTGAGGATCAGATCATTGGCTCCAACACGTTTGGCGCGGGTCATTGTGATCAGGTCCAGCTCATGCATGGCGATGATGATAAAGGGCTTTGATTTGGCCTTCATCTTACGCAGACCCGCGATGAGGTCATTTAGTTCCATGTCACGCACACCTGCATCGAGAATGTAATAGTCGGCCATATCAAACTCAGATTTGGCAAGCGTATCGCGACCGCTTTCGGCTTCTATGACGACCATGTCTTCACTGGTCAGGATACGTTTTGCGACTTTGCGAATGATGGGCGCATTGTCGAAAATCAGGCAGCGCTTCATGGTTTTCCCCTTTGACCACTGTTTTGAGGAAAGTCGCACAAACGCTTTGAGATCAGATTAAGGATTACCGTAAACCAATTTTCATATTGGTCCGGCTGATTTTACCAAGTTGGCGATAAATGCGTTTACCCTGCCGTGTAGGTGATCGCCTCGTCGGTGACCGCGACCTTGATATCCATCCCAACTTCACGTGCTAGAAGCAGTGTGTAGTAGAATTGGACATTGTGCGCGTCGACACCTTCTTCGCCAAACCGCCCGTCCATGAAGTCCTGAAATTTTTGGGGAACCCGCATAAGGCGACCGGATGATCGCAGTGTGAACCTTGTTTCTCCATCTCCCTCAGCGATAATGGCATCCAGTGTGCCCCCGCGCGGGATGCTCGCATTGGCGATCAAGATCATGTTGAGAAAGAGTTTGACCTTGTTTTTGGGCATATAGACCCGTGTGCCTGTCCAATTGAACTCCGGCTTTTCACTGGACATGTAGGCTTCAGTGACTTGTTGCGCATCACCGGTATCAATATCAGCGCTGACTGAACCAGAAGCACCGAAGGCGATACGGCAAAATTGCAATCTTGCGGACGCGTTGGCGGCGCTGGTTGTGATCAAGTCCATAGCACCTTCATCGCCTTCACTTTCGGCGAGTAGTTCAAGGCCATTGTTGATCGCGCCAACCGGCGAGATGATGTCATGGCAAACGCGGCTGCACAAAAGTGCGCCCAGCTCTGCGGGTGGCAATTCCAAAAATTCGGCCATGGCGGGTCTCCGGACAAAGGCTGCCAAAGCAGCAATTTTCTCTATCTCTACTCGTGCCCGCTTATCCTTAATGAAACGGAAACCACGATCGAATAATTTGAGATACAGCAATGCCTGTGATCTCAAATCGACATATTGTCGTGCGTGATTACCGGTGAAGTGTTTTGCGTAGAACCGAGGTCATTGAGATGAAATATCCCCATTCCTTGCGGACAGTGCTTGTCCGATTTGGTGCAGCAATGGCTGCAATCGCAATTGTGTTTGCCTATGCGCCAGCCGCAAAAGCGCAAGCGGTGAACTCTGAGTATTCGGCCAATGAGATTGTTTTGGCCGGGCACAAGTTCTTCGGCGCAACAAGCGGCGGTCTGGCAACCGCTATTGAGACAATCTTTAGAACACATGGTCTGCCCAATGGCTATATCCTAGGCCAAGAGGGCTCCGGTGCAATTGTTGGTGGCCTGACCTATGGCGAAGGCGTTCTTTATACAAAAAATGCCGGTGACCACACCGTGTTTTGGCAAGGCCCATCCATCGGTTGGGACTTTGGTGGTGAAGGTGCCCGTACCATGATGCTGGTCTACAATCTGGGCAGTATTGACGGTTTGCATGGTCGCTATGGCGGTGTTGCGGGCTCTGCCTACCTTGTAGCTGGTGTAGGCGTGAACGTGCTCAAACGTAACAGCGTTCTGTTGGTGCCCGTGCGCACGGGCGTCGGTGCTCGTCTTGGCGTATCAGTCGGCTATCTAAAGCTGACGCAAAAGCCAACTTGGAACCCTTTCTAGGTTCAATTTCTAGCTAGTATGGCGGCCAACATTCGGCCGCCATTTTGCCCGGTGGATTTGAAAAGCGATCCGTGGCAAATGATTATCGTTTCGTTGACCCACGGTAATCATTTTGATCCAGTCGATATTCCTTTTTGCATTTGGTGCTTTTTCCGCGTTCCTGTTTTGCCTGCTGATCGCGCCTGCCTTCTGGCGCCGTGCGGTATATTTGACGCAGAAGCGCATTGAGAGTGCGGTTCCTTTAACGGTCAATGAACTGCAGGCCGATAAAGACCGATTGCGGGCCGAGCATGCAATTGCACTTCAAAAGGTCGAAGGCTCTCTTAAAGAGCAGCGGGCTGAAACTGCAGCCCATGCCAGCAGAATTGCTGAACTCGACGAGACGATCTTTGCGCAAAAGCAGACAGCGGAAAGCCGAGAAACGCTAGTCAGCGAGTTGCGTTCCAAGCTTGCCGATGTTGAAGGCGCTCGTCTCGCAAAGGAAGACGCGCTCAATGTTTCAGAAGCGGAAAAGCAGGCGATATCAGCCGATTTGGCCGCTCGAGTTTCAGAGCTTGAGCTGACGACCCTCGCCCGTGATGAATATGCAAAGAAATCCAGTACGCTCGAGCAAAAGCTGAAAGTAACAACTGCGGCAGAAGTCAAACTTCGCGATACGGTTGAAAAGGAACGTGACAAGCGTCGCACTGAGCAGGAAAAAGCACGCGAGTCCCGAAGAGAACTGGCGGAAGCTGCGCTTGCAGCCAAAAACGAGCGTCAGCGGGCCGACGATTTGGACAGAAAGCTGCAAAAGTCGATCACCCGGGCAACTGACGTCGAAGAAATGCTCAGTCGCCGTGAAAAGGAAATGGCGCGTTTACGGGAAGACAGGTCCGCGGAGATCGTGGAAATTGAGGCGCTTGAGCGTCGCGCAGAAGATGCCGAAGCAGAGCGTCGCATTTTAGAAAGCGAAGTTTCGGAGATGACGCTTCGGGTTAACCGAATTGCATCTGTCTTGGATGCCAGTGATGAACCGGAGGCTGCGCTGGAAGCAATGAAGGCGCGCATTGCACAGCTGGAAACCGCACTTGAGCAGGCAAATCTTCACAAACAAGAAGCAAGGGAGGCCGAAAAGCGCCTTGCAAAAGAACTTGAAAGGCAAAGTGCCGACTTGAAGAAAGGTGATGCAGCCTTGCGAGAAGAGATGCATACACTGGCTGCTCAAGTGTTGCACATGGCGTCTCTTCTGGAGGGCGAAAAGTCCGAGGTTGTTGAGCTTGTGACGAGTGGCGTTAACGGGAAGGCCAAGGACAATCCTTTGAGCCTTGCGGAACGCGTTGTTGCTCTTCGTAATGCTTCTATGCCTAAAAAGGGAAAAGCTGTTCCTGCTGCCAAACTTTAGATGGCGCGCTTGTGCGCAGCTACATGATGGAGTGCAATTGCTGCTGTCGTTGCCACGTTCAAACTGTCAAAGCCGCCATGCATGGAAATGCGCAAAGTTTGAAGTTTAGCGAGTACCTCTTGCGGCAAACCTTCGCCTTCGGAGCCAACAAGCAGCGCAGTTTTCGTTGGCGGTACCCAGTCGTTAAGCTCGACATCGCCGCCAGTTGCTAAAGCCGAGATGGTGTATTTTTGTGTTTCCAGATTGGTGATGATGTCTTCCAGGGTCCCGCCATGCTGAAACGGCACTTGCAATACGCCGCCGACCGAAACCCGGATAGCTTTGCGATAAAGCGGATCACAGCACTGTCCATCGAGAAAAACTGCGGAGGCACCGAAAGCTGCCGCATTGCGAAACAGCGCACCTACATTGTCATGATTGGCTAGAGCGCTGGCTATAATGATCGGCCCGTCTTGTAGTGCCAAAGATGATTGCTCTGGCTTTTCTGCCGTAGCGAGCACACCGCGGTGCATCGGGAATCCGGCAATGGCATCCACTACAGAACGCTCTGCGACATACACTGGCACTTCGTCCGGCAGGGACTGAACGATGCTTCCAATACCTTCCAATCGGTTTCTTAAGATCAGCAGGCTTTTGATTTTGAATTGTGGTTGCCTCACCAGCACCTGAAGGACGGTTTTACCTTCGCAGATGAAAGTCTGTTTATCGCGTAGTAAATCGCGTTCGCGAATGTTGGTGTAGTCACCAATCCGTGGGTCTGACGGATCGCTGATCTCGATAGCATGTTTAGCCATCTGCGCCTTGGCGCAACATGTCATCTATCAAATCGCCGGATGCTACTTCTTTCAGACCTGAGAAATCGCCTTCGCGGCACATAGCTTGCGTAGCTTTTACAATATGATGGTGCGTGAGTCGTGCGATTGACGAGCCAAGCGAACAACGACGAATGCCAAGGCGTGCAAAATCGGCGAGCACAAATCTCCGGAAGTTTCCCGCTACCAGCGCATTCACAGGCATTGAAACCGATTTCACGATCCGGGCGAGCTCGTCCATTGAAGGTGGCAGGGGCGCATAAAGCAGATCAGCGCCGGCATTCTCAAAAGCTTGCAGTCGCCTGATGGCTTCGTCCGTGTCGTAGACGCCATTCATAACACCATCAGCGCGAGCGCAGAAAATGAATGGCCGGCCCAATGCTTTGGCCGCTGCTGCACCTGCCTTTACGCGCTCAATGGCAAGATCAAAATCGTAAGCACCCGGATCGGAACCCATGATCGTATCTTCAACTGAGCAACCCGAAAGGCCGATTTCGCCCGCACTTCGAACTGTTTCAGCTACATCTTCAGGTGTATCGCCGAAACCATTTTCAAAGTCTCCTGAAACGGGAAGCGCAGTTGCTCCCAGAATGTCTTGCGCGTGGGCCAACGCTTCATCGCGTGTCACGTTCCCCATGTCGGGGCGGCCAAGGGTGAACGCATGGCCAGCGCTTGTGGTTGCAAGGGCTTTTGCGCCGCTCGCAGCCATGACGCGAGCGCTGCCGATGTCCCACGGGTTTGGTAGAACAAAACATCCTGTTTCGTGCAGCGCCGCGAAGGTTTCGTGACGTTCGCTCAAACTCTTCATGATCCGTTGCCTCTTGCGGTTTTTGCCATTGTGGCGAGGACTTTGCGTAATTGCGCGGCTGTTTCGAGCGGGCTGGGGTACCATATGCGCTTTGCGGTGTCTCCAGATACCAAAGTCACCCCTTCGGCATCAATTGTCGCCAGCTGCCATTTCTGGTCTGGTTGATGCGCAAAGAGCGCAATGGCATCGCTGTGGTCATTATTCATGTGCTCGACAGCGCCTGCTTCGATTGATTGCAAACCTTCCCAATCACCACGCATGCCAAGATCTTCACGCGTTAGCGCATAGGCTTTGCCAAATCCGCCATTCAAGCTCGCACCTTCAATTGAAAGGCGGAAGAAAGAGAAGTCGCCAAAGTCGACATAGAGCTCCGCTTTAGGGTGGCGTGACAGATGTCGCTGTCGCAAGCGAATATGGGTTTCAGTTTGCTTGTCGACCTTCGAGGCGGTGGTAAAAACTGTCACCCGCGGATGGGCCAGTGGGTCACCCTTTCCTGGTTCGCCGATTAGCAAAGAGACTTTTGGCTGATCGATCATCGCTTGGGTGTGTGGCGACAGGGAAGAGGTCAATAAGACAATTGCACCATCCGTATCGGTTGAGATTTGTACGCGACTGACAGACGGGTGCCCTTTAGGACCGTTTGCAGCAAGTGCAGCGTGCCGCGCCTCATGGATCAGCGTCTTGGCTTGCTGAACGGCTTGCGCATCAGTATCTCGCAGCACTTTCTTATTCGGTGTCTCAGGCACAGCATCAAACCTCATCTGTTGAGAACGAGCGCATCCGCTTCAATCACCATAAGAGGCGCATTAGGGTGATCGTCAAGGAGAGGCGCTCAATCGCAATGGCAAAGCTTTATTTTCACTATTCAACCATGAACGCCGGTAAATCGACGATGCTTTTGCAGGCGTCACATAATTATCGCGAACGCCAGATGAATACACTTTTGTTTATTGCTCAACTGGATGATCGCGCCGGTGTCGGTCGTATCGGGTCGCGCATTGGGCTGGGCGAGGACGCGTTAACGTTCTCAGTTGGAGACGACATGCGCGCCATGGTGTTGGACGTACACGCCAACAAGACAATCCACTGCGTGTTTGTGGATGAGGCTCAGTTTCTTAGCGAAGAACAGGTCTGGCAATTGGCCCGGCTTGCAGACCGAGATGGTATCCCGGTCATGGCCTATGGCTTACGAACAGATTTTCAGGGAAAGCTCTTCCCGGGCAGTCAGGCACTGTTGGCCATTGCCGATGAACTGCGCGAAGTGCGCACGATTTGCCGATGCGGCCGCCGTGCCAACATGGTCGTTCGTGTCGGTGAAGACGGCAAAGTGGTTCGTGAGGGTGACCAAATCGCAATCGGCGGCAATGATCGCTACGTCAGTCTTTGTCGCAAGCATTGGGAAGAAGAGATGGGGCGGATCAGCGGCGAAGATTTAGTCGGTTTTGTGGAGCCTTAGCCTTTTGCCGCCATGCGGCTTGCTCCCACTCCGCTCGAACAAACTCCTATCCTTTTGAAAAATATAGTAATCTGGCTGTGGCCAGTCGAGAGCAATTTCCAGTCACATTCTCCTGTATTTTTGAAGCACCGGCGAAACATCGCACCAGATGTTCGAGACAATCGGATAAGTTGAAGGGAGATTTACAGTGAAGAGTTACAAGCTTTTTATTGTTGCGGTGGCGATTGCAGCTCTGCCTGCTGCCGGCGGCGTCAATACCAGCCAACACACCGGTTCTACTATGCAGTTTTCCGAAGTGTATGGCCTAAGTTCTGCTTTTGCTGGTCCAGCTGTGCGTTCGGCGCGTCGCAGCGAACGTCGGACAACTTACTATTATTCGCTGCCAGCAGGGTGTGTAACGCGTGTCGTTCGCGGTGTTCGCTACTCCTATTGCGACGGCCTCTACTACCAAGCTGTTGTCGATGCATCAGGTATCGATGCTTACATCATTATTTATCCATGAGACGTATTATGAAGAAGATATTTTCACTTAGGAATTTTACTACCCTCTGCCTTTTTCTTTCGTTTTCGGGTGCAGGTATGGCCCAAGACTTCAAAGAGATCTGCAGTGCAGATCTCAACAAATATTGCTCTTCAGTGACGCCAGGTGATGGTCGGGTGACATCCTGTTTGTATGCACATTCTGATCGTTTGACGGAAGGTTGCTTTGCCGCAACTGAGATCATTGGTCGGGTAACTGAAGGTTTTTTTGACGGGGTGACCATGACTTACGAAGCCTGCGCAAGCGATATTCAGAAGCAGTGTGCTCACGGCCAAGCTGGAAGTGGCAAGATTGTGATGTGCCTGATGACCAACTCGGAGAATGTATCCGAGGCCTGTCTGGATAACCTTGTTAAGTTGCGCGGTGTAATGCAGCTCAATTTAATGGCTCCAGAGTAGGGATGAAACGCTCCGTGTAACACCAAGTAGCAACTTGCAGGATTGATGTCGCATCTTCGAAACAGCTGACCTTCAAGAAGCGCGCAGTCGGTTGAGACCGGTAAACGATTTTGGAGAATCTAGATGAACATCATAAAACCCATCGCTGTGTTTGCGGCTCTTACTTTTTCAAGCGCAGCGTTCGCACAAGCCTCTGACTTGGCCCGGGAAAACTACCAACAAGCTGATGCGAACGGTGATACGTTTCTCACCTATGATGAGTTTGTAACATTCATAGAGCTAAATGCTGCTGATGGGATTGGAAACGCCGCACGTTTGAAGGCCCGTAACATGTTTCAAACAGCATTTGGCCGAGTAGATGCCAATGGAGATGGTTCCATTAGTCCCGAGGAGCTTCAAGCACTTCGTTAAACTCAGATTGGCTCGACTGCTTGACCGGTCGCTTCTTAGGGATCGGTCCACATCCATCGGTTTTGTTCCCACAGCTTTTCACCGATGCGGCAGTCCTGCTCGCTAGCGGGCACATCCAGAAACCCCCCGCTGGCGGGTACGGCGCGAATTGGTTCCAAGGGCTGTCCTGCCAATTCAAGGACGATCTTGCGGCGCACGGCTTCAGGAAACTCCTCCCAGGACAGAACAGGGATGATAAAGGCACCTGGCCCACCGATCACGCAGTCACGGTAATAAAGATCAAGACGCTCAATGTCGAACTGGCTGTAGATGCCGTCGCGAGTCATAAGAGGCAGGCCATTTATGACAATCCCGGCTGCCAACGCTTCATCGCGTGCACGCCTTACATAAGGTCCTTGATTGTTTGGGCCGTCGCCCGAGATGTCTATAATGCGGCGCATCCCCCAATAGTCATTGTTTTCCAGTGAATGCACTGAGAAATTAATCCCGCCGGAGATGGATGTGCGGCTCATAGAAGGTGATTTGTGAGCCAGCAATTGGTCAGCGAATGCCACAGCTTGAGTGTGCCCTTCGATCAGCGTCCAGTCCACGACTACGCGCTGATTATATTGACCGGCCCACTCGACATATTGGATTGCCACTCGGCCCAACAGGCCTCGTGCAATGGCATCGGAGACTTCATTGCCGGCAAGGGCTTCCGCATAGCCGCGCCGTTGAATTTCAAGTTCCGCTGCTGACATGGATCGAGAAACGTCTACGGCGAGCACAAGTTCGGCATCTACCTCAATGGTTTCGGCTGAGGCAATGATGTCGACAGACGATGCTGCAACTAGTAGGAGCCAAATGTGTTGGAAACACTTGTTCATGCCCGCGATTGAACGCGCGCCATGACCAAAATGCAATCGCCGATCTTAGTCGACTTCTTCCGAAACCGCGTACGCTCTGCCAACATTTGGCAGATCAAACGGCACATATTTTTCAGACTGCTGTATCGAATTCGCGCCCAAGCGGAACTTGAAGCCGAGCTTGAAAATATTGTCTGAGTAGTTCGTATCGTTGTCTATGTTGGTAAAATACGAACCAGAGTAGGCGACAAAGCCTGAAGCATTTGAAGTGATCTGACGTTCCAGTTCCAAGTTCCAAGTCAGCCCATAGCCATCATCTGGATCGAACTGAGATTCTGTTGTCCCTGCGGTGTATGTTAAATCACCTGAAAGCGCCGTGCTCTCGTTGAAGCTATATCCGGCACCGGCGCGTGCAAACCAAGCGTCACGAAAGAGATCGCTGTTGCTATCATTGGTAGCAATGAAGTTGGTCAAGCCTGCTTGGCCAACCAGTTTAAATGCGCCCGCATAGTAAGCACCCTCAAGGCCATACATAATGTAGGTGACGTCAGAATTATCGGCTGGCATTTCAGAATAGCCGAGACCACCAAAAGCACCGACCGCGAAATTCTCCATGTCGCTGTATATGAGGTGTGCGCCGGTTTCAAAAATCGCACTGTTCTCGAGCGGAAACTCGTACAAAAGCTCGCCGCGAGCATCCAGCTGAATGCCAAAACCGGAAGGGTCAAACGCCGAAATGCGCGCTTCACCGCCAAATCCATAAAGGCTGTCTTGGTCAAGTGCTGCATCTGTGCTGTTGGATTGCCCCAAGCCGCCCCAACCGGAGATGATGCCGCTGAACTGTAGTGAAGGATCTGAAACTGGATCGCTAGCCACCGCCGGTGCAATTCCGAGCGAGAACATCAGCGCGGTAGATGATAGAAATAGTGCGCGCTTATCAAGCCTCAAAACTTAGTTGACGTAAAGTTAACCTATCGACCGTTTGGAGGAAATCAAAACCTTCGCCTTGGTCCAATGAACCTGTGTTCTTCATGCGCCTGTTACAAACGATGCGACGAAGTGTGTCATAAAATGCGCAATGTGGCTGGTTGTAGGTCGGGCTTTGATTCAATTGACCGGGAAATTCCCTCCTTCAAATTCGCACATTCAGTACTTATACCAAAGATAACACTTGTTGCGCTGATCGAGGGGTCCTTACCAATATGGCGACTTTGCAGAACTTTGATACCGAAATTGAGAAGACAAGACAGGTCGTCACCGACATGCAATCCAAATTGGAGCAGTCCGGTATTGTCTTGGAAAAATTTGCCGAAAGTGAAGCGGCAATCGGTGACGTGGATTTTGATATTGAGAATGCCCGCATTCAGGATGTGCTGAAGCAACAACAGGTGATGGAAGGCAACATAGCTGACCTCATCATTGGGCTTGAAGATGCGACCAACGTCTTTGGCGAAGAGTTTGAGTCCATGAAGTCCTATTCCACTTGGGAGTCGGTTGTTGGTATGTTTTCAAAACAGCGAATGCAGCGCATGCGCTCGGATCGTGTGCGCAACATGTCGTTGGCAGGTAATTTGCAAGAACTGCTTGCAAAGTCTGACTCCATTGTTGGTATTCTATCAAGCCAGAAAGACGTGCTCGATACACGGTATGCGACATCAGAGGCGAGCCTGCGCACCGTTATTGATCGTCGCAAAAACACCATGGCGGAACTGGAGGCGACGCAAGCGCGGATCAACGAAATCAATCCGCTTCTTCTCGATATCGAGAACCAGATTTCTGCTTCGACGAACCAAAAGGACCGCACCAATTTGGAGAGCAAACGCTCCAAGCTGGCCACAGAATACAATCAGGCCCAAGCAAAGGAACAGGAATTGCTGGCCGAAAGCCAAACGCTAGAACGCTACACCTCGATGTTCCAGACATTTGTGGATTCACTCAACAACCAGCTGGCGGCGCAACAGACACTTATCAATAAGCTGACCATCGACACCGAGCAGCGGATAGTTCTTTACAAGGCACTAGAAGACTCATTGAAGACGGCTGCCCAACAGGACGTGGCGCACAAGATCAACACACTGGGCAGCCAGGTCGATACGGCTGCGGAAACCACGATGGCGGGCATTGGTGCGGCTGCGCAAAAGCATATTGGTGATCTTCTCGAAATGCATGAAGGCAACATGGTGGCCACTGCCGATATACAAAGACGCAAGAAACTGGCTGATGATGCTTTCGCTCGCAGATTCCAAGCGGTTATGGATAAGCACAACGCAGCAGATTATGTGAGAAGCTGAGGCCAGCACTTTGGGCAATGGCGAATGGCCGGTGCGTTGCACGGTCGAAATTTCGCGAGATGATTATGCGCTCCTCAATCAAGCGCGCGTGAAACTCGCAACCCGCCGTCAGAAAATTATCGCCATTGTCAGGTTGGCGATATTTGTGACGGCGGTTGCCTATCTGGTTTCGATCGTCACGGATCAGTCTTGGGTCGAATTCGGTATCTTCCTGTCAGTTATCGCGACAGCGTTCTACTTTATCATGCACCGCTATAACGGGCGGCTGAACGCGTGGTGGTATTTCAAGAGCTTTCGCGTTGATAAGTCACCGCAGACCTATGAGATAAGCCCCGATGGGCTATCGATCTCATCGGCTAGTTTTAGCGGAAAATTCGAATGGCCAGCCTACCACGCGATCATGCGAACACCTGAGCACTTCCTCTTTTGGATCAATCCGATGCAGGCTCATGTCGTGCCTTTTCGCACTTTGGAAAATGATGATATCGACAAGGTATGGGCGTTGTTGGAACACTTTCCAGCGGCCCGCGTTGACGAGGTGCGCATTTGACTAGCCAGCCACAGATTATCCAGCGCTATTTTGGCGCGGTTGATGCCGCACTTGATGGGCTTAATATCTTCCTGCGCGACGAAAGCTCGCCGCTTTACAAGCACGGCCTCGTGGCTCAAGCGCTGATGCCTTATGTGGCGCGGCTCGATGCCTCGTTCGATACCTGGTTGAACCGGCTCAGCCACTCCTCACGCTTTAAGATTTCAAGGGCAGAAAGCGGCTTCCCGATCTTTCAGCACGTGCTGGAACTGGAGAAAGACCAACGGACGGCAGAGCGCCGCCTGGCAGCTATTTCTGATGCGGATGAATTACGCGAAGAAATGGCGGACTTTATCTTGCGCCATAAGGCTTTCCCGGAAGACTTACAGGCGACAATGGCCGAACGGCTCTATTTGGAGGCGGTAAAAGACGGCGATCTGTTTGGTTCCTTTGTGATGCCGGAGACTTTGCGTGTGTCGGTCAACCCCCGAACCAAGCGCCCCTATTATCTGACGCATTGGGGTGCCTATGACGGCTCTGAAAATCTGCCAATGATATATTCAATGGTCGCCGAAGACTCTTCGCCCGACATGGTCCGCGATCTGGTGACCAAGGATGGAAAGTTAAGCAAGACTTACGACATCCCCCTGCCAATCGGCGGTTTGCTCAATCCTGCAATGGCCAAAAAGTTTGACCAGATCGCAGAAGCTAACTCCGCTTACTCCCTCTCACCTGTCACGATTGCCAAGAATATCGACGAGGCATTTGATCATCTCCATCCAAAACAGTTGCGCCGTATCGTCCTTGGGCCGTTCTATTCAGCAGGGATTACTGCAAACAATGATGTGATCAACCGTATCTTGGATAATGTGCGCGACGCGGCCAATGCCTGGCTACTTACATGGACAGTTCAAGATGTGTTCTCAAAGTCCGAGCGTCCGGCAAAAAAGGGACTTTGGTCATCTGAACCCGCGCGCGAAGAATTCCATATTGAAACCGAAGATCTGGATGCCACCCGAATGGGCGTTTCCGCCTATGAAAAGCATGCGCTGGTGCCTCATGAGGCTTATCAAGCTCTTTATGCGGAAGGCGAGGCTGCAAAGATCTTTGATGGCTATGACGTGCATATCATAGCCAATGGGCAGGTAATTTCAGCGGTTTGATGAATTCCAAAAAGCCGCCCCTCTTTTAGGACGGCTTGATTGGGTTAAATTGGTGCTGACTGGTCGTTTTGAACGTAGTCGGCCAGCAACTTCTCATTCTTTGCTTTTTCAATTTTGGCTACGGTCTCTTCTTCGATCCGCGCGTCCATTCGGTACTTGACGAGGTTGACCAATGAGCCTGTCAGTAGCAGCACGGCCATAGCCCAATATCCCTTGGTGGACAGGTCGACAGGTGCCAACCAAATGGACAGACCCATCATGAAGTAGGCAGCGAATACACAAGTGGCGTTGAATGCGATGTATGTTTGGTTGGAGTTCATGGGTTTATTCCTTTGTGGATGTTTGGATTAGGATGGGGTGATTATTTTTTTGAAAGGCGTGCCAAGACATCGTCCGCGTTGGTTTTGGGGCTGTCGCCAAAACCATTGGCAGCAAGTCTGTCGGCAGCGTTGGTGTGGTCGAGATCCTGATCAATCTCATCCAGCACTTCAGTCATTTCGACGGGGTCGTCGCGCTCTTTTATTCGTTTGATCAGCGCTTCGGCGTCTCGGATGTTGGTGCCGCTGCCGATGGAGCGGTTCATACGCCGCTGCGCAGCATGTTCCGCATCCAAGGACTTTGCTTCAATCATACCCTGTTTCAACTCCACGATGCGGCGATTGGTTTTCTCAATGGACAAGCGCATGCGGGACACTTTCTCTTGAAGACTTCCTACAGTTCTTGATCTGGTCTCAGCTTCGTTCTCCAGATCAGCGATAGCTATTGCGCCATCGCGCGCCAGTTCGCTTTTTTCAGCGTCCAGCGCTTGCTTGACGCGTGCTTCCAGGTCTTCGATACGTTTTTGCACGGCCTGGAGAGCTCGTGTTTCGTTGCGCTCTCTCATGATGAGAGAGGCAAGGGTCTGCTTTGCGGTTGCCAGATCTTGGTCGGCTTCGCGCACCTTTTGCTCAAGTAGATCGACGGCGTAGTGATCACGTACACGATCCGCAGCGCGCGCTTGTGATCCCTTGAAAATCGTTTTGACCAATTCGAACATCTCATTCGCTCCTGTAGCTTTTTGAACGCCGTTCAAATTGGAATATGCACATTTTTGAACACTGTTCAAGAAAAAATTGAACACAGTTCATTTTTTCTAATCGCCGTGGTAGATGAGGCAATAAGGGAGCGTTGGATGGCTATTGATAAAGAGCGGGCACAGCGGGATATCATGGATATCACCATGCGTTTGTTGGCTGATGGCGGACTGGATGCGGTCAAGATCCGCGACATTGCCAGACAAGCCGGTGTTTCAGTAGGGTCAGTCTACAATATCTTTGGTGATATCGATGATCTGCTGCGAGCGTGCAACACGCAGTTGTTGGATGAACTCGGTTCTGCCGGTGCCATGGCGATGCAGCAGGCCGAATTAGATGGTGTGAGCGATGTGCGGGGCAGGCTTTTGGTTCTCGCCCGCGTATACCATGAGTTCGTGGAGACAAATGCGACGGCGTGGACCGCCATGCTGGCCTTCAACAGAGCCGTTTCGCTCAAGGAAACCCCGGAGTGGTACATATTACGCCAAGAGATGCTCTTTGATCTCATTGGCGAAGTTTTGAGCGGCACTGCTCTTGGTGATGATGAAGATCAGTTGGCGGTCGCAGCGCGTGCATTGTGGTCTAGCGTGCATGGTATTGTGACCAACGCCTATCGTGGTTCGGATCGGCGTGCACAACAAACGCAAACCTGGGCGCAAATAGACGTGCTGGTCACGACTTTTGTACGAGGTATTGGCTAAGCAACTGCAATGCCGTGTTAAGCAAACTTTCAAGCCTGTTGGCTAAAGCTCGCACTCGGAGTCTCGAAGGGTGTGAATATGGCACAGGTTGATGTTGATGGTTTGACTGGTGGCTCAGACAACCAGTCCATGAAGGCCAAGGTCGCCGAATTTTTCCGCCCTCATCAGCAGATCGACAGCGCCTTTCTTGATGCTGTTATCCCAGGTCGCGCTTTTCTTATTCCGGCATTGATCGCGGTAATCGCCCTAAAAATTGTGGCGGTTTATGCGGCAGCACCACTGGCGGATGAGGGCTACTACTGGCTCTGGGGCAAGAACCTCGATTGGTCCTATTATGATCATCCGCCGCTCGGCGGATGGGTATTGGCGCTAACCTCTGCATTGTTGGGCGACAGTCTATGGGCCATCCGATCTACGACAATCCCGGTGGTCGCTGGGATTGCCTGGATCATTTGGTTCTGGGTCAAAGCGCTGGTGGAGCCCAAGCGACGCATTGATGCCTATCTAACCGCCATTCTGATATTCGGCGCGTCGCCGTGGATGATGCAATATACGTCGATAGTGTTTCATGACTATTTGCTGATCGGTGCAGGGATCGCAGCTGCACACTTCTTTGCGCTTTTTTTGCGTTCCATGGGCGCCAAGCCGGCATATCCGTACCTCTACACGGCTTGTCTTTTCCTGGGGCTTGCCGGTCTTGCCAAATACTCGGGTGTTCTTATCGGTTTCGGTTTCGGCGCTTGGGTTCTTTGCACCGCCAAGGGCAGAACCCTTCTCTCAGATATCCACCTGTGGTGTGGCGCTGTGCTTGCCATGCTCATGCAAGCGCCCGTCATCTATTGGAATATGGTCAATGATTGGCCGAGCTTCCGATATAATCTTCATGACCGCATCGGGGATGTTAATTTCGAAAATCCGGTTCTGCGTTTTTGGGATTGGGGCGAGAACTATGTCTGGATGTTGTCGCCAGTACTGATGATAGCGCTGGTGAGATATCTGATGGTCGGATCACAAAGCTCGGTGATCAGAGCGATACAGGGCCCTGGACGGTTCGTCTTTTGGGTTACGATTGCCGTTTTCACTTATGTGACGTTCTCGACCTCGGTTTTCTTCTACTGGATGGTCACGTCCATCGTTTTCTTCATGCCAGTTGCATTCTTCTTTTTCAAATCAGCTGCTGAAGTTCGATTGCATTTAATCTGGGGGATTGTTTTCTGCTTTATGCAGAATTTCAACATGGCGGTCGTGCCTGTCGAAGCATTGGCCGGTAAGCCCGTTATCAAGGACGTCACAATTTCCCATGGGCTCGACGAGGTTGCCGCTGAGTTTGCAGCCGCAGAACAGACGCTTAACCCAGACTTGGCTCTGACGACCGACTATCGAACGGCATCGCTTCTCTCGCTCACCATGCAGCGCACCGATGTTATGGCGATGGGCTACCGTGTGGATATGTTTGATTTCTGGTTTGAGTCGGCTCAACACCAAGGAGCCGATGCGCTGGTTCTTGTTTACGATCGCTTTCCGGAAACCGAGCTCATCACCAAGAATTTCGAGACTGTAACAACCATTCGGGAATTCACGATCACGCGCTATGGGGCGGATCTGGAAAGCTACAAATTGGTATACGCCCAGAACTATTCTGGTGAGGGCGATCACTAGCTCCAAATAATCTCGATAATGACCAGCGACAGGCGATGACACCGCCATGTTTGCCCCTTAAGTAACCGTTGACGCAGCACGAAGGAGCGCATGACGATGGATACGGGGCTAACGCAGATCGACGAGAAGGATATCGCCAAGCATCAGGCCATCGCCCAATCGCTGGTCACCCGTTTTGTCGTTATGGAGCAGGCTTCCAACCAATCCAACACCGAGCTTGCTGGTAGCGGGCGACGCTTTGTTTCCACCGTTTCCACCGGCGGGATGCGCCGTACCCGTGAAGTTGGCCTTGAAGGCGTGATCGCGGCCATACGTCCCGACGATCCCATGATGTCGCCCGGCGAGCATGCGCTCTTATATCGGGCGCGCCGCGGTGTTGCCGTGGCGTTGGCTATCTCCGATGTGTTTGGGTTGCAAACCGATTTGGATGGTCTGAAAAAGCGCAATGCGTCGGCACCGCTTGAAGGTGATCAGGCTAACAATTTCCGATCGCTCATGGAGGCGGCGAGCTATGTGACCGCCTTCTCTCTGTCCGCCTATCTTCTCCAAACGCTCGATAGCGATGCCGAACCGGGGGAAGATACGGAAGAGCCCAACTTTAATTTCGACACGCCGCAGGATGCAGCCAAAGCCGTCATTGCCGGTTTGGCACAAGCGGTCGAAGGCGCGCCGGACGAGCCTTCGCTTTTGCAACGCGCCCGAGCCTTTGCCCGCATCACCGTTGAGGGCTTGCTGCAACGGCGCGGGCGCTTTGAAGGTTTAAGCGTTTTCGACAACAACCATATCCGCGTCGAGAAAGATGATTTCACTCTCGATGGTTTTGATGTGGCACCGGGCGCGCGCCGCAAACCGCTGACCATGCAGTTTAAAAAGCCGAATGAAATCATCGGCAACCACATCGCCAAATATCAGGCCATGAAGCTCGCCAAAATGCTGGTGTGTTATGATTTTGATCGGCAGCTGAACCCGTTTGTCGAGCTGGGCGGTTTTCTCTTCACCTTCGTCGGTGATGGCGCGCCGGGCACCGGTAAAACGATCTTGATCCAGATGATCGCGGGCATGGTCAATGATTATTGCCAGGTGGCGGGCGTGCCGTTCCACTATGAGAATTTCGGCGTCGACCAGATTTCTTCCTATCAGGGCAAATCCGGCCAGAACTGTAAGCAATTCGTCAAGAATGTGATTGATCCAAAGGCCATTGGTTTTGGTACGGTCGACGATATCGACCAGGTGGCGGCCAAACGTTCCGATGACCGCGCGTCTGCCGGTCAGCAGGAAGTCACCGCCGTTCTGATGGAGAGCTTTGCAGGTGCAACGACTGTTGTGCGCGGCAATTGCTCGTTTGGCATGTTTTCCAATTATCCGGAAAATGTTGATGATGCGCTCCGTCAGCGCGCCGGCGCGCGCTGGTTGGTCGATGGGCCGCAGACGCGCGACGATTACATCGACATCTTCCATCTGCTAGCGGGTAAGAACCACGACATTCCGCTTGGGGATCATGAGCTTTATGAAGCGCAAGTGATCCAGCAGGCCGTGGAGGCGGCCTATGATGGCCATGACAAGCCGCAGGAAGATGGGCTGCTCAATGTCTACGACCGTTTCGTTTCGCAATATGGTGAGCCGAAAAGCATAGCCGATGTTGGCACCTATTTGCACATGATCAAGGAAGCAGAGTCGCGCTTCACGGGCCGCGCGATCAAGAACATCACCGACGCCATCAAAATGCGGGCAATGGACATTGAATTGCCCGATGAATGGTTTGAAACGCCGGAAATCTTCCTTCACAAAAATTATGACACCAAGCGCGACATGATTTCGGAACTGCGTAACCCGTTCACCATCGCGATGGTGATGCAGGAGATCAACCGCTACGCCGATTCCGAGTTCCGCTATACGGACAAGTCTGATGCGTCCGCTGTTGAAGAAATCATCCGCCGCCAGCGTGTGACTGAACGCGCCGCCAAGGAGATTGCCGAGATGCAGGACAAGGGGATTTGGGGGTGAGCTCCGGCTCCCCTTGCACTTCCAGCCTCCATTTTTCAAACCTGTGCAAGCCGCATGGTGTCATGTTTATTTAACTGGATTTTCGTCAAGTTTTGTAAACAATTGTCGTGGGCAACAATAGAAGGGGCAGTTGATGCGTTCACTCATCATCTATTACGGCAAGATATTTGCATCTACATTTCTAGCGAGCAGTCTGTTTGGCGCTGCGTTTGCGACTGACGGAAGTTTTACGCCATCTGGCGAATTGGCCAATCCACCGGAAATGCAAAAAGGCAGCGATGGTGCCTATCAGCTCTCCGCTGGCGTAGATGTTTTTGAGCTTTCCAGTGATACGTCCGCTGTCTCGCGTGCCTTTGTTCAGGACGGTGCGAACCGGCTTGTCGGTCCGACCATGCGGGTTACGCCTGGCGATGATATCGAGCTCGATTTTTTCAATGGCTTGCCCTACTCGCCTGCATCGGCCGGCGATGAGTTGATGATCGACATGGGGCATGGTGGCAACCACAGCATGACCGGTGATGAAATGCGCAATTTTGCGAACGTCATCGACACGGTGCCGCATGGATTTGACATCATGAACATCCATTACCACGGCATGCATGTGACGCCTCAAAGCCCTGGCGATAATGTGCTGCTAAACGTTTACCCTGCAAGCTCTGACCCGGCGCTGATTGCCGAGTGCGAGGCAGCGATTTCTGATGATGTCGCTCACAAGCACATTTGTGTTCATGGTGAATATCAGTACCGCATGGCCGTGCCATCTACGCACCCTGCCGGTTCCTATTGGTATCACCCGCATAAGCATGGTGCTGTGGCCATGCATCTTGGCAGTGGCATGGCTGGCTTCCTGTTGGTTGAAGACGAAACGAGTGGCATCGACAGTCTTGCTGCGGTCAAAAATGCCAAGTCCGCCATCGGTGAAAAGCTTCTGGTCTTGGCGCAACCCACATTCCGCACGCAAAGTGTGGATCTGAATGGAAGCCCAGCAACACCGGAAGAGCTTCAAGCCAATTTTCTTGACGGCGAGCAGGCCATCACACCGACAATCGGTGATATCAGCGATGGTATCTATCCCATTGATTGTATGGGCACGTATTATTTTTTGGCCCCGTGCTCATATGATCCGCTCGGCGTGGAAACGTTGAGTGCGGCTGTTGGCAACAATCTAACGCCGAACGTCAACAATCGCTTCACGGTCAACGGCATGCTTGATGCCAAAATCACAATGAACACCGGTGAGGCACAGTTTTGGCGTGTGTTGAATGCCTCGGTCGGCAGCACGGTTCCGGTCTGCTTTGCGCCCGTTTCGACGGGCGGATCAACCCAAGCAACCGCTGAGGATATCTCTGTTTATGTGCTTGCTGTGGACGGTGTGCCGGTAGAGCAGCCAGGTGCTGCAGCGACTGCGCTTCCATTCGAACTTAAAGCACCTGTCTATGACCTTGCTTCCTCCACACAGCCAGGCATGGACGTTATCAATAACGAGATGGCGTTGCTCACCGCCGGACAACGGCTTGATGTTATGGTTCAAGCGCCATCATCGCCCGGACTTTATGCATTGGTGCAGCCGCAAGACAGCACGGCCATGGGCGAATTGTGTAATGCACCCGCGAGTGCCGATGATGTGGTGGTTTATGTTGATGTTGTGGAAGGCACCGCTCTTAACACGGATATTCCAACCCAGACGGAGTTGAATGCGCTGCAGCGTCCTGCATCCGTGGTCGCCGCTACCGATGCCCCAAAATCGCCAACACAAACCGTTTTCTTCGGTTTCTCGCAGTCTGGTGATCCACGCTATCCGATCAGTGGTGCTTCATTTGTCAATGGGCAGGTATTCTCAACCACCGAAGTTCAGCGGATGATCATTTTGGATCAGGCTGATTATTGGAATGTGTGGAGCAACAATGATACCCACATGTATCACATCCACACCAACCCGTTTCAAATCTTCAGCCGCGGGGGTATCGAATATGATTTCCCTGTTTGGCGCGATACGGCGTTGATCAATTGTGACCCACGTCAGTTCTGTTCTTTCACTGGCGGTTTGACAAAATCGATCCAAGACAATGAAGAGCAGGAAGTTGTCGAGTTCATGAGCCGCGCGGTCGACTTTACCGGTGCCATGGTTTTGCACTGTCACAATGTTGATCACGAGGATAATGGCATGATGCAACTGCTCGAGATTGCCAAGGCACCAAACTAGAACAGTTTGCTTGATAGGGGTCGGGCCTTGTTACTCCGGCCCTTATCTATTTTGCACTTGCCGCTGGGAAAGAACGCGATTGATGGATATATGATTTGCGCACTGATCCAGCGGAAATTCGTCCATGAAACGCCTCATCGAAAATGAACTGATCTACGGTCGGCTTCTGACCGTGAACCAGCCGCATCTGGTGCGTCGCTACAATGAGGCCTTGGAAGCGTTTCGTTTGAATCCGACAAAGCTCGAAAGCTTTGATATCGACCGCACCGGTTTTTCTCCGCAGATTGCCGAGGAAATGGACGATTTCAACTATCTTGATCCAAATGGAATCAATCGTCGGTTCATTATCCTGACGCCTGCGCAAGCGTCTTTACCTGTCGTTCATACGCGCTTTTCCAACACGTCAAAGCTGATGCATGATTTCTATGCAGCCAATATGCGTTCCATCAACGCCTTGACGATCAAGGACGTCATTTATGGTGAGATCGATGACAGCGTCTCTGAGGTTGATGACATTGAAGACCTTCTCGATATTGAGAAGGTTCGTTTCAATGTTTTGTCTGCCAATGATGTGCTTGGTAAAGCAGCCGAGTTGCGAACACTCGTTGATCGCCTGAAAAACGAAAAAGACACTTGGCGCGATGATGAGGTGCTCACGCGCATGGTGGACTTGGCCAAGGTGACCGGTGACATTCGGGAAAACCGAATGGTGCCTGATCAGGTGGTTTTCCATCATGACGCGTTCTGGACCAGCCATTTTGGTGGCACTTACATCTTTCTCGACAAGAAGACGACGACGGTCATCTGTGACCCCAAAGCACCGGGCTTTCGCAAATCCCGCCCATGGCAGGTCAACTATTTGGCAAAGGATGACCATCGCCGCGTCTATCGTTTCCTGGCAAAAACCCGACGTATCGAGTTGCCGCGCGCTTCGTGGATGGAAGACACCGGATTCTTGGAGCAACGGGCAGAAATGGTGCTGCGCGGCTTGGTGCATGAGAGCGAGCCGGAACGCGATCTGGCAGAAGTTGATGCCGTCTGGTTGCAGACTTGGATGCATCGCAATGCATCAGCCATAAACGAGGATGGTGCTTATCCGTTCCTGATGCGGTGCAAACGTGAGCTTGATCGGCGTGGTCGGATCGATATCGACGAGATCGATCATGAGCTACGTTTCCAGATTATCCGCGCCGCGCCAAAGCACCATGATGCGTGGCTGACCAACCGCTTGATCAGCGAATATGTGCCGCGCGATTTTGTGACGAAATATGTTTTCAACAAGCAAGGCTTCTATGCCGACTATGAAACCTTTGATGAAACCTACCGCGCGCATGTTGTGGAGACGCTCAAACAATCCTACCTACGTGACAAGGCAGGGCTGAGGCGGCGTCTTTTTGGTCTGTCATGATCGGTAATGATGGGGATTTGGCATGCTTGATCCGGTGATTGCATTCATCACGCGCGCATTTGAGTATCTTGGCCGCGCAATCGGCACGGCTATCGCGTGGCTTCTCTGGCCGTTTCTCGCATTCCGGCGCTGGCTGCGCGGTAAGGGCTGGTTTGTCAAAATTCCGGTCTTTGTGGTTTTGGCCGCCTTGTTCGTCGGCTACGCCTATATGTTTTACATCACGCAGTTTTGGTCGCCGCCTTCGCCTGCTTTGGCACAAAAATATGTTGGTGAGGAGTTTAGTCTCTCGGCGGGTGAAGACTTGGGCAATGGTTCTTGTCAGGCATCTGCAATGGTCGTCGCGGTGCAAGACATTATCGATATGAATGTCGATCAGGCACCTTGGGTTTCATCCAACCCACTGCATAAAGCTGGCTTCTTCTTCATTATGGATTGGCGCGATACGCCGTTCTTCGATAATCGCGCGGCGTTTCAATTGGGTATGAACACCGCAGTTCGCCGGACGAGCGTTGAAATGGTTGATCGTCTCGGCCGTGTGCGCGGAACATCCTCAATCAACCAAAATTTGCAGGATGCACGCGAGGCGGCAAACTATCGTGAAACGGCTTGGTATGTGACGTCTTCGCTACCGTTTTTCCAACCAGCGACGCAGCAACGCTTGCGTGATGCTAGCGTCAGTTTGGGTGCGTTCAACAATGAGCTCGTCTCTTGTGGCGCATTCTTTGACACGCGAGCGGATAATCTTCTGCAGTTTCTTGATCGAGTGACGTCAGACATTGGTTCGACGTCGCAAATTCTTCAGGACCAGATTCAAGTTGGTGGCGTCACTGGTTTTGACCGGCGCGCAGACGATCGGTTCTGGTTCACCTACGGCCAATTGTTCGCCTATTATATGGTTCTGACCGCAGCCAATAGCGATTTTCAAAACGTCATCGAGCAACGTAATCTGGATGATCTCTGGCAGCGGCTTGATGACAATTTCCAGGATGCCTTGAATTTGCGGCCCTTCTTTGTGGCCAACGCCAACGCATCTAGCCTCATTAAGTCACATCTTGAGTCAATTGGATTTGCACTACTGCGCGCACGGACCAATCTGACCGAAATACGAGATGTGCTTGACCGTTAAAGTTCACGGGCGTCGGATTGTTTTTGCAGGTCTTTCAGCGCTTCTGCAAATCCCGCCGATGGCCAGCTAAGCTCAAACGAGCGGAACACACGGTCGCGCAGGGCGAACGTCATCGCCGCATTGTCTTTCGACAGTGCTTGCGCCAAGTCGCTAGCCTGCTTGCCATTGATCGCGCATTCGCTACCGCGCGGGCATTGGCTCTGGTCGAAAGTCCAAATCGCATCCTCGCCGCCCAAAACTTGCCAAGGCGCAGTGAAACGGACGCCTGACTCATATTCAAAGTTGAATGTCAGGCCGTTATCTTCGGTGTCAGTGATGAAGACAAAAAGAGCACCAAATGGGTTCTGGGCATAAGCGTCCACATAACGCAGATAACATCGTTTGATGGCATCGTTGTCAGAGCGTTGGTCACAGCCTACCGTCCACTCGCCGTAGGTGGTGTAATAGTCAGATGCCCATTTCCAGTCTTCATTCGTGTTTTTGGCAGTTGAACCAATGATTGTTGCTGACAGCATCATGGTGGCTGACAGAATGGTTTTTATGGGCATGGCACAACCTCGCTTCTTTTAAGCGCAAGTCTAAAGGCTGTTCGGGGCGTGGCGACCAACATCTGTTCACGCTCGTTCATAGCTCTGTGATGGATCATGTCGCATTTCGCCCAACCCATGCCTTGCCTGCGATGGTGGATAGCATGGGTCGGTGACAAGCATTCTTCTAAAAAAGTTTGCGGCTTTTTGGGAGGAGCACGCTATGGCTAAGTTCAAGACGGACATAGAGATTGCACGGTCGGCGGACAAAAAGCCGATCCAAGAGATCGGGGCCAAGCTTGGGATAGGCCCGGATCATTTGCTCCCCTATGGCCATGACAAAGCCAAGGTAACGCCAAAGTTCATCCAGTCGGTTCAAGACAGGGATAATGGCAAGCTCATCCTCGTAACGGCCATCAATCCAACACCTGCGGGTGAGGGCAAAACGACGACAACGGTCGGGCTCGGCGATGGGTTGAACCGCATTGGCAAGAAGGCTGCCATCTGCATTCGCGAAGCGTCACTGGGACCAAACTTTGGCATGAAGGGTGGTGCTGCAGGCGGCGGTTATGCGCAGGTCGTCCCGATGGAAGATATGAACTTGCACTTCACCGGTGACTTTCACGCGATCACATCTGCCCACAATTTATTGGCGGCGATGATCGACAATCACGTTTATTGGGGCAATGAGCTGGAGATCGATATTCGGCGTATCGTTTGGCGCCGTGTCGTTGACATGAATGATCGCGCCCTACGAGAGATCACTGCATCGCTTGGGGGTGTTGCCAATGGGTTTCCGAGGGAGGCAGGCTTCGACATCACTGTTGCCTCCGAGGTCATGGCGATCCTATGCCTTGCATCGAGTTTGAAGGATTTGGAAGATCGGCTTGGCGCGATGATTGTCGCCTACAAGCGCGACAAGACCCCAATATATTGTCGTGACCTCAACGCTCACGGAGCGATGGCGGTGCTCCTGAAAGATGCGATGCAGCCGAACCTTGTGCAGACGCTTGAGAACAATCCCGCCTTTGTCCATGGCGGGCCGTTTGCCAATATCGCCCATGGTTGTAATTCCGTGGTTGCGACTACAACCGCGCTGAAGATTGCTGACTATGTCGTCACGGAGGCAGGGTTCGGTGCAGATCTGGGTGCGGAAAAGTTCATGAACATCAAATGCCGCAAGGCAGGACTGGCACCCGATGCTGTTGTGCTTGTGGCAACCGTGCGCGCTATGAAGATGAACGGCGGCGTCGCCAAAGCCGATCTAAACGAAGAAAATGTTGAGGCCGTGCAGGCTGGTTGCGCCAACCTTGGCCGACATATCCGCAACGTAAAATCATTCGGCGTGCCCGTTGTTGTGGCGATCAACCACTTTGTTTCAGACACGGATGGGGAACTGCAAGCGGTGCAGGATTATGTAGCCACACAGGGCTCGGAAGCCATTATCTGCCGCCATTGGGCGCATGGCTCGGCTGGTATTGAAGCCCTGGCTGAAAAAGTCGTTGAGTTGGCAGACAGCGGCTTGTCCGCGTTCGCACCGCTCTATCCCGATGAGATGCCACTCTTTGAGAAGATCGAGCTCATCGCCAAACGTATCTACCATGCCGACGAGGTGCTGGCCGACAAGGCGATCCGTGACCAACTGCGCAGTTGGGAGAGCCAAGGTTATGGCGAGCTTCCAATATGCATGGCCAAGACACAATACTCCTTCTCAACCGACCCCAATTTGCGTGGTGCGCCCAGCGGCCATTCAGTGCCGGTGCGTGAAGTGCGATTGAGCGCGGGGGCAGGGTTCATTGTTGTCATTTGTGGGCAAATCATGACCATGCCCGGCTTGCCACGACATCCTTCTGCTGAGTTGATCCGCTTCAATGATGACGGTGTGATCGACGGACTTTTCTAGCTTAAAGCGCATACTTCAATTACTCGCTAAAAAGTTGTATTTTGTGGCCATTGCTTCTTTACATGGTTATGATTGTATCCTAGCTGTGATACAACTTAAACGAGATCACAGATACGGGTTCCCCTGCTTACCCCGTTCTGTGTGCCTGCTGTAAGCGGGCTAGGAGCCAGGTCAATCCGCCCGACCTGGCTCCTTTTTTCGTTTTGCCGATTGCGTAAACCGAAAGATGACAATAGCTTGGCCGAATGAGCAACGTAATGACACAAGCATGGTGGTGGCACGGCTTTAGGCGGTGACTGCAGCTATTTGTGTGTATGCAACAACCGCCCTGACATGCCGGGCGGTTTTTTTGTGCGAGAAAATCTGTCCAACGGATGCCGGGGCTAAGGGATCGGAACGATGAAAGAAGACAATGAAACCTATCTGACGCGAGGCGGCGTTAAAGTCGTCCGCTCTCGTCAAAAGGTTGACTTTGCCACGGCCATTGAAAGTGCGACTGATGCGCTTGATGACCGTATGGGTGCCGTATTGTCGTCCAACTATGAATATCCTGGCCGTTATACACGGTGGGATACGGCGATCATCGATCCGCCATTGATGATCTCTGCACGCAAGCGGATCATGAAGGTCACACCACTGAATGCGCGCGGTGTCCCGTTGGCAGCAATGGTGCGCACCGCGTTGCAAGACCATCCGCATATTGATGAAATGCGGGCTGATGGCGATGGTTTGCGCATCATCATTTCTGAGCAGACGGAAATCGTCTCAGAAGAAGAGCGGTCGCGCGCGCCGAGCGTCTTTTCAATTCTGCGCACCATTGTTCAGCATTTCGGCTCAAGCGAAGATGAGGACTTGGCGCTGTTTGGTGCCTTTGGATATGATATTGCGTTCCAGTTTGATCCCATCGAAGAAAAGCTTGAGCGCCCCGAGGATCAACGGGATCTGGTTCTGTTTTTCCCTGATCAGATTATCGTTGTCGATAATCATTCAGCCGATGCTTGGGTTGATGTTTATGACTTCAACGATGAAACGAACACAACTGTCGGCATCGAACGTGAACAAACGCTTGCGCCTTTTGTGCCCACGGATGAAAAGCCGCCGCGCGGCGATCATGTGCCCGGCGAATATGCCAAGCTTGTTGAGAAGGCCAAGGACTCCTTTGCGCGTGGCGATCTTTTTGAAGTTGTGCCGGGACAGAAATTTTTTGAGCGCGTTGCCAGCAAGCCATCGGCAATCGCCAAGCGTTTGAAAGAAACCAATCCCGCTCCCTATTCGTTCTTCATGAACCTGGGCGAAAACGAGTTTTTGATCGGTGCATCACCCGAAATGTTTGTGCGCGTGACGGGACGACGGATCGAAACTTGCCCGATCTCCGGCACTATTGAGCGCGGCACTGATGCGATCACTGACAGCGAGCAAATTCTCAAACTACTCAATTCGAAAAAGGATGAGAGCGAATTGACAATGTGCTCGGACGTTGATCGCAACGACAAGAGCCGCGTGTGCGAGCCGGGCACTGTGCGTGTGATCGGGCGTCGTCAGATCGAGATGTACTCGCGGCTCATCCATACTGTGGATCATGTGGAAGGGCGGCTACGCGAGGACATGGATGCTTTTGACGGGTTCCTGTCTCATACATGGGCGGTAACGGTGACCGGCGCGCCAAAGCTGTGGGCCATGCGCTTTATCGAGAACCATGAAAAGAGCCCGCGTGCTTGGTATGGCGGCGCTATCGGCATGGTCAAATTCAACGGCGATATGAATACGGGCCTGACGCTGCGCACCATCCATATCAAGGATGGTATCGCTAGCGTGCGGGCAGGGGCCACGCTTTTGTTTGATAGTGATCCGCAGGCGGAAGAAGCAGAGACTGAGTTGAAAGCCTCAGCGCTTCTCGCCGCTATCCGCGATAGCGCGAAGTCCAATAGCCGGGACAATGAACGCGTTGCGCGAAAAGTGGGCGAAGGAAAGCGGATCCTTCTCGTAGATCATGAAGACTCCTTTGTGCACACGCTGGCCAATTATTTTCGCCAAACTGGAGCGGAAGTCAGAACGGTTCGCACGCCAGTGCCCGAGATTGTCTATGATGACTTCAAGCCGGACCTGGTTGTTCTCTCACCGGGACCTGGCACGCCGAAGGATTTCGGTACACGCGAAACGGTCAAACAGGCGCGCTCGCGCGACATGGCCGTTTTTGGTGTGTGCCTTGGGTTGCAGGCGCTGACCGAAGCCTATGGCGGCACTTTGCGGCAACTCAATTATCCGATGCATGGCAAGCCGTCTCGCATTCGCGTCCATACGCCGGGCAAGGTGTTCTCCGGTCTGCCCAAAGAGGTCACGGTCGGTCGTTATCACTCGATCTTTGCCGATCCTTCACGCCTACCAGATGAGTTCATCGTCACGGCCGAAACGGAAGATGGGGTGGTCATGGGCATAGAGCATAAGGACGAGCCGGTTGCGGCAGTGCAGTTCCACCCGGAAAGCATCATGACGCTGGGTGGTAGCGCCGGCATGCGCATGATTGAAAATGTGGTCGCACATTTGGTCGAGTGATTGTTGCGCTCTTAACCCTTTTCGATTAATGCAAGAGGATGTTTTTGGAGCAGAACAACACTAATGTTCGCGACGCCGCTCTTGCGCGCACCCTTCTGCTTGACCTCCTCCTTATCGGCGGCTGCCGGGCCTGATTTAGACAGGGCGCCCGGTGGTCGATGAGCGAACTTTCATGTTTCGCCAGCCCCGTCGTCTTTACATCCTGACTTGAATTGACCATTGAACGCCGCCAGACGGGAACGCCCGCCACAGATGCGGCGCGGAGAAATGACGATGATTATGCAAACCGCAAATACAAAGGCAGGTATGCCAACTGCCGCTCAAAAATACCGACCTTATCCGATCATGGATATGGCGGACAGAACCTGGCCGGGCAAGGTGATCGATACACCGCCGATCTGGTGTTCCGTTGATCTGCGAGACGGCAATCAGGCGCTGATCGAGCCGATGGGCCATGAGCGCAAAACGCGCATGTTCGCGCTTTTGCTGCAGATGGGCTTTAAAGAGATCGAAATCGGCTTTCCGTCCGCTTCGCAAACCGACTTTGATTTTGCGCGTTGGTGCGTGGAAGAAGGCAATGTGCCCGCTGATGTGTCTTTGCAGGTTTTGGTTCAGTGCAGGCCCGAACTGATCTCGCGCACCTTTGAAAGCTTGGAAGGCGCCAAATCACCCATCGTCCATTTTTACAACTCCACATCTGAGCTGCAGCGCCGTGTGGTCTTCAACAAGGATCGTAACGGCATCAAGCAGATTGCAACGGATGCGGCCAAGATGGTGGCCGACATGGCGGCCAAAGCAGGAGGTGGCTACCGGTTCCAATATTCGCCGGAGAGCTTCACCGGCACAGAGATGGAATTTGCGTTGGAGGTTTGTAACGCGGTCACTGAGATCATGCAGCCAACCCCAGACAACAAGCTGATCCATAATCTGCCAGCGACTGTCGAGATGTCGACGCCCAACGTGCATGCTGACCAGATCGAGTGGATGTGCCGTAATCTTGATAATCGAGAGAATGTTCTGGTGTCCCTGCACCCACACAATGACCGGGGCACAGCCATTGCAGCGACCGAATTGGGTTTGATGGCCGGTGCGGATCGCGTTGAAGGCACACTGTTCGGCAATGGTGAGCGTACTGGTAATGTGGATCTGGTGACGCTGGCTTTGAACATGTTTACGCAAGGCGTCGATCCAGCGCTGGACGTGTCAGACATAAACCGCATTCGCGATGTGTATGAACATTGCAACCAGTTGGCGATCCCTGAGCGCCATCCTTACGTCGGCGAACTGGTCTATACTGCTTTTTCAGGCTCGCATCAGGACGCAATCAAAAAGGGCATGACTAACATCAGGTCGGCGGACCAGGATTTGTGGGAGGTGCCTTACCTGCCAATCGATCCGGAAGATGTCGGCCGGACGTATGAAGCGATCATTCGTATCAACTCGCAGTCTGGAAAAGGTGGTATCGCCTATATTTTGCAGGAAGATTACGGCTTGAACCTGCCACGTGCCTTGCAGATGGAATTCCGCGAAGTGATTCAGAAGATCACCGATGAAGAAGGCATCGAGTTGACCTCGGGACGCATCTACAATGAGTTTATGAGCACCTATGTCGGTGCTGATGATCAGCGCATAAAATTCCTGTCGCATCGCACGGAGCCTGAAGATCAGGATGCTGAAAGTCGCGTCATGCAGGCCAAGCTGATGGATGGAAACGTCAAGGTGGCTATCACTGGTCGCGGCACCGGTCCCATTGATTCCTTTGTTGATGCGGTTTTCCAGCATTACGGCATTCGTTTGAGCGTTAAAGACTATGCGGAACACTCATTGCAGCACGGTTCTGATGCGGCAGCGATCTGTTACATGCAGATGGAGCATAATGGAAAAAGTGTTTTTGGTGTTGGGATCAACAAGAATATTGTGGCAGCTTCGCTCGAAGCAATAGTTTCTGTTGTAAACCGGTTGAGGTTAAATACCCAAAGTTGAGTTATATCTTGTCCTTGACTTAGATAGCACACCAATATTGACCTATGCATGGGCAAGCAGAGAGGTTCGAATTGTCAAATTCACCGCGAGAGGAACGGATTGACGCTGACGATATACGAGCCGAACTCGAACGTGTTTTGTCCAGTACAACATTTGCTCGCTCCGAACGTGCTCGAGGCATGCTGCGGTACATTGTTGAGCAGGATCTGAGCGGCAAGGCAGATTTGCTCAAGGGCTTTTCCATTGCGCAAGATGTTTTTGGAAAGTCCGATGATTTTGATCCGGCCATGGATGCGGTTGTGCGCGTTCAGGCCGGTCGGTTGCGCGATCAGTTGACGACCTATTACGACTCCGAAGGTTCCGGTAACGCGGTAAAAATCAAAGTTCCCCGTGGTACTTACGTTCCCGTTTATGAGCGTTTATCGATCAGCGATGACTCCGAACGGAGCGAGACGCTCGACTTCGAGCATCCTGATACAAGCAAACAACCGATGACTACCAAACCAGATCGCGTGCGCATTGAGCCAAACCAACCGGTCAGTCCGTTTATTGTTTCCAATGTGCGTCGCTTCTGGATTGCTCTGGCTTCTATCGTAATCCTGTTGTTGGTCATATTGTTTGTGCTTTGGCGGATGGTCTGAAGCTGACGCTAACCCGTGCATTCAGGCTGCCGTGCCGGTGCTGCATAAGACATCATACCGTCGTGCCATTGGTCCATAGTCTGCTATTCTCATGACTGATCCGAATCACTGGCGGTAAAAGCGATGCAACGTGTCTTGCTTTTGGTTTTTTTCCTGTTCGTCGTTTCCACAGCGAATACGGCTCAGGCACTCGAAAGATCTATCGTCGACGATTTGGGTGCTCGCGAAGCCATAGTTTGGCGCAATATTGTCGTCAGCACGGATCAGGTTCTTCCATACTACGCTCTGCCCAGCGCAGAGGACCTTTGGGTGCATGAAGGCCGTTTGACGCCAGAAGCCGGGGCGCTGTTTGAGGCATTGTCCGACGCCGATGCCGACGGTTTGGTGGCTTCCGATTATTTGCCTCTAGCACTACGTGATCTTGTGCCAATCAGCGGTCCTGCTGACGAAGCTGGCCTCGAGCTCGCATTAAGCGCCGCTTTCATGAACTTTGCGCGCGATTTGCACGCGGGCAGAACAACGCCAGCAGTAACTGACCCGGAAATCGTCATTGCACGTAAGGATTCTGCGCCAGAAAAATGGTTAGCCATGGTTCAGCGCGATGGCGTGGCGCGTACACTGCAACGCCTGCGCCCACAGCACACCCAGTATTTTCAATTGAGGCAGTTGCTAGCCGGATACCGTTCCTTGGCAGCCCGCGGTGGATGGGCCGTTGTGCCGAAGGGCGATGTCTTAAAGCCAGGGATGCGTGACGTTCGGGTCCCGGTGATCCGCCAAAACCTTATGGCGCGCGGTTATAGCGGCATAGCGAATGTTGCTGACCCTGAATTCTACGATGATGCACTGACACCGGTTCTGGAGCATTTCCAGAAACGTCACGGTCTGGATCAGGATGGAATTATCGGTCCTGCAACCTTGCGTGCGCTCAATGTGCCCGCGGAGGAGCGTGTTCGACAGATCATCGTCAACATGGAACGTTGGCGCTGGTTGCCCATCGAGTTGGGTGAACGGCATGTTTTCGTCAATCAGGCCGGTTTCCAGATGTACACTATGGACGCTGGCAAGCTGGTCGATCAGCGGCGTGTCATTGTCGGCAAGCCGTTTCATCGCACGCCGATCTTCTCCGACATGATCCGCTATGCAGAATTCAACCCAACCTGGACCGTGCCGAACTCAATTGCGATACGCGATAAATTGCCCAAGCTACGCAAGGACCCCTCCTATGCTGATCGGAACGGTTTCAAATTTTACACCGGATGGTCTGGTAATGATCCTGAGATTAGCCCTTACGCTGTAGATTGGAACGGCGTTAGTGATCGCAAGTTTCCATTCCGGATGGTGCAGCAGCCGGGCCCGAAAAACGCGTTGGGTCAGGTGAAATTCATGTTCCCAAACAAGTTTTCGGTTTATTTGCATGACACGCCATCACGACAGCTTTTTGCGCGCACGGGCAGGGCATTTTCGTCCGGTTGCATACGGGTGAACAAGCCGTTGGACTTTGCAGCCATCCTATTCGGGATGGATCAAAATATGAGCCGTGCGCGGGTCGACAGTATCATCGATACCAAGCGCACAACGCGTGTAAACCTTGAAACTGCAGTGCCAGTGCATCTTGCCTATTTCACGGCTTGGGTTGATGAAAGCGGTGTTCCGTCGTTTTTCGCCGATGTTTATGAACGTGACGCTTTAGTCTCACGGCTTCTGTTCAACGAGGTTTGACAGGCTGGTCAGCGCCCGCATTTTAAGTTAACAAACCATGAACATTGCAAAGGGCGTGAGGGCTGACATGTCTGACAAATCCGAGAAAGTGGTTTCCAGCGCATTGGTGGATGCGGTGCGCAAAGTGAAAATTGCTGCCGCCGAACGCAGCGATGTTGTTGTTGACATGAAAGAGGCGGATCGTGCGCGTCTGGAAATTCTGGCCCAGCATCTACGTCCCGTCTTTGACGATGTGCCTGTTGATGATGACCGTTTCGATTTCGCTATTTCTTCGGGGTTACAACCGCGTCTCTGGATTGATGCAACGGCGCATGTGTTGATGGGCCGCGACCGTCGATTATATCGTTTTGTGCGCGATACGCGCATGGGACGGGTCACGCTTGCAGAAGATAACGCGCCAGAGCCCGTCGCAGAAGCAATTACCACTTACATCGCAGAGCGTTTGTATGAGCGGGAGTTGGCTTTTGCAGCGGACGATGAGATTAGCTCGTTGAGGAGCAAGCAGACTTCGTTGCCGAATGTTGAAAAGACTGAGGCGCAGAAAACCGAAGCGGGCCAGCAACCGACCTCGCCTGACGCATCTGGAGAATCTGGCGTTTCTTCAGCGTCAGTCGCTAATAGCAAACCATCCGACCAGACCGGTGCTAGCACGGCAGTTCTCTGGCTGTTGGGCCTGTTTATCGCCGGCGGTGGGTTGATGCTGATGTACCGCGACGCGATCTTTGCAGCACTTCAATAGAGCTGGTTTTCATCTGTCAGTAAGATGTCGTCTGTGCTGCTTACCGACCACTCTTCATGACTACATTTGAATGTGTTGTGCGTCGCACGTTCTATTTTGAATAGATTGAACGCGCCGGGCGGTCGTTTCCGGCCTGTTGCCTCGCTGGCTGCGGGCACGCCGTAAACCGGAACGTGCTTGTCAGGACCTTCGATAAAGTGGCGTTGCGGCAGATGAGTATGCCCATGCAGCACCAGCTCTGCCCCTTGCTCTTCAATCACCGTCTGGAAGCGTCCAATCCCATAGAGCCGTTTTCGCGCAATCGTTGCACCTCGAACGGGCGGATGATGGATCAGCACAACCCGAAACAGACCGTTCTCGCGGCCGGCTTTTAGATGGTGCGCGAGCTGCGCTCCTTGGGCCTCACCAAAGTGCCCAGCGGCGATGAAAGGCGGTGTCGCCACCGCGCTCGAGCAGCCTATGATTTGCACGCCTTCGCGCACCCGAACATAAGGAAAATCGGTGTTTGAAAGGGTTGCGTTTCCATTGTCATCAGTTAGCCAAGGTGCCCATTGCTTCAACCCGCTTTCCAAAGCGTCGCGCACATATGCGTCATGATTGCCGGGAATGACAGAAACCTCTTCGGCTTCACCCAGAGCCGACAGCCAAGTCCGCGTTTGATCAAACTCGGCGGGCAGTGCGAGGTTGGTCAGGTCGCCGGTGACAGCGATATGGTCAGGTGCTTTTTCCGCAAGGGCCTTGAGCAGCGTGTCCAGTGTTTGTGTTCCCATGGTCCCGCGCCGGTGACGCTGCCAGTTTATGTAACCGGTAATGCGTTTGGACATGAGTTGCCAAGGGCTGACCGGCGGAAGCGGGGCCAGATGGACATCGGACAAATGCGCAAGCGTGAATTGCATCATGTTGCCATAGCGTTTGCGCATTCTCATGGCTATGGAAAGGTCATTATGGCCCGCTCTCTACGCACACGATTGTTTCATCTTTGGTTTCTTTGGCGTCGTCCGATGACGCTGGGGGTCCGTGCGTTGGCGCTCAATGATCAGGGGCAGGTGATGTTGGTCAAGCACACCTATGTGGGCGGCTGGCATCTTCCGGGTGGCGGTCTGGAACCCGGCGAGTGCGCAGTTGAGAGCCTGGAACGCGAGCTGATTGAAGAAGCCAATATCAAACTGAAAAGCGAGCCCGGCTTGATTGGTTTTTTCTTCAATCGGCAGGCGTCAGCACGCGATCACGTGGCGCTCTATCTATGCGAAAATGTCCAACAGACCGCCGAAAAAGAAAAGGACCGCGAAATAATCGCGGCCCGGTTTTTTGATTTGGATGATCTGCCTGATGATATCAGTCCGGCCACGCAGCGGCGGATCGACGAATGGCAGTCAGGCGGCGTTTCGGCCCTTTATTGGTGACAATGCTTCGCGTCCGTGCGGTGTTGTAAAATCAATGGCAGGGCCAACTGGAACAATGCGGGTCGGATTGATGCTTTCGTGGCTCGCATAATAATGTTGCTTGATATGATGCATGTTCACCGTCTCTGCGATGCCTGGCTGCTGGTACAGTTCGCGGGTGTAAGCCCAGAGGTTTGGATAATCAGCGATCCGGCGGATGTTGCACTTGAAGTGACCGATATAGACAGGATCGAAACGCACCAGCGTCGTAAATAGGCGCCAATCTGCTTCCGTTATCTGATCACCAACGAGATAACGCTGGTTCGACAGGCGTTCTTCAAGCCAATCGAGGCTATCAAACAACGCGGTGACCGCTTCCTGGTAAGCTTCAGTTGTCGTGGCGAAACCTGACTTGTAAACGCCATTATTGACGCTGTGGTAGATCCGCTCGTTGACCTCATTGATTTCAGCTCGCATTGCCGCTGGATAGCAATCCAGCGTGTTGCCCGTCACTTCATTGAAAGCGGAGTTGAACATGCGGATGATTTCAGAGGATTCGTTGGAGACAATGGTGTTGTTTTCTTTGTCCCAAAGCACAGGCACGGTCACGCGCCCTGTGTGATCAGATTTCGCACGGGTGTAGATCTGATGCATAAATGTTGAACCATAAAGCTTGTCGCCGGTGGCCGCCTCGTCGGTCTCAAATGTCCAGCCATTTGCTCCCATGAAATGATGAACCACTGACACATCGATCAGGCTTTCAAGTCCTTTAAGCTTGCGGAAAATCAAAGTGCGGTGTGCCCACGGACAGGCAAGAGAGACGTAAAGATGGTACCTGCCAGCTTCGGCCTTAAAGCCTTCCATGCCCGAAGGGCCGGCGCTGCCGTCCGACGTCACCCAGTTGCGGAAAGCGGCGTCCTTGCGCACAAATTTACCGCCGCTTGACTTGGTGTCGTACCATTTGTCGTGCCATTGGCCGTCGATGAGCAGTCCCATTTTATGTCTCCTTTAGGAGCAATATTTACGTCAAATGCTGTTTTCGTTCGAGTACCCATTGCTTGACGGACTGTTCATATGAGCCACGCATCAAGCATTTTCACCTTGCGGCATCCGGCGTTCGCTGGTACGGCGCAGATGTGGCTCATGCATTGAACAATTTGCGACGACGACGCGGCTGACTTTGGTCTCACCGGCGTTGCGTCATCTTGTTTCTTTTCGAGCTGTTCCCATGAATTTGTCATCTATGATCGCGCCGGAACTACCGGTGCACGCTCCTTTGATTGAAGTTCTGCATGCTGCGGTATTCGGGCCAGGTGCCAACACACGTGCTGCGTTTCGCTTGAGAGAACAGGGCCCCCACGACTTGCATACATCTTTCGTGGCTCTCAAGGATGATGTGCTTGTCGCTACCGTACGGATGACACCAATTGTTGATAGCACGGGTCAGCCCGGTTACTTGCTCGGTCCCCTCGCTGTCTCAAACGACTGGCAAAACGCTGGTTTTGGTCGAGCGCTGGTGCGCAAAGCAATAACTGCAGCCAACGAGAACGGAACAGCGCGCTATGTCTTGTTGGTGGGCGATGCCCCCTACTATGCCCCCCTGGGATTTGAGGTTTGCGCACCTGGGCGCGTCTCGCTTCCGGGCCCAGTCGATCCAAGAAGGCTGCTTGTTCATGCCCTTGGGGATTTTGACGCCAAAGCGGTTACGGGCCTCGTCAAACATGCAGGCAGTTGACGTCGCTAGCGGCCCTCTCGATACCACATGCTGGAAAGCGCAAGCATCAGCAGCGCCAAGCCGAGAAAGCCAGAAAAGAGCGATGTCTGGCTGACACCCTCAAGTCGTGTTTCGTCCGATGTTTTCAGGCCCAGCCAGCCGCGGCCATCGGCTTCCGCCGCTGAGCGGACAGGTAGTACATTGGGCACGCGAAATTGACCATTGGATGAAACGAGGCGACGTACAGAGCCTCCCAGAGCATCGGACACCGGCGACAAGACTTCGGTCGTTGAAATCATGTCAGCAAACTCGGGTGCATCGGTGCGACCGAGATGAGCCAGTGCAGTCAGTTCGCCATTGGAAAGTTCGACTAAACCGATCTCTTCGGTTTCAATGCGTGCTTCATAAAGGCCTGCGGCAATTTCAACCATATCCACTTCGCGGATTTCCCCTGACGGCAGTTGCACGATGAGTGGATCAACTTCGTCTGCCATGGTCTGTCGACGCACGGTGAGTTCTCCGTTGCCACTTTCAGCCGTCAGCGCTTCCTCTTCAAGGTCTGGCTCTTTCATCAGCCAGTGCGCAAGACGCCGGTACAGCCCGACATGAGGGCCGCCGCCTTCAAAACCACGCGCCCACAGCCAGCCATGATCCGACAACATGAGCCCGACGCGGCCTTCGCCATAATCGTTGAGGATCAGCAACGGGTTCTCATCGACCGAACGCATCACCGTTGTACCCTCATTGCCCAGAACGCTGATCGTGCGGAACCAACGGCCCCATTGTGGCGGTTCTTGACCGCTGCCTTCCAGTGCTCGCGTGACCGGATGACGTGCGCCGGCGTCCGTCAGCCGGGGATAAAACCCGGCTTCAATAACATCGCCTGTCGGCTGCGCGGGCAGGGCGCTGACCAATGGCGTTAGTGCTACGGAGGTTGCCGACGCGAACTCCGGACCCGATGCAACGAGCAATGCGCCGCCGCTACGCACATATTCGGCAATGTAGTCGTAGTAGAGTGTCGGCAGTACGTTGCGATTTTGATACCGGTCGAAAATGATGAGGTCAAAATCATCGATTTTTTCAACGAACAATTCTCGGGTTGGAAAGGCAATCAACGACAGTTCATTGATTGGCGTGCCATCCTGCTTTTCCGGCGGTCGCAAAATAGTGAAGTGCACGAGGTCAACCGAAGCATCGGATTTTAAAAGGTTACGCCATGTGCGTTCACCGGAATGAGGCTCGCCGGAGACAAGGAGCACGCGCAGATTTTCGCGAATGCCTTCAACGCGCATGAAGGCGCGATTGTTGGTGTCGGTGATTTCGCCATCCAGTGCAGTGACGGAGAACTCCACAATGTTAGTGCCCGCACGGTCGAGATTGATTTGAGCGGGTAATTCCCGACCGGCAATCCCTTGCTCGACACTAACCAAGTTACCGTTGACCCGCACCTCGACATCAACAAGGCCATTGGCACCTATGCCGTCTGGCATCGCGCCGAGATCCTGCACCCGATAGGTCATTTCAAAAGGCGTGCCTACAATGGCAAACCTCGGTGCCTGGGTGAGTTGGATCTGGCGGTCAAATTCGTCGGGCTGCCCGGTGATAAGTGCATGGAATGGTGCTTCAAGAACCGCGCCCGTGGGATTGGCCGGAACGTCATGAACTTCACCATCGGTAATAAATATCGCGCCACCGACTTGGGAAGGTGGCACATCACGCAACGCGCCTTGCATGGCAGCAAAGAGCTCCGTGCTCGGTGCACTGCTGTTGGTGCTGCCGGCTTCCACCACCCGAACATCAAACTGAGGAAAACGCTCAAGGTTCACACGCAGTGCTTCGAGTGCCTGGTCGGTTTGCTGTGTTCTATCTTGGAGGCGCTGGCTTTGCGAACGGTCGACAACGATTGCAACGGTCGTTGGTAAAGCCGATCTCTCTTCATTGACAAAGATCGGGTTTGCGATGGCGGCGACAACAAACAGCATGGCCAGTGCGCGCAACAACGATCCCCGCAAGCGCAGCGTGATGATCAGTGCTGATACAGCCAAGGCCACGGCTAAAGCCGTCCAAACGCCTGCCCAGGAAATGATGGGGTCAAATGCGATGGAGAAAACGTTTGAGGTCATCGATCTTTCCTACTGCCCCAAACGTTCCAGCAATGCAGGCACATGGACTTGGTCCGCCTTGTAGTTGCCTGTTAGCATGTACATCATGATGTTGACGCCCGTGCGAAACGCATAGATGCGCTGTAGCGGGTCACCTGACGCCATGGAGTAGAGTGGACGGCCCTCCGCATCGAGCGCCCAAGCGGCTGCAAAATCATTACCGGTAATCATGATGGGCGTTACACCGTCCCCGGTTCTGACGGGGCGATCAGATGCCTCTTGCGCATCCAATGGCGTTGCCTCCACCCATAGCGGCGAACCGGAATACCGGCCCGGAAAAGCCTCCAGAATGTAGAAGGCTTTTGTCAGCACGTGGTCGGGTGGGACAGGTTCAAGCGGCGGTATGTTGAGATCAGACAGGATTTCGCGCAGTCGCTGCGTTTCTGCTGATGCGCCCGATGAAAATGAACTGGTCAGATCATCGCGCGTATCAAACAAGATCGTGCCACCAGCCTGCATGTAAGCGTCCAAACGCGCTATGGCCGTTTCGCTCGGCATCTCAGCACCGGCGCTGATCGGAAAATAGATCAGCGGATAAAAGGCCAGTACATCACGCTCAATGTCGACACCCACAGGCTCACCCGGTTCGAATGCTGTGCGTGATGCAAGGAAGCGTGAGAGGCCGGAAATACCCGCTTCCGATGTTTCATCGACAGCGCGGTCACCAGTGATAACGTACGCGATGCTTGTTGTGTCTATCGATGCGATAAACTGTTCATCGCCCGGTTGGGGATCGTTTTCTTGCGCGATAGCCTCGTTGCCTGCAAGGTTCAGCACCAAGGCCGCGACAGCGATGCTAGCAGTGGCGGGTCGAAGGCCTGCCAGCATATTGCGCAGATAGCCGTTGATCCAAAGCACCGCCAGCGTGTCGATCAGCAACAGCGCAAAGGCTGCCAGGAATACCCATCCGGCCAAACTGGATTGGCGCTGATCCATTAATGGCAGCGATTGGCTGCGTGCCGCTCCTGCGGGAAGGGCAAATGGTTGAAGCGTATCACCTTCTGCAAACAGGTTTTTGGCAACAAAGCTTTCGGGCGTTCCGTACGTGCCCGCGGGATTTTCAAATCCTGCTAGTGCCTCAGCATCTGCCAATGGTAGCGGACGAACAAAATCGCCTGGCGTCGTCAAGTCGCCAGAGGCTGACAACATGCGCAAAGGTGCCAGTGTTGCACCTTCTTGAGCACTAATCGCGTCGTTGGCGACACTGCCTTGTGCCGTGTTGCTGGCAAGATCTGTCACCCGTTTCAGCATTTCAACAAAAGAGCCGGTGATCGGCAAGTTCGACCATTGTGCTTCGGCGGTTACATGGAACAGAACAATTGTTCCTTGGCCACGCGCTGCTGCTGTTACCAGTGGCGTCCCATCTTCAAGTGAGGCCCAAGTGCCTTCTTCCAGTTCGATTGATGGCTCGGCCAGAATTTGGCGCGTCACAGTCACATCGCGTGGTGGTGTTAAATCCGAAAACGGCCCATCAGGTGAGAAGGGGCCGACGCGCTGCGGTTCAGTCCATGACAGCGCACCACCGAGTTCGCGTTCACCGGCGCGCAATTCAACCGGCAGATAGGGGTCATCATCCGTTGTGGCTGCAAGCCGCGGCCCTGCAAACCGGATGAGTGTGCCGCCGGCATCCAGCCATCGATCAATGTCGTCGCGAACGGCATTGGGCAAAACACCAATATCGGCCAGCACAATGACAGCCGGGCCCTGTTCTACGATCTCGGGAATATCGACCGTCAAATCGCCTGTGCGTGCTTCGATGATATCTGCAAAGGGTGAGAGCGCGCGTTCGATGTAAAAGAGCGGTGACAACAAAGGCTGTTCTTCTGCGCCTGCAATGCCCGTCAACAGCGCGACGCGGCGTCGTCGGTTGCTGTCGTCGAGCAGGTAGATACCCCCAGCATTTTCTGCGCCCTCAACCCTGATTGTTGCCACATCGTTGCGTAGTTCAAAGGGAATATCAAAAATCGCTTCGTTGATGCTGCCATCATCATTTGCGATGCTCTGCGTTTCTCCGATTTGTCTGCCTTGTAGGTCGCTTGCTACAAAAGTGATGGGGTTGCTCTCACCCAGAACTTCGTAGGCAACCGCCAAACCATCAGTGCGGTTTTGAATACCGGTCAAAATTGTCTGTGCATCCCGTTCCGTTGCAAAGCGTGTAACGGAGGTGATCCGGTTGTCGACTTCAATGCTATCATCACGGCTTTCAGCGAAGATGGGACCGATCAGGATAAGTGTCGCATCGCTGGTTTCGTCGCCGAGGCTTGCCGCCAGTCGTCCAATCGCGCCCGCACGGTCCGCTCGCGCGGCGATGGGGCTGATCGATCGTAGCTTCTCCACCGCTGTCGTCGCATCTTGCAACGTCGCTGTTTCGCTTGCCGGAGCAATGGTGGCCGTAACGGCTACTGGCTGTCCGGCATCGGATGCTTGTTCCAATATTGCTTCAGCTGTTCTGAGGCGCGCTTCCCAATCGTTGCCACTGACCCAGTCATTGTCGATGGCCACAAGAAGTGGTCCGGAACCAGAGTCAATTCCGGCCTGTGGGTTCAATAGCGGACGAGCCAAAGCGATGATAACCAACGCCGCCAGTCCGATGCGCAGGGCCGTCAGCCACCATGGGCTTTTTGCTGGTGTTTCCTCTTTCTTTTGCAGCTTGAGCAAAATCTGAAGCGGTGGAAAAATCTCGGTGACCGGTCTTGGCGGTATCAGACGCAGCAGCCAATAGATGGCTGGCAAGGCCAACAATGCCAAAAGCACAGCGGGGATGGCGAAACCGATCATGCAGCGCCTCGCTGTTTGATCGTAACCGGATTACCGGAAAGATAGCCGTGCAGATGCACAAGCGTCTCTGAAGCCAGCTTGTCGGTGCGGCTTACCGTATAGCTGCCGCCGACCGCTCGTGTTGCACGGCGCAGGTTTTCACGGCGTGCAAAATAAAGGTTGCGATAGTCGCTGTGCCAGTCTTCAGCGCGACCGACCGTTATGCGCGCGCCATTGCTGGGATCACGAAACTCCAAACGGCCTTCATAAGGAAAATCTTCTTCTGCGGGGTCACATACTTCAATCATATGCAGCCGCGCGCCGCGCTGGGCGACTGCCTCAATGATCGCATTATAATCATGATCCGGGTGCAGGAAGTCACTGATTAGAACAACATCTGAATGCCGCTTGATGCCGCTGAGATCAGGCAGTGGCGTCAACATTTTTTGCGGTGCATTTGCGATAGCGGCGGCAAGCCTTTCGGCATTGTTGCGCGCGGCGGTGGGGCGCAGCAGGCCTGGAAAGCCAAGCCGTTCACCGTTCTTGCCGAGCATTTCAGCAAGTGCCAGCGCGATCACCAGGCCGCGATATTCCTTCGACGTGCGTGAACCATTGGACTGAAAGAGCATCGATGGACCAAGGTCGCACCAGAGCCAAACCGTATGGGCTGCTTCCCACTCCATGTCGCGCACATAGGTCTGGTCATCGCGCGCGGAGCGTCGCCAATCGATGCGGGCCAAATGCTCGCCTTCGCGATAGGGGCGATACTGCCAAAAGGTTTCGCCCACGCCACGCTTCTTGCGGCCATGCCATCCGGCAATGACCGTGTTGACGAGCTTGCGTGCCTCCACCAAAAGCTCCGGCACAAGCGATGCTCTGTGTCTTGCGCGATGGAGTGCTTCGGTCCTCTTTATCGGATTGGCAGCTTCGCCGATGGGGGCCATGGAGCTTATCCAATCACCTTGCGCAACTCAGCGATAACATCTGACATGGCAACACCTTCTGCGCGCGCCGCAAAAGTGAGCGCCATACGGTGTTGCAGCACGGGCAACGCCAAATCGTGGATATCATCCACAGACGGAGCAAAGCGACCATCATAGAGCGCACGGGCGCGGGCGCAGAGCATGAGCGCTTGGCTGGCGCGTGGGCCTGGGCCCCAAGCGACATTGGTATCTGTCGTTTCAACGCCATTGCCGGGACGCGCTGCACGAACGAGTTCGAGGATCGCTGTAACTACAGTTTCGGGCACTGGCATTTGGCGCACGAGCGCTTGCATCTCCTGCAGGCGGCCCGCGCTGATAACAGCATCCGCTTTTGCGCCCGATACACCTGTCGTTTCAAGCAGTATGCGGCGTTCGGCGTCCATGGTTGGATAGTCGATATCGATCTGCATCAAGAAACGGTCCAACTGCGCCTCTGGCAGTGGATACGTGCCTTCCTGCTCAAGCGGGTTCTGCGTTGCCAAAACATGAAACGGTGCTGGAAGATCGTGGCGCTTACCAGCAACGGTCACATGGTATTCCTGCATCGCCTGGAGCAGCGCTGATTGGGTACGTGGGCTTGCGCGGTTGATTTCATCCGCCATCAAGAGCTGGGCAAAGATGGGCCCCTCGATAAAGCGAAAATGTTTGCCGTTGTCACCTTCTTCCAGCACTTCCGAACCGAGAATATCGGCCGGCATTAGATCCGGTGTAAATTGTACGCGTCCACTATTGAGCCCGAGCACCGTACCGAGTGTGTCCACCAGCTTGGTCTTTGCAAGACCTGGTACGCCCACCAGCAGTGCGTGACCGCCGGAGAGAATTGAAACAATGGAGCGCTCTACAACCGTTTCCTGACCGAAGATGACCTTGGCAATCTCGCTTTTCAGCTTGGCAATGTCCTCAAGAACGCTTTCCGCTTTTGCGATTATTTCTTCTTCGGAGATTTGTTGCACAGTCGCGTGAACGCTCATCGACGGACCCTTCCGGATTTATACACTAGGAAGAAACGTAAACCTTCATGAAGGGCTGACAAGTGGCACCGCCGTGACTATTTCGTGACGCAGCACAGATGAACGGCCACGATGGACTATTTTATGGCGGATGGTGGAACAGCGCTGAATAAGTTGGTTACCCAGATTTCAAGGGGGCAAAAGGCAGCCAAACGCCCAATTCCGCCCGTTGAGGATTGGAATCCGCCCTTTTGTGGCGACATTGATATGGAAATTAGGTCTGATGGGTCTTGGTACTACCTAGGCACACCCATTGGTCGACCATCTTTGGTTCAGTTATTTGCATCCGTTTTGCGCAAGGATGAAGATGGCAAGACGTACCTCGTGACTCCTGTGGAAAAAGTCGGCATTCGTGTTCGGGATGCTCATTTCACAATTGTCAGAATAGACCGGTTTCAGCGGGACCATCGCCCGTGGTTGCAAATGACCAGTAACATTGGCGAGGAGATCATCGTGGGGCCAGAAAATCCATTGCGCTTCGAGTTTCAAAATACCACGAAGGGAGTAAAGCCCTATTTGAAGGTTCGAGGCCGTTTGGAGGCCCTGCTGTCGCGTTCCTGCATGCACGAGTTGATCGATATGGGCGAAGAAATTGAACTCGATGGCGTTATGCAATTTGCCGTACGCTCCGGGCCGTATTGGTATCCGATCATGACGGTTGATGCGCTGAACGAAGCGCTAGCGTCATGAACATGACCGTCGACGCTATCGGCTCGACCGCAGACTTCATGCGCCGTGCCGCGGCGTTTGATCCTGATACCGCATCCGACAGCGGGGATTTTGCCATCAATCCTGATGCAGCCGATGTCATAAAAACCAACGCAAAAAAGGACGCTGCTGTTCTCATTGGCATTCAAGAGCGCGGTGGTGAACCACATGTGCTTTTGACACAGCGCGCCGAAGCGTTGCGTACCCATTCGGGCCAGATTTCTTTTCCCGGTGGCCGGATTGATCCTGAAGATCGATCAGCAGAAGATGCCGCGCGGCGTGAATGCGAGGAAGAAACCGGTATTGATCGCAAATCGCTCGACGTTTTGGGGCGTTTACCGACCTACTACAGCGGTTCCGGCTTCAAGATAGCGCCAATTTTGTCACTTGTCCCAAAAGAAGTGCGGCTTGTCCCAAACCCCGATGAGGTTGACGAGATTTTCTTCGTTCCCTTGGCGTTTTTGGCCGATCCCGCCAACCACCGCGTTGAAAGCCGTTCCGTTTATGGGCGCGAACGGCACTTTTATGTGATGCCATATGAGGAGCGGTATATTTGGGGCGTCACAGCCGGTATCATCCGGTTCATGTATGAAAGCCTCTACCAATAATGGTTTCAAAGGTTTCGCCCGCATGGTTGCAAGAGCCATCGCTCGTTGCCGTCTTTGATGCGCTTGAGCGCGGAGGCGGTGAGGTGCGCGTCAATGGCGGCGCGGTGCGCAACACGCTGATGGATGAGCCCGTGGCCGACGTCGATTTGTCGACAACGCTTCATCCGCAACAGGTGGTCGAGGCACTGGCGAATGCGGGTTTGAAGTCCGTTCCCACCGGCATTGGGCACGGCACGGTGACCGCCGTCAGCGGCGGGGTCGGCTATGAGGTCACAACGCTTCGCGAAGATGTTGAGACCGATGGTAGGCGCGCTGTCGTAAAGTTTGCCACCGATTGGAAAAAAGATGCGCTCCGCCGCGACCTGACGATGAACGCGCTTTACCTGTCTCGTGATGGCACCATTCACGACCCTCTTGGTGGTTTGGAAGATTTGCAGGCCCGTAATGTGCGCTTTGTCGGTGATGCCGAGACCCGTATTAACGAGGATTATCTGCGAATACTCCGGTTCTTCCGCTTTTTTGCCTGGTATGGTCATGGAAGGCCTGATGCGGTCGGGTTGAAGGCAACTGCCAAGCTGAAGGAGGGTTTGGCGGGCTTGTCTGCTGAACGCGTATGGTCGGAATTGAGCAAGCTCCTCGCCGCACCTGATCCGTCACGGGCGTTGTTATGGATGCGCACGATCGGGATTCTGACCGCCATCCTGCCCGAGAGCGAAAAGTGGGGCATCGATAACATTCATCCGCTGATTGAAGCGGAGGCTGATTTCAGTTGGACGCCCGACGCCATTCAGCGCCTTCAAGTGATCATCCCGCCGCGTGATGACATCGTTGACGGGTTGTCGAGCCGCTTAAAGGTTCCGAACCTTGTCCGTGATCGTTTGAAGGCTTGGGCCAATGGCACGCAGAGCGTATCGCTGGAATCGCCAGAGATGGTTCGCGCTGCGCTTTACCGCGGGCGCAAGCGGCGCGATGCGGTGATTGATCAGCTCAAGCTGGAGATCGTTTTGGCGAAGGAAGATCGTGCGCCACTTCTGGAATTGCTTGCCATTGCCGATGCTTTTGCCGCGCCGGAATTGCCCGTCAAAGGCCAGGATTTGCTCGATGCCGGTTTTGAAGCGGGCGCCGCGCTCGGTACGGCTTTAAAGCGAATGGAAGAGGCGTGGATTGAGTCAGACTTCGCGCTTGATCGTGATGCGCTGATGGCGCTCGCTAGGAAGTAGATTCCGCGATTGCGGTGACACTATCGCCCACTTGGCAGGTGCCTTCGGCCACAACTTCTGCTGTCACACCGCCATGGCTGCGCATGGCATTATAGCCGCCTTCACCCAGATATTCTTCCATGCGCGAACAGGGCGCGCAGGGACCGGTGATGCGCAAGTGAGAGGTTCCGACTTGAATGGTTATCTGCTTCAACGCAATGAGATTGATGCCACTGACGACAATATTGCGACGGAGCAGGGCGGGTTCGATTTCGTCGTGACCCGACAGGGCCGCAATGACCGGTAGATGCTCTGCTTGGATCAGCGTCACGGCCCGCTTGCCGGGTCGGCTGCGGTGATCGCCTGCCAATCCTTTGAATGTAATCTGGGCTGATTGAAGCTCTTGCAGTTTTTCGTGCCGCGCCGGGCGAACGCCTATCCACTCCACCTTACCGGCGCGTGGAAACCGTGCCAGCAAATCCGCCATGGATGGGCCAAGCGGCTGGTGCATTTGCCTTTACGGCCACTTCACCGCAGGTGGCATGGAAGACAGGATGCTTTCGACATTGCCGCCGGTTTTGAGGCCGAAGATCGTGCCGCGATCATAAAGCAGGTTGAATTCCACATAACGTCCGCGGCGCACGAGTTGTTCCTCGCGCATTGCGTCTGTCCAGTTTTCGTTGAAGTTGCGCCGAACCAGATGCGGATAGACGACCGCGAAGGTCTTGCCGACATCTTGCGTGAGGGCAAAGTCAGCGTTCCAGCCGCCCGCTTCATCCTCGCTATGCTGCCAATCATAGAAGATGCCGCCGATGCCGCGTGGTTCATCGCGATGCTTTAAGTGAAAATATTCATCACACCAGTTCTTGAAGCGCGGATAGTCTGCATTGGCATGACGTGAGCAAGCCAGTTCGAAGGATTTGTGGAATGCGACTGTGTCAGGGTCCGTCTGATTGCGGCGCGCATTGAGGACAGGCGTCAAGTCTGCGCCACCGCCAAACCACCATGAGGTGGTGACGACCATCCGTGTATTCATATGAACGGCAGGGACATTGGGGTTTTGCGGGTGGGCGATCAAAGAAATGCCCGATGCCCAAAAGCGAGGGTCTTCGGAGGCTCCCGGAATTTGGGCGCGAAACTCTTCTGAAAACTCCCCGTGAACGGTTGACGTGTGGACACCGACCTTCTCAAAGACCCGCCCGTGCATCATGGACATGACACCACCGCCGCCTTCGCCCTCATCGCGTTGCCATGGTGTCTGCTCGAAGCGGCCCGGTGCATACTCCGAAAACGGGCCAGTGACATCGTCTTCCAGCTTCTCAAACTCGCTGCAGATGCGGTCGCGCAATGACTGAAACCAAGCTTCCGCCGCGGCTTTTTTGTCTTCGATGTCTGCCGGCAGGCCGACAGGCAATTGTGGTCGTTCCACGGTCAGTCCCCATCTGGTATTTCACATGATGCCTATCGCCAGATCGCTGATTTGCCAAGCGTTGCGCAGAGGGGACTTGTCATTTGTTTGTCGCAAGCTATCGTCACCAATAGATCGAGGACGGAGCTTGTGAGTCTATGGCACCACCGAGACTGCCACGCGACAGCGTAAGAAAGCATCTTCAATCGAGCCGCGAGGTGGCGGCTTCGCCCGGTTTTGTTCGCGAAACTTACCGCCTTCAAAGGACGCAGGCGCGAATAAAGGCGCGTGAATGGTTCGACCGTTACCCAAAAGCAGCCTATTGGACGCAAGTTGAAAGCTGGCGACTGCTGGATGGTGATGTGATTGAGTTCACAATGCGCCGCCTGCCGTCGGCAGACTAGAGGCCACGAGAAACATGAAGTTGCATATCGGACGCGCCGACACGCCAGCGCAAATCGAACAATGCATGTCTATCCGTGAGGCGGTTTTTGTCAGTGAACAGGGCGTACCCGCCGAGCTTGAGCGCGATGGCAAGGATAGCGATGCCATTCACTATCTTGCCGCCGATGATGATGATGCCGTTGCGACGGCTCGCGTAATGGTTCAGCCGCTGTTCTTCAAGTTTCAGCGTGTGGCGGTTCTGGGGCGCGTGCGCGGTACCGGTGTAGGTGCTGCGATCATGCGTTTCATGATGGATGATTTGGCGGCCCGGTCTGATGCTTCAGGCAGGCGTTTTTTTCTCTCAAGCCAAGTGTCGGCCATTCCATTTTATGAAAAGCTCGGCTTTGTCGTCTGCTCGGATGAATATGAAGACGCCGGCATTCAGCATCGCGATATGGTTGCTGACATAAAGCTCAACGAAGCAGCCTAGCGTTGCGCCGCTAGTCAGGCACTTCTTGCTCTACCCAGTTTGTGCCAGCGCCCAACTCGGCGGCCTTGTCATCGAAATTATAGATGTCACAGGCGTCAAGCGACAGGCAGCCACAGCCGATACAACCATCCAGCCTGTCGCGCAGGCGTTCTAGTGAATGGATACGCTCATCGATCACACCTCTGAAGCGACGGCTTATCCGCGCCCAATCACGTTTGTTCGGTGCGCGATTATTTGGCAGACTTTCCAACTGTGCCCGAATTTCCTTTAGGCTGAATCCAAGGCGCTGGGATATGGCGATGAACGAGACACGGCGCAGTTCTGCGCGTGAGAAATTACGCGTGCCTCCTAAGGAACGTACGGCAGAAATTAATCCTTCATCTGCATAATAGCGTATGGCGGATACGGCCAGATTGGTGCGGGAAGCGACTTCGCCGATCGTCAAATACTTCTTTTTCGCAACGGTTGACATTTGCTCTTGATCTCAAGTGAACTTGAGAAACTATAAGGCACGTCATCACCGTAAATTGCAAGGAGTTGACGATGAATCAGATACAAAGAACCGGCTTGGAGCATGTTAATTTCACCGTGCCAGACGCCAAGAAGTCTGCACAGGATTTTATCGATATTTTCGGCTGGCATGTTCGTTGGGAAGGACCGGTGATGAACGGCGGTCATTCCGTGCATATCGGCGATGGCACGAGCTACCTGGCACTTTACTCACCGGCTGAAATTACCGGCAAACCCAGCATTAACAAGGCGCGCGTTGGTCACCTCAATCACATAGGTATTGTTGTCGACGATCTTGATGCGGTTGAAGCCAAGGTCATTGCAAAGGGTTACCGCCCTCACAGTCACGATAATTATGAGCCTGGCCGACGCTTCTACTTCAATGATGATAACGGATTAGAAGTGGAGGTTGTCAGTTACGCATGAGACTGTCTGATCGCTTCAGCTGCAATGATGCCGACGCTGACAGCAAGGTTAAGTGAGCGCGCCTCGGGCTGCATGGGAATAGTGATCCGCTGGTCCGCCAGATTATGAACTTTTTCCGGCACGCCGCTGCTTTCGGAACCGAACAGAAGAACTTGCGGGATCGAAAGACTGCTGGATGTGTAAGGTTCTGACGTTTTCGTTGTTAGCAACGTCAAAGGAAGCCGTTGCTCGATGCGCCAGACTTCGAACTGTGACCAATCTGCATGACGGGTGAGCGTTGTCATCGCTAGATAGTCCATTCCCGATCTCTTGAGCGACCGGTCGGAGACATCAAAGCCAGCGGGTTCGATTAGGTGAACGTGAAAGCCGAGACATGCTGCAGTGCGCAGGATTGTTCCCGTATTGCCGGCAATGTCTGGCTGATAGAGCGCAACATGGATGTCTTTTGTCATGAGCAACGCGTCACTGTCTTGTTTTCGTCATGGGGTTGATGTATCTCTTCGCCAACGCCTCAATCAATCAGGGAGACAGTGATGGATTTCATTTTTATCGCGCCGCGTGTCGCCTGGTTGTCCGACGATAGTAACCGTCACCGCTGACGCGCTCGTTCCCGTGGCCCGCCAAAGAGCGGGTATCCCATTTTCCAGTTTTCTGCGCCGTGGCGATATCGCGCCTGCGCTCCACTTTGTTTCCGAGGTTTCCCCATGCTCTCGTGGTTTGAAAAACGTATTGATCCGTTCCCGCCCGAACGACCTACCCAGCCGCCGGCGTCGCTAGGCGCGTTTTTGTGGCATTACACTAAGCCGGTTTGGCCATTTTTGGCGCTGACATCGGCACTGATTGCTATCATTTCCGGCCTGCAAGTGATGCTGTTTGCATTTCTTGGCAATGTCGTTGACTGGTTGACCGAAGCTGATCCTGCAACCTTCTTTGCCGATGAGGCGACCGGCCTTTTCTGGATGGGCTTTGTGGTGTTGGTTTTGTTGCCGATCCTGTCGTTCATCCACACGATGCTGATGCACCAGACACTATTCGGCAATTATCCCATGACGATGCGCTGGAAGGCGCACCGCTATATGCTTGGTCAGTCATTTGGCTTTTATCAGGATGAGTTTGCCGGACGATTGGCGACCAAGGTCATGCAAACGTCGCTTAGTGTCCGCGAGACCGTGGTCAAGCTCGTCGATGTCTTCATCTATGTTGGCGTATATTTCCTTGGCACGCTGGTGTTGGTGATCACGCTTGACTGGATGCTGGCCATTCCGTTTGTGCTCTGGCTTGCGTTCTATGTTGGCACGCTGTGGTATTTCTTGCCCAAAATGCGAGTGATCTCGGAGCTTCAGTCCGATGCCCGCTCCATCATGACTGGCCGGATCGTCGATAGTTACACCAACATCCAGACTGTCAAACTCTTTGCGCATTCCAATCGCGAAGAAGACTATGCACGCGACTCCATGGATCAGTTTCTAAAGACCGTACACCCGCAAATGCGGCTCGTGACCTGGATGAACACGTGTGTCGACACGTCCAACTCGATTTTGCTCTTTGTTGTTGGTGCGATGGGCATCTGGGCTTGGCAAACCGGCAGCGTAACGGTTGGCGCTGTTGCTGTTGCCGTTGGCCTTGTCCTTCGTCTTGAGGGCATCGCGCACTGGGTGATGTGGGAGACTGCTGGCCTATTTGAAAACATCGGTACCGTGGAAGACGGTATGCGCACGATTTCGACGCGGCAGGATGTGCTGGATGCGCCCGAAGCCAAACAACTGGTCGTCGAGAAGGGCGATATAGCCTTTGACGGTATGACCTTCCATTATGGCAAGGGCAAAGGTGTGATTGACGGCCTGAACCTGCACGTGCAGCCCGGCGAAAAGGTCGGTCTCGTTGGGCGTTCCGGCGCGGGTAAATCGACGCTCATGAACGTGCTGCTGCGGCTTTATGATCTGGAGGGCGGGCACATCCGCGTTGATGGTCAGGACATCGCGAAAGTAAGTCAGGAAAGCCTGCGTCAGCAGATCGGTGTGGTCACGCAGGATACGTCGCTCTTACATCGTTCAGTTCGAGACAACATCGCTTATGGACGCCCGGACGCCACTGACGAGGAAATCATACAAGCGGCTAAACGGGCCAATGCGCATGATTACATCCTCGGACTTGTCGATATGAAGGGTCGCAAGGGGTACGACGCCCATGTGGGTGAACGTGGCGTGAAGCTGTCCGGCGGTCAGCGCCAACGGATCGCCATTGCCCGTGTGTTTTTAAAAGACGCACCGATTTTGGTGCTCGATGAGGCGACGTCAGCGCTCGACTCAGAGGTGGAAGCAGCCATTCAGGAGAACCTGAATGCGCTGATGGATGGCAAGACCGTAATTGCGATTGCGCACCGGCTTTCGACTATCTCCAGCCTCGACCGGCTGATCGTGTTGGACAAGGGCTCTATTGTCGAAGACGGCACGCATGATGAACTCACGCAGACCGGTGGTCTTTATGCTGATCTGTGGGCGCGCCAGTCCGGTGGGTTTATCAATAGCGATGAGGCAGCGAAGGTTGCCGCTGAGTGACTGGCATCACTTGCCAATTGGTGGGCCGTAACCTGAGTGTGAGAGAAAGGCGGGGTGGCATCCCGCCTTTCAGCGCCTACATCCTTTCACATGGCGCGTAACACTCCCCAACCATGGCGGCCGGATCCCGATCCGAAATATCGGAACATGACCCATCCGGTCTGGAACCGGGTCGAGCGGTTTGTGGAGCCGTTCCATGACACAGGCCGTGAGTTGCTGCCGACCAATGCCTGGTCGTTCATCTGGTACTTCGCCAAACAGGCCAAATGGCCGTTTATCGCGCTTTTGATTGTTGGTGGTTTGGTTGGTGCGGTTGATGCCGCGCTCTATTGGGGCGTTGGCTGGCTGATCGATATTCTCGATGCCTCGTCGCCAACGGCGCTGTTTACCGACTATTGGCCTGAGCTGGTTGCGTTTGGTGCGCTGCTTCTTGTTGTGCGTGCGCTTGTCATGATTGGCGCGGCGATTGTCGAACAACAGGTCATCGTTCCGCGCTTTTATACCATGGTGCGCTGGCAATCGTTCCGACGGGTGATCGAGCAACCCTACGAGTTTTATCAGGATGATTTTGCAGGCCGCATCGCTACCAAGATCATGCAGGCGGGCGAGTCGGTCGGCGATTTCATTGTCACTTCGCTGCAATCGCTCTGGTCGTTTGTGACCTTTGTACTGCTGACACTTGCCGTGCTCACGACGCTCGATTGGCGCATGGGCATTGTGGTTGGTGTTTGGGCGGCGGGTTATGCGGTTATTGTGAGGTTTTTGCTACCTCGCCTGCGAGCGGCCGGTAAGAACAACGCCAATGAGCGCTCGGTTCTGAACGGTCGCATGGTCGATATCTTCACCAACATTCTGACCGTGAAGCTGTTTGACACCGGTGCCCGCGAAAACGGCGATATCAAGACTGCGCTGTCGCATTATCTGGGCGCCGTTACGCATTTGACGCGCATGATCACGCTGGTCCGCACTGCCGTTGCGGTGCTCAATGGCATGATGATGACGGCGGTCGCCATCATCGCGGTTCAGGGCTGGATTGCCGGTTCGATTTCTACCGGTGCCATTGCTGCGACGATGGGTTTGGTGTTCCGGCTCAACCAGATGTCCGGCTGGATGATGTTCAATATCAACGGCCTGATCCGGGCCTTCTCGACGGTTCAGGATGCTGTCGAGACGATTTCCGTTGAGCCGAAAATCCGCGACAGAGCCGATGCGAAAGTTCTTGATCGCGTCAACGGAGAGATTCGTTTTGACGATGTGCGCTTCAATTATGGCAAAGAGCATATTCAGCTGTTTGAGGGTTTGAACCTTGCCATCAAACCCGGTGAGAAGGTTGGTCTTGTGGGCCCATCTGGCGCTGGCAAATCAACCATCGTCAATCTGACATTGCGCCTGTTTGAACCCAAAAGTGGAACCATCTCAATTGATGGCACCACGATCAATGATGTTACGCAGGCAAGCCTTCGTGCACAGTTTGGCGTCGTTAGCCAGGAGCCGTCGTTGCTGCATCGGTCTTTGAAGGACAATATTGCCTACGGCGCGCCACAAGCCTCGATGGAGGATATCATCGCTGCAGCCCATAAGGCGCAAGCGCATGACTTTATTCTTGACGCAGAAGACCCGCGTGGCCGGCGTGGCTATGAAGCCCACGTTGGCGAGCGGGGCATCAAGCTTTCAGGCGGGCAGCGGCAACGGGTCGCGATAGCGCGCGTGATGCTCAAAAACGCGCCGATTCTGATCCTGGATGAGGCAACATCGGCTCTCGATTCGGAGATTGAGGCTGCGATTCAAGACAATCTGGCCGCGCTGATGGAAGGCAAAACAGTGCTTGCCATCGCGCATCGGCTTTCCACCATTGCTGCGCTGGATCGGCTGGTTGTCATCGATAAAGGCCGCATTGTACAGGAAGGCACGCACAATCAGTTGCTTGCCGATCAAAATGGGCTTTATGCCCGCCTTTGGGCGCGCCAATCGGGTGGCTTTTTGCCAATTGCGGAAGCGGCGGAGTAAGGCTTTCCACAATTCCGCGACACCTTGTCGTCATGCCATCGTCTAGGCTGGACTTTGCCCTACCTACCGCGTAATGCCGCTGCCATCTATGTGTTGCGGCCGGTAATGGCCCTTTGCGTATTATAAAAGAGGTAAATCCCGTGTCAGACACGACGAATGAGCCAGAAGGCGAAATGCCCACGCGGCGCGATTTTATTTATGTTGCAACCGGCATGATGGGCGCTGTGGGTGCTGTTGGCATCGCTTGGCCATTTGTTGCCTCCATGGCTCCTGATGCTGACGTTTTGGCAGCCGGTCAGCCGGTTGAATTGGACATATCATCTGTTGAGCCGGGCGGGACAATCACAGTAAATTGGCGGGGCCTTCCCTACTTTGTCCGTCATTTGACGGAAGATGAGCTTACGGCCGCTGAAGGCCTTGGCGAAGGCGATATGAAAGACTTTGCGCCGGTTCCAGATCGTATCGGCGGCCCGGAAGGCAACACGACATGGGCGATCGTTGCAGCGAACTGTACCCACCTGGGTTGTGTACCCAACATTGTTGATAGCGCACCCGAAGGCTGGTTCTGCCCATGCCACGGCTCCGTTTTTGACATGACGGGCCGTATTCTGCGCGGTCCTGCCGCATCGAATTTGCCGCTTCCACCATATGTATTTGCCGATGAAACAACGCTGATCATTGGCACTGACCAAGCATAGGACAAGACGATATGAGTAATCTTGAACAGCATGGCACCTATAATCCGACGTCTGGTATCGGAAAATGGATGGATGCGCGCCTGCCGCTGCCCCGTTTGATGTATGATTCCTTTGTGGCCTATCCAGTGCCGCGCAATTTGAACTACGCCTACACATTTGGTGGCATGCTGACGATCATGCTGGTCGTGCAGATCTTGACCGGCGTGTTTCTGGCGATGCACTATGTGGCCTCGACCGGCGGCGCGTTTAACTCCGTCGAGCACATCATGCGTGATGTGAATTATGGTTGGCTTATGCGCTACATGCATGCCAACGGCGCATCATTCTTCTTTATCGCCGTTTACCTGCACATTTTCCGTGGCATGTATTACGGCTCTTACAAGGCGCCTCGTGAGTTGCTTTGGATTTTGGGTTGCATCATCTTCCTTCTGATGATGGCGACGGCCTTTATGGGTTACGTTCTGCCTTGGGGTCAGATGTCCTTCTGGGGCGCAACCGTGATCACCGGCTTCTTTACGGCCTTCCCGGTTGTTGGTGAGCCAATTCAGCAACTCTTGCTCGGTGGTTTTGCTGTCGACAACCCAACATTGAACCGGTTCTTCTCACTACACTACCTGCTGCCGTTCATGATCGCCGGTGTTGTGATCCTGCACGTGTGGGCCTTGCATGTGACCGGTCAAACAAACCCTACCGGCATTGAGGTGAAGTCAAAGACGGATACTGTGCCATTTACACCATACGCGACCATCAAGGATGCGTTTGCCCTTTGCGTGTTCCTGGCCGTGTTCGCGTACTTTATCTTCTATATCCCAAACTATCTGGGTCACGCTGACAACTACATTCCGGCCAACCCGCAGGTGACACCGGCGCACATCGTGCCTGAGTGGTACTTCCTGCCATTCTACGCGATCCTGCGTGCGATCACTTTCGATATCGGTCCAATCTCGTCCAAGCTCGGCGGCGTTCTGGCGATGTTTGCATCAATTGCGATCTTGTTCGTTATGCCTTGGCTTGACACATCAAAGGTTCGCTCTGCGGTTTATCGCCCGATGTACAAAGTCGCCTTCTGGGTATTTGCGGCAAACGCATTGTTCCTGGGCTGGCTGGGTGCCAAACCTGCGGAAGGCGTTTATACAGCGCTCGCCCAGATCTCGACCGCATACTATTTCGGTTTCTTCCTGATCATCCTGCCGCTGCTGGGGATCATTGAGAAACCGCGTCGGACGCCGAACTCTATCACGGAAGCTGTACTGTCAAAGGTGCCTGAGGTAACGGGCGGCGCCACGGCGCAGCCAGCAGGTGCGGCTGCCGCTCCGGACAAGAAGTCCTAATCTGTGGGTCAGGGAACAATAAAAATGAAAAAGCTACTCACAAAGATCGTGGCTGCAGTTGTCGCGGTATCGTTTGTCGCAGCGCCGGCATTTGCTGCAGGTAAATACCCTTTGAAGAAGCCAAGATATGTTGATTGGTCTTTTGCGGGTCCATTTGGCACATATGACAAAGCCCAACTTCAACGCGGCCTGAAAGTTTATACAGAGCTCTGTTCTGCTTGCCACTCAATGGAGCTTGTTGCTTTCCGCGACCTGGCCGACCTTGGCTATTCTGAGGACCAGATCAAGTCTTTCGCCGCTCAGTATGAAGTGGAAGACGGCCCGAACGAAGATGGCGAGATGTTTATGCGGGCTGCTACGCCTGCTGATCGATTCCCAAGCCCGTTTGCGAACCGTGAAGAAGCGATTGTCTCCAACGGCGGTGCTTATCCTCCAGACTTCTCATTGCTGGCCAAAGCACGTCACGTCGAGCGCGGTTTCCCGACCTTCGTAGTGGATATCTTCACGCAATATGCCGAAGGCGCGCCTGACTATATCTATTCGCTCCTGACCGGTTACACGGACGATATCCCTGAGGAGTATATCGATCAGGTCGGCGATCTGAACTATAATCCATACTTCGTCGGCGGCGCCGCTTTGGCTATGGCCCAACCGCTGTGGGGTGATGATGTCGAGTATGATGATGGTACCCCCACAACGCTGGAACAGCATGCGGAAGACGTCACTGCTTTCATGATGTGGGCAGCTGAACCGAAGCTGGAAGAGCGAAAGCAGCTGGGCTTCCGCGTTATGGTCTTTCTGATCATCTTCTCTGTATTGCTTTATCTATCCAAAAAGCAGGTTTGGAGCCGCTTGAAAAACTAAGTCGCGAGGCGACGACGGATAATTTTAAGGGGGTGCGCTTGCGCCCCTTTTTTGTGCGTGCACATAAAGCCGTACGACTGCTCAGACAAAGGATGATATCGATGATTTTGCGTGAAGAACTGGAAGCGGCGATCCGCACTATTCCGGATTATCCCAAGCCAGGCATCATGTTTCGTGACATCACTACGATGCTCGGTAATGCAAGAGCATTCCGCCGTGCGGTGGACGAACTGGTCCATCCCTATGCTGGCACAAAGATCGATCAGGTCGCCGGTGTTGAAGCGCGCGGCTTTATTCTCGGCGGTGCTATGTCGCATCAATTGTCGGCGGGTTTTGTTCCCATTCGTAAAAAGGGCAAACTCCCCCATGACACGGTTCGTATCGCCTATAGCCTCGAGTATGGCGTCGATGAGATGGAGATGCACAAGGATGCCGTCAAACAGGGTGAGAAGGTTATTCTCGTTGACGATCTGATCGCCACCGGCGGCACAGCTGAAGGGGCGGTCAAATTGCTACAGCAAATTGGCGCAGACGTTGTGGCCGCGTGTTTTGTGATCGATCTGCCTGATCTGGGCGGCCGTAAAAAGATCGAAGAGCTGGGCGTTCCGGTGCGCACGCTGATCGAGTTCGAAGGCGATTAATCAGCCGCCAAGAACTAAAATGAAGTAGGCTGGTACTGCAACGTAGGCGACAATCAATGAGCCTGTGAGCAGCCTAATCCAAACCGCCTTGAAGCGCCTGAACAGGATCACGGCCAGCGCGATACCCAATATGCCTTCTAGCGGCGCGAAGAAATTGCCGTAATGTGCGCTGTCCCAATAGCTGACCGGGGAGAAGAACCGCCACCCTGTCAGTGGCCAAAAGTGCGGATGGGCATCATCGGCGTGCACCGGGAAATCAAGCGCCACATGGGTTAGTGCCGCTAATCCAAATAAAATGACTAAATTGGTGTATTCCGGGTCAATGAACCGGCCCAGGCCGGCCGGCACGGTGCCTCTATTTGGCCCAGCTAATTCGGTCGATGCAGAGCGCACCATTGCAATCCCAAGTATAGTGATCATAGCGTATAGCGGTGCTGAATTTCCGATAGCGGTGTAGGTGAGCATAGGCTCGGAAAAATAAACCACATTCCATAAATCCCGCTCGGGGATGCCTGCGATCTTTGATCAGATAAAAAGCGCATAGATCGCAAAATCAGGCGCGAATGCACCCAGTAGTACCGCCGCATTATGTTTTGCTGGCCGTTTGGGCGAGCAAAGCAAAGTTGCCGCCACCAGAAAATGCGTTTGTGTCATCATGGTGTAATGTTCTCTGCAAAGCTGTGCCGTGTCGAGGGCTAACGGGGCTGATCATGGTTTTAGAGGTAAAAGCAAAGAGCTGGGAGCATTTGCTTGCCGAGCTTTTTGCAAATGACTGGCGTGAAGATATCGGACGGCATCGTTCAAGATATGCCTTCCGTGGTATGACAAAAGACTGGCCAACTATGCCTACGTCTTTGATGCGGCTTGGTGGTAATTTCGCAGAATTGGAAAAACACTTGCTGCGAAACTTCCGCAAGTACGCGCATCGCGACGTGGTGGAGCGTGAGACTTTTTGGCATTGGCTTACAGTTGGGCAGCATCATGGCTTGCCAACGCGTTTGCTCGATTGGACGTACTCGCCGTTCGTCGCGCTGCATTTTGCTACGTCCGATGTTGCTCGCATGGGTGATGATGCAGTCGTTTGGGCTATCGACATTGATGATGCTCACAACAAGTTGCCAAAGCCTCTGAAGGCCAGTCTTGATGCTGAAGGCGCATCTGTTTTTACAACAGAGCTACTCGATGTTTTTGCGCTGCCCGATGCATCGGTGTCCGTTATGGGTTTCAGCGCAAGCGTCTCTGAATTCAGAAAGCTGGAAATCAAGTCGTTGGAAGACTTGGACAGGTTTTCAAAGAAACCATTTTGTTTGTTTTTGGAGCCACCGTCCCTGGATGATAGGGTTGTCAATCAGTTTGCACTTTTCTCGATTATTAACGATCCTCAGATCTCGATGGACCAGTGGATTCTGAAGTCTGGTGTTTCCTGCAAGAAGATCATCATACCTAAAGAACTGAAGTGGCTCGTGCGTGATAGGCTGGATCAGTCCAACATATCCGAGAGAACACTGTTTCCCGGTCTCGCTGGTTTGTCTGATTGGCTTAAACGGCACTACAGCCCGATATAGCAGGTTTGCCGATCGTGCGTTATCACCCACTTACTGCTTCGAGCATGTCCTGAAGTTGAGTGGCTGGAGATTGCGATGTGAAAGCGTTGGCGTTTCCGACAACAACGCCATGTGGTGCTGCTTTGGCGGCCTTTTTGATCTGACTTATCGAGTACCCGAAGCGATCAAGGCTTGTAATGCGCTCACCGACTTTCAACTGCGCGATGCCGACTGAGCAAGATAGCAATCCATAAGTGTTCTGTCGGCCGCTCCTGTCAACGCTCCTCGTATATCCCAGCTTTTGGTCTTCGGCGCTGTAAAAGCCGATGGTAGCTGAACTGAACTCCGACCGAATGGTATTGGCTTCGCGTATGGCCCGGTCTGTGTCTATGCCGTGCAAGCCGACAAAAAAATCGTCACCCCCCACATGGCCAAGAAACGCTCCATACTGCCCCAGCTTCTTTCTTAATATGTCTCCGAAGAGTTGGATCACGCGATCTCCTGCACTGAAGCCATAGGCATCGTTAAACGGCTTGAAGGCATCGAAGTCGAAGTAGAAGAAGTAACGCTCTGCTTCTGACCTTTGTCCGAATTCCTGAATATGTGCGTCGATCAGGCGATTTCCCGGCAAGCGGGTTAACGGGTTTTGGTCTTCGGCTTGTTTGATGCGGTCATCATTGGCCGCCTTCAAAAGTGTCTGCGTGGTAATCACGCCGATGTATTTGCCATCCTTAGTGATGATGATGCATTCGGCATCGCTGACGGCACCTGTGGGAACCAGATCACTAAGCAGTGTCCTATGGTCAGCGACTGGGACTTTTTCAACCATCGCCTCCACAACGTTTTGAATGCCATTGTTGCGCAGCAGCATGTGGCCATAAGGATTGTAGAGATATTTACGAAAGCTTTCTTCGCGGATGACGCCAACAGGCTCACATTGTCCGTTTAAGACGGGCAGAACACGAAGACCCGTGTTGCTTTTGAAGTGCTCTATGATGCCGTCAGCGCCGTCCCCGATTTCTGTATAGGGGAGCAGATCGAGTGCGCTTGCAGCTTCTGCGGCTTTACGTGCTTGCTTATCGTTTGCCAGTTGCTGGAACCGCCCCGCAATTTCTGCGCTGCTTTCCGTCACGTCGATTTGAGGTCTGCCCACAAAGTAACCTTGAGCGAAGTCGGCATTTAGGGTTTGGCAGGCGCGCAGCTCTGCTTGGCTTTCGATGCCTTCGGTGATGACACGCATGCCCAGCCGGTGAGCCAATTGAACGATACTGGTGACCAATTGATGTTTTCGTGCGTCCTGATCAATGCCCTCAATGAAAAAGCGATCAACCTTGATAAGATCCGGTTCAAGCTCGTGCATGAACTTCAACTGTCCATGGCCTTTTCCGAAATCATCGATTGCGAAACGAACACACTTTGACTTTGCGTAGGTTCGCACATCCACTGCGCTTTCGAGCATGGACACGTTGGTTTCGCCTGATAGTTCCAGGCACAGCTTTTCCGGTTGAACACCGGAGCCCTTGGCGATGACCAGAAGCCGGTCTATGACCGTCCGTCCCTGATCTGAAAGCGTGCGTCCATCGACATTCAGGAAAATGTGTCGGTGCTCGGAACCATCCACGTCTGCGAGCTTTACGCACGCTTTTTGCCAAAGACACAGTTCCAACTCCAACATGCATCCAAGTTCAGCGGCGAGATCATGCAGTTCTTTAGGGTTGTCGATCCCGAATTCTGCGGTGTTGCGAACAAGCGCTTCGTAAGCTTCGGTTGTACCTGAAGTGAGGTCGGCAATCGGTTGCAGCGCGACTTCGAGCTTGTCGTGCGCGCGTTGTAGGAACGAATGCGGGTTCATCGACTGGCATAGATCGCCCTGCTGCATTTTGGCCCCAAGTGTATTGCGCGAAGGCTGCATGGTTTGCAGCCTAAGGTTGAAAATACACTTTCATATCGGGCTTAATTGATTAATTTCGTGTTACGGATTGGCGCCTTTTGAGAAATATTTCGGATTTCTCATGCGTTTCAAATGATAAAGGTCATCAAGGCGTTAAACGTTAAACTTGAATAGCATTATATCGCCGTCCAGGACGATATATTCCTTGCCTTCATCGCGCGCTTTTCCCGCTTCCTTTGCCGGTGTCTCACCACCTAACTCGACATAATCATCATAGGCAATCGTTTGGGCTCTAATGAAGCCTTTTTCAAAGTCGGTATGGATTTGGCCAGCCGCTTGTGGTGCCTTTGATCCTTTTTTAACGGTCCATGCGCGTGCTTCTTTTGGGCCAGCGGTGAAAAATGTGATGAGATCAAGGAGTGCGTACCCCTCTCGGATCAGGCGATCAAGACCCGGCTCTTCCAAACCCAATGTGTCGAGAAACTCTCGTGCGTCTTCACCCTCCAGTTGCGCAATTTCTGCTTCAATAGCGGCAGATATAACGACCGTTCGGGCACCTTGCTGGGCGGCCATTTGCGCCACTGCCTCCGATTTCTCGTTGCCGGTCGCCGCCTCGTCTTCTGCTACGTTGCAAACGTAGAGAACCGGCTTTGAGGTTAGCAAGTTAAGTGACCGTAGGATGCGGTGGTCTTCTTCCGCTATACCATCAAGCATTAAGCGAACCGGTTTGTCGTCGTTCAGCAGTGAGAGCGCTTCTTCCATGACAGGCAGGATTGTCAGGCTTTCCTTGTCTTTCCCCGTCGCTTTTTTACGTGTCTGTACAATCCGGCGTTCAAGGCTTTCCAGATCCGACAGCATCAGCTCCGTTTCCACCGTATCAGCGTCGGCGACCGGATCGATTTTGCCCTCGACATGGGTAATGTCATCATCTTCAAAGCAGCGCAGTACATGGATGATGGCATCGACTTCGCGTATGTTGGCCAGAAACTGGTTGCCCAAGCCTTCGCCCTTTGAAGCGCCGCGAACAAGCCCAGCGATATCAACGAAATTGATGCGCGTTGGCACCACTTCCTTGGAAGCGGCGATGCCAGCGATCTGGCTAAGGCGCGGGTCGGGCACGGCAACTTCGCCGGTGTTGGGTTCAATGGTGCAAAACGGGTAGTTTGCCGCTTGCGCCGCTGCCGTTTTCGTCAGCGCGTTGAAAAGGGTCGACTTGCCCACATTTGGCAGGCCGACAATGCCGCATTTAAAACCCATATTGAAATGCCATTTATTTGTTCGACTGGCGGCGGTTTGCACCCGGAGGGGGCGTATGGTCAAGCACCAACTCGGAGACAATTGTCGCTCGAGTTGGCTGCTGGACAATTGCCGGGTTTCCATGCTGTTGCTTGGAAATGGCTCAACCGCAGTTTCAATATAATCCACCCGTAGGTGAGCTGCAGGTTCATCACGCTGATCAGCACATTGTGGTGGTGGAAAAGCCCGCCGGTTTGCTTTCTGTGCCGGGCAGGGCAGTTGATCATGCGGACTGTGTTGAAGCCCGTGTTAGACACCAGTTTCCCGGTGCGGCAATTGTTCACCGGCTTGATCTGGACACGTCCGGCCTGATGGTCCTGGCTTTACACCGAGATGCCCATCGCAACCTCAGCGCCCAGTTTGAACGCCGAGTGGTGGCCAAACGCTATGTAGCGCGCGTTTGGGGTCAACCCGCTTCGCCGTGCGGCACCAGTTTGCAGCCGCTGCGATGTGATTGGGCGCGGCGTCCGCGTCAGATGGTGGACTACGCGCTGGGAAAAGCCGCCGAAACGCGTTGGGAGGTGATTGAGTCCGGAGAGAAGACTACGCTTGTCGCGCTTTATCCGCGGACCGGACGCTCACATCAACTGCGCGTTCACATGGCTGAAGTCGGCCATCCCATTTTGGGCGACCGGTTTTATGCGCATGCTGACGCTTTGGCGATGAGCGATCGCCTTTTGTTGCATGCTGAAAAACTTGCTTTCACGCATCCTGCGAGGGGTGAGTTGGCGACGTTTGAAAGTCAGGTCGACTTTTAGGTGCCATAATGGTTCGCGCAGTCGCCGGATACTCAGCCCTATGTCACGGTGAACTGCCCCATCATGCCGCAATCCTCATGTTCAAGAATGTGACAATGATACATGTAGGGTGTTTCTTCAGTTGCCTCATAATCAAAGCGCACGAGCACCTCAGACCAGCCTTCTTCAACATGAACCATGTCCTTCCAACCCGCTGCATAGGAGGGGGGTGGGCCATCATTTTGTGACAGGATGCGAAATGAGCAGCCGTGAATGTGAAATGGGTGCAACATGTCATCAACGGAAATGCGCCAAATCTCAGTGTCACCTTTGCGAACGCGTTCATCGATCCGGTCCATCTTCATGGGCTGGCCATTGATGGCCATAGCGCCGCCTCCACAGATATTGCCCCACGCAAGAGCGAGCGCTGCGAGGTCCGCACCGGTATCCATTTGCAGGGAGAACTCGCGTGTGACGGTCGCTTCTGATGGATCGGGAGGTGATAAGTTGGCGAGGCTTTGCGGCATTGAGCCATCAAAACCTTGAGTATCTGTTCGGCGCAGTTCCAATGCGGTTTGAGCCTGCCCGCCACCAAACCAATTGGCAAAGAACCCGTTTTGCTCTCCACCCAAATTAACTAGCAGGCTGTTTAGATCGGTTGTCCGCATATCGATGAGGACTTCATACCGCTCGCCAGGAGACAGCAGGATCGCATCCATTTGGACAGGTGAAGATAGAAACCCGCCTTCTGTCGCAATGACCGTGATTGGGCCGTTTTGCATGGATAGTTCGAGGAAGCGGGCATTGCAGGCATTCAGAACGCGCAAGCGCACAAGGCCAGTCGGCACGTCTTGGCCAACTGGTGCAATGGCTCCATTGACGACGAGTGTTTCACCCTGAAACCCGTCTTCAAAGACTTCACCGGTTAGCTCATAGGTCATGCGTCCCGCTCCATCGAACGCCTTGTCTTGCAAGACCAGCGTGAAGTCATCGACGCCGTAGGTTTTTGGCAGATCCGCCGACAGGCTTGCATCGTCTTCAACGAGTAGCACACCAGCAAGCCCCATGTAGGTTTGCCGCGCCGTTGTGCCATGCGTGTGAGAGTGAAACCAATTCATGGAAGCGCGTTGTACAATGGGGACGTCTGGCGACCACACCGCGCCATCCTCAATTTCCTGATGCGGTCCGCCATCGACCGCGCCGGGTACGTGCAACCCGTGCCAGTGAATGGCAACTTTCTCACCGATATTGTTGGCGACATCAAAAGGTAGCGTTTGGCCCTGTTTCACGCGAATGACCGGCCCCAGATAATCGTTGTTGATGCCAAATGTCTCGCTTTGAGCACCATTGCCAAAATCATGCGTGCCCGGGTTCAGCGCAAGTGGGATACGCTGGTCAATACCATTGTTGAGATCATTCATCGCCATGATTGGCAGCGGCCGAATGGGTGTTTGCGCCCATGAAAAACCACCGCCGGCAACTATCACTCCAGTGCCTGCTGCCTTAAGAAAGTCCCGCCGATCCATTGAAGCGCTCCAGTTTTATCAACTAAGGTTGATAAAGGCACCTAAAGGTAGTTTGTCAATCTTGATTGATAAAAAAGATCATCAGTTCCTGGCGCAGAACATCAAAGGCCTAATGATGACGCTCATTGCGCAATGGAATGAGCAGATGGATGAAGCGCGCGCTCATACCGAGTTTGCTTCAGTGCGCGCCTCAGATATTCGCGTTTTCGCGCAGTTGCGAGGGCGCGATGTTAAGCTGTCTCAAATTCACAGGGAGATGGGTTTTTCGCGCCAGGCCGCACAACAAGCGATTGATCGTCTGGTTGAGCAGGGTATGTTGCGTGTCGAGCCATTGCCTGACAGTAAACGCGATAAGATCGTGTTGATCACGGAAAAAGGTCAGCGCTGGCGTTCGATTGCTGCCGCTCAAATCAAAGACATTGAGATGAAGTGCGAGCAGGTAATTGGCGCGGAAGGAACTGAACAGTTGCGGCAGTACCTGATTGCTCTGTTGGGGGATCACTAAATACGATTTCGAGGCCACCATCGAGTGGTCCATGGCCTCGAATATCATTTGGTTCTTGTTACAGTTCCGTCAGCGCTGAAAGCAGCAAGGCTGCAGCCAGAATACATGCACCGCCGCGTACGCTGTTCCACCAAGTCCATTGCGGCAGGTAGGTGTTTTGCCAAAAGGTGCTTGTTGCGGCGTCGGCAAGGTTCATTTTCGCCAAACGTTCGTTGAGCGGGACGTTGTAGGCGATCGTGACACCGAAACAGCCAACGACATAAAATAAGCCCGCCGCTGCGAGAACTGTGCCGGTATTATCCCCAATGGCGATCAGGCCGTAAAGCGCGATGCCGACGGAGACGGGTGCCAAGCCAAGAAACAGCATCATGAATATCCAACGAAACACTTCGCGGTTGATGACTTGCATGGCTTCAACGCCGCCGGTGCCGGAGGTGCGTGCAAGCGAACGCATGATGAAATCGGAAAAGGCGATGAAAATGCCACCCACAAGTGCATAGGCAATGATGGTGAACTGGATGAGGATTGGGAAGAGATCAGGCATGGGTCATTTTCCTTGATAGACAATGATCAAAGGGGGGAGGCGCGCCTCCCCGATTTTATGCAGGGTCAGGCTGCCAGGTTCCAAGCACCGAGCTGTGCTGCTGTGTGCGCATAGTCAGCAAAGCTGCGTGGTTCTCGGCCGAGCGCCCGTTGAACGCCATCGGCAAGATGGGCGTTGCGGCCGTCCAACGTTTCGCGTGCAATGGCCGTGAACACGTCAGCGACGAAATCTCCGCCGGATTGGGCCACGTTGGCGTGGAAATCTTCAAAGCTAATCGGCAAATGCTGGATTGACCGGCCCAGCTCGTCTGACAGGATGTTGGCCATGTCAGCGAAAGTGAGGAGTTGGGGGCCGGTGACTTCATAGACTTCGCCAACGTGCCGGCCATCTGTCAATGCGGCGACCACAACGTCGGCAATGTCGTCGATGTCGATGATGGGTTCGACCATTTCGCCGCCCGGCATGGGTAAGACACCGCCAAGGATCGGGTCGCGCAGATAGCCTTCGGAAAAGTTCTGGGCAAACCAAGCTGCCCGCACAACTGTGAACGGAATACCGGAGGCTTTGATCACTTCTTCACCGCGTCCGGCATGGTATTCGCCGCGACCTGACAAAAGGACAATTTTACTCAAGCCAATTTTCTTGGCCGTCACGCAAAGCGCTTGAAGTTTTTCAATGGCACCCGGAAATGCCAGGTCCGGGAAGTAGGTCACATAGGCGGCCTGAACGCCTGTTAGCGCAGGCGCCCAAGTTTCCGAATTTTCCCAGTCAAAAGGGATTGCTGATTTGCGAGATCCGCGACGCACGTATTGGCCGAGTGCTTCCAGCTTATTGGCAACGCGCGAGCCGGTTTTGCCGGTTGCGCCGATAACGAGGATGGGTTGGTTGGATTTCATGATTTAACTCCATGGTTTGATTGATGTCCAAGGAGTAGCGCTGACGGCATTTGCTGGTATTGACCGAGTTGGCCAGTTTCTTGACCGCCGCCGCCAAAAGACTTGCCGACGATGTTTCGAAATGGTCATGCCGGCTACTGAAAAAGGCGATGCCGCGTTACAGCATCGCCTTAGCTCAATTTGTCTGAATGCCCCCGGCTTGATCGGGTTCCCAACTTAAACAAAGCCCGTTGGCATGGTTGGAAAATAATAGGCTGTTGTCATGGTGGCGACGACGACTGACGGCACGATCGCAATGTAAAGCAAGCATTTGCCGAGCAGTTCCAATTGCGATGCAAGTCGGACATCGGCGATGCGAAACGCGGCTGGCAAAAGGTGACGTTCATTTGATTTGGTTTTCATGATGGGCTCCTTGGTTTCGTCGATGCTCAAGGAGTAGTCTTGACGTCGCTGTTTCGTATTGACCAAATTCGCCAGTGTTTTGACAGCGGTCGCCAACGGTCAACGCGTGTAGCGATAAAAAAACGGCACCAAATTATTGGTGCCGTCTTCAGCTTGGACGCAAATGTCCTTGGATCTGGCTCGTCTTATGCAGCTTCAAAAAGAGCAAAATCCATTTGGGCCGCAGATGACCTTAAGTCGGCAAGCGCTTTATACTCTGGTGAGTTGTACCAGCTGCGGGCCGTCTCGACATCGGGGAACCGTACCATGGCAACGCCTGGTACATTCCACTTGCCCAGGAGCGTTTCACTGTAGTGGCCGTGCATGACAAATTCTCCACCGTAGGTCTCCAGCGTTGGGCCTGCAGCTGCCGCATAGGCTTGCATTTTTTCAGCGTCTTGAATGGTGATGTTGGCAATTAGATAGGCGCTCATTGGTGTCTCCTTCTTGTTCCATTTGAACGGTGACACCTTGGTTGCACGCGCGCATATCCCTTGCTTGACCCGCGCAGCCAGTCTTTTGACACTTGCCGCCAAACCTTTGCGTTTAGAGCCCTGCTTGTTCTTTTCGGAAGCTTGCCGGCGTGTGTCCAACCCAGCGTTTGAAGGCGCGGGTAAAGGAACTCTGTTCTGAAAAGCCTGTCAAAAAAGCGATATCGGCCAAGGAGTACTGCTCATCTTTTAGCAATCCTTCCGCCAACTCGCGGCGCGTACCCTCTGCCAATATTTGAAAAGTCAGGCCATGATCAGCCAGACGCCGATGGAAGGAGCGCGCGCTAAACCCCAAACTTCGCGCGATGTCTTCCATCTTGGGCGGCCCCTCGCTGAGTGCTTTGGCAATTGCCTGTCTTGTAAGTTCCTCCAACGTTGGCTCATCTTTGATCTCAGACAGTTCCTGATCCAAATGGGAGATGAGGAACTGGGTAATGCCTTCGTCGCCAAGTGCATTGGGGACATCCAAGGACTCGCGCGAGAGTAACATTGCATCTTGTCCCGCATCAAAATGCACCTCACATCCAAAATACGCCTCGTGTTGGCTGATGTCTGCCGGTGCAGCATGCCTGAAATAGACTTTGAGCGGTGCAAAGGTGGGCGATGTTACCTGCCGACTGAGTGAGACACCGCTTGCAAGATCGGCTTCAACCGATATGCGCATGCCCAAGCGTCGTTCGCCTTTCCGGTGTTCAACGAAGAGAATACCGTTTTCCGTCTCCTGCAGCTCATATTGCACAATGCTCGTCCACAACCGCGCATAGCGCGCAACACGCCCAAACGAACCGAGCAGGTTCGGCGCCGCCTTCCACGCCAGGCCAAGCGCACCATACTCATCGGGACGCATGGATTCGCCCACGATTAGTGGCAATGTGGTTGCGTCCGGCATCTGGTGAGCCAGCAATTCCAGCATGCCGTAGAAATCGTCTTCTTGCAGCATCAGCTTTGGGTCCAAAGGGCCATCGGGATCCAGATTGACAGAGCCGAGTATCTCCCTGGCGTTGACGCTGTCGCCCGCTACCGCAACCAGCTTTCGCGCAAATAGTGACGTAACTTCTCCCATGGTTATCAGTTTAGCGGTGAAAAACTTGAGGTCTAGACGTGATGAAGTGCCGTTTTGGGCGCTGGGCTTCTGGTGAAAGTGCAAGAGGCTGTTATGACATTGTAATTGTCAATATGACATGTATAATGTCAATATGAACGTGAAGCATTTGCATAAGCTTGTCTGGATGTCGCGACCGCTGATGCAGGCTGCCGAGGCCTGCGTTGAGAAAGGTCTGGGAGGGACTGATTTAACGGTTCGCATGCGCGCCGTTTTGGAAATTTTGAGACAGTATGGAGACCAGAGCGTGCCCCAGCTTGCTGCACAACTTGAGATCAAAAGGCAGTATGTTCAGTTGATGGTCAATGAGACTTTGGCCTCCGGATTTACAGATCAGCGCGCCAATCCCCGCCATAAGCGTTCAAAGCTGATCTGTTTAACGGATCGCGGTCGACACATCATTGATCGCATCATCGCAGATGAATTGGCTCTGATGGCTGATATCGGGGAGGGCTTCAGCGATAATGATATTGCCAAGGCGTTGGAGGTGGTTCTCACGGTTACTGAGAGACTTAAGTCAGTTGCAGGAGAGAGCCGATGATGATCGCCTATTTGATTGGCGCTCTTTTGTTTGGCTTTGCGGCCTGGTTGGCATTTGGTGTTTGGCGCATCGGTGCCGTTAGCTCCGGGGAGGAAATCGGTGACCGCAGCGGAGCAGCGCTGCTGCTCATCGATCTGCAGACCGTGTTTTGGGATCACGGCCCGTATGATGAGGCGACCAAGGCTGCTGCACATGAAGTAATCCTGAGCGAAGTAAAGTCTGCCAAGGATAAAGGTGTTCCTGTGATTGCTGTGCGCCAGGAATGGTCGATTCCCTCAACACAGATGATTGCCAGACTGACCATGAAAGGCCAAGCAATTGCAGGGTCAGCGGGTACTGAGCTGGTTGAGCCATTTGCGAACCTTGCTGATCATATTCTAGTCAAACGTGTGCAGGACGCCTTTGAAACCGTTGAGCTGAACTGTCTTCTTTCGAAGCTGAATGTTGCAAGCCTGCGTGTGGTAGGTCTGGATATGAACTATTGTGTGTTGAAGACGTCGCTGGCCGCCAGAAATAGGGCTACGATGTGACGCTGGTCAAGGCGGGTACATTGGCCTCACAACCGACTGAACGAGCGGAGCAGCTTTTGGTCGAAAGCGGGGCGGCAATTACTTAGCCTACTTCCCCAAAAGCTTTTTGAGCATCTCGGCCATGGGGCCTTTGGCTTCTGATTTGGGCGCCGTGTCGCGCGCCTGGCGCACGTGGCTTTGCTGCTTTGTTGCCAGTGCGTTGGGCTTCTTTTCTTCCGGTTTTTTGTCGCCCACTGCCAAGGCCAGCTTGTTCATGAAACCGGAAGTGTCACCCTCAATAAGGAGGGCAATCTCGTCACCGATGCTATCGAGTAGGGGTTCCAGCCATGCGTGATCAGCTTTGCCAAAGTCGCCGAGCACGTGGCCATTGACGCGCTCTTTTGAGCCCGGATGGCCGATACCCAACCGCACGCGCTGATAATCCTTACCGCAATGGGCATCCATGGACTTGATGCCATTGTGCCCGCCATGACCACCGCCGGTTTTGATGCGCACCTTGCCGGGTGCCAGATCCAATTCATCGTAGAAAACGGTGATGGCTTCAGGCCCGAGCTTGTAAAACCGCATGGCCTCGCCGACCGATTGGCCAGACAGGTTCATGAAAGTCTGCGGCTTGATGATAAAGAGCTTTTCGCCCTCGAGCCGGCCTTCAGAAATTTCGGCGGAGAACTTTTTTTGCCAAGGGCTAAAAGAAGAATGGCGGCGAACAATCGCGTCCGCCGCCATAAAGCCGATATTGTGGCGATTGCCCGCATATTTCGCGCCCGGATTGCCGAGACCAACGATGATCTTCATCCTGTCTCTCCGAGCGCCAAAGCGGCTTTATTCGTCGCCGCCTTCTGATGCTTCTTCGTCGCCACCAGCCGCGTCATCATCGTCTGACTTGATGCCGCCGCCAGGCGCCGCAATTGTCGCGATGGTAAAGTCACGGTCAGTGATGGTTGGCTCTGCGCCTTCCGGCAGATTGATGGATGATACTTTGAGTGCATCACCCACTTGAGCGTTGGCCAAATCAAGCGTGAAGGATTCGGGAATTGAATCCGCAGGAACGTTTACCTCAACTTCGTGGCGGACAACGTTCAGCACGCCGCCCATTTTGAGGCCGGGGCATGTATCTTCGTTCTCGAAGTGGACCGGTACGTTGACAGTCACGACAGACTTCGCAGAGATGCGCAGGAAGTCGACATGCAGCAGCTTGTCCTTGACCGGATCGAGTTGATAGTCCTTGGCGAGCACCTTGTGCTTCTGGCCGCCGACTTCGATCTCGCCAACGGTGGTCAAGAAACCGCCGGACATGATTTTCTGGGTGACGTCCTTGCGCGACAGCGCGATGGACAATGGTTCTTTCTTATCACCGTAAATAACGGCGGGCACGTTGCCTTGGCGACGAACTTCCCGAGCGGACCCCTTACCAACCCGGTCGCGCGCCTCGGCCGTGAGCACATATGCTTCGCTCATAGCGTTTCCTTTCGAGGGCATAACATGGAGTGGTGAAACATCACCGATGCCAAGCATCAGCCGCGCTGCCTCCAAGGGTGTCTGCGCGGATGGCGGGCTATTAAGGTAAGGGGCCCAATATTGCAAGTGGTTGCGGTTGGCGTCTTTGTACCGATTTTCGCCCTGATTGGCCTGATACAGCGCGAAAAGTTGGGTTAATGGGCGCGCGGGCCTTTTCGCAACGTAAAGACGAAGCAATAAGGGGCGCAGTTATTTGTGCGATTGCGCTTGATGCACTCGATAACACCCATGGAGGCCCCATTGCACGCACCCGTTAAGAAAGCCGTCATCCCCGTTGCCGGTCTCGGCACCCGTTTTTTGCCAGCCACGAAGGCGGTTCCAAAAGAGATGCTGACCGTGGTCGACAAGCCTGTCATTCAGTACGCGGCAGAAGAAGCGTTTGAAGCGGGCATCGAGCACATCGTCATGGTGACCGGGCGCAACAAGCATGTGATCGAAGATCATTTTGACCATCAGGTTGAGCTTGAGGCGACGCTTGAAGAACGCGGCAAGACCGGACCGTTGGAAGCGCTCCTCGCTGATATACCGGAAGCTGGTCGCATCAGCTTTACCCGCCAGCAAAAGCCGCTTGGGCTTGGCCATGCAGTCTGGTGCGCGCGCGATATTGTTGGCGATGAGCCGTTCGCTGTGCTGTTGCCCGATATGGTGATGAAAGGCGCACCCGGCTGCCTTGCGCAGATGATGGCGGTCTACAATGAAAAGGGCGGTAACGTCATTTCCGTTGAGGAGTGCCATCCCGATCTGGCGCACAAATATGGCATCGTCTCCATGGGCGCGCAGTCTGAGAATTCGTTTGAAGTCACCGGCATGGTGGAAAAACCGCCGCAAGGCACCGCGCCTTCCAACTATTTCATCAATGGCCGCTATATTCTCGATGGCAAGGTGATGGAGTTTTTGAGCAAGCATGAAACGGGGGCGGGCGGTGAAATCCAGCTCACTGACTCCATGCTCGCGCTGATGGGTGTGCAGCCGTTCCATGCAGTTCCGTTTGATGGCAAGACCTATGATTGCGGCTCAAAGGTCGGCTTCCTGCAAGCCAATCTGGAACTGGGGTTAGCGCATGAAGAGACGGGCGCGGAGTTTGCGCAATTGGTTCAGCGTGCTTTTGATCAGAATTCTTGATGTGGTTGAATGCTGCCAAAGACAATGGGCCTTTGTTTAAGTGGGGCTCGGCAACTCCAAATGTGACTATTATGAAGAAGTTGGCGCCCCCAAAAAGCCCAGGGTCAATCTGGATATTGCCGCTTAAAGATCAGGATACAACATCATTTCACCGCCGGTTTCGCTGAAACGTGGATTTTCCCTGTTGATCAACGTCAGTTGAAATGGCCCGTCCAATCTTAGCCCATGGCTGTTGGACCCAGCGCCAAAAGGCGTGCCGAAAGCCGAGAGATCGCGCTCAAAAAACGTGTCCTGCTGCTTTTTATTAATTGGGTAATAGTAGAAACCATTCCACCAATTACCCCCACCATTGACGCCTGTTACCCTGATCTGTTCGCACCAGTCCGCTCTGCCACCGATGCGGCAGTTTGTGAATGACGAGCCGACATTGACGATTGTCTTGCCATCGTCGGACTTCCATCTGGATATTTGATTCAAAATGCCGCTGCGATCAGAACTCCACCATTTGTAATTGACGTTAATTCTGGGCAGTAGCGATCTATCAGAATTCTTTTTGTATAAGTCCCAACGGTTGCTCGGTAGGTTACCGGTGATCAACCCTTCCAAGCCTGTTTCAGCGGACTCCCAGAGTTTTATAATGTTTAGACATGCAGCTTGCGCGGCAACACGCTCTGTTTCAGGAGTGTTTGCAAAGCTTTTTGGGTAGTATTGTTCCAAATGATTGATATATAAATTGCTATAATTTCTATATACATCCGAATGACTAGAGTCGGATACATAATTTCCATCAACGCGTTCAATGCCATCTAAAATGGCGAGCTGACGTTCGTTGGCCAATACGATACCCGCGCCAACAATAAATGCAGATAGGCCGTGCTCCTCTTGAGCCATGACCCGATCAATTGTTGCCTTGAAGTCCTGATGGTTAGCCTTGAGCATGTCGGCTAGTTCATTGCGCTTATCTTCCGGTAACAGCCCGATGTTCCCGACATTTGATCTTTTCAATGCGCCAGCTTGATGTGTGTTATATGTCAGGCGTAACCAATTTATTTGACTATAGATCGCGTTCGCAAGTTCATTGCGCTCATTTTGTTCGAATTTGTCATCAATATAGGCCTTTAGATTTTCTTGCCATTGCGATGGTGTATTGTCGATCACCTTTGGCGATGGATTATCTTTTTTACTAAAGATGGATGTTAATACGACCGAGCCTACTGATGAAACCAGCGGAGCAAATGGCCCGGCGCCAGCTAATGTCATACTGACGCCGAGTCCTGCGACGAGCACTGGCTGGACGACGCGTACAATAGAGGCTACGTCTTCAAAGGATGCCGCTTGTGCAGTGCGAGGATGGGGTGCCAGCTGTGTGGCGAGCGGCACTGCTACGCCATATCTTAGTAGATCGCGACGTTTAATATTCATTTTTAGCCCCTTTTATAAATAGTATAATATTTTTTTAAAAATAAAATAGAAAAATAGACCCTTTCATCCGAAAACTATTGATTTATTAATTGCATTTATCACCGTTTTATTTTTATAATCGTAGTTTTAAGCCTATTTTTCAAATTCAATGTAAAATCCAAAAACTTTGACGCAGATACTCGTCGGTTTGCGCTTCCCTTTGTTACCCTGAGATCTCTGGTCAATTTATGAACCAAAGGTGCGCCTGACTTGTGATCCGGCCATCTACTAAGCAATCAATTTCGATGGCCGGAGGGCTCTTAGCGGCGGAACCCACGAGCAGCAGTGTTTCCTTGCGGTCCAACGACAGCAGCGCCGCACCCACGCCAACCACAGCCAGCAGCTCCCGTCGCCGTGTTGCCGTTTGGTCCGGTGACCGTTCCGCCCGTGGCGCATCCGCGCGGGCCGCAGCCGCGAGCGCCGGTAGCTGTGCCGCCATTTGCGCCATTCACCGTTCCGGTCGCGCCGCAGCGCACGCCGACACAGCCCTTGGTGCCTGTCGCAGTGCCCCCGTAAGGTCCGACCGCTGTGCCCGTGACGCTGGCCTGGTAGGCTGGATAGGCAGTCCAGGAAGCGTGCCAAGGATAGGCGTAATAGTATGTGTCCCAGTAAGCTTGGCTATAGGTGACGACGGCTACCCCGGTCGCAGGCGCTACGGCTGGTGTCAAAATCACGGTTGAGCCGTTGTAAACAACCTGAATGTAACTGGATGAAACCCACCCGCGATATTGTCCGAAGGCCACATCGCACCACTCGTAACCAGACACACAACCATGTGTCACGATGTTGCTGCCTGCCGGAATTGTTGTGACAATTGGATAAGCAGTTGAAGGACCGGCCCGCAAATTGACGTTTGCGGTCGATACCGCCACGGTTGTCGCCGATGCTGCGGAAATGCCAGCTATCAGGAGGGCAGCAACAATCAATAATCGGTTCAGCATTGTGTTCTCCATTTGTGTTCTTCGATCTGGCGGAGAGCAAGGTCGTTGAACTCGCCGCTTCGGAACAGGAGATCACCTCATGGTCCCCGCCCGTTCGTCCGGGAAGTCTCTTAGTCCCTTTGCAGAAATGTGACTTCAAAGCTGGCAAATGTGACGAGATGCGTCAGCGATGGCGATCTGTCGTATCTTGAAATATCTTTACCCATGACCGTTTAGAGCAGCAGTTGCGGAATGTTGAACTTTCGCCTGCCATTCCCTTCGCCGCCCTGAGGCCTATCTTATTTCTGCGAGTGCAAAAGTGAGGTTGTCCATGATCCGCGCACTTCTCATCGTCCTGCTCACAACGACGCCGGCTCTTTCATGGGAAGCAAGGTTCGGGGCCATTTGCGAGCTTCTTTATGATGATGAAAATACATCGGTGCGTCTGACGTATGATCCGACGATCCCCGAATATTCAATTTCGGTGACCGGTGCGCAGCCGTGGGAAAGTGGCCCCTTCTTTGCGATGCAGTTTGACGGGCCGCGCCAGAACTTTATCTCCACCAATCGCCATGTGTTATCTGATGGTGGGCAGACGGTGACGGTCACGGATCGTGGGTTCGGTAACGTGCTCAACGGCTTGGAGTTCAACAACAGTGCAACCGCCTATCTGGGTGAGCAATCTGCTTCTGTTCCGCTTGATGGGGCCGCGCCTGCCGTTCAGGAATTTCGTGCCTGCACCACCGCCGTTGGTGTTTGATTGCGCTCTGACCTGATGTGTCCTAGGCTTTTGGCGGGGCCAATGGCGGACGCCCCACTTGAGAGCTTTGCGCTCCAAGTTCCGCCTTCGCGATCTATGCGGAGGCCAATATGTCCAAGATCAAGCCATCAGAACTTTTCGAATTGCTCGGCACCATAACGCTTTTAGATGTGCGCAAGCCCAAAGCGCGCGCAGCATCTGGTGAAATGATTGCCGGTTCCGTTTTTCAGCATCCTTTTCTTGCCGTCAACTGGGCAGCTGAATTTACCAGTCATCAGCTTGTCATCTACTGCGTGCACGGCCATGAAGTCAGTCAATCCGTGTGTGGGTTTTTGCGTGATGAGGGGATCAATTGCCGGTATGCTGAAGGGGGCATGGCTGCAATGATTGACGCTGGTTTTGAAACGGTTGCGTTGGAAACGACAGGAGCGGGCCATGTTCAAAGCCAATGATGCTAATGTGAGCCAGGCTGAGGCAACGCGCGCCTTTGCCAAGATTGGTTTTTTGTCCTTTGGCGGGCCTGCCGCGCAAATTGCGGTTATGCACCGCGTGCTCGTCGATGAGAAAAAGTGGCTTTCTGAAAAGCAATTCCTGCATGCACTCAACTTCTGCATGTTGCTACCCGGGCCGGAAGCAATGCAGTTGGCAACCTATGCCGGATGGCTTCTACATGGTGTGCGCGGCGGTGTAATTGCCGGGTTGCTATTTATCTTGCCCGGCCTCTTCATGATGCTGGTCTTGGCTGCCGTCTTTGTGGTGTTTGGCGATGTGCCGCTTATGGCTGGCATCTTTTACGGGTTGAAAGCAGCTGTGATAGCTGTCGTGCTTCAAGCGCTTTTAAAGGTGTCCGGCAAAGCGCTCAAAACAATCGCCATGTACGCAATCGCAGCATTCGCATTCATCGCAATTTTCTTTTTGCGTATTCCGTTTCCCGTCATCATTTTTGGCGCGGCGCTGATTGGCTTTGTGCTTTGGAAACTGTCGCCCTCATTGGTTCCCGTGAATGTTGATCCCGACGAGACAGTATCGAGCGTCGGATCCAGCCCCATGAACCAGACAATCCGCGCCGTCACTCTTTGGGGTGTGATTTGGCTTGTGCCTTTGCTGCTATTTGCCCTCTTGGCGGGCGGGTTTGCCGGGCAGGCGGCATTGTTCTTTTCGCAAACAGCAATTGTCACTTTTGGTGGCGCTTACGCGGTTCTTGCCTATGTCGGTCAGCAGGTGGTTGAGGTTTATGGCTGGCTGACTGCCTCAGACATGCTCAAGGGCTTGGGGCTTGCTGAAACGACGCTTGGGCCGTTGGTTTTGGTGCTCGTCTTTGTCGGTTTCGTCGGTGGGTACAATGCTGCGGACAATGCGTTAGCAGGTGGTTTTGGCGGCGGCTTGATCGCCGCGTTCTTTACCTTCGTTCCCTGTTTTTTGTGGATATTTGCAGGAGCGCCGCACATGGAACGGCTGCGTCATGTGCAATGGCTTTCCGCTTCGCTTGCGGCTGTTACGGCAGCTGTTGTCGGGGTCATTTTGAACCTGGCGATCTGGTTTGGCGTTGCAGTTCTGTTCGGTGAGCCGGACTATGCGCAGGTCGGTCCTTTCTGGTTGCCCCAGATCAGCTTGCAAAATGTTGATCTTGTGGCACTTGCGATTGCGCTTGCTTCAAGCGTCGCGCTGCTGCGCTTCAAGGTCAATTTGTTTGTGGTTCTGGCTGTTGCTGCATTGGCAGGACTGGCCGCAATATTGGGCGGTCTTGCAAGCGCTTGATCAGTCGAACAGGCTGGAGACTGACTGCTCGTGCGCAGTTCTAACAATCGCTTCACCAATAAGGTCGGTAATCGTTAGAACGCGCAGCTTGTTGGCCGCGTTCACTTCCGGTGTAGGCTGAATGGAATCGGTGGTTACGAGTTCTTTCAGAACGGACTTTTCAATCCGGTCCACAGCGCCACCCGAAAGAACGCCATGCGTGATATAGGCCGTGACACTAGCAGCGCCTTTTTCCATCATAGCTTCGGCGGCATTGCACAGCGTGCCACCGGAATCGACGATATCATCAATGAGAAAACAGTCCTTGCCTGTCACATCACCGATCACGTTCATGACTTCGCTTTCGCCGGCCTTTTCGCGACGCTTGTCAACGATGGCGAGCATGGTGTCGTCCAAGCGCTTGGCTAAGGAACGCGCGCGGACAACGCCGCCCACATCGGGCGAAACAACCATGCAGGTGGACAGGTTTTTGTGTTTGGCCTTGATGTCGCGGGCCATGACAGGAACGGAAAACAAATTGTCCGTCGGAATATCGAAAAAGCCCTGGATTTGCCCCGCGTGAAGATCAAGCGTCAGGACGCGGTTCGCTCCGGCTTGGGTGATCAGGTTGGCGACTAGTTTAGCAGAAATTGGTGTCCGGCCGGATGCGCGGCGATCCTGACGTGCATAGCCGAAATAGGGGAGCACGGCTGTGATACGACGCGCTGATGATCGACGGAAAGCATCAATCATGATGAGCATTTCCATCAAATGGTCGTTTGCCGGGCGGGACGTTGACTGAAGTATGAAAACATCTTCACCGCGGACATTTTCCTGGATTTCAACGAAGATTTCATCATCGGCAAAGCGACGAACATTGGCTCGACCGACACTTACACCGAGATATTTAGCGACGCTTTCTGCCAGCTGGCGATTGGAGTTGCCCGCAAACAGTTTCATGAGCCCGGCGCCTTCTTATCCGCTTCACAATATGTCGCAGCCTTTTAGACACCCGTTCAGGCATTGCAAGCTTGGCGGTTGGTCGTGCACCAGAAACTTTAGCGCTAGATCAGGTCTGTGTTGCGCGCCAGGCGACGTAGCTTCCCAGCACACGGTCGGCGGCTTTTTCCATGGCTGCAGAAGGTACAATGCTCCATGGGTCAGCTGCCGTGCCGGATACGGTCTCTTGCGCCTGAATTCGGTGCACGCGCTCACCTTGCGGGGAGAAAACATCCCAGACATGGATCACGGTTGTGTCACTACCAGCGCTGACAGCGCTGAAATAACCGCGTATTTCATGCGTCGTCGTGGGCAAACGGGAGGGCAAAAGTTGAACACCCTGAGATACGCTCGTGGCCGAAAGACGTTGAGACAGGATCGTAACCTTGTCCACCGGCGCTCCAACAATTGGCGCGAAATATAGCTGCGGCTGGCCGGTCGCTACCTGATTGGTCAATGCATTTGTGGTGGTAGGCGGCGCTGGCTGTGTGGGCAAGCGGTTCGTCACGCCCCCGGGATTGGGTGTGCTCGTTCCCGGACCGGAAGTGCCTGTTCCACCGCCAAGCGTCAGCGTATCGTCCGTTGAATTACAAGCGCTGGCCGTCAAAAGGACGGCCAAGGCTGCAATGGCATTCCTTATATGTGTCCAGTTCATAACCAGCTTTCCCTACTCACCATTACCATGATTGCGTCAGGCGACAATCAAATCAAGCGGAAGACTTGAGAGTGACTGTGGCGCATCCGTCGTTGTCAAATAGGTGCGCCCTAAAGTCATGGCCGTTCCGCTTTGCGAGTCCATGATAATCATATGAGCAAAGAGTGTCATGTTGGCCTCAATTGTCGCGTCGTTCTTTGCGTAGAACATTGGCATATCCATCCAACATGGCGTGAAATGGGCACCCAGCGAATAACCGCATGCATTAAGCCTGTGTCGCGCCAACCCGGCTGCATCCATGACGTCAGCATGGGCTTGAAAAACGTCGCCAAACGTCTTGCCGGGACGCATGGCCTGCTCGACCGCCGCAAGAGCATCAAATGCGGCTTGGAAGAGTTCCTCATGCCTTAAGGTTGGTTTGCCGATCACGATCGTGCGCATTAAAGCTGCGTGGTACCGGCGGCAAGCCCCTGCCCATTCCAAGGTCAGTTGGTCCTGGTCAGACAGGTTGCGCTGGCCGGATTTGTAGCGGCACAGAAGCGCATCATCGCCGGAGCCGATAATGAACTCATTTCCGGGATAATCGCCGCCGCCTTCAAAAACAGCACCCTGCATAGCAGCGAGAATAGCGCCCTCGCTTGCACCTGACTTGATCAGCGGTCGCGCAGTAACAAGCGCATGATCGCCCAACATGGCAGCTTCGCGCACATAGGCGATTTCGGCCTCAGATTTGATGGCCCGCAAGAGCGTGATCAATTGCGAAGCATCGACGAGGTCGGCAAAGCTTACCAAGTCCTCATCCAACTCCTTGGCACGTCGCCCGTTGAGGCCAGCGCAATCATATTCAACGCCGATTTTGGCTCCGAGCAGGTTCATTTCCGAGAGCAGGTCTTTCAGGTCAGTGGTTGGACGCGCACCCGCACGGTCTTCCCAGATAATGATGTTTTCGACGTTTGATGTGTGGCGGGCCTGGCGCAGATCCGCAGAGCGCGTCAGCAGAGCAACATCGCCGGACTTTGTGACGACCATGGACTGGAAGAAGCAAAAGCCAAACGTGTCGTAACCGGTGAGCCAGTACATGGATTCTTGCGCAAAAAGCAGCATGGCATCCAGTTGCTGTGCCTGCATTTCCTTGGTGAGGCGTTCCATCCTGTTGGCGAATTCGGCCTGATCGAAGTGTAATGCCATCTCAATTCCTGTCTATTTGTGAGAGCATGATCGCTGACGTCTGACGGCCATAATCAGGTTCGGATCGGTGTGTTGTGCGGCGATAGGAGAAGAAGCGCTGCTCATCACTATATGTGCAATGGCCGGTCCAACCAGCATGCGCGACGCCGCTTTTCAATAGCGCGGCCACGATGAAACCGGGCAGGTCAAACATGAAGTGTTCGGCTCGCTTCGATGCGGTCAGGTAAAGCTTATTATCACTATCGAGGCCGACCAAACGTTCGGCGAACTCCGGCCCAACTTCATAGTTTAACCGGCTGATTGTTGGGCCAAGAACCGCCACGATGTTTTGTCGTTTTGCGCCGATGGTCTCCATTGCAGCAATTGTGTTTTCCAAGATGCCGCCTGTCGCGCCTTTCCAGCCAGCATGTGCTGCGCCAATGACGCCTGCTTGTGCATCCGCGAACAGGACCGGGCCGCAATCTGCCGTCTGGATGGACAGTGGTACGCCTTTGAGTTTTGCCACGACAGCGTCCGCCTTCGGGCGTTTATCCACTTCCTCAAGGTTCGTGAGTATAATGACGTCCGCCGAATGGACTTGATGGCAACCTGCAATGGAACTTGTCTGCCTGCCAAAATGATCCAGAACCCGCTTTCGGTTTTCAATAACATGAGCGCGCTCATCATCCGAACCGAGCCCTGTGTTAAGACCCGCGTAGATGCCTCTGGAAACACCGCCTTGCCGCGTGAAGAAAGCATGTCGTAGTCCGGGTAGCATAAGCTCAGTGCTTGTGACGGGGTTTAGCTCTTGGCTCAAACTGCAGTGACTCCCATGATTCTTCTTCGTTCAACAGCGAGTGGACGCTTGTTCATCTCATTGAGTGTGTCAATCAAGAGCCAAAAGGTGGCAACGCTGTGCTGCTTTTTTGGGTTACGCAAAACACCTTGAACAAGTTGCCCATATCTTTATCGCCGTCGCCCGCCAGACGTTGAACGTCTGCCGTGATTTGATCTTGCACCTTCACTGACTTGCCAGCGCCCAGTCGTCCAGCGCGCTCCAGCAAACCGCACTGGATCAAGAAGTCACCCTGCGTTTTGATCGGAAAGGCATAGGCACCTTCAAGCATGGCAACGCGTGTCAATGCCTCGAAATCAACATGGCTGGTCAGATCGACTTGTCCAGGCGCTATAAGTGGATCGACAAATTCATGCTTTTGCATTGCTTGAAGTGTATCGCCAAGGCCTGACTTGGCGTGTCCATAGTCGATATTGATCGCAGCGCCACCATGCTTTGCGACATGATTGGCGATCTTCGCCATTACGCTCTCGCGAGCGGGGGCAATCTCAGTGATAGCACCTTCTTCCTCATTCTCAGTTGCTCCTCGAGGTAGTTCCTGCGCCGTTATTCTTTGGGTGCCAACCTGCCAACGCAGTGCTTCATGGTCGTTCAAGCCGATACATCGCTCCATCCATCTGCCTTTGTGATGAATGAACTGACGAATGGGCAGGGCATCGAAAAACTCGTTGGTGACCAATAGCAAAGCCTGCTCCGGCAACTGATCGAAATCGTCAAGCCACACCGTGCGTGCGGCCTCTGTTGCCAGCGTCTCCGCTTGGTTCGTGCGCAGTTTTTGGCTGGCTTCAATAAGAGTGGGATTGGCGGCATTTTTAAATGCGGGATCGATGGCTGCTGTCCGCAAGATATCTCTCATCAAAGTGCCGCGTCCGGGCCCGGCTTCGGCGAGAGTAAAAGGCTCAGGCTTGCCGAGCGCATGCCACGCATTAATCAACCAAGCGCCGATAATTTCGCCGAACAGCTGGCTTATCTCCGGTGCGGTTGTGAAGTCACCACCAACACCAAACGGTTCCGCGTTTGTGTAATATCCATGCTCAGGATCGAGCAGACACAGTGCCATATATTCAGCAACGGACATCGGTCCGTTCAACTCAATCTGCCGCCGTATGCGCGACAACAGAATGCCCATCGTTACACCGGCTTTTCAAATTGCGGACGCCCTGCGCTGGCGATCAGGATTATCCCCAATATGACCATCGGCGTTGAAAGCATCATGCCCATGGTGAGCCAGTCTGTTCCAAACAGAAACCCACCATTGCCGATAAATGGATCGGGTTGGCGAAAGAACTCGACGAAGGTTCGGCCCAAACCATAACCGCCAATAAAGATACCGGTGGTCAAACGTGGGCGACTTAACGATTTGAACCGACCAACGGCAATCTGCACAATGATGAAAAGTACGAGACCTTCCAGTGCGGCCTCGTAAAGTTGGCTTGGGTGCCTGGGGACTTGAAGCGGATCGGTCGGGAAGATCATCGCCCAGCCAACATCGCTTTGACGCCCCCATAGTTCGGCATTGATGAAGTTTGCGATCCGCACCAGCCCGATGCCGATTGGTGCGACTGCGCCAATAACATCGAAAAAGCGCCATGGATTAATCCCGCGTGAGCGTGCGAAGAGAAACATCGCGATGGTGGTGCCGATCAAGCCGCCGTGGAAGGACATGCCACCTTGCCAAACCTGCAAGATACGCAGCGGATTTTCTAAAAATGAAGCCGTGTCATAAAACAGCACGAAACCCAAACGACCGCCAAGAACGATGCCAAGAACGGCCCATAAAATGAAGTCGTCAATATCAATCGGTTGGATCGGTGAGGGGCCATTCCACAGTCGTTCGTTCTGAACCATGCGCTTGGCAAGCCACCAGCCAAACAGGATGCCAACAATATAGCCCAGCGAATACCAGCGGATGGCGATAGGGCCTATCTGAACCAATACAGGGTCCAGCCATGCTGGGAACAGGATGGCCGATTGCGTCATCATCGGCCCGATGAGTGCGTCCATTTTACCAAGCCCTTTGCGGGTCGAGTTGCCTGCGTCGCTGTTGCAAGCGCGTGCTGAGAAATCTACATGGTTCTAGAACATGGGAGACAAGGCGATGACAACGGGCCCCAACAAGATATTTGATGATTTCGCGCGATTGATGACAGATGCAGCAGGCGCCGCCAAAGGTGCCCAGCGCGAAGTTGAGGCGATGTTCCAGGCGCAAGCAGAACGCTTTATGTCATCAATGGATATGGTTCAGCGCGAAGAGTTTGAAGCTATGCGCGATCTTGCTGTGAACGCTGCCAATGAAAATCAAACGCTAAAAGATCAAATCGCTGCCTTGGAAGCACGCGTAACTGCTCTTGAAAGCAAGAAGTGACAGGTGTTTTTCGCAACTGCGATAAATTTCACAGCCTTTTTCTGAAAATCTTGTTCTGTGCATAAGGTTTGAAAAATCCTTTGCGCAGAGTCGCTTAGCAGTGGGTGAGACTCCTTAGTGAATCTCACTTGAGTGCCACTTTCCACGATAGTTTTATTAACCCCTCTTTTACCAAGCTTAACGATCAATAGACTGAAATTGTTCAGTGATTCGCGGTGGTTAGCGGAACTGCTGCAGCGAAGCGTTTGTTTTTCATTGTTTGCGTCATGTGCGTAGCAACCCCGTCAGGGATCGATATTGGCAACTGCCTGAAACAATTTTGGTGTGAGACTTTTATGAGCCTTCTGGAAATCGACTATGACCGCATTGCGCATCCGGTGGATGTGATCGAGCATGTGGCTCATGCCAGAGACTGGAATTTTGAACGCACGGGTGACGATGAAATTGCCATCGCGGTAGCGGGCGATTGGACCAATTACCATGTCTCCTATGCCTGGATGCCAGATTTTGAGTCACTGCACTTTGCATGCGCTTTTGACCTGACAGTGCACAAGAACCGCATGAACCAGATGATGCGTCTGCTCTCGCTCATCAACGAACAATTGCTCATAGGTCATTTCGATTTTTGGGAGAAAGAGGGTGCGGTTATGTTCCGGCACTCGCTTCTTCTGTCTGGTGGTATGGAACCGAGCGAAGCGCAGGTGGAAGTGCTGTTGGCCAATGCACTTGAGACTTGCGAGAGCTATTTTCAGGCGTTCCAGTCCGTCGTTTGGTCAGGCGTCGAGGCCAAACAGGCGCTTGAACACGCCATGTTCGAGACGGTTGGCGAGGCATGAGCGCAGAAGAAGCGCTGGTTAGCTTTGACGATTTTCTCAGGGTCGATATCCGCGTCGGTACCATCATCAAAGCCGAGCCGTTTCCAGAAGCGCGTAAACCAGCGATTAAACTCGTTATAGATTTTGGTCATAGCGTTGGTCAGAAAAAGTCTTCTGCGCAGATCACAGTACACTATGAGCCTGACAAACTGGTCGGTAGGCAAGTGATGGCGGTAGTCAACTTTCCACCCCGACAGATCGGCCCCTTCATGTCAGAAGTGCTGACACTCGGCTACGAAGATGAGAACGGTGCTATCGTGCTTGCTGCCGTTGATAAGCCTGTGCCCGACGGCGCTCGGTTAATGTAGCTATCTCCGACTAGCTGGGCACCCTTACGACAACGCGAAGACCGCCCAACGGCGAATCGTCCAGTACAATGTCACCGCCGTGACGACGGGCAATGTCTTTGGCAATCGACAAGCCGAGACCGGTGCCGCTTTCGTTCAAGTTGCGCGCACGGTCGAGCCGGAAGAACGGTTTGAAGACATCCTCGCGTCGTTCAACGGGAACGCCCGGTCCATCGTCATCAAAGGTGACTGAGAGGCGGCCTTTCACATTGCGCGATGTAACTTCAAGGCGATTGGCGTAGCGAAACGCGTTGGTGGCAATGTTATCGATAAGTCGGCGGAAAGAAACCGGCCGAACCACAACATCCGACCTTCCGATTACACTTGTCTGCACCTCTTTGCCATGCAACTCCGCTTGTTGCTCGATTGATGCGAGTAAGTCTTTCAAATCGATTTCGCCCTGCTCTTCGGGCTGCTCATCGCGGGCAAAGTTCATATATCCTTCCAACATGCCCTGCATGTCGGCAACGTCCTTTTCCATCGCTTCTTTCTCCGGCACGCCATCGGTGAGTGATAGCTGAAGTCGGAAACGGGTCAGGATGGTTCGCAGGTCATGGCTAACGCCGGTGAGCATTTGCGTGCGCTGCTCCAATTGTCGCTCGATACGTTCACGCATTTGAATGAAAGCCAGTGACGCGCGCCGCACTTCAATGGCACCGCGAGGCCGGAAGTCTTCCGGTAAGCCTTGCCCGCGGCCAAAACTCTCAGCTGCTTTTGCCAGTTTTTGAATGGGGCGGATCTGGTTGCGCAGAAAAAGAATGGCAATGAACAGGAGTACAAGCGACGTGCCTACCATCCATAAAAGGAAGATATGCGTGTTGGAGGCGTAGGCCTGGCTACGGCGTGCGAATACGCGCAGCACTTTGTCATCGAGTTGGATGCGGATTTCTACCAGATTGGAATTGCCTAGCGTATCGATCCAAAAGGGCCGCGCGATTTGCTTTCGAATTTCATCGCTCAAGATGCCATCAAGAATTGAGAAGAATGGCTTTGGTGTGGGCGGAGGTAAAGGCTCCGGTGGCAAAATAGCGATATTCAGATCGAGCCGGTCGCGCGCAATGCGCACCACTTCGGTAAAGTTGGCGTCTTGCGGATAGGTCTCGACGACATCGATCAGTGCGGCGATGTCCCGCGTTACAGCGGTTGAAAGACGCTGGGTAACAGTTTGCCAGTGCCGCTCCATAAATACGAAGGCGACAACAGACTGGAGTAGAACCATCGGTGCGATAATGATGATCAACGACCGCGCGTAAAGCCCGCGCGGCAAAGCTCTGGGTATACGCGCGAACGCGGCGCGCACGCGTCGATGCAGTTGGCGAAAGCGCCAACGCCATTTTATCTTCCAATCGTCCCGTTTGCCCGGTGCCATCTCGCTGATGTCACTCGGTTTTGTGATGTCGGACAGTTGCCCAGCCCTTGCATTCTATTAGTCTGTGGCCAGACGGTACCCTATTCCGCGAATGGTTTGAAGATAACGGGGATTGGCTGGATCTTCCTCGATCTTGCGCCGCAAGCGGTTGATCTGAACGTCAATTGTGCGTTCGCCAACTTCCTCATTATTACTCACCAGATCATAGCGGGAGACAGTTTCACCGGGATTGGTCGCAAATGCCACCATGATATCACGTTCGCGCTCAGTGAGTTTGACCACTTCGCCATTGCGCTTAAGTTCGCGCCGCTTAATCGAGAAATTGAAAGGACCGAATACAAGCTGCTCGATCAGATTTGGCGGCTCGGTTGTGACCCGTTTGAGGATATTGTTGATCCGCAGAATCAACTCGCGCGGGTCAAAGGGTTTGCCCAGATAATCGTCTGCACCTGCCCCCAAGCCATCAACGCGGTGATTTGTTTCCGTCAATGCGGTCAGCATCAAAATGGGCACTTCTCGCTTGATTTCGCGCATGCCTTTTGTGAGCGAAACGCCGTCTTCACCGGGCATCATTACATCGAGGATCATGAGATCAAAATCCAGGCACTCCAAGAGCCGGCGGGCTTCCGCAGCGCTCTCTGCCGCGCTCACACGAAAGCCTTCACGAACCAATACTTTGTACAGGAGTTCTCGAATGCGATCATCATCGTCAACGACTAACAGGTGAGGCGCCATATCGGCGATTTGATCAATTGCGCCCGATGCTTCCTGCGCTGCCGATGGTATAATCTCTGCCATTAAAGGCCTCCCTCACTCGTCCTCAGTGGTGGCAAGCCGCTTTCTTTGGAGTTTGCTGTTTTCATCAAGCATATTTTCCAAAAAAAACGTGATTCCATTTGCTTCTTGCCCTGCCTTGTCCAATGCCTTTGCTATGCGGCGATACTGTGGTGCCCTCAGTCGTGATATGAGATCAATACCGCTTTCGCTCAAGCGCAGTTCTTGCCGACGCCGATCCTCAACGCTCCGGTTCTGAACAACATAGCCACCATCAACAAGATTGCGCAGAACGCGTGCAAGGCTCTGCTTTGTAATGCCCAAAACATCGAGTAGTTCGGCGACGCTTAGATCTGGTTGCCGATCGATAAAGTGCAGCGCGCGGTGATGGGCGCGGCCAAAGCCGATATCGTTGAGAATATTGTCTGCATCAGCTGTAAAGTCGCGATAGGCAAAAAACAGCAGCTCGATAATGTCTTCGGTCTTGTTCAGGTCAGTCATCTCAAAATTATGTCAGTATTATTGACATATTTATTTTCTCAATCTATGTGTGCCCACCCAGCGTACCCAGTGGTACTGTTTTTTTGTCAGGGAGTGAAGACATGGCATCGGTTCCTTTTGATCAGTTGGACGGACAAATCTGGTATAATGGTGAATATGTCGATTGGACCGATGCAAAGATGCATGTGCTGTCGCACGGTCTTCATTACGGCAGTACTGTTTTTGAGGGTTGCCGTGCGTATGGCGGACGCATCTTCAAGCGCACAGAGCACAGCCAGCGGCTCCATGATTCAGCGGAGATTTTGGGTTATAAAATCCCCTACAGCGTTGCCGAATTAGACGAAGCTTGCGACGCCTTGCTGGCAAAGCAAGGTTTTCAGGATGCCTATGTGCGCCCTTTCGCTTGGCGTGGTTCGGAGATGATGGGTATCGCTGCGCAAAAAAACCGCATCAATGTCGCGATCGCCATCTGGCAATGGCCGAGTTATTTCGATCCAAGCCAGAAGCTAAAGGGCATTCGGCTGGATATGGCGCGCTATCGCCGCCCTGATCCGGCGACGGCGCCGTCTCGTTCGAAAGCAGCTGGCCTTTATATGATTTGCACCATTTGTAAGCATGAGGCCGAAGATAAGGGCTATGCTGATGCCTTGATGCTTGATTGGCGTGGCTTTGTTGCTGAAGCAACTGGCGCCAACGTGTTCTTCGTCAAGGATGGCAAAATTCACACGCCTTTGGCTGACTGCTTCCTCGATGGTATTACCCGCCGCACTGTCATTGATTTGGCCAACAAACGGGGCCTTGAAGTCATTGAGCGACGTATTCAGCCGGAGGAAATGGCCGATTTTGAACAATGCTTCCTGACCGGCACTGCTGCCGAGGTTACACCCGTTAGTGAGATCGGCGATTATCGGTTTGAAGTTGGCGATATCACCAAACTGTTGATGCAAGACTATGATGCATGTGTTTTGGAAGCACCTGCCGCTGCCGTTGCGTAAGACATCGTTCGAGAAAGTTTTGTGAAACTGCTTGGTATCGTTGACATGGACTGACGCCTGTAGTGTGGGTGGAACGCATCCATACAAACAGACGGGGTTTAATCATGGAAATGCTCATACCAATCATTGTTCAGGCAATATCCGGTGTTGTTGGCGGCGGCGTTGTTGGACAAATCGTGAAGCAAGGCGCAATGGCCCTGCTGCCGCGCTTGCTTGCTGGTGGCCTAGGCGGCATCGGCGGTGGCATTGCTGCTGCACAAGGCCTTGGCATTGATCCGGCAGCATTAATGTCAGGCGACTTCACCAGCATATTGGCAAGCATTGGTGGCGGTGCCGTCGGCGGCGGCGTTTTATCAGGACTTGCCGGTCAGTTCCTGGGCAAAAAATAAGACTATTCGAGATCACATAAAACCAATGAGCGGCCGGTCATATGATCCGGCCGCTCTTTCATGATATGACCTGCGCATACTCATCCCGTTAAAAAAGGACGCCGAATGTCTGGCACCCTCAAAGGTTTCATCGTACCGGTCACTGACTTTCAGCAGAACTGTACGATTTTATATGATGAGGTTAGCAAAGAGTGCGTCATTGTCGATCCGGGCGGCGATGTGCCTGTCATTGTTGAAGCACTCACGAAGCACGATCTGGCGCCGCAAAATATCTGGTTAACTCATGGTCATATTGATCATGCCGGCGGCGCGATGGCGCTCAAAGACCACTTGAACATACCGATTGTTGGGCCTCACAAGGACGACGCGCCGCTGCTGGAGGGCCTCGCCGCTCAGGCTGCCATGTTCAATGTTGCAGCCGAAGTTCAAAATGTCGTCCCTGACAGTTGGCTCGAAGATGGCGATGAAGCGCTTGTCGGTGATCATGTGTTTCGTGTGTTGCACTGTCCAGGTCACGCGCCGGGCCATGTTATCTTTATCAACGACGCCATGAAATTTGCACATGTTGGCGACGTGTTGTTTCGCGGATCGATAGGTCGAACCGATCTTCCAGGCGGTGATCATGCTACGCTGCTTAAGTCCATTTCGGAAAAGGTGCTGCCTTTGGGTGACGATTACACCTTTATTTGCGGACATGGACCCGGCGGAAGTATCGGTGAAGAGCGCCGCACCAATCCTTTCCTGCAGGGCGCATAAGACAGCGCCGATTGGCGGTCAGCGCAATCCGATAACAGCGACTATTTTGGTACGCAGAAATGATCTAAGCCGTCATATCCGCGGTAAGTGCCAGTGTGTTTGTTAAATGAGCGATATCGCTCTTCGCACCATGCTAACCATCCCGGCGTCCAAGGCTCGAGGCTTTGCGTGTGATAAACCACAAGCGGATCGTTTGGCGCTTTTGGGAAAGGTGCTGCATGGGGTTGGTAGGTCGGCGGTGTATAAGTTGGTGCAGGCGCAGTATGCGTTTTTGATAGAGCATCAACGACGATTGCAGCGCCCAGAATCCCAAGCAAAACGCCACCTACGTTGCCGTTATCAACCGTGCCGTGATGATGGGTATGATGCTGAACAATGACATTGCGATGTGCGTGCCTATGTATCTTGTTTTTCACGTGCTGATGACGGTGAAAGTGGTTCCAGCCAATGTCATGTGAATGTGCTTGGGTTGTAGCCCCCAAGCTGGTGAGCGTCATGGCTGAAGCCAGAGCAACTGCGGTACTCTTCTTTGAAAACGACATTGTCAAACTCCATTTTACTGGAGTGCACCGTCGCACAATGCCGCTGAACACAGCCTGAACAGGATGTTTAGGCAACGTTTCGCCTAGGTTGTGTACCCACGCCATATACAGGTGCATCGATACCCAGATGATTTCTCATCTTGCGCAATATCCTCGGAGAGACTTCAAAGGTTCCACACGCAACCGGACGCCTGCCATATGATTTGGAAACGCCATGCACTTCAACTTCGCAGCCAGCCTTGTTGTAAATGCGCTTCATGACAGGGTCGAAGTTTGCAACCACCATCTCGATGCCGTTCTTCAAGCCCAGTTCGCACAGTCCCAACAGCAACAAGCTTGACGCTGTGATGCCCCAGCGATTGTCCTGTTCATCGGTGTTAGGCTCAATGCAAAAACGCGTGCACTCCCAGATCTCCGGTGACGACAAGTTGGCCGCGCTTGGCATCGTATCCTTGAAAACATCGTGCAAGAGCGTTGGACCGGTGGTCGGCATCAAGCGAAGCGAGGCCAGGTGCCTCTTGTGTGTCTCATCGGTCAAGATGAGGTAGACTGGGTCCAAATCATCATAATCATCGCGCTCCCATGCACCGTGAACCGGCACATCCCAACCGAGTTGATCAGCGAAAATTCGCTTCCGCGTTTGAAACATTTGATCCAAGAGATGGCGATGCTCAGACTGGTCGCGTTTTTCCACGGAAATAATCATTAGTAACTCCCCTAGTGACACCAGAGAATCTACAGTATAAATTAAGTAAACAATACCCTATATTTTGGATATTGGTTATCTAATCATTTCAGGATCTTGTATAATCCCCATTTGTTGCGCTTTATAAACAGCTTGAGTAATGCTTACCGAATTGGTCTTGTGGCGAGCGCTTCGCAAATACGTAGACACAGTGTAGGTCGCCAGACCTAGTATGAGGCCGATGTCAGCGGCAGTTTTGCCTTGAGCAGTCCAGTAAAGAACCTCGCGCTCGCGGGGCGTCAAGCGCGGAACGGAGAACTCGTTACCCATTTCCGGCATGGCACGCTGATGAACATGATTACCAACCGCTATCCAAAGGCGCTTGCTGATTTTACAACGCTCTTCCCAGTCGGATGCACTTTGATCGCTGGAGATTGAAAACAGCGCTCGTCTTCCAGTCTTGTCACGCAAGGGAATTGAGTAGCCACTGAGACCAATGTCATGAGCGCTTGCATCTTTGAAGAATTCCAACTCAAGTTCGTTGGATGGACCCACTTCCATCCAGTTGAACGGAAGTGTTCGTTGAAAACCCTCTCTAATGACAGGGTCTACCTGCATGTAGTTTTTCGTCAAATAACGGTGCACCCAATCCGCAGGGTAGGTCAGCCGAATGAAAGGATCATCGACGGGCTTACTCCAATGGCGTGCGGCATGATAAACCACATGCTTGACCTCCAGCCGGTCGCGAATTTGTACAATGGCGTCCGATAACGTATCGGCGAGGTCATCACAGACCTCCTCCAGTTTGCTATCAAATTTCTCACCAACAGGTGTCATTCCAGTGCCCCAGCTTTAGCCAGCGATTTGATCGGTTCCTGCTCCACGCAGTCTTTCCAATCCCGCTCACAGAATTCCAGCTACTCGCTTTGCTCACAACATGTGTTTTCAAATGCGGCAATCATTGTAACAGCTTCCGCATCGCTGGGTACCACATACATTTGTTTCATATCTATCGATTGTCGTAGCTTCTTTAATTTTAGTCTGGCGAGAGCACTGCGGTTTGTTAGCGCCCAAGTCAATGTGTGTGATTTCGGACCCACTAAAACCATATCCATGGCCACTTTGTGATGAAATTTTGTAACATTGGGCCGATATTTTTTTTCCAGTCGGTCGATTGTCGTTGTGCCAAACCAGTTTTGAATGCCAATCATTTGAAAATCGATGACAGAACCCTTTACATACCAGCGGATAAAAAGCAGATACTGCAACCTCTGACATTCATAATGAAGTCTGAATCTAAGTTCATCATCTGCGCTATACTTTTTAAACTCAAATTCAACTGCACTGTTTAACTCCAATAATACATTTTTTTGTCTTATTTTTGGTAGTATGTAATGTTCTGCTTCGCCCATTACAGTCGCCCTGCCTGTTAGACTGTTGATAAATTTTTATCCTATTTTATTTTGGCCGAATGCATGTCCCGAATTTATGACGCTTTGGCGAGGGCATTTTGTGTTGTCCAGACCATGCTCTATATCCGCTCGGAGCCCCCCGTTCAGAAGCTGAATATGAGATATATGAGCCCTTTCATTGGTCAGCAGGATGACGATAATGTTGCAACGCGCACCCGCGTCAAGCCGAAAGTTGAGAAGCCGAAACTCTACAAAGTGCTGCTGCTCAATGATGATTATACGCCACGCGATTTCGTGGTGCAGATCCTCAAGGCCGAATTTCGCGTGACCGATGATGAAGCCTACAACATCATGATCACGGCACACCAAAAGGGCCTTTGTGTCGTTGCGGTTTACACAAAAGACGTTGCCGAAACGAAAGCTGCCCGCGCAACGGACATGGCCAAGGAGTTCGGCTTTCCGCTGATGTTTGAGACTGAACCGGAAGAGTAAAAAAGTTATCCATTTATCAGCCCCAGAACCAGTTTTTGCACATTTCCCCCGCGTGACATTTCGATGCGATCAAACTCGGCGCTATCACGGCGATAATCATCATAAGCCACCTTCACTTTTTCCAGCACTTTTGCGCGCAGGCCATTGCAATTGCCATCATCTTGCGCCGTCGTCAGTCCGACCGTTTCGCGGATGATCGTCGACGTCATCGCCTGCAAAAGCACGCCATGCACTTCCTCATGCGCTTTTATGCCCGCTGCGAATGTGCGCCATCGGTTCGCTGCCTCCCCGCTCAAACCAGAAGCCGGTTTCGGCAGCTTGTAGATGATCGTCAGGAACGGCAGCGCCGAGACCAGAACACAGCCTGACCCTTGCCGCTGATAATCGCGCCGCCACAAAAGCTCCCATTCCGTCACCGCAATCGCCCGTGTGCCGATGGCGGTTTTCGGGCCGCGCTCGCCGATTGACTGATAAAGCGCCAACGGCGTTGTGCCGGCGATTGCGTAGGGTTCGGTGCGCTCGGTCGGCTGCCAGTCGGCCGCATGCGCCGCAAAGGCGGTGAGGACACAACAAAGGCAAAAGACGAGGCGCGGCATGGGCCGAACATCCAATGAGACGACGCCCAAGTCTATTTTTATTTGCTGCGAAACGGCGTCTCATAGGCCGCCAGGCGTTCACGCTCTTGCGCCTCTTCGCGCCGAAACGACCGCCGCGCCTTCTTGGCTTTGGCCGCGCGCGCAATAAACGCGGCGACCTCTTTGACCAGACAATAGGGTTTGCCGAACCGTTTTAAGCTGCCGCGTGGCCCGCGGGTGCATTTCTTCGCGCGGCGGCAGGCCCGGTGAGGGCAGTGCGCCGCCTTGCCTTGTGACGTTGCCACGGCCTTTTGGACTTTCGCCTCGCGTTCATGGGCTGGGGTCATGGCTGGCCTCCGGACATGCGGGATTATCTCCGCGCCGCCTTTGCGGGCCGGAGGATGGACACTTTTTTCCTGCTTTTGATCTTGCGCATCCCTTGCTTGTCGCTCGGTCTACGTGCGATCAAAAGTGAGCACAATGCAGGGCTTCGCCATGCGCGAAGCCACTGTCCGTGTCTGCTGGACCGACCGGGGTCCTGCGCGGAGATTTTTGCAAACGGGTTGGACATCGACGGCAGACTGCCCACCACGCCGCTCTTCACTAAGACAAATCATTGCCCCGTGGCGACAAGAGCCCGCAGCGTTGCTGGCTGCGCTTTGCTCAGTCCGCATAAGCCAGACCCTCTGGACGCAACTCTCCAAAGACCCGACCGCTCCGCTGCCAACCTTCCATCCAAAGAGGATCTTGTGATGAAGATTGGTGCGGTGAGGGTAAGGGAGGTGAAGTGGGTGGTTGATAAGTTTTTTGCTGACGCCCCCTCATCCGTCTTCGTCGAGCTGCTGCTCTCGAAGACACCTTCTCCCACGAGGGGAGAAGGAAGGAGCGTGCAAACTCGCCCATCTCCCTAATTGAAAGCTCAGAGCATGCCACCTCCCTCAATGCTTCAATTGGATACGCAACGCTCGCCACCGCAACCTCCCCTCTCCCTTTATGGGAGAGGGTGCGCGAGCGAAGCGAGGGCGGGTGAGGGGGCTTCCAGAAAACCCCGGCGGAGAACAGGGGCTCCCCGCCGGGCAGCATCGCGGTGGATGGGCAATCAACACCATGCAATAGGGCTCAACAAGGTGATGAAGGTGCGATGCCAGCACACTTCTATATAATCCTAAAATGGGATAATGCAAGAGCTGAACTAGCAGTGGGCACGTTTTTGAGACGGGCCCATGGTGACGAGTTTTCACTCCGAAGATTATGAAAAACTGACCGCTCTGCTGGTCGAGGTTCGGCGCAAATCCGGCCTGACCCAACAGGCCGTCGCGGATCGCTTAGGCCGCCCGCAAAGCTATGTCGCGAAGATCGAAGTCGGCGAAAGACGGCTCGATATTGTCGAGTTCATCCACCTTGTCCGTGCAATGGACGCCTCGGCGGAAGAGGTGTTGGCGGAGTTGGTTGGGCAGGTTTAAGGCGCAGTACGCCTGCCGGTAAGCGCGGATCAAGCCCGAGGATGACGACAGAGGTTTATGCGGCCACCCACACGCAAAAACCCCGGCGGGAAACAAACCGTTCCCCGCCGGGCAGCATCGCGATGGATGGGCAATCAACACCGTGCAATAGGGCTCAACAGGGTGATGAAAATGCGATGCCGAAGTGTGTTGTTGTGGCTCGTTCGAATATATGTATCATAATACATAGTACGGGGCGAACTCAAGCGTCTTTTTGGCTCTTATGGATGTCAAAGAACGATTTGGTCGCGCCGTTAAGGCTGCCCGCGTTGAAAAAGGTCTGTCTCAGGAAGAGCTGGCCATGCGCATCGACGCCGACCAAGCCTATGTCAGCCGCATCGAGGCAGGCCGCATGAATGTGACGCTGGAGACGGCGGAGCAGATAGCGGATGCGCTGGAGGTTGAGCTTGAGATGTTGCTCGCCTCTTAACCCATGACCCTGGAAAAGCAGTTCGGAAAAAACGTTCGCCAATGGCGCAAGGCGCGGAACCTTTCGCAGGAAGTTTTGGCCGCCCGTGCCGAGCTGCATCCCACCTATGTGAGCGGTATTGAAACCGGGGCGCGAAACCCAACCTTGCGCGTTGTTGAGCGCATCGCGGCGGCGTTGGAGTTGGAGCCAAACGAGTTGTTGCTGGGGTAGGGGGGTGAGCGAAACGACGTCGGGTGAGGGTGACTGGCCAAGCGCATTGGCGCCGACTTAGCTTATGTCAGCCGAATTAAGGCGGGCGGACGGATGTGTGGGTGGAGAAGGCGAGGCGGATTACAGAACTCTTCGCGGTATTTTGAATTAAAGTAAGTATTAGGATTGTTAAATAAAAAGATTCACCTAACATTACTTTTTAGAATGGTCGGAATATTGCGGTTGGGCTTGAAGACGTCAGTTGCGAGAAAACATTTAGTGCATATTTGTCCGTCATGCCAGCGATATAATCGCAGATTAAGCGCATACGATTTTTCTCATATTCGGTATGAGGTCGCATTTGATCTAGCCTTTGACGCCAATCAAGTGGAAGTAAATCACCATTGGTGTTTTCACTATATATATCAAACAATTCTGATACGATCTGGCTTCCTCTTCTCTCAACTAATCGCAGCCTGTGAGACCTTACGTGTATTTCATAATTCATATTCTTCAATACTTCCATTTGAAATTTTGTACTACTATCTATTTCCAATTGTGAAAATTGCGGATATTTCTCATTTATATTAATATTTATTGACCTCACGCGCCTTCCAATTATGTCAGAACTCATTTGTGTTCTGTTATAGCCGTCATCTTGCGTCAGTTTTGACAGTTTTGCTGAACTAACAGCATGCATAGCGAGGAAGGGAAATAAATCAACCGACTTTGTTTCATCGCTATCGTAATTGTCCATGTAAGATTGATATGTGTAATCGAATACACTATCTAAAAATGGACCAAACATCTCTAATATAGTATTTGTAATATCGTACTTTATATTAACAAATTTTTCCTTATCATCATCTGAGCAATTATATATATCTATTTTTCGATTTTCTCTATTTTGAAATAATCGAGCGGCGACGGAGTTTCGAATCTCGTCGTTTTCATTGATTTCTACAAGCATTTCTAAAGGTGACGTAAAGCCTGCTTTGAGCGCATCCTCAAAGTCATATGTTGAGTATGCAATATCGTCGGCGACATCCATTATTTGCATCTCAATTGTTCTCAGCGTACCGTCATATTTGCCGCCTACCTTTTTCCGGATCAGCTCAACTAGTTCGGCCTCACTGTTGTAATACCCTTTTACCAGCGGATCGGTTTGGGTCCGGTGCTCGGGTATCACTTTGTCGTATTTTATTATGGATGCTAGGCTTCTGAATGTGGCGTTTATACCTGCTCGTAGGTCATTTCCGAAATCGTCAAACTCTAGAAACTTACCATCGCCTTCGGCAGCGCCTTTGGTGCGCTTTTTTTCAATTCTACTTAGTATTCTAAGCGTTTGTGCGTTCCCCTCGAAGCCGCCAAAGTTTGCCATTTTTCGGTCAAGTGCGAATTCTCCCGTGTGTCCGAACGGGGGATGTCCGAGGTCATGTGCTAGCGATGCAAATTCGACCAAATCGGTGTCAATCGTGTAGTCGTTTCCTGATGTCTTCTGCAATTGGTGATTTAGTCGAAGTGCTATGCTTTTTGCAATTTGCGCTACTTCAAACGAGTGGGTGATACGATTGCGGAAAAAGTCACTTTCGTCGCCGGGGAAGAGTTGTGTTTTTCTTTGTAGGCGCCGAAACGCAGGAGAGTGCAGTAGTCTTGCATAGTCTTTACGGAAGGCGGAACGATAAGGCTCACCATCTTTTCGAGATGGTCTTCGCTCAGGGACTTCTCGTTGTAAGTCGTTTTTTCCGTATAGTTTACTCTCTAACAAAGTCTCACCTCGCCCTCGTTTAAGGGCTTTAGGCTACTCTGCAGCGTTATAAATATCTACGCTAATTCTTTTTTCGATACACGAACTCGAAGGCGTTTTTTTAAATCCGTGGCCGAACTCTTGTTATCTTTGTATTTCTTGGCAATGTGCTTAAATAAATAGTCTGGTCGGTTTTTGGCACTACGGCGCAGGTCGTCTTCCCACCTAAATGAGTTTGTAGTATCTTTCTTTTGAGCTTGTGCCATACGATTTCCCCATACCCTTCCAACTGCACCACATCCACCTTTAATCTTGGTTAATGAGACCCCAAGATTTTTACCAGCCTTGATCCTCGGTGAACGGTGATTTGATTCCAAGTATACACTCCATAATCAGTTCTACGTCAATCGATAGCTACAACTGTTGTAGTGTTGCAGCCGACGAGGCAGGCGGCCTTTTGGCATCACAAGTGCGGCAAGTGTTCTGCCGCTACCAAATCCTTTCCAGCATAAAACACCGATCTTATGGTCGGTAGATAACTTTCGGTAACCTCTTATCACAAAGGCCTCTCGGTCCTCCGTATCGTCATCTCATCCAGATCATTCTTCCGAAACTTTCCACGCTTGGGTTTGCGTGACTCTTTCGTATTTTCCACGCCTACATCCCTGCTCAACGCGTCATCCGCGACTTCCAGCTCCACCTCTTTTAACCGTTTGATTTCATCGCGCAGGCGGGCGGCTTTTTCAAAGTCCAAATCGGCGGCGGCATCGCGCATGTCTTTTTCCAGCGCCTTGAGGTGCGCTTCCAGATTGTTGCCGATCAGCGCGCCTTCGTCTTTGGCCAGCCCCTTGCCATCTTTCCCGCCCTTAATGTCGGCACGCACATGGTCCTTCTCGTAAACACTGTCGAGAATGTCGGCAATGTTCGCCTTGACTGACTGAGGCGTGATGCCGTTCGCCTCATTATAGGCCAGCTGCTTGTCGCGGCGGCGGCTGGTTTCGGCCATCGCGCGTTCCATGGAGCCGGTCACCTGATCGGCATAGAGGATCACCTTGCCATCGACGTTGCGCGCCGCGCGGCCAATCGTTTGCACCAGCGAGGTTTCGGAGCGCAAAAAGCCCTCCTTGTCGGCATCCAAAATGGCGACAAACCCGCATTCGGGAATGTCCAGACCCTCGCGCAGCAAATTGATACCCACCAGCACGTCAAACGCGCCAAGGCGCAGATCGCGGATGATCTCGATGCGCTCCAGCGTGTCGATGTCGGAGTGCATGTAGCGCACGCGCACGCCCTGTTCGTGCAGATATTCGGTCAGGTCCTCGGCCATGCGCTTGGTGAGCACGGTGCACAGCGTGCGGTAGCCGGCCGCCGCGGTTTCGCGGATTTCGCCCAGCACATCGTCCACCTGATCCTTGGCGGGGCGCACCTCCACGGGCGGGTCGATCAGCCCGGTGGGGCGGATCACCTGTTCGGCAAATACGCCGCCGGATTGTTCCAGTTCCCAGCCGCCGGGCGTCGCGGAGACCGCCACCGTCTGCGGACGCATGGCGTCCCATTCTTCAAAGCGCAGTGGCCTGTTGTCCATGCAGGACGGCAGGCGGAAGCCATATTCGGCGAGCGTTGCCTTGCGGCGGAAGTCACCTCGATACATGGCGCCGATCTGCGGCACGGTCACATGGCTCTCATCGATGAAGACGAGCGCGTTATCGGGGATATACTCAAACAGCGTGGGCGGCGGCTCGCCCGGTTTGCGCCCGGTCAGATAGCGCGAATAATTCTCGATGCCCTGGCAGGAACCGGTCGCTTCCAGCATTTCAAGATCATAGCGCGTGCGCTGATCGAGCCGCTGCGCTTCGAGCAGGCGGCCCGCTGCTTCCAGTTCGGCAAGCCGGTGCTTCAGCTCTTCCTTGATGGACTTGATCGCCTGATTGAGCGTCGGGCGCGGCGTTACATAGTGCGAGTTGGCGTAGATTTTGACGCTTTTCAGATCGCCGGTCTTCTTGCCGGTGAGCGGGTCAAATTCCATGATCGCTTCGATCTCGTCACCAAACATGGAGAGCCGCCAGGCGCGGTCTTCCAGGTGCGCGGGGAAGATGTCGATCGTGTCGCCCTTCACGCGGAACGAGCCGCGCACGAAGTTGATGTCCTGACGCTTATATTGCTGTGCCACGAGGTCGGCGAGCAGTTCGCGTTGGTCGATGCGGTCGCCGACCTGCATCTGGAAGGTCATGGCAGTGTAAGTCTCCACTGACCCAATGCCGTAAATGCAGGAGACAGACGCGACGATGATCACATCGTCCCGCTCCAGAAGCGCCCGCGTTGCCGAGTGGCGCATGCGGTCGATCTGCTCGTTGATTGAGCTTTCCTTCTCGATATAGGTGTCGGTCCGTGGAACATAGGCTTCCGGCTGGTAGTAATCGTAGTAGGAGACGAAATACTCGACCGCATTGTTCGGAAAGAAATTCTTGAACTCGCCATAGAGCTGGGCGGCCAGCGTCTTGTTGGGCGCGAGGATCACCGCGGGCCGCTGCGTTTCCTCGATGACCTTCGCCATGGTGAAAGTTTTGCCGGAGCCGGTGACGCCCAAAAGGGTCTGGGTTCTATCATTATCACCAAGACCAGAAGTTAAGTCCGCAATTGCGGTCGGCTGGTCACCGGACGGCTTATATTCCGTGACCATGTCGATCTGGATGCCGCCTTCGGATTTTTCAGGCCGGGCCGGGCGATGCGGGGTCCACATCTGCCCGTCTTTGAAGAGCGGATTGCCGCTGTCGATCAGCGCCTTGAGCGCTTCGACCGTTGCGGTCACGCCGGTTGTGGAGGCAAGCTTCTCGGCTTCCTCCAACCCGACATCGAGACCTGCGACCGGGTTCAGGCCTGCCGCTGCCCGCTCTTTCGGGTCGTTGGTGCCGCCGATAGAAACGCCACCGCCAGTCCTTTTATCGCCAACCTCGTAAGTGGAATCAGTTTTTTTGTTGGGCGAACTCTTGCGCTTCGCTTCGCTCAACGTGCGAGCTTCGCCGCTTGCCTTGGCACCCTTAGGAGACAGCCTGGCTTTGCGGCCTTCCTCGACATTGGCGGCGATAGAGCCATCGCCGCCCGCGCGTTCGCGTTCGCGCGCTGACGACTTACCTGTACGGGTGATGCTGTCCGGTGTTCCGGCTGCTTTGCGCCTGTGTTTGCCAGCTTTCGACCGGATTTCTGACATTTCTGCATCGCGCTGTTCGCGCGCGGCATCGGCTTCAAGCTGCTTGACCCAATCGTCAATCGAGCCGCCCTGAATGGGCGCGCCATCAAGCGATTTCTGCGGGGCTTCGCCAAAGCCAAAGTCAAATTTGCGCAAATCTTGCGCTTCGCTTTGCTCAACGTGCGATTTGCCAAGCGCTGTCGGCTTGCCGGTCTTTTTGGGTCTTTGTGCCATGGGCACAATATGGGCGACCTGCGCGGATTCGGAAAGGGGGCGAAGGTGTGGCCTACTGACAGGGGTGTGTCAGGAGGTTGTCAGAGAATTGGCCACCATATTTTTCGGGGTTGCTCGTTCGAGCAAAAGAATGACATAGCTAATTGGAACTTGGAGCGGATATGCTTACGTCGATTGAACTTTGCGCTGGCTTGGGAGGTCAGGCACTAGGCTTAGAGCAAGCGGGATTTGAACATTTGGCGCTTGTTGAGAATGATCGGCATGCCTGTGCTTCTTTGAGGCTTAATCGTCCCGAGTGGAATGTCGTGGAGCATGACTTGTTTGAACCTTACGACTTCACGCAGTTTGGTGACGTTGATTTGCTCGCAGGAGGGCTCCCGTGTCCACCGTTTTCCAAAGCCGGAAAGCAGCTCGGCCAGTCTGATGATCGCAACCTGTTCACTCGGGGTGTCGAGATTGCGAAACGTATTCAACCCAAGGCCATAATGTTTGAGAACGTTAGGGGTATGCTTGACGCGGTGTTCGACGATTATCGCGACTGGATCGAAGTACAGCTGCGCCGAGAAGGTTACAGAGTGGCCTGGAAGCTTCTTAATGCGAGCGACTTTGGCGTTCCGCAGTTGCGGCCACGTGTTGTTATGGTCGGACTCAAAAGGCAGTTTGCGCGCAACTTCAATTTTGATTTTGACAAGAAAATGCCTCTAACCGTTGGCGAAACACTCGTGGATCTAATGGAGAAGAATGGGTGGCTCTCGGCTCGTGAGTGGGCGCGCAACGCAGACAAAATTGCTCCTACGCTTGTAGGTGGTTCAAAGAAACATGGCGGACCAGACTTGGGCCCAACCCGAGCTCGCCAAGCTTGGGCAGAATTGGGTGTGGAGGGGCGGACAATCGCGGATGATAGTCCTGAAGTTGATCACTTTGGGATGCCAAGACTGACTGTACGGATGGCGGCGAGAATTCAGGGTTTTCCAGACAGTTGGGAGATTTATGGGAAAAAAACTGCGGCGTATCGTCAGGTGGGCAACGCTTTTCCACCGCCCGTCGCGCAGGCCGTGGCTGAAAAAATCGCCGCTGCGCTGGTATCTAGAAAGGTAATGGCAACCACCGAATGATCGATAAGTCATTGCTCGATTTTCGCAAAGCTTTTCATGCCGAACTTATCGAAACAGGTGTGCTTTCGATAAGCGATGGTGTTGCCAGCAACGCAGATCGTTCTAGCAGGCCAAGCAAACGAATTGCACTAGCGATTTTCGACAAAATTTCTGAGAGTTCGCAAAATACGGAAGCGAAGCTTTCAGGCCAGACAGCCGGTGCAAAATTTGAACAGATTTGTGCTCGATACATCGATGCGACGTTTGGACTTCTTGAGTTGGCTCGTCCGGGTTCTTGGATTGTAGGAAGTGACGGGATCCAAGGTGGATCTGGCTTGGCCAAGTTTGAACAGTTTGCGCATCTTGCCCTGCTCGACAAACTGGCTTCAACAAACCCAGAATTGAAGGCTGCTATCGGATCTGACTACCTAATCAAACCAGACGTCCTCGTTGCCCGTTTACCTGAACCAGACGAAAAACTCGTCAGTACCACCTCGGCTTTGCAGGACGCCGACTATGCGAGGAAAACACCGCTTCGACTGAGGAATAACAACAAACCGCTTTTACATGCTACAGTCTCCTGCAAATGGACGATGAGAAGTGATCGAGCTCAAAATGCTCGAACCGAAGCGTTGAACCTCATCAAAAACCGCAAAGGTCGTGTTCCCCACGTTGTGGTTATTACAGGAGAGCCCACTCCAGGTAGGATAGCGTCACTAGCCTATGGAACAGGTGAGGTTGATTGCGTCTACCATTTTGCTTTGAATGAACTGATTGGTGCTGTGGAGAATGATCCGAGTGCGTATGACACTCTCTCGGCGATGCTAGAGGGGAACCGCCTTCGAGATATTTCTGACCTACCATTTGATCTAGCAATATAATCACCCGCCGCGGTGAATCCTTCAACAGCTTATCGTCGCATATGGGATTGCCCACCCCAACCATCTTCCACTTCGCCAAACCGCCGATCATCATGCTAAGCATTCCACAAAAATAAAAATTCGTCATTGATGCGGTTGGGGAATGAGCGATTTTACCTTTTCGGACTTTTTGGTTTTGGCTGCCGGGGGCATGTTTGTTCTCGGCTATCTGATTATCAATCAGATGATGCTCCGCATCATGCTGCTGCTTGGAACCGTTCTTTATATCTGGTATTATGCCGTTTTCGACACGACGCCGCTTTGGCCCGCGATCTGGGCAAGTCTGGCGACCGGTGTTGCGAACCTGATTGGCTTGGTCAGTCTCTTCTTTCGCAATTCCACGCTCTCCATCCCTACGGAGTATCGTGATATATATACGCACTTCGATATTTTGCCGCCCGGTGATTTTCGAAGGCTCATGCGTGCAGCCACCCGGCACAAGCGCTCAGCAGGGCACGAGCTTACAGTCGATGGGAACCACGTCAGCACGTTGCACTATGTGGTCGATAGTGAAGTCTCGATTGAGAAGTTTGGCGAGCGTTTCACCATTCCCAATGGCGTCTTCGTTGGAGAAGTTGCCTATCTGACTGGAAACCGTGCGTCTGCAAGCACTTACCTTGCAACCGACAGCGATGTTTTGGAGTGGGATATCGGCTCGCTCAAAAGGATCTCGGCTCGTGATCCGCGTTTTCGCCTGGCGATGGATGCGATGATCTCATTGGACCTGGCCGGTAAGATCGCGCGCGCCGGGTCACCCGGAAACGAAATTGTGTGATATGTGAAAGCGCTTGCGCGGCGCAGTCACTCTGCGGCTGCCATCACGCCGGCCTGACCTCGGTTTTTCATGAGCTTGAAGGTTACAGAGTCCATCAGCGCTTGGAACGATGCATCGATGATGTTGTCCGAGACGCCGACTGTCCACCAGCGGGTGCCAGTACCATCTGTCGACTCGATGAGCACACGCGTGATGGCCTCGGTGCCGCCGTTCAGAATGCGTACTTTATAGTCCACGAGCTCCAGATCGGCGATGTCGCGCTGATACTTGCCCAGATCTTTGCGCAGCGCCTTGTCGAGTGCGTTCACCGGGCCCTGACCCTCGGCCACAGACATGTGTTGCTGGCCGTCGACGGTCACCTTCACGACCGCTTCTGACACGTTGATCAATTTGCCAAAGGCATTGTAGCGGCGTTCCACTGTGGTGCGAAAGCTGTCGACTTTGAAGAATTCGGGTACCTCGCCGAGCGTGGAGCGAGCGAGAAGTTCAAAGCTGGCGTCGGCACCCTCATAAGCATATCCGGACGCTTCACGTTCCTTGACGATGGCGATCAGCGTTTCCAGACGCGGATCGTCCTTCTTAACCGCTATGCCGCGGCGTGTAAGAGCATCGATGAAGTTGGATTTTCCACCCTGATCGGACACCATCAAGTTGCGGCTGTTGCCCACACTTTCCGGGGGGACATGCTCATAGGTTTCCGGGTTTTTCATCAAACCTGAAGCGTGGATGCCGGCCTTTGTTGCAAAAGCTGATGAGCCAACAAAAGGTGCCTGGCTAAACGGCGAGCGATTCAGCAATTCATCGAAGGACCGGCTCAGTCGCGTCAGGCCGGAAAGGTCGTTGATGCCGATATCAAAGCGATCTTTCCATGGCGATTTGAGCCCAAGCGTCGCCATCAGCGTGACGAGGTTGGCGTTGCCGCAGCGTTCGCCGATGCCGTTGAGTGTACCTTGAACATGGCGCACGCCAGCGTTGATGGCGATTAGCGAATTGGCAACGGCTTGTTCAGTGTCATTGTGTGCGTGAATTCCAAGCCTGTCGCCCGGTACGCCCGCTTCAATCAGATCGCGGACGGCAAGCTGCACTTCATCAGGTTGTGTGCCGCCATTGGTGTCACACAGAACGACCCAGCGTGCGCCGCTTTCGTAAGCTGCTTTGGCGCAGGCAAGGGCATAATTTCGATTGGCCTTCCAACCGTCAAAGAAGTGCTCGCAATCTACCATTGGCACTTTGTCGACTTTGGTTGTTGCGATCACGCTATCGCGGATGCATTCGAGGTTCTCATCAAGCGAGCAGCCAAGCGCTACTTCAACTTGAAAGTCCCAAGACTTGGCGACGAAACATACCGCGTCTGAAGAGGCGTTGAGCAATTCATTCAAGCCCGGATCATTGGAAGCTGAGACGCCTGCGCGCTTTGTCATGCCAAAAGCGACGAATTGCGCTTGCTGCGTCCGCTTGGTCTTGAAGAATTCTGTGTCTGTCGGATTGGCACCGGGATAACCACCCTCGATCATGTCGAGGCCGAACTCGTCGAGCATGTTGGAAATGGTAATTTTGTCTTCGACAGAAAAATCGATGCCCGGCGTCTGCTGGCCGTCACGCAACGTTGTATCGAATATATAAATGCGTTCTTTGGCAGCATCGACCATCAAAGAATGACCTCATGGTCCAGCGCCTTACCCCACCATTGAATCGTGAAGCGGCGATGTTGCGGGTTGAAGTACGGATCGTTTACGACCAAGGCAACAACTTCGCCATGGCTTTCGGCATCCACAATCCACAAACCTCCCTCGAACGGTGCATCTGCGGCTGCTCGTAAACCGCCGCCGATAAGTATCTTGTCAGCATTTGCTTCCAGGTAGGCAATATGTGCCGCGCCATGCTCTTTTCGATGCAATAGCATTGCAGGAGTATCTTCAAAAATTACGGCCCAGCGTGCCAAATCCGTTACTCCGTCATCCGAAAACGCCAGCGTAGTAAAGCACACTGATGGTTACCACAATAAGAAGGAAGAGTAAGCGGCCCGCGCAAGTTAGCGGACCACCTCCCAATTGGTGATGCGTTCGCCGGTGTCCGGGTCTTTGCCGTCTTTGAGTTGGATGCCTTGGCTTAGTAGTTCGTCGCGAATGCGGTCGGCTTCCGTCCAGTCCTTTTCCGCGATCGCAGCGAGGCGGGCGTCGATTTGAGCCTGTACGTCATCGCTGACATCAGCCGATGCTTCCGGTGCCAAACCCAACAGCGCCAATGCTTCAAGCAGGGGTTTGCCGGATAGTTCTCCAAGCGACTTTAAAACTGCACCGCATGACAGATCATCTTGTAGCGCTTGAACGATGGCTTCGACATCGCCGACATCTGCCTCTTCTGTCCTGCGATGATGGCGACGGATAAGGTTCTCAGCTTCTTCAAGCCGCCGCACTGAAAAATCGATCGGCTCGCGATAGTGCGTCATCAGCATGGCAAGCCGCAGCACTTCGGGCGGCCAAGCTCGGTCACCGAAGTCGGTCGTGTTCATGAGTTGGTGAATGGTGAAGAAGTTGCCAAGCGATTTCGACATCTTCCGGCCTTCGACTTGCACAAAGCCATTGTGCATCCAGACATTTGCCATTCTTTCCGTGCCGTGCGCACAGCAGCTTTGGGCGATCTCGTTTTCATGGTGCGGGAAGATCAGGTCGAGGCCTCCACCATGAATGTCGAATGTTTCGCCGAGATGATGCTTGGACATCACAGAACACTCTATGTGCCATCCGGGGCGACCATAAATGGATGTACCGGCAAACATTGCGGGCCAGCCTGGTTCATTATCGTCGGACTGTTTCCAAAGAACAAAATCACCCGCATTCTTCTTGTGATCTTTGACCTCAATACGCGCGCCTGCTTGTTGATCTTCGAGTTTGCGTTTTGAAAGGCCGCCATAGTCCCGCATGGAGCCGATATCGAAAAGAACCTCCGCGCCGTCTTCACCGTGGGCGACATAGGCGTGACCACGCGCCACCAACAGATCGATCATCTCAATCATGCCGGCAATATGCTCGGTTGCCCGCGGTTCAAAGGTTGGCTCCAGGCAGCCTAGCGCCTTGGCGTCGGACTGAAATTGCGCGGCTGTTTTTTCCGTCACGGCGCGGATAGCTTCGTTCAGCGGCAGGTCGGGATGATCTCGTAGCGCACGTGCGTTGATCTTGTCTTCGACGTCCGTAATGTTTCGCACATAGGTGACTTTGTCTTCACCGTAGATGTGGCGCAAAAGCCGAAACAAAACATCGAACACGATGACCGGGCGCGCGTTTCCGATATGGGCAAAATCATAGACTGTCGGGCCGCAAACATACATGCGCACATTATCAGGATCGATAGGATCGAAGGGCTGTTTTTCACGCGTTAGCGTGTTGAACAATGTCAAGGTCATGGTCGCCCCGTCATAGGATCATCGTTGATGGGCGATTCGCATTTCTTGCCCAAACTCGCAAGCGTCAATGCCGGTTAAACATGCTGGTGCCGCCTTTCTAGGCAGTTAGATGGTTGAGCTTCCTTATTTGACGCAACCTCTAATCGAAACTCACTACTATTTGTTTTTAAACGTTTTTCTTGTTGTGCAATACGGTTCAAAATCATTACCTCTCTGCTGCTCACGTTAAGTGGGCCCGGGTATCACGCTGCAGTTTTTGCGCCCCATCAGCTGTAGTGTTTTGCCGTTTCTGCGCTCGGACCAAGTGTGGGAACGGCGATGCCTGGGGCTGTCAGTGGGTCCGCAACAAAGACAAGGCTATCAATAGCATCACGCATCCAATGGCGATGTCGAGAATGCGCCAAGCGACTGGCTTTGCGAACATGGGCTGCAAGAGGCGGGCGCCGTAGCCAAGACCGAAAAACCAGACAAAAGAAGCGACAACCGCGCCAGCGGCGAAGAGCGGGCGAAGCGTTTCTTCGTAGCGGGTTGAAATGCTTCCCAGTAGGATAACGGTATCAAGATAGACGTGCGGGTTCAGGAACGTAAGCGCAAGACAAGTGGCGACCGCAACCCTTAAACTACCTGCATCAGGCGCGCTGTTTTCTGCGTCCAGCGCTTGAGGTTTGAGGGCGCGTTGGAACGCAAAAAGCGCGTATGCTGACAGAAACGCAATGCCGCCCCACTTTGCGATGCCGAGTAACAATGTGTTGCCAGAAATTAGTGTGCCCAGCCCCGCGACGCCCGCAACGATCAGCAGCGCATCGGAAAGTGCACAGATCAAACAGCAGACGAAAACATGTTGCCTTGCAAGGCCAAGGCGCAAGATGAATGCGTTTTGCGCACCAATGGCGATGATCAATGATGCGCCGAGAAAAAAGCCAGCGATGGCGACTGATAGGGAGGCAGGCATTATGTTCAGAACAGCGATGGTTGATCAGTTTCGGACTTTGATGATGCCGACTGAGTTGATTTGCTCAAATCTTTTGGCTCAGCCCGCTTTTGAATTTCCGGCCCGCTGTTGGCAACCTTATTGACGAGATCCGAGACCGGAACAGTTTCGAAATAGTCTGGTGACGGTGCAACGAGCAAATCGCTCACAACTTTCGTGTCGTGATTTTTAACATCCAGCCACCTGTCGAAATCGACAGGCTGAATGGTGACGGGGATGCGATTATGTATTTCTGAGAAAGGTGGCTTTGCTTCCGCAGTCAGGATTGCAACCGTATCCAGCTCACTGCCATCGCTGGAGATGTAGGTTTCAAAAAGTGCTGCAAATGCTGCCATGCCACGATCAGCTTTTGGGACCCACCAAGCCTGGCTCTGTTTGGTATTCGGATCGCGCTGCCATTCATAAAAACCACTTGCCGGTAACAAGCCACGTCTGTGGCGCATGGCTGCTCGAAACGAGTTTTTGGTCGCTGCTGTTTCGGAGCGTGCATTGATGAGTAGCGGAAATTCTTTGGGGTCTTTGACCCATGATGGGATCAAGCCCCAACGCATCAGCTTTGCCTCTCGGTACGGCAGGTTCGACCCTTCTGGGCGTGGCGGCGAAGGCGTGACCACAAGAACTGGTTGTGTTGGCGCAATATTGTAGCGCGGCGGAAAGGCTTCCACGCCCGGCACGCCGAAATATTGCTCAAATTCACCGGGCGTATGGATAAGTGAAAAGCGACCGCACATCGCCAATCCATACCAAAGCAGTTTTTGCTGTCGAGCCTTCTACTGGGTTTGGGCCTGTGTCTGCTGTTGCGTCAGGCGTGTCTGGAACAGGTTCAAGGCGTTCTCAGCATTGCGAACTCTGAACTGTGATTGAAGCAATGCATTGCGCTTGAGCTCAATTTCCGTCTGCTTTTTGGGCAAATCTTCCGGCTTGCTGTCGGACAACCCGGTAATGAGCGTGTTAAGTTCGCGTTGTAGCCGGTCTCGTTCAGCGCGCGCATCATAAACTGACCTGCCAACATTGTATGCCTCGTTGAAGCCAGCCGCCTGATCGGCGGGGCATGCATTGAAGTTGGTTCGACCTGCCTGACCGACTGTGAGACCGTTGCTCGGTAAACAGTAATTCCTGATGCCTTCCTGCCAACCGGATGTCCAAGCGACAGAGTCAACGGAAATACCAAAGCGCGAGCAGGCACTTTGGTGTTCGGCCACAAAGCTTTGCGGTCGGCCCTGACCGCCATCAGTCTGGCCGAGTGTGCGCCAGTCGGTAACTTGGCATTGCTCTTCGTTCAGTGTTGCACAAGATGATAGCGCAAGCGCCGCCGCAGCGCTGATCCCCGCAAAAACCCATAGTCGCATAACCAACCCCCACTCTAACTTGTTGCATAAGCATAATTTTAGCCCGTTGCAAATCCGGCTTGCGATGCTAGCTCAAGGCTATGGTCAGTTTGCGCAAAGTCGTCCGTCTCGGTGTCTCAGTTGCCGCGATGCGCGAATCCGATGGAGCATATTTGCTAGTCAAGAGAGGGCATCCACCTGCAAAACACATGTGGGCTTTTGCGGGTGGTAAGGTTGACTATGGCGAACGTCTTACCGCCGCGGCGAAGCGTGAACTCTTTGAGGAAACGGGTCTCGTCATCGATGAAAAGCATCTGTCTTTTCTGCGGCCAGTCGAGATCATCATTGAAGACGCCGATGATACTGTCAGTCATTTCGTTTTGATGTGCTTTTCGGTGGTGGTTGAAGATATTGAGCCAGTCGCTGGTGATGATGCGCTTGAGGCCTGCTTCTACAGTCTTGAACAGATGCGTACCCTTAATGCGACGCCATCTACGTTGGAGATCGCTGCCGAACTGGTGGGGGACCACTAGGTGACCGGTCAAGTATTTGTGATCGACCTTTATTAGGCTCATCCGCCTTTGGCGTTAGTTTGATAGCAGTTGGAGGTTCTCACCATGCACTTTTCTCGTCAGTCCGTCGCCAAAGCAGTTGCAACCCCATTGTTGGCCTTAGCTCTGGCTGCAGCGGGTCCCATTACGGCAGCCGCTGACCCGATCTTTTGGAACATGCAGGGTTGGAAGACCGATTTTGAAAAGTCGAGTGTGGATTTGGCGCGTATTCTTTCCGGCGGACCGCCCAAGGACGGCATCCCCTCGATCGACAATCCGATCTTTGAATTTGTTCCGGGTGTGGATGATCTCCCAGCCAATGAACCGGTTGTTGGTGTCACGATTGATGGCGATGCCAGAGCTTACCCGCTGCGCATTTTGACGTGGCATGAGATCGTCAATGATGTGGTAGGCGATGTGCCGATTGCGGTAACCTATTGTCCCTTGTGCAATTCCGCGCCTGTTTTCGAGCGCCGTTTGGCCGATGGACGCATCCCGACATTCGGCGTTTCGGGCAAATTGAAAGACTCCAATCTTATCATGTATGACCGCCAGACTGAGACATGGTGGCAGCAGTTCACGGGTGAGGCTATCGTCGGCGAGCGCACCGGCGAGAAACTGAAATTTGTGCCAGCGCGCCTACAGTCGTATGGCCAGTTTGCTGAAGAGAACCCCAATGGTCGTGTCCTGGTTCCCAACAATCCCGGTGCGCGCAATTATGGGCGTAACCCCTATGTTGCCTATGATGCCGAAGGGTCTCGCCCTTTTCTCTATGACGGTCAGTTGCCGGAGAATATCAATCCGATGGAGCGGGTGATTATCGTCCCCAACGAAAGCGGTGGAGACCCGACGCTGGTCATCATGTCTCATATTGCGGAAACGGGCGCAGTTTCGGTCGGCGGGTTTGATTTTAGCTGGACGGCGGGGCAAGCATCAGCGCTGGACACGGCTTCCATTGCAAAAGGTCGGGACGTTGGAACGGTGTTGGTGCAGCGCGATGGCGCGGATGTCCCGTATGATGTCACGTTCGCCTTTGTTGCCCATGCTTTCCATCCCGGTGTCGAAATGGTCGGGGGTGAGGAGGGCTAGCGCGTCCTTGCGTTTCATGACAAAGCGAGACCATGGGAAATCTCAAGCCACATCTTGTGCGGATAATCGCTGCGATTTTGTTGGTTAGCGGATTGGCGGTGCCGTCTAGAGCGCAGATTGTACCCTATGATCCAAGTCTGAATGATTTGGCTGAAACATTGGGTTCAATCCACTATTTGACCAATCTTTGCGCCGATGAAAAATCAAACCGGTGGCGCGATGAAATGTCCGATCTGCTTGCCACGGAAAGGCCAGATCCGGTGCGAAGATCAAGATTGGTCGCCAGTTTCAATCGCGGGTATCGTAGTTTTGCCAGTGTTTACGTGTCTTGTACCGACCAAGCGCGGTTGGCTGCGGATCAGTTTTTGGCACGTGGTGCGGCGCTGGCGGTAGAAATTGAGAACAGATTTGTGCAGTGACAGATTCACCACACGTTAACGATTTGTGATAGTTCGGGATTACTTTTGCGTCTGGGCTGCTAAAGAATTAATTGTGTATGAATAAACTAGGCTCATTCTGAGACGTTTAATTATGGATACGAACCAAAAGCTGACAGCAATCGACGAAGCCATTGTTCGCGAAAAGCGAAGCGCCGCGCGTGAAGTCTATCACGATGCGTGGGCCGATGGTGTGCTTGAAGGGATCGATACCGAGATCTTGGCAGAGACTGCTATCACCACGGTATTGGAAGAAACCATTCACGAAGGCGGTGAACACGCCGCTATCGCGCTTCTTGAAGATTTAATGGATCGTGTGAAGTCTGGCGACTTCACGCTCTACAAGACTTTGCAATGACTATGGAGGAGCGGACATGACGCGCGGGTCATGGAAAGCCGCTCCCATCCTGATGGCGTTGATGCTGCCATCTGATATCACGCTGGCCCAGGAAAATGGTGTTCCTGCCCCTTCCGGTGTCATACCGCTGCCATCGCCTCTGGAAAATCCGAACCTGCCACTTGAGGTTCCAGCAAGTCAGGAACTTGTTGTCGATCCATCGCGCAATCCGACAGGTATCAGCGATACGAGCGTCGCGGTTTCCTATGATTTGGACATTTTGCCGGCGCCGGTGCGGCGCATGCGCGAACTCATCATCGATGCTGCAAGGGCTGGCGATGCTGAAAAGCTACGCCCGCTTATCGGAACGGGTGCAGATACAACACGGCTGTCTTTCGGCGACACAGAAGGCGATCCGATTGAATATCTCAAATCGATCTCCGGTGATGCAGAGGGCCATGAAATCTTGGCGATTTTGCAGGAAGTGCTGGAGGCCGGCTACGTTCATGTCGACGCAGGAACTGACACCGAGCTTTATGTCTGGCCGTACTTTTTCGCCTTACCGCTTGATGAACTTAATGCCGTTCAGCGTGTTGAACTTTTCAAGCTCGTGACAGCTGGTGACTATGAGGACATGCTGTCATTTGGTTCTTACATATTCTTTCGCGTGGGCATCACGCCGGAAGGACGTTGGTTGTTTTTTGTGGCTGGAGACTAGGGGGCCGATATGCGCTGGTTGGTATTGTTGGTAACGCACGGTTTGGTATTTGCAATTGGCTTTGGCTTGGGCGTCTATTTGCTGCCGATTTTGACGGCGCCGCCAAGTGTCGATCGCCAAGTTCTGGCGGAAAGTGCACAGGACGCGACCTATCAAGTTGAGTTCACGCGCGATCTTGCTGGCAGTGATTTCCTGCATTGGGGTGAGGGTAGCGTCAGCATTTCAAACAGCATGGTAGTGCACGATGGCGCGTTATCGCCGGGTCCAGACTATAAGCTCTATCTGGTGCCGGAGTTCGTTGAGGACGAGGCGGGATTTGAAGCGCTGAAAGGTCAGTCTTTACAGGTGGGTGACATCAAGACCTTTGACGGCTTTATCGTCGATCTTCCAGCGGAAGCAGATATCGAAGCCTATAATACGGTTCTTGTATGGTGCGAGGCGTTCGGTGAGTTCATCACCGCCGCTAAGTATCGCTAATTTTGGCATTTGCTAAAAGTCGAACTGTTAGCGTTAATCTGCCTTAAAAATTGATCGTTTTGCACCCTTCGGTATTTTTACCGCACTTGGAGAGGGTGCGGTCATGGAATTCAACTACGCAAAGCATTTTGCGTCGTCAGCGGCGCAATATCCGGATCGTCTGGCGGTTGGTGTCGGTAACACAAGTCTTTCCTATGACGCTTTGAAGGCGCGCGTACAAGCGCTCGCCGCGCAGCTCAAACCGGTTCTGGGTGAGGGCCGTGTTGGTGTTCTGGCATCGCGCTCGATCGAAACCTGCACAGCATTTTTAGGGGTTGCCTGGGCAGGAGGAACCTATGTGCCGCTTGGGTTGACGCTTCCTGACGAGCGATTGATCGCGCTTTTTGAACAACTTGAACTGGACGCACTGATCGTCGACGCTGCCGGTGCAAAGAAACTGAGCCCGGCTGTTCGGGCGGCTGCGCCGAAGTTGATTTTGGGACCATCGGATGAGGCTGGTATCTTTGAATCCGTAAAGGGACAGGATGGCGCTGGATCACTTTCTGAGCGGCCCGCCCATGTTGCGCCCGACCATCTGGCCTACATCATCTTCACATCCGGCACGACAGGCATGCCCAAGGGTGTGATGGTCAATGGGCGTTCTATCAACCTGTATCTTGATGCGATCGACCCGCACTACCGGTTGACGCCTGAAGATCGTGCCGCCGAAACCTGTGAAAGCAATTTCGACCTGTCGATCCACAATATGCTGACATGCTGGCGTGGCGGTGCCTGTCTGCACATCATGCGTCCCCTCGATCTTGTTGCACCGGCGCGCTTTATCCGCGCCAACGCGATCACGACCTGGCTCTCGGTACCTTCCGTGATCACGCTTATGCGCCAGGCAGGTGGTCTGAAGCCGGACACCTTACCAACGCTTCGCCTGACATGGTTTTGCGGGGAGCCGTTGCCGTTCGAAGCTGCGCAAGCCTGGGCCGCCGCTGCACCCAACAGCGTGATCGATAATTTTTATGGTCCCACTGAAATCACCATCGCCGTTGTCTTGCAGCGCTTTGAAGGTGCGGGACCGGTAACGCCAGAGCGCGGCATTGTTGCAATCGGTAAGCCGATCGATGGCATCACGATGAAGATCGTTGATGATAAAGGGCTGGAAGTGGCCGACGGGACGCCGGGCGAAATCGTTCTGGCAGGTGCTCAGTGTGCATCTGGCTATTTCAGAAAACCTGATCTGACCGAAAAAGTATTCAAGTCAGTCGGTGGTCAGCCCGGTTATTTCACCGGTGACCGCGGCTATCGCGATGCTGACGGTGTGTCCCATCACCTTGGCCGGATGGACAATCAGATCAAGTTCAAAGGTCACCGCATCGAACTTGAAGAGATTGATGCAAAGCTGCGTGAAGTCAGCGGCACCACATTGGTAGGCACGGTGACATGGCCGATGGAACGTGAAACGGTGAAAGGTTTGGCCGGTTTCTTTACTTCGCCCGACATCAGCGATGATCAAATGCGAGACCGTCTTCGCGCCGTGCTCCCGCCGCACATGGTGCCATCAATCATCGAAAACGTGGCAGAGATGCCGCTTAGTCCCAATGGCAAAGTCGACCGCAAGGCGCTGCGCGCTATGCTCGATGCTCGTCGGTCTGAAAAAGATGTTGCCGCATGAGCACTGACGTTTCCGCACCACAGCCATTTTCTGGATGGTCTGCTAATCCTCTTGCCTGGCGTGGTCGTTGGATGGGTTTGGACAAGAACCCGGCCATCGTCGCTTTTGCGCAAACATGGCCCGGAATCCTGCTGATGCATGCAGCCTTGCTCGGATGCTTGGCCGCGATGCCGATTTTGCGCTTGAACCATGTGGCGCTTGTCGCTGTTTCGCTGGCGCTTTGCATGCAGTTTCCGACCCGTCGCCTTGCCATTCTTGGCCTGACCGGCACGGCTTATTTTCTGCTGCGCCCGTTCAAGACCGGGCCGCTCTACGATCAGTTTGAAGCCTCGCTCGGTGTTGGGCATTCAGCGATTTTATCAAACCTTGCACTTGTGGGGTTTGGACTAGCGTTTGTGGCCTTTGCCTATGCGATGATCATCAATATGCGTACCAAGCGCATCGCATTTGTGGCCAACCAGCCTTTTGCCTTCATGGTCTTCATCATGACCTTGCTGACGGCGTTAACACTGGCACTTCCTACCGATGGTTGGGCATTTGCGGCGGCCTGGATTGCGCTCGCCTACTTGGCATCGACCTGCTTCTTCCTTGGTTACATTTTGATGGATGTGCGGACAAAGAACCCTGCGCCACTTGGCACGCAGATAGGTTTCCTGCGCCCCTTTTGGGCGGGCTTTGCGCCGCCAATCAAGGGACCAACCTATATCCTGAAGTTCGAGGCCAAGGATGACGAGGCGCTGGCGGTATCGCGCATCAAGGCGGTAAAGCTCGCCGTCTGGGCGCTGACGCTTTTCCTGATCTGGGAGTATGGCTTCAATCGTGGTCTTTATGGCGAGCTAGCCTTCCCACGCCTTGACGCCCTGATCAACGCAACGGCCAATGGAGAGGCGTCGTCTATCTTCCTGCGTTGGGCAGCGGTTGGCGTCGACTTCATGGCGGTTGTTGTCTTTATGGGCGCTGCAGTTCACGCAACGGTTGCCACGATCCGCATGGCTGGTTTCAATATCCCGCGTGGTATGGCGCGCCCACTGGCGTCGCGATCCATCGCCGAGTTCTGGGGGCGGTATCTCTTCTACTTCAAAGAAATGTTGGTTGATTTCTTTTTCTATCCGGCGTTCCGGCGTTTCTTTAAATCGAGACCCAAGCTTCGCATGGCTTTTGCCACTTTCTGTGCTGCGTTTATTGGCAACATTTTGTTTGACCTTATCCATGTGTTGCCGCTCATGGCAAGTGAGGGCTTCTGGGTCATTATGGAGCGCTACGTGTCGTATGCGCTTTATGCCGGCATCATGACAATCGGCATCATCTGGTCGCAGTTGGCCACCAAGCCTAAGCCGGAGGATGGATGGTTTCGATATGATGTACTGCCACGCGTGCAGGTGATCGGCTTTTTCGCACTGTTGCAGGTGATCGATGATTCATTTGGTGACGCGCCTGTCGCGGATCGTCTCGCCTATTATGGAAGTCTTGTTGGAGTAATGTGATGAGTAATCAAAGACTGGAACAGTTGCGCCAGACAATCGGCCAGATGCTTGTTGAGCGCGGTCATGAAGCAGCGTTTTCTGAAACAGACTCGCTGTTTGACAGCGGTCGCCTTGATTCGATTTCTGCCGTTAACCTTTTGATGGAGTTGGAGCAGGCTTTTGATATCGACCTGTCTGATCCCGACTTTGACATCAGTCAGATTGATACTTTCGAGCAGATCGCAAACTTGGCCAGCCAAGACGCCTGACCCTAGATCGTGCGGCCACCGCCGCGCTCGCTGCGTTCTTCCAGCGATAAATCCGGCTGTTTTGCATGGTGGTCTTCGGTTGCAATTGTAGCCCGTGCTTCGCTGTTCTTAAGGCGCTCTATGCGCATATAGGGTGATGCTTTGTCGTGTGACTCCGCCGAAAGAGCGCCGCTGTCGAGCAATTCCTTGTGATGTTCCACGAATGCCTTGATGGCTTTGGGATCACCGAAGCGTGCACCGTCATGGACGAAGCTGTTCTGAAAATGCGTCAGCTGCATCTCCTGCGACCCGTCTTTGCTTTTAAGTTGAAAAGTGATGTTCATACCGGAAGGTAGTCCGCTATTGCCACCGATTGGCTGTCCGACCTCGGTGCTCACTTTAAAACCATCTATCTCTTTTGCGGTCGCGCTGGCAGCCATTTCAAAAGCGCTGTGGGTTTGGTTGGCACCCTGGAAGGTCGGTTGTCTAAGACGCTGATCTTCACGTTGTTTGGCGTCAGTGATGGTATGGTCCGGCTGGATGTGCGCCCATGGTGCATTTTGCTGGCGACCCAAACCGGCTCTTTCCAAGACATCTGCAGCGGATTCGCCCATAATCCGCCGTTCCGGTTTGCGCTTGGCTCTTGGCTCATTGTCAGATGGTGCGTCAGGCGCCAAGGCCCATTCGCGTTTTTGATATGGTGAATAGCCAAGCGCGGGTTCGTTGGTAGGCGCTGCCGGCAGGGGCGCCCCCGGGTGTTGCGGTGAGACTTTGCCGCCGCTGTGAAGGACCCTCAAAGCGCCCTGAAAGTATTCTCTTTGGTCGCTAAATGGATTGTCGCGTGCAGCATCGACGTTGCCCTTGATGTTCAATACCTTGTTATTGAACTCGGCATAAACATCAGTGCCTCCGCTTCTCAAAAAGCTTGCACCTTGCGGGGTCTGCCTGAATGCGCTCAGGCTGGTTCCGCTGAAGTTGCGTGCGCTGGTTGAGGTTACCAGCTTTTCTGACGCGCGTTTAAAGAACTTACCAAACATTTCAGTCTTAAAGCGAGGGAACCTCCGCCGCCTCAAGGTCCGCTGCGCTCCTCTCAGTAAACGACGATTTTAACAAGATTTCAGGCTTGTTTATGGCGTCGGGGCTTCCGCGAAAAAAAGTTGGTCACATGAGAATAAACCGCAGTCTTTACGCGTAACCACAGCAAGTCTGGCCAATTATGGCTGCAGTTTTGGCTTGTCACATAGGAGACCCCGATGCTTTCGAAACGTGTTTTTATTGCTGCAGTTGGCGCTCTCGCCCTGTCACCAACCGCCGTGCTGGCCGCTGGCCATGCCAAAGAAGTTCGCATCGCAGGCTTCGCTTTTGGCCCGGCCGAACTGACCGTCAGCGTTGGTGACACGATCACTTTCCTTAACGGTGACGGCGCACCACATACCGCAACCGCTGTTGATGGTTCTTTTGATACCGGTCGTCTCAACTCAGGCGATAGCGCGACGGTGACAATCACCTCAGATGGTCGCTTCGAGTACTTCTGCAATTTCCACCGGAGCATGACCGGTGTGATTATCGCCGAATAAGGTTGATCAATCAGATTGAACAAGGCGGCCTTGCGGGCCGCCTTTTTTGTTCAGGGATATGGCACCTGAGCAATGCATAAGAAACCCAATGCCTTGGTGAACAGTGTTCCCCTCAGCATTTTGATTTCGACGTTTTCCAGCCCCTGCGATCGAAGCAGATGGCGCGCATCATCGGTTGAGAAAATGTGTGTGCGCCACTTAAGTTGGATGTAACGCCCGGCCCATGTTTGGCGTGTCAGTAAGAGTATAATTTGCCCACCCGGACGCGCTGTGCGGATCATTTCTTTTAGACCGTGGCCAGGATTATCCAGGTGTTCAAGCACATGGGCACCCATGACGATGTCAAAGGAATTGTCTCCAAATGTCAGATTGCCAACATCTGCCAGCCGCGTGTGTACCGCCAGACCATTTGCCTTGAAGTTCTGCTTTGCCTCACGCAGCATTTTGGGTGACAAATCAACAGCGGTCAGTCTTGCTTGTGGTCGTGCCTTGGCCATGGCCGACGTGAGGACGCCCGTGCCTGTACCGCAATCAAGCACCTTTATTGCGCCGTCATTTTTCGGCGAGGCACCGGCCAACCTATGTGCGATGCTCAATATAGCGTCTGCGTATGCCTCAGACGTTTTCAATTGTCGCATGATGCGCTGCCAGCGGCTTGCCTGCCTATCATAGTGCTTGCGCAAAGCGTGTTTCTCGATTGGTTGACGTTGAACGTCGATACGCCATGTGCCGAACGTTTTCGTCAGAACATGGATCGTTGGACGGACATCTGGTGATGCCGTGTACATGGGTTTTCTCGCTTTTTTTGGAAAGTTGCCGACAGCGGCTTTCGAGAGCCGCTGTTAGGGGTGCGTCAGGTTTAAGCCTTACGACAGACGATAAAGGGCCGCGTGTCTTTTCCAGCCGTTCCGTGAAATTCGACGGCCTCGATGATAAAGCCTGCTTGCTTCAATGAATTCTCCCATTCACCAAGCGTGAACATCTGTACGTTCCCAAGACCGTAAAATCGGGTCATGACGGGCAATACTAGACGTCGCATGACTACAATCATCTCTCCGAGGCACGGTGTCTTGGTGATGAAAATGCCGCCGGACTTCAGCACGCGATGTGCCTCCCTCAATGCAGCACCCACATCATCGACCAAATGGTAGAGATTGTGGCTCATGGCCAGATCAAAGGTTGCGGCTGGAAAGCCGAGGTCATCGGCGGGTGCGGGCAGGAAGTCCACATTCAGCGGCCCACCATCGGCAGCTTTTTCGCGTGCTATCTCGACCATTCCATCTGCAATGTCCGTACCAGTCACATGACCAGCATAGGGCGCGTGAGCGATGGCTGTCTTGCCAGTGCCGCAACCAATCTCGAGAACATTTTGGTCATTTGTCAGATAATCGCGGGTACGATCCAGTGATCGTTCATATCCCTTTAGATCTGATATTTTGGACTTGGCATATTTGGGCGCATGACGATCCCAAAAACGGCGGGACTTGTCTGTGTTGGTCAAGGCGGGTTTCATATCATTCAAACTGAGCGCTTGGGTGGTCATTTTCAATCTCCTTTGCGCCGCTTCTATCATGCAAAAAAGATATGGAAATTGCGCAATACCGTAAGTTTGATATACGTTTTTGTATGAGTAAACCCGACTGGAATCAGCTTCAGGCATTTTTGGAAACGGCAGAACGCGGGTCGCTTTCGGCTGCAGCCCGCGCTCTCGGACTGACCCAGCCTACTCTTTCGCGCCAAGTCAAAGCGCTTGAAGCGTCACTGGGGGTGATGCTGTTTGAACGGGTGGGTAAGTCACTTGCGCTTACTGAAACGGGGATGGAGCTTTTGGAGAGCGCCAAGAAGATGGGGCATGCTGCCGATGATTTATCGTTGGCGGCAACGGGTCGATCTAACGCGCCAGAAGGGCTGGTATCCATTTCCGCCAGTGACGGCATTGCTGCGTTTATATTGCCGCCGATTATTCGCAAACTTCGCCAGGAGGCTCCCGGAATTCGCATTGATGTTGTTACATCCAATCACCTGTCGGATTTGCGGCGTCGCGAAGCTGACATAGCGATCCGACACGTGCGTCCGGAAGACCCAGAGCTGATTGGAAAATTGATCCGCGACGCTTCGGCGTCCTTTTATGCCACCAAATCCTGGGTGCAAAAGCACGGGCATCCCAAAACGGCAGAAGATGCAATAGATGCGGACTTCATTGGCTTTGATCGCGAGTTACGATTTCTCCAATATCTGCAGCAACTGGGTTTGAAGGTCAGCGAACGAAACTTTCCTGTCATATCGGAAAACTCGATCACCTCTTGGTCCTTAATGCGTCAGGGACTTGGGATCGGGGTCATGATGGACGACATTGTCGGGGATGACCCCGATCTGGTGCGTATTCTTGAAGATGTGCCATCGGTTCAGTTTCCGATTTGGCTCGTCACCCACCGTGAATTGAAGACGGCACGGCGCATTCGCGTGGTTTACGACATCTTGGCTGAGGGGTTAGCCAAGCCTAGCGGATAATCCTGATCCAACGAGCCAGGTCAAGCAAGCTCATCAAGGCCCCCGCGACGTAGGTCAGCGCCGCAGCACGCAGTACGGTGCGTGCACCCTTCAAGTCGTCCTCGTCCTGCAGATAGCCACCCTCGCGCAAAATCGGTAGGGCTTTGTTGAAGGACGCGTCATACTCGACTGGAAGCGTAACCAGATGCACCAGCACTCGAATACCCAAAAGCGCGATGCCAAGCGCCACCATGCCAAATATGGCGGCCGGTGTCCGCGCGACCACAAAGAGGAAAGGCGCCGCAATAAAGAACACGGACGCGATTCTGTCGGTCACCATGGCAACACGAACCATCGCTTGTCTTGTCGCCAAGCCCCGTTCTTGGCGGTAGTGCTGGATGGCGTGTCCGATTTCATGGGTGGCAACAGCAACGGCTGTCAGACTGCTTCCATGGAAGTTGTCGGGCGATAGGCGGACTGTCCGTGTCTCCAGATCATAATGGTCGCCTTGGCCGGGCTTGGTTTCTTCAACCTCGACGCCATCAATGCCATAGTGTGCGACCAGATGATCCGCCAATTCACCGCCGGTTCCGGGAAAGTCGGGGCGATCGCCGCCATGCTTTTTCATAGCCTGTTTGACCCAAAGCGAGGGGCCAAAAACCACAGCAAGCAGGGCAACAACAGCAATGATAGCAAGCGCGGACATGGACAAGATATGGGCAGCAGTGCGGCAATTTGAAGAGATGGTGTGTTTGTTGATTGGCGCAGCGGGGCAGATTGGTGGAGTATAACGCTGGAGGTGCTCAAATGCGCATTACAAACACACTTGTTGCCCTTTTGTTTTTTATGTTGTCGCCCGTGCTAGCGCAGCAAGCCGCCGATAGCATTGAACCGGAAGCGCAAAGCTCCGCACAGACATCCGGATTTAGCGAGGTTGCTGAAGCATCGTTAGCGGCCAAGCGCGCTGGTCTGCCGGTAACCTCAGACAATTGGATGGTTGTTGCGGCCAATCCGCTGGCGGTGGAAGCCGGAGCAAGCATATTGCGCGAAGGTGGCACGGCGGCTGATGCGATGGTAGCCGTTCAAGCCGTTCTTGGTCTTGTGGAGCCGCAGTCTTCGGGCCTCGGCGGCGGCGCTTTCTTGGTTTGGTATGATGCTGCCAGCGGTGCGCTGACAACGCTGGACGGGAGGGAGACTGCGCCGTTGGCGGCAACGCCCAAGCTGTTTCAGAACGCTAACGGTGAACCTTTGAAGTTCTTTGATGCTGTAGTCGGTGGCCTGTCGGTTGGCGCGCCTGGAACGCCAATGTTGATGGAGGAAGCGCATGGGCGCTGGGGTTCGCTGGAGTGGCAGCGACTGTTCGACAGCGCCATTTCATTGGCGGACAATGGGTTTGCCGTTTCGCCAAGGCTTGCGTCCTTGGTCGCTAGAGATGCCGAGCGTTTGTCGCGGTTTGAGACGACCCGTAACTATTTTGTGCCCGACGGCGGGCCAATTACCGAGGGTGCGGTTCTGACGAATGCGGCGTATGCACAAACGCTTCGGGCTATCTCTGAAGGAGGTGCGGAGACTTTTTATAGCGGTGAAATTGCTCAGTCCATTGTCGATACCGTTCAGCAGGCACCCGGCAACCCCGGCGTGCTGTCACTGACGGATTTGCCCATCTACCGCGTCAAAGAGCGGCCAGCCGTTTGCATTGAATATCGTACCTACGATGTTTGCGGCATGGGCCCACCGTCGTCGGGCGCACTAACGGTTGGGCAGATACTGGGCATCATCGAGAATTTTGGCATCGCACAAATAGGGCCCGATGATCCCGATGTATGGCGCTTGATCGGCGATGCGTCCCGCTTGGCATTTTGCTGATCGCGGTCGATACATGGCCGATAGCGATTTTGTGCCTGTTCCAACGAAGGGGCTTCTCGATAAGGACTATCTGCGTGAGCGGGCAGAACTGATTGAGGGCGACCGGATCGATCAATTTAAAGCGCTCTCTGAAGTCGCGCCGGGAGCTCCCGCATTTGACCACGCCATGCTGCGATGGGCTGATGATGAATCATTGGAGTTGCCATCGACCAGTCATATCTCGATTGTCGACCAGTTTGGTAATGCCCTCTCCATGACGACAACCATTGAAAATGGCTTTGGATCGCGGCTCATGTCTGGTGGTTTTTTGCTCAACAACGAGTTGACGGATTTTTCTTTCCGCTCGCATAGCGATGGTGTGCCGATTGCCAACCGCGTAGAACCGGGGAAACGGCCCCGGTCATCGATGTCTCCGACAATTGTCATGCGCAATGGCGCACCTTATCTGGTTGTTGGTTCGCCGGGCGGCAGCCGCATCATCGGTTATGTTGCCCAAGCGATCGTCGGGGTTTTGGACTGGGGGTTGGATGTACAGTCCGCCGTTGCCATGCCGCACCGTGTCAACCGCTTCGGGACCTTTGATCTTGAAGCGGAGACATCAGCCGCCGCAGACCAGTCTGCTCTCGAGGCCATGGGATATGAAGTCAATGTGCGGTCTCTGACTTCGGGTCTGCACGCCATCCTCATTGAAGGCGACACATTGATTGGTGGCGCTGATCCCCGGCGCGAAGGCATTGCCATCGGGGAGTAGACTTGTGGTGTCGTCAAGCGACCTGTTGGCTCAGGTCGCTTCGCGCTCCGCCCAACCTGCAAAGGTTTTTTCAAGCCATACCACGATGTAATAGAGCAGAATGCCCAAGGCGGCCAAAGCGATCAGAACGGCGAACATCAGCGGGTAGTCTGAGTTCGTTTTGCCACTATCAAACAAAGCGCCAAGCCCGCGTCCGTGAGGCGAGACAATTTCCATCAGATTGGTGCCGATGAAGGCAAGGGTCACGGCGACTTTCAGTGCACCGAAAAATTCTGGCAACGTTTTCGGCAAAGCGATCTTCCAGAAGATCGTGAATTTGGACGCGCCCAACGAACGCAAAATATCCCGATACTCCGGCTCCAAGGTCGAGAGGCCTATTGAAACCGAAACAGCGATTGGAAAGAACGAAATCATGAAGGCGATCAGCACTGTGTTGAAGTCGTGAGCGCCGACAAAAATAAGTGCGATAATCGGGACAACGGTTGCCTTTGGTATGGCGTTAAAGCCGACAAGCAGCGGGTAGAGCGCTTCTCGCATCGTGCGCGAAAAGCCCATGATCATACCGATAGCGGTGCCGACAAAAATGGCGAGCACAAGACCTACCACTGTTCGCCAAAGGGTCTGCCAGCCCATCTCAATAAAAAGTTCCCAATAGCGCACATAGGCAGGCCACAGGTCGCTCGGTGATGCCATCTTGTAGTTTGGCCAGTCATTGATCCAGACCAATGCTTCCCAGAGAAAAAGGAAGATGATGATGGCAAGCGTCGGGACGGCGATTTTTTGGAGGCTCATTGGGCTGCCTCCAATTGCGGTTCTTCTGCTGACGCGCGGCCTTGGGCGATTTCAATCTGATGGCGCAGTATGTTGAGCTGTTCGGCAGCGGTTGGCGTGTAAAGATCATCAATAGACCTTTCCGCGCTCGCGCCTGGAATTTTCATCTTGTACTGCGCGGTGGCAGGGCGCCCGGAAAGCACCACGACCTCATCGGCAAGGAAAATGGACTCACGTAAATCGTGCGTGATGAGCAGTGCGGTAAAAGGTTCTTCGGCGCGCAGATCATGCATTGTCTGCCACAAATCTTCGCGGGTGAAGGCGTCGAGCGCGCCAAACGGCTCATCGAGTATCAGGACTTCGGGCTTGTGTACAATTGACCGGCACAGCGAAGCACGTTGACGCATACCTCCTGACAGCTCGGAAGGGCGCTTGTCTTCAAAGCCTTCCAAGCCAACCAATGACAGCAATTCGCGGGCGCGTGCTTCCCGGTCTTTGCGAGGCATGGATTGGGCGACGATTTCCAGCGGCAGGATTACATTGTCGAGGATCGAGCGCCATTCGAGCAGTACCGGGTTCTGGAAGGCCATGCCGACGGTTTTCTTGGGGCCTTTGACCAGTTCGCCATGGAGCCAGACTTCCCCTTCATCGGGGCGCATCAGTCCGGCGATAAGACGGGTCAGCGTTGACTTTCCGCAACCGGAAGGGCCGACAACGGCACAGAACTCGCCTTCCTTGATGGCGATGTTCAGATCATTGAGGACCGGTAAGCGCTCTTTGTTGGGCAGTTTGTAGGCGTGTGTAACGCTCTTGATATCAATCAGATTGGCCATGGTGCCACTTTGATAATTGAGTGCCCGCCGCGCAAGTCAAATGGCTGTGCGCGGCGGAACCGAACTTATTTAAGCATCCGCATGTCCGCGGCCGGGAGGAACTCCGACGTGAAATAAAGTGACGCATCGGGCTCGTTCTGGAACTCATAGGTCTGGCCCAGTTGCTCGATGGCAGCGGCCATACGTGCATCATCAATACCGCCCACACCGTTTTCCATTGCAAACTCGGTCATGATGTTGTCGGCAAGAACCATTTGCATGCGGTTCAACTCGAGGTCCTTGTCGATGGCGACGTTGCGCTCGCCAACGGCGTCAATGGCTTTTGCCGGATCAGCAATTGTATCCTGCAGACCCTTTGCGACTGCGCGCAGAAACGCCGTCACCGTCTCACCGTTTTCGGCAGCCCAATCGGTGTTGACCAGAACCGCGTTTCCATAAAGCTGCAGTCCATGGTCAGCCATCAGAATGACTTCGATGTCATCCTCCGGCACGCCCAAACGCATCAGGTTCTGTTTCGATGAGAAGGAGAAACCGGCAACGGCATCAACTTCGCCTTCAGCGAGCATTGGTTCGCGCGTCGGGAAACCGACCGGTTCAACGGTTACCTGTTCAGGATCAATGCCTGTCAATTCCGCAAAGACGGGGAACTGAGCCCACGCTGCATCCGGTGGTGGCGCACCCAGCGTGCGGCCTTCCAAATCTTTAGGCGCCATCACACCCTGCGACTTACGGCCAACGATGGCGAAAGGCGGCTTGTCATACATCATCATCACAGCGGTGATCGGCGCGCCAGGGTTTTGATCCAAAAAGCGGATGACGGAGTTGATGTCACCAAAACCGAGCGGAAAGGCCCCGGTGGCAATTTTGGGGATCGTTGATGTTGAGCCGGTGCCAGCTTCAATGGTCACATCCAGACCTTCGGCGGCAAAGTGGCCATTATCGATAGCGGAAAAGAAAATGCCTGATGGCGCTTCAAATTTCCAATCCAGTGCAAATGGCACTTCGATGTTTTGGGCAAAGGCAGTGCCAGCAGAAATAACGCCTGCGGCAGCTGCGAGAAGCAGTCTTTTTAACAATTTTGGACTCCCTGTCGTTAGAGGCCCCAAACTTGACCCTATGGCGAGAAAATGTGCAAGCAAGATTTTGCGTATTAATTGTGCAGTTAGCCGAACGGGAGGGCCAGATGCACTATTGTGCCGCGACCTTTTCCAGCCATTTGCGGGTCGGGATGTCTGTGCACAGGTCAATTGCCCTGCGATATGCGGCCTTTGATTTGGGTTCATCCCCCGCTTGACGATGCAGATAAGCAGCCGTTGCCCAATATGGTTGGAAGGCACCCGCGCTCTCTTTTTCAATCGTTGCCAGCGCCTTTAGTCCTGCTTGACCGCCGTAGGCATGTCCAACGGCTGCAGCGCGCGCGACGGCTGCGCCGATGTTTGGTGTCAGGGCCAGCAATCCGTCATAGAGTTGGGCAATGGATGCCCAATCCGTATGAGCTGTTTTGGCGCGGTTGCAATGGACCAGTTGGATTGCTGCCTCGATCTGGAAGCGTCCGGGCATTTGCATCGCCGAGGCCCGCTTGAGCAAAAACTGTCCACGTTGGATCAGCGGCATATGCCAGTCGCGGACATCCTGCTGGTCGATGGGCACATGCGTGCCTTGCGCATCCAGCCGTGCCGCCCGCCTTGCCGATGAAAAGGCAAGCAGTGCGGCCAGACCCAGCGCTTCTGCCTCATCGGGTAATATATCGGAGACAATTGTTGAGAGATAAAGCGCTTCTGAAGCTGTATCTCTTGTTACATCCGGGCTTTGAGTATCTTGCCAGGAGAGGGAATAGGCCGCGTAGATTGCCTGAAGCACAGCTTCGAGCCGCGGTTCGATGTCCGCTTGTTCAGGTATTTCAAAAGGTATCCTTGCGTCCTTGATCTTGCGCTTGGCGCGGACCAGACGTTGGGCAAGCGTTGCGCCGGGCATCAGATAGGCGGAGGCAATATCATTGGCTTCAAAGCCGAGCACTGTTTGCAGCATGAGCGGCGTATGGACCGAGCCGTCAATGGCCGGGTGAGCGCAAGCAAACATCAGCTTTAAGCGCTCGTCAGGAATATCGTCGCTTCTTGTTTGTTCGATCACTAATGGGCTGGAAGCCATGGTGAAATCCTCATCATCAATGGAGCCGGCAGCTGTTTTTCGTGCGGCGCTTTTGGCCACGTCTCGCTGACGGTTTTTAGCGGTTGTCAGCAGCCATGCTTCCGGCGCATCGGGCACACCATTTTCCGGCCAGTTGACCAACGCTTTGGCAAAGGCATCGGCAAGTGCGTCTTCTGCTCCGGCAATATCGCCTGATTGTTTGGCGAGTATCGCAATGAGCCGGCCATAGGCTGCACGGGCAACATGTTCTGCTTTCGCCCGTGCAATGCTTTCGTGTTTTGCTTGGCTCACGGCCTAGCCCGAATGCGGGTTGCCGCCGTCCGGCATGGCTGATGCCCGCACTTCGATCAGGCCATAGTGCACTGACGGGCACTTTTCGGCCCAGGCCAGTGCGGCATCCAGGTCGGGCACATCAATCACGAAGGTGCCGCCCAACTGCTCTTTTGTATCAGCGTAGGGGCCATCCTGGATCTGCTTGCTACCACCCTTTAGCGTGATCGTGGTCGCGGTGGGTGAAGGTTGTAACCAGTCGGTATGGACAAGCACGCCGGCCTCGTTCAACTGGCGAATATATTCACCGAACACTTGCAGGCTTTGGGCCATGTCCTCTTCGCTGACATCAGCGAATTGGCTTTCATCATTGTATAAGAAAAATGTGTACTTCATTGGTCGGTTCCCCCTTCAAGCAGCCTGCGCGGCTTTGTTCAATTCTTCCAGCCCAAGCTCATAGACAGGGCCGAGCATACCATCGAGAAACAGGCCTACGACACGTCCAATCGGGTTGAAGCCGAAGTCTGATTTGGTTGACCAGGTCACTTCCGTTTTGCCGCCTTGTGGCGTCAAGCGGAACTCGGTGACAGGCTTACCCATGGCACCCAGATCAATCTGCATGGTGACGGACTTGTTTTCTTCCATGGCGACGATGGTTTGCGTGCCCTTGCCGTCCTTTCCATCAAAGGCAAAGCCGGAACCAATGCCGTGCGACGGGCCGTGCATGGTGATTTTCAGATTCTCATCGTTGACCTTGTACGGATTGAACGTTTGGAAGCCTTCATTGGATGAAACCAGTGCAAAGACCTTTTCAGCAGGCGCTTCAATGACCGCACTGCGCTCAACGGTTTTTGAAGAAGGCAGGACAAAAGGTGCTGCAACGATGGCTGCGACGGCAACGGCGCCGATGGTGAGATAAGTGTTCATTTTCATTCTCCGATCTTGAGTTGGCGAAAGCTATTTTCTTGCGCTTTCACCACCCAGACGATCGGGACGCGGCTCAATCGACAACGACGACAAAATTTTTATGAATTTTTTTCGGGCCTTTTGAACCGCGGGTCAAACTGGCTAATGTCGCATGCAAAGAAAGGCTCAAAACATGAAGCGTGCGATCAAGGTTTCCGAGGCAGCCGAGATGATACCGGACGGTGCCATATGTCTGATCGGCGGGTTTATGGGCGTCGGCACGCCTGACCGTTTGATTGATGCGCTGGTGGAAAAGGGTGTCCGCGATCTGACGGTCATTGCCAATGACACGGCGATGCCGGGCACCGGTATTGGCAAGCTGATCAGCGCAGGCTGTATTGCGAAAGTCGTCGCTTCGCACATTGGGCTCAATCCTGAAACGCAAAAGAAAATGATCGACGGCGAGATTGATTGCACGCTGGTGCCGCAAGGCACGTTGGTCGAGCGCATCCGCGCGGCGGGCGTTGGGCTGGGCGGTGTCTTGACGGCAACCGGTTTGGGAACGCCGGTCGAAGAGGGCAAGCAGATCGTGGAGGTGGGTGGCAAACCCTATTTGCTGGAAGAACCAATCCAGGCCGATTTCGCGCTGATTGCTGCTAGCCAGGCTGATTATGTGGGCAACCTCGAATATTCGCTGACCGCGCACAATTTTAATCCGATCATGGCGATGGCGGCAACGACCGTCATTGCGGAACCGGAATCCATTGTGCCTGTCGGCGTGATCCCGCCGGACCATGTCAAAACGCCGGGCGTTCTCGTCGATCATCTTTTGGAGAGGGCAGGGCGATGAGCATGGACGCCAAGGAAATCATCGCACGCCGCGTCGCGCTGGAAGTTCAGCCGGATACGCTCGTCAATCTCGGCATCGGTCTGCCATCCATGGTCGCCAATCATCTGCCTGAAGACGTGCATGTGTTCTTTCAGGCTGAAAATGGTGTGATCGGTCTCGGCGCCCGCCCGCCGGAAGGGATGGAAGACCCGGATCTGACCGATGCGGGCGGCGGGTTTGTGACCGCTGTGCCGGGGGCAGCTTCCATCGATAGCGCCATGAGCTTTGGCATCATCCGCGGTGGGCATCTCCACATGACGGTGCTCGGTGGCCTGCAAGTCGATGAGCGCGGTTATCTCGCCAACTGGACGATCCCCGGCAAGATGGTGCCGGGCATGGGCGGCGCGATGGATCTGGTGGCCGGGGCGCAGCGCGTGGTCGTTGCCATGACCCACACGGCCAAGGGCAACGCCAAGATCGTCCCGGCCTGCACCCTGCCGCTGACCGCCACGCGAAGGGTCGATCTGATTGTCACCGAAATGGCGGTGATCAAGCCGACGCAAGAAGGCTTGAAGCTGCTGGAAGTCGGCCCGGGATTTTCGGTCGATGAGGTGGTGAGTGCGACCGAAGCGGCGTTGATTGTGGATGGTGAGGTGCCGGAGATGTGGTTGGGGTAGGGGGTGCTTTTTGAATGTATAGAATGCCGCCTAGGCGGTAGACCTGACTTTAGCGCTAGCTTCCTAACGGCTTAATTCGACAAAGCACTTTTGACATTATTGCTTGCTACCAAATTTGTCTTGGAGTTCTAGTCAAAATTCGAATAATATCTCGGACCTCCGCCTTTATCTGCGGCGCTAAGTCCTTTAAATTCACTAGGCCAGCTATTCATAGCGTGTTTTAGCGCGTCAAGCTTGTATGGAATGTGAACAACGCAGCCTTTGTCTCGAATGATGGCTGGGCACCTATCGTTGTCCTGCCTATTAATTTTATTTAAGTTGGCGGCGATGATCGGTAAGCCAAGTTCAAGAGCAAGTTCTAGTTCCCAACGTACGAACTTGTACAAATTTTTTGTTTTCTCGCCGATAAGTACTACAACAGCTGAAGATCTTATCATCCGTTGCCGTAGTTTTGATTTTACATATTGCTCTCCTTGAGCGCGACTTGTCATCGTATCGAGATCATGCGCATTCTCATAGCTGAAATTGATGTTCTTGTTCTCCTTCCAACCGTTCATGAAGGCATAAGCCCATTTATCACTGTCTCCATCAAAGACGACATATGCAGCGCCTATCATCCGAATCTCCTTTAATCTGACTGCCTTGCAATCCATAATGTGTGCTCTCGTGAAAACGCTTTTTCTGCATCGTTCACGAATTCGGAAAATTGATTGTCGTTAGTCACCTCATCTGACTTTGACTGAATCATCCCGATTTCATGTGCAGCAACCGTGTAGGCAGCCGACAGCTCATTAAACTTCTTGATTTGCATCCAACCTATAACAGACGCTGCAACCACAATTAGCGGTTCAATAGGCCAATATGGCCATTGGGGTATTGCAATCCGGCTTAAAGCCATTGAACCAGCGATGACATAGCAAAAACCGCTCACCCACACCCATCTCTTCGCAGCAGTACGATTGGCCATAGATTTTTGCCGGTACCAATAACGTTGATCCCCAACACGATGTTCCAAATAGTACGCCATTCGATGTTCGCGGCTAAGCGCGCGCACGTCTTCCATCGGCTTTGTAATCTGGTCGTTACCAGACCAGTCATCCGTTATTTGCTTTGCTGTCTCAATGTTCTCGCGGAACATTGCGTGCAGCTCGTCACGAAGTTGTATTCTCGCTTGCGCATCATCTCTCTCAAAAGGCGCGGCATGCATCATGTACCGCCATGTCAGTGTTTTAACGCTTTCCGCCAATGCACGACATCGATACCACCATTGCTCGGGTTTGCTCTGTGCGCGAGCTACAAGAATAATTAGGCCAACTACGAAGACCCCTGCGTAGAGTACATAGTAAAAAACGTCATTTAAAAAACTCATGGAGAAAACCGCTGCCAAAAACAGCGCAAAGTATTCGCCACGAATGAGACGCAAAAACTTTTTCTGATAGAGGTTCGACGCGTTATCAGCATCTAGGAAGAGTGCCGGATAGTCTTTGTGATCCAATTTCTCACTCCGAACATCGTTTAGAACAAGCATTATGGCTTTCTAGAGCGCAAAACGATTACCATATATATTCATCAACTAGATCGATTCGTAAATCATTGTGCTCAACTTTAGGGCTTTGTAGATCGCTGCATTTGGTACACATTGCCAGTCCGCGCAACTGACTAGGGAGTTTGGAATGGCTTCACAGCATTCATTTCCCCCCTTAACCTCCCCTTAACCATCTCCCCAAACCTCAAATTCACCCTGTCGTTTTAGGCTCCCTTGCGTGGGGGCTTTCGAGCCAAGGGAATTTGAACAGTGGTTTCAAACCAGGAAAGATTATTGTCGGTCGGCTGCCGGATTGCCTGCCTTGCGGTTTTGGCACTCGTGCTCGCGGCGTGCGCGGGCGGGGAAAAGCGTCCGGCTGTCGGCGTTGGCGGTGGCCAGCCGATTGACCGCACGGCGCACACCCAGTCGATCTTTTCATTGCCCAAAGTTTCGCTTCCGGGGTTCGGCGGTGGTCAATCGAGCGGGATGCCCGCCTCGGAGCGCCAGTGCCGCGCGCGCCTCAAACGCCTTGGCGTTCAGTTCAAGGAGCTTGCGCCAATCCGCGAAGGCGCCCGTTGTGGCATCGCCCATCCGGTTGAAGTCACGAAGTTTGCGCGCGGTGTTGCGGTCACGCCTGCCGCCGTTCTCAATTGCGGCATGGCGGAAGAAACGGCCCGCTGGGTGCAGGGCGACCTCGCGGTGGCTTCGCGCACACGCTATTTGTCCGGCATTTCAGAAATTCGCCAGATGTCGGCCTATTCATGCCGCCGTATTCGCGGGTCATCACGCTGGTCAGAACATTCAACCGGCAATGCGATTGATATAGGCTCGATCAAGCTGGACAGCGGCAAGGTGATTGATGTTGCCCGCCCAACTTTCTTCGCGCTGCGCGAAAAAGCCTATCTGCACCGTGTTCGCACCAAGGCCTGTGAGCACTTCACAACAGTATTGGGACCGGGGTCGGACAGCGATCACAAGGACCATTTCCATTTTGATTTGCGCCAGCGCAATTCCAGCTATCGCCATTGTGATTGAGGCCTTTTTCAGTGAGTGCGGTTTCATCTGACATTGAAGTGCCAAAGGCTGGATCGGCTGAACTGACCGCGCCAGTTCTTGTCGATGTGCCGCGCGCACTGTTGATCATTGCGCTGCTGCCACTGGTCATTATGAAGCTGGTCTACGTCTTTGCGATGCCCGTGCTGCCGGACGAGGGCTATTACTGGATGTGGGGTCAGTTCCCTGCGCTTTCCTATTTTGATCACCCGCCGCTCTTGGCGTGGCTGCAGGGCGGTGTTCACGCGATTTTCGGGTCGACGATTTTCAGCCTGCGGCTTGTGCCGCTGATCGCTTTCGCCGGCATGGTCTGGATCGCGTGGGACTGGTGCAAGCGTTTGGCACCTTCGGGCAAGGCGATTGATGCGCTGCTGATCACGCTGATTGTCTGGTTCGCCTCGCCCCTGTTGCTGCGGTTCACATCGCTTGCCATTCAGGACTGTTTGTTGATCTTCTTTACGATGGCCGCGATCCATTTTGCCGCGCTGTTCCTGATGGGCAAGGACGCAGGAAAGGCGGATTGGCGTCTGTTCTTCGCCGCCTGTCTTTGTGTCGGCTTGGCCGGGCTTTCCAAATACAATGCCGTTTTCATTGCGATTGGTTTTGCCGGTTATTTGCTGGCAACGCGGGACGGGCGAAGCCTGTTGGCCCACTGGCAGATTTGGGCCGGGCTTGTGCTGATCGCGCTGATGCAAACACCCGTCATCTGGTGGAATGTCGCGCATGATTGGCCGAGCATGCAGTTTCATCTGGCGGACCGGATTGGTGATGTGCGCGGAACCGCCGGGTTTTTGGAAAATCTGCAAGCCTTTGTCATGGGTCACATTCAGGTTTTGGGCCCGGGCATGGTGCTGCTGATGCTTCGCTTTGCGCTGCAGCCGGGACGCTCGGCTATGATTGCGCGCTCGGGCGTCTTCGTGATGCTCGCCTCGACTTTGGGTTTTGCGGCTTTGACCGTCACCAATACTGTCTGGATTTACTGGAACATGGTGGCGTTTGCAGCGATGATGCCTGCGATCGCGTTTCTCATGCGTTTCCGTGTCGAGCTTCTGGTGCATCTCTTGTACGGCGTCACCGTGGGCGTTTGGTACATGCTGGCTTACGGGCTTTATCCGCTCAATGCTGCGCAAGGCGTGCCGCTGCGCGATGTCGATATTCAATATGGCATGGCGGAAGTTGGTCAGCGGCTGGAGCGGCTCGAAGCAACTTACAAACCGGACATGCTCATGACGAGCGATTATCGCACGGCGGGTATGCTTGGCTTTACGATTGATCGTGATGACATCTCAAAGATCGGCCCGCGCAACGACCAATATGACTTCTGGTTCGATCCCGCCGAAGCCAAGGGCAAGAGCGCGCTGATCCTGGTCGATGACGCGCTGCCGGAAACCGATTTGATTGATCAGGTTTTCGGATCAGTCAGAACGGTTCATGAGTTTACCATCCGCCGCCATGGCTATGCGATCCACACATGGCGTGTTGTGCTGGCAGAAGATCACTGCGGATGTGGGCCTCACTGACCTTACTGCGCGATGCGCTTTGGTTTGCCGTCTTCACCAATGTGCACCATCGTAAAGCGAGCGAAGGTTACACGGTCGCTCGATGACGTGAGATAGCGCTGCGCCCAAGCTTCGACATAGAGCACCATTGAGGTGCGCCCGACGCGCTCAACAGATGTGTAAATGGACAGCGTGTCGCCCACCTTTACCGGGCTTGCAAAGCTCATCTCATTGACGGCGGCTGTTACGATCCGGCCATCGGCACGCTCTGCCCCGGCGATGCCGCAAGCCAAATCCATTTGAGCCATCACCCAGCCGCCAAAAATATCGCCGGCAGCATTGGTGTCCGCCGGCATGGCAAGTGTTCGCAAGGTCAGTTCGCCAACGGGCTTTTCGATTGAACCATCACTCATGGTGCACGCTTGGCCTGCGACGCCCAAAACGTCAATGCGTGTCGTAAATCGGTATTCCGGTTTTCAGGCCGATACCTAGGGTGCAGCGCTCGAACCAATTTCAAGGTGATCAATCTTCCATGTCCATCACAGTGAAAGCGGCAGTGTGCCGCCGGTTCGGAGCGCCATTGACCATTGAAGATGTCACTCTGTCTGCGCCTGGCGCAGGTGAGGTCATGATCCGGCTCAAGGCGTGCGGCATTTGCCATTCTGACATTACTTTTGCTGAAGGTGGTTGGGGTGGCGATTTGCCCATGGTGCTTGGCCACGAGGCTGCAGGCATAGTTGAAGCCGTTGGCTCCGGCGTCAGCCAATATCAGGTTGGTGACCGCGTCATCGCCACTTTGGTGCGGGCCTGCCACAGATGCCACTATTGCCAACGCGATGATGAATTCATGTGTGAAGAGGTGTTTCCGCTCGATGAGCAAACGCCGCTCCATGATGTCAGTGGCCAAGCGCTCACACACGCGATGCGCACTGGCGCATTTGCCGAAGCCATTGTGGTGGAGCAAAGTCAGATTAGCCCACTGCCGGACGATGTGAGCTTTGAGATTGGTAGCCTCGTTGCTTGCGGTGTGCTGACTGGATTTGGTGCGGTGACCAACACGGCCCAATTGCCCAAAGGAAGCCATGCTGTTGTTATCGGTTGCGGTGGCGTCGGCCTCAACACCGTTCAGGGTGCGCGACATGCTGGCGCCAAGAGCATAACGGCGATTGATCTTGATGATGGAAAGTTGGCAGTGGCGGCAGAATATGGTGCTACGCATACGGTCAATCCATCTTCGGCTGATGCGACTGAAGTCATTCAGGCGGCTTCCGATGGCCGTTGGGCAGACTATGTTTTCATAACGGTAGGTTCGGGCGCTGCCATTGATGCAGCAACAGGGTATATTGGCAAGGGTGGTTGCGTCGTGATCGTTGGTATGCCGCACGCAGAAACGATGGCCAGCTATAATCCAGCTAGCTTTGCAGGCTGGTCGCAGAAGTTGATCGGTTCAAAAATGGGTTCGGCCAAAATATCTCGCGATGTGCCGCACTTGTTTTCTCTTTACCAGCAAGGTGTCTTAAAACTTGATGACATGATTTCCGGGCGTTTCCGGCTGGAGGACATCAATGAGGCGATTGCATCAACCAAGTCTGGAAAAGCCCTGCGCAACGTCATCATTTTTGAATAGGTTTGGCAGATGAAGATTGCCTCAGTTGAAACGATTGTTGCCGGCACACCGCATGGTACGCCCGGCGGGCGCTATTTCATTTTCGTCAAACTGATGAGCGATGATTGCATTGTCGGCTGGGGCGAAGCTTACAACGCCGCTTTCGGTCCGCACGCTACTGCGAAGATGATTGAAGACGTCGCCGAGCGCCACTTGATCGGTCATGACCCGCGTGATGTGGAAGCGTTTTTTCGGCGCTGTTACTCTTCAGGTTTCACACAACGTCCCGATGTGTCGATGATGGGCTGCTATAGCGCGCTGGAGATTGCGTGTTGGGATATCGTTGGCAAAGCGTTGGATACACCGGTGCACAAGCTCTTGGGCGGTGCAGTACAAAACCGCCTCCGGTCATACACCTACCTCTACCCAGCAGAGGGGTCGATCTATCCGTCAGAAACAAGCGGCCGAAACGTCTACAATGATCCGGATCTGGCCGCGGAAAACGCGTTAAAATGGGTGGATCAGGGGTTCACGGCAATCAAGTTTGATCCCGCCGGCCCATACACCATCTACGACCCGCATCAACCAACTCTAATCGATGTTGAACGATCTACTGCGATGGTCAAAGCGGTTCGTGAAGCTGTCGGAACGCGTGCCGATATCCTGTTCGGGACGCATGGCCAGTTTACCCCCTCGGGTGCTGCACGAATGGCGAAAGCCATAGAGCCTTACGACCCGCTTTGGCTTGAAGAGCCGTGCCCGCCCGATGTCCCGACATCGATGGCGACGATTGCTTCCAGGACATCAATCCCGATTGCAACTGGCGAACGGCTGGCGACCAAGTACGAGTTTCACCAAGTGCTGTCCAATGGTGGCGCGCAGATCATACAGCCCAATCTTGGTCGTTCCGGCGGTTTTCTTGAAACCAAAAAGATCGCGGCGCTGGCAGAAGTCTATCACACCCAAGTTGCGCCGCACTGCTATTGTGGCCCCATCGTTGCTGCCGCCAATATCCAGCTGGCCGCCACTTTGCCTAATTTCCTGATCTTGGAGTCCATCAAGGAATGGGATGGCTTTCATGCCGAGTTGTTGACACATCCCCTCCAGTTCTCGGATGGATATACTTTGGTGCCCGATGCTCCCGGCCTTGGCGTCGAACTCAATGAGGACGTTGCGCGCGCGCACCCCTACCATGGAACAGAGCTTCATCTTGGAATGGAAGACCGGATGGTCTTGCCGGATTAGGCGGACAGAGCACGCCCCGGGGGAAGGCGCACCCTGTCCTAATGACCTGCATTCACCAGTCAGGCCATCTATCTGATGACCCGTTCAGGGCTACTCGCTCTTGGTGACGGAAATAAGGTTTGAGGTTCCGTCTTCGAAGACGACCAAGATGCTGTCTCCGGCAACAAGGCCATCCAAGCTGACACTTTCTTCGACTTGCCATTCGGAGCCATCGGTGAGTGTGATGGTGCGGTTGTCGAGATCGATTGTTTCGATGACGCCTTGGCCTTCACCTGCAAAGGCCAGGATAGTTGATCCTATTAGCGTGGCACCTGCCAGCATCGATGATAAAATCAGTCTCATGGTTCTACTCCTTCATTAAACGGGCGCGGTTACTTTGCCCTTTCCGAGGAAAAGGCGTCGCCCGTCGATGACGGAAACTGAGATCGAGAGTGTCTAACCACAAATCACATCGAGTTATTACAAGCGGTAATTTCGATGTTGCATTTACGCCTTATTCCGAACTTTGGAGCACTCATCAGTCTAGCAAATACAGCAGAAATTCAGGCTGTAGCGGCGCACAAAAGCGTGGCCTATCAGTAGCCGATTGCAGTCAGTCCTGATCACAAGTTCGATCACGAAATGCGTTGAAGCATGGCTTAAAGTTAGCTTCTTGTGTGTGTTGCAATGTGATTTCGCGCCTGGCGTTTAACGCTTCAATAACTGCCAAAAGCAGTGTTATCAGTCGCATTGGTCGCTTTTACGCGTGCTTAAGAAGCGTGCGTCAGTTTCCGCTGAGCAGCAGGGGACGAGATTGCGTCAGCTATTCAAACTCGGCATAACGATTGTTTTGGCGACAGCTATTTTGGCTGTGGTTGCCTTTGCCTATCGTCAAGCGATCTATGCTTCCAAGGTTTCAACTGTCGCGCATTCGGCTGATGCCGCAGTTCAGCTTCTCAATGGTTCTATTGCCGAAACGGTTTCCATCGTCGATCTTGTTCGCGCCAGAGGACAGGACGAGTGCGCGTTAGCAACTGGTGGCGTGCTGGATGAGCTTGTTTTCCTTGTAACGCAGCTGAAAGCAATTGTCATTGCAGATGAGGGCGCCACCTGTTCTTCGTCAGGCTATGGAGCCGCAAAACTGTCTTCTGATTTGGCGATGGGAGAGGCGCAATACAGCCACGCCAACTCAATCATGTTGCGTCCGCTGTCTGGCGATTATTCCGGTATGGGCGTTTCGCGGATGGTTGATGCAGACGCTGCTGATGTCGTTGCGTTAATTAACGCCAACACATTTGTTTCCGCCACAATTGATCCTGATGTTTTGCATGGTGCCAGCGCAGCTTTTGAACTCGACAGTGGTGACGTTATCGTTGCAACACCCGGTTTTGATCGGGGGCAGGATATGTCCCAGCAGCGAGAGTTCGTCGTTCGCTCGTCGCTTTACCCGTTTTCCTACCGCTTGCGCGTGCCATCGACATATCTTGATGGCGACATGCTGGCGCTCGGGCCTTGGGTGCCAATCCTTGTGACGATTATATGTGTGCTTGCCAGCTATCTTGTCACCATCCGCTTTATCATGCCGGATCGCCCGTCCGACATCATCAAGCGCGCAATCGATGCTGGAGAGATACAGCCATACTTTCAACCAATCGTTGATTTGAACAGCGGACAAATCGAGAGCTTTGAAGTCTTGTCTCGATGGGTGAAGCACAGTGGGCATGTTGTCGGTCCATCTGAGTTCATTGCGGAAGTAGAACGCTATGATCTGTCACCGTTCCTGTTGCGCTCGCTTGTGCAGCAGACCGGCGCTTCCATGGTAAAGCTCATGGATCGTTTTCCGTTTCTACGTTTTGCCTTCAACGTTGCTCCTGATGCTTTCACCAAACCCGATTTCGTGGTGGGCCTGAAGGACATGTTGGACAACGCGGGTATCCCCGGAGACCGGGTGATCATTGAAGTAACCGAACGCCAGGAGATACCCGATGTGACCCGCGCCCATGCGGCAACCGTTGAATTGCAAGCGCTGGGTATTCAAGTGGGCATCGATGATGTCGGCACTGGACACAATGGGCTTTCTACCATCACTGCCATTGCGCCCAACGAAATCAAGATCGACAAATATTTCATTGATGGATTGCCGGACAATCAGCGTGCCCTGTCCATGGTTCGCATGCTTGTGCGCACGGCACACAGCCTTGGCATGAAGACAGTTGCAGAAGGCATTGAGAACCATGAGCAGATCGAGGCGCTGATGGCGCTGAAAGTAGACTATGCCCAAGGGTTCCATATCGCAAAGCCGTTGCCAGCCGATGCCGCGATTGGTCTTTTCTGCCAGCAGCAGGATCATCTGACGAGTTTTTCTGCACATCGGTCCTGGCTTACAACCACTGACCAAGGCTCGACTGACATGTTGCCGCAAGTGACGGCAAATGCTGCTTAATCTCGCTTAAAGCCCTTAAATTGCGATGGTAAGACCCCATATCCGACAAACCGGGTTAACAGGGCTTTATTGAATGCGAACGTCTTCAGTCGCTAGGCTATTGTGCTTATTAATTGCCGCAGTTGTGATCATTGCCACCTACGTCGTGCCGTCGCAGGCAAACCAGTTTAAACGAATACGGGACGTAAATGTCTCGTGTAACAATGCGCTGCGTTGCGATCTTTACATCGTTAATCCTGCGGTTTCGCTTTACACAATTGGTCTGCGCCGTTCTGCAGCAGCGGAAGGGCAGGTTTCGCTGTTTTTGACTATGCGTGAGGCACTTGCGGCCAGCTCTGAATTGGACATCTCAATCGATGGTTCTGCGGTCGTAACATTGCCGGTCAGTGATTTGCGCTATCGGGCAGCGAGCGGAGAATATTCGCTGCCTGCAGGGCCAGCTGTCGAACAGTTTATTGCTGCTGCTGCGCCGGGGCGTGAAATGCGGGTTACCTATCGCACCAGCCGCGGGCAGACCACGGCAACCTATTCCCTTTCCGGCTTTATCGCCGGGGTCATCTTTATGGATGAAGCACAGGGTCGAATTGGCGATGCTGATGCCTTGCAATTGGCCTTGGATGGTATTGGGGCCGGTGGCGTCGGTGATGGAGCGTCGACGATCACATGGCGTCGATTGAACCGCGTGCCCGGTGGCCTGGTTACCTACTACAATTTTGAAGATCGGCTTTGCGGCCAAATGGACACGACGCTCGCTTCACGGATAGGCGGTTTTGAATTGCAGATTTCGGAAGATCTCAGCTTTGCTGTTTTTCCGTGTACGCTGGGCGGTGCCTATAACCAGCCATTTGCGGTTTTTCAGCGCTCGGGCTCGGCTTACACACCCTATATGCTGCCCGTTATCAGCGACGGAAATCCGTCCGTTGTCTATCACGCCTTCAATCTGGAATGGGACGAAAGTGCGGGCGAACTAGTCTCATTTTTCAAAGGTCGTGGTGTCGGCGATTGCGGCGAAATTCGTCGCTGGTCTGTCCAGGGTGATGAGTTTGGCGGCAGTATCGCCCTGGTGTCGTCGCGTGTGAAGGATACATGCGATGGTGATGCTGACCTCAACGCTCCTGCTTGGGTTTCAGTGTGGCCGAACGACGTCTCAATTCAGTGACGCACGAACAGCTGAAAGAGCGATTTGCGTTTATCCGTGAGGCCTAACGCCTCAAGGATACATTAAGGTCCGGTTATACTTCGAAAGGCGCTCGTGAAAGTACGGCCGAACATACCTGGCGTGTATGCCTTTTCGCATTGACGTTTTCTGATCTGCTGGATGGGATCAATCTGGAACGGTTGCTGAGCCTTCTAATCGTGCATGATCTTGGAGAGGTTTATGTGGGTGACGTACCAGCGATTTATCAAGTGACAGGCGATGGCCGTGAAGTTCGAGAACGCGAAGACTTTGAGAAGTTGACGTCAAATCTGCCTGAAGGCGTGCGTGACCAGCTCCGCTCATTGTTTGATGAGTATGCCGCCGGCGAAACTGTAGAGGCCAGATTGGCGAAGGGTTTCGACAAGCTTGAGACCATTTTGCAGCACACGCAGGGTCAAAATCCGTCAGATTTTGACTATGATTTCAACCTGACCTACGGGAAAACATGGACTGATGAAGTTCCGCTACTAAGTGCGTTACGTGTGATAATCGACGAAGCGACTGAGCGCCGTTCAAAAGGACTTGCCGGTTGGCCGTAGATGGTCACTTTGTCAGGATGCTGGTCCAATCCTTTAGTCTCTTGAGATTTGCACCCAGGTCGGAGTGACCGACTTGAGAGCGCGAATATGCCACCAAACCGGTTTTGCCATCTGCCATTGGCACGGCCCAAAATTGTGTTGTGTCTGGGAATTTCAACCAAGCAGTGCGCGTCACATATCGGATCGATCCACTGGCTGCATCATTGTTGACACTTTGGCGCGTGCCCTCCTGCGTCTCAATGTGCTTTGCCAGTCTTTCAAGAAGAACCGAGGGTTTTTCATCGAAGATCGGCAGATCACCGTCAGTCTTTATGGACGACGTGCAGGTGCCGGGCGTGCACAGAAGTGCATCATGGGGTCTTTCGGATCGGGTCAGTGTTGCGAGATCAAAGGGGCCGAGATCCGGGTTGCCGTATAGCTTTTGCCAAATGTTGGCCGGACCGATGATGGCGATCAGTGCGCCGACAATAACTGCCGCCACTGCAATGGATGCGAGAAATGACATGCGCAACCTCGGTTGTTTTTGTCTTTTAGCTGCCGTTCGCACGGGTGATGTGAAGGATTTGGCCGGGATTGGCATCAATGGCAACATAAACTGAACCGTCCGATGCGATGTCTATATCTCGTATACGACCGAACTGGCCTGCAAACATTTGCTCTTCGCCAACGATTTGGCCGCTGCCATCACGCTCTAAGCGCGTCATGAGCTGACTGCGTAAGGCACCGACCAAAAGGTCGCCCTGCCACTCCGGAAACATGTTGCCATCATAAACCGCCAAGCCTGATGGCGCGATAGAGGGGTCCCAATAATATTTGGGCTGTTCCAGCCCGGCTTTTTCTGTGCCCTCGCCAATGCGCTGTCCTGAATAATGACGACCATAGGAAATGACTGGCCAACCATAGTTGAGACCAGCTTCGGGTTGGTTGATCTCGTCGCCACCGCGTGCGCCGTGCTCAACTGTCCATAAAAGACCTGTTGCCGGGTCGATATCGGCGCCTTGAACATTACGGTGGCCCTTTGAGAAAAGTTCTGGCGCAGTGCCGTCTTGGCCAAGGAACGGATTGTCGCTTGGAATTGAGCCATCCTTGTTTATCCGAATAACAGCGCCAGCATGATCGGAAAAATCCTGGGAACGGGGGGCGTCGCCGCGATCGCCGGTGGTAATGAACAGTGTTCCGTCGGGCGCAAAGGCGATGCGGGAACCGAAATGGCGTCCGCCTCGAGACTTTCGGTTCATCGAAAAGATGGTTTCGACATCGGTGAGGCGTGGTTGGCTTGTCTCCCAATCATTTAGAAGTCCACTGGCGACTGCCGTGCCCAGTCCGCGCATGCCTTGTTCCGAGTATGAAAAGAAGATGCGTCTTGTGATGCCGAAGTCGGGATCAACAGCAACGTCCAATAATCCACCTTGTCCGTTGACTGCTATGCGGGGAAGGCCACCAACCGGCTCTGACACTGCGCCTTGGTACAAAATGCGCATCGTGCCTTCACGTTCCGTGACAATCAGTTCGCCATTGGGCAGTGTGTCGACGCCCCAAGGATGCTCCAGGCCGTCTGCGACAGCAGCGACGTTGAGCGAAACGCCGCCATCAACGTTGACGGTAACAGGCTGGGCCAAGGCAAGGCCTGGCAGAGAAAGGGCGAGAAGAATTTGAAGTGCGTGGCGCTGCAAATTGGGCATCGTGCGTCCTTGTTAGGGTGCTGGGTTCTGCCTTTGAAGATAGGTCCCACGTTTCCCGATTCCACCGCAACGCAGACGGTTGATGTCGTAATCGCCGTTCACGCATTGGTGATTTCAGGGGCGAACCCGGCCTGCTGTCGCCAGATTTTGCTTGAGCGAATGGCCAAACACGGCAGCTGCTCCGACCATTACGACAAAGCCTACAGTCATAAGTGTTACACTCATGGGTCCACTGATCATCGAACTGGATTCTGGTGCAGCAATCATGGTCGCCATTGCCAGGATTTCGCTGTCCGTCATCACGCCGACTGATGCAAAAGTGGGGATGCCGGCCAGCGTGATCAGGGTCGAGACAGCAAGTGTCAGCACCATTGCCAGTTTTATAAAGATGCTACCGGCACGGATTTCGGTACGTGTTTTGCCATGTTGGGGATACATTGTGTCAGCCAAGCCCTTGATAACCAATATTACTATGTTGGCTCAATGGGGCGCTGATGCGGAAAGACTATGAAATTGGCGCGGTTATTTTGTGGCAGAAATGTGGCGGTCAGCCCGGTAACCAGTTGAGCGGTACATGGCCGGGCAAGGAGGAAACTCGCGCCAACCAGTTATTGATTCCCGGGAAGCGATCCATCTCAAAGCCACCCTTGGTGCTCGCGCTGTGCGTATAAGCGTAAAGACAGATGTCTGCCAGTGTTGGCTCTTCGGCGACGAGAAACGAGGTTGTCTCAAGTTGGCGCTCCATCGTGGCAAGCGCTGCATGGCCCTTGTCGAGCAGCGGGCCCAGTACTTCCGGCGTGCGCAGATGGACCCGTTCTTCAAGCGTGAGAATGCCGCCACGGACGGCGATTGCCGGTTCATGGCTATATTGCTCAAAGAACATCCACTGCATGACCTGCGCATGGCTTAAGCGATCTTCGGGTAACCATTTTGTGCCAAGGCCAAAGTATACGAGAATGGCATTACTTTCGCGCAATGTGAAACCATCATCGAACTGAACGAGCGGCACCTTGCTGTCCGGGTTGAGCGCTATGAACTCGGCGCTGGTGGTGACCCCGGTTCCGGCTTCCGCTTCGCGATGTTTGTAGGTGATGCCCAGATGCGCCAATAGCATGCGCACTTTGTAGGAATTGCCGGATGAGGGCATCGACCAGAGTGTGAACGCCTCGCTCATCGAAAATACTTTACCAGACGTGGTGTTTCTTCCTCGCTCAAGTTTGGTTTTTTGCGGTCGGTCCAAACCGAGAAATCACAGGGAACAATTTGTGGCATGCCAAGAATGAAGCCTTGCGCGTATGCAGCGCCTGATTTGAGTGCCAACTCAAGATGCCAAGGTGTTTCCAAACCTTCCAGCAACGTCAGAATGCCGTCCTTTGCAAAGGACCGGATTTGATCTGCCAGCACAGCAAATCCCTCCGGCGTTGCCATGCGTGAGCGAACGACTTTTCCTTCCATTTTAACGATGTCGGGCACCAAGGATTTGACGCGGGCAGCGTCCGCGTGATCGGAGCCGTAGTCATCAACCGCGATGACAAATCCACGCGCGCGCAGAGCATAGACGAACTCTTTCATCACCGCGCTATCGAAAGCTGCGTGTTCCACGATCTCGCAAATGACATTGTTGGGTTGAAGGTCTGAGGCGCGCATCTCACGGCTGATCATGTCGATCTCTGGTGTGATATCACGCATGGAGCGCATGGCGCTTGGGTCAAAATTCAAGAACAAACGGCGTGCTTGCCGCGGCAAGGATCTTGCATTGCGCAAGTGCAATTGCCGCAAGATTTGCTCAACGTCGACAAGTTCATGTGACTTCAGCTTTGAGAAGAATTGGTAAGGTGTCAGCGGCAGGCCATCGACGAACGGGCGCGCCAGACCCTCGCAGGCAAACAAGATTGGTTCATCGTCATGCAGCCGGAAAATCGGCTGGAAAGCCGAATGCAGATTGACTTCCAGAAACCTGGCGCTGAACTGGCCATCGGGTAGGCTAATTGGTTCGCTTATAGGCTGAGGGTTTGCCATGACTTCCTTGACCGTTCGACCTTTCGCCCACCTTCTTATGCAAGCCTGAATTTATGGTTAACATTTGGTTATTGCCGATACCAGTCTCACGCCGCTTGTGTTTCACCCATCCTTGGCGCAAAAGCGGCGTTGGCCTCCTTTGAGGTCTATTTCTAACGCCAATGGAGAAAAAAATGGCTTTCCTGTCTGACGCCCTAGCCCGTGTGAAACCGTCCGCAACAATTGCGGTTTCTACAAAGGCGCGCGAATTGAAGACGGCAGGTCATAATGTGATCGGTCTTGGTGCCGGAGAACCTGACTTTGATACGCCTGATAACATAAAGGCGGCGGCGGTCGAAGCGATCGGTCGCGGCGAGACCAAATATACCGCTGTGCCGGGTATCATAGAATTGCGTGAGGCGATTTCCGCCAAGTTCAAGCGCGAGAACGGGCTCGATTACACACCTGAGCAAGTCATTGTCGGCACCGGCGGCAAGCAGGTTTTATACAATGCATTTGGTGCGACATTAAACGCTGGTGATGAAGTAATCATCCCGGCGCCATATTGGGTTTCTTATCCGGATATGGTGCTGCTGAATGGTGGCGAACCGGTGTTTGTGGAGACAACGCTTGAGAACAGCTTCAAACTCACCGCTGAAGCCCTTGAGGCGGCAATTACACCGAAAACCAAATGGTTCATTTTCAACTCACCATCGAACCCATCTGGGGCGGCATACACCAAGGATGAACTCAAAGCGCTGACGGATGTTCTGGTCAAGCATCCGCATGTTTGGGTGCTCACCGATGATATGTATGAGCATCTCTGCTACGGTGATTTTGAGTTCTACACACCCGCCCAGTTGGAGCCCGGGCTGTACGAGCGCACGCTCACCATGAACGGCGTTTCGAAGGCTTATGCCATGACCGGATGGCGGATCGGTTATGCCGGCGGTCCGCTTGAACTGATCAAGGCGATGACGAAAGTACAGGGCCAACAAACATCGGGTACCTGTTCCATTGCTCAGTGGGCATCCGTTGAAGCGCTAAACGGTACGCAAGAGTTCATTCCTGAGCGCCGCGATATCTTTCAAGAGCGCCGCGATCTGGTTGTATCCATGCTCAATCAGGCAAATGGCATTGAATGCCCGACGCCTGAGGGAGCATTTTATGTCTACCCTTCTTGTGCTGGTCTAATCGGTAAAACAGCGCCCAGCGGCAAAGTCCTGGAAACTGACGAGGATTTTGTAACGGAATTGCTGGAGTCAGAAGGCGTTGCTGTCGTTCACGGCTCCGCTTTTGGTCTCGGGCCGAATTTCCGTATTTCCTATGCAACATCGACGGAGGCGTTGACTGACGCATGTGAACGCATCCAGCGTTTCTGCGCTGCCTGTCGCTAGGCCCTGACGAAAAAAAAGCAACCTGCCGGAACAAGCGGGACCGGCAGGTTGCTCAATCGTCGAGGAGACACATGAAACAGCACCCTGCTGCAGATCAGTGGGTGATCGTAGCACCAGGGTGCCTCGCCGATTGCCACCTGTTTGTGGGGCTCGATGGTCAACCGGCTAGGACGGCCCGGCACACCAAACAGGGCGTTACCAAGCAGCCTGCGTCGTATGTGATCCAAAGCGCTTCGAAAGTACAGGTTTCGCCACGTAACAGAAGGTTTCGGGCCATTTAGTGCTTGTAAATCAATCCTATAGACAATTGGATGTAACCTTGCTGGTTAGGGCTTGAATGCATCGTTCACATGGGTTCATGTGAGCACCTGCACAAACATCAAAGGATTTGCGCATTGGACAGCAGATTGGTGCCGGGGTCGCGGCCGCGACGTACGCTTCGGCGCGCGGCAACACAGGGTAAAAACCGTCAGGTGCGCGCGCGCCTGACGCCTTTGATAGAGTTTGTCTATCCCGATCATGATACTGACGCGCTGGTTCAAAAGGTTTGTGACGCGTTTTGGCCAGGCGATATGAAATCCCGTCAGCGTGCGCGAACGCCCGGCAATACGCTTTGGAACGAGCGCGATTGCCTGATGATCACCTATGGCAACTCATTCGTCGATGGCACGCACAAGCCACTCGATCTGCTCAATGACTTTCTGCATCGTTATCTGTCGGACACTGTCAACGGTGTTCATATCTTGCCGTTTTTTCCCTTTACGTCTGACGATGGTTTTGCCGTTACCGATTACCGACTTGTCAATTCGTCGCTGGGCGATTGGGAAGATATCACCCGCATCGCCGAAGACTTCACTCTGATGAGCGATCTGGTGCTCAACCATGTCTCGTCACAGTCGACTTGGTTCAACGGTTTTCTGCAAGGGCACGACCCTTGGAAAGACTTCTTTTTTACTGCGTCACCTGATGATGATCTCAGCGCCGTTGTGCGGCCCCGCGCGCACCCTCTGCTGCGCGAAGTGGAGACAGCCAATGGCGACCAGAATGTCTGGTGCACGTTTTCACACGATCAGATCGATCTGGATTTTTCCAACCCGGAAGTTCTTCTTGAATTCATCCGGATCATGCGCCTGCACATCGAAAATGGTGTGCGCATTCTTCGTCTGGATGCAGTTGCCTTTATCTGGAAAGAGGTTGGTACCAGCTCCATCCATCTGCCGCAGACCCATGCCATCGTTCGTTTGATGCGGGTACTGGTTGATTATGATCAGGAAGACATTGTTCTTCTGACTGAGACCAACGTGCCCAATCAGGAGAACCTGTCCTATTTCGGCAACCGCAATGAAGCGCACGCGATTTACAACTTTACGCTGCCTCCGCTCATGCTGCATGCCATGTGGTCAGGGTCAGCAGAGCTCTTGAACCGCTGGCAGATGGCGATGCCACCGGCGCAACTCGGCTGCGCATATTTGAATTTCACCGCCAGCCATGACGGGATTGGCGTGCGCGGTGGCGAAGGCATGATTGCCGATAAAGATCTGGGACGTATGGTTCAAACCGTCGACGAGTTTGGCGGAAAAGTATCTATGCGCGCCATGCCGGACGGATCGCAGCGTCCCTATGAACTGAATATCACCTATTTTGATGCCATGAAGGGCACCTTTGACGGCGCTGACGAATGGCAAATCGAGCGGTTCCTCGCAACGCAGACCATCCAAATGGCGCTTGAGGGTATCCCTGCTTTTTACGTGCATTCGCTGCTTGGCACATCCAATGATCATGATGGTTTTGAAAAGACCGGGCTGAACCGCTCCTTGAACCGCAAACGCTGGGATTATGGACAGCTACGCGCGCTGCTTGAGGATCAGGATAGTGTGCATGCGCGGGTGCTGGCAGAGATGAAGCGTCGTATAGCGATCCGTTGCGACCAACCAGCATTTCACCCGAATGGTACGCAATTCACGATGCAATTCGGTGAGGAGATTTTTGGCTTTTGGCGCCAATCGCTTGACCGTGATCAGTCCATTTTCGCCATGCATAACGTCTCCAAAAATGATGTGCGCGTGCCTGTGCTGTCCATCAATTTGATCGGGGGTGACGAGTGGGTTGATCTGTTGTCTGGCGAAAGTGTCCGCGCCGATGGCGGTGATATTGTCTTTAAGCCCTATCAGTGCCGTTGGGTGAGCAATCGGGTTTAAACCGCGGCGCATTATCGCCACTAGCGTATAATTGACAGCCACAATTGATGTCTCCAAGCTAAGTCTTGCTGAAGGGAGGAGGACCGTTTGGCAGGATCACGTCATGCAGACAATGTGTTTGCGGCGGTACAATCATCCAGTGCTGCTGCAGTTGATCCGATCGCCGCGTCGTGGCGACGGTCGCTCGTCCACCATGGGTTGGATCCAGAAAAAGTCGATGGGCACCGTGCCCGGCTCACCGATGCTGAACTTACTGAAGTGCTCGGCTATCGCGAGCTGTTGTTGCGGATCGCGCAGCCTCGCATTGATGCATTATTTTCCGCCGTTGGTGGTAGCGGCTTTTGCGTGGCCCTTACAGATGAGGACGGCGTCATACTTGCCCGACGCTCCAGTGCATCGGATGAAGATCATTTTGACGACGTAGGCTTGCGGCGCGGTTGTGATTGGTCCGAGGCAGCGCAGGGAACGAACGGTATTGGGACATGTCTTTACGAAAAGCGAGCGGTCATCGTCCATCGTGATGAACATTTTATGTCCGGTTATTCGGGCATCTCATGCATTGATGCGCCGCTTTTTGGTGCTGATGGTGAACTGATCGGCGCGTTGGATGTATCTTCGGGACGGTCTGATCACACCGGTGATATGAACCGCATGATTGGTCTGTCCGTTTCCCAGTTTGCGCAACAGATTGAAGCTGATTTGTTCGCAGCAGCATACGCCGATCATCGCATTATGGTCACACCAAACGGGACCCAAGGTGCCGTTTCCTTGCTGGCGGTTGATGAGAGCGACGTGGTTGTTGGCGCAACGCGTGCCGCACGCACGTCATATCAACTGGGCCTGGGTGCTGATATTGCGCCGATCCCGGTCAATGACCTTTTGAACCGTGATGGATCGTGCGGTGGTCTCGACCACAGTGAAAAAATGGCCATCAAACGCGCTTTGGTGCGCGCAAACGGTAATGCCAGTGAAGCAGCCAAAGCACTGAAGATCGGGCGGGCAACCCTTTACCGCCGTATGCAGCGGCTTGGCATTGATCGATAGCAAACTGTAAGTGTCTCAGTTCTGAGACAACTTGAGATGCTGCAAGCATTGCATGGTGTTTCGTTCCTTTCCTCATTTTGAGACGCTTGTCGCAACCGGGTGGAGGCCCGGGCTAAAGGAGGAGAAACTCATGAATGAGATAAGCAAAGTTGAACTGTCGACGAAAGAGTCGCCGTTCCGCACAAAATACGACAACTTCATCAATGGCGGCTTTCGCGCGCCAAACGCAGGTAAATATTTTGATAATGTGTCACCCGTAACCGGTGGCAAAATCTGTGAGATCGCCCGGTCTGATGCAAGCGATATCAATGATGCTTTGGACGCGGCTCATGCAGCAAAAGATGCTTGGGGCAAATCGAGCGTAACTGATCGCGCTAATATGTTGCTCAAAATTGCCGACATCATGGAAGAGAATCTCGAGCTACTCGCCATTTGCGAGACTTGGGACAATGGTAAGGCGATTCGTGAAACACGTGCCGCTGATCTGCCTTTGGCCATCGATCATTTCCGGTATTTCGCCAGCGTTATTCGTGCAGAAGAAGGCACGATGGGTGAATTGGACAATGACACCGTATCGTACCAGTTCCACGAGCCACTTGGCGTTGTGGGTCAGATCATCCCGTGGAACTTCCCGCTACTGATGGCGGCTTGGAAACTGGCTCCAGCGCTTGCCGCGGGCAACTGCGTGGTGTTGAAACCTGCTGAGCAGACGCCTGCAACCATCATGGTCTGGGCAGAGCTGATTGGCGACATTTTGCCAGCCGGTGTCCTCAACATAGTCAACGGGTTTGGACTTGAGGCCGGTAAGCCGCTTGCTTCTTCAAACCGCATCGCAAAAGTTGCGTTTACCGGTGAAACGACAACGGGTCGCCTGATTATGCAATACGCATCGGAGAACATCATTCCGGTGACCTTGGAGCTGGGTGGTAAATCACCAAACATCTTCCATAAGGATGTCGTGGCTGAAGATGATGCGTTCTTCGACAAAGCGATTGAAGGCTTTGTAATGTTTGCGCTGAACCAGGGTGAGGTTTGCACCTGCCCAAGCCGTGCATTGATCCATGAAGATATCTATGACGAATTCATGGAGCGCGCGATTGCCCGCACCAAAGCCATCAATCTGGGTGACCCGCGTGATGGTGATACAATGATGGGCGCTCAGGCATCATCAGAACAGCAGGAGAAAATCCTGTCTTACCTGGATATCGGCAAACAGGAAGGCGCTGAAGTGCTGACCGGTGGTTCTGCGCGCGAGATGTCCGGTGACATGGCTGGCGGCTACTATATTGAGCCCACGATCTTCAAGGGTGACAACAAGATGCGTGTCTTCCAGGAAGAGATCTTTGGCCCCGTTGTTTCTGTAACGACCTTCAAGGACGAAGATGAGGCGCTCGAGATCGCCAATGACACGCTTTATGGTCTTGGTGCCGGTGTATGGTCACGCGATGCCAACAAGTGCTACCGCTTCGGTCGCGGCATCCAGGCAGGTCGTGTGTGGACAAATTGCTATCACCTCTATCCGGCGCACGCGCCATTTGGCGGATACAAGCAGTCCGGCATTGGTCGTGAGACTCACAAGATGATGCTCAACCATTATCGTCAGACCAAAAACATGTTGGTCAGCTACTCGCCCAACAAGTTGGGTTTCTTCTAAACATCTCTCCCGGGAAAAGGCGGGCCGCCCCAGTGGCGGCCCGTTTAACTTGACCGGATGAAATGCTTTCACCAGCTTACATGACCGATACGGGCTGGTAGGAAACACGATCCATGGAACCTTCATTTTGGCATGAACGTTGGGCTACTGGCCGCACCGCCTTTCACCAACCCAAGGGAAATCCATTATTGGCAAAGCACCTTTCGGCACTCGCTCTTGCTCGAGGTGCCAACGTTTTTGTACCCCTGTCGGGCAAGACGGGTGACATTGGTTGGCTTCTATCGCAAGGCTATAACGTCGTTGCCAACGAACTCAGCGAAATGGCGATCAAGGAGCTCTTTGATGAGCTTGATTTGTCACCAGCGGTTCAAACAAAGGGTGCTTTGAAAGAATATAGTGCTGAGCGTTTGACGGCTTTTGTCGGTGACTTTTTCGACCTGGATAAAGAGATGCTCGGGCCCGTGGATGCCGTTTATGACCGGGCTGCATTGGTCGCGCTGCCTGACAATGGTTTGCGTATGCGCTATGCCGACCATCTGCACACTATCGCAGGTGAAGCTCCTCAACTGGTCATTACCTTTGAATATGGCGATGGTGTGCTTGAGGGTCCGCCATTTTCGGTATCGCCCGACAACATCGCCAAGATGCATGGCGCACACTATATATTGACAGAAGTCGAGCGGCGCGCTGCGTCAGGTAGTTTGAGCGATGTGACTGCCATTGAAGAGGTGGTGTGGACATTGAAGCCCAGCTAACCAACATAATCTGCAATCGAATTTTTGGGAGGAAATGAGATGACAGCTAAAACCGATATTCAGTGTGCAACCGACGGCACCGTGGTTGGGAACACTGACCCGCTGGCGCGTGTGGTTGCTACACAGGCGGCCCATGAACTGCTGAATGAAATCCGCGCAGACCATGGTGCTGTGCTCTTTCATCAGTCTGGTGGTTGCTGTGATGGTTCATCGCCCATGTGTTATCCGGTCGATGATTTTCGTATTGGCGGAACCGATGTGAAGCTCGGCGAAGTTGATGGCGCAGAGGTCTATATATCGGGGCCACAGTTTGAAGCGTGGAAACACACCCAACTTATCTTGGATGTTGTGCCAGGTCGTGGCGGCATGTTCTCGCTTGATAATGGCCGAGAAAAACGCTTCCTGACCCGCAGCCGTGTTTTTACTGACGATCAGTTGGCGGAGTTGGAAGCGGTTTAGCCTTTAGGCCGCTTTTGAATGGCTCTTGGTGATGCCGGATTAGGCAGGCAAGCTACGCGGGTATTGGTTGGTGTATGAACCAATTCATGGCGGCCTTCGGATGATTCAAAAAAGTAGATATCGCCTGCGCGGTATCCTGCGCCAAACAGATTGGTCCATTCCAAGCGCATAATGTCTTTGGGTGGGGCTAGCGGATAGAGCGCGATGTTGCCGCCCGATAGTTTGTGTAATGTCGCGCCGCGAACACGACCACTGCGGGCGTAGACCTCATGAATGCTTGTGTCCGGACAGGCATACTCTCCAATCGATGCGCTAGTCGCATGGCCGATTGGCGCCAAGAAAACGATTAACGTCGAGAGCAAAAGAATCGTGGTGGTTGGCCCCCAAAGGCGGCGTTCCTTTTTGGAGGGCGTGATCCAGTTCAAAATGCAGGTCAGCAGGCAAATGCCCAGTGCAACCCAGATTGTCCATTTCGGGAAGCCTAACTCTGTGAGCCCTGATGCTTCCAGCAAAGCAAGAGCGATAAAGACAAGAATGCTGCCCTGGACGACTGCTGCAAAACGCATCGGCCCCGGAAGCACGCCAGGAAACTTTCCGCCATTTGCATATTCGCCCCACGGAGCGCCAAGCGCCAAACCGATCTGCATGAACAGCGAAGCCGCGCACATGAGCGAACCGACAATGGCTGCCAGCGCGATCAAGAATTACACCTCTTCCTCATCTGCTCTCACAGCTTCAACGATTTCTCGCATGAGATCTGGATCGGCGGCCTGTACGCGGCTCCATGATGGAATAAAGGGCGTTTCCATCGGGTTGTTGAGGAACTGATCACCCGCCGTCATGATGTTCCCGGCAAACAGTTCTACCGCACGTTCTTCCTTATGGCGGTCCACATGGAGGCCATTCATCTTGGCATCATTGTAATAGGTTTCCACAAAGTCGAGAGCGATACGAAAGTAGCTGGCTTTCAGGGCGCGAAATGTGGCGTTGGAGAAAATTTGGCCATCGGTGGCGAGCTTGCGGAAGATGGCTTTGCAAATGTCTGTCGACATCCGTGACAGGCCTTTGGTCGTGTCTTCTTCCGAAAGCGGCTGATGCTTGTGATCATAATTATCCGCGATCTCAACCTGACAGACCGCGCGCGGTGCCAGATTGCGCCAAGCCTCTGACAGCGTGCCAATTTCAAGGCCCCAGTCCGAAGGAATACGCATATCGGGCAGAATGGCCGTGCGCATGGCAAATTCTCCCGCAAGTGGATAGCGGAAGCCGCGCAGATAGCTCAAATAGTCATGCGGGCCGACCGTGTTGCGCAGGGCCAGTAAAAGCGGTGCTACCAGCAAGCGCACCACGCGGCCATTCATCGTGCCATCGGCTGTGCGTGGATAGTAACCCTTGCAGAATTGGTAAGGGAAAGCCGTATTGGCAACCGGGTAGACCAGCCGTGCCAGCATGTCTTTTGTATAAGTAACGATATCGCAATCATGCAATGCGATCACATCGCTATCGGCCTGCGCAAGCGTATAGCCGATGCAGTACCAAACGTTGCGACCCTTGCCCATTTCTTCGGGCGATAGGCCTGCCTGTGAAAGGCGCGCATCAATGGCTTTCAGGCGTGGCCCGTCATTCCAAAGAACGGAGTGCGGCTGCGGCAAGCGCGAGAAAAATTCCTTGGCATGAAGATATTCTTCTCGCGAGGCGCGATCCAAGCCAATGACGATGTGATTGATAAACTCGACCTTTGAAAGCTCATCCAGGATCAGCGGTAATGCATCGGTTTGCAGCTCTGAATAGAGGGAGGGCAGGATCAGTGTGATGCGCTGTGTCTGGGCGATGGCATCCAGCTCGCGCTCGAGCTCTTCATCGCTGCGGGTACGCAGATTGTGAAGCGTCGCGACGTACCCGTTCTGGTGAAAATCAGCCAAACTCAAACCCCATCTGTGCGAACTTAATTTGTCGTTGTGCGATGCGACAGTACAGACAGAACAGCTTCATTCCAACCGGCGGGGCCCGGAAGTTCAGTACGTTTTATGTGGCCGTCATCTTCGCCGGTCAGTGTGGGGATTGGCTTTCCGTGTGTGTTTTTGATGATGAAGCCAAGGTCGGCCTTTTCAATCATTTCAACATCGTTGGGCGCATCTCCCAATGCAGTGGAAAATGGGTTGGTCAGACCCAGCATATGTATGATCTCGTCCATACGCCCGGCCTTGGTGCCGCCAAGCGAAAGCGTCAAGTAACGCCCGCCATACCGTGCGGTGATGCCCAGCTTTTCCAATTCGATGATGAAAATGTCGCGCTCTTTGTCCGTGCCAGACCAAACGCCAGGCTCTGAAAAAGCACGCCGTGCGGCCAAAGCAGCGCTGTCGCCGGGTAGTCCTGTGGAAGCGGCAATTTCTTCCACCGACATATCGCCAAAGCCTTTGAAATTGGCCCTGAGTTGTTCAGCCACTTGCCCTAGAGTTTCGCGGATCGTGCGATAGGCGCTCACATCACCATCGTCGGCAAAATTGCCAGGAGGCAGGATGCCCGCGCCATTTTCCACAATTGCGGGACAATGCGAAAAACCTGCTTTGGCTCGCAACGGAGCAATTTCAGCTGCCGTTTTAGATGAGGCCATGATCAGCGGGACACCAAGCCTCTTAAGCTCATTCAACGCAGGCTGAGCGGGTACCCATGAATAGGTTTCATGGTCCAGTAAGGTGCCATCGAGATCGGTAAAGATGAGGAGTTGCATGAGGCCAGGTTAGCGGGGTTGAAACAGCGAGCAAAGCAGCAAACGTAGTTTGGGTGGAGGCTTAATGTCGTTTCTTCGCTCAGCCGCCAAGATCAATTTTCTGCCCAGATTGTTGAGTAGTTCCAGCATTTTTAGCGGTATATATTCAATGTCCTCACCCACTATTCTTTTCATTCATCGCAATTTCCCTGGTCAATTTCGCAGCCTGGCACCTTATTTGGTGAAGAAAGGCTGGAACGTTCTTGCCGCCGGCGGCCGTCCCGAGCACGACCGGTTTGACTGTTCAAAAAATGCGGATGGCATTCACATATTTGGCTATCGCCCCCGGCGAGAGCCAACCAAAGATACACACACCTATCTGCGGAACATGGATATCGCAGTGTTGGACGGTCAGGGTTTTGCCCGAACCGGACTGAAGATGAAAGAACAGGGTATCGAACCGGATATAATCGTAGCGCACTCAGGATGGGGAAGCGGTAGCTTTGCTCGCGCGGTTTGGCCCAATGCAAAGTTCGTTCAGTATCTGGAATGGTGGTACTCTTATCCGGCGCGTGATGTTGATCCGCAGCCTTTGGGCAACATCGGCGAGCAGGCTGAGGGCAGGGCTAAGACCTTGAGTCGTAACTTGCCCATTTTGCTGGACGCGGTGCAAGCGGATGCCATCATCTGTCCCTCAGCGTTTCAAGCGGCCGATGTGCCAGACATGCTGAAATCAAACATCACCATCATGCCAGATGGCGTTGACTGCTCCCGTTTCCATCCTCAGGACAATGACGGTGAGTTGGAGTTGAACGGGCTTCGCATTCCGAGCGGACAAAAAATCGTCACCTATGCGACGCGTGGTATGGAGCCGCAGCGCGGGTTTCCCGAATTCATGGCAGCTTGGGCTGAAGCACAGCACAAGTTGCCCGATACACACTGTGTGATTGCCGGTGAAGACAAGGTGTTTTACGGCGCAAAGTTGCCTGAGGGTCAGTCTTTTCTCAAACGAGCCATGGAGACTTACGAGTATGACCAATCTCGTATCCACACGGTCGGACGTCTGGATTTGGATACCTATGCCAGTCTTCTGCGCCGGACCAACTGTCATGCCTACCTGACCAAGCCGTTCGTAGTTTCTTGGTCCCTGATGGAGGCGATGGCATCAGGCGCGCCTTTGGTTGTTTCAGATGTTGATCCGGTTCGCGAAACGTTGAGCGGTGGGAACCAGGCCTTTTTTGTCGACCATGGTGATATTTCAGCGCTGGCTCGCGCCATTGTGGAAACAGTCAAGGATCCGAATATGGCTAAACGTCGAGGGCAAAATGCCAGACGTCAGGTGGAAGCGCGTTTCGAAGCCCAAAAGTGCCTCGGTGATTTCGAGGCGATGTTTACACAGCTAATCGGTCAGCGCCGGGCTGCTTAACAAGCCGCGGTGGTTCCAGCGCAACATTCTATGGCTGGCACTTGAGCCCGCTGAGCTGGATCGGAACAACAGGCTGTTTGCCTCAGCAAAGCCATTGCGATTGTTGAGGACGAGGAGTTGCATAGCTTCACGCAAGGATCTCCAGATTAGTGAATGCTTGGCGCGTCCGGGTTTACGTCCGAGCAAAGTATGCTGGAAATCAGAAAGCCCGATATGCCATTGAGTTCGGCCTCTTCAATCCTGAAACTCACCCAATATTTGTATCCGCCCGCTCTTTGGCAAATGTCCGTTGCTGCCATCCAGCATTCTGTTTGAAAGTCCCCCGCGCAATAAGGTGCGGTTTCGCCGAAAACCTGGAGCGCTGTTTCTTTGGTCATCAGATATGGTGGTCGAGGCGGAACCGGTGTGGGGGGAGCAGCTTGTAGCTCTCTGATTGCAGCGGCTTGCTCGGCAGCACTGTAAGACAATGCCCTCAAGAGTTCATTGTTCTCTTCGAGCAGTTCAATGATTTCCCGTTGGTTGCTGACACGAAGCCCATTGTCATAAAGCTGTGCAGTTGCCGTTGAAATGCTGGTGAACGTCAATAGAAAAGCTACTATAATTTTCATTTTCAAAACCTTGTCAAAAATCTTTCTTTGCCGGCCTTAGGCCAGGTGGTGTCTGTTCGACACTTGAGAAAAATTGTGAAATGCTGATGGCGTAATGAAGCTGCCGTGGAGCGGGATAGTTGACATGTTCCGATTACGCGCAGCCTTTTGGCAGCCGAATAGACGCTGACCAAACTCCAGGAAGCAGCTTTTTGACTCGTTACAACGGAGCTCAGGACGGTGGTGTTTTGAGCATTGGGCCAAATGAGTGATAAATTCAAAATGGTGCTGCTAGAGAGATTTGAACTCTCGGCCTCTCCCTTACCAAGGGAGTGCTCTACCCCTGAGCTATAGCAGCACATGCCGATGTCTGGCGTAGCGCGGCTTTTGACATAAGCCCTTGGGTGTTTCAAGGCGCGATTTGGTGCCGTTGCACGCTTTATTTGGCGCTCAAGTCTGGCTATGTCAGCCCGATGGCAAAGGGTTCTAAAAAACAGCCAGATCGCGAGGAGCGTCTACGCGCGCAGTTGCGAGCAAATCTTGCGCGACGCAAGCAACAAACCCGCGCGCGCCGCGAAGGAGAAGGCGATGGCCGCGATGAGGGTATCGCTGCAAGCGAGCCGCGGCCTTCCAACAATGAAAACAAGTCTTAGCTCACGGGCGCTGGATCAGGTGTTGCCGCCAAAAGTTCTTCGACAAAGACGCTGGTTAATTGAGAACGTCCGGTGACGCCTGCTTTTCGGTAGATCGCATTCAGCTGCGCTTTGATGGTGCCTTCGCGGGTTTGGCGCACGGTGGCGATTTCACCAATCGACAACCCTTTGATAGCCAGCGTTGCCATATCGCGTTCGGAATTGGTGAGCTCCCATGCTTCAAAACTATCGGACATAAGTTGCTGGAACTCGCCGCTGGCAGCCTTCAGTTGCGCTTCCACGCGTGCATTGCGGCGGCGCAATGCAAGGAACTCGCGTGCGCTGAAAAAGATGCTGAGGATGAGTGTGGCTGTGACAGCATATTCAAGTGGGTAGTTTTCGCCAAAGCCCGCCGTGTATTCCAAGCCCGTGACGTCCAGCACCACATCGTAAAGCAGGAAGATTGCGCACGCTCCCTGCAAGAACAGGAGCGTGACAAGAAAAGGTTGTTTGCGCTGGTAGAGTTTCATCCCCTGAACTCCCTCATGTCGGACGCTGCTGCAAGCCGCGCCCGATCAGTTTATCATTTCAATGAGGCTCAGCCGTTGTCGGTTTCGCTGTCCACATCATCCTCATCTTCTCCATTTTCATCGTCTTCGTCCTCATCTTCTGTTTCGACTTCAGCAACCAGTCCGGTTTCAGCATCGATTTCGATTTCAAAGAGGCCTTCTGGTGTGGTGACATAGACCTCAATCATACCATCTTCTTTTTCGATTTCTTCGACTGTGTAGTTCAAACCTTCAAGTTCGGTGACAATATCGACAAGCTCTGTACCCAGCGTGTCGCCTTTGGCAATGCCCGTCAAAGCGGAGGCAGGGATGGTTGCGACGATGGCGAGTGCGGAACCTGCAAAAAGAGCTGCACCCAGTGTTTTCATGTGGATTGGAGATTTCATCATAGTACCTTTCTTGGTTTGCGCCGGACTATCCGGCCTGGCGTCAAACTGGGCGGTGAACGCGCGGCACTCCATTGAACCGAGGCTTAGAAGAGCGGTTTTACAACTGTAGTTTATTCAAAGATCGTGCGGCGGCGCTGCCTTGAACCGCTATTGAACATGCAGTAGATGGCGGGTCGTGAATTTGGGCAGCGGTGGGCTGCCATTCCAGGGGAACCTTATGGATAGTATTCGTATTGTCGGTGGCAATGAGTTGAGCGGTGTGTTGCCAATCTCAGGTGCAAAGAACGCGGCGCTACCGCTTATGATCGCTTCGCTTCTGACCGATGATACGCTGACACTGGAAAACGTACCGCATTTGGCCGACGTTGAGCAGTTGATCCGCATCCTGTCCAATCATGGCGTCGATTATGCAGTCAGTGGCCGTCGCCGTGCCGAAGGTCAGAATTTTGCGCGTACCGTACACTTTACAGCGCGCGACATAGTGGATGTGAAAGCACCTTATGAGCTGGTGTCCAAGATGCGCGCATCCTTTTGGGTGGTTGGGCCGCTATTGGCGCGCATGGGTAAGGCTGTTGTCTCTCTGCCGGGTGGCTGCGCGATCGGTACCCGTCCAGTAGACCTGTTTATTGAAGTGCTCGAAGCGCTTGGCGCGAAAATTGACATTGAAGCGGGCTATGTGAATGCCAAAACCAAAGACGGGCTGATTGGCGCGCACTACACGTTCCCGAAAGTTTCAGTTGGTGCGACCCATGTGGCGTTGATGGCAGCTTCACTTGCCAAGGGTGATACGACGCTCGAAAACGCTGCGCGAGAGCCCGAAGTCGTCAATTTGGCTGAGTGTCTCAACGCTATGGGCGCGAAGATAGAAGGTGCCGGCGCGTCGACGATCAATATCAAGGGCGTGACATCGCTTCATGGTGCACGTCACCGCGTAATCGCTGATCGGATTGAGACCGGCACCTACGCCATGGCTGTCGGCATGGCCGGCGGCGATGTGCTGTTGAAAGGCGCTGACGGTTCGCTTCTGGAGAATGCCCTCGATACGCTGCGCAATGCTGGCATGGACATCACGCAGGAAGAAGAGGGCCTTCGCGTTTATCGCAATGGCAATGGCTTGATGCCGGTTCACATGAAGACCGAACCGTTCCCGGGTTTTCCCACGGATCTTCAAGCTCAGTTCATGGGTCTTATGACAAATGCCAATGGTGTGTCTGAAATCACTGAGACGATATTTGAAAACCGCTTCATGCATGTGCAGGAACTGGCTCGTCTCGGCGCTGATATTTCGCTTTCTGGACAGACCGCGACGGTGACGGGTGTTCCGACGCTAAAGGGTGCCCCTGTTATGGCGACTGACCTTCGCGCCTCGTCTGCATTGGTGATTGCAGGGCTGGTGGCAGAAGGTGAAACGACCGTGAACCGTGTCTATCATCTTGATCGCGGGTTTGAGCGTTTGGAGTCAAAGCTTGCTGCCTGCGGCGCTGAGATTGAGCGCGTATCGTCCTGAACCCCAAAGCGCTTGGCGACAAAGAGATGACAAGCAAACCCCTGAAATTGCTGGCGCTGGACATTGCAGATCTTACGGTGATTTCTGCGCAGGTGCAGGACGGGCTGACCAAGCCAACTTTGATGGAGTATTTGCCGTCCCAGAATCGATTGGACATTGTTCTGAATCGCTTTGCCTGGGACGCTTCAGGGAAAAAACGATCAAACAATGAACGTCGTCGGGCGGCGCTCTCTTTCTCGCAAGTCAAAGGGCTGCAAGCGAAGTCTATCCGGCAAGGTGATGACGAGCAGGTTTTGTCGCTGCTTGCGTTGCGTTTTGAGCAAACCGAACAACCATCGGGCACCATCGAACTTGTGTTTTCCGGTGATGCGGCCATGCGGCTTTCTGTCGAAGCTATTGAAGTACAGTTGACGGACCTCGGCGCGGCATGGGAAAGCCGCTTTAAACCGAAACATCCTTCCTGAACCCGCACTGGAACTACTGTGCCGCACAGACTGAATGCCCAACAAGAAGGCTTTGAGGCCGCTTTTGCCGCGTTTTTGGGTTTGAAACGCGAAGTGTCCGCTGATGTTGATGCTGCTGTGGCGTCTATCCTTGCCGATGTGCGTCAACGCGGCGATGCAGCTGTCGCCGACTACACGTTTAAATTTGATCGGCTCGATTTTCGCAGTTCACCGATGGCCGTAAGTGTCGCTGAAATTGATGAGGCCGTTGCATCCGTTGATGCTGAAACGATGGCAGCACTGAGTTTAGCGCGTGATCGTATATTTGCGCACCATCAACGCCAGTTACCGAAAGATGATCATTATACCGATGCGCTCGGTGTCCAGCTAGGCAGCCGTTGGACGGCAGTCGAGGCGGTGGGGCTCTATGTGCCCGGCGGCACCGCAAGCTATCCGTCATCGGTTCTCATGAACGCATTGCCTGCCGTTGTCGCGGGTGTCGAACGCATCGTGATGGTGGTACCATCACCCGATGGCGTGCTGAACCCACTGGTGCTTGCGGCGGCACATCTTGCAGGCGTTTCAGAGATTTACAGAATTGGCGGGGCGCAAGCTGTTGGCGCATTGGCATATGGTACTGAAACGATTGCGCCCGTTTCCAAGATTGTAGGACCGGGCAATGCCTATGTGGCTGCCGCGAAACGGCGTGTTTTTGGCACCGTTGGCATCGATATGATCGCCGGACCTTCAGAAGTCTTGGTTGTCGCTGACAAGGGGAATGATCCAGATTGGATTGCCGCTGATCTGCTTGCGCAGGCTGAGCATGATCCTGGCGCTCAATCCATTTTGCTGACCAACGATGCGGATTTTGCCAAATCCGTAGATGCTGCAGTCGAGCGGCAACTGACGACCCTTGATCGGTCGGACACTGCAACTGCCAGCTGGCGAGATTTTGGTGGAACCATCCTGGTCGATGATCTTGCATCGCCGCAAAGCATCAAGATCATTGATCGTATTGCCGCTGAGCATTTGGAACTGGCTTGTGATGATGCCGATGCCATGGTTGGAAGGATACGCAATGCCGGAGCGATCTTTGTCGGACGCTACACACCAGAGGTGATTGGCGATTATGTTGGCGGCTCCAACCACGTCCTGCCAACCGCGCGATCAGCGCGGTTCTCGTCTGGCCTTGGTGTGCTTGACTACATGAAGCGTACCAGCGTGTTGCAGTTGGGCCCTGACCAACTGCGTGAACTTGGCCCTGCTGCCATCAAGTTGGCGGAAGCGGAGGGTTTGGATGCTCATGCCAAGTCAGTCGCTATCCGGCTGAATTTGTAGGGATCGCGCGATGGAATTTGCCGATACCGATAAGCTCACCGACCTGACACTTGATGGCTCCATTGGGAAGTCGACTCCTGATGTGGAGCATGAGCGGGCCGTGGCGATCTTCGACCTATTGGAGATGAATTCGTTTCGCCCTGTCGGTGATGATGCGGGCGGCCCTTACACGCTGCATTTGTCGATCACCGACGGTAAGTTGGCATTTCATATCAGGCGTGAAGGCGGCGATGATGTTGCGCTGCATATTTTGTCGCTCGGTCCGTTCAGACGTATCGTCAAAGACTATTACATGATTTGCGAAAGCTATTTTGATGCAATCAAGTCTGCCACAACATCACAGATTGAAACCATCGATATGGCCAGGCGGGGTGTCCACAATGAGGGGTCTGAGTTGCTGGCTCAGCGCCTTGAGGGAAAAATTGACGTGGACCACGACACAGCGCGCCGCCTATTCACACTTGTGTGTGTTTTGCATTGGAAAGGCTGATTGCAGCAACCATATAAGCTGCACTGTTTAATTTCCTGAACAATTGGGGTATGGGCAGCACCAATGCGGTGCAAGACACCGCTTTTTTTGAATGAAACGCTGAAGGATCGCATGGCGAAAGAAGAGCTTTTAGAATTTGCCGGAGTTGTGACGGAATTGCTTCCGAATGCAACATTCCGCGTAAAGTTGGAAAATGATCACGAAGTGATTGCGCACACAGCCGGCAAAATGCGCAAGAACCGCATTCGTGTTCTGACCGGTGACCGTGTCACGGTTGAAATGACACCTTACGACCTGACCAAAGGCCGTATTACTTACCGCTACAAGTAAGCGTTCGGCCGTTTGGTCGGCACGCTTTTTGGTTTCGCGTCGGGAGACAGACGGGGTCGCGCGATGAGCGTTTTCCAAAACTTGATATTGGCTTCCGGGTCGCCACGTCGCGTAGAGCTACTGGCGCAGGCAGGTATAAAGGCCGACCGGCTTTTGCCTGCCAACATCGATGAAAGCCCGATCAAGGCTGAGCATCCGCGTTCGCTGGCGCGCCGCCTTTCGTACGGCAAGGCCATTGCTGCGCGTGACATCGTTCGGCGAGAGGCAAAAGAACGCGCCGCTAAAAGCGCTGCCGATGCAGATGAAAACGACGATGCTGCAATAGAGCCTTACATTCTGGCAGCTGACACAGTGGTTGCCGTTGGCAGATTCATTTTGCCCAAGGCTGAGACAATCGATGAGGCGTCACAATGCCTGCGTTTGCTCTCCGGGCGGATGCACCGTGTGTTCACCGGACTATGCGTCGTCACACCCAAGGGTAAGGTTCGTCAGCGCGTTGTTGAAACCAAAGTGCGTTTCAAGCGTGTCTCACGCGAAGAATTTGAGAGCTATCTGGCTTCGGGTGAATGGCGCGGCAAAGCCGGCGGCTATGCCGTCCAAGGCCTTGCGGGAACTTTCGTCGTTCGGCTTGTTGGATCGTATTCAAATGTTGTCGGGCTCCCGATTTATGAGACCGTCGATCTGATGGTCGGGGAGGGCTATAAAGTGCACTTTAACTGGTTGTCTGGGGGCGTTTAAGGCTGTGTCGGAAGCTGAGAAAGTTGCGCATTTTCGTCCGAAACGGGCCTGTCCGGAGTGCGGTAAGCCTTCTGATCGCGCAACCTATCCGTTCTGTTCAAAACGATGCAAGAACATCGATCTTAATCGCTGGCTTTCGGGCACGTATGTAATACCTGGCCCGCCAGTTGAAGAAGATGAGGATAGCTGAGGCGCTTAGCCCGCTCCTTCATACACATCGACATGGGTAACACGACCATTTTTCCCCATGATGCGGACGTAGACGTAGTGACCGCGCCCACTCATCACATCGTCGCGAATGTACTTCTCAACGGAGCGTCCGGCTTGATAGAGCTGCGGCAGCTTTGATCGCATGTTCCGATCGCTGAATATCGGGTCGCTCGTATCCAATTCCTGTCGAATGCCAAAGCGGTGATAGTTGGCTCTGTCCTGCGCCAATATGGCGCCGAATGAAGTGAGTTTGGTACCGCTTGAATTGACTGTGTCCTCTGCGTCAAGCCAAGTCAGATATTCGGCCAATACTTCTTCACCCATCGCATTCGACGTTTGAAGTGCAGCGAAAACAGCCAACATGCCGAAAAGTCTTTTATGACGCATAAGCGCTCCTTAAGCTCAACTTCCGGGTTGCCAGTAGAATCTGGCTACCATCAAAGTTCAATCGGCATAACGGTGACTCCGACCAGTCTTCTGCAACCTGGCACGACCTCAGCGTGTGTTTTGAAACATTTGCACGAAACAACATGAAATAAATAAGAATAATGTCAATTTTGATTGACAATTATGAATGTAAATCCAAATTTACATCTGTAATGTCAAACACACACACAAGGGGCAAAATCTATGTCAGTGACACTACGTATTGTCGGAATCTATTATTATCAGTCCGATATTCCCTACACCAGCGGCATGACAGTGATGGATGTGCTTAATTACGCGAGTACGCATCCTGTCGACGATGGAAGTCTGAAAGCCAAAACATTTAGTTTTGAAACCGGCACACTTCACGTGGGATCTCAGGCGGGGCAGCCGAGTATCACATCTTTTTATGCAGACTATGAAGATGCATTCCAGAGCCGGACATCGGGTTTGATGAAGGATGCTGGGCCTTATTATCTTGCAGAAGACACATCGTCTTCACCTGCTTTTACCGCTTGGCAATATTACGTCTTCACCAAGCCTTTGCAGGAGGGTGGGGCTGTCTATCAGGTCAATGATCCGCGTGTGGAGTCCTTCGTCAATGCCGAAGTGCCGGATGGTGGCTTTGTTACTTGGCGTCTATGTAAAATTCTTGGCACGACGCAAGCGATGCCGCCGCATAAGATGGGCTACGTCAACAAGATGATCAGCTGATCGAACACGACGGGCAGGGGGCGGGCATTTGTCCGCCTCTTGCTACTGTGATTGCGTTCGTGGCTTTATCCATTAAACCGAGCCAATGGAATGGTCGGGCGAAGGCTTCATAATCGGAACGCGCAAGCATGGCGAGACCAGCTTGATCGTCGAGCTCATGACCCGCGAGCGCGGTCGTCATTTGGGTTTGGTAAGGGGCGGGCGGTCCCGGAAGCAGCAACCAGTTTTGCAGCCCGGTAACCGCGTCGAAGTAAATTGGCGGGCCCGCCTTGATGAACATCTTGGGACCTATACGGCGGAGTTGCTTGAGAGCCACGCTGCGCGCCTGATGGAGACCGCGCACGGTCTCAACGGTATTCAGCTGATCGGCGGTCATTTACGTCTTCTGCCGGAGCGTGACCCGCATCCAGCGCTTTTTGATGCGCTGACCGTTTTGCTTGAACATATCAACACACCCATGCTTTCCGGCCCCTTAATGGTTCGTTTTGAGCTGCAATTGCTCGAAGAATTGGGTTTCGGCCTTAATCTGAGGGAGTGCGCAGGTTCCGGGCGTACTGACGAACTGGTGTATGTTAGTCCAAAATCCGGCCAGGCCGTTAACCGTGAGACGGGCGCGCCTTGGGCTGACAAGATGCTGGCGCTTCCCTCATTTCTGACGGCGCGCGAGGGGCGCCAGTGCGATGCGCAGGATCTGGGTGACGCCTTTAAGCTTACCGGTTATTTCCTTCAACGCGATGTTTGGGGCGCGCGAGGCGTCGAGGTGCCAGCGACCAGAGACGTCTTTATTCGAGGTGTGGCGAAGGCCTTGGATGCTTGATCACTCCGCTGGTTGTAGCCGGTTGACGCCCCGTTCGCGGATTGGCCAATGCACGATAGCAGCAAAGATACCGAGGGCTACGCCAAGCCACCAAACAGGATCGAAGGTGCCGTAAATATCGTAAAGATAACCGCCAAGCCAAACACCAAGGAAGGAGCCGATCTGGTGCGAAAAGAAGACGACACCACCCAGCATGCCAAGATATTTAGTGCCGAACATGATTGCCACGAGCGCATTCGTTGGTGGGACGGTCGATAGCCAGAGCAGGCCCATGATGGCTGCAAAGATGGTGACTGAGAGGCCTGTTTGGGGAAGTAACAGGAAAGCAGTCACGGCAATGGACCGTCCAATATATATTAGGGCCAAAAAAATCGGTTTTGAGTATTTTTGCCCGATCACGCCCGAAGCCAACGATCCAATAATGTTGAAGAAACCGATGAGCGCGATCGCGATCACGGCATAGCGCGCATCAAGGCCGATATCGTTGATATAGGCCGGGAAGTGCGCCGTGATAAACGCAACCTGAAAACCACAAACAAAGAAACCGGCTATCAACAGCAAGAAGGATTGGTGCCCGAACGCCTCGCGCAACGCCTGACCAATTGATTGGTCGATCTCATCCTGGCTTGTCTTGCCGGATGTTGAGTTGCCGCGCAGCGGGATAGCGAGCACTGGAATGATCAGCATTAGCGCTGAAAGAATGAGGAGTGAGTCCTGCCAGCCGAACTGGTTGATCAGCGCTTGAGAAAAGGGTGCAAACACAAACATGCCCGCCGAACCTGCGGCAGTGCCCATGCCAAAGGCAAAGGAGCGCTGTTCTGGCGTTACATTGCGCGCGAAGGCAGCAAGAATAATTCCAAAGGAGCCCGCGCCGATCGCCATACCTACAAGCAAGCCACCGCCCATATGCAGGTAAAAAAGGCTGTCCGGCGTTGCCATCATCAAAAGGCCGACAGCATACATGATGCCGGAGGCGGCCAGTACGCGCCAAGTTCCATGCTTGTCTGCAATGGCACCAAAGAAGGGCTGGCTAACACCCCACATCAGGTTTTGAATTGCCATGGCGAGGCCAAAATCGGTTCTCGACCAACCAGTATCAGTCAGCATTGGGAGCTGGAAGAAGCCCATTGCGGAGCGAGGCCCGAACGTGATTGCAGCGATCAAGCAACCGGCCACAATGATTAGCCAGGGATAAGAACTTTGCGATGTAGTCTTCTGTACAGCAGTCGTCATGCCCGTTCGTCCTCTTCGGCGCTCACTTATGACGTTTTGAACCTGTCGGGCAATGCAGAAGAAGTGAACCATATGTGCAGCGGGATTGAACAATCGAACGGCACGGATGGTCGAATCACCATGATTCCGCTAGAAATTTCAAAAATTGGTGGGAGTGATTCGTGCGCAAAACAAATCTGCTTTTGACTTCTGTGTCCGCCTTGGCGGCATCGGCCCTATTTTCGCCATCGTCTGCACAAGCGACCGAAGGCGATTACCAGTGTTCAACCGGCTATCGGATTGCACTGCCTGCGCCAGATAAGAATGGTGTCATACAGACATTTGCCATATTTGATCGAATGATCTTTGAAGGCGATGGCCTGTGGCTGCATGATGACACAAACATCGCCTTTCGCCTGGACGGTGAAGTTGCAGTTCTCGATGTCGATGGTCGTGAGATTGCCTGTGAGAAAGTCGCACAGGCAGTTGTAACAACAACTGTTGAGCCTGCCAGCGCTCGCGCTACGCCGCTGGATGCAGACAAAGCGCAAGTTACTGCCGCGGCACCGCAGACTGGCTCGACCAAATCAAGTCGTGTCGTGCCGTCGGCTGAAGCAACAGCGCAGGCGGGTGTAAACTCGATTGAACCGCTCGTACCTTCCATTGAAACTGTGCCGGCAGAGACAGCGGTTTCTGACGTGGCATCTGAGTCAGTGACTGTTGTTGACGAGCAGGTCGCGGCATTGCCTGCCGATGTGGACGCGGAAACAACGGGTTCTGTGGAATTGGCACCGGATACATCCCAAACAGCCGCTTCCACCACTTTGACCGGTCAGTCACGTGGCGGTCGATTGCGTGCTGGGCCCGGTACTGATTTTGCCATCGCCGGAGCCCTTGAGGCGGGCACGCCAGTGACCATTGTTGAAAATGTTGGCAACGAATTCCGCGGTTTTGACTGGTTCGAGATCGAATATGGCGACAGCCAGCGCGCATTTACCTGGGGCGGCATTCTGTGCTCAGACGGTGTGAAGGCAGACGGTGTGTTTGAAATCTGTGGCTAAAGCGCCACAATTTACGACATTACGTTAAGTCAGCCGCCTATCCCTCGACTCCGTTTTCTCTGGTTGTTAATGATTAGTTAACAAGTTGGGGAAAATCACGAAGCATCTTACAGGACTACTCGTTGCAAATACTGCTATGCTTGCACTTACAACATATGCGCAGGCAGCAGACGAGGTTTTTGTCGATATTGAAGAATCGAAACCATTCGATTTCTCGCTAGGCGCTATCATTCTTGGCCGCTCCGGCAGTGGCGGCACCGTACTTCTGGACTCTGATGGAACACCTGTTGCGACCTCATCAAATGATCTGGTCCCCAGTTTGGGCTTGGATGCAAAGGCCAGCGCTGAGCTGACAAATAGCCTGTCTCTGTCGGCGCGCGCTATCGCCACATTTTCACTTGAGCAAAGTGACTCCGGCGAGGTTAGCCCGACAAACGCCCCTCCCGGTTTGGGTTTCTCTGATTTTGATGGCTCCGGTAACAATGGCCTGTTCAATCCGCCTGACTACGGTTTCAAAGTTGATAGCAGCTCAAGCTTAACCTCGCTGGAGGCCAACCTCTCCTATGATCTAGGTGTCGCACCAGTCTCGGTATTTGTAGGTGGTCGCTACGTGAGTTTAGATGACGAACTCGATTTGCTCATTACGACCGAGCAATTTGGTGCCGCCAGCAACCGCACTTTGTTGGAAACGAACAATGATCTTTTCGGTGCTCAAATCGGCCTTATGGTTGAAGCGCCGGATACAGGGACACGCTTTTCGGGCTATGCAGCTGGCTCAGTCGGTTACTACGCTGGCAACGCCAACCTGAACGTCGGCTCATCAGGTTTAGTACTCTTTACAACCGCCCCCGGAGATATCGTTACTTCAACAACTGCTTCAGAAAGCTTCAATACTTTCGGCGCTGACTTTGAGATCGCCGGGTCCTATCAAATCACCGAGCGTGCTGATTTCACACTGGGCTACAAGCTCATGTATTTTGACAAGGTCGCTTACACGGTGCCGAGCCTTGGTTTGTCAGACTCTACCGGCACATTTGCCGACATCGGATATGACAGCGTGATCTATCATGGTTTGACAGCGCGCCTCTCGCTCAAGTTCTGATTTGAAAAGTTAGATCTTTTTCAAGCTAACGCGTTTGTGGACTTCTTCTGCGGTTTCCACACGCTCTGAATAACGGTCGGTCAAATAGGCCGATCGGTCACGCGTGAGCAGCGTGAATTTCACCAACTCCTCCATCACATCGACGACGCGATTGTAGAGGGATGAGGGTTTCATCCGACCATCTTCAAACTCCAGCCATGCCTTTGGTACTGATGACTGGTTCGGGATGGTGATCATGCGCATCCATCGTCCCAGGATACGCATTTGGTTGACCGCATTAAAGCTCTGCGAGCCGCCACAAACCTGCATCAGCGCAAGCGTGCGCCCCTGTGTCGGGCGCATACCGCCGATCGGCGACAGCGGCAGCCAGTCGATTTGGGTTTTCATGATGCCGCTCATCGCGCCGTGCCGCTCCGGTGAGCACCAAACTTGCGCTTCCGACCAGATGGATAGCTGGCGAAGCTCCTGCACTTTCGGATGCGTTTCCGGTGCGCCATCGGCCAATGGCAGGTCGATGGGATGGAAGATTTTCACTTCAGCACCAAGCGCTGTCAGCACCCGCGCGGCTTCATAGGTTAAGAGACGCGAATAGGAGTTCTGGCGAAGCGAGCCGTACAGCATCAACACACGCGGTTTGTGCGTTTTGGGCGGCGCGTTGTAGATCGCTCCGAAGTCGATTTCGCCCAATTGCGCTGCCGCCAGATTGGGCATTGATGGATCATCGAGCCATGGCTTGGGATATTCCTCGCTCATGAAGCATAGCTCTGGGCCAGTTCGGTGGAACCTTCCATCGCCCCGATCGTGTTGAGCGCGGTTTTCAAATCCGCCGGGTTCATGTCTTCAAATGGGAGCGCCATCAGCGCCATGACCCGCGCTTCCAAAAGCGCGTAGGTGCTTTCAAAGGATGCTGCCCATTCCTGATCTGTTTCACCATCGGGATCGGGAATGCCCCAATGGGCTTGGACAGGCGCGCCGGGCCATATGGGGCAGGTTTCGCCCGCCGCATTGTCACAAACCGTGACTACGATATCCATGGAGGGGGAGCCGTCGCCTTCAAACTCGTCCCAGCTTTTGGACCTGAAGACAGAAGTGTCGTAGCCCTTCGCTTCGAGCAGTTTTAGCCCGTGCGGGTTTGGCGTGCCGCGCGGTGTTGAACCGGCAGAAAACGAATTGACGCGACCCTCTCCGAGCCGAGCAAACAGCGCTTCGCCCAAAATGGAGCGTGCAGAATTGGCGGTGCATAGTACGAGAACGTTTTTCATGGACGGATTACCTCGCCATCTTCCTTGGTGAATTCAGTCAGTGAACCTTCGGGCAAAAGCTCGAAAATGGCCTCCGACGGTCGGCAAAGCTTCACGCCTCGCGGCGAACAAACGATGGGCCGATTCACTAGAATTGGATGCTCCAGCATCGCTTCGATAAGCTGATCATCGCTCACCGACGGGTCAGTGAGCCCCAATTCCTCAGCCGGTGACTTTGAGGTGCGCAGGGCAGTACGAGGTGTGAGGTCGGCGGCGGCAAACAAGCCGAGAAGTTGTTCGCGTGACCATCCGGTTTTCAGATACTCGATGACGATATGTTCCGCACCCGAAGCTTCGATCATCGCGAGCACATTGCGTGATGTTCCACAGTCAGGGTTGTGGTGTATGACAATCATTTCTCTTCTCCGATCTGCCAGCGACAATAGGCCCACGCTAACAGCGCGCCTATGATTTGCATGGCGATGAAAGGAAGAACATCAGCAGGCCGTATGCCGGCAAATGTGTCCGAAAATGCCCGCGAGATCGTCACCGCCGGATTGGCAAAGCTCGTTGATGCGGTGAACCAGTAGGCTGCTGTAATGTACAAACCGACGGCCATGGCGACCGCGCTATCCTTGGCCTTGATTGTTAGCAAGATGACCGCGACAAGGCCGAAGGTGGCTACGATTTCTGCGAGCCATTGCGGGCCGCCGGATCGTACTTTTTCCGAGATTTGGAACACATCCAGACCGAACATGGCGTTGGCGATCAGGACCCCAAGAATCCCACCGACGATCTGCACACCCACATATTGCAGGGAAAGGCCGGTATCGATCTCACCACGCAGGCGAAAAACCAGGCTCACCGCCGGGTTGAAATGCGCGCCCGAAATTGGCCCGAGCATGGTGATCAGCACAATGAGGATCGCGCCGGTTGGGATGGTGTTGCCAAGGAGCGCGATGGCGACGTTTCCGCCTGACAGGTTTTCGCCCATGATGCCAGAGCCGATGACGGTGGCGAGCAGAAAGGCGGTGCCGACAAATTCAGCACCCAGTTTTTGCGCGTTTGAATACGCCATGATTTACCCGATTAGTTCCTTTGATTTATAGTTTGCAGGTTGGCACAGCTCGGGTCTGCCACCGCAGCAGTCTTCCATGAGGAACCCCAACAAGCCGCGCACCCCGTCATAGTCAGCACTATAGACAATCGACCTGCCATCACGCTTTGCCTGAATGAGCCCGGCGCGAGCCAGCACCGCCAGATTGGCGCTCATCGTATTTTGTTTGATGTCCAGCTTATCTGCGATGTCGCCGGCAGCCATGCCATCTTTTCCCTTGCGAATGAGCAACCGGAAAACATCCAACCGGGTGTCGTGCGCGAGCGCCGCGAACGCGGCGATTGCTGGTTTCAATTCCATAATTCATGAATTCATGATATTTTGATATGAGTCAAGCGACACTTGCGCAGCTTGTGTGCTTTTCCTCCCTCGCTTATGTCCATGACAAGAAAATGAAACTGGGGAGGGCGCTATGGCGGCTTTCGAAACCCAAAATTCACTCAATGCGGCAGGTAAGCAGACTGCAGCAGAGCGCTTCGGTGTTATCGAACGTCCCGCGCTTGAATGGAATGCCGACGTCGAGCGGGAGACCGCCGATCTTTACGAGCGCGTTAAAGACCATATTCCAGCCATCGAATGGCCGGTTTACGCGCCCTATGTGGCGGCGATCAACCGGCTGAAGAAAGAGCGTGATGCAGTTATTCTCGCGCATAACTATCAGACGCCTGATATTTTCCACTGTGTCGCCGATATTGTCGGCGACTCGCTTCAACTGGCCAAGGAAGCGACCAAAGTCGACGAGCAAGTCATTGTACAATGTGGCGTGCATTTCATGGCTGAGACGTCAAAGCTATTGAACCCGGAGAAGACGGTTCTCATTCCTGACATGAAGGCTGGGTGTTCGCTATCTGAGTCGATCACCGGTGAAGATGTGCGGCTGTTGCGGGAAAAATATCCCGGCGTGCCGGTTGTGACATACGTGAACACCTCTGCCGATGTGAAGGCTGAAACGGACATTTGCTGCACATCCTCCAACGCTGTGCAGGTGGTGGAAAGTTTTGGCGTTGATCGCGTGCTTTGTATTCCTGATGAATATCTTGCGCAGAATGTTGCCAATCAGACGGACGTCAAAATCCTGACTTGGAAGGGTCACTGCGAAGTGCACGAGCGCTTCACCGCTGAAGAACTGCTTGCCTATAAGGAAGCTGATCCGTCCATCGAGATCATCGCGCATCCGGAGTGCCCGGTCGAAGTTGTGGAAGTTGCAGACTATACCGGCTCAACGGCGGGCATGATTAATTATGTGCGTGACCAACGCCCACCCAAAGTACTGCTGGTCACCGAATGCTCTATGGCATCCAACATCCAGTCGTCAGTGCCGGAAGTTGAGTTCGTAAAACCTTGCAATCTGTGTCCGCACATGAAGCGGATCACGTTGCCAAAAATTCTGGATGCGCTGTGCGAGATGAAAGAGGAAATCCACATCGACCCGGCGATCGCTGACCGTGCCCGATTGGCCGTCGAACGCATGGTGAATCTGAAGCAGTAGTGGCCAGGATTTGACATGCTTGGTCGCCGTGAGTTCATAGCCGGGGCTGGCTGCGTGATGGCGCTGCCAACATTTTCCACAGAGCGTCGTCTATTCGTCCCACCTGAAGAGGCGCTACATGAATTCACTTTCATGCAATGGCCGGTCAACGCAAATGTTCATACAGACCGCTACTTTTTGGATGATCTGCAAGCAAAGATTGCAGACATTGCGAACGCGATCGTTGATTTCGAGCCGGTCATTTTGGCGGCTGCCGGTGAGTATCATAAGTCAATACGTCAGCGAGTGAGCGGCGCCGTTGAGTTGGTCGATATTCCGACTGATGATTTGTGGGCGCGGGATAGCGGACCTTTGATCGCGCTTGATGGAGTTGGAAACCGCGTTGTCAGCCATTTAAAGTTCAACGGTTGGGGCGATCGTCAGGTTCACAGTGCCGATGGCTTGGTCGCTGAACGCATGGCGCGCTGGTTGGACTTTGACATTGTCGACAGCGGCCTTGTCGGCGAAGCGGGCGGCGCCGAACATGACGGTCACGGCTTGTTGATGGCCCATGAAAGTTCGTGGGTGCATGATAATCGAAATCCCGGTCTGTCGCGAGATGTTATCGAAGAACGGTTGCTTGCCGCTTATGGTGCTGAGCGTATTATCTGGTCGCCCGGTGTCCGCGATATGGACATAACCGACTATCACATTGATAGCCTCGCGCGGTTCACGGGTTCGGGGCAGGTGCTACTCAATTTGCCCGAAGAACCGGATATGTCTGATCCATTCCATTTGGCAGCGCTTGACACCCATGATGCATTGGTGGCGACCGGCCTGGATGTTGAGGTTATTTTTGAACCCAACCAACGCCGTGTCCAATCTGAAGACTTCGTGGCTTCCTATGCCAACTATTATGTTTGTAATGGTGCCGTTATTGCAGCCCAATTTGGTGACCAAGAGACCGATAGTGCTGCTCAGGTAGTTTTGGCAAAGCACTATCCGGGCAGGCAGATCGTCGCGCTTAATGTCGATGCATTAGGTGAAATTGGCGGCGGTATTCACTGTGCTACCCAGCAAGTACCCGCCGTGTAGCCGTTTGTTGGACGCTATCATCGTTGAAAACTATGCCGCTGAATGCTATTTATCGGGAAAGGAGAAATTCGATGTCAGGTCCACTTCCACCACTGCTTTAATAGGTTCGCTTGGCCAATGGGCGGCCAGAGCGACAGGCTCTGCAGGAGGCACTGTTGTTTTGCCGTGTCTTTCTTCCAGCTTCTTCAGAGCCTTTTCTAGATCAGCTTCGGCTTTTTTCTTAGCAGTGTCCAATGCCTTTTCGAGTTGAGTTCTATGTTTGGAACCGCGCTTTCTCACATGGGTTATGGGCAGCAACTTATCCTCGACGCGGCGGCCCATCTCCTCAACAACACAAGCATATCGGAATAATGCAACGATGGAGCCGATCTTTCGCTGTCGGGACATTTTGGCGAACTCATCGCTGCTCAGTTTTTCGTTCATCGACATGACCAGCTCATAATACACCACATAGGTTCGTACGACCTGCATGGTGACGCGATTCAAGCGGTGCATGTAACGGTTTAAAAGCCGGATGTCTGTGCTGTCTGATGTTGGGGTCGAGAACTTAAAATCCTCTTTTTCGCGCAGCACCGTCTCCACCAAACGGTCCAGCTGATCTTGCCCATAACTGTCTTTATAGTCGTCTTGCCAAACGCGAACATCATTATGGAAACGAACGATGGCTGACTTGAAGCGGGCCCGACCTTCAAGCCACTTGGCTATCCGTACCCAGATGTCCTTGAGCACGAACCCCGCTGCAGCAATTGCTGCACCTATAAGAGCGACGGCAGTTGCATAATCTAGCGTATCTTTAGTACGTGCTGTTGCTCCAAATAGAGAAATAATGAAATCCATCATCTGCCCATGCCCCTTTTTCCTTCGATTTTTGCACATACGTGGCTTGTTTCAAGCGCCAATGATTTAGCGATTTATCGTGTCTGACCCAATTCTTATCGTTGGTGGAGGGCTGGCTGGCCTGTTTTGCGCCCTCAAATTGGCACCCAAGGCTGTCACCATTTTAGCATCGGCTCCCATCGGGCGGGGCGCTTCTTCCGCTTGGGCGCAGGCGGGTATTGCGGCGGCCGTAGCCCCGGGTGATACCATCGAAAAGCATGTTCAAGACACGCTGCTAGCGGGCGATGGCATCGTTGATGAAGACATCGTGCGCGGCATGGCAGCAGAAGCCGCTGACCGTATTTCCGACCTACTCGAATTTGGCGTGCCTTTCGACCGGGATTTGGAAGGCAAATTGATGGTCAGCCGTGAAGCGGCGCATTCAGAAAACCGAGTGGTGCGCGTCAAAGGTGACATGGCCGGTCGCGCGATCATGCAAGCGCTGGTACAGGCGGTGGAGAGTGCATCCCATATCCGCCTGTATGAAGGCTATGTCGTTGAAGAACTGCTAACTGAAGGTGGTGCGGTCAATGGTGTCATAGCACGTGACAAGGCCGGGCAAGGTGAGCTGCACCGCGTGCTCGGCTCAAATGTCATCATGGCCACAGGGGGTGTTGGACACCTTTATGAAGTCACGACCAACCCGAATGAAGCGCGCGGTGGTGGCATCGGTATGGCAGCGCGCGCCGGTGCGCGTATGGCTGACATGGAATTTGTGCAGTTTCACCCAACCGCCATCAATGTCGGCAAGGATCCAGCACCGCTGGCAACCGAAGCGCTTAGAGGTCATGGCGCACAGCTTTTCAATTCAGACGGCAATCGCTTCATGCTTGATATTCATCAGGACGCAGAACTCGCTCCGCGTGATGTGGTAGCGCGGGGCATATTTGCAGAGGTCAAAGCCGGGCGAGGGGCCTATTTGGACTGCACTTCGGTCGTACATGATTGGCTTGAAGAATTCCCGACGGTTTACGGCTATTGCAAAGACGCAGGCATTGATCCAGCGCGGGACCGCATTCCCGTGATCCCGGCCGCACACTATTTCATGGGTGGTATCTGGACTGACGCCAATGGGCGTACTTCCATGCCAGGTCTTTGGGCGGCAGGCGAAAGCACATCGACCGGTGCGCATGGTGCCAATCGTTTAGCGTCGAACTCGCTTTTGGAAGCCGTGGTTTTTGCCGCGCGCATTGCGGAAGTCTTGCGGGACAGTGATGCGGCTGATGCTGCGATTGGTTGGAGCGATGGATCAGTGGAAACGGACGAGCATCCTGCTGCCATCGATCATCCGAACATGAGCCGTTTGCGGGCAACGATGAGTGCGCATCTGGGCGTGTTGCGCGACGAAGAAGGTATGCGCCAAGCACTCAAGCTGATCGTTGATTTGGAGCGGTCTGCGCACTCGCCGCGCTTCAAAAACGTCCTGACGACTGCCAAGCTGATCGCTGTTTGTGCACTTAAGCGCCTTGAAAGTCGCGGTGGTCACGCGCGCACCGATTATCCAAATGAAATGGCAGCTTTGAAAAAGCGGAGCTTTGTGACACTGGAAGAAGCACAGGGTTCAATTGTGGAATTATTGCCATGACAGCTTTGCCGCCATCTCTACCCATCCTACTGATTGAGGATGCTGTCCGCGATGCGCTCAAGGAGGATTTGGGACTTGCAGGCGACATCACCACAAACGCAACGATTTCGCCTGACGCGACCGCAACGGCTGTGCTGGCGAGCCGTGACGATGGTGTCGTCTCAGGAATGGCGCTTGCACGAACGGCGTTTCGTTTGTTGGACCCTTCACTCGAATTCACCGCCAAGGTGGAGGATAGTGATCGCGTAGCAACTGGCGAGGTACTTGCTCAGATTTCGGGTAACGCCCGCGCAATATTGTCTGCGGAACGGGTCGCGCTGAACTATCTGATGCGCATGTGCGGGATCGCGACTTACACGGCGGCTTTTGCTCAAAAAATCGAGCATACCAAGGCCCGCGTTTGCGATACGCGCAAAACCGTGCCTGGACACCGTGCCTTTGATAAATATGCTGTTTCGTGTGGTGGTGGCTCAAACCATCGCTTTGGGTTGGATGACGCTATCCTGATAAAGGACAATCATATCGCTGTTTCAGGCGGTGTCGCGCTGGCCGTCCATAACGCTCGCGCCTATATTGGCCATACGGTCAAAATCGAAATCGAAGTGGATCGGCTGGACCAAATGCGCGAAGCGCTGACGGCGAAGCCTGATATCATATTGCTTGATAATATGACGCTCGATCAGTTGAGCGAGGCTGTGGCTATCAACGGTGAGAACAATGGCGGCCAGGCAAAGTTGGAAGCCTCAGGAAATGTGAACATCAACACCATTCAAGCCATAGCGGAGACCGGCGTTGATTACATCTCGACTTCAAAGATCACGATGGCCGCACCGACACTGGATGTCGGGTTGGATATTGTGATTGATAGCGCCTGACGCTGCGTGATCTTGAAATTGCCGAAAATAAGCTGTTCTTAGCATTGGCGTGTGAACGCAGACATCAACGTGTTGGGAGGGCGTGATGATCTTTGTGGCAACCACCGAGGATGGTGGCGAAGTTCGTTATGTTGACAAAAAGCGCTGGCTTTGGGTGCTGTCGACGCTGACACCAGCGGTGCCGATGATCAGCGCCTTACAGATTGCCAATACCGGATATGCGATCCTGGCGATCAAGCCACTTATCATCTACTTTGTACTCTTGCCGCTTCTGGACATGTGGTTTGGGGAAGACACAGCCAATCCGCCAGAGGCTGTCGTTGATCAAATGTCGCAAGATCAACACTATCGACGCCTTCTATTCGTTGCAGCGGCAATGTTGTGGCTCAACTTTCTCGTTTGTGCATGGGTTATCGGAACGCAAGGTTTGCCGCTTTGGGCGGCGGCGTTTTTGACGATTGGAGCCGGGGTCGCTTCCGGTTCTGGCCTCACCGTTGCCCACGAGTTGGGGCATAAACCCAATCGGCTTGATCAATGGGGTGCAAAACTCGTCGCCGCAATATCCGGCTATTCTCACTTTATGATCGAGCACAATCGGGGCCATCATGTGCATGTGGCAACGCCGGAAGATGCCGCTTCGGCTCGTTTGGGTGAGGGGCTTTGGACCTTTGTCTGCCGCGAAATCCCGCATGTTGCGATGCGTGGGTGGCAGTTGGAAAAGGTGAGGCTTGAAAAGAAGGGCCTGCCTGTTTTCAGCCACCACAATGATATTCTTCAAGGCTACGCTGTTACTGCCATTGTTGGGTTGGCGCTCATTATTGCCTTCGGGCCTTGGATGCTCGCGTTTTTATTCGTTCACCACTTGGTTGCCTGGTTGCAATTGTCGATGGCCAACTATGTTGAGCATTATGGATTGAAGCGCGAGCGGCTCGCCAATGGTCGCTATGAAGCTTGCCAGCCGCATCACTCGTGGAACACGAACCACATTCTTTCAAACCTGTTTTTGTTTCATTTGCAGCGCCACTCTGATCATCACACCAACCCGATGGTACCCTATCAGTCGCTTCGCAATTTCGATGAGCTGCCGCATCTTCCATCCGGCTATCCCGGCAGTTTTGTGCTAGCCGTTATGCCGCCGCTATGGCGCTATGTGATGGATCCCAAGGTTGCCAAATGGGCCAATGGCGACTGGCGCAAATGCAATATCGCACCGGGCATGGAAAACCATTATGCGTTGGCGTTTCAGAAGATGTGAGCGTCGCTTTTTTTGAGCGGGAACACAAAAGGTGCGCCCTCATAGCAATATGCGCCGCGCCCGATGCTGGAGATTGCGTCAGTCATCGCGCCCTTTTTACCAAGTATGCTGTCTGCCAGAGCAACCATCTTTGCGTTCGGCGTTGCGGTGGGTGAGCGCAAACGCAAGTCTTTGGCCAGATCTTCAGGATCGGGACTTTCAGCCATCGCATTGGCGATAATGTAGGCGCTGGCCGTTGAGCGTGAGACCCCAGCATAGCAGTGTATCAACAACGGCGCATTGCGGTCCCAATTGTCTGCAAAATCCAAAATGGCTCGTACGTGTTCAGCGCCGGGCACTACCAAACCATCGCGCTGCGTGCTGATGTCATTGAAAATCAGCGTCTTGTGCTGATCAGATGACACCGATGCGGGACGGGGAATTTCGGCTGCTTCGCTCATCACCGTAAGCATGTGAGACGGCGCATGCTTGGCGGCCACGACTTGGATTTGTGTGACGGGGCAAACGACCAGATAGGGCATGTCAGGTTTGATCCGCGGCGGTCTGTGTTTCCAGCTCTTTGAAACGCAGGAGGAATGTCGCCTGTGCTTCGGCCGTAGAAACTGGCTCAAGCGGCAAGTCGTCGGGCGAAAATCCGACGGGCCTTCCAAAGAAGGTTGAGGCTTCCTGATAGGAAAAACCGGCCAATTTCGTTGCCTCAAAAAAAGCGGCGACCATGTCCGCGTGTTTGATCAGCTTCTTGGTGGCCTCCGGGGTGTCGGCTGGCAAACCGTAGCGAAGATGGATCGCTGTCTGCAGTCGGCTTTCCACGCCTTTGTAGTCTCCACCGAGTACTCGCTTGAAAGGGGAGATCATGTCCCCAATCACGTATTCGGGCGCGTCATGCAGCAGCGTCATCAAAAGCGTTTTTGCATCGGCTGTGGGCTTCAGTCTGCGTGTGATTTGTTCGACCAAAAGCGAGTGCTGCGCGACCGAGAAGGCATGATCGCCTTGTGTTTGACCATTCCACCGCGCGACCCTTGCAAGGCCGTGGGCGATATCCTCGATTTCAACATCGAGCGGCGAAGGATCCAGCAAGTCGAGGCGACGACCGGACAGCATTCTTTGCCAAGCCCGGGGCGGTGCGTTTGGTTTGTCAGCCATCTTGGTCTAGCTCATTATCTGGCCAGCCATAGGTGACACTTGGTGGAAGCGTCACGGATTGAATGGTGATGTTTCCGGCTCGCAGGGGTGTTCCCTCTTTCAGTGCTTCCTGCACGCGATCCAAGCGACCGATCATGAGCGAGCGATTACCAACCACGGTCCCGAGTGTTGCAGCAGGTTTGCCGTTTGCGGTGACTTCAGAACCTGAAGCTGGCAGCTGATCTGTGGCGTGTGCGACCATCACCCGTCTTCTCGCCGTGCCGCGATGCTGCATGCGGCTGACGACTTCCTGACCGACATAACATCCCTTTTTGAAGTCGACACCCGAATTCTGATCAAGTGAGACATCATGGGGGAAAGCATCGCCGAGATCGAAATCCGTGCCGCCTTCCGCAACGCCATGCTCTATGCGCAATGCATCCCACGCTGATCGGTCTTCGCCCGTTTCGTTAAATGGACTATCGACCACAAGACGCGAGACCGTCTGTTTTTTGAAGCGCTCATCTTTCTTGGCGTTTGGTGGCGCCGACGAACCATCATTAAATGACACGGCCACATGTCTGCCACTGATGACTGTAAGCGTCATGTCAGAGCGCAGCTTGTACAGTATCATGCGTTTGGTGAAAGGGTCCACCTGGTCGGCTCGAATGTCGATGATGAAGCCTGTGTCGTCCGTTCGTGAAATCAGGAAGTCGAACAGGATTTTACCTTGCGGCGTCAGAAGCGCGCCGGGGCGCGCTATGCCTTCCTGCAAGTCTTCCAGATTGCATGTGACGACATTCTGCAGAAGATGTTCGGCATCCGCACCACTTACGGCAATCAGGGATCTGTCGGGGAGAAGCACCGTTGGCATTGAGCGGTCTCTTGCATTGGTTCCGCGCGATACGTAAGCCGACAGGTGCAAGACGACAAGCGCCTGAAGGACCCTTTTCCATGACACGACTGACTTTGCGCCGACCGGATGACTGGCATCTGCACTTGCGCGATGGTGCGATGCTTAAAGCCGTTCTACCGCAAACGTCGGCGCATTTTGCGCGTGCGATCATTATGCCCAATCTTGTGCCGCCTGTTGTAACCACGGCGGATGCCAATGCCTACCGTGGTCGGATTGAGGCGGCGCTGCCGGACAATCACAGCTTTGAACCATTGATGATGCTTTATCTAACGGAAGCAACCGATCCTGATGATGTGGAGGCCGGTTTCAAGTCTGGAGCTGTTACGGCCGTCAAACTTTACCCGGCGGGCGCCACGACCAACTCGCAAAGTGGTGTACGCGATATTGAGAAGGTTTATCCGGTGCTGGAACGCATGGCCGAGATAGGCATGAACCTCTGCGTCCATGGCGAAGTTACCGACGCGGACATCGATATTTTTGATCGCGAGGCGGTGTTTATTGAAAAGGTACTCGATCCGATCCGCCGCCGCATTCCCGAACTGCGTGTCGTGCTTGAGCATGTCACTACAAAAGATGGGATCGACTATGTGCGTTCGCAGGACAAAAACCAGGCAGCAACCATTACGACACACCATCTGATCATTAACCGCAACGCAATCTTGGTTGGTGGTATTCGTCCTCATTACTATTGCCTGCCGGTGGCCAAGCGCGAGACGCATCGCCTGGCGCTTGTAGAGGCGGCGACCTCAGGCGATACCCGTTTCTTTTTGGGCACCGATTCAGCGCCGCATGTTGATGCTGCCAAGGAGACCGGGTGCGGTTGCGCGGGTATTTTCACCGCACCAATCACGATGGCTTGCCTTGCTCATGTGTTTGAAGAGCAGAATGCGCTCAACAAGTTGGAAGGGTTTGCCTCGCTGCATGGCCCGGCCTTTTACAATCGGCCTCTCAATGAGGAGATGATCACATTGGTCCGCAAGGATGATGCGTGGCAGCCTCCAGCGAAAATCGAAACGGGTGAGGGAACGGTGACGATGTTTGATCCGATGTTCCCACTGCATTGGGATGTGGAGATGGCAGGTTAATCAGCACTCGACGCAAATGCCTCTGAGTTCGACCGTGGATGTTTTCATCGCGAATTGGTCCTGTTCAGCAAGTGACTGCAACTGTCCTGCCAGTGCACTATCGCTGATCTCGCGCACATGGCCGCACTTCTCGCAGATCATGAAGGCGATTGTCTTGTGGCCCCCACAGCCTGTGTGCCGACACGCGACAAACGCGTTCAGGCTTTCGAGACGGTGTGCCAACCCGAACTCAACTAGTTTCTCAAGTGCGCGATAGACCTGCAATGGTGCGCGCAAGCCCTCAGTGCGCAATTCATCCAAGATCGTATAAGCGCTGAGCGGGCCGCCAGCCTTTTCAAGCGTACCCATAACAAGCGACTGGTTTTTAGTCAGCTTTTCGTGTGTATGGACATGCTCATTCATGGCTGGTTCCCTCGCCGGGGTTCTTCTACGGGCCTATTTTGGCCGCGCGATGAAAGCACTGGAAAAATTGACAATATGAAAAGGAGCAGGGCTGCAACAACAATGCTCGGTCCTGCCGGCGTGTCCCACTCCAGCGAGCCAAACAGCCCTGCGACCACCGCCGCTGCGCCAATCCCTGCGGCTAGCAACGCCATTTGTTCTGGTCCTGATGAAAAGCGCCGTGCAGCGGCTGCCGGGATGATCAGCATGGCCGTAATCAAAAGGACGCCAACAATCTTCATCGAAATGGCGATGACGGCGGCCATCAGCAGCATGAAGATGATATTGACCCGTTCGGGGTGCATGCCTTCTGCTTCAGCCAATTCGTTATTGACCGTTGCCGCAAAAAGCGCGCGCCAGATCAGCCCGAGGATGGCAAGAACCAATGCACCACCAAGCCAAATGGTCAGGACATCAGTTTTTGAAACCGCGAGAATATCGCCAAACAGGAAACCCATCAGATCGATCCGAATCCACGTCATAAATGCGAGAACAACGAGGCCGACAGCCAATGACGCATGGGCGAGAAGGCCCAAGAGGGCATCGGAGGACAGGGTGGCGCGCTTTTGTAACAATAAAAGTGCAATGGATATGCAGGCCGAAACGCCAAAAACAGCCGCTGTTATGTTGACCTCAAACAGAAACGCGAGTGCAACGCCGAGCAGTGCCGCATGCGATAACGTATCGCCGAAATAGGCGAGCCTGCGCCAGACAATGAAGCAACCCAGCGGGCCTGCGACCAGCGCCACACCAATACCTGCAAGAAGCGCACGGGTGAAAAAATCATCCAGCATCTGACTTGCGCTCCGTCTCCATGCCATGGTGATGGCCATCTTCCGGGTGACAATGGTCGGTGATCGAACCATCGGCATGCTCAACGCGTCCGTCCGGCAGGTGCACGTGATCATGTTGGTGCTCATACACCGCAAGCGTTGGCGCTGCGCGTGCGCCGAAAAGAGCCTTGTACTCGGGACTAGACGCAACGGTGGTCGGCGTGCCGGAGCAACAGACATGGCCGTTCAGACAGATAACGCGGTCCGTAGCTGCCATCACCACATGTAAATCATGAGAGATCAGCAAAATGCCGCAATGCATATCGTCGCGGATGCTCTTGATGAGATCATAGAGCGCAATCTCTCCGGTAAAGTCGACACCTTGTACCGGTTCATCCAGCACCAAGAGATCGGGTTTGCGGGCGATGGCGCGGGCCAGCATCACACGCTGGAATTCGCCGCCGGACAGGGTGCGCACTTCAGAATTAGTCAGATGGGTGACACCGGTTGCCGCTAAAGCTTCCTGCGCTTCTTGCGCGCTGACACTACCGGTCAAACGGATAAACCGCTTCACGGTAAGTGGCAGCGTCCAGTCAATTGCCAGCTTTTGCGGTACATAGGCGATGTTCAAATGGGGACGGCGTTCCACATTTCCTTCATCCGGCTTCAGTATGCCGAGAGCCATCTTTGCCGTTGTGGATTTGCCGGAACCGTTGGGGCCGATCAGCGTGACGATCTCGCCGGCATCAATGGTCAGATTGACGCCGCGCACCAGCCACCGACCGGCGCGATAAGTCCCGGCGTTCTGCAGTGTTACAAGTGGTTCGGGTTTTTTGAGCATTTGATCCTGCGGCGAATCCGACCAGCAAAAGTGGTTGCGCTGACATATCGCACACGTTATACCGCGTAACAATACTGTTATAACATAACATCGCTGTTCCATTCCTCAAGGGAGACCCCCATGCTTCGCCTTAAGGCTTCGCTTTTCGCGTCCACACTCATTGCTTCATCCGCTGCGCCTGCCATGGCTGAAGTGAACGTGGTTGCCTCAATCAAACCTGTCCACTCTCTCGTTGCAGCCGTCATGGAGGGTGTCGGAACGCCGGAATTGATCGTTCAAGGTGCTGGCTCACCACACAATTATGCGCTTAAGCCTTCACAAGCCCAATCACTTCAGGATGCAGATGTTGTTTTCTGGATTGGACATCAGCTCGAGGCATTTCTTGAAGGGCCGGTTGAGACATTGGCTGCTTCAGCAAAGTCTATTGAGATGATCGATGCCCATGATCTCATAAAGTTGGAATTCCGCGAAGGTGGCGCTTTTGATGCGCACGACCATAGCGATCACGACGATCATGGGCACAGTGAAGCTGCCGAGGCAGATCATGACCACGACCATGATCATGGGCACAAGGAAACTGCGGAAGCAGAGCATGATCACGACCATGGAAATGAAGAAACTGCGAAAGTAGAGCATGACCACGATGATGATCACGGACATGAAGAAACCGCGGACGCCGGGCATGATGACCATGATCATGGTGAATTCGACGCACATATTTGGCTCGACCCACAAAATGCCAAGGCAATGGTGCATGAGATTGAGGAAGCCCTTGCTGAAGCTGATCCGGCCAATGCCGCGGCCTATGAGGCCAATGCCGAAGCTTTGATGACCAAGCTGGACGCGCTCACAACGGAGCTAAAAGCTGAACTGGAGCCGGTTCATGACAAAGGCTTTGTCGTTTTCCATGATGCTTATCAGTATTTTGAAAACCGTTTTGACGTCAATGCTTCTGGTTCGATCACCATATCGCCTGAAATTATGCCTAGTGCAGCGCGCGTTGCAGAAATCCGCGAGCGTGTACAAGATTTGGGTGCGACCTGCGTGTTCTCCGAACCCCAGTTCGAGCCGAAGCTCGTCGCAACAGTCACCGAAGGTACATCTGCCGCTTCCGGTGTGCTTGACCCGCTTGGTGCCAGTTTGGACGATGGTCCGGAGCTCTATTTCGATCTAATTCGCAACATGGCCACTTCCATCAAGAATTGTCTTTCTGAACCAAGCTAACCCCGTTCCTTGGGGCAAGGGCGGCTTCTGCCGCCCTACTTTCTTCCACACTTGCGATGGGGCATTGAATGCAACGTCTTCCCGTGACGGTACTTTCCGGTTTTTTGGGTGCCGGTAAAACGACCCTGCTCAATCACATTTTGAACAACCGCGAAGGCAAGCGCGTCGCGGTCATCGTCAATGATATGAGCGAAGTGAATATCGATGCCAGCTTGGTGCGCGATAGCGGTGCCAATCTCTCGCGCACCGAAGAGCAACTGGTTGAAATGACCAATGGCTGCATTTGCTGCACGCTGCGTGATGACCTTCTCAAGGAAGTCACCGCGCTGGCCAAGCAGGAGAAGTTTGACCATCTCTTGATTGAGTCGACCGGCATATCAGAGCCGCTTCCTGTCGCTTCAACATTTGAGTTCCGCGATGAAGATGGCTTTAGCCTTGCCGATGTGGCCGACCTGGATTCGATGGTCACCGTCGTGGATGCGGCCAGCCTTCTGAAAGACTATGCGTCGAGCGACTTCCTCGCTGATCGTGGGGAAACGATGGGCGAGGAAGACAATCGCACGCTCGTTGATCTTCTCGTCGATCAGATCGAGTTCGCCGACACGATCGTTCTCAATAAGGTCTCTTCCGCCACTCCGGAAAATGTTGATGCTGCGCGCAAGATCATTCGCTCGTTGAACTCAGAAGCCGTGATCATCGAAGCTGATTTTTCCAAAGTTGCGTTGAATGAAGTGATGGGCACCGGTCGCTTCGACTTTGATAAAGCTCATGAGCATCCGCTTTGGTACAAAGAGCTGAATGGCTTTGCTGATCATGTCCCCGAGACGGAAGAATATGGTATCCGCTCATTTGTCTATCGGGCCAGACAACCATTTGACCCGATGTCGTTTCAAGCGTTTATCAACAAACCATGGCCGGGTGTTGTGCGTGCGAAGGGCTTTTTCTGGCTCGCAACAAGGTCACGCTTTGTGGGTGAGCTATCGATGGCCGGTGCTTTGGTGCGTACAGAGAAGCGTGGTCTATGGTGGTCGTCAGCGCCAAAAGAGTATTGGCCTGAAGATCCCGAGTGGCACCGTGCCATGGAAACCTATTTTGATCCGGTATGGGGTGACCGCCGACAGGAGATCGTCTTTATCGGATGTGACCCCATGGATGAGGCTGCGCTCACCGCTCAACTTGATGCGTGCTTGATCAAAGCGCCGGCGTTCCTGCCTGATCTATGGCAATCATTGCCTGACCCGTTCCCGTCCTGGGAGAAGCAGGCGGCATAACGGCGCTACCCTTTGCTTTGAGTGATGGTCGCTTGGACGGCGGCCTTCCAGTGCCGGAGCTTGTCTGCGCGCTCAGCGTCGTTGGTTTCGGGCTGGAATTGGCGATCCAACTTCCAGCTTTTTGAGAATTCAGCCATATCCGGCCAGACGCCGACTGATTTGCCCGCGAGCCATGCTGCGCCGAGCGCTGTGGTTTCAGCAATTTTTGGGCGGTCAACTTTCTTGCCGAGCGTGTTGGCAAGGCATTGCATGGTCCACTCACTTGCAACCATGCCGCCATCGACCCTAATTGCTTTGTCTTTATCAGATAGATCGATGTCCACCGACATCGCTTCAATAAGATCGCTGGTTTGATAGCAAACAGCTTCCAGGCAGGCCTTGGCGAATTCACGCGGTCCTGAGTTGCGGGTCAGACCAAACACTGATCCGCGTGCATTTGGCTCCCAATAGGGTGCGCCCAAACCGGCGAAAGCGGGCACGAGAATTAGGTTCTGGCTGGGATCGGCTTCTGCAGCCAGTGCGCCACTTTGTGATGCATCATCGATCATGCCCATACCGTCGCGCAACCATTGAACGGCAGCGCCGGCGATGAAGATCGACCCTTCCAGCGCGTAAGTCGTTTTCCCGCCGAGCTGGTAGCCGATAGTCGTCAGAAGGCGCGTGGTTGATGCCACAGCCTCGCTACCGGTATTGAGCATGGCAAAACAACCGGTGCCGTAGGTCGACTTGATCATGCCGGGCTCAAAGCAAGCCTGCCCGAGGGTCGCTGCATGCTGATCACCGGCAATGCCTGCAATCGGGATCGAAGCGCCGAGCAGGTCTTCAACCGTGACACCAAACGCGTGATCACAATCCTCAACGCTCGGCAGCATTGCAATTGGCACGTTGAGAATGGCGCAAAGCTCTTCATCCCATTCGCCTGAGTTGATGTTATAAAGGAGTGTGCGTGATGCGTTTGTGGCGTCGGTCTTGTGGGCGCGACCACCTGTTAGCTTCCATAGTAAGTAGGTGTCGATGGTTCCGAACAGCAAGTCGCCATTTTCAGCCTTTGCGCGTGCCCCATCGACATGATCGAGTAGCCAAGGGATCTTCGTGCCGGAAAAATAAGGATCGAGAAGCAAGCCCGTCTTGCTGGTGAAAAGGTCGCCATGACCTGCCGCTTTAAGCTGGTCACAAGTGCCAGCGGTGCGCCGGTCCTGCCAGACGATGGCCCGGTGTATCGGTGTTCCGGTTTTTTTATCCCAAATGACAACCGTTTCGCGCTGGTTGGTGATCCCAATGGCAGCAATTTGCCCAGCGTCTATTTCCGCCTTTGCAATGGCTTCGCGGCAAGTCTCAAGTACCGAACGCCAGATTTCCTCAACATCATGCTCCACCCAGCCTGAAGACGGGAAGTGCTGGGTGAACTCGCGTTGGCTGACCGAAACGATGCTTTGCTTGTCATCAAAAATGATGGCGCGTGAAGAAGTTGTGCCTTGGTCGATGGCGAGAACAAATCCAGACATGAGTAATCCCGTCGTTTTTTTGCTTTTCTAGCGACAGGGTTTACGCGCTTTTTGCAAGGTCAATCAAGCGTTGGCGCGCCCTGGCTTAAGACCAGGGCGCGCTGTTCTTATCTGCTGTAGACGGCGGTAATCGTCGAAGACGCAATGCTGTTGGCATTGACCATAAAGCCTGCCAGCGCGTTGCTGACTGATCCATCGATTTCAAGTTCTGTGCTCAGGGCATGAACCGTGAATTGATAGCGATGTACTTCTCCGGGCGGCGGGCATGCGCCTCCAAAGCCGGTTGCACCATAATCGTTTGTCAGTTCGATTGTGCCAGCTGGGACATCCGCACCACTGGACAATTCGCTGACTTCAGGGTGAATGTTGAACGCGAACCAGTGCCACCAGCCTGATCCGGTTGGTGCATCGGGATCGTAGACTGTGACGGCGAAGCTCTTTGTGTCCGCCGGTGCACCGCTCCAAGACAATGTTGGAGCCATGTTGGCGCCTTCACAGCCAAAACCTTGAAAGACGTGCTCCGCGCTTAATTGCTGTCCTTCCGCGATATCAGGACTGGTGAGTTGAAAGTCCTGCGCGGCTGCTGGCAATGATATAACGGCAAAAAGTGCGAGGGCGGTAGGGACTGATCGTGGTAACATGGCATTTCCTTTCCGTTGGGGGGATGTTGGGTGGGGCGTTGATGCACCACCGCCATGCTTGGCGCTTCCGAATGCCAATCATTGAATGTCGAAATTCGATCAGTTGATTGTTGAACGGATCTCTTTTGGCTGAATGCCGAACCTTTTGCGAAAAGCGTCGGAAAAATGGGAAGGTGTCTTGAACCCACATTCAAGGGCGATTTGGGAAATCTGTGCATCAGTTGTCTGTAGCAACGTCAATCCGTATTCCAATCTGGCGTGGAGCAGAATTCTTGAGAAGGCTTGTCCTTGTCCGGCAAGCCTTCTTCTCATCGTTGCTTCACTCATGGCCAAATGACTGGCGACCTCATCTGCCATCCATGCGTGGCTGAGATCTGTTTCGATAAGCCTTCTTACCTGGCTCAGTGGGTCTTCCTGAAAATTGGTCGGTAGCTGGAAGCCATGTTGGCGCAGCCATAGAAGTGGCTCGAGCAGCCGGTGTTGTCGGATTGGCTCTGGCAGGGATGCATTGCTCAGTGTTTCTTCAATGAGCATTAGAATGTCGTTTGGTTGATGCTCTGATGCTCGCACGATTTGGATGCCATCGGCCACGCCGAGGCGCGGCAGGTCGCCAAATACCGAATTGACCAGGTCGTGAGAGAAACAGACGCCAAGGGCCTTGTAGTCGCCGTTCATAACAGGCCTGTTTTCCATGGTCACAAAGGAGCCAGGCGGAAAGATCATCAGGTCGCCTTCCTGCCCAACCATTTCACCCTGGGCAGATGTAGAAACATATTTGCTGCCGGATTGGATGAAGAACAGAAAAGTCAGACGGAAATAGAGTTCGGAAAACGTCGCTGTTGTTGCCTGCGTGATTGGATAGATTGAAACCTCAGCCACCGGTTCCGGTTTATCACCAATCTTATGGTCAATTGTCTTCACGCTCGATCCCCGGTGGCGAACTGGTTCATGCGCTTATAGACGGAAGCCGGGTGGCCGGCCAGAACTGCGCTTTTGCTGCCGCGGCGCTAACCCGATCTCAATTCCCTCGTGCTATTGGGATCGCGGGAAAGGTGGGACCATGAGATTTGCCATCGTCGGCTGCGGCTTTGTTGCTGACTATTACATGACCACGCTTGAGAACCATCGGTCTCTCAAGTTGGCGGGCGTCTATGATGTGGATGCACAGCGATTGGCGCAGTTTTCGCAGCACTATCGAGTGCATGCCGCCTCTAGCTTGGAGGAAGTCCTTTTAGAACCTTCCATTGAAGCGGTCGCCGTATTGACGACGCCGGAAACGCATTTTGAGATTGCGAAATCAGCGCTGGAAGCTGGCAAGCATGTTTATTGCGAAAAGCCGCTGGCGCTGGACATGAAAGATGCCGAACAACTTGTCGCACTCGCCAAGCAGAAAGGCTTGGTTTTGGGCGGCGCGCCGGCCAACCGTTTTTCAGATGCTTTTGGTGCGACACGCAAACTCATTGAGCGCGGCGATATTGGCGCACCCAAGCTCGTCTATGCCGAGATGGAAGATGGGCCGGTTTTCCGAGATAATTGGCAGACTTGGCGTTCGGTGTCTGGCGCGCCATGGCCCGGCAAGCATGAATTCGAAATTGGGTGCACGCTAGAACATGCCGGTTATGCTCTATCTTGGTTGATCGAACTGTTTGGCCCGATTGAAACGATGACAGGCACATCGGGCACCTTTTTTCTAGACAAGGGTATCGAGATTGCGCCGAAGGCTATGGCCCCGGACTTCTCGACGGCTTGCCTGACTTTTCAAAGTGGCGTTGTGGCAAAGCTGACCAATGGGCTGTGCGCGCCTAAGGATCGTTCGCTGACGATTATGGGCGAACGCGGTACGATCACAGTCGATGACCTTTGGGACAATCGTTCGCCCATCCATATGAGTGTGAAAGGGCAGGTGCCGCCCTTTGGGTTTCGCGTGGTCCGGCGGCTGGAGGCGATGCTCGGACGCGTTCTGCCGGTAAAGTTCAATGAGGGCAGACGCATCCGTTATAAGTCGTCGGGCGAAAAGTCCTTGCCCAAATTTCCCTCGCAGATCGATTTTTGTGCCGGGATCGTCGCGGTCGAAAATGCCATTGGCGATGATGAGGCGCGCAAAGCGCTGGCGGCTCGCGCGTTACATATCACCGAAGCGGCGCTGGCCTTGAACCGGATTTCCGAGCTTGGCAGCATTTACCGCATGCAAAGCGCGCTCTAGCGCGAATGCTGCTCCTTATATATAGAGGCTGAGCCAGTCGGCCGGGCAGCCGCGGCGTTGCAATTGCCGAAAGGTGCGCGTCGAGGAAAGTCCGGGCTCCACGGAGAAACGGTGCCGGATAACGTCCGGCGGGGGCGACCCCAGGGATAGTGCCACAGAAAGCAAACTACCGTGCATGCGCGGCAAAGTTGAAAGGGTGGGGTAAGAGCCCACCGCATGGCTGGTAACAGGCATGGCAGGGTAAACCCCACCGGGAGCAAGACCGAATAGGGACGGCGTGTGTCACCCCAAAAGGGTGTGCGGTGGCTCCACACCAGTCGTCCGGGTGGGTTGCATGAGGCGTTTGGCAACAAGCGTCCCAGATGAATGGTTGCCGAACCTGATTTTCAGGGGAACAGAACCCGGCTTACAGGCCGACTGGTGCTTATTTCCAAGCTATTTCCGCCCTCACACACCTCACATTCCGCGTGATCTTTCGTGTGAATGGGTGGTGATATGGGTCTGTTTTGATCACAGAACGTGT
>JBCBDX010000004.1:0-261811 GCA_038529265.1 Pseudomonadota bacterium
GCCTTAGCCAAAAAACCCATGTTGACACCGATATCAAATTCTTTCAGCGCATCATTGATAAAGCCAGCATGTCGGCTTTCGTCGCGGCTCATCAACCCAAACAGTTCGCAAATTTCCTTGTTGTTTCCGCGCCGTTTCATTTCTTTATACAGCACGCAGCCAGAAAATTCGGCAGTCAGCGATGATACCAAGAAATCGATGAACTCCTTGCGCAGTTCTGGTTCCAACGCATCAATGTCAATTTGATCCCAGTCGTCATTTTTCTTGAAATGACCCTTGTTCGGGTCTGAACGCATCTCTTCAATAAGCGCATCCCATTCGGCGCGAACGGGCGTGACATCGATGCGATCCATCTCATCAAAATCCGTGGTATAGAACCGAGGATTGAGCATGGTTGTCTCAGTCGCCATGCGTGTTGTTTCACTCTGATGCTCAAGCGGCGCGCCCTTGATTGGCTTGGTGATCTGCTGGTTCATAGCGCCGCCTCCTCGGAAAACGAGAACTCGCACAGTTCCATTAATTCCAGATCGCCAGTAGCGCGCGTCCAGACCCGCTCGAGCACGCTTGCACGCGTAATGGTGGCTTCGCGCTGGAAACTCGCCGCCTCGCCGTAAGGAATGGAAATCGGCGAACCATGCACCATCACCTCATCACCAGGATGAACGACAGCACCATTATCAAAACGAACATGTGCGCTCAGCTCTTCAAAGCTGTTGTTGATCTCAACAGTGCATGGCGCAGTTTCATGCGTTCGAAACAGAATTGACTTAATTGGCATTTGCTAATTCTCCCGATCCATTAGCAACTAGAATTGACGCGAGCGATTGAGCCTTGGCACGGCTAAATGCGTCGAGACTGATCCGATCTCCATTCTCGACCCGTTCCAAAAACACCAAGCCACCACGCACTTGCAGAACTTTAAACGTTGTTCCCTCAGGAAGAGGGCCGCCATTCATCCGCTCAAGAGACCGTATGGCACCTTGAGCAAATGCTGTTTGATCTGTGTCAAACTGCACGCGCTTACCGACAAGCTGAAAGCCATCACCTACCCGTTCAAAGGCCAACAGCCCGATTTGCGTGATATCAGCGCCACCGGTTTTAAGCGTGCCATTCCCCGTCACACGGGCGTAAGCAACCAACAAAAGCGAAAGGACGACGAGTGCAACGACCATCAAAATCGAGGTCTTCGAAATTCGAATTTCGCTTTCTGGTATTACCGGCTGTTTCATGGCACGCGACATCCGCTTGCTCCTATTCCGCAGCTACAGGAAGTTGAGTTTCAACATTGATGGTCGAACCAACAGGTTCAGGCTCCCGCTGATGATGGCGAGCCAAGTGCACGCTCAGCTGTGTCTTGAGGTGTTCGGCAGCCGCATCTGCATTGTCCAGTCCGGTCAATTGAGGCTCGGTGCGCGCCATGCGAAAGCCACGTACATGCGGCCAGAATATCAGCCAAGCCAAACGCACATCATCCCTAAAACGAAGGGCAATATCACCGCTACCATCAGGGCGAACACGCGCGTTGACCGACTCAAACTCGCTATAGGGCAGATTGAAGGCTGTCGGCAAAACGATACCATAACGCATGACGATGCGGCGGTTGGTAATCGTGTAGATTGTCGAGCGCGCTACAGAGCGTGCTATCAGCCAAAGGAAGCCGGAGACCAGTGCTCCGGCCAGCATCATGATCAGCATCGATATGATGATGCTTTCCACTGTCCGACCCAGATAAACGCCAGAAACGAGGAGCCACGCCGTAAGGACAGCGAAGTATCCGACGATCCAGCGAAGCTTCAGAACCTGATTGGCAATCCGCCGAGCCACGGGCGAACCCTGCCAGACGATATGCTCGCCTTGGGGCAGCGGTCCCGGTAGACCCGGAACCGGCTCGTTGTCATAATCAGGCGCGACATATCCGACCATTTTAGATCACCGATTCCTGACGACGCGGTGTCGCGTACAGGAGACCACCGCCGAAGTAGCCCATGATCTTGTCTTCCTCCAAGAAAGTAACCTCCGTGCGCTTGCGGGTCTTTGGTACGTCCGCGAACTGCTCGCCGGTGATCGCGTGCACGTAGAAGATCTTCTCCTTGTCGCGAGGTGTGCGAACGAGCGTAAAGTTGAATGGTACAAGGACGGAACCGCTCTCGTCGCCAACTTCTAGATCGACTTCCAGGTAGCGAATTACCTGCTCGGCCTTGTCGACCCAAACATCCTTTACACGGCCCGCAATGATGGAATCGCAACCAACCACCCGAAGGCCGCGCGGATCGAGATCACCTTTGGCAATGGCGAAATCCTTGGCATTGCGCATGGGTACGATTTTAACATCGCCTTCAAAGGTCAAATCCGGCACGTTTGCACGCTCGGTGTAAGCGCCCGGGCCGATACAATCGAGCATGGGATTGTCCGCGGTCGGACGGATCGCGGCGCCATTCATCTCCATCACGCGCTCGCCATTGACAGCCTTCGTTTCGCGCTTGTCATCAGGGACGGTGACATCGCCATGACCATGGCGGAGGTGAAATGTCTTTGGGCTCGGTGACATCAGCCAGGATTTGCCGTGCACCGCGCCGTCATCATCTTCCACTGGGAAACCTTCGCGGCGGCTTTCCATCTGCAGGTGAACCACCAGGCCGGCAAAAAACACAAAGAACACGTAAAGCGTGATCTGAGCGACATCGATATATTCAGTGACTTCAACCATAGTGGTTCTCCATCGTTTGGGTGTTTATCCGGGCAGATCGGCAAGACCGATCGGCTGGGAATCCTTGATTGCATTGCGCGCCTCCCTAACGGTGCCGACTAGCGGCCCCAGAAAGACAAGCGCAGTGAAAAGAAGACCGATCTCAAGGTGGTAAACCACCGAATATCCGGCCGAAGGCGATGAAAGAGCTGACCCGAAAAATCCGTGGTCGGCGGCACTATTGATTGCATCACGAGCAAAACCGCCAAAGGCCAATCCAAGGCCTATCGCCGTCGCTTGCACGGCACCCCAGGCACCAATGATGATACCATTGTCAGCCCGCCCACGACCCATTTCCATGCAGGCGAGCATAGTCGCAACACTGAAAATACCGCCACCAAGGCCAATGAGAAAGGTCCCAAACCGGAAGAGATTGGCTGAACCAAGCGGCTCTGCAAAAACAATGCAGGAAAAAGAAGCGACGCCAAGCAACGTGCCGGTTGCAGCAAGACGGTACTTGTCACGGCCTTTACCAACAGCCCGCGCAGCAACTGCAAAGCCAATCAGCGCACCAGCGGCCCAAAGCGCAGTCAGTAATGTCGTGTGCGCAACGGAAAGTCCCAATACTTCGCCACCGTAAGGCTCCAGCAATACATCCTGCATGGCAAAACCGGCTGAGCCAAAAGCAATAGCAAGCAGCAAACGCCGGATGCGCATGTCCGATCCGAACACCTGCAAAGTATCACCAAGCGAAATCTGCTGACGGTCGGGGCGGGTAATCGAAGGGTTGCGAGGCTCCTGCTTCCAAAGAGCGATGAGATTGATGAATATCGTTGCGACTGCCGCGCCCTGCACGACCTGGATCAGTATTTTGGCGTTGAAATCAGATAGCAACCAGCCAAAGGCGAGCGCCGAAGCAATCATGCCTATGAGCAACATCACATAGGCGAGCGCGACAACACGGGGCCGTTTGTCTTCAGCAGCCAGGTCTGTCGCTAGCGCCAGACCTGCTGTTTGCGCCATGTGCATCCCGGTGCCTGTTAACAGGAACGCGAGCGCGGCACCGACTGGTCCGGCCCATGTTGGACCAACCGTTTGTGATTGTAGCAGCAAAAGCGCGAACGGCATGATCGCCAAGCCGCCGAACTGCAACATTGAGCCGAGCCAAATATAGGGAACGCGTCTCCAACCCAAGAGCGACCTATAGGTATCGGAACGGTACCCCATAAGCACACGGAAAGGCGCGGCCAAAACAGGGATGGCAACCATCAAAGCAACAAGGCTTGTGGGCACACCCAGCTCGACAATCATGACGCGGTTCAGCGTGCCGGTTAGTAACACCATGGCCAGGCCGACGGACACTTGAAACAGGCAAAGGCGCAAAAGCCGACCCAACGGCAAATCATCACTCGCCGCATCAGCAAATGGCAGATAGCGCGCGCTGACGGTTTGCCAGAACATCGCGGATGATTGCTTATGAGGCGCAGATGACGTCATGCCCTGTGCACCTCCATGCCTTGCGAAATGTAAAACCCGCTCGAAACACGCTCGGTCGACGCAACATGCACGCCATTGCGATCTTTGACTGCTGCCGCCAGAGCGCGAGGCTTGGTCGGCACGACAGCGGGAGACCGGTCAGAGCGCGGAAACAATTTTCCGATGCGATGCATCGCGCCCAGGGCTGGCGTGTAAGGCGCAATGGTGAAGACGGCTTGTCGTTCAGTGTTGTCTACAATCCGTGCAACGGCATCGGCTGCGTCAGCAAGATCGTAATGGATCAGTGAGTCCATAGCGACGATGCCGTCGAAGCGACCATTGTCAAAGGCCAGCATGTCGCCAGCTTTGAACTTAAGAGAGCCTGACACTTTCTCCGCGCCGTAGCGGTCGGCGGCAAACGCCACCATTTGTGGCGACAGATCGACACCAACGACATCAGCGCCACGCTTTGCCAACTCGTAAGCGAGCACCCCAGAGCCACATCCAGCATCCAAAATGCGCCAACCGTGAAGGTCCATGGGCAAACGGCTGATCAGATGGGCGCGCATGCGATCCCTGCCCTGACGAACAGTTTCACGGACCCGGCTCACCTTTTCGGTCGAGACAAGTCTCTTCCAGCCATCAACGGCGGTGCGGTCAAAATAGACCGCAAGCGCGTCCCGCCTTGTCTGATATGTCCGGTTCGCTAGAGCCATAAGACTATTCAAATCCAAGGAAATCAAAGATTTCCCTGTCCTTCATCGGTTCGGCTTGCAGCGCTTCAGTCCCGCTCCAAAGCTGCTCAGCCAGTTGTAGGTATTCGTTCTGAATTGCTGCGATTTCTGGATGATCGCCCAGTTCGAAAAGAGTTGATTTCTTCAGCCGGGATTTTCGCACTTCGTCGCTATCGGGAATATGAGCGAGACGCTTCAGTCCGGTTGCCTCGTTGAAACGATCGATTTGATCGGTTTCGCGCGACCGGTTGGCGATGACGCCGCCAAGGCGCACATCGTAGTTTTTCGATTTGGCTTTGATCGCGGCAATGATCCGGTTCATCGCGAAGATGGAATCAAAGTCATTGGCGGCCACGACCAATGCGCGCTCGGCATGTTGAAGAGGTGAGGCAAAGCCGCCGCACACAACGTCTCCAAGCACGTCGAAAATCACCACATCCGTATCTTCCAGAAGATGGTGTTCCTTGAGCAACTTGACGGTTTGACCGACAACGTAGCCACCACACCCGGTACCAGCAGGTGGGCCGCCAGCCTCAACGCACTGGACGCCATTGTAACCCTCAAAAACAAAGTCCTCGGGGCGAAGCTCTTCAGCGTGAAAGTTCACCTGTTCGAGAATATCGATAACCGTCGGGATCAGGCTCTTGGTCAGAGTAAAGGTGGAATCATGCTTGGGATCGCAGCCAATTTGCAAAACACGCTTACCCAGCTTTGAAAACGCAACAGCTAGGTTGGATGACGTCGTCGACTTACCAATGCCACCCTTACCGTAAACGGCAAAGACCTTTGCGCCATCGATCTCCATAGTGGGGTCAAGATGCACCTGCACACTGCCTTCACCATCATCCTTGTGGTGAGCGGCGCGCTCCAATGTCTTGGGGTGCGTGAAAATGTTCATGCTGCTTCTCCCACCGCGATGCCTTCGACGCGGTCTTCGAGTTCTTCGGTCGCGGCACAAAGCGCGTCCCATGTTTCATCATCCGGCTCCCAAAATGCGCGATCACGCGCTTCGATGAGACGGCCAGCAAGCTTCGCGCTTGATTTTGGGTTGAGCTCGGCCATGCGGCGACGCATCTCGGGATCGAGCACAAATGTTTCCGCAAGGTTCTGATAGACCCAAGGTGCAACTTGCCCTGTCGTTGCGGACCAGCCGAGCGTGTTGGTCACGTGGGACTCAATGGCGCGTACACCCTCAAATCCACTATCCAGGAGTGGCTCGTAAAATTTCGGGTTCAGCGCGCGTGTCCGGCTTTCCAAAGCCACTTGCTCACCGAGCGTGCGCACTTTGCCCTTGCCGGACGTCTGATCTGACACATAAACGCCGGCGTCCTTGCCACCTGCCTTTTTGATCGCACGTGAAATGCCGCCGAGTGTGTCAAAATATTGGTCAATAGAGGTCACGCCCAGCTCCACGGACTCAATGTTCTGATAGGCCGCATCCACATCTTTCAAGATGCTATGCAACATCGCGGACTGTCGTACTGGCTTTCCATCCACTCCATAGGCAAAACCTTTTCGAGCGGTGAACGCCTCGGCCAACTCGTCCTCATTGTCCCATGCGCCGCTTTCAATGAGCAGATTGACGTTCGCGCCATAAGCCCCGTCAGCGTTAGAGAAGACGCGCAATGCTGCCATCTCCAGATCGCAGCCATGCTCTTCGGCGTAAGCTAATGCATGCGCGCGGATCGGGTTTTGATCGACAGGCTCATCTTCAGCCATAACGGCCGCCAAGCTTGCTTCGGCCAGGAGCTTGGTTTGCAGAGGTAGCAAGTCACGAAAGATACCAGACAGCGTCATCACGACGTCAACGCGCGGTCTGCCCAACTCGGACAGGGATAACAAGTCAGCACCCGCCAAACGCCCAAAGCTATCAAAACGCGGTTTGGCACCGATCAGGGCAAGTGCTTGGGCAATTGGCGCGCCCTCGGACTTCAAATTATCCGTACCCCAAAGCACCATCGCAACTGTTTTGGGCATCGCGCCCGTATCGGCGATCAGGCGCTGCAGGAGGCGTTCGGCCTGCTGCGTACCATCAGTTACAGCAAAGGCGCTTGGTAGGCGGAATGGATCAAATCCATGAATGTTTCGACCTGTCGGCACAATATCCGGTGACCGCACAATATCACCGCCTGAAACCGGACGGATGTAACCGCCATCGAGTGCATGCATCAGGGCGGGCAGCTCATGGTCTTTGGCAAGATTGGCATCCAGTGCTGCAAGAACCGCATTTTGTTCAACGGACTGGAGATCGACACCTGCCTCAACCATTGCCTCACGGGCTGTTTCAATCATATCCGCCCGCGCATGTGCAGACACAGGCTCACCGACCACATGCAACCCATGTGGGATCAACATTGTCTCATATTCATGAAGCTCATGCGCCAATTTAGGGACTTCGCTTAGCCCCTGTTCGCTCCATGAGACATGTTCTTCGACCATGTCGAGCGCGACCGCCTGCGCGTGTATTGCTGTGGTCAGATCGATGCGCTCTTTCACTGCCTCGGGCTCGCTGGCGCGCCACCGGTCAATAGAAGATTTCAAATCCAGCAGACCCTTATAAAGCCCAGCTTTGCCTACCGGCGGTGTCAGATAGCTAATCAGCGTTGCGGCAGATCGGCGGCGGGCAATCTGCCCTTCCGATGGGTTGTTGGCAGCATATAGATAGAAATTTGGGACATCGCCCACCAAACGATCAGGCCAGCAATCGCCGGAAAGACCGACATGCTTGCCAGGCATGAACTCCAACGCGCCGTGCGTGCCAAAATGCAAGTAAGCATCCGCACCAAAATCTTCACGCAGGAAGCGATAGAAGGCTGCAAACGCATGCGTAGGCGCAAAGCCCTTTTCAAACAGCAACCGCATGGGATCGCCCTCATAGCCGAAGGCTGGCTGCACACCGATGAAGACGTTTCCAAACTGCGCACCATAAACAAAGATGTTGCGTCCGTCGGATTGCGCACGTCCCGGTACCGCCCCCCATGATGCCTCGATCTCATCAAGCCATGTCTCGCGCCGCACATGGGTTTCAGCATCAATCAAATGAGCGACATTGGCCGGTGAACCATACTTTGCAGCATTGCCTTCCAGAATTGCCGACCGCAAAGCATCAACGCTGTCTGGCACGTCAACGCTGTAACCCTCGTCACGCATGGTTTTCAGCGTGTTGTGGAGCGACTGGAAAACGGACAAGAACGCAGCCGAACCTGTTGCACCACCATTTGGCGGAAAATTGTAGATGATAGTCGCAACCTTGCGGTCGGAAACGTCCTTGCGCCGAAGGGCAATTTGCTTTTCGATTCGATCAACCATCATGGCGACACGCTCATCATGCGCGACCATATTTTGAGCTTTGGAATGGCCATCACCGCCATCCGAACGCCCGGCATAGAGAATGGGACCAGTACCGCCATCAATTTCAGGCAGCGACACCATTAGCGTCGCTTCAATGGGGCTTAGGCCGCTGTCGGAAGCAGCCCACTTTTCCAGCGTTTGGAATTCCGATGAGAATGCCGTTGTGTATGGAACATCTAGCGCCGCCAATGCCTCTTCTGCCGCGCTGGCATCGTTATAGGCCGGGCCACCCACGAGAGAAAACCCGGTTAGCGACAGGACATGGTCAACAGTCGCTACGCCTTCAGCCATGAAATATTGGTCAATGGCGGGCCGCGCATCCAGGCCGCTGGCAAATGCCATAATAGCATTCAGGCCCTTGGCACGAAGCGCACGAAGCACGCCTTCATAGTGCGCTGTGTTTTTGGCCAAAACGTAAGAGCGCATGATCAGGACGCCGACCGTGCCAGCTTTGGGGTCAAAACCAGTCGCCTGTTTGTAAGCGTCCAAATCGTCGGTCACGCCATGTGGCAATGCCGGATCAAAAAGACCAACCTCAGGATAAACAACAGGATCAAGTGGCTTGACCGTTTTCTTCAGCGTTGAGCGGTCACCGCCCGCATAGCGAGACACCAAGAACCGGACAAGATTAGCGATATTCTCATCGGAACCAGCCAGCAGATACTGAAGCGTCATGAAATAGGCGCGCAAATCCTGTGCCTTGCCCGGAATATACTTCAGCAACCGCGGTATCGCGCGCAGCATTTTCATCTGGCTTGAGCCAGCAGAGCCACCCTTTTTGTGCTTGCCACGCAACCGCTTTAAGAGACCAAGTGCGCCACCGGTCGGCTTGGCCATATCAAAGTCGCCCATTTTGGTGAGCTTGACAATTTCAGCCGCTGCAAGCGAACAAACAGTGCAATCATTTTGCGCCCGCGCTTCTTCCAGCCAGGGTGTTAGTGTGCGCACATGATCCTCAAGGAAGATCATGTTTGCCACGACGATATCGCCGGTCAGAACATCCTGCTTGCAAGCTTCTTTTGTCGCATCATCGTCGGCCCAATCGGCAACTGCATGAAGGCGAAGATCGAGCCCGGGAATATCATTGGCCAGCGCCAGCCGTGCACGCTCGGCTGTGGCTGACATGTGATTATCCAATGTGACAATCACGACCTTGATGGGGACTGCGGCTACTGATGCAGCAGCCATATTCGCCTCAGCGGGCGTAATGTGCTTTTGCATCATATAGTGTCTCGACAGTGATAGGATTAAAGCCGCGCTCAGCGGCAAAACTTTCTGTGTTCCTTCGTGCCTTGCCACGCACGAAGAAAGGAATTTTCTTCAGTTCTTTTTCGGCGTCTTGCGTCCAAGCGAGAATGTTTGAGTTAGCATCGTCGTCATGTTCCACCGGTGCATGGTTCTCGTTGGCATGAACGGCTGCCAAATGAGACGCCTGGGCATTATCGTTAAACTCGAAATCATCGCGGAACATCTGCAACAGATGTTCTTCCAGTCCCATCATCAGCGGATGCACCCAGCTATCAAAGATGACATTGGCACCTTCAAAGCCCATCTGAGGGGAGTAGCGCGCTGGAAAGTCCTGCACATGCACGGGCGAAGAAATAACGGCGCAGGGGATTCGCAAACGCTTGGCGACATGACGCTCCATTTGCGTACCCAAAACGAGCTCGGGCTGGGCAGCTATAATCGCGTCTTCAACTTCCAAATGATCGTCGGTGATCAGCGCTTCCACGCCATATGCTTCCGCAGCTACACGCACATCACGGGCAAACTCACGCACATAGGTGCCAAGACCGCAAACTTTGAAACCAAGCTCTTTTTCAGCGATCCGTGCAGCGGCAATGGCGTGCGTTGCATCTCCAAAAATGAAGACGCGCTTGCCGGTCAGATAGTTTGAGTCAATGGATCGCGAGTACCAGGACAACCGCTCGTCTTCAGATGCCAAAACCGGACCAGGATCAACGCCTGCCAGTTCAGCCACGGCTCCGACAAACTCTCTTGTCGCACCGACACCAATCGGCTGGACATCGACAATGGGCTGCTTGTACGTGCGCTTTAGCCATTGAGCGGCTTGTCCGGCTATCTCCGGATAAAGGACAATATTGAAGTCAGCGTTTGGCAGCAGTGTTAAATCATGGGGTGTTGCATGCAGCGGCGCAACAACATTGACCGCCACACCAAGTGCTTCAACTAGGCGGACAACTTCGACAATATCATCACGATTGCGGAAACCGAGCGCGGTGGGCCCCAGTATATTGCAGCTCTTCGGCGCGTCCTCAGCGCGTTCGACCGGCGTACGCCCTCCAGCAAAGCCGCGAACCAATTGGAAGAACGTTTCCGCAGCCCCCCAATTTTCCTTCTTCTGATAAGACGGCAATTCAAGCGGAACGACGGGAATATCGAGACCCAACGTTTTGGCGAGACCCGAAGGATCATCTTGCAGCAATTCAGCAGTACAAGAAGCGCCAACAATAATCGCCTTGGGGTCGAAGCGCTCAACGGCTTGATGACATGCAGCCTTGAATATCTCGGCAGTGTCGCCGCCCAAATCGCGCGCTTGAAAAGTGGTATAGGTGACGGGCGGACGCGATTTGCGTCGCTCTATCATGGTGAAGAGCAAATCTGCGTAGGTGTCGCCCTGTGGTGCATGCAAAACATAATGAAGATCGCGCATGGAAGCGGCGACCCGCATTGCGCCCACATGAGGTGGTCCTTCATATGTCCACATTGTCAGCTGCATCAGGCCGCCTCCCCCGCAAGGGTGATGTCCAGGCGGCCACGGCGCATGAGCGGGCGCGCAAAGAGTTCAGCCAAATCGCCAGCCTGATCATAACCCTGGATCGGCGTGAAGGCGAACTCAATTGACCATTTGGTCGACCGCCCTTCAGCTTCAAAAGGATTACCCAAACCCATGCCACAAATGATTAGGTCGGGATCAGCGGCGCGGCATCGGTCAATTTGCTTTTCGACATCCTGACCTTCTGCAAGTGGCACATCAGCGGGCAATGCTGCGAGTTCCGGCGCTACAATTGCCTTATTGAGAAACGGGGTGCCAACCTCAACGATTTCGGCACCGGCTTCATTGGCCATGAAACGCGCAAGCGCAGGCTCCATTTGGCTATCAGGGAAAAAGAAGAGGCGCTTGCCGGCAAGCTTGGATCGATAGTTTTCAAGCGCGCGCCTTGCCCGGGCCTGTCCACTCGCTACCACCGCTTCAAATTTGGCACGATCCACGCCAAACGCCTCAGCTGCCGCCCATAGCCAGGCGGTTGTGCCTTGTTCACCGAGTGGCATCGGCGCAATCAAACGCCGGGCGCCCCGTTTTTCAAAGATATGTGCTGTCTCCGTCAAATAAGGCTGGGCAAGTAGCAACATGGTTTTTGCCCCAATCGCCACTTGCTCCAGCCCCGAACGCGCTGGGAGGAAGGAAACGCGCTCGATGCCGAGATCAGTAAAAATTCGCTTGAATTGGTCTTCAACAACGTCAGCTAGGCACCCTACCACAACCAGATGCTCTGGAGCTTCGGCCGGCGCGCTTGGAAGGCCTTCGACAATAGCCTTAAGGAAATTATCCTCGCCCTGCGTGAAAGTGGTCTCGATCCCGCTGCCGGAATAGGCAAGCACGCGTAGATCCGGCCCATGCAGTTTACCAAGCCTTTGAGCAGCTCGTGACAAATCAAGCTTGATGACTTCAGATGGACATGACCCAACCAGCACAAGCATCTTGATGTCCGGGCGACGGGCAACGAGACGCGCCACAACCTTGTCGAGCTCATCGTTCATATCCGCCATGCCGGAGAGATCACGATCATCAATGATGGCGGTGCCGAAGCGTGGTTCGGAAAAAATCATGACACCTGCAGCAGATTGCATGAGATGCGCACAGGTGCGCGATCCGACAATCAAGAAGAACGCATCTTGCACTTTGCGGTGTAGCCAGATGATAGATGTTAACCCGCAGAATACTTCGTGCTGACCACGCTCACGTATAGTGGAATCGCCATCTGTATTGGCAACCAGGGACTTTGCCACATGAGGTGGGACGTGCGTCGTCATGACAGAGCCCCAACCCTTGGCGGCACGCCAAAATTTTGTGCCTGCTTGCGGGCCATCCGCAACTTGATGATGAATTGCCCAGCATTGACGACATAGGCAGCGTATGCAGCCAAGGCGAGCCACATGAGTGCAATCGGCTCTAGGAAACCGCCAAACGTTGCGACCAGGTAAGCGGTGTGCAGCGCCAGCACCAGGAAGGAAAACACATCTTCCCAGAAGAAAGCATCGGCGAACAAATACTGGCCAAATACCACCTTCTCCCATACCGCGCCGGTGACCATGATAGTGTAAAGCAGCATGGTTTTGAGAATGATGGAGAGATCGGCGACCAAAAGCCCCTCGCCGGTCGCCAAATAGCGAAGCACCAGACCGAGGCTGATCAGAAACACAATAAACTGCAGCGGCGCCAAAACGGCCTGCACGAATGTCCAGACCGTTTCGTCACGTCTTTTTTTCTGTTCCGGCGTGTATAGCGGTTGCGCCGCTATCCGGTTTGCCGTTCGGTCGGGCATTGACCCAGCAGCCTCCCTCTAGTGTGCACAAAGATTAGCCGCTAAACACAAAGTGTCAACTTTAATTGACGTTTATTTTTGTTTACATTCCACAGAGTGTCAGCCATTCTCGCAGTGTTGGGCGTACTGTCACCTTGTGACGGGCGCCCTGCAAACGTCGCGCCCGGCCTGAAGTGTCAATCAGCACTGCCGCAGCAGGCCTTAAAAGTGGCAATGAGGAGCAACACCATCGCGGAAACGCTGCATGGAACGTGACGAAAAAATCATTGATTTGGCTGACCCCGACAAGAGCACTTTTGATCGGGCCGAAAGCCTTGCCGTGCTTGACAACCGAACAAGTGACCACCAAAACCGTAAGGGAAAAGAGGGGATTAGCGCGTATCTTGCAGCGCTGTTACGCACACACGTCCTCAGTGAAGCGATAAAGCGGTTGGAAAAACGCAACGTTACAGAGCAGGTTCTAGACCGAAGAGTGGAAAACTTTTCACGCTTGGTAGCTGCCTATGCGCTCAATTCCGACCTGACCCAATTCGAAGATGAAGATGATGGCGCGCCGCGCACCGAAGTTGATCTGATCAAACAATTGCTCAGTCTAACCGGTGATTTGCGCGGCGGCTTCAAAGTTCTGGAGCGCGGCGCTCAAATTCTCGGCGAAGCGTGGGAATCAGACGCGCATAACTTCCTCGAAGTGACATTTGCGATGACCAGATTGCAGCTTTTGATGCGAAAACTGGTCGAACGCGGGCCACAAGGCGGCCATCACAGCTCGATCGGCAAAGCGCTTGTCGCGGTTCCGACCGGAGAAACCCACACATTTGGGCAGTGTATGCTAGAGGAAATCTTGCGCGCTCATGGGTGGCAAACACGGCTGTTCAATCCGCAAGAAACGTCCAGTCTCGCTCAGCACATCAAGCGCGAAGGCGCACATCTGGTTTGTTTTTCCTGGATTTCTTCGAATTTGCAGTCGTCTGTTGAAGAAGAATTGGACGCTGTGCGCTCTATGCCAATCCTGACCCGCCCCATAATAATTGCAGGCGGCCAAGCGGCTTTGGAAAAAGACAAGTGGATCGTCAGCCACGGCGTTGACCAAATCTGTGACAGTGCGTATGCCGCTACAGAAATCGCATCCAAAATTACTGAAGCTATTGAAAAGAGTGCACAAAAGTCGGGCAGACACGAGGCTTTTGAAAGCGCTGGTGGGCAGGGGTAAATGGAACAGAAGATAGTTCGCCCACTGCACAAGCCGTTTTCTGAAACGAACAGTGTGTTCGCTAACCTCGGTTCTAAATCAATCAACGCGCTCGCGGCCATCGGCGCCGACATAACTCTCATTTTGACGGCTCAAGGCGACATCGTCGACGTCGCTTTTGCCGATGAAACGCTTGATCGATACAACCTCAATGATTGGATCGGCCGCAAGTTCTCAGCCATTGTAACGCCTGAATGCCATGACAAAATCGAGGCGCTGCTGGATGAAAATGCGCAAAACGGCACGACACGAAAAAGACAGGTAAACCACGCCGCCCCTGATATGCCGGATCTACCGGTAGAATATTCGCTTTTGAGCGTGGAAGGCGTACCCTACAAAATCGCTGTCGGTGATGATCTGCGCCGACTGTCCCAACTTCAGCAACAACTCGTGAAAGTGCAAGTCGAGCTGGAGGCTGAGTATCGGCGGATCAGGGAGGCAGAGGGCCGCTACCGCACGATATTCCACAAGTCCGAACTGCCTATCGTGATTGTCGATGGAGAAACCAGTGCGGTGGTCGATCTAAACCTTGCGGCGAGCAATTTCATGCGGCTGGCTGCAGCAAAGGTCATCAGCAAGAACGTTCAAAACTCGATACACCGTGACTCGCGCACCCACCTTGCCGAAGCAATCAATGCGGCGCGCCATGGTGGCAGCAGGCAGCATGCCAACATACAACTCAGCGACGGTTTGGCGGTCGAGGCAACAATAGAACCCTATCGGGAAAATGGTCGAAGTAATGTGATGATTACGCTGCAATCATCGGGAGCAAGCGCCGATCATAGCCTTCAGGCAGTAGATAGCATTGCTTTGGATAGTTTCCCGGAAGCGCTCGTCATTATCAATAAAGATGGTGCGATTCTAAATCCCAATGAGCGGTTCCTTGACCTCATTCACATGATGAACAGATCGCTGATCATTGACCGCAACCTCAACACGTGGCTGGGCGCTTCATCTGTGGATCTGCAAGTCCTGCTCTCGCGCGTTAGAGACGAAGGCCAAGTTCGGCAGTTTTCAACTGTCATCCGCGATGAAATCGGCACGTCAATGCCCGTCTTTGTATCCGCTGCACGCTATGAAGGTGACGACAAGATCGGCGTTGTTATCACTGAAAACCAACGGCGCGAGGCACAATTCTCCGTTCCAACGCCATCGGCAGACAATGGCAGTTCTGATTTCTCACAACTTGTCGGGCGCGTACCGCTTAAAGAACTGATCCGAGAAGCAGCTGACGTCATAGAGAAAATGTGCATTGAAGCGGCACTTCGCCAAACCGACAATAACAGAGCGTCGGCAGCTGATATGCTCGGGCTTTCCCGCCAAAGCCTCTACATCAAACTCAAACGGCATAATCTGGAAGATTTTGACGTCGAAAGCTGACAATGTACACTGTCAATTATAATTGACAGTGTACATTGTCACATTTAATCTTCGGCTATGGCTGATGGCTCCACAAGCACACAATCACTGATACCCACACGCGCCGCGATCCTGCCGACGCCAGGCGCTGTTCTGGAGCTCTACAAACCCATCACTTGGTTCCCGCCAATGTGGGCGTATGCATGCGGTACGGTTTCGGTCGGTGCCAGCTTTGCAGATCGGTGGCCCTATATTTTGGGCGGTATCTTGCTTGCAGGACCCATGGTTTGCGGCACCAGCCAGGCGATTAACGATTGGTTCGACCGGCATGTCGATGCGATCAACGAACCAGATCGGGTTATCCCTTCTGGACGCATGCCCGGTAGATCAGCACTAATTATTGCGATCATAGGGACAATCATTTCGTTCGCATTCGCAACACTTCTAGGCTTCTGGGTGGCCATTGCTGCCGCCATCGGCCTTGCTGCGGCTTGGGCCTACAGCGCCCCGCCCTTACGACTGAAGCAAAATGGCTGGTACGGTAATGGCGCGGTGGGCATTTCATATGAGACCCTGCCCTGGATTACCGCAGCGGCGGCAGCGCTCGGCGCTTTGCCTTCAGCCAACGTCCTCATCATCGCTCTGCTTTACGGCATCGGCGCGCATGGAATTCTGACCATCAACGACTTCAAAGCGATGGAAGGCGACAGCAAGATGGGCGTCGCCACCCTTCCCGTTCAATTGGGCGCGAGCCGAGCAGCTTTCGTTTGCGCAACTGTGATGATTGTGCCGCAAATCTTGGTTGTAGCGCTTTTGATATCAGCACAAGCGCCCTGGCATGCTGCAGCGGTCACGACGCTGATCGCTGCGCAGTTGGTCGCTGCAAAGCGCTTTTTAAGCAACCCTGAAAAATTTGCGATTTGGTACAGCGCAGTCGGTGTTGGGCTTTACGTGCTGGGTATGATGGTCACAGCATTCGCCCTTCGTCCGACGGCGCTCATTTAGCCGAGCGGGGCACAGCATGTTCAAGTCAAGCATACCAACCCAACGACCCGTTCAACGATACGGCTTGTCATGGTTTGGCATTATCCGCTTGGGCCTGGTGCAAGCATCACTTGGTGCAATTGTTGTTCTGACAACATCGATCATGAACCGTATTCTCGTCGTTGAAATTGGTTTGGCCGCCATGATCCCGGGCATTTTGGTCGGCCTCCACTACGCCGTCCAGATCGGACGGCCGCTCTGGGGTCACGCCGCTGATGTTGGCGGCAACCGAACGCGATGGATCATTGGTGGCTTTGCTTTGCTAGCGTTGGCGGGCACGCTGGCAGCAACAGCGCCCATACTGTTTGAGTGGAGTTTCTGGGCAGGTATGCTCGTCGGTATCGCAGCTTACACGCTCATAGGTTTTGGCATCGGCGCATGTGGCACATCACTTCTTGCTTTGCTTGCAAGCCGAACGGCACCAGATCGAAGAGCTGCGGCAGCCACAACAGTCTGGATAATGATGATCGTCGGCATCATCTTCACGTCTATCGCTGCAAGTATCGTTCTCGATCCGTATTCACACACCAAGCTTCTGTCTTTGACGGCTATAGCGGCTAGTATCGCTCTTGCCTTGGTGACAGTTAGCATCTCTGGCGTTGAACGGCGCTTTGCGCCCATGCGCGAACGGCCAGCATCGGAGACGATTAACTTCCGTGAAGCGTTTAGCGATGCTTGGCGTGACCCGCATGCGCGCCTGTTCACGATCTTTGTTTTCGTCTCAATGCTCTCCTACGCGACGCAGGATTTGATCTTGGAGCCGTTCGGCGGTCTGCTTTTTGATATGACGCCTGGGGAAACAACGGCGCTCAATGGTCAGCAGCACAGCGGTGTTTTGGTAGGCATGCTGCTCGTTGGCATCGCCGGAAGCGTATTCAAACGTTGGAAGTCCAACCTTTTGAAAGGCTTCACTGTTGTTGGTTGTGTCGGCTCGGGCCTTGCATTGGCAGCTTTGGCTTTCGCCAGCAGTACGGCGCCTCAATGGCCGCTAGAGCTCAATGTCATGCTGCTTGGCTTCATGAACGGCATGTTTGCAGTCGCCGCCATCGGGACAATGATGACACTGGCTTCCAATGGCGACAAATCACGCGAAGGCATACGCATGGGGCTTTGGGGGGCGGCACAAGCCATTGCATTTGGACTTGGTGGCTTTGCGGGCACCGTGATCCTCGACGCGGTTCGTTGGATGACCGACAATATCGCGCTTTCATTCACAGTCGTGTTTAGCGTCGAAGCGCTGTTGTTCCTTGCATCAGCCATCATTGCCTTGCGGATCAACTACAGCGGCACGCGCGCGAACGAACGCGAAAGACCGACAGTACGTCAAACCGAACCATTTCACGCTCAACCGGCGGAGTAAGCCATGTCCGATATCAAACATGTTTATGATGTGATTATCATTGGTGGCGGGCCTGCAGGCGCAACGGCTGCCCACGACTTGGCAAGGCAGGGGCGCGATGTTCTGCTGATTGATCGCGATGGCCGCATCAAGCCGTGCGGTGGCGCCATACCAACCAAGGCCATCTCCGAGTTTGACATTCCAGCAAGCCAACTCAAGGCGCGCATTGGCGCCGCGCGTATCATTTCACCATCAGGCAACAAGGTATCGATGGAAATCGGTGACATCGGCTTTGTGGGCATGGTTGACCGCGACTTGTTTGATCCTTTTTTGCGTGAACGAGCCCAAAAGGCTGGTGCTGGCTTAATGTTCGGTACGTTCAAGACACTTGAATACAATGCTGCTGGCGACGTCGAACTCGTTGTCATCCGCAAAGAAGATGGCGAAGAACTAAAACTCGTTGCTCGAACCGTTATCGGGGCCGATGGCGCAAATTCGGCGGTGCGCCGCGCTGTATTTGGTCCCGATGTTCGCCCACCATACGTTTTCGCATACCATGAAATCGTCAAGTCTCCGGAAACGCCCAATCCCGAAAAGTTCGACGCCAACCGCTGCGATGTCATTTATGACGGCGAAATTTCGCCGGACTTCTACGGCTGGGTATTCCCCCATGGCGAACACACCTCCGTCGGCTGCGGTTCAGCGCACAAGGGTCATTCGCTCAAAGAGGCCACGCGCAAATTGCGTGAAGATGCAGGCTTGGCTGACGCCGAAACCATCCGCGAAGAAGGCGCACCCCTGCCCTTAAAGCCAATGCGTCGCTGGGATGATGGAAAGCGCGTCGTGCTGGCGGGTGACAGCGCCGGCGTGGTTGCGCCATCCTCTGGCGAAGGCATTTATTATGCGATGCTGACCGGTCGCCTTTGCGGCGAAGCTGTTGTTGACCTTATGCAAACCCAAAAAGCATCAGCACTTCGCACGCCGCGCAAGCGCTTCATGAGAGACCATGGCCGCGTTTTCTTTGTGCTCGGCATGCTACAATGGATTTGGTACTCATCTGACAAACGTCGCGAGCAATTCGTCACCATGTGTGAAGATGCCGATGTCCAGCGACTGACTTGGGAGAGCTATTTGAACAAACGGCTCGTAAGAAAAGAACCGATGGCCCATCTGCGCGTCATGTTCAAAGATCTGAAACAACTTATCGGCCTTTCACCGCGGACATCGTGAAACGATGTTATTTTGGCTGGAAGGCGCAATTTACACCGGAACCATTCCGGCAATCGCGATCGTTTTTCTCGTCCTTGAGACGACACTTTTGCTTTGGCTTTACAGAAAGCAAAGTCTGAATTTGATGATTATTGCCAATGCGTTCGCTGGGGGCTCGGCGCTTGTTGCTGTCTACCTGCTCGCGACCGGCGGCCCGCCATTGGCCGTTGCCGGGTTACTAGTAGGTAGCCTGGTTGCCCATTTCTTCGATCTGGGAGCGCGTCGGCAGCTTATTGCGTCTGCCCAGCTTCGGGGTTCATCTGCCAGACCTTCAAATTGAGCGCTGCCGCTATCGTTACCCAAATCAGGTATGGCGCAAAGAGCATCGCAGCCATTTGTGAGATCGGCGCAGCCGCGGTGATGTAAGCCACTATGATCAACCACATGAAAGACACGTCAATCATGGCTTGATCCATGCGTTTGCGACCGAAAAACAACCAAGACCATGCAGCGTTGAGCACCAGTTGCGACACCCAAAGCGCAAAGACAAAACCGAAGCCCCCCGCTTGCCAAATGAGCCAGCCGGAATAGGCAATCATGATATAGAGAATCGTCCAGACGACCGGAAACGCCCAACCAGGTGGTGTCCATGATGGTTTCTTTAGTGAGAGGTACCATTCACCGGGCTTGAAGACCGCACCGCTACAAGCAGTCAAAAAAACTGCGATCGATATGACAATGGCACTGACCATGGTTTTTCCCTTGGGTTCAACGCGTAACAGTGCGTTCAACCACAGAGGTAGGCATCTGTCAGCCTGCCGTCCACCCACCATCGACGAGGATAGACGTGCCGGTAATCAAAGCACTTGCATCTGACGCCAAAAACACGACCGGGCCCATCATGTCGTCAACTTCTCCGACACGCCCTAATTTGATCTTGTCTTTGATCCACGCTACCCGGTCCGGATTGTCGAAAGTAGACTGGGTTAGCGGTGTGCGAATAAAGGTCGGGCAAATCGTATTGACCCGAATGCCAACTGAACCCCACTCAATCGCCATCGATTTTGTCATGCCTTCGATAGCATGTTTGGAGGCTGAATAAACCGTGCGGTCGATGCCCCCGACATGGCCCATCTGCGATGAAATCGTAATGATGGAACCGCCACGACCGCCCTCTTTCATTTTGCGCGCAGCCTCGCGCGCAGAAAAATGGGCTGCCTTCCAATTAATGTCAGCGACAGCGTCAAAATCTTCTTCGCTGGTTTCAAGGCCGGGTCCATGGCGCGCTAAGCCTGCAGAATTTACATAGACATCGAGCTGGCGCAGCGTGCCGATAGCTCCCTCTGTTGCTTCAATATCGGTTATATCCAGCACAAGCGCTTCCGCCCGATAGCCAGCGTTATTGATGGCATCGACGACGGCTTGCAGCTTTTCCGCTGAACGGGTGGCACAAACCACATAGGCACCAGCTTCCGCCAATGCTGTCGCACAAGCCAGTCCAATACCGGAAGAAGCGCCAGCAACGAGCGCCGTTTTTCCCTCTAAGCGAAACGATGGCGTTTGTGGCAACTCCATCACGCAATCCCCAGCGGTGTAAGCCGGCCTTGTCCACGAACCTTGTTGAATTCGCGCATGCGCCCCAAAACATCGACACCGATCTGCCGATACATATCAAGCAAGTCCACCAATACCCAGTTTTCACGAATGAGACCATCGGTGCCAACACGCCAAAAATCGAGGCTGCGCAAAAGAACCTCTTTGTCTGCCGGCGCAATACCCATCCAGCCGTCACCGGACAGCGTCAGGCGCATATTGGGCCAGCCAGTCTCGCAAACATAATTGTCAGCGGCGAACCATTCGGACATGAGGTCGCCCATGGCATCAAGCTTGCGGTCCGGCATGGCGCGAAGAAACGGTTTCTGATGCCAATGACGAAATCCCGCCATACCCCGTGCAGTGCCAATACCTGCGGGCCCATACCAATTTACTTTTGGGTGCCAGTGCTTATCAAGTTCCATCACTGAAGGATCCGGGTTGCTTGGATATTTACAAAGATCGGTCAGCATTTCGACGACACGGTCGTATGTAGCGGTGCCATCGCCGGTCGGCCAAAGCCCGTCACTTGTCATGGGGGCGGGTGTCATGATGAAACCACCTAGCTGCGGCGCCATCGGCCATGCACCAGCCTGCATCATCAACTCCGGAATATCCCAAATCGCCTGCACTTCGCTGACCTTGCCATCTTTGATTTCATAGAACTCATGATAGCGCATGTGCGCCAAGTGCCCGGTCGGCGGAATATCAAGAAACGGGCCGAGAAAAGTCCCGACATAATTGCCCATACATCCGATCCAATCGCGCCCCTCAGGCGTCGTGCCTGACATGAGGATCATGTCGCGACGCTCAAGGTCAGGCATAGCCTCGATGAGCGGCCCATAGGCCGCCGCATAAAGAGCCGATGGCCCTTCCATCTCACCAAACGGGTGGCACATTTTGACCGCGCCATCAGACGCCATCAGTTCAGCGAGCGCCTCCTCAATGGTGTCTTTTTGATCGGTCTCGAAGGCTTTGAGGAACAGTTCGAATAGGGCTTTTTTCATTGGGTCCAAGCTGGTGGTGTTGCGAAATTGCTGTAGGAGCAGAATATCCACTCATTGCCTTCGGGATCTTTCACACAATAACGACGAGTGCCCCAATCAGTGTCCTCGGGTGGATAGACTGAGTAAGCCCCATAAGCCATCGCTTTGCGGTAGTGCGGGTCCAAATCATCAACTGCCACATAGATTGCTGGATTACCGTAAGGCTTGTCGAACGGTCCGACCAAAACTGAACCTGTACCATAAACCAGTTCAGCTCTGCTTTCGGAACCGTCGTGTGTATCCACGCGCATGTTAACTTCGAACCCAAAGGCGCTTGAAAGAAACTCGATCGCTGCGTCTGTATCGCGATAAGCAACATAGGGCACAATCGTTGGCTGCATCCGCTACGCTACTCCCGACTGCTCGCATCATTCAGCTGCCAATTTTGGTTCCGCAGGCGCTCCATATGGCACATTGCGACCACCATAGCGGCGAACCCTCACATTGCACTGCTCGGCGTGGCCGACGAAACCTTCCAGCATGCAGAGGCGAGAGCCATACTCGCCAATCATGGCTGCAGCCTCATCTGTCAGAACTTTTTGATAGGAATGTGTCTTGAGATACTTGCCCACCCACAGGCCGCCCGTATAACGGCCAGCCTTCTTCGTTGGTAAAGTATGATTTGTGCCGATGACCTTGTCGCCATTGGCCACATTCGTGCGCGCCCCCAGGAATAGCGCGCCATAGCAAGTCATGTTCTCCAAAAACCAATCATCGCGATCTGTCATCACCTGCACATGTTCCGAAGCAATATCATCAGCAACAGCCAGCATCTCATCATAAGTATCGCAAACGATGATCTCGCCATAGTCTTCCCAGCTTTTCCGAGCCGTTTCAGCGGTCGGCAAGATAGCCAAGAGACGTGCTATTTCATCCATTGTGTCACGCGCCAACTTCTCTGAATTGGTCAGCAAAACCGCCGGTGAGTTATACCCGTGCTCAGCCTGGCCCAGCAGGTCTGTTGCACAAAGCTCAGCATCGGCACCATGCTCATCAGCAATCACCATTGTTTCGGTCGGTCCAGCAAACAAATCTATGCCAACGCGGCCAAAAAGCTGTCGCTTTGCTTCAGCAACAAATGCATTTCCCGGCCCGACAAGCATATGTACCGGGTCCATGGTTTCTGTGCCAATGGCCATTGCACCGACAGCCTGAATGCCACCCAGAACATAGATCTCATGTGCCCCACCCAACTTCATGGCAGCAATAACAGCCGGATTGGGCTCGCCCTTAAATGGTGGCGTGCAGGCAACGATGCGCGGGACACCGGCGACATCTGCCGTTGCTACAGACATGTGGGCAGAGGCGACCATTGGAAACTTGCCGCCCGGCACATAACAGCCGACAGATTGAACGGGAATATTCTTGTGCCCAAGAACGACACCGGGCATGGTTTCGACTTCAACATCCTTCATGGAGTCGCGTTGAACCTGCGCAAAATTGCGCACCTGATCCTGCGCAAATTCGATGTCGTGCATATCTTGCGCGGACACTTTGTTCATCAGCGCATCGATATCTTCGTCGGATAGGCGAAAAGCAGCAGGAGAGTAATTGTCGAATCTCTCGGACAATTCACGCACGGCTGCATCGCCACGCTCCTCGATAGATTTCAAGGTACCTTCAACAATCGAACGCACCTTCGCATCGTCTTCGGCTCGCTCGGCTTCAGGTCTCGCTGATTTTAGATGTCTAATCATCGCGCTCTCCCAATCTCGCGTTTGAATGAATAAACATGTTTTGCATTCGTATGCAACGCGTTTGAAAATCGTCTAGTGCCTACGCTGATAGCACCCCTAAGCGGATGCTCGAACGATCAATTCAGCGGGTAGTCTAATGGTTTGGGGCTCGACGCGTTTGCCATCAATTTGCTCCGTCAGGAGCATGACCGCATTGTCAGTCATGGCTTCACTTGACTGGCGCACTGTCGTTAGCTGGTAGGGCGCCCAAGAAGCTTCAGGCACATCATCATATCCTGCGACCGCAATATCTTTTGGAACGCTCAATCCAAATTTGTCGCGGATTACGTCGATGACTGCAAAAGCCATATAATCGTTGGCGACGAATATTGCATCCGGCCGGTCATCTGCAGCCAGCATGGCATTAGCAACTTGTGTTGCCTGATCATGATTGTAGTTGGCGACCGCGCGCGCGTGCAACTGCATGCCATGCTCTTTCAAGCCTGATAAAAGACCGGCTTCGCGATCCCTGTTGGTGGAAGAGTTCTCATCGCCGGCAATATAAGCAATCTTTTTGCGGCCAGTATTTATGAAATGCTCTGCGACCATCCTTCCACCGCCGAAATTGTCAGAAGCAACACAACTGGCCGTTCCATCCTCCGTTTCGCGATTAAGAAGGAGTACGGGAATACCCAGTTCGCCGCATCGCGTTGCAAGGTCTGAAGACAAAGTCGCCGAAACCAACACCAACCCCTGAACCTGATAATCCATCAGGCGGCGCACCACATCATCCTGATTGCCAGTTTCCGTCATGAAAAGAAGCGGGTGATAACCCTTAGCCTGCAAGGCCCGGCACATATGCTCAAGCAAAACCGGGTAAAACTGGTTCTCCAAATACGCGAACATCATGGCAATCATCTTCGATTGCCCGCTGATCATAGCGCGTGCCAGTGCGTTCGGTCGGTAGCCGAGAGCTTCAGCAGCTTCCAGAACCCGCGCCTTCGTTTCCTTGGAAACACTGGCACCCGGCGTAAATGTGCGGCTCACAGCAGACTGCGAGACTTCCGCCATGCGCGCGACGTCCGCCGATGTTATGATCCCCTTGCGCACTGATACGCTCCTCCCGCACCAATCCTCAAACTCAAGCAAGCGCGCGGCGCAAGTCAAGCTGCCGCAAAGTCAATCCACAAACACACCACGCATGGCAAGCAGTGGTATGCAAATATAAAAAGTCACATCGAATTTTTTCACTGGATTCAAGCGTTTCACTTTGTCTAGACTTTTTTCATGTTTGCCGATCCCGGCAAATTTCACATGAGGGAGATTTTCATGACTGCCAGATTTAAAGCCGCAAGCGCGCTGCTCACTGCAGCACTCTTGGCCGGAGCTAGCACCGTCGCTTCTGCGGAGACCTTGCGGTGGGCACGCGCCGGTGACTCATTAACGCTCGATCCGCATTCGCAGAACGAGGGTCCGACACACGCACTCGCACAACAAATCTATGAGCCGCTTATTGCACCGAACATGGAAGCAAAGCCGACACCAGCTTTGGCAACTGAGTGGAGCGTGTCTCCCGATAATCCAAATGTGTGGGTGTTCAAGCTGCGTGAGGGTGTAAAATTCCACGGTGGCGAAGACTTCACGGCCGAAGATGTTGTGTTTTCATTCGAGCGCGCCAAGCTCGAAAGCTCTGACATGAAGGAGCTTTTGGTAACGATTACGGAAGTTCGTGCTGTCGATGATTTCACAGTCGAGATTGAAACCGATGGCCCGAACCCAATTCTTCCAAGCAACCTGACGAACCTCTTCATCCTGGATAAGGGCTGGTCAGAAGCTAACGATGTTATGGCGCCTGCCGAGTTTGACGACAGCGAAGAAACCTATGCGGTCAGAAACGCAAACGGTACCGGTGCTTTCAAGCTGATCAGCCGCGAGCCAGACACATTGACGGTTCTGGAGCGCAATGATGACTATTGGGGTATCGGTACTTTCCCAATGGAAATCACCCGCATCGAATACACACCCATTCAAAATGCTGCGACCCGTGTTGCTGCTCTGCTCTCGGGCGAAGTTGATCTGATCCAAGACGTACCTGTGCAAGATTTGCAACGCGTTGCCGATGCTGATGGGCTAAAAGTCGAGAATGCACCTCAAAACCGGACTATTTTCTTTGGCGTCAATGGCTTTGACGATGATCTGATCAATGACAATGTTGAGGGCGCCAACCCGTTTGCCGATATCCGCGTTCGCAAAGCCATGAACATGGCAATCAACCGCGACGCGATTCAACAAGTCGTTATGCGTGGTCAGTCAGCGCCGACTGGTGTGATCATCCCACCGTTTGTGAACGGTTGGACGGAAGAGCTCGACGCATATCCTGCCGCTGATGTTGACGCTGCCAAAGCGCTTATGGCTGAGGCCGGTTATGGCGATGGTTTTGAAGTCACACTGCATTGTCCGAACGATCGCTACATCAACGATGAAGCTATTTGTCAGGCGGCCGTCGGCATGATGGGTCAAATCGGGATCGACGTGAACCTTGTCGCCCAGACCAAAGCCAACCACTTCCCGCTAATTTCGCAGAAAGAGACTGACTTCTATCTGCTTGGTTGGGGCGTGCCGACCTTTGACTCTGAGTATGTCTTCAACTTCCTCGTGCACTCCACCACAGACGACCGTGGTTCATGGAATGGCTCGCGCTTTGGCGATCCTGAGGTGGACGCCATGATCCAGTCGCTCGGTTCCGAGGTGGATCTCGACGTCCGCAACGAGACAATCGGAAAAATCTGGGCGGCCGTTCAGGAGAACCAGATCTACCTGCCAGTTCACAACCAGGTCCTGAACTGGGGCATGAAGGACGGCATCAACTTCCCGGTACAACCGGAAGATCAGCCGCACTTTAAGTATCTGCAGTTCAACTGATCACTTTTTGATCATCGGGGTGGGCGCTAATTGCGTCCACCCTATTCTTATGGCTCACTGACAGAATGTCGCAGTGAGGGAACCCATGAGTAAACTGACACTTTCCGTACTGGCGCTTGCCGCAGGTACATCTTGTGCCCACGCCGAAACGTTTAAGTGGGCTTCGCAAACAGACCCGCAGACGATGGACCCCCATGCTGTCAATTCAGCACCGGTTCTAGGGTTTCTCAACAATGTGTATGAAGGCCTTGTCCGGCGCGGCAAAGACATGGCTATAGAGCCCGCGTTGGCTGAAAGCTGGGAGCCGCTAGGCGGCGATGGCTGGCGCTTTAATCTGCGCCAAGGCGTAACATTTCACGGCGGTGAAGCCTTCACAGCTGAAGACGTGATGTTCTCCTACCAGCGCGCTTCTAGCGAAAGCGCTGACACGGCCTCATGGTTTGCGCCGGTGTCGGAGGTGAAGATTGTCGACGACTTTACAATCGACTTCATGACGAATGCGCCAAATCCGATTTTCCCGGATTCCATTGCCAACTTCATGATCATGGATTCGGGCTGGGCCGCTGACAATGACGTAGAGCTGCCAGCAAAGGATGCTGAGAACTTTGCAACCCTCAACGCTAATGGCACTGGCGCGTTTCAATTGGTCGAACGCCAGCCCGGTCTCCTGACAGCGTTAGAACCGTTTGATGGCTGGTGGGGTGAAGTTGAACACAACATCACTCGCGCAGAATTCCAGCCCGTCCAGAATAATGCAACGGCTGTCGCCGCGCTGCTGTCCGGCGAAGTAGACATGATCAATCCCGTTCCCATTCAGGACGTCGAGCGGATAAAAGCCCGCGATGGTGTAACAGTCATAGAGGGTATTGAGGCACGCGTGATCATGTTCGGCTTTGCCCATGACCATGAAAGCATCAAGTACACATCCGACGCTGGCTCACCAAATCCGTTTACCGATGCACGCGTTAGGGAAGCCGTTTCCAAGGCGATTAATGTCGAAGCGATTATCCAAACCATCATGCGCGGTGCAGCGCAGCCTGCATCACAATTGGTGAGCCCTGCAATGCGGGGCTATACTGGGTCTCTTGCTGATCGTCCCGCTTTCGATGTTGAAGGCGCAAAAGCTCTGCTTGCCGAGGCTGGCTATCCCAATGGTTTCTCATTCGGCCTCAAGTGCCCTAATGATCGCTATCTCAACGATGAAAGCGTCTGTCAGGCTGCCGTTTCTATGCTGGCCCAGGTAGGCATTACCGCCGAACTCGATGCCATGCCTGTCAGAAACTATTGGCCTGAGCTGCGCGAAGACAATTTCGACATGTATCTGTTGGGCTGGTCACCTGGCACTTTTGATGCGGAACATCCAATTCGATTCCTGGCGCATACACCTGACCCAGATCGTCGCTTGGGCTCGTGGAACTTTGGCGGCTTTTCCAATGCCCGGATCGATGAACTCCTTCCCATGATCCAATCGGAAATCGACGACACCAAACGCCAAGCCATGCTGGATGAAGTCGCTCAGATTCTCCAGGATCAACATGCTTATGTGCCAATGTACATTCAGCCGCTGCTTTGGGGTGTTGCCGATGGTGTTGAGCTAACGCAACGCCCAGACAACTTCTTTATACTCCGCTGGGTGACCAAGGGGTAAGCTAGCGGCTAAACGCCAGCTTTTAATCCATATTCGCGGCAGGCTGTGTCTGCCGCGTTTTTTATATTGAATCTCATCAAGTTACCGCGCAGTCTAGCGTAGCCGCGACATGGTCGCTCGCGGCAGGGAGTCGGCGTATCGTGTTGGGGATGGCGCATTGCTGAGTTACATTTTGCGACGGGTTCTCCAGTCGATTTTTGTGCTGCTGGCGGTCGGTTTGGTCGCGTTTTCACTCTTCCGCTTTGTAGGCGATCCAGTTGACAATCTGCTGGGCCAAGAGCGGACAATCGAAGACATTGAGCGTGTTCGAACACAACTTGGCCTCGACCAGCCTTTTCCGGTTCAATACTTCAATTTCCTCAAAGGCATCGTAACCGAAGGCAACTTTGGCGTATCTTATCGCCAAGGGCGGCCCGTCGCGGAAATCATCGCAGAACGCGCTCCGGCGACACTCGAACTCGCAGCAGTATCGGCACTTTTTGCAGTCGTTTTCGGTATCGGATTGGGCGTTTACACCGCCATCAATCGAAATGGTTGGCTGTCAAACACCATCATGACCATATCGCTGGTCGGAGTATCATTACCCACCTTCTTGATCGGTATCCTTCTCATCTATCTGTTCGCCGTTGAACTTGGTTGGCTGCCAAGCTTCGGTCGAGGCGAGACCATTGATCTTGGCTGGTGGTCGACCGGCCTGCTCACGGAAAGCGGTCTGAAAGCGATTATTTTGCCAGCCATTACACTTGGTCTATATCAGATGACCCTGATTATGCGCCTGGTTCGATCAGAGATGCTGGAAGTCTTGCGCACGGACTATGTGAAATTTGCCAGAGCACGCGGCCTGCCCGAAAGAACCGTCAATTTCCGTCACGCGCTCAAAAATACGATGGTCCCGGTGATTACAATCACTGGCCTTCAACTCGGCTCTATTATCGCTTTTGCCATTATCACCGAAACGGTTTTCCAATGGCCCGGTGTGGGTCTGCTTTTCATCAATGCCATTCAGTTCGTGGACATTCCTGTGATGGCCTCATACCTGATGCTCATCTCGGTCATGTTCGTCCTGATTAATTTGTCAGTTGATTTGCTCTACTTCTTTATAGATCCGCGCTTGCGGGCTTCTGCGAGCGGAGGCAACTGAAATGGTTGACGCCCTTCGCCGCTTTAACGACTCCGACCTTGTTTATCAGTTCAAACGCTCACCTGTCGCCATCGTCGCATTTATCGTCACGGTTCTGTTGATTGGAGGTGCAGTCTTTGCACCCTTTATCACCACACAAAATCCGTTTGACCCTGCCTCACTGAACCTGATGAACGGCTTCTCCAAGCCAATGGAACCAAACCAGTTCACCGGCGAAAGCTTTATTATGGGGACTGATGACCAAGGCCGTGATGTCTATGCGACTATTCTGTACGGCATGCGTATCTCACTCTTCGTCGGCTTCTCAGCGGTTCTGTTCGCCATGGTTTTGGGTGTCACTCTAGGGTTGATCTCGGGCTATGTTGGTGGACGAACGGATGCCATCATCATGCGTGTTGCGGACATTCAGCTAACTTTTCCCGCCATTTTGGTGGCGCTTCTAATCTTCGGCATTGCCAAGGGCATTACGCCACCATCCATGCGCGATGAGGTGGCCATCTGGGTGCTTATTCTGGCGATTGGCCTGTCTGAATGGGTCAACTTTGCGCGCGTCGTTCGTGGTTCCACGTTGGTGGAGAAGAACAAGGAATACGTGCAAGCTGCACGCCTGATCGGCCGCACGCCTTTTGCGATCATGATCAGACATATTTTACCGAATACGCTATCGCCCGTGCTTGTAATCGCAACGATCTCATTGGCTCTTGCGATTATTGCCGAAGCAACACTGTCTTTCTTGGGCGTCGGAGCGCCGCCGACACAGCCATCGCTCGGTACGCTTATTCGCATCGGCCAAGGTTTTCTGTTTTCCGGTGAGTGGTGGATACTTTTCTTCCCGGCAATGGCTCTCCTGTCACTGGCGCTGGCGGTCAACTTGCTTGGTGACTGGTTACGTGACGCGCTGAACCCGAGGTTGCAGTAGTAGAGCCATGACCCTTCTCGATATCGACAATCTCACAGTTCAGTTTCCGACCCGCAAAGGCCCCTTCACCGCTGTTCGCGATGCCGCGCTAACCGTCGAACCTGGCCAAATCCATGGTCTCGTCGGCGAAAGTGGTGCGGGTAAGTCAACCATTGGTGCAGCGGTTATGGGCTTGCTCCAAGGTAATGGCCGCATCACAAACGGTACGGTGTCATTGCAAACGGACAAGATTTCGGGAAGCGATGAAGCCGCCATGCGGGCCATCCGTGGCAAACGCATCTCGATGATCTTTCAAGATCCCCTCACCTCTCTAAATCCGCTCTTTACTGTTGGCGAGCAGTTGGTTGAAACGATCCAGCGGCACATTGATTTGGGCAGCAATGATGCAAAAGCGCGCGCCATCGAACTTTTGACGCGTGTAGGCATCCCAAATCCTGACGTGCGCATTGATCAATACCCGCATCAGTTTTCCGGTGGCATGCGCCAGCGCGTGGTTATAGCATTGGCACTTTGCTCGGAGCCTGAGGTCATCATTGCTGATGAACCGACGACCGCGCTGGATGTTTCAATCCAGGCTCAGATTCTAGAACTGATCAAGGACTTGGCCCGCGAGCGGCAAGTGGGCGTGATCTTGATCACCCACGATATGGGTGTCATTGCAGAAACCACCGATGTTGTGACTGTCATGTATGCGGGCGAAGTCGTTGAAACCGGGCCGACGTCAAAAGTCCTCGGTGACCCGACCCATGAATATACAAAAAGCTTGATCGCCGCCGTTCCGCGACCAGACCAGAAACTCCATCGGTTCCCGCAAATCTCCTATGGCGGAAGGGAAACGAGCTTTAAAATCGAAGATCTGGCAAAAAACTGGCCGACACAAGAGTCGCCAACAGGACCACTTCTAAAGGTCACGAACATCACTAAAAAGTTCATCGAAAAGGCCGCACTCTTGCCGTCTCAACGGCAGTATTTCACAGCGGTCGATAGCGTAAGCTTTGATATTTATCCGGGTGAAGTTCTAGGATTGGTTGGCGAGAGCGGTTCGGGCAAATCCACCATCGCGCGCATGATCGCCGGGCTCTACGATGTTGATGGCGGAGACGTAAATTTCAACGGAGTGACCGTTTCTCGCGCGTCGCGGGAGGAACTGGTAGACTATCGTCGTCAAATCCAGATGATTTTTCAGGATCCTTTTTCCTCACTCAACCCGCGCCATCGTGTAGATGCCATTGTTGCGGAGCCTGCACTCCATCTGGGCGTTATTCCCAAAAGCGAAATCAAGGATCGTGTGGCAGAGCTACTCGACCGCGTCGGCATCGGGGCCGATGCGGGAACGAAATACCCCCATCAGTTTTCAGGTGGTCAGCGGCAGCGTATTGCCATCGCCCGTGCACTCGCAACACAGCCGCGCTTTTTGATCTGCGATGAGCCCACAAGCGCGCTTGATGTTTCTATTCAGGCCCAAATTCTCAACATTTTGAAAGACTTGCAGGAACATCTCGGGCTGACCATGCTCTTCATCAGCCACGATTTGCCGGTCGTCCGACAAATGTGCGACCGTATTGGTGTTCTTAAAGATGGCCAGCTTGTTGAAGTGGCAGAAGCTGAAACACTGTTCACCGAACCAGCGCATCCTTACACACGTGAGCTATTATCCCTGATGCCAAAGACCGATCTTCTGTCAACGCAGGGCCTGGTCACTGCAACTGGGTAAGAAAGCTAGGGCTTGCCCAATCGCACGAGGGCTGCCTCGCCCTGTTCGCGTATAAATCCGAGCCATTGTGCATCATCGGAAAAGTGCATCTCGATAACCGGGCCGTTTTCGGACGCCGGTGCAATCATATGATGGATTTGGCTTTTTCGATCGTAGATGCCCACAGACCCATCCGCATACCCGATCCCAATTTGTGGAGACCGCGACCGGGTCGCAACGGACCGCACCATCTTTTCTTCTTCCGCCGGAACAACACCCGCACCTTGACCGATGGGGCCATCAGCCTGAATAAAGGGCCACAGTACAAGAACATCCGCGCCCGATGTTGCCAAATAACGTCCGTCAGCGGTCCAGGCAAAAGAGAGCGGCTTTGCGGGATAGCCGCCCATCCGACCGTGCTTGTCTTCCGGTTTGTCAATCCGCCATACATGAAGTGCGTTTTCGAGCATTGAAGTGACGCAAAACCGACCATCGGGTGAAAAACCGATTCCGTTATGACTGCCCTGCCATTCCAGCATACGCGTTTTAGCCGGATCGGATATGCTGATCAAAAGTGCACCGCCATAAACGGCCCCGCCCAACCACTTGCCATCTGGAGAAAAAGCCAAGCCACCAATACTCGACGGCGCTTGAATTTCATCGGCAGAATCAGCGCTTTTGGGCAGCAGGTAAATAGACTTGCCTGCGGTCCACGCCAAATGTCCTCGCGAACTTGAAGCTATCCAGTCAACCCACTTACGACCTTGATGAAGCACTTGAGGTTCGCTTTCAGCGCTTGAGGCAACAACCTTGCCATCATCACCTGCGGAATAAAGCGATCCAGACTTTTCATCGGTTATAAATGATAAGATAGCACCGTCGTGCAGGCGATTGCTCAGGACACCATCATCAAAGTTGAGCAGATGGACCTGCCCATCGCCATCGGCAACGGCAAAAGCAGAGCGCGCAAAGCCGCAACCGGTAGCAGGCGCATCCAACGGTAGCGTGTTCAGTTTCAAGCCGTCGCTTTGCACTTGTTGAAACCATCTTCAATGACGTCACGTGGCAAATTGCGTCCGATGAAAACCATACGGCTAGTGCGCGGTTCGTCGTCTCGCCAAGGCCTGTTATGATCGCCTTCCAGCAACATGTGAACTGCCTGCGCCACATAGCGAAGATCATCATTGGGAAAAGCCAAAATGCCTTTCATGCGAAGCAAGTCGATCCCGAATTCCTGACATATCGTCTGTATCCACGGGAAGAACTTTTCCGGATCAAGAGGTGCGTCTGAGCGCAGTGAAAAAGACGTGATGTGCGGATCATGGTGCGCATGATGGTGGTGATCGTGGTCACAGTGATCATCGCACTTATGGTCAGGGTGGTGATGATCATGGGCTGGATCGCCCATCGCTTCTGGCGCATCTTCAAGAATACGATCAGGATCAAAAGCAGCCAAACCCAATATCTTATCGAGTGCGATGTTGCTGCGTTCAGCGCGCTCAATGCGGACGGTTGGATTGATCTTCCTGACAAGGCTTTCAACGGATCGCAGCGTCTCTTCGTTGACCAGATCTATTTTATTGAGGATCACTATATCTGCCAACGCAATCTGCTCTTGCGCCTCCGGCGCACGGCCAAGCTCTTCGCTCAGGTGCAAAGCATCAATCACAGTAACGATTGCATCCAAACTCGTTTTGGCTGCAATATCTTCGTCTACGAAAAAGGTCTGCGCAACTGGTGCTGGATCAGCAAGGCCGGTGGTTTCAACCAAAATCCCATCAAACTGGCCGGCACGTTTCATCAAACCACCAAGTATGCGGATCAAGTCACCGCGCACTGTGCAGCAGATGCACCCATTGTTCATCTCAAATACTTCTTCATCGGCATCAACGACCAAATCATTGTCGATGCCGATTTCGCCAAACTCATTGACGATTACCGCGTACTTTTTTCCATGTTCCTCAGTCAGTATACGATTGAGAAGCGTGGTCTTGCCCGCGCCCAAATAGCCAGTAAGCACCGTGACCGGCGTTTTCTGAGCAGCAATAGTCATTTTCAGGTCTCCCGCACGTGACCTTAAGTGCGTGAAGGAGAGCCATGTTTCAAGTCATTATGAGAGACGGTGACGCTTCAATTTTGGGTAATGTCGTTTTCGCCGATGCGGTCGGCCATTTGTATCAGCCAATAGAGTATTTCACGTTGCTCGAGATCGAGAACAGACTGGCGTTCAAGCGCCGGCACGATGCGATCGCGCAAATCGTCCCACCGGTTGTAAAAGTCGGGCACATCGCGCACACCGGTCTCTTGATGGAACTCTTCATCAGTTGGAAGTTGTGTTGAACTCATGACCAATACACTAAACGCGCTGCTGACGAAGCGGCGTGAGAAAAGCGTGAGGCGCTTTCGCAGCCCCCTGGCTATTGATACCTTGATTTTGGAGGTTGGCCGATGACTAGTCCGAAACTGCAAATTAGCCTTTACGGGTGCTGCGTCATGCGCACCGTTGGCGAACACGCAGTTGAGATTTCCAGCAAGAAACAAAAGGCCATGATTGCCCTGCTTTTTGATGGCATGGAGGGGCGCCGGTCGCGCGACTATCTCGCGAAAACCCTGTGGGGCGACAGCACCTACGACACAGAGCGCGCAAAGGGCGTTTTAAGACGCACACTCGCAGATATGCGCAAATCGCTCGGCGATGAATTCAATATTTTCTTTGAAACCAACAATCAGGATATCCGGCTCAAGCTCGACAAGGTCGAGCAACTGACTTTTGTCGGAGATGGTCTGTTTTTGGAAGGCTTCGAACTCCACGAAGCTGCTTTCAAAGAGTGGTTAAACAAAAAGCGCGAGGCACAGGCACTTGTATCGCTCGGGCCGTTGGCAGCGCGTCAAAAGAACCAACTGAAATTTACACCAACCATTTCGGTTATTCCGCTCCTATCGTTAAATGGTGGCCGGGAAGGCGATGTTATTGGCGATTGGCTGGCTGAGGATATCAGCCGATCACTTGCGCGTTCCAGTCTGATCTCGGTGATCTCGCATTTGTCGGCGCGGCGCTTGAACCAGCGTAACGTTACCACCGATGAAATTCGCGAAAGTCTGGGATCTGACTATGCGGTGACTGGGACGGTGCGTGAGGCAAGTGGACAAGTCATCGCCGAGCTTGATTTCATCGAGACTGCATCGGGTGAAATTCTCTGGACACGCCGTTTTGCCAGTGATCGAGATCGCATGTTCGATCTCAACAGTGCACTCACCGATCAAATCACGAAAGCGGTGGGAGAAACCATCGTTAACGAGGCTATCGTTGCCGTGCGACAAACCGATGTGGTGGACGTACCAAATCACCGACTTTTGTTGGCAGGCATTGGCTATATGCACCGCAACACACTCAGTGCGTTTTCGCGTGCGCGGCCACTGTTGGAAGAAGCAATAAACCGCGCCAAAGGGCGCAGTGAACTGCTTGCATGGCTCGGAAAATGGTACATTTTAGCCGTCACCAACGGTTGGTCGACTAACTCAAAACGCGACATCTCGCTTGCATTTGATGCAACAGCCCGCGCGCTTGACATCAACCCGACCTGCCCGATGGCGCTTACGATGGATGGATTTGCGCTGAACAATCTGCGTCATGACCTGGATACTGCTGGCAATCGTTTTGAAGCGGCTCTGAGCGTCAACCCCAACGAGGGGCTGGCGTGGCTGCTGAAAGGCGCGCTCTGCGCCTTCGCTGACAAATCGGCGGAAGCAGTGAAGAATGTGGGACATGCGCGTCATTTATCACCTATCGACCCATTGGGTTATTTTTACGACTCGCTTTCGGCGACCGCGCACTTTGCCAATCATGAAAACGACAAGGCGCTTGAGCTAGCCAGCCGGTCTCTATCAATGAACAACCGGCACGCATCAACCATGCGCGTCAAACTAGCTGCGCTTTCCGAATTGGGGCGGGACGAGGCAGCAGCACGAGTGGCGGCTGAGATTCTTGATCACCAGCCAAACTTCACGGTGGATAGTTATTTGTCGACACATCCAGCGGCGCATTTCGAAATTGGCAAACGCATGGCAGCAGCCCTTGCGCATGCCGGCATACCAAAAAGATAGGAATAAAAAATGGCTTTGATGGGGGGACTTGGAGGCTTGGGCGGCCTTGGCGGCTTAGGTGGTCTTGGCGGTTTGGGCGGACTTGGCGGCTTAGGAGGGCTTGGTGGTCTGGGCGGCCTTGGTGGATTAGGTGGCCTCGGCGGATTGGGCGGCCTTGGAGGCCTTGGGGGTCTTGGCGGATTTCAGGGTTCTGGCGCCGCATCGCAATATAGCGGCACCGAAACAATTGGTCTCATGACCGCGGCGGAGGCAATTGGCTATGTTGCCGACCCGTCCAATGCGGAAAGCCTGAGAACTGATGATATCGGCGACTGCGCGGACTGGGTACGCGGATCGCTTTACCTGTCGGCTTTCTTTTCCAACATAAGCTGGGACATCACGAGCGGCGGGAAATTCGTGCTGCAAACTGGCAGCAAGAACTTGGCAAACCTGCCTAGCTCCCCCGATTTGGACATGCTCAAAGGCCAAATTGTGCAAATGGCGAAATATGCTGACCAACGCGGTGAGCGCTCGCCCGAAATCACATCACAGCTTGGCTTTCCGACCAATTACTTTGGCATGATCATGGGCATGAACTCTCCACGGTATCGTCAGATCGGCGAGCTCGTGTTGTTGACGCAAGTGCTGACATCTCATGTTTGCATGATCGCCAAAACGTCGCTTGCGGTTCCGCGGCCAGACCAAGTCAGCGCCGCAGTCATGCCGATGATCGCGACGCCAAAACATGGCAGCTACCCAAGCGCGCATGCCGCAGAAGCCTTTGCCGTGTCAGAACTGCTGCAGCATATATTGGATGTCGAAGAAGAAAAAATGGGCGGCGACTCCAATCGAGACACAGCCAACAGAAAACAGCTCGTGGCTAAAATGGCCGAGCGTGTTGCCGTCAACCGGACAGTGGCTGGCGTTCACTATCCGGTAGATAGCTGGGCAGGTGCCATTATCGGGCGCGCGGTGACCCGCCTCATCCTCACAATGGGTGGTGCGAAACTGACTAGCGGTGATGTCAAGCTGGTCGAGCAAACACTTGACCCGAACGATCGCACGACATTTTCGACTGACGCGAATGCGACCTTTGCCAATCTCGATTTCAATCTCAATGCGTTTGAAGACATTAAACCGACCGAAACGGCGGCGCCTACCTATGCCAACACCGCGCCAATTGCGTGGCTCTACGATAGAGCCGTTGCAGAGCTCACCTAGCATTAGGCGGACAAAACAATGCGCCTTGAGAAGTTTGATGGCCCCTACGAGAACTGGTTCCTGAAAAACGGGAAGCAGTTCACCTTTGGTGATGCACCGCTACCAGACTTCATGAAAATGGGCACCGGCGGCCAGAATGATACGGTTTGGACCGCTATGCTGGAACGCACCGGCCCGGACATGAGCTGGGTGTATGATGAGACGAGCACCAAGGTCTCCGTTCGACCCATGATCTTCGAGCCGCTCGCGACAAACGGCGACGACACGGAACTACATTATAGATTCATTCCGGTTCTTGTAAGCGACAACAAGAACCCAAGCGAAGGCGGCATGCCGCCCGACAGCGACTTCAGATTTGCACTAAATTTCCCGCTTTCAAGAAGCCTTGTGACCGAAGCCTATGTTCCGGGCGCAGTGCCCGCCAATTGGACAACCGATGGCGTAGTTACCGACCAGTTGGCCAAACTGCCGTCGACCACCAAAAAAACACTGACGGTGGTAGCGGTGATAGATGACGGGCTCGCATTTGCGCACAAGAATTTTCGCGATGACCTCAAAACACGCATTGAGTTTTGCTGGTTGCAGTCGGGCGTGACACGCGCATTGCCCGGAACAGCTACAACCGACAGCGTTCCGGTCGGACGTGAACTGACCCGCGACGATATTAACGCAGCTCTTTTGCGGCACCGTGGCGACGAAGACGCCGTCTATAATGATCCGCAGATGGGGGCAGTCAGCCTCAACCCTGACTTGGGCACCAATATCAATAAGCCATTCACGCACGGGACGCATGTCATGGACACGGCTTGCGGCATTGGCCCAGGTGACTGGCAACCGCAAGGCGAAGCTGAGGGCGACCTTTCCTTAATGCGTACTATCGGGGTGCAACTGCCACGCAACCCACTGCGAGATACTGCTGGGTTTGGAAAAGACATATATATCTTGGCTGCCCTGCACTACATCATCGCCCGCACAAAGCTGCTTAAGGAGCGGTACGGCGCTGAGCGTGTCAATCTTCTCGTTAATCTGTCGCTTGGCACCACCGGTGGGCCTCATGACGGCACCCATCAACTTGAAGCTGCCATTGACGAATTGGTGACCAAACGTCGCAACACCGAAGATGGCGTAACTCTTGTTGCAATTCCTGCTGCCAACAGTTTTGCTGACCGCATGCACGCAGTTGTTTCAGCCGCCGATCACGATGCAAATAATAACTATTCACTCACATGGTCGATACAGCCGAATGATTTTACATCGTCTTATGTGGAGCTGTGGTTCCGTCACGAAGCATCCCAGCGACCATCTGGCGCGCGCGACTTCTTTCAGGAATGCGCTATCCAGTTCAAGAGCCCGGACGGGGTGATTGACGTTGCGCTCAACTCTGGCGGCGGCACAAAAACCCAGTACCACGAAGCGATCAACACTGCATCAGGCGAAACGATCGGTCAGATTGGCGTAGAGCGATATCGAGGTGGTGACTGGCGCTGCGTTATTTGCCTTGGCCCCACGGAATTCCGCGAACGGATAAAGCTGCCTTCCAGTGGTCGTTGGTCGATCACCATAAAGCGCAAAAGCGCAGCAACATTCTCCCATGTAGACGCGTATATCTTGCGAGATGAAGACCCCGCGGACACTGCCAATGGTGCGCGACAATCCTATTTCTATGATCGGGCCTACCGTACCCATGATGATGAAGGGCGCGCTTATGGAATGGCAGGGATCGAGGACGAACAAGTTGTGCGACGCCATGGGTCGTTAAATGGTTGGGCAACACAAATGGCGCCAACTTCAGAGAAAACACGCATTGCAGTTGCGGGTTATGTGGGCCTCCCAGATGGCGACGGCCTAAAGCTTGGCAAGCCGTTGAAGCCAGCTTTCTACTCAAGCGCTGGAAAGAAAGATGGATCAAGACCGTCAGTTGATCTGTCAAACCATAGTGATCGCTCACAGTTGATTGCGGGTGTGCGAGCGCAAGGCACACGCTCCGGCTCGACGGCCTATTTGATGGGCACAAGCGCTGCCGCACCACAGTTCATCCGACAGCTTGCGATGGACTTGATTGACGGACTGCGAAATTCAAGTGTTCCAAGTACTGATTGCTTCATTGAAGACCCGAAAACTGTCGCGCGGCTTGGAAAAAGCTACAACCAGAACGGGCGGAGCGAACCACCCAACCCTTGCCACGGCCTCGCAGCGTCATTTCAACAAACAGGAGCGCCGCCAACGAGCTAGCCCGTTCACTGTATCCCTGGGGCAGTCGGGGTGCGTGCGTTCGCGGGGGCAGCGCACGCCAGATCGGAACCCCGCCAAGCATGGGGGTGCTTGGCGGGGTTCTATGCATTTTGGAGGGCATTTTCACACGCAAAACTCACGGCAGCTAACCAAGTCTTGTGCTACCTTACTCAACGTGAACGACCATCACGTCAGGCCCGCTATGGTTGCAAACCTCCCATCCCAACCAAACCGTTTGGGACTATGGCGGGCCCTCCCTGACCAGGAACACATGGCATGAGGATAAGCCTTCACCAGAAGGTCAAAAAGTCTTCATCTTGGCGTAGACCTTAGTCAAAAAGGCACCGCGCGTCTCCGGTGTTGAAACGTCCATTAGATAATGGGCCAAAAAGACCGTCTTGCACCGGCGTGCAAAAAGAGCTCGCATGCCGCGTGTGAGCGTACGAACACCGGGATGACCAACAAAATAGCTCCACCAGCGCGGTGCACCACAAGTGGTGACCACACCAAGCTTAGTGACATGCGTCATAAGGGGGCGAATGACACCGCTTTCCATATTGATGTCGAACGTAATTGACGGTGTCCAGACACGATCCAGCCAACCTTTGAGCATGGCCGGCAGTCCGTACCACCAAGTCGGATAGACAAAAACAATGCCCTCTGCCCAAGCCAAATGTTCAGCTTGATCCGGCAATGGGTGTTGATCCTCCGTCAAATCGTTATAGACGCGCCGTTCGTCACAGCACATGACAGGGTCAAAACCCATCGCGTAAAGGTCCAGCAATCTTACTTCATGCCCCCCATGCTCAAGACCATCGATCACCGTATCACGCACGGCCGCGCAATAGCTTTCAGGGACGGGGTGAGAGTAAACGACGAGTATACGCATGCTTGATCTTTCAGAACGCGTTCATGACAGATGTTACTTTTTGGGCAAAACGTTGACGCGTAGCGCTCGTTGAGCGGTTCATATCATAGTGCGCGAGATAGTGGACCGGTGCGCCCGGTTTAACGATCACCCGCAGCACGCGGTTGACCGCTTTGCGCGGCGGGTCTCCAACCAAAAACGCACGCGTTCTGGAGCCGCCATAAGTCGTCACGACGCCAACTTTCTTGATGTTGTGAAGGCAGGGCCTGACTTTGCCATTGACGATGTTGAACGAAACACCGGGGAGAAAAACGCGGTCAAAGAAACCCTTCAGGATGGCCGGATAACCGAAGTTCCATACCGGATAGCTCAACACCAGGGCATCAGCAGCACGCAGCCGCTCTACATAGTCTCGCACCGGCTCGATGTTCGGGCCGATATCGTGATAGCCGAGCCGTTCTTCGCGGGTCAGCCTGGGATCAAACCCCTCTGCGTAAAGGTCACAGTCATCGATTTGGTGGCCCTTGTCTTGCAGACGACCAATAGCCAACCGATGCATGGCCCCGTTGAAGCTTTCTTCAACCGGATGGGCATAAAGCACCATGATCCGCATGGTTCACTCCGCGGCCTGTTGTCGACCCTGCAAACCACGAAAGAGCCAAGTCTGCCCTGAGGAGAAATCGAAGTCCGGGTCATCCCAAGCGATCATCTTGCCGGGATTGAGGAGACCCTTTGGGTCAGCCTCTTTCTTGAATGCCAACTGAACTTCATCCGTCTGCTTCATTCCGCCTTCTTCAAGCGTATAGCGATGCGGATTGAAGATCGGCGCGCCTTCTGCGGTAAATATTTCCATGATCTCTTCAAGGCGCTCATCGGTCGTGTGACGCACCATTGGAAGGCCAAAGCAAGTGACATCACCATCGAAACGCACAAACTCCAGGTGATCAATTACCTCACCCTCAAACATGGTGTGCAGCTTTTCCAGCGTTTCCAGATGGGTGGGAAATGGATAAAGCACCTGCAGGTAAGTGATTTTCTCATCGGCCCTCAAACCTCGCAGCGTTGTATGGTTCCATGAGCATTCAAATGCCGCAGGAATGCCTTTCAGTTCCTCTTCAGTCATGGTCGATTGGTTGAACACAACCCGTCCACCTTGGGATTGGGTGAGCGCCAGAAACGCATCCATTGCCTGCGGAGCAACCATGAAAAGGCAAAGATTGTCGCCATCTTCGATAAACGGCTTGTGCCGTTTGAAATAGTCTTGCGGCGCGGGTGCGGCGACGACGCAATTCAGCTTGAGTAAAATGCCATCCTGACGCCCCACCAGGTTGGAAAAACGTGCTGCATCCATGAATTCATCAAAGGCGACAAAAACATCAATCCAGTCATAGGCGGGCGCGAGCGGCATCTCGATTTCAGTGATGATACCGTTGGTACCATAGGCGTGCGTGACCTTGTGCAGATCTTCGCCAGTCAGTTCCAAAATACGCGGCTCAGCTTCCATGGTAACGACGCGAAGACGAATGATGTTGCCCCAATCGCGCAAACCACCCCAAGTGCATGACCCAATGCCACCTGAGCCACCGGCAATAAACCCGCCAAGCGTTGCCGTGTGAGCGGTTGACGGGTGCATACGCAGTTCTTGACCTGTTTTCTGCGCTTCGACATCAAGATCATGGCAAATGACACCCGGCCCACAAACCACACGTCCTGGTGTGATCTCCTTAATCTCTTTCATCTCAGCCAAAGAGAGTACGACACCACCAGAAAGAGGCATGGCTTGCCCATAATTGCCGGTGCCAGTTCCGCGCGGTGTGACCGGAATATCGTGTTTGAAACACGCCTTTAGAACCTGAATGAGTTCTTCTTCGGTCTTCGGCGAAACAACAAGGTCGGCCGTAACATGATCAAGCTGCTTTTTCAGTATCGGCGAATACCAGTAAAAGTCGCGGCTCTTTTGTTGGACAATCTTCTCATTGTCTTCAATGGCTATGCCTGAAATATCATCGCGCAATGCGTCCAGATTGAACATCGGTAGTCTGCTCCATCAAATGGTCTAGTTCATCGTAAGATGGGATGGTGCGTTCGACGATTTGGCCATCACGCACCAATGTGCGGTTGCTCTCGGGCCTTGATAGAAGCTCGGTCCAAGTCCGCCCTTCAAAAACCAGAAAGTCCGCCGGGTCTCCCAGCCCGATGCGGCCATAACTACCGTCCAATCCCATCGCCGCGGCAGGATTGGCAAGGAGTGCCCGGGGCCAGTCGGCCACGGGGTGATCGAAGTGGCAGGTACGGGTAGCCTGCCGATAGACCTCAAGCATGTCGAGGTCGCCATACGCATAAAACGGGTCGCGTGTGTTATCAGATGCAACACATACGTTGATGCCACGTGTTTTCATCTCGTGCAGAAGCGTGACACCGCGCCATCGCGGCGTCGTGCCGTCCGCCCGGCGGTCCTGCAAATACATGTTACACATCGGAAGCGAGACAATGGAAATGTTGGCCGCTGCCACGTCGTCGAGCGTGGCTTTCACCACATCATCGGGTTGACGGGCCAGCGAACAGCAATGGCCAACAAGAATGCGGCCGTCATAGTCATGGCGCTTGGCTGCCTTAGCGATGTAATGCAGCGATTTGGCCTCTAGATCATCGGTCTCATCAGCATGAAAGTCGAGTTCCAGGCCATGCTCAATTGCCGCACGAAACATGCGATCCAGCAAGCCATCGAGATCAGGCACCATGTAAGTTACAGCACCCAGCACACCGCCAGATGATTTTACCAAACGAACGAGCCTGTTGAACCAAGTTTCATCGCGCGCTCCATCGATACCGAAAAGGCAGGCCGCTTGTAGATCAATCCTCCCCTTCCAGCGTTCGCGCACCGTTTGGAATACCGGCCAGGAGATATCTTCTTGCGGAGGAAGAGAATCGATGTGGGTTCGCAATGCCTTCGTGCCGTGGGCGTAGGCGCATTTGAGCGCAAACTCCATGCGGACTTCCACATCTTCAGCGCTCCAATTGGCACGCCGATCAGCGCCAACACTGTCGAGTGCGCCAACAAAGGATCCGTCTGGATTGGGTGAACGCGGCCAGATATGACCCTTGTCCAAGTGCGTATGGCAATCAATCGGACAAGGCATCGCGACAGGCGCAAGGCCGTTTGCCGTGTCAACAGGGCTCAAGCGGGAAATCTTATTGCTTTCAACACCAAGCCTGTAGATCCCAAAGCCATCACGGTCATGATTTGAACGACTATCTACATTGCCCAGCCAGCTATCATGCAGCCGCACGGTCAAATCACCAAACTGTCCCCCCGCATTTGGTGTCATTCATCGCTCCGCTTGCAAGGCGCTCTCATGCCAACGCCGGAGGATGCGGTTCGAGAGCCATGAAAGAACAATGAATATAATGATACCTGTTAGCGATATCAGGATGAGTGCAGCAAATAGTCTTGGCGCATTCAGACGATAGCCAGCCTCGATTATCCGACTTGCAAGCCCCGAAGACTGACCCGCTGTACCAGCCACAAACTCTGCAACCACAGCACCAATGAGCGCCAGCCCACCGGCGATCTTAAGGCCACCTAAAAAGTATGGCATGGCTGCAGGCAGGCGAAGGTGCCACAGCGTTTGCCACCGCGTTGCTCCATTAAGTTTGAACAGATCGAGCAAGTTGCGGTCGACTGAATTCAACCCAAGTGTCGTGTTTGAAAGGATCGGAAAAAACGCAACAATCCAAGCGCAGAGCAGCAGCTTGGCGGTCTGGTTCTCGACATAGATATTGATGAGAGGAAAGATCGCAACGATCGGCGTCACCTGCAAAATCACCGCAAACGGAAAAAGGCTCATCTCGATGAACTTCGATTGGGTGAAAAGCACCGACAGACCAACACCACCAACAACTGCCAGCATCAGCGATAGACCAGTAATTTTGAGCGTCACCCATAGCGAACTGATCAAGAGGCTGAAGTCCTCAATCAGCGTGTTCAGAACCTCGTGCGGGCGCGGCAGAATATAGCGCGGGATTTCGTTCCACACACAGATGCGATCCCAAAGGAAGATTGCCAGCAGCATTATGCCCAGCGGCAGTGCCCATTTGCCAATACGTTCGAGCTTGCGTTGCCTCAGCCGGGCCAACTCTTCTGCATCAATCTTGACCGGTTCGGTCAAGGCGCCCATCGGAGCTTCAATGGAAGACATCATTCTCTCCCGGCTTGAGACCCATTGCGGCACGCAACATCGTTGAAGCTGACCTTGTCAACGCAGCATAGTCTTCCGATGTTCGAAAGGCTTCATCGCGCGGATAGGGCGCAGCCACCTCCATCTCGTCGAATACGCGGCCAGGTTTAGCCGCCATGACGATAATGCGGTTGGCGAGAAATACACTTTCGAAAACCGAGTGCGTCACGAAGACAGCCGTAAAACGCTCTTTCTCCCATAGCGATAGAATATCATTGTTGAGTTGGAACCGCGTAATTTCATCCAGCGCGGCAAACGGCTCGTCCATCAACAGGACACGCGGCTTGGTGACCAGCGCACGTGCAATCGAAACACGCATCTTCATGCCGCCAGACAGTTCTCGAGGCACCGCTTCTTCAAAGCCGGTTAGATTGACCTGCTCCAGAACGGACGCGACCTGCTCCCTTGCGGCGTCCCGCGTAACCCCTTTTAGGCGAAGTGGCAGCCACACATTTTCATAGACGGTAGCCCACGGCATCAAGGTCGGCTCTTGAAACACGAACCCGATATCGGTTTTGCCCATCGGGGGACCACGCCAGTCCAAAACGCCTGAGGTTGGAGCTGATAGACCGGCAACGAGCCTCAAGGCCGTAGACTTGCCGCAGCCAGACGGGCCGAGTAGTGAAACAAAGTCGCCCTGCCGGATTGTCATGTTCACATCACGAAGCGCGACAACATCGTTGCCAAACGTTTTTTCGACGTCCCGCATAATCAAATGCGGGGCGCCAATCTCGGTATCAAGTCTCGTCGCTGCGCTCACGCGCTGCTCCTTACTTTTTCAGATCCAGTCCGAGCCCCTGATTGACATATTCCAGCGTGTAAGACTTGCTGATGTCAATGCCATCCGCAATCACACCGGCTTCAACCATCTTGGCATAAAACGAGTTCATGCGCTCTTCAGACATGGCACCGATACCGAGCGTTTCAGTGTCACCACTGTCGATGATGCCATACTCTTTCAGCGTAGCAATCGCGAACTCGATCTTGTCATCCGACATATCCGGATTATCCGCTTGAATCAGATCAACAGCAGCGGCATTGTCACCATAAAGGAAATTGTACCAGCCTTTGATGGAACCCTCGACGAAGCATTTCACAGCCTCAGGGCTCTCTTCCATATATGGTGCCATCATTTCGATGGTGGTTGAATAGGTGTCAAAGCCAAAATCAGCGATCAGGAAGAGATTTGGCTCGAAACCAGCTTCTTGAATAACCGCATATGGCTCGGAGGTAATATAGCCCTGCTGCGCTGATTTCGGATTGGCGATAAAAGGTGCCGGGTTAAAGGTGTAAGGCACGCGCTTGCCTGCATCGAAGCCAAACTCTTTGATCATCCACTGATAGTAAGACTGGAAGCCGGCATCACCGAGGATGTATTCTTCCGCGTCCAAAAGGCTTTCCCAAGTATCGAGACCTTGGTCCGGGTGTGTCATCAGCACCTGCGGCTCTTTCTGGAAAGACGCAGCAACCACCACCACCGGAATATCCTCTGCAACGGCATTAAATGCCTCAAGCATGTTACCGCCCATATGGCCTTGAATTCGACCAGCGAGCAAAAGCGCACGGTTGTTGACCTGCGGACCGCCTTGCTGGATTTCAACGTCCAGACCACATTCTGCATAAGTACCATCAGCAACAGACTGATAAAAACCGCCATGCTCAGCTTGAGCCAGCCAATTGGTGCCGAACACAAATTTCTCTAAATGACCACCCGCGAAGGCGCTTCCCGTCCCGACGGCCAGAACAGTTGTCGTCAAAAGGAGCTTCTTCATTGCCTTACCTCATTTATAACTCAGGCCAGTTTACGCCTGTTTTTCACCAACACTCCGCCATGCAAAACGCATGCCAGCATAATAATTGCGCAGCAGTCTGCTTCTTCAAGGCAAGCCTTTGGTCTATCGCATACCTAAGCGCACAAAATTTGTGCACTCTTGTCAAACATGGCCGCGTTTGCTTGTTCTCTTGGAAACAGGATTGACCGATGCTGACCTACATAACGCCTGAAGCGATTTGCCCGCCTTTTGCTAAGTATTCGCACGCAGTGGAGGTTCCAGAAGGGATGAGGCTTGTCGCCTGCTCCGGCCAGCTCGGTATTTCCGCAGAAAGGAACATCCCCAGCGACACCGAAATGCAAGCGCGCCTGTGCTTTGACAACATCCGCGCGATCCTTGGAGACGCGGGCATGGACTTGAGCAACATCGTGCGCATCAATGCCTATGTGACAGGCCGTGAGCACCTAAAACCCTATATGAAAGTGCGGGACGAACTGTTTAGTGACCCGGCACCCGCCTCCACGCTGATGATTGTATCAGGTTTTGCGCGCGAAGATTTTACGGTCGAGATAGAAGTGCTAGCGGCGGGGCTGCCGCGATGAGCCGCCGCGTCTGGTGGGGCGATTTTACCGCCCGCGAATTTGAGGGCCTCGATCCACATGAAACCATCGCCGTGCTGCCCATTGCGGCGACCGAACAGCATGGTCCGCATCTTCCCGTATCGACCGATCATGCCATCATGAAAGGCATGTTTGAAACGGTTTTTCCGCTTTTGCCCGATGAGCTCGATGTCCGCTTCCTACCAATCCAGTGTATCGGCAAGTCCAACGAACATGTCCGGGTGCCCGGAACACTCACGATGGATGCGACAACCATCATCGATGCGTGGAACCAAATTGGAGACAGCATTGCGCGAACTGGTATCCGCAAGCTGGTCATCGCCAATTCTCACGGCGGAAACGAAGAAATTATGGGCATTGTCGCCCGCGACCTGCGGGTGCGACACGATATGCTGGCGGTAAAAACCAGTTGGAACCGGTTCGGTTTTCCAGATGGTATGTTCACAGCAGACAATCGCGCCCATGGCATCCATGGCGACGACTATGAGACTTCCTTAATGCTGCATTTCGCACCCGCGACAGTGAAGATGGAACATGCGCTAGACTTCGCGTCTTCAACATCCAGGGCGCGCCAAACGTTTAAACACCTCGCCCCGCAAAGCCCGCACGCCTATGCTTGGATCGCCGGTGACATCAATCCGGACGGCGTTGCTGGCGAGGCACATTTGGCGACCGCGGGAAAAGGAGCAGCGGCAGCTGCCCACCAAGCAAAGGGCTTTGTTGAGCTACTCGCTGATGTCCGCGCCATGAAGCTGGAAGACTGGCTGGCCGGTTGATCAACCGTCCAAAGGTGTTTGATGATGACTCATCAATTTCCATCCATCAGCTGTCTTAACCCACGTCGTCGTGCAGTGCGACACACGATCACCATTGGCTGACAAGCCACGGCCCTTGTAAGCCACTGAAACAGTGTCACCTTGCTGGGCGACATGCTTGTCCGTCATTTCGACGTCGGAGCACGGCCCCTGTTCGCCCATCGAAGAAACAAAGGCGTTGCCGGCGAATATGCCCATCGGCGGCGGAAACGCATACACCGCTTCCGCGTGCAAGATGCGCTCATAGTAGGAGCGGCCTTCCACCCAGCATTTGCGTTCCAATTCCCAGATTTCATTTAAATCGACCATACCGAACGTCCTCAATTAAGATGAAAAATCGGGCGTATACTGCCCAAACTTATGACTTCAAACTGAACAGACTGTGCCCTAAAGTCCGGTAAAAGACCACGGGGGACCCGATGCAATTATCACCGCGCGAGAAAGATAAACTCCTCGTCGCCATGGCCGCCATCGTGGCGCGCAAGCGCTTGGAACGTGGCGTCAAACTCAATCATCCCGAAGCCATAGCCTTGATCACGGACTTTGTTGTCGAAGGCGCTCGCGATGGTCGTTCCGTCGCCGACCTGATGCAGGCCGGCGCCCACGTCATCACCCGTGACCAGTGCATGGAGGGTGTGCCGGAAATGATCCATGACATTCAGGTGGAAGCGACCTTCCCGGACGGGACAAAACTTGTCACTGTGCATGAACCGATCAGATAGGAGCCGCTAAATGATCCCCGGAGAAGTTATCACCGCCGACGGCGACATCACGCTCAATGCCAGTTCTGAAACAATCACCATCAAAGTCGCCAACACGGGCGACCGACCGGTTCAAGTCGGTTCGCATTACCATTTCTATGAAACCAACGCGGCGCTCGATTTTGACCGCGAGCCAACCAAAGGCATGCGCCTTGATATAGCTGCCGGAACGGCGGTGCGCTTTGAGCCCGGGCAAGAACGCGACGTGACGCTGGTGCCCATCTCTGGCAAACGCGAAATTTATGGCTTCAACCAGAAGGTAATGGGCCAACTATGAGATTGCTGCTGGCCGCGCTCCTGACAGCCGTTCCCGTTACTGTCCTTGCGCAGGATTGGGACTGCAGCGGCGCCGACAATTTGCCTCAACAGGGCATGAATTATTGCGCCTATGAGGACTGGCAGCAAGCCGATGGCCAGCTCAATGCTCTTTGGCCGCAGGTCAAACGATGGGCCAAAGTGACCGACGAAAACACCCGCGAATGGCAGCCACAATATGCGATTGCGGAAGAAAGCCTCTTGAAGGCACAGCGCGCCTGGATCGACTATCGCGACGGTCATTGCGAGAGCGAGGGCATGAAATATGCGGGCGGCTCCATTCAGCCCCTCATCGTCAATTCTTGCAAAGCGGACCTGACCCGCAGGCGCAATGAAGAACTATTAGACCTCCTCGCAGAAGGATAAACACCATGCCAGCCACCATTTCCCGCGCCGCCTATGCCGATATGTTCGGCCCCACTACAGGCGATAAGGTGCGTCTCGCCGATACCGAACTCTTCATCGAGGTGGAAAAAGATATGGCCGCCGATCTCGCGGGCGGGGGCAACGGTTCCGGCAACAATGCAGCGTTGTATGGCGAAGAGGTCAAATTTGGCGGCGGTAAGGTCATCCGCGATGGCATGGGCCAATCACAGGTCACACGGGCCGAGGGCGCGGTGGATACTGTCATCACCAACGCGCTGATCGTTGATCACACCGGTATCTACAAGGCCGATGTGGGTCTTAAAAACGGCCGCATTGAAGCCATCGGCAAGGCGGGCAATCCGGACACGCAGCCCGGCGTGAACATCATTGTCGGGCCTGGCACCGAGGCCATAGCGGGTGAAGGCAAAATCCTCACCGCAGGCGGCTTCGACAGCCACATCCACTATATCTGCCCGCAGCAGATTGAAGACGCGCTGATGAGCGGCCTAACCACCATGCTCGGTGGCGGCACGGGCCCGGCACACGGCACATTGGCCACAACCTGTACGCCCGGCCCTTGGCACATTGGCCGCATGATCCAGTCAGCAGACGCCTTCCCGATGAACCTTGCTTTTGCGGGTAAGGGCAATGCCTCCCTGCCCGCAGCACTGCATGAGCAAGTACTCGGCGGGGCTTGTGCCCTGAAGCTGCACGAGGATTGGGGCACGACACCCGGCGCCATCGATTGCTGCCTATCCGTGGCGGACGAGATGGACGTGCAGGTGATGATCCACACCGATACGCTCAACGAAAGCGGCTTTGTGGAGCGCACGGTCGAAGCCATGAACGGCCGCACGATCCACGCCTTCCACACCGAGGGCGCAGGCGGCGGCCACGCGCCGGACATCATCAAGATTTGCGGTCAGGAAAACGTCCTGCCCTCCTCCACCAACCCCACGCGGCCCTACACGGTCAACACGCTGGAAGAGCATCTTGACATGCTCATGGTCTGCCACCACCTCGACAGCAATATCCCGGAAGATGTCGCCTTTGCCGAAAGCCGTATCCGGAAGGAAACCATCGCGGCGGAAGACATCCTCCACGATATGGGTGCGTTCTCGATCATCGCCTCGGACTCACAAGCCATGGGCCGCGTCGGCGAAGTGATCATCCGAACCTGGCAGACGGCCGACAAGATGAAACGCCAGCGCGGCGCGCTCCCACAAGAGACCGGCGACAATGACAATATGCGCGTCAAACGCTACATCGCCAAATACACGATCAACCCGGCTATCGCGCACGGCATCAGCCATGAAATCGGCTCCATTGAAGTGGGCAAACGCGCCGATTTGTGCCTTTGGGATACGGCCTTTTTTGGTGTCAAACCGGCCATGGTGCTGATCGGCGGCTCCATCGCCGCCGCGCCGATGGGCGACCCGAACGCCTCGATCCCGACCCCGCAGCCGGTGCACTATCGCTACATGTTCGGCGCTTACGGCAAAGCCGTCACCAACAGCGCGGTGACTTTCGTTTCAAAGGCCGCCATCGAAGGTGGTCTGGCACACAAGCTGGAAGTCGAAAAACAGCTGCTCGCCGTCGATAACACCCGAAAAATCGGCAAGAAAGACCTCATCCACAATGACGCTACACCGCATGTGGAAGTTGATCCCGAAACCTATGAGGTGCGCGCCGACGGGGAACTATTGACCTGTGAGCCGGCAACGGTGGTACCGATGGCGCAACGGTATTTTTTGTTTTGAGGTAGAATTAGTTCATGCAACTTGGACGTTGGCTAGCTGCGATTTTAATCGTGCAATTGGCAGCGCCAACGCATGCATCCGACCCCACCACCCCTTCACAACCACCGCAGGCGCGACCTGAGCGCGCTGCAGAGCCGTCCGCTCCAACCTTCAACCAAGCCGCCTACACACAGTGCATCGCCGAACTGAAATCCTTTGGCGTGACGTTCACTGAAGTCGATGCTGTCATCTCTGAAGATCCCGGTTGCGGGGTGGCAAAGCCCATCGGTGTCGATGAAATTGTACCGGGCGTTTCAGTCACGCCTGATACACAGATGCGCTGTGCGACGGCTTTGGCGTTGGCCAAATGGGTCAATCAGACGGTGCTTCCGGCTACCGAGAGCCTCTCAACCAACGATACCCCCGTGAGCCTGATCTCACTTCAGCACGCTTCAACCTATGTTTGCCGACGCCGGAACAACCAGCCCGACGGCAAGCTGTCAGAACACGCAAAGGGCAATGCCATCGACATCCGCGCATTTACGTTTGAAGGGCGCGACCCGATCAGCATCGAACCGCGCGAGCGGACAGGCAAAATTGAGGAAGCGTTCCAAAAGACGGTGCGCGCGGGCGCTTGCCTGCAATTTACCACCGTCTTGGGTCCCGGGTCCGACGGCTTCCATCAAGACCATATCCACCTTGACATCGCGGAGCGAAGAGGTGGTTATCGGCTATGCCAATGACCCTCCCCACCTGCACCACGATCACCACCCATACCCGCAACCCCATCGACACGATTACGCTGGATGAAACCGCGCGGCATCGCCGCAGATTTAAACTCACTTCGGACAATGGCATTGATTTCTTGCTCGACCTTCCTAAGGCACGCCTCCTGCGACATGGCGAGGGACTGGTATTGTCGGACGGGCGCGTCATCGAAGTACGTGCTAAGCCTGAAGCGTTAATGGAAGTGCGCGGACGCGATGAACGCCACCTGCTCACGCTAAGCTGGCAAATCGGCAACCGGCATTTGGCCGCACAGATCGACACTGATTGCATATTGATTCGCAAAGACCATGTGATCAAAGAAATGCTGGTTGGGCTCGGCGCAACGGTGGTCGATATGCAGGCGCCTTTCGACCCGGAGGGTGGCGCTTACGGCGATATGCACCATAATCACCACCATGACTAAACCGAAACGACCGCCTATCGCCACAATCCAGACCGGCGAGGACCTAAAGAACTGGTATTGGCTCAAAGATGAAATTACCGACTATGCGCGCAAGATCGGAGTTTCGCCTGCAGGCCAAAAGTTTGATATCATAGATCGCGTGGCACACTTTCTCGACACGGGTATCAAGCGAAAGCCGAGCGAGGAAAAGCCAAAGCCGATCAAAACAGCAACCGAATGGCATAAGATGCCGCTTAGCCGTGAGACGGTGATCGATGCCGGTTATCGCAACAATCAGAACGTCCGACGTTTCTTTAAAGCCGAGATTGGCAACCGCTTTTCATTCAACATTGAATTCATGAACTGGATGAAGGCAAACACTGGCAAAACGCTTGGTCATGCTGTTGACGAATGGCTGGCAATTGAAGCCAAGCGAAAGGCTGGCGTGCGGGCCGAAATTCCACACCACAATCAGTTCAACGCTTATGTTCAGGCGTTCTTTGATGACAATCCTGGTCGTTCAATGGACGATGCACGACACTTCTGGCAGTTAAAGCGCTCTTTGCCGGGTCATAATCGCTATGAGCGTGCCGATCTGGAACTAAAGGATGACTGAAACAGCATCGCTATTACGCCTGATGTCTTGGCTATCGCCCGTGTTTCCGACGGGCGGATTTGCTCATTCGGCCGGGCTTGAGCAGGCAGTTCATGATGGACACGTAACCAACGCTGAAGCATTACACGACTGGATCAGGGCGCAGCTATCGTTTGGTTCGCTTTGGAATGACGCTGTCTTTTTGGCGTCAGCCAATCAGCGCGCAAAAGACGACTTATCATGCGACGATATTATTGAGTTGGCCATTGCCATGACCAATGCCTCGGAGCGACTGAGCGAAACGATCAAGCAAGGCAATTCATTTTCAGATGCCGTTGGAACTTGGATCGACGAAAATCATCGACTGCCTCCCAAGACACCGCTTCCAATTCATATTGGTTGGGCCGGTGGACATAGCCATATCAAGGCAGAGGATTGTGTTGCGGCATATTTGCATGCCTTCGCATCAAATCAGCTTCAAGCAGCCATTCGCTTGAGTGTAATTGGGCAAAACGCATCGGCCAAATTGCTCGGCCAGCTTGAACCCAGCATCGTACAAGCCGCACAAAAGGCTGCATCGAGTACATTGGAAGACCTTGGCACATGCACCTTTTTAGCTGATATTGCTGCCATGAAACATGAAACGCTGCAGCCAAGGCTGTTTCTTTCTTGACGAGTATCTTGGCTACATTTGTTTGCGGCATTCTACTTATGGTTGGCTTGATTCATGTCTATTGGGCTGCCGGTGGCACCTGGCCCGGCACTGATGATGAAAGCCTGGCGAAAACCGTCGTTGGATCTAACGGCATTAAAGCGATGCCACCGCGCTGGATAACCACTTTGGTCTCAATCTGCATTCTCATCGCTGCGATACTCCCGCTTGCATGGCTTGGATGGATCTACATCCCCTTGCCAAGTTGGATATTAACGGTCGCGATGATTGTTTTGACGCTCATATTTTTGGCGCGCGGCATCGGCGGATTTATTCCTGCGATTAAAAAGATGAATTCGGAAGAGCCCTTCGCGACGCTCGATGCGCGCTACTTCTCGCCCCTTATAATCGCGGTTGGCTTGGCTTTGCTCAACATCCTGGTGTTCAACTTTTCAGGTGCACAATGAAAACCCAAAACGGCCCGCTTCGTTTAGGAATTGGCGGCCCAGTCGGGTCCGGCAAGACCAGCCTTACAGCTGCGCTTTGCACGGCAATGCGAGAGACCTACTCCATCGGTGTGATCACCAACGATATTTATACGCGTGAAGATGCAGACGCCCTGGTCCACATGCAGGCGCTGCCTTCAGATCGCATTATCGGCGTTGAAACAGGTGGTTGTCCCCACACGGCAATCCGCGAAGATGCTTCGATCAATCTACGCGCAATCGATGAAATGAATGAGCGGCATACCGATCTGGATATCATTTTCATTGAAAGTGGCGGCGATAATCTGGCAGCAACCTTCTCGCCCGATCTGGCAGATCTAACGCTTTATGTGATCTCGGTTTGCCAAGGTCAGGACATTCCACGCAAAGGCGGTTTGGCGATAACGCGCTCGGATCTTTTAATCATCAACAAGGCAGACTTGGCACCTTTTGTCGAAGTCGATCTCGATCAAATGGATGCGGATGCCACTAAAAACAGACAGGGCCGTCCACATGTCTTCACCAACTTAAAGCGTAGCCAAGGGGTCGAAGAAGTCGTCGACTTCCTGATCGAAACCGGTGGTTTGGCTCAAAAGAACGCCGCCTAGAATACAATTTCCAACAAGTCGCGACCGACATGCAATGGCCTATCGTAGCCGCCCTCTTGCACACCTGCTTTCCAGGTCTGTTCGATGATCAGCGGATCATCGGACGGAACGAGATGGTGCAGCGCCAGTTGCTTGACGTTCGCTTGGCGGGCAATCCTCCCAACGTCCGTCGCATCTGTGTGACTGGCTTCCAAATGCTGCTTGAGCCGCTCTCCATTGGCAACGCGAGCCACAAGTCTATCAACGCCTTCAGCAATCATCGCCTCATGCACCAGCAAGTCGGCGTCTTTTGCAAAATCTATAAAACCAGCAAACGGCGCTGTGTCCCCGGAAAAGGCAACCGACTTGCCATCAGCGTCAAAGCGTAGCGCGAAACTATCTTTAATTGGTGGGTGATTGTTGCGGCACGTCATCATCGATATGCCGCCTATCGATTGGAGTTCTCCAATTACTTCGATTGACACCAATCCGTCGAAAGGCGGCCTACCTTCATCACGAATGCGCAGCTCAATATCGAACGCCATAGACTGCAAAAACGCGCGCCAATAGTCCGCTAGTCCATCTGGCCCAATCACACGTACCGGCGTCCTTAGTCCGGCGGTCCAAGCGGTGTGCAAGAGCGGCCCAAGTTCCAAATAGTGATCTGAATGCAAGTGCGTGATGACAATCGTCGCCAGGCTTTTCAGATCAACACCCGCCTTTACCAGCCTTCCGGCAACACCCAGACCGCAGTCGATGAGCACCTGTTCACCAGCCATGCACAAAAGTGACGATGTTGGCATACGATCTGGCGATGCGGGATAGACAGCTGGTCCACCTTTGGTGCCCAGCAGAATCACGCGATCCTTCTCAATATCCTGCAAACTCATGAAATACATGAAATACATGAAATACATGAAATAGCCGAGCTGGAAGCGCGTCAACTGAGCGTCGTAATTCGGCCGTTGCACTTCTCAATTTGGCATCGAAACATATCAAAGCGTGCGGCAAGCTGTTGGCTCAGCGAGGAGAATGCTCATGTCTGCGTCATCAGATAGGCAATTGCACAATGTGCTTGGCGATATTGCAACCGCCAACGGCCTACCCAACGCACATTACATCGATCCGCAAACGTTCGACCAAGAAGCGCACCAACTGTTCAATCGGCAATGGGCAGCGCTGGCATTTGAGCATGATTTGCCAGGACCAGGTCACGTCAAACCAATTGAGTTTCTGGGCCAACCGCTTTTGCTGGCTAGCGACCGCGATGGCCAAATCCGCGTTTTCTTCAATGTTTGCCGACATCGCGGCATGATCCTTGTTGACGAGCCACGTGAAGTCACCGGTGCGCTTCGGTGCCCATACCATTCATGGTGCTATGATTTGGCCGGAAACCTTCGCGCAACGCCGCATGTTGGCGGGCCGGGCCACAATGTGCACGATGCCGTTTGCGCTGAAAAGCTTGGCCTGATCGAAGTTCGAAGTCACATCTGGCGCAACATCGTCTTCATTAATTTGGACGGTACGGCCCCCTCGTTCGAGAATGCAAATAGTGAGCTCATTGAGAGATGGGCCGAGTTCGAAAAACCGATCTACTTCGGCGCAGCGGATTCAACATTTGAACTCAAACTGAAGACCAACTGGAAGTTGGCTGTCGAGAACTATTGTGAAAGCTATCATTTGCCGTGGGTACACCCGGCACTGAACAGCTATTCGCGGCTGGAAGATCACTACAACATCGAGAGCCCCGACGGCTTTTCGGGCCAAGGCACGCATGTATATCGGCAGCTAAAGGACGCTGATGGTACCACCTTTCCCGATATGGAAGGACTGGCATCCAAATGGGACGCTGCCGCAGAGTATATCGCGCTTTATCCAAATGTGCTCCTTGGTGTCCACCGGGACCATTCTTTCGCTATCATTTTGGTGCCCGATGGTCCCGCCAAAACAACAGAGCGCATTGGGCTTTTTTATCATAAGCCAGAAGCCGTTGAGGAGAGTTTCGCACCACTGCGCGCAGCTAATACCAAGCAATGGAAAGTGGTGTTCGAGGAGGATATTTTCGTGGTGGAGGGCATGCAGCGCGGGCGTTCAGCAAATGGATTTGACGGCGGTCGGTTTTCGCCGGTGATGGATGGCCCCACCCACAATTTCCATCAATGGGTAGCATCAAATCTGATCAACAATGGCCAAGCATAGTCAAAGCCTTGCCGAGCTAGTAGAAAAAGGAGACCATCTGGCAATAGTATTGGCTTACAGCGAAGCAGCCGAGGCGATGTTCGCCGAGAACAATGCAGATGCTGCCTACTTTTTCCTGACCCACGCATACATCCACGCACTTGAGGCGGGCATTGCGGAGGCTCAGCAGCTAGCCGAAAAGCTAAAAGGCGCTGGGCGCCTATAGCGCAGCTTCTCCATCATAGTTGCGGCGACGCTCTCGCTCATCGAGGATATCAAGCAGGCTTTCGGCTGCCTTGAGAACATCCGTACCGGGTCCGAACACAGCTTCAATGCCGTTATCGCGCAGGAAATCATAATCTTGAGGCGGGATAACACCGCCGCAAATGACGATCTTGTCCGCCGCATCGCGGCTGGCCAACTCGGTGACCAGCATGGGCGCAAGCGTCTTGTGTCCAGCAGCGTGGGACGACACACCAACGATATCGACATTGTTTTCAACAGCCATATCCGCCGCTTCCTGCGGCGTTTGGAAAAGCGGGCCAACATGCACGTCAAAACCCAAATCCTGGAAAGCTGTTGCAATGACCTTGGCGCCGCGGTCGTGACCATCCTGCCCCATCTTGGCAACCAGAATGGATGGCGTACGGCCACGCGATGAAGACGCATCAGCAATCCGGGACTTGATCGCCGCAAAGCGTTCATCGCCCTCGTAAGCCGCCCCATAGACGCCGGTTATCGTTACGACCTCGCCTTTGTATCGTCCAAAAGCCGCTTCCATAGCGTCGGATATCTCGCCCACCGATGCGCGTTTGCGCGCTGCTTCGACGGCAGCACCTAAGAGATTGCCTTCACCGCTTTGCGCGACTTGAGCTAGTGCGGCAAGTGCTGCGCGACATGCGTCTTCATCACGCGATGAACGCACGCGTTTTAGCCGAGCAACCTGCGCCATCCGAACAGCTGTATTGTCGATATCGAGAATATCGATCTCGTCTTCCTGTTCGAGACGATATTTGTTCACCCCGACAATGACGCTCTCACCGCGATCAACCGCCGCTTGCTTGCGGGCAGCAGCTTCTTCAATCTGGCGCTTGGGCAAGCCTTCCTGAACGGCCTTGGTCATGCCGCCAGCCGCTTCGATCTCTTCCATCAGCGCCCAAGCCTTGTCCGCCAACTCCTTGGTGAGATTTTCGACATAGTAAGAGCCGGCCAGGGGATCGACAGTGTCAGTGACACCTGTCTCATGCTGTAAGATCAACTGGGTGTTACGCGCAATGCGCGATGAAAACTCGGTTGGTAACGCCATGGCTTCGTCAAACGAGTTGGTATGCAATGACTGTGTGCCACCCAAAACGGCAGCCATCGCCTCATAAGCCGTGCGTACGATGTTATTATACGGATCCTGTTCCTGCAGCGAAACGCCGGACGTCTGACAATGAGTACGCAGCATGGAGGATTGAGCTTTCTTTGGCTCAAATTCCTGCATGATGCGCGCCCACAATAAACGTGCTGCACGAAGCTTTGCTGCTTCGGCAAAAAAGTTCATTCCAATACAAAAGAAGAAAGAAAGCCGCCCTGCAAACGCATCAACATCCATGCCCTTGGCGAGCGCCGCGCGCACATATTCGCGCCCATCGGCAAGCGTGAAAGCCAGTTCCTGAACAAGCGTAGAGCCCGCTTCTTGAATGTGATAGCCAGAGATGGAAATCGAGTTGAACTTCGGCATTTCCTGCGCGGTATATTCGATGATGTCCGCAATAATCCGCATCGAGGGTTCAGGTGGATAGATATAGGTGTTGCGGACCATGAATTCTTTGAGGATGTCGTTCTGGATCGTACCGGAAAGCTTTGAACGTTCGACGCCCTGCTCTTCACCGGCGACAATGAACATGGCCAGCACCGGAATAACCGCCCCGTTCATGGTCATGGAGACCGACATCTCCTCCAATGGAATGCCATCAAAGAGGATCTTCATATCTTCGACGGTGTCGATGGCAACGCCCGCCTTGCCGACATCACCGACAACACGCTCATGGTCGGAATCATAGCCGCGGTGGGTCGCCAAATCGAAAGCAACTGAGAGGCCCTTCTGGCCAGCTGCCAATGCTTTGCGATAAAAAGCGTTGGACTCCTCAGCTGTCGAAAACCCAGCATACTGGCGGATGGTCCAAGGCCGTCCGGTGTACATGGTGGCTCGCGGACCGCGCACAAATGGCGCCACACCCGGCAGGCTACCAAGGTGGCCGATGCCTTCAAGATCATCGGCTGTATAAAGCGGTTTGACGGTTATGCCATCTTCCGTAATCGTCTCGATTTCCGAAAGCGGTTTTCCACGTAGCTCTTTTTGAGCCAGATTGGCCCATTTGTCTTTGTTTGCGACCGCATCAGACATGGTCAGTCTCCCAACTGGATCAGCCAGCATCAAAATGTTCAATCGATGCGTTGATAATCGCATCACGGACTTCATCGGACTCCTGCCCGATGCAATGACGCGAAGCTTCAAAGTGCTGGCGCGTGCAATTGCCAAGCTTATTACACAAAGAAACAGCCGCATCAGTATCGACGATGGTATCCTGTCCCGCAGTGAACATCAGGACTGGCGCGGTGATCTTTTCCGCATAGCCCGGCGCAAAAAGATCATCGGTCGAATTGATTGTTTCGTGCACCCAGCGTGCGGTCGGCCCATTTACTCTCTTGCGCTCATCGAGCGCAAAAAGCGCGTCGCGCAACTGCGCCTTTTTAGGGTTCGCATTGCATTCAGTCGCGCTTCCAAAGTTGATATTTGCGATATCCCAAGGACCTCTGCCGGGCGCAAAGACTTCGCCTAATCCGGTATAGGTCAGAACTGCTCCAATCACGCGCGCGACGCCATATGGAAACTCGCCGGTGAAAATCTTGGCCATCGGTACGATCAGTGCGTAATTGTCTGCATCGGCCAAACCATCGCCGGCCATACGCATCGTGATATGGGCACCCTGTGATATTGCGTAGACATTGAGGGGAAGATCTGGCCGTGCGACAGACTCTATGAATTTGGACAGGTCTGCCGCCAGGACAGCATAGTCTTCAACATGACCTTTCTCCGGGTTGGTCAAAAGCCGCGTCGACAAACCCTGCCCGCGATATTCAAAGCCATAAGTCAAAAATCCGTTGGCATGAAACTGGTTGATTGATCGGGACAACATCTCAAGAGGCGCGGTATAGCCCGGCACAACAATAACCACACCTTTCGGATTAGTTGGAGGGTTTTCAAAGCGCCCTGTTCGAAGTTCAATGCCCTCTTCTGGCTCAAAACTCTCCCACAACCAGCCCTCACCGAGCGGTTCGACCGCCACAGTTAGGTAGTCTGCAGCGAGCGACCGATCTTTTTCGGACACCGATGCATATGAATGCTCCTCTGCGACAAGCAGATACATTCCATAAGCCCATGCCGCACCCATAATGATTGCAATGCCAATGAGAAATCTCTTCAGTATTTTCATCTGTCCCGCCTCCCCACGACACAGCATCAGCTCTTTTTAAAACGGAACTCCGTTACTTGCCTTAAAACCTCTCCCGGCCGCAGCAAGGCAGATGGGAACTCCGGTCGATTGGGTGCATCTGGCCAGACTTGTGTTTCCAGCGCAATGCCTGAACGCGACCCGTAAGACTTGTGCTCTAAACCAAGCAAGACGTCATCCAAACCGTCGCCAGTATATATTTGAAGCCCCGGCTCCGTGGTGGCAACTTCCATTTCGATCCCGCTCGCCTTACATGCCAGACGCGCTACTGGCCTCAGAGGCACTCTAGTTTGCGACAAACAAACATTATGGTCGATCTGAAGGCTCCCTACTTCTCTCATCTTCCGAAAATCGATCCAACTATGCTCGATTTCAGTCGGGGCGCCAGCGGGTATCAGCAGTGCGTTCACCGGGAGATATGCATCTGCCGAGAATTGAAGTTCATGGGCATGGATTGACGATGATCCACCGTCTTGCAGATTGAAGTAGGTGTGTTGCGCCAGGGAGCATATTGTCGGCGCTTCTGCTTCAGCCAGAAACGTAACGCTAAGCGTACCGGCATCATCCAGCGCGTAGGTGCAGCGCACGGAAAGACGGCCCGGGAAACCCATATCACCATCGGGGCTATCCAGCAGCAAGGTCACCGCATGGGCGCTAACGTTTTCAATCTGCCAAACCTTCGATGAAAAGCCACGGCCGCCCCCATGCAGCATGTTGCCGTTTTCGTTGGCTTCCAGTTTGTAGTCTACACCATCCAGATTCAGTCGAGCGCCGGCGATCCGATTGGCAAACCGCCCGACAACGGCACCAAGGTAGGCTGTATCCAATTCATAGTCAGCAACACTATTGAGGCCCAGCACCAGCGGATGCAGATGGCCGTTGAGGCGCAAATCTCGCAAACATGCGCCGAGCGTGATGACCTCAGCGCGCATCGGGCCCCGCGCCAGAAAGACGCGGTGCACATCATCGCCGAGAGCGGTTTGCCCCCAAACTGCAACAGAGCTCAAAGACCTAATCCACCGACAGCGACAAACTTTTCATCGAGATAATCTGCTATGCCCTGATGGCCGCCTTCCCTGCCAAGTCCAGAGTGCTTCACACCGCCGAAAGGCGCTTCAGGCGCTGCGATGACGCCTTCATTGATACCGATCAAACCATAGCGAAGCGCTTCCATCATCCTGAAGGCCCGACCCAGATCCTGAGTGTAGACAAAACCGGACAGCCCGTAGTCAGTGTCATTGGCCATCGCAACGGCTTCGTTTTCGCTTGAGAATTTGAACACTGGGGCAACCGGGCCAAAAATCTCTTCGCGTGCAAAGCGCATATTGCTGTTGGCATCGGCAATCACCGTCGGCTCGAAAAACGTACCGCCCAACGCATGCGGCTTGCCGCCAGTCATGATACGACCCTGTTTATCGGTTGCATCAGCGACCAACTCAGTGACCTTGGCAAGCGCCGTCTCATTAATAAGCGGCCCTTGGGCGACGCCCTCTTCAAAACCATTGCCAACCTTCATGGCAGACGCTTCAGCAGTCAGACGCTCGACGAACGCATCATAAATGCCTGCTTGCACGTAAAAGCGGTTGGTACATACGCATGTCTGACCGGCATTGCGGTATTTGGCTGCCATGCCGCCCGCGATTGCGCGATCCAAATCCGCATCGTCAAAGACAATGAAGGGCGCATTGCCGCCAAGCTCCATCGAGACCTTTTGAACATTGTCCGCAGACTGGGCAAGCAGCAGTTTGCCAACACGCGTAGACCCCGTGAAACTCAACTTGCGTACATGACGATTACCACAAAGGCGCGATCCAATAGCAGCAGCATCGCCTGTTACGATGTTGACCACACCTGCAGGGATACCCGCTTCTTCACACAACAGACCCCAAGCCAGACCGGAAAACGGCGTAAACTCAGACGGCTTGATAACGATAGTGCAGCCTGCGGCCAGCGCCGGCCCAAGCTTACGGGCGATCATGGAAGAAGGAAAATTCCAGGGTGTTATCGCGGCCACAACACCAACCGGCTCTTTGATTACCATAAGGCGTCGGTCCGCGATGGGACTTGGTATCGTCTCACCATAAACGCGGCGGGCCTCTTCTGCGAACCAACGCACATAAGCAGCTGAACCGCTTATCTCGACGCGCGACTCAGCAAGCGGCTTGCCTTGTTCCAGGGTTAACAATTGAGCCAGATCCTCGCGATGCTCGAGAAGGAGGCCGTGCAAGCGCATCAATATATTGGCACGCTCAAGTGCAGTGTGTTTGCGCCAAGCTCGGAAAGCATTCGCCGCAGCCTCAATTGCGCGTTCTGTTTCAGCAGCACCGCTAAGCGGAATAGTACCGATCACCTTGTTGGTCGCAGGATCATGCACCGGCATAGTCGATCCACTATCGGCATCGATCCATTCCCCGCCCACAAAATTGCGTTGCATCAAAAACTTGTTCTTGTCGGCCATTGCGGCGAAGTCTCCGTTTCGATCCTGTTGGGCCGTAACAGGTAGGCAGGTCAACCCGCTTTGCCAGTTGGCTATCTAACTGTTCGGTTTGGAAAAGCGGTGAAAACGCTCTTTCTTTGACCATTCAAAAGGTCTAGAGACCGGCAAAAGAATTTAGGGACCTGTCCCTTCAAGAAGAACAGCGAAAAGGAATGCCCGTGTCCGACACTTTCGACAAAGTCGCCGACATCATTGCTGAAACAAGCGAAATTGATCGCGAAACGATCACACCGGAAAGCCACACCATAGACGATCTGGGCATCGACAGTCTCGACTTTCTCGATATCGTTTTTGCGATCGACAAAGAGTTCGGCATCAAAATCCCGCTTGAACAGTGGACGCAAGACGTCAATGACGGCAAGGCGCCAACGGAAGAGTATTTCGTACTCAAGAATCTTTGCGCCAAGATCGACGATCTTCGCGCCGGCAAGGCCTAGTTCGGGTCATTATATCAGATGTCAGCGCATGATGTCGTCATCACCGGTATCGGTCTTGTCTCATCCATGGGAGTGGGCGCCGAGGACAACTGGACTGCCCTGACAAACGGCAGCGCGCCGACATTTGATTGTGAGAGTTTTGCACCAGCCATCGTCCATCCATTGCCGGAAATTGATTGGTCAACGCAGATACCAAAGCGTGGCGACCAACGGCAAATGGAGACTTGGCAGCGTATCGGCACCTATTGTGCCGGCCTTGCCCTCGACGATGCTGGCATAAAGGACGACGCCGAACTAACAGCATCAATGGATATGATCATTGCAGCCGCGGGCGGCGAGCGCGACAGCGACGTCGATACGATGATCCTGCGCCAAGCACACGAGCGCGATGATGTAGAAGTACTGCTCAATGAGGTCCTGACGACAGAACTGCGGCCAACGCTATTCCTCGCGCAATTGTCGAACCTTCTTGCGGGCAATATCTCTATCGTTCACAAAGTTACCGGCTCTTCTCGCACCTTCATGGGTGAAGAAGGCGCGGGCATCTCAGCGGTTCTCACGGGCGCAGCGAGAATCCGTTCTGGTCAGTCTACGCACATGCTTGTTGGCGCTTCGTACAACACGGAGAATGTGGATTCGCTCCTTGGCTACGAGTTGATGGGCGATCTTGCGCACAATGGTTGGACGCCAGTATGGGGACGGCAGGGCGCCGAAGGCGGTGGCGTGATCTGTGGATCGGGAGGTGCTTTTCTCGTGCTCGAACAGGCAGAGCATGCAACAGCGCGCGGAGCGAAAGTCTATGCGCGCCTTGATGTGATTGCTGCAGATCATGGTTCATCGGAAGATTTGGCAACGGCAGATCGCTTGGCAGCGTTGAACTCGGAGACATCGCTGAGCGCAGCGGACTTGGTTATCAGTGCACCAACAGGGGCCAAAAAGCGATTGATGCAAGAGCAGACATTCATTGAAAGCCAACTTGCCGGACATACAGTTCGCGGCATCACCAGCATGACTGGTCACTTGCGTGAAGCACAATTCCCTTTGGCACTAGCATTCGCCGCGCTGGCGTGCAGCAAAGGTCAAACAATTCCTGCGCTCGATAGCCAGCACGAAAACAGCACCTCATCAGCAACTCCGCAACGTGTAGGTGTGATGGCACTTGGCATGAAAGATGCTGAAGGTATGGCGGTCGTTTCTGCGATAGCAGGTGCAGCATGAGCAGGTTCACTGACCATCTGGGCAGACCGATTATCGCCATTACCGGAGCAGGCGTCGTCACACCTTTGGCACGCGGCCTTGATGACAATTGGAGCGCGATAACTGAGGGTAAGTCTGGCATTCACGCCATTACCCGATTTTCGACCGAGCATTTAAAGACAAGCATTGCGGGCACGGTTGATTTTTTGCCGGAGGCAAAAGTTGGATCATCTGCCCTTACTTACGCCTTAGCTGAGTCTGCGGCGTTGGAGGCACTTGCTCTCGCCGGACTGGCCGATACCAGTTTTGGCGGTCCCTTGTTCTTGGCAGCACCACCGGTTGAGCTTGAATGGCGACGCCGTTTCGAATTGGATAGGGATGGAGAAGCTGCCGGTTTGGGTGAACCCGGTACGGACCGGATGATGGCTGCGGCCCGGTTAAAGGAATACCCGTCTATCTTTCCCGAAACGCAGTTTGGTACCGTTGCCGCCAGGCTGAAGGAACGGGTCGGCGCTCGGGGCCTTCCCATCACTTTATCGACAGCATGCGCCTCGGGCGCAACTGCCATTCAACTGGGCGCAGAAGCACTGCGCCGCGGCGAGGCAGAACGTGTACTCAGCGTCGGTACAGATGGCTCTGTTACCGCAGAAGCTCTCATTCGCTTTTCACTCCTATCTGCTCTTTCGACACAAAATGATGAGCCGGAAAAAGCGTCAAAGCCCTTCTCAAAAGACCGAGACGGCTTTGTCATGGCGGAAGGCAGCGGTGCGTTTGTGATGGAAACGTTGGAAGCCGCGATGGCGCGCGATGCGAACGTTCTTGGCATTTTGGAAGGCTGCGGCGAACGTGCTGATCATTTCCACCGAACACGCTCTTCACCCGATGGCTCACCCGCGATCGCAGCTGTACGCGCAGCGCTTGAAGATGCTGGCACCACACCTGAGAGTGTTGACTACATCAACGCGCACGGAACATCGACGCCGGAAAACGACAAGATGGAAGTCTTGTCGCTAACTGCTGTATTTGGTGATAATCTCGGCGGAACACCCATTTCATCAAACAAATCAATGATCGGTCATACATTGACCGCGGCGGGCGCGATTGAAGCCGTGTTCTCGCTTCTGGCAATACGCAACGGTATAGTTCCGCCAACCATCAATCATGAGAACCCGGACCCGAACCTTGTTTTGGATTGTGTGCCAAATAACGCACGTGAGACCAAGGTCACCCGAGTGCTTTCCAACTCGTTTGGCTTCGGTGGGCAAAACACTTGTCTTGTCATCGCTGGCGAACCGGCATAATCGCTCCCTATCCAAATATTATTTCTTGAGGCCGTCATGCGCGCACTGCAACTGATCGACGACAAAAAGCTCAATATTGTCGATCTGGAAATGCCCCCGCCCCCTGGGCAAGGCGAGGTGCAACTGCGCATCAAGGCGGTTGCCTTGAACCATATTGACGTCTGGGGTTGGCGCGGCATGGCCTTTGCCAAGCGCAAGTTGCCGCTGATAATCGGCGCAGAGGCATCTGGTGTGGTTGACGCGGTTGGTCCGGGCGTTTCCAACTTGCTGCCTGGACAGCTGGTGTCAATCTTCGGTGCCAGAACGTGCGGCACATGCAAGCCAAGCCGGGAAGGTCGTGACAATCTGTGCGAGAACGTTTCCGGTGTTCACGGTTTCCACCTTGATGGTTTTGCAGCCGAGCTTGTCAACATGCCTGCGCGAAATTGCGTGCCTGCGCCAATTGGCGTGGATGCGATTGGGGCGGCTCTAGCGCCCATTACTTTTGGCACCTGCGAGCATATGCTGTTTGACAATGCGCAACTCCAGCCGGGGGAAACAATCCTTGTTCACGCCGGTGGCTCGGGCATCGGTTCAGCCGCCATCCAACTTGCCAAGAAGACCGGCTGCACAGTTATTACAACTGTCGGTTCTGACGCTAAAATCGAACCGGCCAAGGCACTGGGCGCCGATCATGTTATCAACTATCGCGAAGACAGATTTGAAGGCGTTGTGCGCAAGATCACCAAGAAGAAAGGCGTCGACGTCGTTTTCGAGCATGTCGGAGCGGACACTTGGGCTGGTTCGATGTTCTCGTTGAAACGCGGCGGACGGCTGGTAACCTGTGGCTCCACATCCGGCGTTTCTGCTTCGACCAATCTCATGATGTTGTTCCAGCAACAGTTGCGCCTGATTGGCTCCTTTGGTTGCTCTATGCGCAACATGGCTGATGCCATGGAAAAAATGGCGCGCGGCATTGTTCATCCGGTCATCGACACTCAGGTTGGTTTCGACGGGATAGATGAAGCCTTGGCACGCATGGAAACGCGGGATGTTTTCGGCAAGATAATTCTGACGCTGGACTGATCCCTCGGAGAATTCGATGAAAGCCTGGCGGCGCCGTGTCTTCAAGTTTCTGCGCAATTGGCGCTATCGTTTGGAAGCGGCAATAACCTTTTCCATCATGGCCATCCTGCAGCGTCTTCCTGCAGACGCGGCCATTGGAACAATGCGAGTGACCGCGCGCACAATCGGCCCACTTCTTCCGCGCCAAACGGTCGTGATCGATAATCTTTCCAAAGCCTACCCTGAAAGGCCCAAAGCAGAACTTCAAACCATTGCGCGCGACATGTGGGGCCATATGGGCGCAATGGCAGCAGAGTATGTGTTTCTTGATCAACTGTTTGATTTCGATCCCGACACTGACACGGTCGGACGCATCGAGGTTAAGGGCGAACCGATTTTCCGACGCATCCATGCTGAGAAGAAACCCTGCATATTCTTCACCGGCCACACCGGTGCATTTGAACTGCTCCCCGTTTGTGCAGCCACTTTTGGGTTGGAAGTAACGGCCCTCTTCCGCCCGCCGAACAATCCTTATGTGGCCAAGCGCGTGCTTCAGGCACGCACAACGAATATGGGACAGTTGGTACCATCGAAGGCCGGTGCCGCCTGGGGCCTGGCTCGTGCACTCGATGATGGTGGATCAGTCGGCGTTTTGGTCGATCAAAAGTTTCATCGGGGACGCTCGAGCACATTCTTCGGCCGGCCGGTCAAAACCAATCCGCTTCTGCCTAAGTTGGCGCGCCAATACAATTGCCCGGTTTATCCTGCGCGCTGTGTTAGACTGGAAAACGGTCGCTATCGCCTTGAACTCGAAGAGGCCATTGATCTACCGCGCGATACTTCGGGGCAGATTGATATCGATGCTTCCGTTCAAGTGCTCAATGACACAGTTGAGCGCTGGGTGCGCGAATATCCTGAGCAGTGGATGTGGCTGCATCGTCGCTGGCAGGCGCCAAAGGCTTAGGCCAACTAAACTCAATTTAAGGTTGCATTGACCTGCCAACGCGCTTTAATAGAGCGCTTGCTATCGTGCCTATCTCACTCTTGATCAGTGCTGTCTCTGGGGCTCGATATGCAAAGTTCGCTACACTATTTCCTGATCGCAGCTGACCCACTTCCGCGGTTATGGCCAGTGTCATCCAGCGAGCGCTCATTTGCATTTGTTCGCGGCGCAGATGGCTTGTCACCGGTCGAACGTCTTCTGCGCGCCATTCACGCGACCAGCCCGGATGCATCGGTGACGCTGATCACAAGCCAACCGATGCTGCAGGATGCACAATGTGCGCTCCAGGAGGCCTTTATTTCAAGGCACAAGACCATTCTGGTGGATGCCCGAACTTCGTTTGCAACCCTGACGACTTTCGCAGCATCACTGACGGCAAAACAGAATGAGGCAGCGAAGCTAATCATCTTGCCGGGAAACATGCTGGCCAGCAGCGAAAAACGGCTCAGCGACACGATGCAAACGTTGGCTGAATTTGATGATCAGAACGGTATGCATATTGGAACACTTGCCGCGCAGCACAGTGCTGAAGAGGCTCATGACAAAGCAACCGTATTTGCTGCCAGCATGAATGGTCGTGCCGACTGGATGCCCGTCGAGAACGCTCAAATTGAGCAAAAAGGCAGCCCGGAAGATGCTCTGGCCGGAAAAAGTGCAGTATCGTTTATCGGGCCCATTGTTGTTCAGGCCAGATGTTTGCTTGAAATCGTCTCGCAAGCGGCACCCTTGATCACACAGGCATGCACCAATTCAATTGCCATGGCCAAAGAACTGTCTTCCGAAGTTTTGGTACCAAAATCGAGCTTTCTGGCACTTTTAGGAGAAACCCGGCTGGACTGGATCCTGCAGAAACACATAGAGCGGGTGCGTGTACTACCGGTTGATGAGGCTAGCATCTCCGCTGCTTTTGGTTGGGAAAACCGTTTGGCGCTAGAACTGTCTGCCACTGGAATGGTCAACCGAAGTGTATCCATGGCTGGTTACAAAAACGCACAACGTATCGACTTTGATGGCCAGACATTATTGCTCAACCCAGGTCATGAGGCGGAAGTGTGTTTCCCCTCACAATCAGCCAGCATAGTGCAGGACGCGGACCGCGCAATTTTCTCGCCCATCTACAGACTGTTGACATTTGGTGAGGAAAGTGAGGCGTGGTTGCTGGATCTGCCCGGCGATACGCGTACACAGCGTGAATGTCATTTCACACGGACAGAAAAGCTTACCGTGCTGAATGGGCGAATAACTGTTCGTATTGAGAATGAAGTGTTCAAATTGTCTGCGGGTCAACAGGTCAACATTTCTCCCGGTATGGCTCACACGCTTGAAAACCACGCGCAAGAAAGTTCCCGCATACTGGAAATGCGAATTGGCAAAATACTGGACGATGATGATCGCCTATACGTGCCCGATGCTACACTCTACAAATCAACCGCCGCTTGAGCCGAACAAGCGACGGTCATCGTGCTTCAGCGCGTAATTTGCACCCGCATGTTGCTCGGACCAACCTGACGCGTCAGCTCGAAAAGCCGCTTGGCGTTAGCGGTGTGCAAGCGCACACAGCCAGCAGATGCAGGGCGACCAAGCCGCGACACCGCATTGGTGCCATGGATGGCATAAGGGCCGCGGAAGAAAATCGAAAACGGCATGCTCGAGCCATAGATTGTCGAACGCCATTTACGATGCATGCGTTGTGGTCTGAACGTTCCGATCGGCGTGATCTTGCCAGGCCGAGCCGTCGACACTTTCCAGCGATAAAGTGTTCGCCCATCTTTCTTGACCGTCATGGTCTGTGAAGAAATATCAACATGAGCAACCAAACGAGCGGCCCAGCTCTCAGCTGGCGTTCCAATCACGACAGCAAAACAAACTGCAATTGCAGCAAAAAACTTTCTCATACCAAATCCCCCAATCCAGTATTTCAACTGTACAGAACTGTTTCCGTTAGGTCAAAAACTACCCCATCAGTGTAAACAATTCGGTTTTTTTCAACGTTACAAATGCGTGAAATTTATCGCTCAAGCGCGTTGCATGCCAAAAGCTGAAAGCGCACACTGACCGTCATGCGCGAAGAACTGAAAGCCGCGATATCGGATCGAACGGCAGAACTTGTCCAACTGACGATTGATTTGATACGTTTTCCCACTGTCAATCCGCCTGGCGATGCTTACCGGCCCTGTGCAGAGTTCATCGCCCATCGTTTGGCCCGTTCTGGATTTGAAACACGCTACTATGTGGCAGAAGGCGAACCCGGCCATACTGACAAATACCCGCGCGTCAATGTCGTTGGCCGGAGGGAAGGCAAAAGACCAGGGCCAACAGTACATTTCAACTCACACATCGATGTTGTTGAAGCAGGTCTCGGCTGGACCTATCCACCTTTTGACGGCGTAATCAAAGACGGTAAAATCTTTGGCCGTGGTGCATGCGATATGAAAGGTGGCCTTGCAACGTCCATCATCGCAGCAGAAGCGTTTCTAACCGTTTGCCCGGATTATCCGGGCGCCATTGAAATCTCCGGGACAGTTGATGAAGAATCCGGCGGCTATGGGGGCGTTGCCTATCTGGCAAAAAAGGGACTCTTCTCAAAGCCACGCGTTGATCATGTCATCATCCCAGAGCCACTAAACAAGGATCGAATTTGTTTGGGTCATCGTGGCGTCTGGTGGGCAGAAATTGAAACCCATGGCCGCATCGCCCATGGCTCCATGCCCTTTCTGGGCGATTGCGCCGTGCGTCATATGGGCGCCGTGGTGCACGCATTTGAGGATGAACTTTTTCCGGCATTGGACAAACGACAGACCAGCACTCCAGTGGTTCCAGAGGGTGCAAGACGCTCGACACTCAACTTCAACGCCATCCATGGCGGTCAGACCGATGAGTATACAGGCCTTCCTTCGCCCAATGTGCCTGATAGCTGCAAGCTGACGCTGGACCGCCGCTTTGTACACGAAGAAAGCCTCGATGAGGTCAAAAACGAGGTGATCGGTATCCTTGAGAGGTTGAAGGCAGAACGCCCCAAATTTCAATACACGCTTCGCGATGTCATGGAGGTTCTGCCCACAATGACGGAACGCGATGCACCCGTTGTGAAAGCGGTGGAAGCTGCTATCCGCGATGAATTTCAGCGCGAACCGGACTATGTAATCTCGCCTGGCACATATGATCAGAAGCACGTTGCCCGGCTCGGCCATCTACATGATTGTATTGCTTATGGGCCGGGCATCTTGGACTTGGCGCACCAACCAGATGAATGGATCGGCATCGAAGATATGGTTCAATCAGCCAATGTCATGGCCAATGCACTCAATGCACTGCTGACAGCGGGGCGATAAGCTGCATAATAGGATCAAATGATGGATCGGGAGCATCAAATGAATAAACACAAAATTCTAGTAGCGGCAGTCGCCGCTTCGCTGTGGGTAACCACATCCGCCCTTGCCGCACGCACGGACTTATCCGTCGGGATGGCGCTCGAGCCACCCCATCTTGATCCAACAGCTGGCGCAGCTGCTGCGATTGATGAAATCGTTTATGCCAATGTTTTTGAGGGCCTGACCCGCATTGGGCGCGATGGCAGTGTGCAATCCGCATTGGCTGAAAGCTGGACCATTTCAGCCGATGGCATGACCTACACCTTCAATCTTCGCGATGACGCAGTTTTTCACGATGGCTCAGCCTTAGACGCAGGCGATGTTGTCTTCTCACTGAACCGCGCACGGGGCGAAGAATCAACGAATGCGCAAAAGGCGCTGTTTGATGCTATCGAAACGGTCGATGCGGTTAATGACGACACAGTCGTTGTGACACTTTCACGGGCTCAGGGCTCTTTTCTCTACAATATGGGCTGGGGCGATGCGGTCATCGTCGCTTCGGAGACCGCCGAAGGTAACAAGGAAAACCCCATCGGCACCGGACCGTTCAAGTTCACCGAATGGGCAAAAGGCTCTTCCGTTCAACTGGACGCATTTGACGGCTATTGGGGCAATGCACCGGCCCTCGAAACGGTAACGTTCCGGTTCATCCCTGACGCTGCAGCGGCAACATCTGCTCTACTGGCAGGTGATGTGCAGGCATTTCCAAATCTACCCGCCCCGGAAAGTATTCCGGTCTTTGAGGCTGATCCACGCTTTTCTGTGGTCATAGGCTCCACCGAAGGCGAGACAATCCTTTCAACGAACAATGGCAAACCACCATTTGACAATGTGATGGTGCGTCGTGCCATGGCTCACGCCATTGACCGCCAGGCGATTATCGATGGCGCAATGTTCGGCCTTGGTACGCCAATCGGTTCGCACTTTGCTCCACACCATCCCGCATACGTAGAGCTGGTTGAGATTTACCCCTACGATCCTGAAAAAGCGAAAATGCTGCTGGCTGACGCCGGCTTTGCTGATGGCATCAAAGGCACGTTGAAACTACCACCTCCTTCCTATGCACGTCGTGGCGGTGAAATCATCGCATCGCAACTGCGTGAAGTGGGCATCGATATGGAGATTATTCCGGTAGAATGGGGCCAGTGGCTCGATCAGGTTTTCAAAGCAAAGGACTATGATCTGACCATCGTTTCACACACCGAACCAAATGACATCGGCATCTATGCGCGTGATGATTACTATTTTGACTATGCCAACCCAGCCTTCAACGAAGTGATCGCTGAGCTGGACCGTTCGGCAGATGAAGATCGCCGGTATGAACTTTTCCGCGCGGCGCAGGAAATCCTGACCGAGGATGCCGTCAATGGCTTCCTTTTTCAGCTTGCGAAAAACGGCGTTTGGGATGCCAAACTTGAGGGCATGTGGGAAAACTCACCGATCCAGGCCAATGATGTCACCGGTGTTCGCTGGACAGAGTAAATTCGTGCTTTGACGCTCAAGTCGGACGGCATAGTTTGAAACCATGCTCGCCTATGCCGCCCGCCGTCTCCTCACCGTTCTGATCACGCTCTTGGCGGCAAGCTTAATTGTTTTTGCCGTTCTTCAGATCGTGCCAGGTGATCCGGCCCGTTTGATGCTTGGCATTAACGCCACGCAAGATGCCGTCGACAATCTGCGCCAACAGCTGAACCTGGATGACCCCATCCATGTACGTTATGCAACTTGGCTGACGGACATGGCGCGTGGCGATTTCGGCAGTTCTTACACCTATTCCGTACCGGTCCGTGAATTGATTGCAGAGCGCGTGATTGTTTCACTTCCGCTGGCACTGATTGCTTTGACGCTTTCAACGCTCGTTGCCATCCCTGTCGGTATTTTCACCGCCAGCCGACACGGAACTTCGACCGACACAGCGACGATGGCAGTGACACAGTTTGGCATCGCGATACCGAATTTCTGGTTCGCGCTGCTCTTGGTTTACATTTTCGCCATTGCGCTGCGCTGGGTTCCAGCTGGTGGTTTTCCTGGTTGGGATGACGGCATTTTGCCTGCGCTTCAGTCTCTTATCCTGCCGGCCGTTGCACTGGCCCTACCGCAAGCGGCGATTTTATCGCGCATCACCCGATCGGCATTGCTTGAAACCATGCGCGAAGACTATATCCGCACCGCACGCGCCAAAGGTCTGCCTGCGCGGCGCGTGCTCTGGCACCATGCTTTGAGAAACGCGCTAATTCCTGTTCTCACCATCATGGGCCTGCAATTTGCTTTCCTGCTCGCTGGCACGATTATCATCGAGAATGTGTTTTATCTGCCTGGACTTGGCCGTCTCGTCTTTCAAGCAATCCAGCAACTCGATCTGATAGTGGTGCAAAGCGTAGTTACGCTGTTGGTGGCTGCCGTCATCAGTGTCAATTTTCTGGTCGATCTCGCCTACGCTTGGGCTGACCCGCGGCTGAGGTCACGTACCCGATGAGCGATGCTGACCTCCTCGCAACCGAACATGATGATATCGGGCAGATCATTAAACGCGCATTGCGCAACCGCTCATTCCTTGTGGGATTAGTCATAACGCTGGCAGTGCTAGCCCTCGCGTTAATGTCCTTTGTGTGGACGCCTTATGACGTAACCAAACTCGTGATTGCGGATCGGCTCAAAGCACCTTCTTTCGCCCACTGGTTCGGTACAGATCATTTCGGCAGGGATATCGCTTCCATGATCATGGAAGGCGCGAGAAATTCGATTGCAGTGGCGTTGGTGGCGGTCGCCATCGGCATCATCATAGGGGTGCCCATCGGCTGTTGGGCTGCTGCCAAGCGGGGCATCGTTGATGAAATCCTGATGCGCAGCTCCGACATCATATTTGCATTCCCTGCGCTTTTATCGGCGGTGATGATCACAGCAATTTTTGGACCCGGCGCCGTCAATGCAATCATCGCGATTGGTATTTTTAACATCCCGGTCTTTGCTCGTGTGGCGCGCGGTGCCGCCCTTTCGATCTGGCCGCGCGAATTCATTCTGGCGGCCAGAGCATCAGGAAAGAGCGATGCGCGCATCACCCGCGAACACATACTGCCCAACATTGCCAATCTGCTGCTGGTACAGGGGACGATCCAGTTCTCACTCGGCATTCTGGCCGAAGCAGGCCTATCTTATGTCGGGTTAGGCGCGCAACCGCCCAACCCGTCCTGGGGCCGCATGCTTTCCGAGGCACAGACCATGATGTCATTGGCACCGCAGATGGCCATCGCGCCCGGCGTCGCGATTATCATAACAGTCCTGGGCCTCAACTTATTGGGTGACGGCTTGCGCGATGTTCTCGATCCCAAGCTACGCAGAGATCGCTGATGGAAGCGTCGGCCATTCTCAAAATCGAAAAGCTGAACTTGGACATTGGCAGCAAACCGATCCTGCGTGACATTGATCTGACCGTACATGCAGGCCGCGTTCATGCAATTGTCGGCGAAAGTGGATCCGGCAAATCCATGACCGCGCTTGCAACCATGCAATTGCTGCCAAGCGGCGCAAAACCGTCCGGCACAATAGTTTTCCAAGACAACAACTTGCTTGAACTGACCGAAACACAAATGTGCGCGCTTCGGGGCGATGATATTGGTATGGTGTTCCAAGAACCGATGACGGCGCTTAACCCCGTCAAGACAATTGGTGAACAGGTTGCAGAAGGCATTCGTTGGCACGAGGGCGCATCGCGACAGGAAGCCGGTGACCGAGCACGCCATCTATTGGAGAGGGTCGGCCTGCCGGAAAGGCAGTTTCCGCTGAACCGCTATCCTCATGAATTGTCCGGCGGTCAGCGCCAGCGCGTTGTCATTGCCATCGCATGTGCCCTAAAGCCAAAACTCCTGATTGCCGACGAACCGACAACAGCGCTCGACGTCGTCCTCCAGAAGCAAATCCTCGACCTATTGCGTTCTTTGGTTGAACAAGACGGAATGGGCCTGATACTCATCAGCCATGATCTCGGCGTGGTTGCAGATATGGCCGATGATCTGACTGTGTTGCGCAACGGTTCCATTAAGGAAAACGGGCCGGCAGCCGACGTACTGCATCACCAGCGGCATCCCTATACACGCCAGTTGGCAGAGGCCTCTGCCCATGTGCCCGACTGGAATAATCGGGACGCGTCGGCGAACGACCAGCCCCTGCTCAAGCTTGAACAGGTGTCCAAGGACTATCCCGGTCGGCGCACCAGCCTTTTTTCAAAATCATCGCCGTTCAGAGCCGTTGATCAGGTCAGCTTTTGCATTGCCGAAGGCCGCTCAATCGGGCTTGTCGGACGGTCTGGATGCGGAAAATCGACACTTGCGCGGATGATACTCGCGCTCGATCAACCATCATCCGGCAGCATCAAGCTCAACGACGTCGATACAGTCAAAGCGACTGGCGATGAGATGGAAAGCCTGCGGCGTGATATGCAAGTGGTCTTCCAAGACCCCTACGGATCGTTCAATCCGCGCCGCACTGTGGAATGGCTCGTTTCCGAACCACTTCACACGCTGCCAGACGCGCCAAGCCAATCAGAGCGGCGGGAGCGGGTACTCGAGGCGCTACGCGAAGTCGGGATGACTAAGGACGCGCTTAACCGTTATCCGCATGAGTTCTCTGGCGGACAGAGGCAGCGCCTTGCCATCGCCCGAGCCATCATCACGCGGCCCAAACTGATCGTTGCCGACGAACCGGTTTCAGCGCTCGACGTGTCAATACGTGCGCAGATCCTCGATCTATTTGCCGAGCTAAACGACCATCTCGGCATCGCTTTTCTGTTCATCACACACGATCTGACCGTTGCCCGGGCCATCACCCACGAAGTCATGGTAATGGATGCTGGTAGGATTGTCGAACATGGCCCCTCATCAAAAGTGCTGAAACACCCCGAAACCGCAGCGGCGCGCGCGCTTGTTGATGCAGCACCTGACCTTCAGAAATCCATCAAAAGCCGCATGACAGATATTGGCTAGATAGCAATGACCGCAAAGATCGCTGCCAAGGCAACGCCGATGAAAAAAGCCCGGTCAGCAACGGAAATGCAGCGGTCAATATCGACTGAACCAGCATCTTCTCGAGCACCGTCATTCATAAACGGCTCATCGGCAACATCGCCGGAATAGATACGTGGTCCGGCCAGCGCCAATCCAGCGACAGACGCCATAGCAGCTTCTGGCCAACCAGCATTGGGCGAGCGATGGAGTGAAGCATCGCGCAGAACGATCGTAAAATTTTCTTGCAAGTCGGTCGGTTTGGTCAAGATGATCAAAAGTGCAGACAGGCGAGCTGCAGGCCAGTTGACCAGATCGTCAAGCTTGGCTGCCGCCCAACCAAAGGCCCGATAGCGATCCGACAAATGGCCGATCATGGAATCGGCTGTGTTGATCATTTTGTAAGCAAGCAATCCCGGCAACCCCAGAAGCGCATACCAAAGCGCAGGCGCAACCACACCGTCAGAAAAGTTCTCGGCAAGGCTTTCAATTGCAGCGCGGCTCACACCAGCCTCATCAAGTGTTTTGGGGTCGCGACCGACGATCATCGCCACGGCCCGACGTCCACCTTCAAGGCCACCTGCACCAAGACCATTGGCGACGGCCCGGACATGATCAAGCAATGATTTTTGGGCCAGAAGAACGGAAACGACAAGTACCTCAACCGCCAGTCCGACAAGTCCAAGCGACTGGAAAATGACTTGTAGACCCAAGCCGACGATTAAAGAACCAAGGACAAGGCATATGATGAGCATAACCCCGCGTTGTCGCTTTTGCTCATCGGTACACTTCTCATCATTGAGCCATTTATCTCCCCACCCGATTAACTGGCCAAACCACACCACTGGATGTGGCAAACGCCGCCACAGCCAATCAGGGTCTCCGACCAACCTATCCAACAAAAGCGCAACAAGCAGTATGATGAAGTGCGATGTCACGGCACTGCGCGCTCCAAAGACTTCTTTAAACGCTCCAGAGCAGATTGCGTTTGAGGCAAACCGAAACGCAGCCAGGTTGGCGCATAGTCAAAGGGCCGCACCAGGATTCTTTGGCTGAGCAGTGACTCGTAAATCGCGGATGCTTTTTTATGCGATACCGTTATAAAAAGGTCCGTTGCCCCGACAGGCTCAAATCCCATATCGTCAAGCATCGCATCAAGGCGTGCACGCTGACCTGCAAGCCATCGGCGGGTGTCAGCAATCCAGGCAACATCACTGATAGCCCGTGTGCCAACGGTGAGCGCAGGCCCTGGAACCGACCACGGCCCCAGCATTTGATCAAGCCTACCAGGCAAATCGCCTTGCCCGATGGCAAATCCCAAGCGCACACCTGCAAGCCCGAAAAACTTGCCGAATGACTTCAAAACCAGAACATTTTCCCGGTCGGCCAGATCGATCAACGAGACTTCAGGGGCTACGTCCGCAAACGCTTCATCAATGACGAGCACTGCGCCACGCGCCAGCAAGGTCTCACAATCTTCCCTTTGCCAAACTCGTCCATCCGGATTGTTGGGATTGCCAATAAAGACAACGCTATTCTGGACACTGCTTCCATCAAAGTCGGCAACGTGTCTCACACCATGTCCAGCCAACTGGAATACCCGATCATACTCACCATAAGTGGGCGCCGCGATGACCGCGCTACGCCCGGGCCAAAGGTAGGGAAGCCACTGTATGATTGCCTGTGTACCAGGTCCGGCAACTAGCTCGGCACCACCTGGAACCCTGTAGTAGGATTTGGCAGCATTTACGGATGCAAACATATCTGCCTCTTGCGGCAAGCGCTGCCAAACATGTTCCGGCAAAGCAGGTATTGGATAGGGACGTGGATTGATCCCGGTGGAAAGATCGAGCCAATCAGCGAGGGTACCGCCGTGCGCTGCAATCGCTGCATCCAATGCGCCGCCATGTTGGATAAAGGCACTCATACCCGCCGGTCTATCACATGCATGTAGGAGCCCATGACGTTATCAATACACTGGCCCACCGGGCCAATCTCGTTGTCACCAGCATCACTGGCATGGAACAAAGAACGGGTATCATCTGCCTTTGAAACTGATGTGTAGTGAAACTCGTGAGCTCGCAGATCGAACGACCAACCCGGAACAGCGGATAAGGTCAGCTTGCGGTAACCAAGGTTCCGTTTGCGCTGTGCAAAGCTCGTGGTCACTGGCAACAACCCTAGCATAGGGTGCTCGGTACCATGCTCATCGATGATCGCATCACCGAGCACCATGTAGCCGCCGCACTCCCCGTAGATGAGGGCACCTTTTTTCTTTGCGATCTGCATTTCAGCTCGAAAGTTGTGGGCGGACGCCAGCCGACCGGCATGCAATTCAGGGTATCCCCCTGGCAAGAAGATCGCATCAGAACCCGCTAATGGTGCCTCGTCTGCAAGCGGCGAAAAAAAACTCAATGACGCGCCTTGTTGCCGCCACCCTTCCAACAAATGCGGATAGACAAAACTGAAAGCCTGATCGTTTGCGATTGCGATTTTCTTGCCCAAAGGCGGCAAGCCAGAGGCATTTGCCGAATTGGGCGTCGGCATCTGCAAGGCTAAAAGCGTGTCCAAACTGCAATGCCGTTCAACAAGTTGGGCAGCGTCCTCGATAAACGATTCAAGTGCGTCATTCTCTCCAGCTTGCACCAAACCCAAATGCCGACTGGGCACTGACAAACGCGTATCGCTAGGCACAAAGCCAATGACTGGAATGTCAATCGGCGCGAGCGCTCGTTGCAACATGGCGCGATGACGCTCGCTGCCAACACGGTTGAGAATAAGGCCAGTGATCGCAATATCCGACCGATGGTTCTGAAACCCCGCAACAATTGCAGCAACTGACTGACCCATGCGCGATGCATCGATTACCAAAATAATCGGAAGGCCCAACAGCGAAGCAAGATCGGCAGCGCTACCACTATCATCGATAGCACCATCAAAGAGACCCATCATTGCTTCTACGACCAATGCTTTCTGGTGGCTTCGAGAGGCAGCCAACTGAAGGATCAGCGCTTCACGCATGGCCCACGGATCAAGATTGACACAAGGCTCGCCGGTTGCCGCGGCATGAAAAGCAGGATCAATATAGTCAGGACCAGCCTTGGCAGATGCAACCATTACACCGCGATTTTTGAGCGCACGCAAAATGCCAAGCGTCATCACCGTTTTGCCGCTACCGGAATGCGGCGCCGCAATCATAAAACCGTTCATCTCAAACGGCCTCGTCCTTCAAACGACTGCCCAACGGGTCAGGATTGAGCGACTTCCCTTCAGTCAGCGCACCCCACCAATCCAACCCCTCGCGTAAAGTCACGACATCACCAAGTACGACGATCGCCGGCGCTTTGACATCGTGCTTTTCAGCATCGGCGGCAGCCGAACCGAGCGTGCTTTGAATCACTTGCTGAGTCGGTGTTGCGGCGCGGCTAACAAAGGCAAGCGGTTCATGCGAAAGCCGCCCAGCCGCCAAGAGCTTTTCAGCAATCGGCGCAATATGCTTTACGGCCATATACATGACCAGCACCGGCGAGCCTTTCGCAACACTCTCCCAATCAACAGCGCTGGGCACGAGTCCGCCGGCATCGTGTCCGGTCAGAAATGTTACACAGTGATTTGTATCGCGGTGTGTTGCCGGAATACCAGCATAAGCCAATCCACCGATGCCCGCCGTCACACCTGGCACAATCCGGAATGGGATATCATGAGCAGCCAAGGTCAAAGCTTCTTCCGCACCCCGTCCAAAGACAAATGGATCGCCGCCTTTCAGCCGAAGAACTTTTTTCCCTTCGCGCGCCAAATCAACAAGGCGTAGCGAAATATCACGTTGTTTCGGTGATGGTTTGCCGCCTCTTTTTCCCGCATATTCAAGCACGGCGCTGGATGCTGCAAAAGAAAGACACGCCTCATCAACCAATGCATCATAAACGATGACATCCGCATGCTGAAGCGCATGAACAGCATTGAGCGTTAACAGGCCGGGATCGCCCGGCCCCGCTCCAACCAACCAAACATGGCCCGGCAAAAACTCGGGCATGGCATCCTCGGCCGCAAATATTTTCGGCGTCCCGCTCACTATTTTGACTTCTTCCGATCCTTTGAACGCTCGACTATAAGGCAATGATGACGCAACCGACACCTCCTGATTCCGACGAAGATGATGCCGGATTGCGAAAGCCGGATAAACCACTTCGTCGAGGATGGACAACCGGTGCCTGCGCAACCGCTGCCACAAAAGCCGCTCTTACCGCACTACTCGGCGATGACTTTCAAGATCCGGTTTCCATCACCCTGCCAAAGGGTGAAACACCAAGCTTCGTGCTGGCACATGAAAACCGAAGCGAAGACTTTGCTGAGGCGGGCATCATCAAGGACGCAGGCGACGATCCCGATGTCACCCATGGGGCGATGATAGTCGCGCGTGTCAGGCATGCAGGCCCGGGCACCGGTATCTTTTTCAACGCAGGTGAAGGTGTTGGCATGGTCACAAAGAAAGGGCTGCCTATTGAACCTGGCGAACCCGCGATCAATCCCGTGCCACGACAAATGATCACTCAGATTGCTGAGGAGCTGGCCGCGCAACACAATATCGCGCCGAACTTCGAAATCACAATCTCTGTGCCGGGCGGCGAGGCACTGGCACAAAAAACGTGGAATCCGAGACTTGGTATTGTCGGTGGGATATCAATCCTTGGGACCACTGGTGTAGTCCACCCGTTTTCTTGCGCAGCCTGGATCCATTCCATCCATCGGGGTGTGGACGTTGCACGCGCTGCGGGTCTGAAAGAAGTCTACGCCGCAACCGGCTCAACCTCAGAAGCTGCAATCATCCGCGAGTTCCAACCGCCAGAAATTTCGCTCATTGATATGGGGGACTTTGCCGGCGGGCTTTTAAAGTACTTGCGTGCTCACCCGATCCCAAAACTCACCATCGCAGGAGGCTTTGCTAAACTAACCAAGCTGGCGCAAGGCCATCTGGATTTGCACTCGTCACGCAGTCAGGTCGACATGGCCTTTCTTGCATCTGTCGCGCGTAAATCGGGCTTGAATCAACAGGCGAGCTTATCGATTCAAAACGCGAATACGGCCAAGGAAGCGCTTGAAATAGCAGAGGAAAATCAGATTAACCTGGCAATTGAAACGGCGAACAAAGCTGCTGAAGTGGCGCATGAAGTTGTTAGGGAACAAAACACTGCGGTCGACATACTGGTAGTCGACCGCACCGGACAAATTCTGGCAAAGTCTTCCTAACAATGGCTGAGAAAATACTCATCCTCGGCGGCACCAAAGAGGCGTCTCAGTTGGCAAGCGACCTCGTTGCCATCCACGGCAATGAAGCTGTAATCAGCTCTTTGGCAGGGCGTACAAAGGAACCAAAACCGGTCGCCGGTCAAGTTCGTATTGGAGGCTTTGGCGGGGTAGAAGGCTTGACCAGGTTCCTCGTTGCAGAGGGTATCAGCGAAGTTATCGATGCGACCCATCCCTTCGCTAAGCAGATTAGCGCCAACGCCGTGGAAGCCTGCCGTCAAGCCGGAATAGCACTCGATGTGAGAACGCGGCAACCTTGGAAGAGGCAACCGAGTGACATTTGGATTGAAGTTAAAAGCCTACAGGAAGCACGTCAGCAAATTCCAGCAAATGCGATTGTCCTGTTGGCAATCGGCGCTCAACACTTAGGCGCTTTCCAAGGGCTAACACATGCAACACTGGTAGCTCGCACCGTTGATGGCCCCACCTCAGAACAGGAAAACATGGTCGATGCTTGGATTGTAGGTCGCCCCTCTATCGACGTGGATGAAGAGGCACGGCTTTTGAAGGATCAGCACATAACCCACATTGTGTGCCGAAACTCGGGCGGCAAAGGCGCCTATGCCAAGATCGCCGCGGCGAGGCGCCTCGGTATTCCGATTATCATCGTCCAACACCCCACTGTTCCGCATTTGTGAACGATTAGTCACCATTTTTGCAGATTGCATTGACGCGTCGTGTGGTCAATTTCGGTGCTTCTGAGAAAGGCAAATCTTATGGAACTTATCAAACGATACGGAATCTGGTGCGCAATCATCTTGAGCGCGTTGGCATTCGGCGCAGCTGGCATTTTCAAACTCATGGGCACGCCTGAGTTACACCAGTCTGTCGCTTTGCTGGGCCTACCGGGTTGGTTCGGATACTTCATTGGCGGTGCAGAAGTTGCGGGCGCTATCGGTCTGTTATTTGCTCGCACGCGTCTTTTGGCAGCACTTGGGCTCGCCATTATTATGGTCGGCGCAGTCTATTTTCATGTCGCTTACACACCGATCGGCCAAACGGTACCAGCTCTGGTTCTCTTGGGCTTCATGTTACTGGTGGCGCACTACCAGCGCGGTAGAGTAACCGTCTGAGCTGCTATAAGAATAGGCTCGGCCCGCGTAATCGCGGCCCGGTGCTTTTTACACTATTGAATTTGGCTGATGAGCATTTCGCGCGGCCACGTAATTTCGTAGCCGATTTTTATCTGCTCTTCGCCCCCAGCTGCCAGATCATAGTCAAATGCAATCACGCCGCGTTGACCATCGACATCGGTTTCAGATGCTAACGTGTTGTCGCGAAGCGCTTCGACTTCAATATTCTCGTGATCGCTAACCGGCATACGGTCAACAATGCGTACCGGCATCGCAAAATCATGATTGTTGATAATGTTGATTTCAGCGATCCGGCGTTCGACGTTTGACGAAACCAGGATACCGGTTTCGCCCGTTTTACGGTCACGCTCAATGCGTTCAACGTTCACAAAATCATCGTTACCAAAGCCCAGCTGATGCGTTTCACCCGGCGCGAGCAGTGGCATTTGTCCGCGACCAATATAGGTGCCGTCCCGGTTTAGAAGCACTTCACCCGGCAGATAGGTGGCTTCACCGGCCAACTCGAACTCAGCCATCAAATAGGCGGTCGGATCAATGCGCGGAACGCTCAGAGCACTGACATCTACAGACCATGAGTCGACACCCAAAAGCACCGACTTTGCTTCGCGTGTGTTAGCGACCGTGACACGATCCGCGATTTTAAAGCTGGCGTTGAACCCGCCCGTGTTCATAGCGGCAACTTTTTCAGCAACCGCCTCCAGCTCTGGCGCGGCTTGCGCACTTGCTCCCGCACTTGGTGAGGCGTCCATCATCATGAATTCAGCGTCTGAACTCGTCTGGCGTTGCCTGGACGCCCGTTCAGCTTGAACGGCAATTGGCTGCCTGAGGTTCAAGACATTTGCATAAAGTTCAGGCGCGTTTGTCGCCGCGGTCGGACGCGCAGTTGACAAGATCAACTCGACATCATCCCAGCTTTCTTGCGTTGCCTGTTGAACCAGAGCACGACGCTTGATCCCGATTTCAATGTCTTCAACACCATCTTCGAGCGATAAATTGGCATCGTAAATTGCGCGCCAAGCGGCATCGCGAACATTATACTTGATATCGAAATCCGCCGACATGTCAGAAGCTGCAGAAACGGCAATTTCAACGATTGTGCGTTGTTGGCGCTTGGGCGCAAGGAGGGATAGCTCCGTGCGCAATCTCGAAATCTCTTTTTGCGTTTCCCGCTGCAGCGCACGCGTTTCTGTCGCTTGCTTGTTCAGTGAGGACATCTCGTCGGCAACAATAGAAAGCGTCTCCGAAAGCGAAATGGCAGAAAACACAGCTTCAGGTCCAGCAGGAGATGAAGATCGGACCAAGGACTGTAGTAGCTCGCGTCGCACTTGAATATCGGCCTGCTGCTGCTGCAATGAACGGACAAGATCATCGAGTTCTTCCAAGCGTGTTTCAACGCGTTTACGATCTTCGTCGGTCCCACCGCTTTCCAGAACATCAAAACGGACATCGACACCGCCAATAGCCATTGACCCATTTGCGATCCCTGTGACACGCACGCTTGCCGGATCAATCCGCGCGGGCAGATCATCGATGATGATTATGTGTTCGCCAGCAGAAATATCCAAAGTCGAGATGCGGGTCACCTGCGCGCCGGACGGGTAAACAGTGACCGCGTCGATCTTGCTGTCGGGTTCAAATGTGGCTGCCAGCGCCGTTGGCGATACAGCAGATGCCAAAAGTGTCGCGAAAAGAATGCGTTTCATTCCAGTGTCTCCGATTGAACATCGGGCATCACTCCACCCAAATCATGGCCGGAACACGGCTTTTCACGATTTATGTTGCCTTGAAACAATAAACAGCTTGAAGCTAAGCGCGCTGAGCCTTCTTACCGGCATTGCGTAGCACATGGCTGAAGTCCGAATTGTAAAGGTCACTGTCCCGAAACGAGACCTCACCAAAGACTTTGCCGACGAGCACCAGGGCCGTTCGAGTAATCTTGGCCTTGCGGACTTCCTGTTTCATTTCAGCAAGTGTCGTGCGGATATACAGTTCGTCCGGCCATGTTGCGCGGTAGGCAATCACAACCGGACAGTCAGCGCCGTAATAAGGTTCTAGCGCGTTGAAGATGTAGTCCAGATTGCGAATCGACAAATGGATGGCAAGGGTCGCCTTGGATTGACCCAATATCTCCAACTGCTCACCATCGGGCATGGAAGAGGCCTTCATGCCGGTGCGGGTTGCGATGACAGTCTGAGCGATTTCCGGCAATGTCAGTTCAGTCTTTAGCTGAGCGGCCGCTGCCGCAAAGGCGGGCACACCCGGCGTCACATCATACTCAATACCAGCTGCATCCAAACGGCGCATTTGCTCCGCGACGGCCCCGTAAATGGAGGGGTCTCCGGAGTGAACGCGTGCAACATCTTTGCCCTCACTGTGCGCCTGCTCAATCACATCCATGATCTGATCAAGGTGCATAGGCGCCGTATCCATTACCAGCGCGTCGGCCGGTGCAGCACGCACAATCTCTTCAGGCACCAAGGAACCGGCGTAGAGACAGACAGGGCAGCTCTCGATGAGCCGCAATCCGCGCACGGTAATGAGATCGGGTGCGCCAGGGCCCGCTCCGATAAAATGAACACTCATTGCATTTTTGTCCCTTGTTTGCCGCTGTACCCCCGCGGCGTGTACACCCACTCCCGTCCATCACCGGTTTTCACGGTCCGGCTATCTGATGAGCCAACAATGACGACTGTGAGCATATCAACGTCATCCACTTGCAGCTCGCCCAGCGGCACAACACGAACCGTCTCGCCATCACGTCCCAGGTTCGTCGCTAGAATAACGGGCGTATCGAAGGGGCGATGATTCAACAATTCATCGCGCGCCCACGCTAATTGCGTACGTCGCTTTTTGGAGACGGGGTTATAAAAAGCGATCACAAAATCACCATCTCCAGCCGCACGCACACGGCGCTGGATATCCGCCCACGGTGTCAGTAAATCTGACAGCGAGATCGTGCAAAAGTCGTGACCCAGCGGAGCGCCTGCGCGCGCTGCCGCGCCCTGCAGCGCGGAGATACCAGGCGCATTGACCACCCCAATTCGCTTGGCTGCATCGCTAACGCCATCCTTGGCAATCAGTTCATAAACCAGTGTCGCCATGGCATAGATACCGGCGTCACCAGAACAGACCAATGCAACCGTTCTGCCCAGGCCCGCAAGCTCCATGGCATGGCGAACGCGGTCTTCTTCTTTACCCAGATCAAAGTCGTGTCGTACCTTTCCGCCAATCAATTCGCCTACCAGATCGAGGTATAGCGAGTAACCAACGAGATCAGTTGCTTCACCGATCATTCGCGTCACTTCAGGCGACCGCCAATTGGCGCTTCCTGGTCCGATACCTACAACATAAAGCGTCCCACGCGAACGACCGGGGAGCCTGGCTTGAACGAACGGCGATGACGCACGCGCAACCGCGACCGTGGCGCGCTCAGACTTGCGTTTAGCAACGATCAATTGGCTATCGCTACCTGCTGCGGCCAGTGCAGCTCCCTCCGCGACCCCGTGACAGCCAACCTCTTGAAACACGATATCAGAGGGTGTTGCGAGGCGCGGTGTTTCACGCTCAAGCGTTGCAGCATCGAATAACCGCAAGGGTACCGCAAGCCATGCTGCAGCTTGATTGATAGCGACTTCATCTGCCTTTAGGTCAATTGAACACACACAGCCAACTGACTCTTTTGAAAGGTTATTTTCCGCTAGAACTTGTTGAATCAAAGTCTGAACTTCCGTAAAGGAAGCTCCTCTTTCGCAACCAATGCCAAGAGCAAGGCTCTTGGGGTGATAGACCAGCTTTTTGGGCCCGTAGGAGGTGAGAGTCTCGGTAACTTCGATAGTGTGAGACGCATCAACCTTGATCGGCAGTTCGGGCTGTTCGAGCCAGTCCGCTCCGCCAACCAGCTTAACATCAGCGCCCGCAACCAAGTCGGCCATGAATGACTTTGCATCTTGCGGATTGGCTAGAGTGTAACCCTCCGGTGGTGCGTCCAGAGCGACGCCAAAACGCACGTCACCCGCAGTTGTCACGGCGGCTTCTACATCCAAACAAGCGGCAAGCTTGCGCGCCAGATCATTGCCTCCATGATGGCCGCCGAGAAGCGGGACAACAGCGCTTCCATCAGCGGCGATGGTGACAACTGGGGGCTCTTCTTGCTTGTCGCCAAGAACCGAAGCCAACAGGCGGATAACAGCGCCCGACGCCATCACAGCGATGATGGGAACGCCACTTTGAAACAATTGCTGCACGTGTGCTTTGGCTTCATCAAAAAATACGAACTGGCCATTGCTACCATTAACGCGCGAGTGCAGAGCGTGGACTTCACCACCGATGCAGGTTTGCACTTTCTTGGCAATCACAAGTGCACTCGGCGACAGGATGACGATGGCCGGATAAGGCTTGTTCAAATCTCGTCCCTTTGCGTTTTACGCTGCACGATAATCATAGAAAAGTAAGGCACCTCACGATCCCCAAGATCGGCCAGCGGACAGGTAAATTCAGCGCCATCAATTGTCACCCGCTCCGCATAATGTGCGCGATCGAACAACGCCATGTCGTGAAGCAATGCCACAATACGTTTTGCATGCCGCCCCACCTTCATGATGACAGTAACGTCCGCAGCTGCGATCTGCGCGCGAAGTGTATCATCTTCGTTAGGCGCAGGAACAACAGTGAGTACGTCATTGCGTGACACAAGTGGCAAGCCCAACACCGCAGCGCTGGCAAGCGGTGACGTAACACCCGGCACGACTTCGCAGGTAAAGCGCGCCGACAAGCGATCGTGCACATACATATAGGAGCCATAGAAGAACGGATCGCCTTCACAAAGAAGAACAACATTACGACCGTCCAGCAAATGCGCCGCAATATCATCTGCAGCCTGATCATAGACTTCAGCCGCCGGATAACGCGTTGTCCGCATCGGGATGACAATCGGAATTTCGACCTTTCCCGGATGCAGCATGTCGGCAACGATAGAGCGCGCAAAGCTCTCGCCCGTGTCGGGCGCGGGATATGCGATAACTGGCGCGCCGGTGATCAAACGAAAGGCCCGCAGCGTGATGAGATCCGGAGCGCCGGGACCAACTCCGACGCCATATAGTGTGCCGAGCGCAGTCATGACCACTTTTCCCAAAACCATTGCGTAACGGTCATGGACGGTTTCCAGCCATGGAACGGTCCAACAGGCGCGGCAGTTTCAACGGAGATGCGCTGCAACTCGCCGCCATGCTTTTCAAAAGCCGCCAGCAATACAGCTTCACTTTCAAGCGTCACGGCGTGGGCAACCAGCCGCCCAAACGGCTTGAGCGCACCCATGGCAACATCAATTGTCGCTTCTTCAAGTCCCCCTCCGATAAAGACAGCATCCGGTGCAGGCTGACCTACCAAACAGGCAGGGGCCAACCCGTCGACCAGCTGAAGTTTCGGTGTCCCAAGTTGCTTTGCATTTTCGGTAGCCATGGCACGGCGATCCGCTTTCGGTTCAAACCCGATAGCCAAAGCTTCCGGTGCACCACGCATCCATTCGACAGCGATGGAGCCGCAGCCACAGCCGATATCCCAAAGCAATTGGCCTCTAAGCGGCACCAGCTTGGCAAGCGCCAATGCACGAACCGTTCTCTTCGTCATCTTGCCATCGTGAACAAATGCTTCATCCGGCAAGCCCGTGCGAGGGAGTAACTGTGCATTTTCAGACGGCACACATTCAATGGCCAATGTATGGAAGTCCGGCACGCCATCATGCGCGTGACTGGCAGTCATCTCGATGCGTTGTTCGTCAGGCCCGCCAAGGGCCGCCAGCACGGTCAAACGTGATCCACCATAACCGCGAGCCACAAGCAAGCTTGCAACATCGGTCAATGACGATCGATCCTTGGTCAAAACCAACAGCCGTGCGCCAGGGTAAAACCACGGTACGACTTGCTCGGTGGCCCGACCATGAACCGTCAGCGTTTCAACATCAGCAAGTGACCAGCCCATGCGCGCAGAAGCCCACTGGAAGGCAGAAAGCTGGGGGTGAAATTCGATCTCGTCAAAGTTGATAGACTTTAGGATACGCGCGCCGACCGAATACCAAAGCGGGTCACCCGTTACGAGCACGACAACGCGTTTGCCCTTTTGCGCGCGCATCACCTCAATCATGGCGTCAAACGGCGACGGCCATGCAATGCGCTCCGCCTGCGTATTCCCAGCAAGCGAATGGTGCCGGTCGCCGCCGATAATCACTTCCGCTTTTTCGACTAGCGCGCGCGCTTTTGGTGACAGGCCAACCAACCCGTCTTCGCCAATACCGATAATGTGCAACCAAGGCGTGCTCATTTAAGCTGCCCCGCCAAAGCATTGACCACGGAAGATGCCATCGCGCTGCCGCCACGGCGCCCGTGCACCGTGATGAAACGGCTTCCACGCGGATTATCAGCCAAAGCCCGCTTGCTCTCGACAGCACCAACAAAGCCAACGGGGATACCGACGATTAGCGCAGGTACGCCTGCCCCTTCATCGATCCGTTCCAACAACCTGAACAGTGCCGTCGGCGCATTACCAATGACACAGATGGAACCGTCGAGGTGATCCCAAAGATCTACAGCGGCAGCACTGCGCGTTGTCTCATTGGATTTGCCAAGCGACGCAGCACGCGGATCGTTCAGCGTGCATGAAAGTGTGCAAATATCTGGCAAGGCTTTCGCAATGATGCCGGCGCGCACCATTTCAACATCGCAATAGATGGTAGAACCCTGCTTCAAGGCAATTAAACCAGCCTCCGCAGCGCCGTCGCTAGCTGCGATATCGTCGACAATATCTGTCATCCCGCAAGCATGAACAAGGCGGGTCACCACCCGGGCCATGGAGTGCGAATAGACCGACAAGTCTACTTCCCGTTCAATCGTCGCGAAGGATTGGGCATAGATGTCAGCAGGGTCGCGAACGTAATCCATCATGCGACCTGCCCAGCGCCGACAATCCAACCCTCTTCGCTCAAGACTGCCTCGGCGATCTCATCGTCCATCATCGTCGGTCGCGATAACAGAGCGCGAAAATCACCGGTCTCATCCAACTCAGCAAAATGAGCGGCCAGCGTGCGTACTTGCGCAGCATCGCGCACTTCTCCCGGTTCCTCAGAAACCGGAAATAGCGATGGGTAGACCTCGGCAATGCAAATCGGTTTGGACAAATCGTCCGCAAAGCACGTTTGAAACGGCCAAACGGCAGCCTTCCCGGCAAACGTGGTCCGTAGCTTCTCCAAATAGGCCATGCCCACCATCGCTTGCCGTCCAACAGTGCCATTATAGGCAAGTTGCCATAGCGACTTGGCACCCCGAGCTACGCGCTCAGCGTGCCGAAACTCGCGAACTGGAAACGCGCTAGGTTTTGTCGCCTTCAGGCCCTTATATCGGCCCACATGTTGATGGGGATGCCCCCAGAACGGGCCTTCATCAGCGCCTGCAAAGGATTCGCGGTTTAGAGCAGCAGCAAGATCATAAGAATTGTTACGGTTGTGCTCATCATCACTAATCCGACCGGCTAACATCGACCAGACGGCTTCCCATCCCGGAGCAGACGCCAACTTTTTGGCGCTTCCGAGTGGATAACCGAACGCAAAGTCGAAACCGGCAAACAGCCTTTTGCCTTGGGCCAATACATCGCGGCAGATCTGTTCAATAAGCGCCATCGCCTGCACACGGGTGGGAAGGTTTTTGACCCACTGCAAATGAGTTCCGTCACACAAGGCGATCCAAATGGAATCTCGGCCTCTTGTCGGTGCGTTCGCAGCGGACCAATCAACGATCATATAGCTGTCGAAAAGCGCGCCCAATGGCTAGCCTTTTTGAAGCGTTTTGGGGCCCAGCGGGTGATCAGCCTGCGGATAGGGATGGTGATGATGGTGACCATGATCATGGGGATGGTCGTGCGTGTGCTCATGCGTGTGCTCATGCGAGTGAACCGGCGTCCAAACCAGCCCATGCTTCTTACAAAATTCCTCATCACGACATGAAGCATCGCAGTCGCCATTGCACGGACAGTTTTCCGGCGCTCCACCAACCCCTTCGACGTGATGGTGATGGCTTTCCTGTGCTAGGCCAACCTCAGCTTCAAAGCCGAGCACTTGTTCCCGGTACTTACACATCTGGCAGTTCATATTGTTTGAACCTTCCAGAATTTCACGCACCCGCTCAACCATTGTGTCAATAACCAACTCATGGTCATTCAGATAGCCAGCTTTTACAAACTCAATATCGGAGTGCAGCTCTGCAACTTCGTCAGTTTGTGAAAAAATCCGCTTCACCAGCACGCCGGTAAAAAGGAAATACGGGAAAACGACAATTCGCTTGTAGCCAAGTTTGGACACATGCTCGAGTGCGGGTTTCACAAGCGGAAATGTCACACCTGAGTAAGCCGTTTCACCCCAACCAAAGCCCATACCCTCCCAAAGCATGCGCATGACCTTGGAAACGTTCGAATTTGCATCCGGGTCCGACGCACCGCGACCGACAACGACGAGCATCGTGTCATGAAGGCTATCGCCCTCCTTCCAACCTTGCGCCTTTAGTCCCTCTTCAATACGCGCTGCTGCTGCACGGATCATGCGCAAATCAATGCCAAGTTCACGGCCATAGTCCACGGTGATATCGGGATTCATCGCCTGATAGGCATTGAGAACAGAGGGTATGTCATTCTTTGCGTGGCCAGCCGCAAACAGCATGCCCGGCACGGCTAAAATGTGGTTTGCACCTTGGGCTTTGAGCGCATCCAAACCCTGATGGATGACAGGATTGGCAAACTCCAGATACCCATAGTCCACTGGCACATCGGGAAAACGCTCGCGCAGCCGCTCGGCCAAAGAAGCGAACTGGTCAACAGCGTTTTTGTTGCGGCTACCATGTCCGCAAATCATAACGCCGTAGCGTTTGCCTTCCGGTGCACCCTCAAACATCAGCGGGCTTTCCGTTTCTTAAGACGCAGAACGGAACCACCGACAGCGATTGCAACCGTCAAAACAGCCGCCACGACTGCAATCCAATGTGAATGACCGCCTTTTGCAACAAGATGACCGCCATGGGCAGCCGCGCCGGAAATGGTCGCTAAGATGAAGAGCATGGTAAGCGGGAAGCGGTTCATTTTGGTCTCCGAGTTTTAGATAATAGACCGGAGGGCCGATACGAAATCGGTTTAGTGTCGGCAGTCATGCAATCGCCCCTCCTTCAAGGTCAGCGATATGCTGAACCGCTCTGGCCTGCCTTTCTCGCAAAGCCCTGCCGGTCGCAACTGTCTATGGATGGTTACAGGAGTCGTCAATCGCACAAACGCCAAACGCTGGCGCTTATCGATCAGGCGCTGCCACCTTTCAGATCAAAGCCCAGCATGTCTGCTGTTTTCCCCAGCAATGCCAGTTCGCGCGCATCAAGTCGGTCGTCGCTTTCAGCGATCTGGATCATTCGATCAAGCAAGTCACGCCTACGATCAGCGGGCAGCTCCTTGAAAATATCCGCCGTTTGTTCGGCAGTCATCTCGTATCCGAAGTCTTCCAGATATTTGTAGACTTCCGACATTACATCCGGATTGAGACCAAACGCTGAACGACAAATGCTTTTAAATGTTAAAAGCTCTTCACTACGGACTTCTCCGTCGGCGAGAATCATGCGGAACAGCAAAAGCAACTCAGCCGTCAAAGCCGGGTCGTTGGCGACCAGCCGCACCGTTTTGTCTCGCTCGAGCATTGACTTGATTGTATCCAAAAGCCCCGCCACCTTTTCACCTCCCAGCAAGATAGTACCGCACGGCAATTGCGCCCATTAAACCTTCGTGGTGAAACGAAAGTCATGCTTGAAGACGCTACATCGCTGATTGTGATTCTCGCAATGGCAGCTTTTTTGGCTGGATTTATCGACTCGATTGCTGGCGGTGGCGGCTTGATCACGGTTCCAGCACTCATCCTTGCCGGTTTGACGCCGGTAGAAGCGCTTGGCACCAACAAACTTCAGGGTCTTTTCGGGACAGCATCTGCTGCGCTGAACTACAGCCGCAAAGGCCACGTTGATCTCAAAAAGCAATGGCCCGCTGCCTTAATCGCAGGTGGCGCCTCAATTATCGGGGCTGGTGTTGCAACCATTGTTCCTGCAGACTGGTTCAGAGCAGTGCTGCCGTTCCTTCTTGTCGCAATTGCACTGTTCTTCTGGTTCAAGCCCGGCTTGGACGATACCGAAAAAGCAGGGCGCCTGGCGCCCATGATTTTCCTGCTAACGCTTGTGCCTCTAATCGGTTTTTATGACGGGCTTTTTGGCCCGGGAACCGGCTCTTTTTTCATGATCGGTTTTGTAACGTTGGCCGGTTATGGCGTTCTCAAGGCAACGGCGCATACCAAGCTGTTGAACTTTGCGTCCAATCTCGGTGGTTTCGTCCTGTTTGCTTGGGTGGGTGCCGTCGCATGGAAAGTTGGCCTGATCATGGGAGTGGCCCAAATTGCGGGCGCAAGATTGGGCTCCAGCCTGGCAATGAAAAATGGAGCGAGGCTCATCAAACCCTTGTTGGTTGTGACCTGTTTGGCTTTGGCCTTGCGTCTTTGGGTTGGCTAAAAACTACCATTCCACGCCAATCTGCGCTTTCACACCGGAACGGAACGGATGTTTTACCAATTCCATTTCGGTGACGAGATCGGCAATCTCGATCAGCTCTTCTTTGGCGTTTCTGCCCGTCAGCACAACATGGGTCATCTCGGGCTTTTCTGCGCGCAGAAATGACACAACCTCGCCAATGGCAATATAGTCGTAGCGAATGGCGATGTTGATTTCATCGAGCAGCACCATGTGATTGGCTTCATCGCGGATCAGCGCTTTGGCCGTCGCCCAAGCCGCTTGCGCCATTTCAATGTCGCGCTCCTTGTCTTGGGTTTCCCAGGTGAAACCCTCACCCATCGTATGAAATGCACATTGCTCCGAGAACTTATCGAGGATCAGATCGCGCTCACCCGTAGACATGCCGCCTTTGATAAACTGGACAACAGCACACTTTCGTCCATGTGCAATGTGCCGGAAGATCATGCCAAACGCCGCCGTCGACTTGCCCTTGCCTTTGCCTGTGTGGACGATCACCAAACCTTTTTCGTCAGTCTTGGTGGCCATGATCTTGTCACGTGCGGCCTTCTTTTTGGCCATCTTCGCGTTGTGTTTGGCAATGTCTTCTGGCGTATCAGTCATTGGCTCATCCTCTCCAAATCAAACTGCGCGGAATTGCTTTTGGGTGTCCACAATCCGCGTTCAATTGCATCTTTCAGGCGCGCAGCAATCTCCCGCAAGGCGTCAGGATTTTTCTCTTCCAAGAAGCCACGCACTTCGGTGTCCATTAAATAGGCTTGATAGACAGCTTCGAAATGATAATCGCGAACGGCACCGGTCGTCGCCGCAAAGGCAAACATGTAGTCAACCGTCGCGGCCATCTCGAATGCGCCCTTGTAACCATGGCGCATGACACCGGTTATCCATTTTGGATTGACAACTCGGGCGCGCACAACCCTACCGATCTCATCTTCCAATGTGCGGATGACAGGACGTTCCGGACGCGAATGATCATTGTGATAGTTTGCCGGTTTTGAACCCCGCGCTCTTTCCACAGCCGCTGTCATCCCACCTTCGAACTGATAATAATCGTCAGAATCCAAAAGATCATGCTCACGATTATCCTGATTCTGGATGACCGCTTCTACGGTCTGAAGGCGCCCTTCAAAATCATCACGTGCGTTATTGCCCGCGTTTTTTGCGCCATACGCATAAGAGCCCCAGACAAGGAAAGCCTCGGCCAAGTCTTTTTTATTGGTCCAACCACCTTCATCAATGAGCGCTTGCAACCCGGCGCCATAAGCGCCGGGCTTAGATCCAAACACGCGAAAGCCCGCACGTGATTTTGCTTCCTCTTCGGATAAACCTTGCTCGCCCAGCTTCACCGTTTCCTGCGTCATACGCGCTGCGATTGGATTGTCACTGGCATCTTCCTCCAATGCCCCGACAGCGCGCACGGCCTTGTCAAACAAAGCAATCTGGTCAGGAAACGCATCACGGAAAAAGCCGGAAATCCGAAGTGTAACATCCACGCGCGGACGACCAAGCTTGGCCGTCGGGATGACCTCAAAGCCGGTCACCCGCCGCGAATTGCCATCCCAGACAGGTTTGGCACCAATCAGCGCCATAGCCTGAGCGATATCGTCACCACCGGTTCGCATGTTGGATGTTCCCCATGCGGTCAGCGCCATGGAGGTCGGCCATTCGCCATGATCCTGCACATAGCGTGTGACCAGAATTTGCGCTGAGCGAAAGCCTAAGTCCCAGGCCGTTTCGGTTGGCACGGCCCGACTATCGACCGAATAAAAATTTCGCCCGGTGGGTAGGACATCCGGTCTTCCCCGCGTCGGCGCCCCCGATGAACCCGGCTCCACAAACCGCCCTGCCAAGCCTGTAACCACACCCTCGATCTCACGCGGCCCACAAGCCACGACATTGTTGCGCAAGCGCGTGTTCACATGGTTCAGAACTTTTTGTACGCCTTGCCAAGTGTCATGGCATGCCACTTCTCCACCAACCAGTTGCGCAGCTAGCAATTCGACGCGTTCAACCGTATCGCCATGGGTTCGCCAAGGGTCGTCTGAAACATCCAGCAGCGCCTTCGGCTTGTGCCCATCCCAGACCTTGGCCATCTCGGCATCAAGCGGATCAAAAGCAGCAACATCCATAGCCAAAACATCGTGTGCAATAGCGCGCTGCAGGCTTTGGGCGTCGCGGCTCGGCACACGCGCCAATGCCACCAACAGGTCGGTCAGCAAACGCTCTTCCGGCGCAACGCCAAAAACGTGCAAACCGTCACGGATTTGCATCTCTTTGAGATCGCAGAGATAGGCATCAAGCTTCTCAAGCGCATCATCTGCGCCATCGTTTTCATGAATGCCAGCATCATGATCCAACCCAATATCCCGTACCAGGTCGAGGATGCGCGTGCGCAAAATCTTGAGCCGTCGCGGATCGTGCCCTGCCGCCTCGTAATATTCATCGACCAGCGCTTCGAGTGATTTGAGTGGCCCGTAACTCTCTGCACGCGTTAAAGGTGGCGTCAAATGATCGATGATGACCGCAGATGTCCGCCGTTTGGCCTGTGTCCCCTCGCCCGGATCATTGACGATAAAAGGATAAATATTGGGGAGCGGCCCCAACAATGCTTCCGGGTAACACGCTTCTGACAACGCAAGTGCCTTACCGGGCAGCCACTCCAGATTGCCATGCTTTCCCATATGAACAACAGCGTCGCAGCGCGTGCGCAGATAGGCATAAAAAGCAATGTAGCCATGTGGAGGTACGAGATCCGGTGAGTGATAGGTTTCTTTAGGATCGATATTGTAGCCGCGCGCCGGCTGGATACCGACAAACATATTCCCGATCCGGGAAAGCGGCAGCATAAACATGCCGTCAGCAAAGAACGGGTCGGCTTCTGGCTGCCCCCAGCGTTCCGTCACCTGAGCCTGAACCTTCTCAGGCAATCCGGCAAAAAAGGCCGAATAATCTTCAAGCGAAATCGTTTCACGAACTTCTCGGCCAGAACGTGCCGCATTGGTCGGGCCAGCCTTCAGATAGTCGATCAGGGCATCGCCATCTGCTGGCGGCGATCCAACTTCATACCCTTGGGTCTTAAGTGCGGCCAGAACCTGAACCGCACCCGCTGGCGTATCCAAACCAACGCCATTGGCCAACCGGCCATCCTTGTTGGGATAGTTGGCAAGGACGAGCGCCACGCACTTCTCCTTATTGACCTTGGATCGCAAACGCACCCACCCCGCGGCGCGATCTGCGACCGCCTCTACCCTATCGACAAGCGGTTGGTGCGCGGCGATGGTACATTCAGTTGCCTCGTCAAAATGATCGCCGGACTTAAAAGAAGCCGCACCCGCCAGTACGCGCCCATCGATCTCCGGCAATGCAACGCTCATCGCCAAATCCCGCGCGCCCAGTCCTTGCGCGCTTTCGCGCCAGGCTTCTTCACCAGTTGATGCTAGCACCGCTTGCAACACAACAGCGCCGCTTTCCTCCAGCACTGTCGGAGTGTGCCCAGCGCCCGGCGCGGAAACAGCGAACCCCGTCAAATTGACCACAGTGGCAGGTTGGGCGTCTGCAAACAGTTTTTGAACAGTCGCCTGGCTAATCGTGTCTTTCAAACTTGAGACATAGATCGGTAACGGCCGGATACTGCGTTCAATGAGTGCCTCCGCCAACGCATCAATCGGCGCCATCTGTCCCGACTGCATGAGAGCGCGATAAAAGACAATAGCAACCACCGGGGCGTCAGTTGGCAAATCAATATCGCGCACGATCGCGCCCGCCTTGAGCAATGGTCGCGCAATAGCCGTGACCGAACGTCCCTCAGCAACCTCGAGACAGCCGTCAATGAAACCGCGCGCATTTTCGGCACCGCCCTCGCGGAGCAGAGCCCAAAGCGCAATCCAACTTTCAGCGTCCACGGTCGAATAGCTTAAAAGTGCATCATCGGGCTTGTCGTCGCCGGGCAAAAGCGCGAGCGCGCACCCATGCGCATCGGCGCATTCGCGCAGCGCTTCGGCCAAATATTGCCAGTAGGATAGGCCTCCAAGCAGGCGAGCGACAATGATCTTGGCATGGCGTCCTGTCCGTTCCACCCACGTGTCGATGGACATGGGGTGTTTTAAATGCATCATGTTTGCAAGACGAAGCGAGACAACAGAGCCCCGCGCACCTGCCAACAGCGAAAGCTCTGTATCTGCGGCGCTCAAAAAACATATGTCGCCGGGCGACTGGCCTAAGTCGATGGCTTCGCCATCACCGTCGCTGATAGATCCTTGCTGCGCTAGAAGCAGATGCAAACTATGAAACCGCCGCTTTCACCGCTTCTTCGATGACCGCTTGTTGCAGGCCGTGCAGACCGATAACGACAAGCCGTGTTTCGCGAATTTCGCCCGGCTGCCAGGGACGATCAAAATAAGTGTCGATCCGACCGCCAACGGCTTGAACCACCAACCGCATGGGTTTGCCCGGCACGTCAACAAAGCCTTTGCAACGCAGCACATCGTGCTCGGCGATAATCATGGCCAACTTGGCAACAAAAGCATCGGCGCTTGCCACCGAGCCCGCCTGCACCACGAAGCTCTCAAAATCATCATGATCATGATGGTGGTGATCGTGGTCACCATCATGCGCGTGATGATGCTCATGATGCAGTTCGTGGTGCGATTTACGCTGGGCGATCTGATCTTCGGTGGCCGAATCTAGCCCCAGCAATACATCAATCGGCAACTGACCATGGCTCGCAGAAACAATTTTCAAAGGCCGGTCAACTTCACCGCCCACCTGATTTTTCACCGAGGTGAGGGTATCAGAATCAACCAAATCCGCTTTGTTCAAAACAATCATGTCAGCGGCCCGGATCTGATCTTCAAATAGCTCTTCCAGCGGGCTCTCATGATCCAGCTCTTCATCAGCTTTGCGCTGCGCATCAAGCGCATTATGATCATGGGCCAAACGACCTTCCGAAACCGCAGCAGCGTCGATAACAGTTACAACGCCATCAACCGTTACCTGTGTTTTAATCTCTGGCCAGTTAAACGCGGCGACCAGCGGCTGCGGCAAGGCCAGGCCGGACGTTTCGATGACAATATGATCCGGCCCATCATCGCGTTCTAAAAGCGCCGTCATGGTCGGAATGAAGTCATCGGCAACCGTGCAGCAGATACAGCCATTGGTTAGCTCAACAATATCATCTTCGCTGCAGGTTTCGATACCGCAGCCTTTCAGCACATCACCATCAACGCCCAAGTCACCAAACTCATTGATGATCAACGCAATCTTTCGGCCTTCAACATTTTGCAGCATGTTGCGGATCATTGTGGTTTTCCCAGCACCAAGAAAGCCCGTGATCACGGTTGCCGGAATTTTCGCTGTCGTCAGCATGGTTTCTTTTAACCCTTCAGTGTCAGCGGAAGTCCCGCCGCAATAAAATGCACTTGGTCGGCAAGCGCCGCCACATCCTGGTGCAACCGACCTGCATGATCGCGAAAGTCGCGTGCCATCTTGTTATCGGGCACAATGCCTTGACCCACCTCATTGGATACAAGAACGACGAGCCCTTCGCACCCGTGCAAGGCGGCGCATAATGACGCAAACCGATCTGAAATGTTTGCCTCAGCCAACATCAGATTAGTGACCCACAGCGTCAGGCAATCGACCAGAATAGCGCGCCCCTGCCGGGCTTCTCGCTTCAAGAGTTTCGGAAGCTCAAGAGGCTCTTCCATTGTTTGCCACTGTGTTTGACGCCTCTTGCGATGCGCTTCCACCCGCGTGCGCATTTCATCGTCCCAAACTTGAGCCGTCGCCACATAGAGTGGCTGTAGACCACTTTCCAAAACCAACTTTTCAGCAAATGCTGACTTTCCGGAGCGGGCGCCGCCAAGAACCAGAACTGTACCGGATGTCAATAAGCGAGCCATTTCAAGCAGCCCCCTTCCTGTTGCCATGGTGCGATGCGGCATCAAGCATAGCATCAATATCGAGCACCTGCTCCATGGCCGCGGCGAGTTCATCCAGTGCTTGTTCAATATTTTGCTGATGATCAACACCGGTGCTCAAGACGCCCAAACGCTTCAAAAACGCCTGGCGGTAAGCACCGCTCTCAAAAAGCCCATGCAGATAGGTGCCAAAAACCCGTCCATCCACCGATGATGCACCATCAAACCTGTCGTCCACTTTGATCACTGGCCGGTCACAGTCTGATCCGCTTGTCTGCCCTAAATGAATTTCATAGCCAGTCAGTGGATGATTGCCATCAACGCTTGTCGCGCGCGTATTCCGCACCGTTTTTACCGGCTGCATCACCGTCGAGATATCCAACAAGCCCAAGCCTTCAATTGTAGCAGCGTGCCCTTCAATACCGTGAGGATCGGCAATGTATTTGCCAAGCATCTGATAGCCTCCACAAAGGCCAACAATCATCGCACCGGAATTGGCAACGCGCTGAATTTCCTTGTCCCAACCAAGCTCCGCAAAACGTTGCATGTCACCAAGAGTGGATTTTGAGCCCGGAATGATGACGGCGGCAGGATTATGCGGCCACTCATCGCCCGGCTGAATAAACTGTACATCGACATCCGGTTCTGCAGCCAATGGATCAAGATCATCAAAGTTGGCGATGCGGGCGAGAACCGGAACGACAATCTTGGTTTGTCCAGACCTGTTGCGGGAGAGACTTTCCAAAACCACTGAATCTTCCGCTGGAAGCCGCGCTGCCGCCGACTGCCATGGCAACACCCCCATGCTTGGCCAGCCAGTAAAACGCGTGACGATCTCCAAGCCCTCATCAAACAATGAAACATCGCCTCGGAATTTGTTGATGAGATAGCCAGCGATCATATTGCGGTCAGCAGGCGTAAGAACCGTATTGGTTCCAACCAGTGAAGCAATGACCCCCCCGCGATCAATGTCACCGACCAACACAACGGGTACATCAGCAGCGGTGGCAAAGCCCATATTGGCTATGTCACCCGTACGTAGGTTCACCTCGGCCGGGGAACCGGCACCCTCCACCAAAATGATATCCGCATCTGCCTTGAGCTTCTCAAATGAGTTCAGAACTGCACTAAGGAGTTTGGGCTTGAGCGCTTGATAGTCACGGCCCTTGGCAGTGCCGGTCATTTGACCATGAACAACAATCTGGCTGCCTGTTTCACTCTGTGGCTTCAATAGCACAGGGTTCATATGGATGGACGGAGGGACACCGCACGCCAGTGCCTGCAACCATTGAGCACGGCCGATCTCGCCACCATCATGCGCGACAGCCGCATTGTTGGACATGTTTTGTGGCTTGAAAGGCCGAACTCGCAATCCCCGGTTTCTCAACGCGCGACACAGACCCGCGACAAGAACAGTCTTGCCAACATCTGAGCCGGTTCCTTGAAACATGAGCGCCTTAGCCATGAAATTCGCCTATAGCAGGTGGGACCGTCAGCAAAGCATTTTCGGAATGTATGCCAGCAAAAGAGGTGCAACGAAAAAGTCGCGGCAGCTATTCGCTGCACGCGACTTTTTTTGCCCGATACGCTGGCAATAATGGCTCCGGTACGCAGTACCTGTTCCGGAATGGGCCTATGGCGGCCACGTCGGCAAATGTACGGCGACAGGGTTACCACGAGGTTATTGTTCACTTAAGCAATTCTAAACAGGCCACTTTTTTCGATAAAAAATGAAATCGGGTCTTGTCGGCAATAATGATGACCCAACTAACGCCTATCAGGGCATTGCTTTTACACCGCAGCACCAGCAAGGTACGGACAAGCTGGGCGCTTTGGGTCAAACATGGATAGGAAATGAACAAGCTCAAACTCGCCGTTTTCGCTTTGCTCGCCTCGGCAATATCCGGCTGCGTGAGCACATCACCGAATGTCACAACGAGCTACTACACGATATCAGGCCAAACCAGCGACGAGTTGGATCGTGAACTGCGGCTTCGCGGGCCACTACAAGGTCACGCCATCGCCGTTGCCGCCATCCGCTTTAATCCGGTCGCGGTGATACAAGAAGAAGCCGCAGATGGTTGTATTTTCAAAACTGCCAAGTTCCGCGTTGAGGCAGAAATCACTTTGCCACGCTGGAAGGAGCGCAACCAAACCAAGGATCGCGATTTGCGGCGCGCTTGGGATGGTCTGGCGCGATATGCAAAGATCCATGAGGATACACATGTGAAAATCGCGGAACGCTTCGCCAAGCTTCTGGGCGAGGAGCTGGAGGAAATCCCCGCTCAAAATGACTGTCGCGTATTGGATCGGGTCGCCAAGAAAGTGGTTGAGCGAACGCGCAGAGCACACACGAAAGCGCAGAACGCATTTGATGCGGCAGAGCAACGGCGGCTCGCCAGGCTTTTTGCGGAAACGAGCTAGCTCCGAACTAAGCGCTTTTCTTATCGCTTAGTTTGCGCAAACGCCGATAATTGGCACGAACCCGTTTTGCGGCAGGCTCCATGCCAGCATCAACAACGTCTTGAAATGCGCGCGATATGATGCGGGCATCGGGAACGTCACCGGCCATCGCGCCAAGCCATATGCGTGTCCATGACTGCATCAGTTCGGCATTGATGGAACCGTAACTTTCCATGATCGCAGCCGTTTTCTCGATCACCGCGCGACGTCCCTCTGGAGAATCACGGTGTCTGTCGAAATAGGGCGTCGCCAATTCCCACATCATGAACGGCATGCGCAGGGAAACAACAAATGGTGCCAGCATCAAAACGTCGGCACCTGGCGGCAGCGCCTTGTAGCTTGATTTGGCGCTGATCGATCGGACGGGACGCGCGGCCATAATGAAAGGCACTCCTTTTGTGCAATGCACCTATCATACTGCATTGCACAAAAATATGATCAATAAGGAGCGCATCAAAAAATCAAGCAAGTTTTGCCGCTGCTTGGTCAAAAGCCTTTGTAATGCGAGACACAGCCAGATCGATTGTCTCCATCGTCCAAATCAAAGGTGGGGACAGGATCATCGTGTCCATCACTTGGCGCATCATGATGCCATTTTCAATCGCTGCATCGCGCACAGCAACTGTCCCGCGGCCCGAAGGTTCATGTCGTTGTCGTGTCTCGCGATCCGCAACAACTTCTATGGCAGCAAGTAAGCCAAAAGATCGGATTTCGCCCACCAATGGATGGTCGGCCAAGGCTGCTGTTAGTGCCTCACCCAAATATGGGCCAGTTTCATCACGCACCCGCTCGATCATGCCTTCGCGTTCAATAATCTCCAGATTACGCAAGGCAACTGCACACGCGACCGGATGACCGGAATAGGTATACCCGTGATAGAACTCACCCCCCTTCTGCGTGAGCGTCTCTGCAACACGATCACCAACGAGGAGTGCCGAGAGCGGTTGATAGCCTGACGTCAGGCCTTTGGCGGTGGTTATCATATCCGCCCTGATATCCATGGACTGTGCGGCAAACCATTCGCCGGTCCGGCCATAGCCGGTGATAACTTCATCCAATAGCAACAAGACATCATACTGCTGACAAATGCTTTGAATTTCCGGCCAATAACTCTCAGGTGGAATTTTGACGCCACCGGCGCCCTGGATCGGCTCGCCTATAAAAGCAGCGACGTTTTCGGGGCCTGCAGCAAGGATCGCGTCTTCTACTGCCTTGGCGGCACGCAGGCCAAAGGCATGGTGGCTCTCGCCGGGTTCGGCTAGATCAAAACTGTAGGGGCACATAACATGTTCGATGTTCGGAACCGCGCCATTGAGCTGTTGGTGCATGGCAGACATACCACCAAGTGACGTCGCCGCGATTGTTGAGCCATGATAAGCCCATTGGCGCGAAATCACGACGTTCTTTGCCGGCTTGCCCTCAAGCACCCAAAAATGACGCGCCAAACGCAGCGCCGTATCATTTGCTTCAGAACCCGATGAACCGAAGAAAACCTGATTAATATTGTCAGGCGCAATTGATGCGAGCTTTTCAGCCAAAAGGACAGGTGTCGGCGTCGTGCAGCGAAAGAAGGAATTATAGTAGGGCAATTCCCGCATCTGTTCAGCTGCGACGTCGGCCAATTCATGATGCCCGTAACCGATGTTAACGCACCATAGGCCAGCCATGCCATCTAGGATCTCGTTGCCCAGTGCATCATAAACGAACGGACCGTCGGCCCGCACGATCATGCGACTTCCTTCGGAGCGCAAATCCTTGTGGTCGGTGAATGGATGTAGATGATGCGCAGCGTCCTTGCGCTGCAATTGTTCATTGGTGAAATTTTGAAAAGTCATTTTCTGGTCTCCTGAATGTCAAACGGCGCGTCTCAGGAGAAAATGGTGGCGAATAGCCGATGCGAGCGCACAGGCGCAGCAATTCATAGTGCAGCGAGTTGTCAGATGCCGTAGCTTCCATCCTCAAACTGTTACGCGCGGACCGTAAGTTGCACAAGAACCGTTTGTGCCACTGATCGTTTTTGAAATTCGCTGCTCAAGTTCAAAAATGCGCGTTCAAGTTTCAAAACAAAGCAGTGAGACTGCCCACCGCAACCCATCTTGCAGTTATCGCGGATAAAACCGCACAACTCGATGGAGATGATTATGAAAAAGGCTTTTGTTTTCGCAGGCACCGCTCTTTTGGCTCTTGGCCTCATGACACCTGGTGCTCTGGCAGACACAGCAAATCCAGCACCAAACGCAGTCGTTGAAAAAGCCGAACGGTTTGCAGCACCATTGGGCGCAAACTGCACTCTGACAGAAGCCAGCAGCAACACCGCATGCAACGACAATGCGCCCAAGGCTAAAAACCTATATCCGTCAGCGCCGACATTCCCGCAGTTCGGCATATAAGGGCATTTGAGATCGGCCCCAATTGAGCTAGATTTAGTGCGCCATGGGTTATATTGATCTCTTTGAAGGTATGTTGCGCGGCGGCGCTGGAGCATTGTGCATCGTTCTGATTGCGCAAATCCTGGCGCCGCGTCCGCTTACCTGGGCAGCGACCTACGGCGCATTGTTCCTGTTGGGCGCAGGCATCTATTCGGTTGCAGCGCTTCCTGCGATCGTTCCCGTTCTAGGCGTTTGGCTGGTACCGCTAAAGTCAATTGGTATCGCAAGCCCCGCCTTTTTCTGGCTGTTTGTGCGCGCCCTTCATAATGATGACTACCGCTTTTCCTTGGCTGACCTGCTAGCACCGGCTGCGTTGACGAGCCTATATCTGATCTGCAAGCCGTTCCCGGAACTGAAGAGCTTTACCATGTGGGTAAACCTCACGTTGGTAACGGCACTGATGGTCCATACAATTTATATCGTAAGGTGCTGCCTGTCTGACGATTTGGTGGATTCCCGTCGCCACGTGGCACGCACCATGTCATGGCTCATCCCGCTTATTGCCTTGGCCATATTTGCCGTGGAATTGGTCGAGATCACTGCCGAGGCTTTAAAACCGGAAGGCGCACCCATATGGATGCGAGCAAGCGCTGCAATCGGCATGCTCTTTGTAGGCATTATACTGATGACATCGCTTTCCTCGATCCGTAAAACGCTTCTCCCCATAGCGAGTAACGAGACTGGGAAACGTGCGGAAGCCAATGGAGCAAAAGAAGGCCTATCAGCTGCTGATCGGATTGACCTGGGCCGTATTCGCGACCTGATGGAAGATGGCGCTTACCTCGCGCCGGGACTTTCAATTGGTGAACTTGCACAGCAACTGGGCCTGCCGGAACACCGCGCACGTAAACTCATCAACGGTGCGCTTGGCTATCGCAACTTCGCCGCCTTCGTTAATGACTACCGCATCGCGGAAGCCAAAAGACGCTTGGCGCAAGCCGATTTCGTGCACACGCAAATTACGAGTCTGGCTTTCGATCTCGGATATGGTTCGTTGGCCCCGTTCAATCGCGCATTCAAGGAACGTGCCGGCCTGAGCCCCAGTGAATACCGCGAACAGGTTCTATCCATTTCTACTTAATGCGACGCCGCCCTCGCTATCGCATGGCATCCACGATAGACAATCGCTGAAATTCGACAGGGCATCATTGTGACTAAACGCGTTTTCCTGACCGGTATCAGCGGTTTCATCGGCAAAGAGATAGCCATTGAGTTGATGAATCGCGGATATGCAGTCCATGGAGCAATCCGCTTTCGGGACCATGAACCCTCACTGCGCAAAGCGCTAGAATATGCCCTGGATAGTAGCGACCTGCCTCTGACGTTGGAGCATCTCGAACTGGATCATGCCAGCGGTTGGGCAAAGGCCTTGCGGGGTCACGACAATCTTATTCATACGGCAAGCCACGTGCCAGTGGTGATGCCGCGCAATCAAGCGGCGATCTTGGGGCCCGCGCTGGACGGAACGAAGATCGTATTACGTGCCGCGAAGGCGAGCGGCGTTAGACGGGTGATACTCACTTCTTCAGTCACCGCAATTACAGAAGGTCATCGCTTCAAGGGAAAAAGGACATTTGATGAAACGCACTGGTCTGATCTGAACGGCAGAAAAATGACGGCTTATGCAGCGTCCAAGACCGTCGCCGAACGCTTGGCGTGGTCGTTGGCGCAAGAAGAAGACTGCCCCTACTCGCTGACGACACTCCTGCCGGGCGTTACGATGGGTCCCATGCGCGAGCATCGCGCAGCAGCATCATTGGCCATGGTGACACGTTTGATCCGCGGGCTTGATCCGGCCCAACCCAACTTTGGCTTTACGCATGTCGACGTGCGGGATGTTGCACGATGTCATGTTGATGCTTTGGAAAAAGATAAGGCAAAAGGGGAGCGTATCGCGCTGACCAATGGCTTTCTCTGGTACCCGCAAATTGCTTCCTTTATCGAAGAAAAGTTTCCCGAGCTGGAACTGAAAACCAGGCGAATGCCCAGCGCCATTGTTCGGGTTTTTGCGCCATATAAGCCACGTTTAAGGTCCTTTGCACCGCATCTTGATCGCCATGCTGACGTGTCAAACGCCAAGGCGCTTTCAATCTTTAATCAGCCGTTCATCAACCTTGACCGCATGCTGACAGACACGGTGTCTTCGATACTCGACAAGACCGAAAACCTGCCAAAAAACATTAAATCAACATCTTGAATTTCCGAACGGCAAACCAATGTTAGTGCCAGTAACATTAATCAGAGGCTTCCATGTCCAAGATCGTTGTCCTAACTGGGATCACCGGCTTCATCGCCAAACATATCGCGCTTCAACTGCTTAATGCAGGATACACGGTTAGAGGTACTTTGCGTTCCAAGAACCGAGCAAATGAGGTTATCGAGGCTCTCAAGCCGCATCTTACCGACGGCGTTGATATTGGTGAGAAGCTCTCATTTTACGAAGCCAATCTGACCGGCGACCAAGGATGGGCAGAGGTCATGGCTGGTGCGGACGTGCTTGTTCACACCGCCTCGCCTTTTCCGATTGCTCAACCGAAAAATGAAGAGGAGCTGATCAGGCCAGCTGTTGATGGCACCCTACGTGCAATGAAAGCAGCAGATGAAGCGGGCATCGAACGCGTGATACTGACATCATCAATGGCTGCGGTAATGAACAAACCGCTCACTGCCGACCGCTCAGCCTATGATCACACCGATTGGTCGGACACATCGCTCGACTATGTTACGCCTTACGATAAATCAAAGACGTTGGCTGAACGGGCGGCTTGGGACTTCATTGAAAAAGAAGCGCCAAAAATGAAGCTGACCACTATCAATCCCGGCCTTGTTGTCGGTCCGTCGCTTGATGCGCACTTTGGATCTTCGCTTGAAGTCATCGAGCGCGTCCTCAAAGCCAGCGATCCTGCTGTGCCGGATGTCCACATCCCAAGTGTTGACGTGCGCGATGTCGCTAAGATGCATGTGGCCGCCATTGAAAGCAAGAAGAGCATCGGCCAGCGTTGCCTTGCCGTTGCGTCCGAAATGAGCTTCCCGCAACTCGCCAAACTACTGGCGGACAAATATCCGGAGCGCAAAATCGCAACCCGGATTGCACCGAAATGGCTGCTCGCGATCCTCAAGCTGTTTGATGCGCAAGTCCGCGCGATCTATCCGATCCTCGGCATGAAGCGATCCGCCGATACATCGGTATCACGCGAAACGCTTGGCATTGAGTTTATGCCCATCGAGGATAGTGTTCTGGCGTCGGCGCAAAGCGTGATATCATTCAAAGGCATTTGACGCGGCCAAAATTGCAAAAGGTTGACACTCATGCCGGCTGGCTACTCGGCGACCCCACTGCATAAAAAGCTTGGTTTGAAGCCGGACATGAAGGCCATCAGTCTAAACGCGCCCCATGAATATTCAGCTTGGCTAGATGGGACCCCGGTGACGCCATCAGTTGCCAATTCTATCGCGGGAAAAGAAGACTTCATCCACTTATTCACGACCAGCCGGGATGAACTACTGAAGACTGCGCAAGCAGCGTTTGAGAAAATGGCCCGTGATGGCATGCTGTGGATATCGTGGCCCAAAAAGGCCTCCAAAGTCCCAACGGAAGTGACAGAAGATGTCATTCGTGAGCTGTGCTTGCCGCTTGGTTTGGTGGACGTAAAGGTCTGCGCTGTCAGTGAAGTCTGGTCAGGCTTAAAGCTGGTGATCCGAAAAGAGCTAAGGTGAGCGACGTAGAGCGTAGATCGAGCAATTCATCATCTCACCATAATCCAACTTCACCGGCACAACAACGCGCCGATACTCATCACCTTCAAATGCATCGAGCCGATCCCAATGCGCAGGCAAGTCGGCAGCTTCCAGGATATGAACCGCGATAAGCTCGCCATGCTCCGATGGCACCATACCGGGACAGCCCTGGTCTGAGCCCCAGCCCTCTTCATACAAGAAGCCGTTGACGGAACCGGTGAACCACCGCCCTGCAAGGTCAGAAACATGATGATGGTTGCCTCGGCCCGGAGCTAGCGTTCCGTAGGTCGCGAGACGATGCTCCGGCCCAAACTCTGTCACCTAAGCAACACCACGCATCCGTTTACCTTCAGGATCAAATGGCGGATCGACAGCAATTTTAGCCGAACGACGCACGCCAAGAACTTCAATCTCAAACATGCCCTCGTCGGCCTTTTCCGCCAGCGCGCCCGGCACGTAAGCTTGCGCCATGGACTGTTTCACATAATGCGCATAGCCACCTGATGTGACCCAGCCAACGACACGCCATTCGCCATCATGAATGGAGCCTATACCGGGCGGATCAATCTCCGTACCATCGGCGGTGAAGCGTTTTGGTCCGGGCGTTTCGGGCGGTGGCACCGTGCCATAATCCGTGCCGTTGATCTTCGCCCAAACCGGCTCATCATGCATCACGTCTGCGGTTTCAGCGTCGATGACAAATGAAACGCGTTTGAGGCGCAACTTATCGGCCGCCTCTTTTGCAGCTGCTTCTCGGCCGATAAAGTCGTTTTTCTTCAGCTTCACAAAGCGGCCCATATCGCCTTCGAACGGCCCGTAGATCGGGCGTAGTTCATGGCCCCAAGTCGGGAAATTCTTCTCAAGGCGCATGGAGAGCAGCGCCCGCATGCCGAAATCCTTTATCTCGAACTCTGCGCCTGCCTCTTTGATATCGCGATAGAGTTTGCGCAAATAGGCCGGCTCGCACCAGATCTCAAAGCCAAGATCGCCTGTAAAGGTAATCCGGGAAACAATTGCAGGTACGCCGCCAACATCCATTTCGGCAATGTCCATGAAGCGGAAGGCTTCATTGGAGATATCATCATGGACAAGCTTTTGTAGGACCGAGCGGCTGTTGGGCCCGGCAATGGAGAGCCCCATCAGGTTCATACCCAGGCGATTGACCGCAACGGACCCGTCTTCCGGCATATGCTCCTCAAACCAGCGCATGTGATACACCTGCGCCGCAGAAGAACCCCAAATCATGAAACGGTCTTCGGACAGTTTGGCAATGGTGAAATCTCCGATCAGCTTGCCAAATTCATTGAGCATTGGGCTCAACACGATGCGACCAAGCTTCGGCATGGTGTTGGTCATCAGATGCGATAGCCAAGCTTCCGCGCCTTCGCCAGTCACTTCATATTTGGCGAAGTTCGATATTTCAGTGACACCGACATTCTCACGCACGTTACGAACCTCTTCGCCAATATGCGCAAAGTCGTTGGACCGATGGAAGCTGACATCATCATGGGCTTCGTCTTTAGATGGGGCATACCAAAGCGGCGTTTCCAGTCCCCAACTGTCGCCCATCACTGCATGGTTTTCTTCGACCTGAATGTCATAGATCGGTGTCGTTTGATGCGGACGCGCTGCTGGCAGTTCTTCATTCGGATAGCGAATGCGGAAGCGACGCGAATAGTTTTCACGCACTTTCGCATTGGTGTAGCGCAGCGTTGCCCAATCGCCGAAACGCGCGACATCCATACCCCAAACATCAGCACCCGGATCCCCTGTTGTCATCCAGTTGGCGAGTGTGAGACCAACCCCGCCACCTTGCGAGAAGCCGGCCATCACTGCGCAAGCTGACCAGTAATTCGTCAAACCACGCACAGGCCCAACCAGAGGATTGCCATCGGGAGCGAAAGTGAAAGGCCCATTGATGATCTGGCGGATGCCGACATTTTCAAGCGCCGGAAAGTGCTTGAAACCGATCTCAAGCGATGGCGCGAGGCGATCAATATCGGGCTGAAGCAGCTCATGTCCGAAGTCCCATGGCGTCTGTGTCGGGGACCAAGGCTTACAAGCCTGTTCGTACGTGCCAAGCAACATGCCGGTGCGTTCCTGACGGGTGTAAATCTCACCCTTGAAGTCGACCACGTGAATGACTTCGCGTCCCATCTCCTCGTTGAACGCAACAATCTCCGGGACCTCTTCTGTGAGGAGATACATGTGCTCCATGGCCAGAAGCGGCAGCTCCAGACCCACCATGCGCCCAACTTCGCGCGCCCAAAGACCACCGGCATTGACTACATGTTCGCAGCGCACCGTGCCTTGCTCGGTGACAACATTCCATGTGCCATCAGGGTCTTGAGTCAGATCGGTGACCGGGTTGCGCAAGACGATATCGGCACCCAGTTTCTTCGCTGCCTTTGCATAGGCATGAGTGGTGCCGGAGGGATCGAGATGTCCTTCGACAGGATCCCAAAGCCCGCCGACGAAGCAAGTCTCATCCATGATCGGGAACATCGCCTTGGCTTCTGAGGGCGTGATAAGTTCAGTCTGCATACCCAAATGCCGACCTTTGGCATGTAGCGTACGCAAAAAGTCCATGCGCTCTTCGCTCTCCGCCAGCATGACACCACCAGTCAAATGAAGCCCACAAGACTGCCCCGAGAGCTCCTCCAATTCATCGTAAAGGCCAACCGTATAGGCCTGCAATTTGGCGACGTTGGGATCTCCATTGAGCGTGTGAAAACCACCAGCGGCGTGCCAAGACGAACCCGAAGTCAGCTCGGAGCGTTCAATCAACATGATGTCGGTCCAACCGGCTTTAGCCAAATGATAAAGAACGGAGCAGCCGACAACGCCGCCGCCAATCACCACAACACGTGTATTGGTTTTCATGAGCACATTCTCCCGATCACTGCGCCATAAGGCGATCTGGCACCAAGACCAGCTTGCCCGGATATTTCTTGGAAACGAAATCCGCCTGTGCTTCGCCGATCTGCGAAAGCGGATAAATCTTGGACACAACTGGCTTGAGCCTGCCGCTTTCAATCACCTGCACCAGATTTTCAAACACGTGGGGCGGTTGAAATGTACTGCCAGCAAGCGTCAAATCCCGCAGATAAACGGTGCGCACATCAAGCTCGGTAATGGGTCCCGCGATGGCGCCAGCGGTAATGTACCGCCCGCCACGTTTGAGCGATTGGATAAGATCGTTCCATTGCGGCCCGACAACGAGATCGACCACCACATCGTAGGAAAGCGCTTCCGGCACATCATCGCGCGGCAAAACAGTGTCCGCGCCAAGCGCTTTGACAAAACCATGCTTGTCTGCGGATGCAATCGCCGTAACGGTCGCGCCGCGCATTTTTGCGAGCTGCACCGCAACGGAGCCGACCCCACCGGATGCACCCGTGATCAAGACGCTTTCGCCAGCTTTTAGGTCGATCCGGTCCAACATGTTTTCGGCCGTCGAAGCGGCACAGGGGAAAGAAGCTAGTTCGGCATCACTCATCGCGTCGGAGATAAGGTGGTGCGCCATATCCGACTTAACGCAAACATACTCGGCAAAGCCGCCATCCATCTCCGACCCAAGCGTGATGCAATTCAGCCCCTCTCGGCTTTCGGCTTGCGGCTGCATGGCAACGCAAAGGACCCGTTCGCCAACGCGCTCTTCAGAAACGCTTTGACCAACCGCAACAATCGTGCCGCACACATCAGCACCCTGGATGCGCGGAAACTGGATCGTCGCCCCCGCCCAACTGGAATCGCTGGTATCAACCGCAGCATCGCCTGCCGATGAAGCAGCAGCGTCCGTGTCGGCGGTCACCGATTTGGAATACCAGCCGATGCGCGTATTGATATCGGTATTGTTAACCCCTGCTGCACCCACTTTGATCAAAACCTCGTCGGCTTTGGGCGTCGGCACCAGCCAATCATTTTTCACCTCAAGCATTTCAGGCTCACCATGGCCGGTGAGGATGACCGCTTGCATTGTCGAGGGAACGTCAGGCATCAAAAATCGGTGGGCGCACCGCCCTCTTCCTTCCGCTTTTCAACAAAAGCTTCCAACTCTTCGGCAATTGCAGCATCCAGCGGCGGCGCTTCATACTCCTCCAGGATCTGCTTCCAAATCCGGTTGGCCCGCGTCACTGTTTCAACGGAGCCCCGATCTCGCCAGTTCTCATAATTCGACCAATCAGAAAGGAACGGCTCATAAAAGGCAGTCGTGTAACGGTCTTGCGTGTGCTGAATGCCGAAGAAGTGGCCGTCATTGCCAACCTCTTTTATCGCGTCCAGCGCGATTTCGTCCGCGTCCCACTTGGCACCCTTCATGTACCAAATCATCTGCTGCAATTGCTCGCAGTCTATTATGAATTTTTCATAGGAAGCGCAAAGACCGCCCTCCAGCCAACCGGCAGCGTGATAGACCATGTTCACACCTGACGAGACTGCGGCCCACAGTGAATGCGTTGATTCCCACGTCGCTTGATTGTCGGGCGTATTGGCCGCGCAAGTATTGGAGGCTCGCAGTGGCAAATCATAAAAACGGGCCATCTGGCCGGTCATTTGCGTGGTGCGCATATAGTCAGGTGTGCCGAAGGCGGGGGCTCCGGTTTTCATGTCAACATTGGATGAGAACGTGCCAATTGCGACCGGGCATCCGGGGTTGATCGTTTGCACCAATGCCACCGCGCAAAGGCTTTCGGCCAACGACTGGGCAACTGTCCCTGCCAGCGTGATCGGGCTCATGGCACCGGCGAGCGTGAAGGGCGTCACCACTGTTGGCTGGCCGCGTCTTGCCAAACGCATCATGCCATCGATCATCGGCCAATCATGCTTAAGCGGCGATGTTGAGTTGATGTTGGTATACATGCGCGGCGTCGCATCAAACTCGTCATGCGTCAGGCCACCCGCGATCCGGACCATTTCTATAACGTCTTCGACACGCTCTTTGCCCAGTGAATAGGCGTGCACCACCTTGTCAGTCAGCAACAGCTTGTCATGGATACAATCGAGATGCCGTATGGATGGGTGAATATCCATCGCTTCAACGGGATAACCACCTGCAAAGTGGATACAATTGAAATAGTGGGTCAGCTTGATGAAATCCTGATACGCTTTGCGCGTACCAATCTGACGTCCCTCATCAAGGTTCGAATAATTGGGTGGCGATGAGATGTTCCCAAAAACCATATGGTCACCGCCAATGATGATCTCTCGCTCTGGGTTTCTGGGCGTGATGGTGAAGCTAGAAGGTGCCTTGCCGACCATCTCCATAATGTAGTCGCGACCAAAGCGAACCCGTGCACCCTCACTGTCCTCCCGATCAATCAGGCAACCTTGCTTGCGAAAAATGTCCACCGCTTCGTGATTGAGGAAGACGACGCCCACCTCTTCCAGGATACGCATCGCACCTTCATGGATCGCCTCCACGCCCTCTTCGGGCAGCGGCTCAGTCGGCTTGTCCGAGTTGACGGGGATTTGCCAGGGAAGCTGCTTGATAGCGGCGCCACCGCGCCTTGTGTTGCCCGATCTGCCGCCGCCGCGCCCGCTCCGCCTTGTTGGCGCTGGCGCTTCATCGGCAGTGATATCAAGCTGTGTCATGGGTTCCTCCGCACCCAAACGGTGCGTCGCACAGCTTAAAATGGCCATGCCAAATGCCGACCAGGCTGGTCTTGATGGCGACATTGATCAAGAAAAGATCATTGGCGTTTATTCAGCTTTCGCGTAGCTTTAGAAGTACCAAATATGGAGCAACCAAATGATCCGAAGCACTGTCATTGCAACGCTTACTTTCGCTGCGGGTTTTGCGATATCGCCCCTTGTTCTGCCTCATATGCAAACGGTTCTAAGTGAGCATCAGCGTCAGCCATATGCAGGACAGGAGCAGCGTCAAATTTCGAGTTTGAGCCGCGATGACATTTCAGCGCTGGAAAATGGTGAGGGTTGGGGTTTGGCCAAACCTGCCGAACTGAACGGCTTCCCCGGCCCGTTGCACATACTCGAGCTTTCAGAACAATTGGAGCTTGAAGATCGGCAAAAGCTTGCGGTGGAAACAGCGTTCAACACCATGAAAGCAAAGGCACGCGAACTTGGTAACGCCTTGATCGAAGCTGAAGCGTCGCTCGATGCGGCCTTTGAACAGCAAATAGCGACTCCCGGACTGCTGGCAGAGCGTTTGGCGTTGACCGAAGAACTCAGAGCTGCTTTGCGCGCCGTTCATTTATCGGCGCATCTGCAGGTTACGCCATTGTTAAATGATGATCAAAAGCGTCGTTATGCCGAACTGCGCGGCTACGGCGCCGGTGGCCATGGCGGGCACGGAGGACACTGAAAATGCTGGAAGCCTATCTCATCACGCTCACGGGCGTCGTTTTGGCACAGGCATCCCCAGGCCCCAACTTATTGGCTGTCGCCAGCGCAGGATTGGGTCAGGGTCGCGCCGCCGCACTATTAACCGTTGCAGGTGTTGCTACCGGCATGTTCATCTGGGCTACCGCGGTAGCATTTGGCTTGGCTGCCGTGTTGGCAATCTATCCCTCTTTGTTGACAGCGATGAAAATCATTGGGGGCAGCTACCTTTGTTGGATGGCGATCAAGTCGATAAAGGCATCATGGATTGGCGGGGAGACGTCTATAAAAGCCACGGCAAAGACCATGAGCCTCTACGCCAATTGGCGGCGCGGTTTGCTCGTCATCATGACCAATCCCAAAGCGGCGTTGATGTGGACTGCCGTTGGAACTTTTCTGTTTGGTTCCGGCCTTGCCGCTTGGCAGGTCGTGGCGTTCGGGCCGGTAGCTGCCTGTACGGCTGTTGTGATCTACGGGACCTATGGCTTACTTTTCTCGAGCGGCTTTGCAACGCGGACATACGGCCGCTTTGCGCGATGGATCGAATTGGCATTTGGTGTGGCATTCGGGGCCTTGGGCGGAAGGTTGTTATGTGACGGGCTTCAGGAAATGCGCCGCGCGGCCTAGCTTGTCGCCTTGTACATCAGTGCGAGCAATTGCCTGCGCTCATTGGCATCAAGCGGGCTCAATTGCTCTTCAACGACTTCACCAACAATTCCCTGTAGTTGATGCACCACTGCAATCCCCTTTTCGGTAAGTGACAAAAGTACGGCGCGACCATCTTCTTTGCTCTGCGCGCGAGCTATAAGGCCCTTGTTTTCCAACTGCTGTACGGCGCGCGTCATTTGAGATTTGTCGCGGCGCATATGGTCGACCAGTACGTGCATTGGCACGGGTTGAAACTCTTCCACTGCCATCAAAACCATACCACCAAATGGCCCAACACGTTCGCGATCGCGCACCACGGCCTTTTCATGTACCCCGGCATGCAAACGCCGCATGAACGCATCCACCGTTCTGGCAATTCTAACTCTTTCCAAACTCACCTCATATTAGTTGACAATATCAATTGAATTTGTTGATGATTCAAAAATAGCTGAAACTTCTAACCTACCGCAAACTCAAATCAAAAAGGTGCACCATGAGCGCTACACAAACCTATGCACTGAAAGCTGCAACAATACTTTGGATTATTTGGGGTCTGGTGCATGCCTTGGCTGGCTTCATCGTTCTTTCAGGTGATGCCACCGCAGGCTTTCAGGCGATCGCAGACGCTGTGGCTTCAGAAGAACTGATCAATGAATATCATTCGGCGGTTGGCGGCATCTTGAACCAGCATGGTTGGAACCTCCTTTGGTTTGGCGTCGCGACCATCATAGGCGGTGTATTTATTTGGGGCGGAAACTTTACTGCAGTTTGGGTCACTGGCATGGTCGGCGGCCTGGCAGACCTTGGCTACCTGCTGTTTGTTGACCTACCCGGATATGTCATGTTTTTCCCAGGCACTGTCATGACATTTGTATCAGGCACCGCCATCATACTTAGCTTCTGGGTCTGGTTGACAAACCGCAAGGCTGGGCAAGTTTAAAATGTCAAAGTAGAGGCCACGGATGACCGACCTTCCAAAAATAACTGAACGAGAAAACGGGCCGCTGGTCGTTGAAAACCCGCCAGAAGTTTTGGATGCCAACGGTTCGGCTGTCGAAACAAAAGCCGTGGCGGCATTGTGCCGGTGCGGTGCGTCGAAGAACAAGCCATTTTGTGACGGAACCCACAACGCCATAGGGTTTTCTAGCGAACCGGACCACAGCAAAATCAGAAACAAGGCGATAAGCTATTCAGGCAATGTGGACGGTGTCGACGTCACTATCAGCTATACGCCTGTGCTTTGCACGCACGCAGCCGAGTGTCAGGCTCGCGCGCTGGACGTTTTCAATCCAAAACAGAAGCCCTGGATTCAACCAGAAAACGGATCACTGAGCGCCATTATGGATGTGATGGCTGCCTGCCCTTCCGGCGCGCTGCGGGTTGCAATTGCTGAACAGCCGGAACAGCATCTGACAACGGGCGATGTGGAAATCAAAATCGAAAAGCACGGTCCATATCACGTTAAGAACGTCGCACTTGAGGCCGACTTTAATGGTGCAGGCCACAGCAAGGCAAAGTACTCGCTCTGCCGCTGCGGGGCATCCAAGAACAAACCGTTTTGCGACGGTTCACACTACGATGTGAAGTGGAAAGACGACGAATAGACGTTATTCTTCGCTGCGCCTCATGTCGGGATGGGTGGTCGCACCCAATATGTGGTTTGAACGGCCAATTACCTGGCTTGAATGGCCCACGATTAGCGGGTCCGGCCCTTTTACAACCTTTGGGTCCTTGTTTGGGTACGGCAGCACCGAAAGCAAATGTTGCATGGCATTGATGCGCGCCCGCCTTTTGTCGTTTGATTTCACAATCGTCCAAGGCGCGTCGGCCGTGTCTGTGTAAAAGAACATGGCTTCTTTTGCTTCGGTATACTCATCCCACTTGTCCAAGGAAGCCTTGTCGATCGGCGAAAGCTTCCACTGTTTCAAAGGATCAGTTTCACGTTGTTGAAACCGGTTACGCTGCTCGTCTTGGGTTACTGAAAACCAAAACTTGAAAAGACGAATACCGGAGCGTATCAGCATGCGCTCAAATTCCGGCGTTTGCCGCATAAACTCCAGATACTCGTTGGGCGTACAGAAGCCCATTACCCTTTCCACGCCGGCACGATTGTACCAAGAGCGGTCAAAGAGCACGATCTCACCGGCAGCAGGCAAATGCTGAATGTATCTTTGATAATACCATTGGCTCCGTTCGCGTTCGGTAGGCTTTTCGAGCGCCACGACATGGGCACCACGCGGATTGAGATGCTCCATAAAGCGCTTGATCGTTCCGCCCTTGCCTGCCGCATCGCGGCCCTCAAAAAGAATGACAATCTTTTGTCCGGTTTCTTTGGCCCAGCCCTGAGCCTTAAGGAGTTCCACTTGAAGCTCAGCTTTGTTTCGCTCGTAAACCTCTCTTTTGATCAGGCTTTTATAGTGGTACTCCCCACTCTCAAACGCATGCGCAATCGCGTCCGGATTGGCCCGTAGCTCCGATAGTCTTGTGTATGCATCGACGATTGGCTCCATGTCCGGGTGCTGCTCGGTAGATCCGTTTTTCATGCCGGCGCTAATCTGGTATTCACTCATGCCTGTCTCCCTTGACGAGCGACAATGTATCGAAGTTTTCCAAAGAATACGTGACGTCGCATTCAGGACATGATTTAAATCAATAACGCTGGGTAAGGCTTGTTCCGATGAATGTGCGCGGTATGTCACAACCATGACATCTGAATCTGATGATCAATCGGCAAAGGATGCCGATGAAATGACCGACGTACAGACATATCGCACGCTTTTTGTTTCCGACATCCATTTGGGAACACGTGGCTCCCAAGCGGAATTACTGCTGGACTTTCTCAAGGAACATGATGCCGAGAAAATCTATCTGGTAGGCGATATTTTTGACGGTTGGCGCCTGCGCAAAGGCTGGTACTGGCCACAATGCCATAATGACGTGGTTCAAAAGCTGCTGCGAAAATCCCACAAAGGTTCGGAAATCATCTATATTCCCGGTAACCATGACGAGGTTATGCGTCAGTTCCTTGGCACACATTTTGGCGGTATCGAGGTTATGGACCAGGCAATCCACGAAACGGTGGATGGAACCAAATATCTGGTCATTCACGGCGATCAGTTCGACATGGTGGTCCTAAACGCCAAATGGCTGGCCCATGTCGGTGATTGGGCATATAACTCGGCTCTTTGGATCAACTACTGGTTTAATCGGGTTCGCCGGTTGTGGGGTGGGCAATATTGGTCGCTTTCAAAATGGGCCAAGCTGAAGGTCAAACAGGCAATTAACTTTATCGGCGACTTTGAAAATGTGCTCGCAAATGAAGCTAAAAATGCTGGCTTGGATGGCGTTATATGCGGGCATATCCACCATGCTGCCATGAAAGACTGCAATGGCGTGCGCTACATCAACACCGGCGATTGGGTGGAAAGCTGTACTGCGATTGCTGAGGATGAACACGGAGAACTGCATTTGATCGATTGGTCCCAAATCACCCGAGCCCGCGCCAAGCGCGCTCGTATGAAAGAGAAGCTGGCGATTAGAAAAGCTGCTCGCTCATTGCCGCAGGCCGCAGAATAACTAAACACAATGATGAAAGGCCTGGCGGTGAACAACTGCTCAGGCGATTTTTGTATGAGTGAAACAATCCTCCGGGGCGACGATGCCCGAAACCAGATCGATGAGGCGGTTCAGCAGAGCGGTCGCTGGTCAATCACGGGCATGCTTGAGCGCGCCTTTGCAAAGACCTTCACAGGACTGGTTTACGCGCAGATTTGGGAAGACCCGGTCGTGGACATGGAAGCGCTGGACATCGGTGCGAACGACCACATCATCGCCATCGCTTCCGGCGGCTGCAACGTCATGTCGTATCTGATCCAATCACCTGAATCCATTGAAGCGGTGGATCTATCGCCAGCGCACATCGCGCTTAACAGAATGAAATACGCCGCCCCGGTTCATTTGCCTGACTACGAGGCGTTCTTCCAGCTATTCGGCAGGGCCGATGTCAAAGGCAATGCTGAGCTTTTTGACACCTACTTGGCTCCTCATCTCGATCTCGACACAGTTGATTATTGGAACGGTCGGCGGGGACTGAACGGTCGGCGGATCAACATGTTTGAAAAGAACATTTACCGCTTTGGCGCGCTGGGCCTGTTCATTGGTTGGGGCCATCGCATCGGCGGGTGGCTTGGCGTGGACTTTCAAAAATTCATGCAATGCAAATCATTGGAAGAGCAAAAGCAGTTCTTTGAGGACTATGTCCGGCCGGCTTTGAGCCGACGCTTGGTCCGTTTTCTGGCATCCAATCGCGCCTCACTTTTTGGCCTTGGTATCCCGCCACAACAATATGAAGCATTGGCCAGCGCAGCTGACGGAGACATGCATGCTGTACTCGTAGAGCGCACGCGGCGCCTCATGTGCGACTTTCCAATCTCTCAAAACTACTATGCATGGGCTGCGTTCAACCGTGGCTATGACAAGAGCGGTAACGGCCCGCTGCCACCCTATCTGCAGCGTGAAAATTTCGCGACTGTCCGAGCTAACGCGAAACGGCTGACCATTCAAAACCGGACAGTGACCGATCTTTTGGCCAACGCGCCAGCGCAATCCAAGGATTGCTACGTGCTGCTCGATGCTCAGGACTGGATGACCGACAAACAGCTCAATGAACTTTGGGCGCAGATCACCAGAACAGCCAAGTCCGGAGCGCGAGTGATTTATCGCACAGCGGGTTTGGATTGCATTTTACCTGGACGGGTCCAGGACAGCATCATGTCACAATGGGAATATGATGTTGAAACCAGTAAGCGTGGGCAGGAAAACGACCGTTCAGCCATATATGGCGGCTTTCACCTCTACAGGTTTCAAGGCTGAACATGGCAGACGCAAATTCGGGCAACCACGCCCAACTCATGGATGGCGTCTATAAAACCCAGCGCCATTTCTATGATCTAACCCGCAAATACTATCTGCTCGGACGGGATCGCGCCCTTAAAAGCATGGCTCCCGGCCCCGACCAGACATTCCTCGAAGTCGGTTGCGGGACAGGTCGCAATCTCGCACTTGCGGCGCAAAGCTTTCCTGGCACCAAACTCTACGGCTTCGATATCTCATCTGAAATGCTGAAAAGCGCCGGCGAGAAAATGAACAAATATGACATCCACGATCGGGTGAAACTGGTTCAGGCCGATGCGACCAACTTTGATGCGAAAACACTTTTTGGCGTGAGCGGTTTCGACCGCATCCTGATTTCCTATGCGGTTTCCATGATACCGGTTTGGGAAGAAGCGATCGCGCATGCAGCAACGCAGCTCAATCCCGGCGGCGAACTACATGTTATCGATTTTGGTCAACAAGCCGAGTTGCCAAAATGGTTTCGAAATGGGCTTCATGCCTGGTTGGCAAAATTTCATGTAGAGCCCCGTGACAGGCTGGAGCCGGTCATGATCGAAGCGTCAAAACCCATAAATGCGACCGTTTCACTAGACAGCCTTTATCGCGACTATGCTTGGCACGGCATCCTGAAACGACCCCAGTAAACACGTCAGCGCTAGACATCACATAAAGACTTGCTTATATCCTTATACCAGAAAAGGAATAGGCCATGTCTGCACACAATCCGCTCGATCAATTGATCACCGAAAAGGGTGTGCTGCTTGCCGATGGTGCAACCGGCACAACGCTCTTTGCCATAGGCTTGGAGTCTGGTGACGCGCCGGAGCTATGGAACACGGAGCAGCCCGAAAAGATCACCAAAATGCACCAGGACTTTGTCGATGCCGGTGCAGACATCATTCTGACCAATTCATTTGGCGGCTCAAGACAACGTTTAAAGCTGCACAACGCGCAAGATCGCGTCCATGAACTCAACAAGGCCGCGGCTGAAATCGCGCGTGCGGTCGCAGAGAAAGCGGGTCGTAAAGTGATTGTCGCTGGTTCTGTGGGCCCGACAGGCGAATTACTTATCCCGCTTGGCGCAATGTCCTACGAAGACGCAGTTAACGCGTTCCGTGAACAAATTGCCGGTTTGAAGGACGGGACAGCCGACGTCGTTTGGATCGAGACAATGAGCGCGCCAGATGAAATGCGTGCTGCTGCAGAAGCCGCTATTGCTGAAGATATGCCTTATGTTTGTACAGCGTCTTTCGATACTGCTGGCAAAACGATGATGGGCTTGCATCCGAAAGATATTGCGACGGTCTTTGATCCCGTGGCCGAGAAGCCCGTTGCCATGGGTGCCAATTGCGGCGTTGGCGCGCCGGATATCCTGTCATCTCTGATCGACATGCGCGAAGGCGCACCGGACGCAAAAATCGTCGTAAAAGGCAACTGCGGTATTCCGGAATTCCAAGGCGAGAATATCGTCTACTCCGGCACGCCGGAACTGATGGGTGACTATGTTCGGCTCGCGATTGACGCTGGAGCGACCATCATCGGCGGTTGTTGCGGTACAACCTGCAATCACCTTTCAGCCATGCGTGTCGCTATGGATAATCATACGCCGCGCGGCAAACCCACCCGTGAAATGATCTGCGAGGCGGTCGGCCCCATGGTCAATGCAGTTGCAGCCAACGAAAACCAAACGCCAAAGCGCGAGCGTCGTGGGCGGCGCAGAGCCTAGTCCGCGACCGCAGAGCCCGGCACACCGCCAGAGACCTCAAGAGCCGTCTCCACAATATTGATCGTTTCCTCGGGCGTCGTGTCCAGCGACTCCCTCACTGCTTCGGCTTGCCGGATCATGTTGATCACGAACGGAGAGTTAGCAAACTTGTTATGTTCATCGCGCCTACTGCCTTCGATATCCGTTAAATCAATGACCTCAATGCCAGCATTTTCTAGTCGGGTAACGGCACTGCCATCACCGACGCGCGGTTGTCTGCCACGAAGGCGCGAGGAGATGCGCAAGGCTGGATCACGACGCGACGCGAAAACCAGGATCGGAAAAGGTCTCGGTTCCAGCGCCCGCAGCTGCTCCTCAAAAACGTCGATGTCGATATCCGGCGCGGCCAAGACAACCGCGGATATACTTGATAACGTGCCTCGGTCGCCTTCTAACCCGATCTGACGCAACGCTTCCATGAGAACCATACCGCCCATGGAGTGCGCCACGAGGATCATTTCTTCTGAACTGGTTTCATTGAGATCACGAATAGTATCTGCCAGATCGTCCCGCGCGATATTGGCGCTCTCCAAGTCGTAAAGATAGCCCTGCGGTAGCCCCGCCGATGCCCATGAAAAATGAACCGGAACGCCTGGTGCCTGAAAGTCACGCACCATTTGTGCGAACAAAAATACACCTTCTGCAAAGTCAGTGTTAAAACCGTGAATAAAGAGCGACACGCTGCGCCTGCTGTCGGGCAGATCAGCAAAGCGACTTTCAATCGCCGATTTGAGCGCTTCATCCGAATTGAGTGGAACAATTCTGCGTGCAATGAAGTCGCGCCGCAAATCAATGCGTTCGGACGGATAGCTGATCTCACCCAAAGCCCGTTGCGGTGGGATGCGAACATTGACCATGCCATAAGAGATTTCATCCGCGCGCAAGCCGCTGAAACCAAACTCATCTTCCGGCGATGGGCTCCGGACAGTAGCAAACAAAATTGTCTCATCCCCTGCGCCGGGATCCAACAACGCATTTGCGGTATTGATCAAGACGGTGGGGCCGGAAGCGCAGGCTGACAGCATTGCTAATGCAACAACACCACAAATGATCAGTCCGGCACGATCCAGCATGGTCAAACGGCTCACATTTAAATTCAAACAAGCGTATGACAAAAACGACGGCGGACGTCTACCAATTTGGTCAGACCAGCTTACTCATCGCCGGCACGCCAAATCTCGCCGTGGATAAGGCGCGCCATTTTTCGCATCGAGCCTGTCTCCCTGGCTTTGGCGGGAGTACTTCATGTGAAAGCGTCAGGCATGCTCTCTTTTTTCCTGGCAATGAACGCTTGCAGCGCTTCATCTACGCCCTCGTCCAACGCGGGTGCTTGATAGCTATCAAGCCAGGATCGCGCCAACCCGTTGGCACGCTCGCTCGCGGTTTTAGATCCTTCCATCGACCATTGCTCAAAAGAATTATTGTCGGCAATTGAGGATCGATAAAAGGCTGACTGAAAGTTGGCTTGGGTATGGGCACAACCAAGATAGTGAGAGCCTGGGCCAACCTCGGAAATAGCGTCCATTGCCTGACCATTTTCAGACAAATCGACACCGTTTGCCATTGCCTGCATCATCCCAAGCTGGTCGATATCAATCATGAACTTGTCATAGCTCGATACCAATCCGCCCTCGAGCCAGCCCGCAGAGTGCAGTGCGAAATTTGTGCCGGCTAGCAGCGTCATATTGATCGTGTTGGCACTTTCATGTGCGGCCTGTGCGTCTGTGAGCTTGGAGCCACAAAGCGACCCGCCCGTTCGGAACGGTAGCCCGAGGCGTCGCGCCAGTTGTCCCGCACCATAGGAGACCAGAGACGGCTCCGGCGTTCCGAACGTAGGCGCACCGGATTGCATGGAAATTGATGCCGCAAACGTGCCGAACAGCACCGGCGCACCGGGCCGCACCAACTGTGTAAACGCCGCACCAGCCAGAACTTCAGCCAAAACCTGCGTCAACGTCCCAGCAACGGTAACCGGGCTCATGGCGCCTGCCAAAATAAACGGCGAAACAATGCAAGCCTGATTGTGCCGCGCGTATACCTTCGCAGCGCCTAGCATCGTACCGTCAAACACCATCGGTGAGTTGGCGTTTATGAGATTGATGACGCAGCAATTGTTCTCAACAAAATCGTCACCGAACAGAAGCTTGCTCATGGCGACGGTGTCTTCGGCGCGCTCCGGCGCTGTGACGGAACCCATGTAAGGTTTGTCGGAATAACGCATATGCGCATAGACCATATCGAGGTGACGCTTGTTCACCGGCACATCAACTGGCTCACACACCGTTCCACCGGAATGGTGCATCGAAGGCGCCATGTAAGCCAGCTTCACGAAGTTTTGGAAATCTTCGATCGTCGCATAACGGCGCTCGCCTTCCAGATCCCTTACAAAAGGCGGCCCATAGACAGGCGCAAAGACGGTCGCATCGCCACCGATTTGCACTGAACGCTCTGGATTGCGCGCATGCTGCGTAAAAACCGAAGGCGCAGTCTTCAGGAGTTCACGACAAAGGCCCTTTGGGAAGTGCACGCGCTCTCCACGAACGTCCGCTCCTGCTTCTTTCCAAAGCTCAAGTGCTTCGACATCTTCGCGAAACTCAATGCCGGTTTCTTCTAAAACCCTGTCGGCATTGGCTTCAATAATCGCCAGACCTTCTTCACTAAGCACTTCATAAAGCGGGATTTTGCGCTTGATGTAAGTCAGGCTGGGTGCGGGCCCGACACCGGTCCGCGCAGCGCGTCTTGCAGCGGCACCACCAGCATCGCCGCGTCCGCGTCGACCACGACGTGCTCCGCCGCTAGCATTTGCTTCCTGATCGGTTGCCAAGGCGTCTTGATCCATTCGTTTCATCCCGCACACTACCAGTAAGCTTGATATGTGCTTTGGCAACAAACATTCCACCCGCGCGAATGCGTCACACACTGGCGGAGCCGCGACGCATTCAAAGCACATAAAGACATCTTTATTTCTTTATGAAGTTGGTCTAACGAGTGTCTGTCGTTTTCCGCGCACGACACGTCGCGCAAAACGTGCAGGATCATCCCTGCTCATGCTTATAAAGTTGTTAGAGTAGCCAGTTGGGAGACATTCATGGCTGAACAGGAAGATATCGTCCTTTCGGAACTGTCTGAAGACGAACTTGTGCTGCAGATGCACGACGACCTGTATGACGGGTTGAAGGAAGAAATCGCAGAAGCAACACAGATCCTGCTTGACCGCGGATGGATGCCCTATGACGTGCTTACCAAGGCGCTTGTTGAAGGCATGCGAATCGTGGGTGAGGATTTTCGAGACGGGATCTTGTTTGTGCCGGAAGTGCTGTTGAGCGCTAACGCCATGAAGGCTGGCATGGCCTTACTTCGTCCACTGCTCGCAGAAACGGGTGCGCCAAAACTCGGCAAAATGGTTGTCGGCACAGTTAAAGGTGACATTCACGACATCGGTAAAAACCTCGTCGGCATGATGATGGAGGGTGCGGGCTTCGATGTTGTTGATTTGGGGATCAACACTCCTGTCGAAGAATACCTGGAAGCACTGGAGAAAGAACAGCCCGATATTCTGGGCATGTCAGCACTCCTGACAACCACCATGCCCTACATGAAGGTTGTCATCGACACGATGACTGAAAAAGGTATCCGTGACGACTACATTGTGCTCGTCGGTGGCGCGCCACTAAATGAAGAGTTTGGCAAAGCGATTGGCGCTGATGCTTACTGCCGTGACGCAGCGGTGGCTGTTGAAACGGCAAAAGACTTCATCAAACGCAAACACAACCAGCAGGGCGTGACCGCTTAAGTGTCACGCCATGTTACCAGCTTGGTCACCGCATAGTTGAAAACGGCGCTCATAAGTGCACCAGCAAGTCCGGCGACGCCAGCAGAAGCGCTCCAAGACAGAATCGTCGTCGAGATCGACAAATTGGCGAGCGCGCCGATCGAGCACACCGCATAGAACGTCAAAAGGCCCCAAGCGAAATGCGGGCCTTTCAGCTTTCTGTGTGCGTAGGTGACTTCATTGTTGAAAGCGAAGTTTGTCGTCATTGCCAAATAAGTCGCGCCGATCTGTGCAGCAGCAAATCCAACACCGAAAACGTTTATCAAGCCGAAAAGCGCGAGCATGTGAACGATGAGGCCGCTGGTACCGACAAGCGCAAAGAGCAAGAACCGGACAGGGATAAACCCGCCGGTATAGCGGGACACCAAAAGGCCCAGAAACTGTACCGTGACAAGAAAGCCAAGCTTGCTTTCTCCTTCAACGCGCTCACGAAACTCGAAAGGAACTTCCTTGATGACGAGTTTGTCCCCGTGCCGACTAACGATATCGAACAGGATCTTAAAGCCGTCGCGTGACACTTCACCGGCAATAATGTCGGCCACATCGCGGCGCATCATGAAAAATCCGCTCATCGGGTCTGTGGTGTATTTGCCTGTAATCCGGTTGGCCAAAGTTGTGGCTAGCTCTGAACCCTTGGCGCGCGCGCCAGCTGTAAAGCCGGTCGTATGATCGCCACCTTCAGCAAACCGCGAACCAATGACAATGTCAGCGCCGTCACGGATCAAATCCAACATCACAGGCAAGCGTGTTTCATCATGCTGCATGTCAGCATCCATAACGACGGTGACCGGTGCATTAGCCGCCATCATGCCCTCCACACACGCACCGGAAAGACCGCGCCGGTTTACACGGCGTATACAGCGAACATGCGGGTGGCGTGCAACCAGATCGCGCGTCACTTTTGCAGTGCCATCAGGACTATCATCATCTACGACAATAATCTCGTGCGGCAGATCGTTCAAAGCATCGCCAATCTTCTCGACGATTAATGGTATGTTTTTGGCTTCATTAAACGCTGGCAAAATAACGCTGAGTTCTGGCGCTGGCATGATATTCTTCCCTGAGGCGGGAGCATATAAGCAGGCATGACTTTCAAAAGTGTTTCATAAATGGACAATTTGAGCGGCGAAAAAACCAGACTGATTGCATGCGGCATGCTCGCGCGCGAAGTGCTCGACCTCATTTCGTTAAATGATTGGCATCATATCGACCTCAAGTGCCTGCCTGCAGAACTACATTTCTATCCGGATCGCATCCCAGCTGCCGTCGAAACCGCCGTTAAAGAGGCGCGCGCCGAAAGCATCAATAATATCATTATCGGTTACGCAGACTGCGGCACAGGTGGCCTGCTGGACGCGACATGCGAACGCCTCGGTGTGGAAAGGCTGTCTGGCCCACACTGTTTTGCGCTCTATTGGGGCCTCGATGATTTTGACAAAGACGAAGAAGACAACGTCAGCACATTTTTCATCACCGATTTCCTTGCACGCCATCCAGAGACTTTCTTCATGAAGCCACTCGGTCTCGATCGGCACCCTGAGCTAATAGAAGTCTACTTTGCAAATTACACGAGAGCGCTCTATCTAGCACAAACAGAAAGCGAAGAGCTGACACAATCCGCAAAACGGATTGCGGATATGTTAGGCTTGGCTTTCGAAAGAAAAAAAACGGGATATGGCGACTTGGGCAGTGAAATAACAAACCTCATGCCAAGGCGCCGGTTGGTGTAAATAAAATTGAATTAACACCTTGTATGCAATGATGCTGACGTAATTGCACGGCAATGCGGAGCGCGTGTGCTTCTGGGGGAGAAATGTTTCTTGAAACGGATGAGGAACCTGTGAGCGAGGCCGTCAATGCACTGCCAAAGCGCCCCCGCGCCTTGTCCACTGTGTTGGAGGATTTGGCGGCCAAGCAGGAAGGCCCCAGCGTGTCGGTTCGCGCCATCCGTGATGCGCTGGCAGATCGTTCATTCGCGACGTTTCTCTTACTGACTTGCCTATTTAACCTGTTGCCGTTCCCACCCGGGTCCACGCTTATTCTCGGCATCCCCATCATTGCCGTCGCCATTCAGATGGTTTGTGGCAGGGAAACAGTTTGGCTACCGAAGTTCTTTCTGAACATGTCACTGAACGCCAAAACATTTGGCAAACTGACGACGGTGATATTGCCACGCATGCGCAAACTGGAAAGGGTCATCAGGCCGCGCTATTGGCCATTTGCAACGCGCCGGATTGCCGAACGCAGCATCGGTATTATCGCATTGTTGTTCGGCATCTTTGTCTTTATTCCTCTGCCATTCACCAACTGGCTTCCTGCTCTCGCTGGTGCGGTTTGTGCGCTTGCGCTTTCTGAACGCGACGGCATCTGGCTGGCGATCGGTACGGCATTCGGTTTTCTGTCGATGCTAGGGATAGGCTTTGGCTATTACATGGGCGGTGTCGCAATTGGCGGCATGTTTGGTTAGCAGAGCCAGTCCGGAAAAAACGGGCATCCCAAATCCGTCTTACCATGGTCGCTCATAAAACAGCGACTAGATAGCTTTCAAAACACTGTATCATCCACGAAGGAGACTCCCATGGCCGACTTGGTCATCGTTTACTGGCGCGAGATTCCGGCACAAGTGATTGTGAAAGCCGGACGCCGAAATGTCGCCAAACGGGAATTGTCATTGCGCTTTACCGAAGCCATTGACATGTGCGCCATGCGTGTCGGCGCACGAGATAGCGATGCGTATCTGGCGGAGTGGCGCAAGGCCGTCCCGGTAAAAGTCTCCGACGACATTGAAGCTGAAGCCGACAAGGCAGCCGAAACGCTTGAAAGAGACTATGATAAAGATCGACTCGTGACGCTGGTCAAAGGCGACGGGTTTGAAAACACAGACGCGGCGTAAAGAGCGGCGCATTGGAGAAGCCATGAAACAAGGCCAGATACCCGCCTCCATTGAGATCAGCCCGAAGCAAGGGGTGGAGTCACCTGATCTTCCTGGCCTGTTTCCGAGTGGCACCCGTGTCTACATCACAGACGTCGGCACAGACACCACTGAAACGCTGGTGAAAGCGGCGCGGCGCGTGCGCGACTTGGGCTACACACCTGTTCCACACTTTGCATCTCGTAGGCTGACCACACGCCAATCGCTGGAAGGACGCATCAAAGCGATGGCTCAAGAAGCTGGCGTGACCGATGTACTCATCATCGGCGGCGGCTTGGAAAAGCAGGCGGGCGACTTTTCATCGACAATGGAAGTGCTGGAAACAGGCATCTTTGATGCCCATGGCGTGACGCATATTGGCGTTGCCGGCCATCCCGAAGGTTCACCAGACTTCAACGAAGCTGTGGCGATGGAAGCGCTGCGCTTGAAGAAAGAGTTTGGTGAACGCAGTGGCGCACACTTACGGATCGTCACCCAATTTGGCTTCGACGGTGAACGTTTTGCGAACTGGGCCAACGGGTTGCGCGATTTTGGCATCGACCTACCGGTTCACTTGGGCGTCGCCGGCCCAGCAAAGGTCACGACGCTGATCAAATATGCCGCCATGTGCGGCGTTGGCAATTCGCTCAATTTCTTCCGCAAAAACACGCGCTCCATCGCAACACTGGCAACCAGTCATTCGCCAGAAAGTGTTGTGGGGCCCATCGAGCAGGCCTGGCGCGACAATCCAGCGGGCGCGATCCGCCAGATGCATGTCTTTCCGTTCGGCGGGATTAAAAAAGCAAGCCAATGGCTTGCGGAACGTGGCACTTGGGATATAAAGACATCTTTATATCCTGATATTCAACAAAACAGCCAGCATTAGTCGAAAGATCGCCATATGACCCGCACCGTCGTTGCTTCGGCCACCAAGGAAACCATCATTGGTTTTGATCAGCCCTTCTGCGTGATTGGTGAGCGGATCAACCCAACGGGCCGCAAAATCCTGAACGAAGACCTGGAACGCGGCGATTTTTCGCGTGTGCAAGCCGATGCCGTGGCGCAGGTTCAAGCAGGCGCGACGATCCTCGATGTTAATTCAGGCGCGGTGTTCTCCAACAAGATGGCCGAAGACGCGCGTTATGCGGACAACAATTTTGTTGAGCCACTACTGATGCCGCAGCTCATCGAAAAGGTGCAGGAAGTCACTGATTGCCCGATCTGCATCGATTCGTCCGTGCCCGGCGCATTGGAGGCAGGCCTGCAAGTCGCCAAGGGCCGTCCGCTGGTCAATTCCGTGACAGGCGAAGAAGAACGCCTCGAAGTGGTTCTGCCGCTGGTGAAAAAATATGATGTCGCGGTCGTTGCGATCTCCAATGACGATACCGGCATTTCAGAAGACCCGGATGTGCGCTTTGCCGTGGCCAAGAAAATTGTCGAGCGCGCAGCCGACCATGGCATTCCAGCCCACGACATCGTCGTCGACCCGCTGGTCATGCCCATTGGTGCGATGGGCTCAGCAGGACAGCAAGTCTTCACGCTCGTGCGCCGTTTGCGCGAAGAACTGGGCGTCAACACAACGTGCGGCGCTTCCAACATCTCCTTCGGGTTGCCAAACCGGCACGGCATCAACAATGCGTTCCTGCCAATGGCTTTCGAAGCAGGCATGACAAGCGCGATCATGAACCCGGTCGCGCTGCCCGTCGGCCCGAAAAAGATTGCCGAGAAAAAAGCTGCCATCGAAGCGGCAGGCGTCATCCTTCCGCCAGACATGGATGACGAAACCTTCGTGCAACTGTTCGGCATGGGGTCCACCAAGCCGCGTGCGGGCAAGGAGATGGAAGCCATCCGTGCGGCCAACTTCCTGATGAATCAGGATGAAGGCGGTGCCGAATGGATCGCATTCAACAAGCCGTCCGTATCAGCCGCCAATTCAAACGCGGAAAGCGGTGGCCGCCGCGCCGGTGGCCGCAGAGGTGGACGCGCCGCACGGCGGGGGTGATCAGTGACATCCCACCTCGTTGTCTTTACACCTTCCGGCAAGCGTGGCCGTTTTGAGACTGGCACGCCGATCCTCGAAGCCGCACGTGAGCTTGGCGTCTATGTGGAAAGCGTTTGCGGCGGGCGTGCAACTTGCGGGCGCTGTCAGGTGGAGCCCCAGTTTGGCAACTTCGCCAAGCATGGAATTTCGTCCGACGCGGGCAACATCTCTGAGACCGGCCCCAAAGAAGCGCGCTACAATGACGTGCGCGGCCTTGCCGAGACGCGCCGCCTCTCCTGTTCGGCAACCATCCAAGGCGATCTCGTTATCGACATTCCCGCTGATGCGGCGGTCAACCGGCAAGTCGTACGAAAAGATGCCGATACGAAAGTCTTTGAGCGCAATCCGGCCCTGACACTTTGCTATGTCGAGGTGGAAGAGCCCGATATGCACAAGCCGCTCGGTGATCTGGACCGCCTGCAAAAGGCGCTTCAAGAGCAATGGGGCTTTACAGAAATCAACTGCGACAGCCACTTGCTGCCTACGCTGCAATCGGTATTGCGCAAAGGGCAATGGAAGGTCACCGCGGCCGTGCATCAACCGCGTGTCGATGGCCCGGCATCCATTGTCGCGGTCTATCCCGATCTGAAAAACGAAGCTTATGGCATTGCTTGCGATATTGGCTCCACCACAATCGCCCTTCACCTCGTCTCGCTTCTGTCCGGATTGACCATTGCCTCCTCCGGTGCCTCCAACCCACAGATCCGCTTTGGCGAAGATCTGATGAGCCGCGTTTCCTATGTGATGATGAACCCGGATGGGCGCGAGGCGATGACAAAGGCCGTGCGCGAAACGCTCAACGAACTCATCGCCGACGTCGCAACGCAAGCCGAGATCGACAAGACCGATATTCTCGACGCCGTGTTTGTCGGCAACCCAATCATGCACCATTTGTTTTTGGGCATCGACCCGACCGAACTGGGCGGCGCGCCATTCGCGCTAGCTGTCAGCGATGCAGTTGAAATGCGCGCAAAGGACAATGGCCTTGATCTCAGTGCGGGTGCCCGCATGTATGTGTTGCCATGCATTGCAGGCCATGTGGGTGCCGATGCCGCTGCCGCGACCCTTTCAGAAGGCCCGCATCGCAGCGAAGAGATTATGCTCATGGTCGATGTCGGTACAAACGCGGAGATCGTGCTTGGCAATCGGATCAAGACTGTTGCGGCTTCATCACCCACCGGCCCCGCCTTTGAAGGCGCCGAGATCTCTTCCGGTCAGCGCGCAGCACCGGGCGCGATTGAGCGCGTGCGGATCAATCCGGCAACGCTGGAACCACGCTTCAAGGTCATCGGCGTGGAACAATGGTCGGACGAACCTGGGTTTGATCAAGCGGCCGCAGAGATTGGCGTCACAGGCATTTGTGGTTCAGGCATTATCGAAGTCGTCGCCGAAATGTTCTTGGCTGGCATCGCTTCAGAGGATGGGGTGATCGATGGCACGCTCGCCCTTCGATCAAAACGCATCATCGAGAACGGGCGAACATTCTCCTATGTCCTGCATGATGGCGCGCAAAAAATCATGATTACCCAGAACGACATAAGGGCCATCCAATTGGCCAAAGCTGCGCTCTATGCGGGCATTAAGCTTCTGATGGATAAGCAGGGCATACAAAGTATCGATGCGATACGATTCGCAGGCGCTTTCGGCACATTCATCGACCCAAAGTATGCAATGGTTCTGGGCCTGATCCCCGACTGTGATTTGACCAATGTAAAGGCAGTCGGCAATGCAGCTGGCACGGGCGCACGCATGGCGCTGATCAATCGCGATTTCCGCCGGGAGATTGAAAAGACAGTCCGCGATATTGAGAAAATAGAAACGGCGTTAGAGGCCGACTTCCAGGAACACTTTGTCCACGCCATGGCTATGCCGAACAAGGTTGATGATTTTCCAAAGCTTGCTGGCGTCGTCAAATTGCCAGCCCGCAAACCACGCGCGGCCAACAATGATGAGGCAGGCCCGACCGCACGTCGAAGACGATCAGGCGGGCGCCGCCGGGGTGCTTAGGCGAAGCGGCGCGCGTTCATTGCACGCGCTTTTTCGATAGATTTTGTGGCATTCACTGTTAGCGGTGCTTCCAACGTCATAACAAGCTGATCACGATCCACGCCATAGTCGCGCAATTGCGTATCATCGAGATCGGTTAGCTTCCATAGCGCATGGCGACGTGCAATTTCATTGACCGCCATTTTGGCTGTTAGAAACAGCAAGTGCACAAGAGGCCAGCGCGCCGAATTGGTTGGCGCCCGACCGGTTACAAACATCACGGGATAGTCCTGAGCAGACATTGCCTTCTCCTGATTGTTGATTTGGGACAAGCGATTGATGCTTGCATCTGACAGGAAAAATAGATTTATTCAAACGAAACTAAAGCAAGATAAGATTTAGTAATTCGAAATCATGCAAATTGAAATCAACCTTCTAAGATCCTTCGTCGCCATCGCTGAGAACGGCAATTTTGTCAGCGCGGCAGAACGCGTTGCCAAAAGTCCCTCTTCCGTGACCATGCAAATTAAACGTCTTGAAGACATAATTGGAGAGCCGCTCTTCCATCGTGATGCACGGGCTACAACGCTAACCCGCACCGGTGAAAAGCTCCTGCCATATGCGCGCCGAATGCTGTCTGTGGAGGCAGACATTACGTCTGCCTTCAAAAGTGGCGATATTTCTGGGGACGTGCATCTGGGTGTTCCAGACGACGTTGTGGAACGCTTTCCCATGCAAACACTGAGCATGATCAGAAACACCCACCCCAACCTGGTTTTGACCGTGAATGTCGACCATACACCTGCGCTCTTGAATAAAGTAGAGACAGGCGTGCTGGACTTGGCCGTCATCACTCACGCACCCTCCATTCCGGGTGTCGTCAAATGCGAACGGATATGGAAGGAACCGGAAGTATGGGCGACGTCAAAAACCGGCATTGCTTGGGAACGAACGCCGCTCCCCGTGATACTATGGGAAGAAGGCTGGGCCTGGTATAAGGACGCGATTGATGTTCTGGAAGAAGTCGACGCGCCTTATCAAATTGTCCTGCAATGCGAGAACATCGGCGCGCGTCGCAAGGCTATTCTCGCTGACCTCGGCATTGGCCCGCTACCCATCTCGCAGTTGGGCGATGATCTGATTGCGGCACCGAATATGCAGCACCTGTCACCACTTCCCGACTATGGTCTGGGGTTGAAATTACCAAAGCGACCTAACCCTGCAGTGCAGACCGTTGCCGACTACATACGATCACACTACGCAAACAGTGAGGCGATGCTCAGCTAGGTATTTGCAAAGCATTTTTTAACCTTGTTAACCCGCAATTGCGCATGTCGCAAAAAAAGACACGCAACTTCGTTTTTGGGATCGTAATTGCAACACAACTCATCCATACGCGGGCAATGAGCCGCCGTAACGGGGGCGTATGATGACGGCAACGCAAATCGCCGCCAACGCGCCCTTATAATAGCCGCCCACTCCTGCCAAATATCGGGTCCAAACCGATATCGGAATGGTTCGGTCGCGCCAAGGCTGCTCCGTGTGACATGGCAAAACGCATGGAGTGATAAATGTCTGTTTTCGCAAATTTCTTCCGAGTCGGTGTTTTCACAGCGGCATCTCCGATCAACGGTCGTAACCTGACAACCGATGCTGAGCGTGAACGCTTGGCACGTGCAATGCCAGGTGAATACGGCGCCCGCGTTGGTTCACGCTTTGGCCTAATGCTCTAAACCGAAGCCTACAGCTCATCCGTTGCAGATGCCCGCTGTGTCATTGTTGACGCAGCGGCTTCTTTGGTGTGCCGTACCCGGATGATAAAAGCAGCCCTCTTTGATGTTTTTGGAACCTGTGTCGATTGGCGTTCAGGCGTAGCGGATTTTGTGCACCCGTTCTTGAATGATCGCGGGCTTAAGCCAAACCTTGCTGAGCAGATCACCGATGAATGGCGCAAACAATATGATCCGTCGATGGCGCGTGTACGCGATGGGGAACGGTCATATGTGACGCTCGACATCATCCAGTTGGAAAATCTCGACACGGTGTTGGAACGTCTTGGCGTATCGAAGTCCTTTACCGCTGAAGATCGCAAACAGCTCAACGAAGCGTGGGAACATCTACCTGCTTGGCCTGACACCGTCGGTGCGCTTGCAAATTTAAAACAGGAACTGCCAATAGCCGCCTGTTCCAACGGTTCAAAACCGATGATGGAGCGCTTGGCTTCGCATGCTGGTCTGTCTTGGAGCATGATTTGCGGCGCAGACACGGGAAAGAACTTCAAACCCCATCGCGATGTTTATCTCAATTCCTGCAAAGCGATGGGAACAAAGCCCGCCGAAACGATAATGGTTGCTTGCCATGCAGACGATCTGGATGCCGCAGCCGCGTTTGGCCTAAAGACCGCATATTTCCCGCGCCCGACGGAATGGGGAACTGCTGCCTTCGAGCCTGAACAAAATAGTGACCGGTTTGATTTCTCAGCAGCCACACTTTCCACGCTGATCGACGATATTTTGAAGCATACATGACGATTTTACTTGCGGGCAAAATAGATCGCTGATTGGGTCTGCCCCGCACGCGATGCAACTCGGAGGTTTTGGCTTGGGAGGCCGGATTGAAGTTCGCTGATCAACCGCTCAGATCGGTCGTGTTCCACTTGGTGCCTGAGTTCACCATGATAGCTTTTGCGTCGGCGGTTGAAGCCATGCGTGCTGCCAATCGCATGCTTGGCTATCAGGCCTATGTGTGGCGCACATCCAGTGCAGACGGCGCACCGGTAGAGGCATCCAGCGGCATAAGCGTCGCGGCGCAAACCTCAATCGAAGACGAACGGCGTATGATCAACGGTGCAGAGCGCCCAACGCTATATCTTGTTTGCGGTGGCACAAACATTGAGACCTATATTACCAAACAACTGACCGGAATCGTGCGCGAAGAACATATGCGCGGCATCGCTGTGGGTGGTCTTTGTACCGGTGCGTTTGTCGTCGCAGCAGCAGGCCTCCTAAGCGGCAAGCGCTGTGCGATCCACTGGGAGAATTTGCCCGGGTTTCAGGAACGATTTCCGAAGGCAGAGGTATTTGCCGATCTGTTTGAAATTGACGGTAGCATTCACACTTGCGCGGGCGGGACAGCCTCGATGGATATGATGTTATCGCTAATTGCCGAAGACTTTGACGACGACATCGTCAATCGAATTTGCGAGCAGATGCTGACAGACCGCGTACGCTCATCGACCGACCGACAGCGCCTGCCGCTGAGAGCACGCCTCGGTGTCCAAAACGGGCGCGTACTTGAGATCATTGAGTTGATGGAAGCGCATCTGTCAGAACCGTTGTCACTGCTTGAAATCGCAGAGCACATCGGCATTTCAAGACGACAAATCGAGAGACTCTTCCGCCAGGAAATGGCCCGTTCCCCGGCACGATATTATCTGGAGGTACGGCTCGACCGCGCCCGCCACCTGTTGATTCAATCTTCGTTACCGGTGGTGGAAGTGGCGATAGCCTGCGGCTTTATTTCGGCGTCGCACTTTTCAAAATGTTATCGCGAGCTTTATCAAAAATCACCGCAGCAAGAACGCGCCGAACACAAGCAGTTGATGGGCGCTTAAGAGACAATGAACGGCATGGTTTTGCGTCTGCTTTTCGTGATCTTTGTTTTCGTGGCCGCCCAAACAGCGCTAGCGAATGACCAGCGGTTTGTGCTGGCGACCACGACATCGACGGAAAACTCTGGGCTGTTGGACGTGCTGGTCGAGCGATTTTATGAAGAAAGCGGCATTAAGGTCGATGTGGTTGCTGTTGGAACCGGCCAGGCTTTGGCATTGGGAAGACGTGGCGATGCAGCAGCGCTTTTGACCCACGACCGCGAAGGCGAAGAGGCCTTTGTTAGAAACGGCAATGGAGAAGACCGTCGTTTCATGATGCACAATGATTTTGTGCTAATTGGCCCGCGCGGCGACCCTGCGCAAATTGCCGGTGCCAGAGATGTGAAAGAGGCGCTCAGCCGCATTGCTGGGTCTAAAGCCGTGTTTCTGTCGCGCGGCGACGATAGCGGCACGCATCGCAAGGAGTTACGACTGTGGAAGGAAGCATCCTTGGACCATCGAGCTTTCGAAAGCTGGTACCGCGAAACGGGAGCCGGCATGGGACAAACCCTTCTAACAGCAATCGAAATGGCCGCATATACGCTCTCGGATCGAGGTACATGGATCAGTTTTGAGCGAAAGGGCGATCTGACTATCCTCGTGCAGGAGGAACCACCGCTGCTAAACCCCTATTCGAGCACATTGGTGAACCATACGGCTTTGACACCAACTGAGCGCAAAACAGCAATGCAATGGCACGAATGGATTAGTGGACCAAACGGTCGAGCGGCAATCAACAGCTTCAAAGTTGATGGGCAGCAGCTCTTCTTTGCCGCCGATCCTGCAAGCTAGACCCGATCCACACGCCCTTGAGCGATCAGCCATGTCGTGAGCGTGACAGCAAACGATATCGCAAGCAGAACAAGCCCCAACGCGACGGCAAATGAGAAATTACCCTGCCGTGTTTCCAACGTGATAGCCGTCGTCATGACGCGGGTGGCGCCCTTGATGTTTCCACCAACAATCATGACCGCACCAACCTCTGAAATGGCACGACCAAAGGCGACAAGAAAAGCCATGATGATACCGGCGCGCGCCATGCGCAAAAGGTGCAAGACCTGCTTCCAGCGCTCGCGAATATCCAAACGCAGCGCTTCACCGTAATCGTTCCATGGTTCGGCACAGGCGCGGTAAGCAAACACCGTGACCACCGGTAACGTGATCATTGCCTGCGCCACAATAATCGCAGACGGCGTGAACAGGAGTTCCAAGGCACCCAATGGGCCGGAGCGGGACAGCAGCATATAGACAAGAAGGCCAACTACGACCGTTGGCACCGCAAGTAGCGTTGAAAAAAACGCGAGCCAGATACGACGTCTTTTGTCGGCCTGCATGCACATCCAAGCGCCTGTAGGCGCGCCAATTGCCAGCCCAATTAGTGCCGCAACAATGCTTACCCTCAGGGACAGCCAAACAACGCCGATGATGTCAGGGTCAAAACTCATGACTGACGCTTAGCGCAGGTTGAAAAGCCTCGCATCTGCAAATTGGCACAATGAGCTATTTACGGTCCGCCACGTTCACGCTCCCGCCTTCTCTTCTCGCCGATCAGGCAGTCTATGTCGGGTGCAGGAATTTCCAGAAACTGCGCGTTTGTAAAGGGTGGCCGGGGAGGATCGGAGGTGGCAAGTTCCAGAACAAGCTTGCGACGAACGGCACTGGCAAACTCTTCCCATTGCTTGACTGCAATCACGAAAGAGCCGGGCCCGCCAATGACACAGGCGCGAAAATAGGCTTCAAGATCGCCGGTATCACCAAATATCAGGCGTTCACGCCACGGTTCAGTCACCAATGGCAAGCCGTTGATAACAACCCCGCGCGCAACCGCCGCATCGCGAGCACTTGGCACCAAGCCACCCTGATTGTTGGGACCGTCACCTGAAATATCGATGACCATACGCGCGCCTTCAAATATGTTGCTTTCCAACTGCTCAACACCGTAACCAATCGCACCGGTGATCGATGTGTTGCGCATGTTGGCAAGTCCGGCCGCCTCAAGACGATCTGAAAATGCAATCGCGTCAGCGGGTGTTTGAAGCCGGGTCCAAGGAACGATAACACGCTTTAAGTCATCACGCGCCCATTCAACATACATGACTGCCACAGCCCCGAGCAAACCACTGGATATGGCACTATGGACTTCGGAAGATCGAAACGCTTCTACATAGCCGCGGCGTTGCGTGCGCAGTTCGCCAAAATCCATGGAACCGGAGACGTCAACTGCAATTACCAGTTCGACATCAACCTGCTCAGCGCTTGCCGGGAAACAGATCAACAACGTGAGTACAAAAAGGGAGCAGATAAACGCGCGAAAATGCATGGCCAATCAAGCGCAGCATTTTCGGCATTCATCAAGACACTTTATGGAACCGGGATACCAAGGACTTTTTTTCCAAGTGAGCAGTCGACAGTGGGGGGCGCAATATCAAGGAATTGCGCACGCACCACAGGTAAGCGTCTCGTGTCACGTGCCGGGCTCAAAGAGGCTACTTCCATAATAATTTTGCGTCGGACCGCGTCGGCAAAACCGTTCCAATTTGTGACGGGTATGAGAAATGACCCCGGACCACCGATAACGCAGAACTGATAATAGGTGTCCAGACTGACCTCTGCGCCCTTGAAGCGAAAGCTCAAAGGATCGGTCATCAATGGCAGTCCGTTAATGATGATGCCTCGCGATACAGCTTCATCGCGCGCATGGGATGCCATGATACCTTGATTGTTCATACCATCGCCGGAAACGTCGATCACTTGCCGCATGCCGGTAAAGTGATTGCTTTCGAGACTAACCATCGCAGTCGTGATAGCACCCGAGATCGACGTGTAGTTCATATTGCCGCGCGGCGCGGATGCCAGACGATCAGCGAACTCATAAGCGTCGTCAGCATTTGCGATCTTCATCCAAGGGATGACATGCCGCTGCAAGTCTTCACCGGCCCACTCGACGTAGGTGACGGCAATGGCACCGATCAAACCTGCCTCAATGGCAGCGATCACCTGATCAGACCGAAATGCTTTAGTGTAACCTTGACGTTGAATTCGAAGTTCGTGCTCGCTCATTGACCCTGAAACATCAACGGCAAGCACCAGTTCAACATCGACCTGTTCGGTTGCCTGTGCCGGACTTCCAGCCAAGACTCCCGATAACGCGACTGCGACACCTCCCACTAGCAGCGCGATCTTTTTGAGAAAGCGCGTCATAGTATGACGATGGTCGGGACAAAGCGTTCGGTTGACAAGTCGAAATTTTGTGCACCGCAACATAGCAGGTGATGCAAGCGCTTTGGCGCTGGAAAAACATTAGCATCTGCCAAGCATCAGGACCGCACAGTTTTTCTACATTTGCATCAATTGGACGAAATTTGTGCACCGCATGATCGTCAATTAATCGCAATTATGTCCTGATCGCCACGAATCGCGCCGGTATAACGAAGTAGCGCTCTGCCCCCCGACACCAGCCTGTCGTTGCCAGAACAGGGCGCATTGTCCCATTTCGCAATATGTGTGCATCGATTAGTGTCGCAAATGGGCAATAGCAAAAGAGCGAGTAGTAGCCATGGCCGCCTTTCCCGAAAAAGCAAAAGTCGTCATTATCGGCGTTGGCGGCATTGTTGGCGCATCGGTCGCCCATCATCTCATTGAACGTGGATGGGACGATATTGTCGCTATCGACAAGTCTGCCGTACCCACGGATATCGGCTCCACAAGCCACGCTTCGGATTTCTGTTACACGACTGCGCACGATTTCCTGTCTTGTTGGACCACCAAATATTCCATCGATTTCTTCGAGAAACGCGGCCGGTATGAGAAGGTCGGCGGCCTCGAGGTCGCCCGCGTTGACGATGACGATCGTATGGCAGAAATCCACCGCAAGATTGCATCCGGCAAAGCCTTTGGCACACGTGTGCGATATGTCGACCCAAAGGAAATCAAAGATATCTTTCCGCTCATTGAAGAGGACCAGGTTCAAGGCGGTATGTACGACCCCGATGCGGGGCTGGTGGCACCACGTTCACAAGCTGTTGCCGGCGAACTGGTCGACGAGGCCATTGCAAGCGGAAAGCTGAATGTTTTCGCCAATACGCATTGCGAGGACTTAATCGTTGAAAACGGGCGCATCAAAGGTGTCAAAACCCATCGCGGCACAATCTACGCGGACCATGTGATCGTCTGCGCAGGGCTTTGGGGTCGGCTTATTGCCAACATGATCGGCGAAGATCTGCCCGTCATGCCCATCGACCACCCGCTGACCTTCTTCGGCCCTTACAATGAGTTTGAAGGCACGGGCAAAGACATTGGCTATCCACTGCTTCGCGACCAGGGAAACTCAGCCTACATGCGCGACACCGGCGATCCGACAACGCCGGAAGGTGGTCAAATCGAGTGGGGCTACTATGAAGAAAAGAACCCTCGCCTTTGCCATCCGCGCGATATTCTCGAAAAGGAAGAGGCCCGCCTCTCTCCTTCCCAGCGCGACTTGCCGATTGAACACATCATGGAACCGCTCGAGCGCGCGATGGAGCTGACACCTATTCTTGGCGAACTCGGTTACAATGAAGCCTATTCCTTCAATGGCTTGTTGCAGGTGACTACCGACGGTGGACCTTCCATTGGCGAATCCCTCAAGGCGAAAGGGCTTTGGTACTGCGTGGCCATCTGGGTCAAAGACGGGCCCGGCATGGCAAAGCTGCTTGTCGATTGGATGACTGACGGACACACCGAAATCGATCACCACGCAGTGGACTATGCGCGCTTCTACGATCATCAGAAGGAAGAACAGCATATTTGGGATCGCTGCACCGAAACGGCGATGAAGGTCTACAATCCTGCCGTCCATCCGCGAGAACCATTCTCCAAAGGCCGCAATGTCCGCCGTTCACCCTTCTATGAGCGCGAAGTTGAACTAGGCGGATACTTCATGGAACTCGGTGGATGGGAACGCGCGCACGGTTATGCGTCCAACGAGCATCTGCTTGAAAAATGGGGCGACAAGGTTCCGGTTCGGGAAAACGAATGGGACAACCGCCATTTCTGGCGTGTTTCCAACGCCGAGCACCTCGAAATGAGCGAAAATGTGGGCATGGTGAACCTCTCCCACTTCGCCATCTATGAAATTGCTGGCCCGGACCATGTGGAATTTCTGGAATATCTGTGTGTCGCCAAGATCAGTGGCGATCGAAACATCAATCGCGGAATCTACACACACTTCCTGCAGGTAGATGGCGGAGTTCGAGCCGATCTGACAATTTTACGCTTTGAAGACAAGTGCTTGGTTGTTGACGGCGCAGATGCAGGACCGCGTGACCTCGTCTATATGCGCAACAAAGCACAAGAATTGGGTATGGATGTTTCGATTGTCGACAAGACTGAGAAGCAAATTACGATTGGTATTTGGGGCCCGAACGCGCGCGAAAGCCTTGGCAAACTGATTGATGATCACGATGCGCTGTCGCACGAAAATTTCCCGTTTGCGACGATGCAATCCATGACCATCGCAGGAAAAAGCGTTACTGTTTTCCGCATTTCATATGTGGGCGAACAGGGCTTTGAGCTGCATATGGCCTATGAAGACGGGCTCGCCGTTTGGGATGCGCTACGGGCGCTCGACATCATGCCTTTTGGTATCGAGACTTATGCCAACACACGGCGAATGGAAAAATCACTACGTCTTCAAAATGCAGACTTGCTGACCGAATATAACTTGCTTGAAGCCGATTTGGCGCGTCCCAAGGTCAAGGATGCCGATTTCATCGGTAAGGCAGCCTATCTGGAACATCGCGCACGCAACCAGCAAATCGCAACGCTCTGCACGCTGGTGGTTACCGACAATGTCGATTCCAATGGCATAGCGCGCTACCCAGTCGGCACGTGCCCAGTCATGGATCATGCAACCGGCGAGGTGTTGGTTGATGAATTGGGAAGACGCTCCTTCACGACTTCCATCGCATATGGCCCAACGGTCGGCAAAAACGTCGCTCTTGCATATCTACCCCATGAAAGGGCGCGCAAAGGCAATGGTTTGATGATCGAGTATTTCGGTGAGCAGTTCCCAGTCGAGGTTGCCGGCGTCGGTTATGAACCGCTTTATGATCCTGGGAACATCAAACCTCGCACATAGACATACAATCTCCTACTTTGTCCGGCTTTGCTGAAGCTTTGAGCGGCTGGGTTTTCAGGAGAATTCTATGAAGCGTTTTATTCTGGTTGCCTTTGCGCTTTGCGCATTCAACACATCCGCAATGGCGCAAGACAGCGTGCGGCTGGCAGAAGCACATAATCTCGGCCCGGGAACTTGGAGCTGCGGGAGGGTCGTTGAACTCACAAGGGCCGGTTCGTCACCAGAGCTCGGTCAAGCTGTCGGCTGGGTTTTGGGGTCGTGGAGCTTTGCAACAACGGTTCGCGACGAAGAATTCAAGCAGGTCGTAACAAGCATTGGCCCTGTTGAAATCTTTAAGCGAACGGTTGTTGAATGCCAGAAGGTTCTGCCGGAGATCATGATGTTCCGGGTCGTCAATTCAATGATAGCAAAAACAGCACCAAAGACGTCAGCGAGCGAAACGCAACCTGAAGATGAGGGCTAAGCTCATCGCCATTCCCGCAATAAAGACGAAATAGAAACGGTCATCTGGTAGTGGGAAGCTCACAAACTTCCCGCCCAATCCGAGAAAGCATGCTGCAAAAAGCGCTTCTGCCCGACGATCGCCAATGATTCCATAAGACAAAGCAACAAGGCGCGCACTAATGAGAAGAGTGGCAAGCCAAACCCATTCGGAATGTTGAAAAGCAACCGACAAACCACGGACATAACCGGTCAACATCGTCGACAGCGAAAACTCGGGATTGAAGCCCGTTACGATGGCCTGCAGTTCGACAGTCGAGAAAACGAAGTGCGGCCACCAACCAATATGGTCATAGGCTGACGCAATGAGCTTTACCGCGATCAAGCCAGCCAAGAACGCGAACAGTATGGGCAAGACCCGCACTCGGAAAAACGGCGCTGCGAGCAACATCGCAAACGTCAGGATAATGCTGTCGGGCCGCACAGCGCACGCCAAGACCAACAACACAGCAGCTGCCCAGTCTCGGCCTTTCCACAAAAGGTACATGGCAGGTAGCGCGATCGCTGCATGTAGCATATCGGGAACAACATGTGTGGCCATGTGGAAATAATCACCCATCACGAAAATCGGTAGCACGAACGGGATTGCTTGCGCGCAACCAGTATGTGCCAGCCACCAAACGGTAAAGAGACCAATAAACAAACCCGGCAACCAGCTTGCCGCGATTGCAGCCTTTCCGACACCGGCGATTGGTTCCATCGCTCGGATGAACCAGACGTAAAGCGGTTTGACGTGGAACATGACCAACTGCGACTGCAACGCGACGGGATTTTCATAATTGGCCGCGTTATACGGATTGGCAGCGGTTAGATCCTGCCACTGTACGGGATTAGCGCCAGCTTCCATCACAGCCCAAGCTTCGGCATGCAACGTTTCGGCCGTTTCATGGCGATCATCGAGCGACGCCGCAACGTAAGCCAGCATATCCCAATTATAGGCCGGGCGCAGTATGCCGAAAGCCGTTACCGCAAGCACCAGCAGAACCCCGAGGAACACGCAAGTTCGGTCAATCCAAACGGAGGAGATCGCTTCCACGGCCCTGCGTCCCAGACGCATCATGCCATTGGCGGCTGGTGCGCTCATGGGCGCGTTCCAGCAACGCCGCCATCTTTCGAAAGCCGCTCACCAATAAGCCGGGCTCCTTCAGCAAACAGGATCAACGCAGCGGGAAAGAGAAACGCGATGTAAAACCGTGTATCGTGAATTGGAAACACTGCGTATTTTGCGACTGTGCCGACCAAAAGCGCAGCGAGCAGCGTCGTACGCCGCGTGCTCATCAAAAAGCCCGCGCGCTGCATCAGACCCCAGCTCATCGCAAGCAAAGCCAGGATACCCAACCACTCATTTTCAAGTGCACCGCGCACAAGGTTCCAGATAAATCCTGTTGCGTAAATCGTAATGGAGAAATCGGGATCAAAACCTTCCAGCGTGTTCTCATAACGGTACGTGGAAAACCAGGCATGAACCCACCAGCCCGGATGCGTACCGGCGTTTTTAACTAGCAGGTAGATCACGAGTGACGTGCCGAAAGCGAGTGCGGTTTTGATTGAAAAGCGATCTCCAAAGAACCAGGCCATAGCCATGAGCACACCCAAAAACGCGATCGTGTCCGGCCGAACCAGAACGGCAAGGCAGAGCGTCAAAAGCCCGGCGATTTCCCGTTTTTGATCGAGCATCAAAACGCCTGCAACAATCAAGGCGAACGCTAAGAAGTCGGGAATGTCAGCGGTTCCGAAGCCGGTAATGTTGCCGAGCATCATCATGGCCGGTGCGATAAATGCAAAAGGCAACATCTGGTTTTTTGCAAACCACCAGATGAGCGCTACAGACAGGATCAAGGCGGCAAGGACGTTGATCAGAAAGCCCGCTTCGTATGCACCAACAAGCGGCCCCAAGAATGCCAGCAGGGCCACATAGCCCCATTTCACATCATACATGCCCAACATGGAATTAAAGGCCGCCGGATCAGTGAATTGACGGACCCGATACTCATCCATCCGTGTCAGCTCAGCAAACGCTTCAGGTGACACAGCCGCCTTGACGGTGTCATAAGCATAGTCATGGATCGCCTGTGGGTCAGCCATTCCAAGCCAGTCACGCGCGACGACGCCCAAATAGGCTAGCGTGTCCCAATTATGAATAGGACGCAGCCAATCGATCACCAGCATCACCACAAGAAAACAGACGATGGACAAAGGTGCCATTACAGGCGCCAATACTGCCCAGGCACGGCAAATCAAATCAAAGACGAACGCAACTAGCGAGCGCACCATCGCACGCAAGCTGAATGACTTCTGCGATGGGATATCTGTGACATCAGCCATGGACGCGGCTCAAAGACTTAGGAAAAAACGCGACATAGCGCATCGCGCTGATCAGAACCATGCCAAAGACGATCAGATACGGGAACCAGAAGCGCGTTTCATGTAAAGGAAAAACAACAAGCTTCGCGCCAATCGCCAGAACAGTGGCAACGAGAATGCAAGTTTCGCGACTGGAAAGACGAACGCCGCGAAGCACCATCTGCCACCAGGCAAAACAACCGATAATCATCACGGCCAACCAAGTCTCTTCCACCAGCGAACGCACCAACACGCGCATTTGTGTCTTCAGATAAGTGACGATCGAAAAGTCTGGATCAAACCCCGCGAGCGTCGGCACAAACTCAACATGCGTGAAGTAGAAATGGGTCCACCAGCCCGGATGACCGCCAGCTTTCGTCATCGGCACATACAGTGCAAGCGATACGAAAAAAGCAGCGATCGTGCCCCATGATCGCTGACCCAGCATCAGCGAAACGACCATCAGGACGCCGACATAAGCAAGATGATCTGGGCGCGCCAGAAAGGTCAGGACAAGGAGCCCGAAGACCAACCCTTCCCGGCGCGCCAAGAACGCAAAAATCGCGGCAATAAAGGCCAAAGAGGAGATCGCATCAGGCGTTCCCTCGCGGGAAACGTCGCCAAATAGCGCTGTCACCAGCAGCGCAACAGCCAAAGGCGCCAAATGCAAAGCCCGTTCTTTTACGAGCCATAGCGTAACGATGAAGCCGATGAGAACGCTCGGCACGACAGAGAGCAATTTAAGGGCCGTGTAGCCGTCCACATACCCAGACAGCCAAGCAGCCGTCTCCACGTAAAGCAGCTTCACGCGGTAAAACCCGAGCATCGTGTAAAATGCGGCAGGGTCCGTGTACTGACGGATGCGATATTCGCGGTCTTGCGTTAAAACCGTGAAGTCACCTTCTGAAACATTGGCGCGCATCGTTTCATAGGCATAGGCATGCAGCGCAACCGGGTCAGTGACACCGGTCGCTTCGTGCGCTGATGCCAAATAGGCAAACATGTCCCAATTATTGATCGGGAAAAACCAGCCAGCAGCCGCAATGGTCAACGTGAAAGCAACCAAGAGGCAAAAGCCAATCACTGCCGCAAAAGAACCAAGCCGCAGCAGCAACCACTCACCTATGGCGAGTGAGTAAACATTGATCTCTTCGACAAGCGCGGCAACCATAATCGGCTCCTACTTCACCTGCGAGGCGATGAAGTCTTTGACGATTGCAATGACGCCACGGCCGAGAAGGTCGTCCATCGCGCCGATGAACTGATCAACATTCTCGCGCTGCACGATCAACGGCGGCAACAAGCGCACCACGTTGCGGTTGTACTCCGTAAAGGCGACCAGCACATTATAATCGCGCAACATAAGCGCACCGATAAAGCCCGAGAGAGAACCCTTAAGCTTGTCATCGAGCACAGCGACCGCGGGGCGTAGGACTGCAGGAAGCGTCTGCGAGAAGTCTTGGAATTCTAGACCGATCATGCAGCCCTGACCGCGCACATCCTTGATGATGGTCGGGTATTTTTCTTGCAGGCGCTTAAGTTCTGATTTCAGATAAGCGCCCGTTTCAGCGGCATTATTGATCAGGTCTTCATCGTAGAGCGTGTCAATGGTTTCAATGGCAGTGATGCAGCCTTCGCCAATCCCGCCAAATGTCGCCGCGGCATGGATCAACGCCGTCTTCGGCGTGCCATAGGCTTTCATGTAGATGTCGCGCTTGGCGATCATTGCGGCCATCGCCGCTTTGCCGCCACCGAGCGATTTAGCGACCGCAGTGACATCTGGAACAACGCCATAATGTTCAAAAGCGTAGAAGCGGCCCGTGCGCCCGACACCGCACTGCACCTCGTCCGCCACCCAGATCACATCATGCTCATCACAGAGCGCGCGCAGCTTCTGCCAGAATTCAGCAGGCGCGGTGTTGATGCCGCCGCCGCCCTGAATAGTTTCAAAGCAAACGACGCCAATTTCCGGATGCGCCTTGAAAGCCTTCTCCACAGCTTCGATGTCACCAAACGGCACTTTGACGCCATTCTCCAAAAGCGCAAACTCACCCTGATAAAGCGGCCCATCAGTAATTGAGAGCACGCCCTTCGTTTTTCCATGGAAGGAATTTTCCGCGTACATAACCACCGGCCGCTTTGGCCCGGCTACGCGCTCAGCGACTTTCAAGGCTGCTTCCATAGCTTCGGAACCGGAAGACCCGATGAAGACCATATCGAGGTCACCCGGCGAGACCTGCGCCAAATTATGAGCAAGCGCAGTCGCATACTGGCTCATAAATGCCATCGCGATTTCGTGACGTTGCTCGTCCTGAAATTTCTTGCGTGCTTCCGTGATACGCGGATGATTATGCCCGAGCGCCAGAGAACCAAAGCCACCAAAAAAATCGAGGATTTTACGACCGTCTTGGTCGATGTAATGCATGCCTTCGGCGCGCTCGACCTTGATCTTGTCAAAGCCCAACAGCTTCATGAAATGCAACTGCCCGGGGTTATAATGATCAGCAAACAGCTTCTTGATCTCGCCAACATCCAGCGCCTTGGCGCCTTCAACCGAGATTAATTCTGGCTTCTCGACACGCGGCGGCAACGCTTCCAAAGTCGTTTCCTGCGGCATGGTCATGGCCGGTGCATCGGCCAGGTTTTCGCGTTTCTTGCGTGTCAAAAAGTCGAGCATTCGTCTCATCTCATCCTTGGCGGTTATTCGGCCGCAACGACCGTTGAATTGCCGACATTCACGCCGGCGTCTTTTGCTTTGCGGTATTCGGCGTAAGCTTCGCGCAACATGTCCTCATCGCGGTATTTCGGGCTCCAGCCAAAATCCTGTTTGGCTGCGGTCGTATCGCGCACGCAAAACTCATCGGCGATCATGTACTGCTCGGGGTCCATGATCGGCATGTTGAGCCAATCCAGCGTACCCAATGTCCATTTGACGGCAAAGCCCGGCGTCGGCAGCAGAATGGATTTTGAACCAGCCGACTTGATCAAATCGCCAAGCAGCTTTTTCACCGGCGGCGGGTTGTCCGAGCCAAGATTGTATTCCTTGTTGGGACAGTCATGCTCAAAGGCAAGGCGCGCCACTTCCGCACAATCAAAAACCGAGATGAACTGGTAGGGATTGTTGCCCGCGCCGATCATCGGAACCGGCAAATTCATATCGATGAGCTTGAACAGCTTGCCCAGAATTCCAAGACGACCCGGGCCAATGATCAATCGCGGGCGAACAATCGTGATGTTCATACCGCGCTCACGCCACGTCTTGGCAATGGCTTCAGTCTGAGCTTTCGATCCCCCATAATGACCAATAGGCTTGATCGGATGCGCCTCATCCTGCGGGGACTGCACGGTGTGGCCATAGACCATATCGGTCGTATACTGCACCATCTTTGATGCCCCATTGGCCGCTGTGTGGGCCATGATGTTGGCAGCACCAAATGTGTTGACCGGATAGAAAAACGGATAGCGATTGATGCGGGTCTGGATTGGCGACAGCATCATGGCTGACAAATTATAGACCATGTCATCAGCCTGCACGTCGACGCCAGCAACCGACGCCGAATTGGTGACATCACACTCAACGTAGGCTGCTTTGGTGTAGTGCGATAAGGGCGATTTGCGAATGTCTGCAACCAGCACCTCTTCGCCGCGCTCAACCAAATCTTGCGCCAAATACCGGCCAACAAAGCCGTCACCGCCGAAGATAACGTGTTTCATGATTGCACCTCAGATGGTGTGGATTGCGTGGGGGCAGCGGCGCTGCTGCCTTGTGGTTTCGAAAGCGGTGAACCGGACTGCGCGATCAAAACCGTGCCGAGGCAGATGAAAGCGATGCCAGCGACTTTGTATCCACCCAATTCTTCGCCGAAAAGTTGCCAGGCTAGAACCGCAACGGCGACGTAAGCCAGTGAGAGGAATGGGAATGCAAAAGACAGATCAACCTTCGACAAAACGAACATGTGGCTCGCCATCGAAATCACGAAGGTAACCAACCCGAAAAACACCCAAGGTGAAAACACGATGAAAAGGATTTTCAGGATGATGTTGTTCTGCGCCAGAACCGATGGCGCGAGTGTCATCATGCCCTGCTTGAGCATAAGTTGCGCAGCAGCATTGGTTAAAACCGTAAACAGGATGAACGATAGATATTTCATCACCAACCCTTAATTTCCCTGCATTCCGCTTAGGAAAGCTCTGTTAGGGATTGCTTAACTTCTTTGTTCAAATGCGATCTATTCCCGCTTCTGGACACTTGTTCTTCGTCGCTATGGTTAAGAACTGTGCGACGCCAAAAGTCGGACATCATCACCGGATCGCGCAGCTTCTCGAGCGCCTTCCACTGCGGGAAACCACGCGTGAACGTGTCAGACGCCATCCGTGCATCCTTGTAGGGATTGATGCGCCCGCCTGCATCGAGGGTGATCGCGTCCAGACGATCCAGCAGCCTCAATGTGGACGCACCGCGATTGGGAAAGTCCAAGGTCAGCGTGTAGCCCGGTTTGGGAAAGCTGAGCAGGCCCGGCGACTTGACTGCGCCGAAACGCTTCAAAACCGTCAGGAAAGACGCTTCGCCTGCCGCCCGGGAAGCTTGCAATAGTTCTGGAACAGCCTCTTCTGCAGCGTCAAAAGGTATAACCGACTGATGCTGAAACAGCCCGCGTGGCCCGTAGAGACGGTTCCAGTTTCCAACGGCATCAAGCGGATAAAAATAGCTTTGCCAGCTGGCACGTTGCGGTGTTCCCGCCCCGCGGGATTTGGCGGCATAAAAGACCGAATTGAATGCGCGCAGGCTCCATGCATTGAGCGCATTGAACGGCAGATCGAACGGGACTGACAGCTTTGGCTTGTGGGAACCGGAAACGAATTCACCCTCACCTGCATGGTTTGCGGTCATCAAAACGCCGCGCTCTCCATGCAGTTGATCGAGCCAAGCCACCGCATATTCATTGGCCTCGTCTTCGGCTTGAGCGCGCTCGAAATATTCAGCCAAGCTCTGAAACGGTGTTCTCGTTTCGATAACGTCCGGCGATGCAACCCGCATCATTTTCAAGCGGATATGAGTGATGATGCCAGTCAGGCCCATACCGCCAATCGTTGCAGCAAACAGTTCCGGATTTTCACGTGGAGAGAGTTGAAAAACGCCATCTGAACGGACAAGTGTCAGCGCTTCAATATGACCGCCAAGCGTACCACGGCGATGGTGGTTTTTGCCATGCACATCATTGGCAACTGCGCCCCCCAAAGTGACGAACCGCGTACCAGGCGTGACGGGCAAGAACCAGCCATGCGCCGCGACACAATCGATAATGTCGTGAAGCATCACACCCGGCTCTGCTTCCAAGACGCCAGTCTTGGGATCAAAGAGGATGATACGGTTCATCGAACGCATGCCAGCAAGAAGCCCGCTGTCATTATGGCAACTGTCGCCATAAGACTTTCCATTACCAAAGGGCAGCAAACCTGCGTCTGCGTGGCCTGCAATTTGCGCAATTGCTTGAGTGCCGGAAACAGCTTGTCGCTTCACGCGCGAGAGACGGCCGAAGCTTCCATGATTGAAAGTGTTCACCTCAGACCCCCGGCGGATAAAAGCCTGCGATCAGCATCATCAAGGCGCCAAGGCCAACCATAAGCTGGCTTCGCCAATCCGTTGAGATGAATACCACCGGATCATCATTAAACTCTTTGCGCTTGGCGAGGATCCAGACGCGCATGATGATATACAACACCAGCGGGCAAAGCGGCCAAATCATCCACGGATGAGCATAAAGCTGGTAGATCGCTTGGCTATCCAGATAAAGCGCCAGAACCACAATGGACGCAAAAGCGGAAGACATGCCAGCCTGCATGATGACTTCCTTGTCCTCAGGTCGATAACCGCGTCCTGACAGTCTTTCCTTTTCGCCAATCATCGCGTGATCAAGTTCGACATAGCGTTTGACCAGCGCGAGAGAGAGGAAAAAGAAGGTCGAGAAAGAAAGCAGCCAGAATGATGGTGCCGCGCCAACCACAGCCATACCAGCAATGACGCGGACCGTGTAAAGGCTGGCAAGCGTCAACACATCCAGCAAGAGCCACCGCTTCAGCTTCAACGAATAGGCAGTGGTGATGACAAAGTAGCCAGCCAACACAGCACCAAACAGGGGCGGCAGGCAAAGACTGATAGCGACAGCCGCGGCAATCAGACCGAATGCAATTTTGACACCCTTCGCGGGCATGATCCGCCCGGCCGGCAGGGGTCTCTTGCATTTTGTCGGGTGGCGGCGGTCCATCGCAAGATCAAAGAGGTCGTTGAAAATGTAGACGGACGACGCAAGGAAGCTGAATGCAAAAAAGGCCCCTGCGATTGCAACGAGCGACCCGAATTGGAAGAACTGATGATCAAGGATGGCCGGTACCGCAATGAGCAAATTCTTTGCCCATTGGTGAACGCGGAGCATCTTGATGATGTCTTTAAAACTTGCGCTATCCGGCGCGACCAGCGGTGTTACATCATGGGCACTTGCCCATGCATTGGCGTTCTTGTCTGGCGCTACGACAATAGCGCGCCGTGCCGCGTCAAACAGGACAACATCGTCTTCGCTATTGCCCGCATAATCGAAACCGGCATCCCCATAACGTTCAACGAGAAACTCCAACTTGGCCTTTGACTTCAAATTGGTCGTGCGATCTGAACCGGCGACCTCAGTAAAAAAACCAAGATGATCGGCGATTTGCTGTGCCTTGTTTTGGCAGGAAGCGGTCGCGAGTATAATCGTCCGTCCGGCAGCCTTTTCGCCTTCGAGCCAGTCCAGTACATCAGCACGATAGGCAAGCGCATCAGGTTCTAGCTCAACGCGCGAAAATATTGCATCTTTGAAAACAGCCTTACCCTGGGCAAGCCAGAACGGAAATAGAAACACGGACCAGGGTGCCTTGCGCAAAAGCACAAACACGGCCTCCCAAAGAAGGTCGCCTGCTATCAGTGTTCCGTCCAAATCGACTGCGAGCGGTATAGACCGATCGCTTACGCGCGTATCCATGGCCAGCCTCCAAACCAGCTGGAATTAAGCACGCAAACGGCTGAAAGTCGGTTTATAGGCTTGGTATACGCGTAACGTTCAAGAAGCAGCGTTAATGAAAGCTTGTGAAAAAAACTAAGATTTTAACAACTACTCGATGATGGCGCGGTTGTTGGAGATCGATACCGACTCGCCACCAGAAAGCACGACGCGATCACCATTGGGCAGCGTTACAAAACAACCTGAAGGACAGATTGACTGGGTTTGGCCGACTGCCAAGACCACTTCGGACCGTTCACCATTCTCAGTCAAAACAAGCGTTAGCGCTTCAGATTCGCCATTGGTGACCGTAGCGCTAGACGCGACGGATAGGGTAATTGGCAAAAATACCAGGACCAGAATGCCCGTAAAAAGACGCATATTATTGCCTCCTGTTTCAGCCCAAAACTACCAAACCAACCTGAACATTGCCTGAATGGCTCAGTCGTCGTCAATCTGCCGTGTTTTGGCAGTGTCGATGACACCAAAATCGGTGTCGGGATCGACGGGAACAGCGGCCGGGGCAGCAGCCTGTCTGATGTTGATATCGCGTTGTGGGAAAGGAATTTCAATGTTGGCTGCGCGGAAGCGTTCCAAGATAGCCATGCGCAACTCGGTACGCACTGTCAGACCAAACCCTATATCGGCCAGATAGGCGTAGAGCACGAAATCCAGAGAGGAGTCGCCAAAATTGTCAAATGCCACAAACGGTTCGGGATTAGACAAAACACGCGGGTGGTCGTTGGCGATCCCCACCAGCATATCATGAACTTGCTTGGCATCACTATCATAGGAAACACCGACTGGTACTTGAATACGTCCTAACGTTGTTTTGTGAATCCAGTTAGTGACCGTCCCGTTGATCAATTCTGAGTTCGGCAAAATCAGCGTCTTGCGGTCGAATGTCGTAATCTCGGTGGCGCGCACATTGACCTTGTTGACCGTACCCGTGAAACCGCCAGCCTCGATGATGTCACCTGCCTTGAATGGTCGTTCAGCCAGCAAGATCAGACCCGATACGAAATTGTTGACGATGTTCTGGAGCCCAAAACCGATACCCAGCGACAAAGCGCCAGCAACGAACGCCAACTGCGTCAGGTCAATGCCGGCTGCTGAAACGGCAAACAAACCGGCCAGCGCCACTCCGGCATAACCGACAGCGGTTCGAATGGAACTGCGTGCACCGAGCTCGACACCGCTGCGCTCCAAAACCGTACCATCCAACCAGCGCTGGAAAAGACGCGTAATCCAAAGGCCGATACCAAAAAGCACCAGGGCCGCAAGAATACCAATCAGAGAAATGGAGATGGAACCGATGGAAATCTCGGTAACAAGGCTACGCGCAAACCTTGCAATCTCTGGCCACTGAAAGCCCCATGTGCGTGCCACAATGGGCGCGCCAACTGCCAGGACAGCAACGTACAGAAGCCCACTTGCAACCAGCCCAAACTGATCCACCCGCTGTTCAGAAAACCCGTAACGCGCACGCAGCGCTTCGCCAATTCCGGTTTGAGCCAATGCATTTGACTCGCCTATGGCACGCGCAGCGCGATAGCCCAGATACATGGTCCCCAAGATAGCGCCCGTGATGACAAGCTGTTGGGACGCAAAACGGGCAAAGCCGAGATAACCCATAAGCGCGATCAGAATAAGCGCTACGCCGGAACCAGTGAGAGCGTTGCGAACCCAACGCGCAGTGCTGAAGGCGTCAGATTGTCCCGCTTCATCCTCAACCTTTTCATTACCATCGACATCGATCTCAACCTTGGGAGCTTCCTGAATGGCATTGCCCGTTCTGACTTGGCCCATGGCGATAAGAACGATACCAACCGCCAAGCTGGTAAGAAGGCTCAGCGCAACAGTGATCGGAAACGATACGCCCAAAATAACGTTGAACCGGGAAATGATGGCGTCTGCCACAACGACCAACGCCATCAGCACCATCAACACGTGCAGAATCATGGCGGAACGCTGGGAGACGTTGATCAACCGCCAGTTTGGCACGTAAGGCGCAAAAGCAGCGCGCGACAATTGCAAGACCAGAAAAAGAATGGCGAGGCCTGCAAAGAGAATTTGCGCCAGTTCGGCAATGTCCGGACGCCACACATTCAGCGCATCAAAAACGCCATAGGTCAGCGCCAGCCAGAACCAGAAAATGAATGTTGGTAAAAGCGTATACCAAAAGCCAACGGTAAGACGCGCAAAGAAGGTTGGCGCATTGTGTTCGCGATCTCGCTTTAGCCAAGAAGCAGACATTTTCCGGGTCAGAAATATGCCGGCCAAACCCAAAAACATCGAGAGACCAACCGCCGCAAAGGCGGAATTCGGCTTTGTGCGTGCGGTAAAGTTCAACCATGATGTCACGCGTCTGTTTAAAAGCGTCGCGCGGTCTCTTAGATCCACCCACAGCTCGCCGCCAAAAGCAGCGCTGATATCGTACCGCTCCGATAATGTCTCAGCGAACAATTCGCGCCGTCGTTCTGCAATGTCATCGCGCAGCTGCGAAGCCAATATGGTTGCATCTTCCAATTCACCGATCAGCAAGTTGGCACGTGCGCGCTCCTCGGCCAGAGCTGTCCGCTCCTCAGTGATCAACTCCGGTTCCGGTGTTTCGCCTTCCCCTGGAACTGGGCCGAGTTGGTCCAACCGTGCTCTGACGTCGATAACGGTTTGAGTGAGCACAACGCCAAAATCGAGAGCTTCCTGCTGCATCACACCGAGATCAGTCGACAGATTGATCAACGCATCTTCGCGGTCGAGACTTTCCTGAAACAGGTCCGCATAGGATTGAACTTCACGAACCAGCTTTTCGATATCGATTTCAATGTCGGACTGCTGCGCGAGCGCCGAAATGGGAACAAGGCTCGCAAGGAGCAACAGAAGGCAGGCGAGAAAACGGTTCGCAATCATTTGCATGCAATAGCACAACGCGTGAAGCCGCCAAGAGTAATCGTCGCAGCCAAACAAAAAGGCGGCGGGTTTTTGGCGTGCAATCGGCCAACGGCTGGTTCAAACTCAAGCGAAACACGAACAGGACCATGGCCCGCTATTCCTCGCTCGCCATCTTGCGCAACGCACTATCAGGCAACCAGCAATGGACGCCCGCTTGGCGCAAGGCGGCACCAAAACCCGGTTATGATGTCGTCATTGTCGGTGGCGGCGGTCATGGATTGGCAACCGCCTATTACCTTGCCAAAGAACATGGCATCACCAACGTCGCGGTGTTGGAAAAAGGTTGGCTTGGTTCGGGCAACATCGGACGCAACACAACCATTGTGCGCTCCAATTACCTGCTTCCCGGTAACACGCCTTTCTATGAACATTCGATGAAATTGTGGGAAGGTCTGTCGCACGATCTGAACTACAATGTGATGTTCTCGCAGCGCTCCATCATCAATCTGTTTCATACGCCAGCGCAGGAGGACGACCACGCAAGGCGCGGCAACTCCATGATCCTACAGGGCGTCGATGCGCGCTTTGTGCGACCGCCGGAACTCAAGCGACGCATGCCGGGTTTGAACGTTGACGGCCCATCGCGCTTTCCGATTCTCGGCGGTCTTGAACAGCCACGCGCCGGTACAGCGCGCCACGATGCCGTCGCCTGGGGCTATGCGCGCGCCGCCGATCAGCGCGGTGTCGATATTATCGAGAACTGTGAGGTGACCGGTTTTGTGCGCGAAGGCGATCAAGTCGTGGGTGTCGAGACTTCGCGCGGGCGCATCCATGCGCGAAAAGTCGGTGTCGCCGTTGCCGGAGCAACAAGCCATGTCCTGAAGACAGCTGGCCTCAACGCACTGCCGATCGAGAGCCATGTGCTCCAGGCATTCGTTTCGGAGAGCTTGAAACCTTGCCTCGATTGTGTGGTGACATTCGGCGGCGGTCATCTCTACGTTTCCCAATCGGACAAGGGATCGTTGGTTTTCGGCGGCGATATTGATGGTTACAACTCTTATGCCCAGCGCGGCAATCTACCGGTTGTAGAAGACGTGATGAGCGAGTTGGTTGAACTCTTCCCTGCTTTTGCGAAAGTCAGGCTTCTTCGCTCATGGGGCGGCATCATGGATATGTCGATGGACGGCTCCCCAATCATCACCACCGGCCCCCTGCCGGGCATGTATCTGAACACAGGCTGGTGCTATGGCGGGTTCAAGGCCACGCCTGCATCCGGCTGGTGCTTTGCCCACACAATCGCAAAAGACGAACCGCACGCGTTCAATGCACCCTATTCGCTGGATCGTTTTTATCGCGGCTACGTCATCGACGAAAAGGGACAGGGTGCAACGCCCTGGAAACACTGATCGATGCGTATCAATTGTCCCTACTGCGGTCTTCGCGATCTCGCCGAGTTCACCTATCACGGTGATGCTGATCATGCGCTCGAACGGCCCGAACCGGCCCAAGAAAACAGCTCAGCTTGGAACAGTTGGGTTTATGATCGCAGCAATAATGCCGGACAACACCGCGAACTTTGGCAACACACGGGTGGTTGCCGCGGCTTTATGATCGTCACCCGCGATACGGTTACCCACGAGATCATCAGCGTGGAAAAGGTGGGGTCATGAGCGGATACCGCCTTGCAAAAAGCGGCGGCCAAATCGATCGCTCGGAAACGATCGGCTTCACCATCGACGGTCGCCAATATTTTGGTTTCAAAGGTGACACGCTTGCATCGGCGATGATGGCCAATGGCATTTCCATCGTCGGGCGATCTTTCAAATATCATCGCCCGCGTGGTTTGTTTGCAGCCGGTACGGAAGAGCCAAATGCACTCTTCACGGTTCTGCGCAATGGATCGCGCGAACCTAATGTCCGAGCAACAGAAATCGAAGTCTATGAAGGGCTTCAAGTGGAGAGCCAAAACCGCTGGCCTTCCCTGAGCTTTGATCTGATGGCGATCAACCAGCTTGCAGGCAAGACGCTAGCAGCAGGGTTCTATTACAAGACCTTTATGGGCCCGGTTCTTGGCCCGCTGAAAGGCACACGCTTCTGGATGTTTTGCGAGCACTTCATCCGCCGTGCTGCGGGGCTGGGCCGCGCCGGTATTGAACCCGACACCAGCCGCTACGAGCGCATGAATGCGTTTTGCGATGAACTTGTTGTTGGTGGCGGATCAGCAGGCATCAACAAAGCCATGGATGCCGCAAAAAGCGGTAAGCGAGTGATAATATGCGAGCAGTCAGCGCATGCCCTGTCTCCTGATCAAGAAGAAGCACTTGGCAAGAAAGGCATCACAGTCCTGACACGCACCACGGTTTGGGGCTGGTATGATGGCAATGTGATGGCTGCCGTCGAGCGCGTAACTGACCATTTGGAGAAGCCCGCAGCCGAGAAGCCACGCCATCGTCACTGGGTCATCCGAGCTGAGCATGTATCCCTATGCACGGGCGCGCTGGAACGACCGATCGTGTTTCCCGGCAACGACCGCCCGGGCATTATGCTGGCATCCGCCGCCGATGCCTACACAAGCCAATTCGGAGCAATTCCAGGCAAGCGTATCGCGATCTTTACCAACAATGACAGCGCCTATGCGACAGCAGCAAGACTTAGCAGCGCGGGAGCAAAAATTGCGACAATCATTGATGTGCGTGCAGCGCCAAGCGACGCAGCACGCACCTTGGCTGGCAAAGCGGGAGCAAAGCTACTTAGCGGACATGCCGTCATAAGAACGCATGGAGGTAGCAGGCTAAAGTCAATCGACATCGCTCCGTTCGACGTTAGCATGAACAGGCCTTCGGGCGCTTCTGATACGACTGAGTGCGATACACTTCTTGTCGCGGGTGGTTGGTCTCCGGTTGTGCATTTGGCGTCCCAAAAAGGTGCGAAACCAGTTTGGAGTGAAGAGCTTCAAGCTTTTTGCGCAGCGGCAGCAAACGCAGACTGGTCAATCCATGGCGCGGCAGCAGGGGACTTTGATTTCGGAAGTAATCTTTCGAAAAATCCCGCACCGGTTTTCCAGATCAATCATCCCGGAAAGGCCTTTGTCGACTTTCAGCATGATGTAACAGCCGACGATGTGCGCCTCGCGCACCGTGAGGGCTTTATCGCGGTTGAGCATTTAAAGCGCTACACCACGCTTGGGATGGCAACAGACCAAGGTAAGACGTCCAATATTCCAGGTCTTGCCATTATGGCTGATGCTTTAGGCAAACCGATCCCGGACGTCGGGACAACGCGTTTCCGCGCACCGTTCACGGCTGTTTCCATCGGCTCCATCGCCGCAGAACGTTTTGGCGATTTGCTGCCGGAACGCCTGACACCGATGCATGAACGTCACAAAGAGCTTGGCGCTCGCATGTATGAGGCCGGTCTTTGGCTGCGTCCTGAAAGCTACAACCAACCGGGTGAAACCGTCGAGCAGGCCTATGTGCGTGAAGCGCGCGCCGTGCGCGCAAAAGTTGGCTTGGTCGATGTCTCGACGCTCGGCAAGATTGATGTTCAGGGGCCAGACAGCGCAGAATTCCTGAACCGCATTTATACAAATGGGTTCGCGAAACTACCGATTGGCAAGGCCCGCTACGGGTTGATGCTTCGCGAAGACGGTTTCGCCCTGGATGACGGCACGACTTGGCGCTTGGGTGAAAACCATTTCCTCATGACCACAACGACAGCAAACGCCGCCAACGTAATGCAACATATGGAAAAAAAGCTCGCAGTGCATTGGCCTGACCTGCGGGTACACTTAACCTCCGTGACGGACCAATGGGCGGGCGTCGCGGTGGCAGGGCCAAAATCGCGTGACGTACTTGCAGCCTGCGTAAACGGCACAACAGTCGATAATGACACGCTGCCTTTCATGGGCATCGTTCAGGGTGAAATCGACGGCATACCAGTGATGATTTGCCGCCTGTCTTTTTCTGGTGAACTTGCCTTTGAGGTCTATTGCGGTGCTCACCACGGCCAAGCAATGTGGGACGCACTGATGCTGGCAGGCCAGCCCTGGAACATCACACCCTATGGATTGGAAGCGCTCGGCACGCTTCGCATTGAAAAAGGCCATGTGACCGGCGCAGAAATCGACGGCCGGACAACGGCGCGTGACCTTCATCTCGACTGGATGCTCTCATCGAAAAAGACTTTTATCGGTTCTGCCATGATGGATCGCGAAGGGCTAACTGACGAAAGCCGCTGGACGCTGGTTGGCGTCAAATCAGCCAATGGTAAAAAACTGAAAGGCGGCAGCCACATTGTGGCAAGCGAGAATGCTGACAATCCTGGTCGTTCGCTAGGCCACGTCACCGCCATTTGTTATTCACCTGAGCTGAAGACCTATGTCGCGCTTGCGTTACTGGAAAATGGCAAATCGCATATCGGCAAACGTCTGTTCACGACCGATCCCGTTCGAACCGGCTCACATGTGCCCGTGGATATCGTCTCGCATCATATGGTCGATCCCGATGGAGGCCGGATGCATGCTTGATGTATTTGCCTTCTCATCGATTGCCACCGGCAAAGCGAAGTCTCCCCTGCTCGGTCGCGCGGCGAAAGGCTCCTTTCCAAACTCAAACGGTAACGTCGGCATCACCTTGAGCGAACGCTTTGCAATATCGATCTGTGAAGTGGTCGCTTGGCCTGACCAAGCAGTTGCCGTTCGCACCGCGCTGCCAAAAGACGACGTCACTTTTGAATTTGCATCAGCGCGTTGGGCGGTTGTGAGCGAACGGCATGGCAATGCGCGCCGACTCCGCGACAAAATTGGTGATAAAGGCAGTGTAATCGATCTTTCCCACGGGAGGGCTATATTGCGTTTAAAAGGCGAAGATTGCGGATGGGTTTTATCAAAGCTCTTTGCAATCGACTTTGAAAAGATGGCAACAAAATCCGGCCTTGCCACCACGCACCATGGTATCACCGCACGGATTTGGCGCGAAGATGAGAGCACCTTCGATGTCATCATCTTTCGATCATTTGCAGCAGCTTTCTGGCACACGCTAACTAGAGCATGTGCCGACATAGGCTACGAAGTAAAATAGGCCGACATTAGATCAACAGCCGTTTTTGACATAAGCGTCCGGTACTGCTTCGCGCCAGGCAATAGATTGAGCTTCCCCTTGTGAGAAGTAGGGGCCATCCACCACGCAATACCAGCCGTTGCGAAAATTCGGATATTCATTGGTATTGGCGACCTTAAGGCCCGCCCCGCCGCCGGCAAATGGTCCGCCAAGACGGTTCATGGTTTGAGCGCCGGCATTGAAATTCTGGCTGCAGCCCAAGACGACATACCAACCACATCCTGCAAAGGCGACGTCATAAGCGCCCGGAATGCCCGTTATACTCTCCGCGCTCGCGGGCGCTCCCCCGAAGGCCGCCGCGAGCATGCCCGCTGCAAAAATGTTTCTTACCGTTTTGATCATTTGTTGCTCTCCCGATACCAACAGTCTTGAGCAGCTTGGCATAAAGATCAGCCTTTCCAAAGCCTTGATTGGGCAATCAACCGACGACTTTCGAACCCATCCCGGCGATATAGGTCTGGCGAACTGCGCGGTCATCGCCCATCGTTTGCAGAACGAAAAGCTCCTGTGCCAGTGTATCGACCCGTTCCATGCGTAGCGCCATGGCGGACGTGGCTTGTGCATCGAGTACAATGAAATCTGCCTCAAACCCGGCGGCCAAAGAGCCAATTTTTTCTGCCATACCCATGGCATGCGCATTTCCAATCGTCGCTTGTGCAAAGGAGGCGTAAGGGTGCCAACGCTGCCCCTGTAGGTTCAGAATTTTGTAGCCTTCATCCAGCGTGCGCAGCATCGACCATGACGTGCCGCCGCCAATATCGGTTGCGATGGCGAGGTGCCCACCACCATCCACAATCCGCTGCCGATCAAACAGGCCGCTCCCCAGAAACAGGTTTGACGTGGGGCAAAAGACCGCTACCGCACCTGCCTCCGCAAGACATGCAATTTCGCGGTCGCTCAAATGAATGCAATGTCCCATGAGGCTTTTCGGCATAAGTAATCCGAAATGGGCATAGATATCGGTATAGTCTTTGGCCCATGGAAAGAGCGACGTCGCCGTTTCGATTTCCGCGTGATTTTCCGACAAATGCGTTTGGATCAGACAGTCAGGAAATTCACTTGCCAGAGCGCCCGAAGCTTCCATCTGTGCATCGGAAGACGTCAATGCAAAGCGGGGCGTAATGGCAACTTCACAGCGCCTTTTGCCATGCCATTGCTCGATCAGCGCCTTTGTCTCGTCATAGCCGGTTTGGGCGGTATCAAGCAGAGCATCCGGCGCATTGCGATCCATCATCACCTTACCGGTGACAAGTCGCATGTTCCGCTCAAGCGCAGCACCCAAAAGAGCGTCAGCAGACTGTCGATGAACCGAGCCGAACGCCACACAGCTTGTTGTGCCGTGCGCAATTAGCTGATCAAGAAGACGCTCTGCCATGGCCGCAGCAAAAGGCACATCACCATAGCGTTGCTCTTCGATGAAGGTGTAGGTGTTAAGCCATTCCAACAGCGACCCGGCGTAACTCCCAACAATCTGAGACTGTGGGAAATGGATATGCGGATCGATAAAACCAGGCATTATGAGATGCGGTCGATGATCAACATAATCTGCATCTCGAACAGATGGCGGCCGATCCTCCCAAGCGCCAGACCACTCTATCAGACCGTCTCGAACCAGTAGTCCGCCGTCTTCAAAATAGTTGGGATCAAAGCCGCCTTGCTCCTCATTATCTGAGGGTTCAAACCAGCACAAACGGCCTCGGAAAAGCTCTACGGCGCCAGCCATTGCCCGCTCCAGTTATCTTCTCTTTTAAAGACCGCTCGATAGTGTTGCTCAGGCGCAAGACAAAGCGTTTCGATAGACTGCAGTGAGAGCCGAACCACAGCAAATCTTTCACGCTCAAACCCACTTTCAAACTCTTCTGGCTGTTTCAGAGGCGTGCCCGGAAGTGGGGATCCGCCGTAGGCGCGGCGCGAACCCTCGGGCACGCGCGCCCAAATGTGATCAACCGCTTCACCCTTCAATATCTCAGCCGTCGCGCGCAAACGCATTTGAAGTTTTGATTTCGGGTTCCAGACATGCATGGAGCAGCTTGGTTCAGCTTCAATTTCTGAGACCTTCATAGACTTCAGATCGGTATGGAACTCCAACATGGAAGCTTCACGATCCACGGCGCGTAGCACGACAGTGCGCATTTGGGCGGTTCCATCGACGCCGACCGTTGCCAAAGTTGGATGGCGCTCTGACGCATGGCGGTCAGCAACACCCCGTGCAAAGAGTTGCCAAACCTTATCAAAGGTCGCATCCAACGAGCCTGAAAACGCAAACGCCGTCTTTTGAGCGTCAGACACGCAAGCGCCCTTCAGCAACTTGAACGGCATACCCACCAACACGGATGCCGTGCATGATCTTTGACCGCGTCGTCACTTCGAGCCTGATACGCGATGGCCGCCCCATTTCGACGCCTTGCTCGATCCAATAGACATTTGGACCTTCAGCCAGGCCGTCATAGCGCTCAATCTGTCCGGCAAAACTGACAGCTGCTGAACCAGTCGCTGGATCTTCGGGAATTCCCATATGCGGTGCAAACATACGAGCATGCCACTTGCAGGTATGATCCACCGTTTCGCGGCAGTAGACATAAATTTCGGCAGGTTCACCATCAATGGAAGGGGCAAGCGCACCAATAGCGGCGCCATCAACATTCATGCGGTGCATTGCTTCCAAGCCCTTCAACGGAATGAAGATAAAGACATTGCCCGTCGCGAACATGCCTACATCATGATTATCGAGATAAAGGTCTTCTTTGGTGAGGCCCAGCGCCAGGGCAAACGCTTCGCGATCCAAGGGCGCTTCAATGGCGCGTGGTAACGCCGGGGCATCCAACTCCGCAAACCACTCGCCATCGTGTTTGAGCGCACACCTCACCAAGCCAAGCTTCTCTTCAAGAGTGACAAGCTGGTCAACGCTGGTGTCGGCATTGTTGCGCGTTGCATGTGCTATTGCGCTACCCACTGTCGGATGCCCGGCAAATGGCAATTCCTTCGTGGGGGTGAAAATCCGCAAGCTTGCTGAGTGCACCACATTTTCAGGTTGGCAAACAAAAGCCGTCTCAGACAGATTAAACTCACCCGCGATTGTCTGCATCTGCTCGGTCGACAACTCGTCGGCACCGAAGACAACCGCAAGCGGATTGCCCGTGAAAGCCTCACGCGTGAACACATCGAATATGGCATAGTCGAGAGCCATCACGCTGCTTCTTTCGCGGCAACATCATCAAAATGCCAAAGCGCCAACAACTTTGCGTAGAGTTTGAGCTTCTGCGCATCGTGTCGATCGTAGATACCAATAACGTCATCGGTTTCATCATCACCAGTGGTACGCTGGTGAGCAGAAATGGCTTGCCGTGCTTCGGCCAAGTCCAAAGGCAAACTAAAGCGACGTGCGACGTGCCAAGCACCACGATCCACCGCGACAATGTAGGGTTCGCTAGTCAGATCATCAGGCGTTTTCAGCCCCGTTTCTTCAAGCAATTCTCGCGACACATTGGCATCAATCGAAATCTGATGGTTGATCACGTCCTGCTCGTCCAGCGACCCTGCAGGGAAATAATATTCACCCGGATTGGCGGTGTGCCCGGCCATACGAATAGTCAAAAGCGCATTATCGCTTGTCACAGGCATCGTTGTCCCGGCAATGTGGGTGGGCATCTCTCTTTGCCGGTCACGATGATCGCGCCAATAAATGAAGGTGGCAAAGTCTGTGCGATAACCCGTACCGCGCAGAACATTGTCTTCGACCCGAACATCCTCGAACAGAAACTGCACACCATTCCAAAGACGCGGATAATCTCGAACCATTACCTGCCAATGTGCGTCAATCGCGGCGCGATTCTCGATCTCAAACCGAGAGCGGTCAGGCAGAACCGGCAAATCTACATCGGCAACTTGGAAGGTCATGCAAGGAGCCAAACCTTGAAAGGTGAAACCTGTCAATAGGATGGCACAACAACCCTCGATGCACTCTTAAATATCGAGCTTCTTGTAAGCGTCGTAGGTTTTTGGGCCGAGAGTTGCTTTCAGGACCTCCCACGCCTTGAGAACTTCCTCACGGCTCGTCCCTTCATTTACCGGGTCGGCAAGAAACTCCGTTATGAAATTGTTCATGCGCGCTGATGGTATCGGCGGCAATCGGCCCTTTGTTTCCATCAATGCCAAAAGCTTATCAGCGATGTCGCGGTAGGTGAAGGCAGCGTTGTCTTCCTGCATTTGGCGCCGCCAGTCGTTCAACCAATACCATTGACCTGACTTGTCTTTCGCACTCGGATTTATTTGACGAACCAAATCCAACAGAAAACTCTTTGTGGTCTTGTCGCCAACATAGTTCTCAACGAGCGTGGTTGCGCTCAACACATCACGTTCAGACTTGTTTTTACGCGGCAGTGTAGGTTTTTTATCAGGGACCTCGCCGGTCGCCAAATAAGTGCGAATAAGAGTTTCAAGTTCGATCTTGCGGAAGTTTCCCGTCTTGATGCCAAGACTTGCGGCGAACTTCTTCAACTCGCTTGCATAGTAATAGCCCGCATCAAACTCGTCGGCGCTCATCGCCTTGGAAAGCTTCTTGGCCATCAACCATACCCCGTTGTTTGTCTCAACCGATCAACAGGCTTACCCATACATTTCCACTATCAAAAAAGGCCGCGATGAAAATCGCGGCCTTTGTGATTTGAAGTCTTAGTTCTTTTCTTTATCGACCAAAGCATTGGACTTGATCCAAGGCATCATGCCGCGCAGCTTTTCGCCAACTTCTTCGATCTGGTGGGCATCATTGACCCTGCGAATGCCTTTAAAGCGTGCCGCACCGGACCGATATTCCTGCATCCACTCGGAAGTGAACTGGCCGGTCTGAATTTCTTCCAGAACCCGCTTCATTTCAGCTTTGGTCTCGGACGTCACGATGCGTGGACCGGTCACATACTCACCCCATTCAGCCGTGTTGGAGATGGAGTAGTTCATGTTGGCAATGCCGCCTTCATAGATCAGATCTACGATCAGCTTCACCTCATGCAAGCACTCAAAGTAAGCCATCTCAGGTGCATAACCGGCTTCCACAAGAGTTTCGAAGCCTGCACGGATCAGTTCAACCAGGCCGCCACACAACACAGCTTGTTCACCGAACAGATCGGTCTCACACTCTTCCCTGAAATTGGTCTCAATGATCCCGGAACGACCACCGCCAACGCCGCAGGCATATGAAAGAGCCAGATCATGTGCATTGCCGGACGCATCTTGGTGCACCGCGATCAAGCAAGGCACGCCCCCACCCTTCATATATTCACCGCGTACTGTGTGACCGGGCCCCTTTGGTGCGATCATGACCACGTCGACAGTGTTCTTTGGCTCGATCAAACCGAAATGAACGTTCAGACCATGTGCAAAAGCGATGGCTGCTCCATCATTGATATTGGCTGCAATGTGCTCTTTGTAGATATCAGCTTGCAGCTCATCTGGCGTTGCCATCATCATGAGTTCGGCCCATGCTGCGCCTTCAGCGACATTCATAACCGTGAAGCCGTCGGCCTCTGCCTTCAGCGCTGTTGTCGAACCTTCACGCAGTGCAATACGCACATTTTCAGCACCTGAGTCTTTCAGGTTCATGGCATGCGCACGACCTTGCGAGCCATAGCCCACGATGAGGACTTTCTTGCCTTTGATCAAATTGAGGTCCGCATCGCGGTCGTAATACACACGCATGGTTTATTTCCTTCCCGTTGTGTCTGAATTCTTTTGATTAGAGAGTTGCGAACTCGGCGCCATAGAGCCGATAAAACTGATCAAGGGCGCGCTCGACCTGTTTGTTCTGATCAAGCGGCAGCCCGAGAGATGTCAGCTTCTCGCCCAGCAACATGCGCACATGCTTGTCCCGGACGAGCAATCCATAAAGCGTCTCGAAGGCTTCCTCAGTATCGTCAAAACGCAAATGGCCCGCACGGCGAGCAGCCTCCAACAGCGCTTTGGCACGCGCGCGAATTGCCGACCGACCGCGATTGACCAAAAGATCGCCCAATGGCGCTCCATCGGCACTGGCTTGACCGACGGCGAGCCTGTTAAGCGCAATGGACGTTGAGCCCGAAAGGACAGTCAACAAGTCATTGCCAAAAGCCTCAAAGTCGACGCGAAAATCCTCGGCGCTGCGATTGGCGCTTGCAGCAGCAGCTGGCACACGCACCTTTGATGCCTGATAGGCGATCATGGCAGACAAAACGCCTTCGCGATCGCCGAACCACTTGTAAAGGCTTTCTTTTGAACAGTTTGCAGCGCGAGCAAGACCGGCGGTGGTAATCGCCTTTTCTCCACCGGCTACAAGCAACGCTAATCCAGCCTCAAGTACCTGCGCTTGGCGGTCTGTGAATTCACTGTCTTCCACTTTGGATTGGTAATTCATGCCGTCTCCCGGAAATTGCCGCCGCCACGTACCGTACGGTACGGTTCGCCGTCAAGCGTATATTTGCAAAGCCTTATGCCAAGGTCTCTTTTCATTAAAATTTGATTTTTGTTTTCGCTGTATCCATACGGGCCGGATGGCAGTGGGATTGAGCCAAAGAGTACGGTCAGGGCAAGCTTAAGTGAAAATCCAAGTTATAAATCTGGATAAGCGCGTCGATCGCTGGGAGAGAGTACGTAAACGTCTGGATGCTGCTGAACTGCAATATTCCCGACTGTCGGCGACCACGCCGGAAACGCTGCCAGAGGCCGCGCGCAAAGGTGTGGAATCCATGCCGGAAGGTTTGCAGATCAGTGATGTTGAGCTGGCCTGTTTTTGCAGCCACATCAGAGCCATTGAGCAGATCGTGATTGGAGATGATAGCTTTGGCATTGTCATGGAGGATGATGCAGTGATCGCGCCTTCTTTCAAAACAGCCGTCACGCAGTTGACGAAGCATATGGCTGTCGGCGATGTGGTGCGTCTGGAACGTGTAAATCCGCGCATGCGCCTTCGCATTCCAGCTGCAAATATATCCAAGGATCTGCAAATATTCGGCCTGGATCGCTTTGATCCGGGCTGCGGCGCTTACATTGTCGAACGCGAGGCTGCAAAACGCCTTGTGTCGAACCCATACAAGAGCCCAATTCCGATAGACCTTTGGCTATTCGATCTGCAGTTTCCGAAACCGGCAGGTGTCCGGTGCCGGCAATTGGTCCCCGCAATCTCAATTCAACAACACTTGGCTGACGGTGTCCCTCTGGAAGCATCTGATAGCGACATTCATCATGTTCGCATGCATCGCGTGGATGAACTCACCGTGCCAGGTCCCCAGGACAATATGTCATTTGTTTTGCGTGAATGGTTGCGACTTACCAGACGCCTGAAAATGATGGCGCGACGATTTCGTGCAGGCAACCCAGTCTTCTATCGCAGCCGCAAAATGCATGTGCCTTTTGCTGATGACAAAATTGCTTGAAAAACGGCAAGCTTCGTAGCGTTCAACATGCAGATTTACGTCATCAACTTGGACAACAAGCCTGATCGGTGGGAAACCATGAAACGTCAGGCCGTCGATTTGGGGTTATCCGTAAAGCGGGTGCCGGCAACAACGCCAGACGGTTTGAGCAGTGGCGAGCAAACCAAATGGGAAACCAGTGTCAATGGCCAGCGTATTTCCATCACCGAATATGCTTGCGCCTTGAGCCACCGGAAAGTCTGGCAGCAGATTGCAGAAAATGCAGCAGGCGGCAACGCACTGGTACTGGAAGATGACGTTGTCTTATCCGAAAAACTGCCTGACGTTCTAGATGACATTGACGGCCAAACGGGTTGGGATATCTTGCGATTGGAAACCTACCTCAAGGAATTCAAAGTTGGCCGGCGCAAACCTGTGGAGAGCAGACACGTAGGCTTTTATTCACTATGCGCAGGCGACTACGGCGCGGCGGCCTATATTATCTCGCCAGCAGCAGCAAAGAAACTGGTTAGCAAACCAACACGCACTGACGTGCCTGTCGATACATGGTTGTTTGACAGGCGGGCAAACAACCCGCCATCTGTCCGGGTATTTCAATGCGCACCCGCGCTGGCTGTACAGCTGCATCGCTTGAACGTGGTTGGATACACAGTCGATGAAAGTAGCAGCCTTGAAAGTACACGTGCCTTCGTTCGCCTTTACCGGAGCGAGGCTTTTATGCGCCCTCTGCCCAAGACAAAGCTGCTGCGTGAGTTGTTTCGTCCACTTTTCCAACTTGAAAGTTTGATCTATCAGAGATTTTGGACGCCAATTGGCGAACCTTGCGAATATTCGGGCGGCGAGTTCGTTGAGTTTTGGGACAATATCAAATGAACTTGATCCTTCGGAAATTTCAGGAAAGTGGCATCGGCATTAAGAGTGATCTTCTGCCACCGCGCTTCATGTTCATGGAGGTGAACAAGCGCTGCAACCTGAAGTGCACACATTGCGACTTTTGGATGCGCAATGATGACGACCGCGCCAATTACCTGACGCTTTCCCAAAAAGAGAACATTATCGGCGAGTTCGCCCATATGAGCCCGCGCGGATCGCTGGTCATATGTGGCGGCGAGCCAATGCTGGACTTGGAAGAGTATTTTGGCATGTGCGCGGCGGCACGCGACAAAGGCATACGCGTCCTTTCTGTTGTTAACGGCACGCGTATCCGCACCGCCGAAATGGCTGACAGAATGGTTCTGGAAGGACCACATGAGATTTCAATCTCGCTAAACAGCCATGACCCGGAAATTCACGACAAGACCCGTGGTGTTAAAGGTGCTTTTGAAAGGGCGGTACGTGCCCTGCGTCTTCTTTGTGAAGCACGTGACAGAAACCCGCAGGCAAAATCGCGGATCATTGTCATGGGGCTGATTTTCAAGTCCAACTACAAGTTGATCGAAGAGTTCTACGACTTCGTCCTCAACGACATCGGCGTAAATCATCTGAAGCTGAATTTCCTTCAACCCAGTTTTGGTGCGCTTGGCGATGTTGACCGCTTTTTTGAAGATGAGGGCGAAATCGATCAGGATGAGATGATGAAAACCATCAACCGCTGCGACAAGCGGTTCAACCTGCAGCTTAATCCCGCCTGGAAGCAGGACGTGTCAATGTATTTTGATTCGCTAAGCGAAATCGATGACCGCATCAATGGCTGGCAGTCGAGCGGGCGCACCAAAAAGCATATCTGCAACACCTACGATCGAAACATCATGGTCAATCACTACGGCATGGCGCGGCTCTGCTTTGCCAGTGGTTTTGAAGGCAAACAATTGGAGCAATCAGGCGATCTGACCGAGTTCTGGTACGGCGCTGAAAACATCCGCAGGAAGATGCGCAAGTGCAATGCCTTCTGCGGTATCAGCCATTCTGTGAGGAAAGAATCGAGCACAGTTCAAGGTCGCCATTCCATGGATGATTTTGTTGCCGCCAACGCCTCACGGCGCGGCAAGCGACCGACTGAATATCAAGGCAGCTAGAGGACTACCCCAACGCCGCCAAAAACCGCTGAACTGAACCGGCATAACCATACTCCAGCGCGTCCGCCGTCAGACCATGGCCGATGGAAACTTCCGCCAGATTGGGCAGGGCGTCGGCGAGCGGCTTGAGATTTTCGACAGTAAGATCGTGCCCGGCGTTGACGCCAAGGCCCGCCACTTCGGCATAGCCTGCCGTCGATGCCAGCATATTCAGCGCGTGGGCGGCTTCCTTGGGATCATCATAGGTACCGCCGTAGGGGCCGGTGTACAACTCAACGCGATCGGCACCTGTTTCCCTGGCGCGAGCGATCATGTCCGGTCCCGCGTCGGGATCGCAAAAGAGCGAAACGCGAAAGCCGTTCGATTTCAGGCGTTGTACGCGATCGCGCAAGTAGTTTTCCTTGCCCACGAAATCCCAGCCATGATCGGACGTCGCCTGGGCAGGATCATCCGGGACAAGCGTCACCTGTTCCGGTTCATTGGCTTCAACCAACTCCAGAAAATCATCGCTCGGATAGCCTTCCATGTTGAACTCGGCATCAGGAAACTCATCATCAATCAGTGCGCGCAATTCAGGCAAATCCGAGAACCGGACATGCCTCTGATCCGGCCTTGGATGTACCGTCAAACCATGAGCGCCCGCTGCAAGCGCAATACGCCCGAGATGAACAACATTGGGCCAGGGCAAATCGCGTCTGTTGCGCAAAAGCGCGACAGCATTGAGGTTCACGGACAGTTTAGCAGGCATCTGCGATGTCTTTCCTTTTCAAGAGCACCTGAAAATGAGAGCGCGTTCAAACCCTAACTGACGCCGAGTGTCAAACTGGTGACATGTTGGCGTAAGATGCAGCGTCAATGCCTGTTCTGACTATCCTCGATTCGATTACCCTTCCCGGCTCAAAGCACAAGGCCAATGAAGACCAATTTGGGCACACCGCACATTGCGCCTTTGTCATCGATGGCGCGACGGGCGTCGGTGAAGATTTCATTGTCTCACGGCACGACAGTGATGCCGCTTGGCTCGCTACATTTGCAAAAGTCCATTTTGAAGAAATGCTGCGCCCCGGACGCACGATAGCCGATGTTATCAGGCAAACAAACGCCTTGGCCCACAAGATCGTTTCGTTTGCGGCGCAGGGCGACGACATACCCCATTGGAACCTACCGGTGGCAGGCTTTCAGGCGCTACGCATAGAAGGCGACCATCTTTTTGCCCACGGGCTTGGCGACTGCATGCTTTACGTGATGGGCGCCGATAGCAAAATCGAAGAAGCAACAGGATTTATCGGCGGCGACAAATCGGAGATCAAGCGCGCAGCCGATGCCATCAAGCGGCTTGGCGGGCTAAAGGCTGATCAGAACGCGCTTGCTGATGAAGACACTTTGGCAAAAGACCGCGCTATTCGCGCAACCTATAACAAGCCAGATGGCATCGTCTGGACGCTCGGCGTTGAGCCAAGAGCGGCTGATCATCTAACGACCAAGCGCATAAACGCGGCTCTACCGGCCATCGGCATTTTGGCAACGGACGGCTTTTCCGCGCTCATCGACAAGTATGGATGCTACAAGCCCGCCGAGCTGATCAAAGTTGCCCAGAAAAAAGGACTCGCGGAACTGGCCCGCGAGCTTCGCTACATCGAAGAAGTAGATGATCCAGACGGAACCAAGCACCCGCGGATGAAGCGCAGCGATGACGCGACGGCGATATTGTTTGAAATTTCGTAAAGATGCTTCTTCCGCAATCGCAAAAACGAAAATTTTTAACATTATGGTTAACCAGCTGTTAACCACCGAACAAGCCTATCAAAGCTGCTAAGGCAGCAAAGCAAATACTGAATAGGATTTGAGCGGAACGATCGATTTTGCCGTCATCGAAAATCACAGAGCGAACAACAATCAGTGCGCCCAACATAAGTGATAGCGATGCAATCAGCGCCAAAAAAATGTTTAATATCATTAGTTTGCTCCATTTACTGATATGCAAATTTTCGAGCAAATTCTTGATATTTAAAATTACTATAGAGCGCCAAACTCAGATTGTTATCGATAGTTATTGTTACATAATCGAAAGAAGTAACATTAGATTTTGAAAATGGTAATTATTTACAAATTGATCTGCTTCGGTAGGTTATGGGCTTTTTTCGCTTATTTATCAGTGCTTCCCGTTTTGTTCACGGTTGGCTTATGCTCTGATATAGTGTGTTATCTCGATACGAATTCAGGAGGTTCGTTACGATAAACGGCTTGGTATAATGTTATGTTGTTTGCCGATGCAAAAAATAAATTGATGCGAGCAGACCCATGAGTGTCTCGTCAGCATTCGATGACTTTCTTGAATATTTCGTTAAGCAAATGATGAAATCAGACAAGGAGAGCCATAGAGTTATTGCAGCTTTAGAGGCTGCGATTAAGATGCTGAATGAATATCTTGAAGGTCTAAAAAGCAAAATCGGCACGGAAGACGAAGAGACGCTCAGACCTGCTCATATCGATGGAAAGGCCAAAGATCAGCAGGGTGAAATAATCGAAAGTGGTCAGCTGCCGGTTGAAAAAAAAGCCACTGTTTTTGATAAACCCGAGACATTTCGGGGAAAAAAGCTCAGTTATCTACAGAGTTATATAATATTGTCGTACATGTTGCGAAATCCATCAAAATCGATTGGCCTGCAATCAATTGTCAACGCGGTTGAAGCCGTTTTTGGGACGTCAAACCAAGGCTCTTTGAACACCAAACTAAATAGATGGAAAGACGAAGGCGTACTTTATTGGAGCCATCCAGATAAGCGAAAAGTCACAAAAGAAGGCGAACAAGAGCGACTTCGGTTCGCGGAACTTATCGACCCGGCCGAACGCAAGCGTATCGACGATATTCTTGAGACGCTCTGAGGACCCTCACTTCACAATTGTAAGGCGCTCAGCGGCGCGGGTTACCGCTGTGTATAGCCAGCGCTGGCGTTGATCGCGGAACGCAAAGCTTTCGTCAAACAGCACCACATTGTCCCACTGCGAACCCTGCGCCTTATGCACGGTCAGCGCATAGCCATAGTCGAAATCATCATAGCGTTTTTTGAGCTGCCAGGCGATGTCATCATCCGGCGATTCAAATGCCTGCTTCAGCAATTTGATCTTCGCCGCACCGCGATCATTGTCGCCATCATCAGGCGTAACCAACAGGTTGATGCCGGGCTTTGACGTTTGTTTGGATGACGTGAGCACCTGCCAAAGTGAACCGTTCAAAAGGCCCTTTTTCGGATCATTGCGCAGGCAAACCAACTTGTCGCCAGACTGCGGGTATACCGCGTCAAATCCCTTTAATTCGCGGAGGCGCTGGTTGAAGCGACGCCGCGTCCGATTGATGCCGACCAAGACCTGATCTGCTTCCTGCACCTCTTCAGTTTGAAGCTGCTGCTTGGAGATGATCTGGGCTTCGCCATAGTCGCCATACATCAGCTCATTGCCTTCACGCACATCCATTGCAATGCGGGTGATCGGATTTTCGGCGGCCTGCCGGTGAATCTCAGTCAGTAGGAAATCAGGCTCGGCGTCGGTGAAAAAGCCACCACCGGTGATCGGCGGCAATTGTCCGGGATCGCCAAGCACAAGCACCGGCGTCCCAAAACTTAATAGATCGCGGCCCAATTCTTCATCCACCATCGAACATTCATCGACGATGATCAGCTTTGCTTTGGCGACATCGGATTGACGATTAAGAGAAAAGGTCGGCGCCATCCCCTTCTTGCCGGACAGCGCATCTTCCACTTCCTCTTCGCCCCGAGGTCGATAGATCAATGAGTGGATGGTTTTGGCGTTTGCAGCGCCCTTCGCGCGCATGACCTGTGCTGCTTTGCCGGTAAAGGCGGCGAACTGAACATCACCATCGACACCTTCTGCAAAATGCCGGGCGAGCGTCGTCTTGCCTGTGCCCGCATAGCCGAACAGACGAAACACCTGCGTGTGCCCGCTCTTCATCCATGCGGAGACAGACGTCAGCGCATCATCTTGTTGAGGTGAAAATTGCATCACTGCCCCAAGCGCAAAAGCGTGACAAGAATTTGTCTCAGCCGACCTCTGCGCCGCGTGCCATGGCCGCAACGCCGGAACGACACACTTCCACGATACCAAGCGGTGCCATGATCGCGATGAACTGCTCGATTTTGTTGGTACGACCGGTCAGCTCAAAAACAAAATGCTCTGTGGTTGCATCAATTACCTTGGCCTCAAAGGCTTCGGCCAAACGCATCGATTCCAAACGGTTTGCGCCCTTGCCTGCCACCTTCACCATCGCAATTTCACGTTCCAGCGGTTTTTCATAGCCATGCTGGCGAGCGACGACCGTCAGATCGGTGACCCGGTGCACGGGCACAATCCTCTCCAGCTGCGACTTGATTTGCTCCAGCACCTGAGGCGTGCCGCCTGTCACGATCGTAATACGCGACAAGTGCTTTTCATGCTCGGTCTCTGAAACCGTCAAGCTTTCAATATTGTAGCCACGACCCGAAAACAGGCCAATCACGCGGGCCAACACGCCAGGCTCGTTGTCGACGACCACCGAAAGAGTGTGCGGCTCTACAACTTCTTTTTCTTCTGTGATGAAGTAGGCCGATGCAGGGACATTCATGTGTTTCAACTTTCCTTACGCTTCAAGGGCCTCAAGGCCGGAAATTTCAGCCGCGCTACGACTACGCCAGCGACAATAATAAACAAGGCGGCAAGCGCATTCCAACCCGGACGTTCGCCGAGAAACAGCGCCCCAAGTAGCACACCCGCAACGGGCACCAAAAGATTGATCTGTCCAAAAAAGGAAGCGCCTTGCCGATCAATAATCGCGAACATGAAAAACGCGCCAAGTGTGTAAGCGACAATGCCCAAGGCAATCATCGCGACGGTTTGTGTGGGTGTCGGGTCAATCCCGAGTGGATTTTCCAAGATGAAGCTCATCGGGAAGAGCAAGATCAACGTTCCAAACCCGATGTAAACGAGCAGGACCAATGGAGGCCAATGGGTCAAACGACGCATGACAAGCGCGTTGATCGCATAGCAAGTTGCCGCTCCAATCAACCCAAATTGTCTCCAAAATGTCTCAATACCGACCGTCAGCGCTGGCCAGAAGAGAACGCAAAGACCGGCAATCCCCATCAAAACTCCTAGCAGTTTCGGTGCCGAGAGCTTGTCGTCTTGGGTGAACATATGGGCCAGAATGATGGTCAACAACGGCATAAACCCCATCAAAATGGCCGCCAGGCCGCTATCAACGCGTTCCACACCCCAATTTATCAGGGTAAACGGGAGCACCGAACCGAATATCGAACAAACGGCAATCAATATGAGTTCACTTTGGGTCGGCCGTCGCCAATGGCGGCGTAATAGTACAAATAAAGCCAACAGACAGAATACCGCAACCAGCTGTCGCGTGAGTGTCAAAGTGATGGGCGGGTAACCTTCAACTGCAACCTTCGAAAGGGGAAATGCCATACCCCAGAGGACGGCAAGACCAAGCAAAAGCGCATAGTCTGCTGGCCCAGGAGGGGCGCGGTGTCCACTCATGATCAGGACTGCGCTTGTCGGTAAGCAGGCAAAGCCACACGGTTCAAGAACAGGCCAAAACTGTTGAACTCCGCCTGCCCCATGCCTTTCAATTCCATGAGAGCGCCAATACGTTGCGGCGCACGCTGAGCGATGATCAATTGTTGGTCGCGCTGCCCTCCAGCTTCCTGGCGCGCGCGACTGATCACAAAATCCTGTGTCGCACACTCTTTGGCGACGACAACCGGCGCTTCACGGCTTTTGGCACGTTCATAACAAGCCAGAACGCTACGAAAGGCGGCATTACGTCCCTGCTCTTTTTCAAGTCCGGCAATTTGCACAGCCGCGCCAATCAGGCGATCACTCTCAGACTGGGCAACGGTCTGACCATTTGACTGTTGTGTCGCTGATGCTTCCTGAGTGCTGGCCACTGGTTCGGCACCACCTCCATTCGAAGCAACCGCTTCAGGCGGCGCCTCCACAGTCTCTACACCAGCTGCGCTCTCCAAAGCTGGGATTGCAGAGGTTGTCTCGGTCGAGTTGGTGCTTTGGCAGGCCACCAGCAAAAGTGCGGCAGCCGCTGTCAGTCCTAACCGAAAACACATACTACGCTTAGGGCTCAGGCTTGCCATCAAACGAGTTGCTTTCCTTCTGCTCCAATGGCGTTGGCCACGGCTTCATCAGTTGCCTCATCTGGCAGGAGCATCTCATTGTGCGCCTTGCCTGATGGAATCATCGGGAAGCAGTTTGCCAGCGTTGCAACACAGCAATCGAAAATCACGGGCCGGTCAATGGCAATCATTTCTCGTATTGCATCGTCCAGCTGATCAGGCTTTTCGCAACGGATACCATGGCCACCATACGCTTCAGCCAACTTCACGAAGTCGGGCATCGCTTCAGTGTATGAATGCGAGCGGCGATTGCCATGGAGCAATTGCTGCCACTGCCGGACCATACCCATATATTGATTGTTCAGAATAAAGATCTTGATGGGCGCATTATACTGAATGGCAGCCGACATTTCCTGGATGCACATTTGAATTGAAGCATCGCCGGCAATATCAATAACCAGCGCACCGGGGTGGGCAATTTGAACACCGAAAGCTGCCGGTAAGCCATAACCCATCGTGCCCAAACCGCCTGATGTCATCCAGCGTTTCGGTTTTTCGAAGCCAAAATATTGGGCCGCCCACATCTGGTGTTGGCCAACTTCCGTGGTGATGAAAGTGTCTTTTCCGCTCTCAAGGCACATCGCGGACAATCGCTCGATTGCAAACTGCGGCATGATCACGGAGTCATTTTTCGTATAAGCCAACGAGTTGCGGGCGCGCCACTTTTCGATCTGTTCCCACCAAACGGCCAGCGCCTCTTTTTCTGGTGCACCAGCATTGTCTTTCCAGACCGCGATCATCGCTTCAAGAACGTGAGCAATGTCCCCAACAATACCTACGTCGGTGTGGACGACTTTGTTGATCGAGGATGGATCAATATCAATGTGGATCTTCTTGGAACCGGGCGAGAATGCATCGACGCGCCCGGTGATACGGTCATCAAAACGCGCTCCGATATTGATCATGACGTCACAATCATGCATCGCCATATTGGCTTCATAGGTACCGTGCATGCCGAGCATGCCTAGCCATTTGTCACCCGATGCTGGATAACATCCCAACCCCATCAACGTTGATGTGATTGGAAAGCCTGTCATCTGAACCAGCTCGCGCAGCAACTCCGTGGCGCGGTCACCGGAATTAATGACACCGCCGCCGGAGTAGATGACCGGCTTTTTGGCGTTCATCATCAGTTCTACAGCATCACGAATGGCATCCATATCGCCATCCAGTTTCGGTCGATAGCTAACACGTTCCTGTGCGACCTCGGGACCACGATAGATGCCGGTGGCAAACTGAACGTCTTTGGGAATATCAACAACAACCGGTCCAGGACGCCCCGTCTGCGCAATACGAAACGCTTCGTGCAAAACACGCGGCAAATCTTCGACTGATTTAACGAGCCAGTTATGCTTGGTGCAAGGCCGTGTGATGCCGACCGTATCGCATTCCTGAAATGCATCGGATCCGATCAGGCTGGTCGGCACCTGTCCGGTGATACAGACCAACGGGACCGAATCCATCAATGCATCTTGCAGTGGTGTCACCGCGTTCGTAGCGCCAGGGCCTGACGTTACAAGCAAAACGCCAACTTTGCCGGTCGAACGGGCATAACCTTCGGCCGCATGGCCGGCGCCCTGCTCGTGACGGACAAGTATGTGCTCGATATCGTCCTGTTGGAAAATCTCGTCATAAATGGGCAGCACAGCTCCGCCCGGGTAGCCGAAAATATGCTCAACGCCATTATCGCGCAAAGCCTGCAGCACCATTTCCGCACCGTTCATTTCGCGCGGTTCATTAGTTGTGTTGATGGCATCCATGATTTTTATCCGTCGTGACAGCCGCTCAGGCTTTTTGCTTATTCAATGTAGAGTTGGCAATAAAAAAGGCTCCCCGGGGAGCCTCCTGTTTTCCGCGTATGGGTGGCATTGCCCGGCGATTACATCGCCTTGCCCATACGCGTACCCACCACAAGAATGTTTAGCAAACTGTTCATCACGTTACACAGTAATGGGGCCAAAGCCCTCAGTCAACAGCGTGAATTCAACGGTGGAAGGGCAGCGTTAACGATACATGCGGCAGCTTAGGGGCAAAAAGAGTGGCGGACATGTTCAACGATCCTGGTGCGTTTGCACCTAACAGCAACGAGGCGGAGGAAACCATCCGCGAGAGGAACAGGACAGAAGGGTATGTAATCGGCTGCGATGGCACTTTCGCCACCGTTGTTGCTGACGTGTACAAAGACAATGGGGCCTCTGACGATTATTGGACCGTTGGACAGATGATCTCCATCCGCGTTGGTGATGTCCGTATCGTTGGGATGCTCGCTGAAACAGATACACAAACCAAGAACTGGGAAGTTGATGGCGTAAACCGGCTGCAAATGGAAGTAGCGCTGATTGGCGAAGTCGTTGAAAAAGATGGCAAGCCAAAGTTCAGCGGCGGTATTTCAGCTTATCCCTACCCTGGTGCTGTCGCGCACCGCGTTCGCTCCGTTGACCTTCAAGCGATCTTTGCCAGTTCCGACCCATCAGCGGTGCGCGTCGGTGCATTGTCGCAAGCGCGCGATTTGGATGCGATGATCTCTGTAAATACGATGGTGGAACGCCACTTTGCCGTTGTTGGAACGACCGGTGCCGGCAAGTCGACGTCCGTATCATTGCTGGTTCGTGATATCGTCAAAGTTCAACCAGACACGACCGTTCTGATCCTCGATCCTCACAATGAATATGCGCAAGTCTTTGAGGGACTGTCGAAAGAGATCAACGAACACAATCTTGATCTGCCGTTCTGGCTCTTCAAGTTGGAAGAATTTGTCCAGGTGCTTTTCAGAGGCCGAGACCCAATTCCAGAGGAAGTCGATATTCTTCGCGACCTGATCCCGCTGGCAAAGGCGAAATTCCGCGGTGATGGCGAGGGCATCATTGTACGCAAGTCAGAACGTTCGAAGAATGGTGATCTGACATCCGATACTCCAGTTCCATATCGTATTTCGGATCTTACCGGATTGATTGATGAACGCTTGGGCAAACTCGACAAACGCGACGAGCGCTCATCGCTCAAGGCGTTGCTGAACCGGATTTCAGCTGCAGTAAATGACCCTCGCTATCGTTTCATGTTCGCCAGCAAAACGATTGCAGACAATTTCATCGACGTGCTGTCTGCCATCTACCGCATTCCAACTGACGGGAAACCGATCACGACATTGCAATTGAATGGCATCCCTTCCGAGGTGGTCAATGCTGTGGTTTCAGTGCTCTGCCGGATCGCGTTTGACCTTGGCGTATGGAGCGAAGGACAGTTCAAAACAGTTGTCCTCTGCGAGGAGGCACACCGTTACATCCCGGCCAACCGGGAGGAAAACTTCGGCCCTACCCGCGCGGCCATTGCGCGAATTGCAAAGGAAGGCCGGAAATATGGCGTGACGCTTGGCCTGATTACACAGCGTCCCAGTGAACTTGACCCAACGATCCTGTCACAGTGCTCAACGATCTTTTCAATGCGTCTTGGCAACGATCAGGACCAAGAGATCATGCGTAAAGCGATCTCGGGCGCATCGCGCTCATACATCAACTTCCTGCCATCGCTTGCAAACCGTGAAGCCATTGCGTTCGGCCAGGGCGTTTCGACGCCGATGCGCATGATTTTCCGCGAGGCACTGCCACATGAACTTCCTGGCAAGTTCGATGCATTTAGCGAAGCTGAAACAGATGCAGCGGCCGATCTTGCGTCCATTATCGAAACGATCAGGCATCCGCAGGTGCGTGTCGACATGGAAGAGTTCAGCGAGCGTGTATCGAGCGACGAGCCGTTCCACGCGAGCCGCTTTGACGCACAATCGGCACCTCCTTTGGATCCCGGACCGCCCGAGACAATGGCGGAACCGCAGCTTCGCCGTTCATCCATTTTGAAGGAAGGCGCTTTGGAAGCGTTGGCGCAAGATGATGATCAACAGCAACCAAGCTTGCGACGTCAATCGCCTGCCCAAGCCGTTGCATCCGTTTCTCAAACACCATCAAGTGCATCGCCGCAAGCGGTCCGACCGCCGGCTCCACCAATGCGTGAAGCATCAGACCGCACTTCGGCACGCAATCTGATCAGTCGTTTTAGAAGCTGAGTAACTTTGCTGTCTAATTGGGTTTCAGACGAAATTAAAACAAAATAGCGGCCCCTATTTCGTGGGTCGCTGTTTTTCGTTGACGCTAGTCAAGTTTCAGCATTTTTAAAACTGTGCCGCGTCTTGAGAAGTGTTTCTGCACTGCACTCACTTGGAAAACTGCTGCAAATCAACGTGAAGCGTTCTTGGCACGAACCGCACCCGAAAAAATGTGGAACTGGGAACTAGGCAGATGCTTGTTGCCGCCTTGGGGCAGAAGCGCGGAAGTTTGAATTCTCAGACATCACCACCTGGTTTCGGCCGTTATGCTTGGCAGCATAAAGATGCGTATCTGCGCGCTTCATAAGCGAACTCATATTCTCCATGCGATCCCAGAGCGCACCGCCGATACTGGCGCTGATAGCAACGCGTTCACCGTCAAGAACCAAGTGTATCTGCTCAATCGCAGCGCGCACGCGCTCAGCCAACTGCGCAAGCGAAAACTCGTCAACATTGGGGAAAACGATAGCAAACTCTTCACCACCAAGCCGCGCGAGAATGTCATGGCCACGCACCTGTTGTTGGAGACAAATCGAGACAGCGCGCAAAACCAAATCACCATTGTCATGACCATAGGTATCGTTGATGCGCTTGAAAAAATCCAAATCAATGATGACGACGCCAATCGGCTTACCAATGGCCGAGAATTCGCGCATATACTCTTTGAGCGTATCGTCGAAATAGCGGCGGTTCTGCAATCCCGTCAGAGAATCGGTCAGCGCAGCATTTCGGTAGGTCTCGCTCTTGGCAGCGTATTCGACTTTCTCTTCCGAGAACCTGCGCACCATCGGGAAGATTGTAAATGTTGCAAACGCAGCACAGCCCATGCCGAGCATAGCAATCAAGCTGACAAGATAAGTGACGCCAAGGCTGACGGCCGAATTGGACATCACAAAAAACAACGCAATCAGCGCCAGTACTGATGTCAGCACCAGGCATCCGATAAAACCAACAATGAGCATGTCAGAGCGTTTCAATTCTAGCCTACCCCCACTAGCTGTTACGTTAGCATTGGCAGCTTACGGTTTGGTTTACCGGAGGCAATAAATCAGCAGATCGCGTTAGGGCATTGGTAAAGTCAATCAGAACCTAACAACTGCCAATCCTGATCAAACTGGTTGCGGAACCAGGTCCGCTGGCGTTTGGCGTACTGCGATGTTTCGATGACGCCGCGCTCGAGTGCCTCTTCAACGGTTATTTCGCCAGCGAGAAGCGACCGGCAAACGCTGACACCGATGGCTTTCATGGCAGGCAATGAGGGATCAAGGTCACGTTCAAGGAGCTGCCCCACTTCATCGACACCGCCCTCGCGCAAAATCGCCCCAAACCGCTTTTTGATACGCTCGCGTGTAACATCACGATCTGGCAACAAGACAATTTTCTCAATATTCTCAATGCCTTGAAGAACTGAACGTCGCTTTCCTTGCCAATAGGAAAGAGGATGCCCGCTTGCCTCCAGCACCTCCAATGCGCGCACCAGTCGTTGACCATCTGTCGGCTTGATTTGGCTGGCGCTTTGCAAGTCGCTTGATTGCAGTAACCGATGTAGCGCCGCAGGACCTTCTTCAGACAAGCGACCGCGCCACCGGGTGCGAACTTCGCTTGGAACATCTGGAATGTCCGAGATGCCCTCAAGCAAAGCCTTGAAATACAGTCCCGTACCGCCCACAAAAATCACAGGTTTGCTCTCTAGCAATTCTTGCAGCTGTGACGAAACGGCATTCATCCATTTGGCAGTCGAGTAGGCTTCGCTTGGGTCAACATGTCCATAAAGCACATGGGTTGCTCGGGCCTCATCTTCGGGCGATGGACGAGCCGTAATCAAACGCAGTATAGAGTAGACCTGCATACTGTCCGTATTGATGATCACGGCATCATGTTGATCGGCCAGATGAAGTGCCAATGCTGACTTGCCGCTCGCAGTTGGCCCCGCTATCAACCAGATTCTTCGCTCAGCGTTTCCCATGGGAGCGTATTATGCCAACTCATCCAACCTTTTACAGGCTCATCTCCATTTACAGGACCATGAAGTGTCAGCAACCCAAATCATTACGCTGATTGCAGCCCGCGGCAGCAATCAATTGGATCATGCCACCGCGCTCAGATTGTCATCTGCAGTGGATGCAAGCGCGATGACGGTCCTGTCACCTGGAAACGCTGTTGAGCTGATTAGTGATGCGGACAACCCAACACAATCAATCGAAGCCAAGCTGGATGACCCGGAAGCAGTGGACATCGCAGTTCAACCATGGCGCGAAGAGCGCCGCAAAAAGCTTCTTCTTGCCGACATGGACTCAACCATGATCCAGCAAGAATGCATTGACGAGCTGGCAGCCGAAGTTGGCGTAAAAGAACACGTCTCGGAAATCACGAGGCGGGCGATGAATGGAGAGATAGAGTTTGACGCTGCCTTGCGCGAACGCGTTGCACTTCTAAAGGGCCTACCGGCCTCTATCGTCGATAAAGTTATAGCAACGCGCATCGAGCTCATGCCAGGTGGACCAGAACTGGTTCGTACTATGCGCAAACACGGCGCTTATTGCGCACTGGTTTCGGGCGGATTTACCGACTTTACCAGCCGGATAGCGGAGATCATCGGCTTTCAGGAAAACCGTGCCAACCAGCTGGAAAAGAAAGAAGGTTTGCTTACTGGCAAGGTGTTAGAGCCAATTTTGGGAAAACAAGCAAAGCTCGATACAATGAATGTACTCTGTGAGCGGCTACAACTCTCCCACGATGATGTGCTTGCAGTTGGTGACGGTGCCAATGATTTAGCCATGATCGAAGCCGCAGGCCTTGGCGTGGCAATCCACGCAAAACCAAGCGTCGCGGCGCAGGCGGACGTGCGAATAGATCGGGGCGACCTGACCGCGTTACTCTATCTGCAAGGATACAGCGAAGACGAATTCGTCAGATAGACTAGTCGATCCGAACGGTCACAAAGCGTAACGCGCCATCCCTGGCAGCCAGCATCAGCAGCGCGTTTCTGCGATTTTGTTCGCGCAGATTATCGATCGCCTCTACAACCTCTGCGGGTGTGTCTATTGTCTCTTGAGCGATCTCCACAATCACATCGCCTGCCACGACCCCTTTAACGTCCGCCGCAGAACCGTTTTCAACATCGGTTATGACAACACCACCATCAACGGCATCTTTTTCAATATCGAAGACGCTTCGTTGCGCATCATCCAGTTCGGCAAGCTTCATGCCCAATAGCTCAACCGGCTCAGCTCCATCATCGCCTTCTGTGGTTGAGCCATCACCGTCGACGTCGGCAGCTGCTACAGTCTCGCTATCTTCAAGACGTCCGAGCGTTACTTGAACAGTCTGTTCCTGACCGTCTCGGATTACAACAACATCGACCGTTTCACCGACAGCGGAATCGGCAACAATGCGCTGAAGCTCGCGTGTGTCACTCACTTCACGACCATCAAAGGCGATGATGACATCTCCAGGCTCAATTGATCCGTCTGAAACAGGCCCACCTTCAACAACACCAGATATCAGAGCACCCATGGCTTCATCCATGCCAAGGCTCTCAGCAATCTCGTCGGTCACAACCTGAATACGAACACCGAGCCATCCTCGGCGTGTTTCACCAAATTCACGCAGCTGCGCTATGACGCTTTGCGCCAAATCGGCGGGAATGGAAAAGCCGATGCCAATGGAACCACCCGAGGGCGATATGATCGCCGTGTTGATACCGATCACCTCTCCACTCATGTTGAAGAGCGGGCCGCCAGAGTTACCCCGGTTGATGGCCGCATCCGTTTGAATAAAATTGTCATAGGGCCCGGCGTTAATGTCACGCCCGAAGGCTGAAACGATCCCGACAGAAACCGAACCGCCAAGACCAAACGGATTACCAATGGCCAATACCCAATCGCCGACCCGCGTTTGCTCGACATTGCCAAACGGAACGGCTTCAAGCTGTTTGGCGCTGGGATCAACCTTCAAAACAGCGATATCAGTCTTCGGGTCACGTCCGATAATCTCAGCATCAAGCACGGAGCCGTCGTTGAAGTTGGCAACCACAGCATCGGCATCGGCGATAACGTGATTGTTGGTAATGATAATGCCTTCCTCGGCATCTATGACAAAACCTGAGCCGAGCGAGTTGACTTCACGGCCACGATTTCCCGGGTTGCCTCCACCGGGCGGTCCCTCAAAAAAATCATCAAAAAACTCTTGGAAGGGCGAGCCGTCTGGCACATCGGGAGCCGGCACATTGCGCTCTCCGCCCGACACGGACTGCGTTGTCGAAATGTTGACAACAGCGTCGATCAAACGATCAGACAGATCGGCTAGGGAACGGGGGCCGTCTTGCGCCAGTGCGTGATGAGGCGCGCCAATCACCGGCGGGGTCAAAACAACTGCAGCGCTTAGGGTAATTGAAAGACCGATCCGCGTTGCAATCTGTCCAACCTTGAAAATCCGCATGAAGCATACTCCCGCATTAAGCGCGCCAAAACCTGTGTGTCATGGAAAACTAAGTCGGCAACTAGCTAACGACAATGGCCAGTTTAAGCTGGACTGCAAATATCACAGAGACTTGACGGCGTAATTGCTGAATCAGGCTGCGCGAACGAGCCAAACAATGAGGATGCCCAGTAGTGCAGAACAGAGCCCTGCAGTCCTTAAAAGGTCATCAGAGGCCGTCAACAAAAATTGGCCGATTTGACGGGCTACATGAGGAAAGGCGCCATAAATGGCGCCTTCGAAAACAAGTAGCAGTCCCAACGCCGTTAAAAAGTCAGTCACTGGGGACCACCCCCGCGCTATTGCGCGGGAGCCGGTGCTGGCCGCGCTGCGGCGTTGGGGTCTTGGAAATAACGGAAAAACGCGCTGTCTGGTGAAAGAACCAGTGTCGTTGATCCATCTTCCAGTGCCTTTTGATAAGCAGCCATAGAGCGGTAGAATTCAAAGAACTCAGGGTCACGTGAGAAAGCATCAGCAAAGATGCTGTTACGCTGCGCGTCGCCTTCACCACGGGTGATTTCCGCTTCACGGTTCGCCTCTGACAGGATCTCAACAACCTGCCTGTCGGCAACCGCGCGAATTCGCTGCGCATTCTCGCGACCACGGGCTCGCAGGCGTTCAGCTTCCGCAAGACGCTCAGCACTCATCCGGTCAAATGTTTGTTGAGAGACCTGTTGGGTCAAGTCGGTGCGCACAATCCGCACATCCTGAATTGTCAAACCGAGCTGGTTGGCAGCAGGCCGTAACGCGTCGCGAACTTCAGCCATCATTTCGGCACGCTCTTCTGAAAGCGCAGCTTCAAAGCCACGAAGACCATAGACCTGGCGGAGTGCCGCATCAAAACGTGTCCGCAGACGTTGATTGGCCGAGTCCAGATTACCGGACACCTGACTGAAGAACAGCCGTGCATCGGTGATCTGATACGTCAGAAACGCGTCCACCTCGTAGAAACGACCACCGGAGACCTGCACAGGCGGCTGGTCAAGAAGGTCGAGGCGCAAAAGACGGTCTTCAATGATCTGGACAGTATCGGCTCCGACAAAACTTAACGGAAGCTTGAAATAAAGCCCCGGCTCAGTGTGCACGGACTGAATTTCACCAAAGCGCAGAACAATACCTTGCTCGCGTTCATTCACGACGAAAATGGAAGCGTAAACAAGGAACAGGATGGCAGCGAGAATACCGCCGATCAATGGAATACGATTAGCCATTATTGCGTACCTCCCTGCTGAGCACGTCGGTTTTGGATCTCAGGTAAAGGCAAGTACGGAACCACGCCTGAACCCTCGCCATTTTCGTCGAGCAGGATCTTGCTGGATCGGCCAAGCACATCTTCCATGGTCTCAAGGAAAAGGCGTTGACGGGTCACGTCGGGAGCCAGACGGTACTGATCGTAAACAGAGATAAAGCGCGCAGCCTCACCTTCTGCTTCCTGAACAACACGCGTGGCATAAGCCGCGGCATCTTCACGAACCTGTGCCGCTTCACCACGGGCTTGGCCCAACTGCTGGTTGGAGTATTGGTTTGCTTCTTCGCGGAAGCGGTCCTCGTCCTGCTCGGCACGTTGCACTTCTTCAAATGCATCTGCCACTTGCGGTGGAGGCGCAGCATCCTCAAGGCCTACGCGGTTGATCTGTATACCGGCACCATAAACATCGAGTGTCCGCTGCATGGAAGCTTGCACCTCCTGCTCAATGACCGCACGATTATCGCGGAACACGTCCTGAGCTGGACGACGTCCAACGATCTCACGCATCGCACTTTCTGCAACCTGACGAACGGTATTATCGGGGCCGGCAACATTGAAGAGGTAGGCCGCTGGATCAGTGATCGAATAAAGAACTGAGAATTGGACATCTACAATGTTCTGGTCGCCAGAGAGCATCAGACCTGTTGACCCGTTTCGCGAAGAACCAGCGCCGATCTGAATTTGCTTCTCGGCAATATTGACTTTTTCGACCGTTTCAACGGGCCACAAGATGAAATGTAGGCCTGGCTGAGATACCTCAGGTTTGGGTTTACCAAAACGCAGTTCGACGGCACGTTCATCGGTCTCAACCTGATAAGCGGCCTGCATGATGTAGAGCAATAAGGCCACGACACCGATACCACCCAAAAGCAGGCCATTACCGCCGCCACCGCCGCCTGGTAGCGCGCGTTTCAAACGGTCTTGTCCCTGGCGGATCAGATCTTCAATGTCTGGCGGCTGATTGCCACCACCACCAGGTCGTTGTGGGCCGCCACGGTTAGGACGGCCCCACGGGCCATCATCATTACCGCCGCCGCCCCATGGACCACCGCCATTGCCGCCGCCACCTTGGCCGCCGCCGTTCTGATTGCTCCAGGGCATTGAGTTCCTCTCAGAAAATAAATGTTCAACGCAATTTGCATTGCTCGTGGGTGTTTATAGGAATGCGACAGACGCGTTTCAACGCAAACACACCGAAATCTCTATCGCTTTTGCCAAGAACCAGCCTCCAAAGACATGGCAAAATGTCGCCACCTTGCTGACAAGTGCAGCCATCGGTAGGTTACCATCCTGCTTGGCTTGGGAGGAGACATGTCAAAGCGCACTGCCATTATGGTTTCCATGTTGGCACTCATTTTTTTGGGTAGTGCCGCGCTCGTCGCTATGCGCGTGGTGACAGAGCGTGCCGAAGCGCAAATGCAGGACCGCCTCACACTGGCACGCAGCACGGTCTTGAGCCATCTGCGTACATACGAACAATTGCCCTCTGTTCTGGCGTTGGACAGTCGGGTGATCAAGCTTCTCAATCCACTTGCAACCGATGAAGAGGCAAAATCTGTCAGCCAGTATCTGGAAGTTGTGCGCGCCCGAACGGCGGCGAGCGAAATTTTCCTGATGAACCAGGATGGCGTTACGCTCGCGGCCAGCAATCACGAAAGTGCGCTTTCCTTTGTCGGACGAAACTATCAGTTCCGCCCGTATTTCATGGATGCGCTGCAGACCGGCCAAGGTGGCATGTTCGCCATTGGTGCGACAACGGGTGTGCCTGGGTACTTTATGGCGCAAAGGATCAGGACGACAGGTTACCGCGAAGGCGTGATTGTCGTCAAAATTGACCTCCAGCCAATCGTTGAGCGTTGGCGCACAGCGAGCGAAGAATTCTTCATTAGCGACAGTGACAACATAATATTTCTCGCCACGCGCGATGATGATCTGTATCGGCCGTTGCGTCTACTGGAGCACGCAGCGCTGTTTAGATTGCAGGCGAGCCGCTCCTACGAGCAAGTTACAGCCAAGTTCAAAAGCCCGTTGATCTCCCAATATGGCACAACTGACAGCATCAGCTATACCAACGGCGACGGGCGTTTGGTCAGTGCCAGCCCGCTTGGTATAAACGGATGGACCATCCACACCACCACTGCACGTCGCGACATAATGGTGGACTCAGCGGGTTTGACGATGCTGGCGGCTTTTGCATTTGCATTGCTGCTTGCCGCACTGACAATTGCGCGTCAACGCCGTCGATACGCTCAATTGCAACAGGCTCAAAATCGCGATCTGGAAGCAAAAGTTACTGTGCGGACCCGCGAATTGCGAACTGAAATTGAAGAGCGGAAACGCGCGGAAGAAAATCTTCACCAGACACAGGCTCAGCTCATTCAAGCGGCAAAACTAGCAGCTCTCGGTAAAATGTCAGCCACCATCGCCCATGAAGTGAGCCAACCGCTGGCGGCGCTACAGACGACATTAGCAAGCGCGAAACACATGGCAAACAAAAGCGACGGAAAACCGGTGACCGAAAAACTCGACACCGCCATAAACATGACCGGGCGCTTGAACCGCATGTTAAAGCACTTGAAGTCTTTTGCCCGGCAAGGCCCGCCTCGCGCGCAAGTGGTTAGTCTCAGCCAGTCAGTGACGGCGGCGCTTGCAGTACTCGATCCCAAAATTCGCCACATCGGGGTCAACATCAGCTCCAACGTTCAACCAACGCTGCGTGTAAAAGCCGATGACATTCAACTGCAGCAAGTTGTTGTGAACATTGTCTCAAATGCCATCGATGCGGTCGCGCCATGCGAGCGTCGGGAGATTAGCATTACGGCAAAGAGAATAAATGACGTAGCGGCGCTAACGGTGCGCGATTCCGGTAACGGCTTTATGGACGTTCAGCCGCGAGACGCGTTCGAGCCTTTCCTAAGCACAAAGATCACAGGCGAAGGCCTCGGCCTCGGGCTTGCGATCACCCGTGAAATCGTTGAACGCCACAATGGCCAAATTGAGCTTGCCGATCATGCAGACGGCGGTGCGGTCGTAACGGTATCTTTGCCTGCGGCATCGAACGAAGTGCAGCAAAAGGAAGTTGCCGTTGAACCTGCACAATAAGATCATGACCGGCGGCAAAACCAGCATTTTGATCGTTGACGATGAACCGGACGTTGCCAAAGCGACTGCGGATTGGCTCGCCCTGCACAACTACGCGACCCACACCGCCAATGCAGCTGCAGAAGCGCTATCCTTGGCCGACGACTACCCCATTGATATCGTCATTTCTGATCTGAGAATGCCCGGGCACGACGGTCGTTGGTTGCTCAAAAGTTTTGAAGGTCGAGACGTTGCGCCGGGCTTCATCATGCTGACCGGACATGGCGACGTGCCCGCCGCAGTTGAGACTATGCAACTGGGCGCAGAAGATTTTCTGGAAAAACCCTATGAGCCAGATCATTTGCTCAGCGTGGTGCGACGCGTCGAAGAAAAAAACCGGATGCGCACCGAACTCGACCGTCTCAGAAAACAATTGGTTGCCCAATCCCCATTACGTCGTTTCTTTCCGGGCGACGGCGAGCAAAATGTGGCCATCGTTCAACAACTGTCACGGCTCGCACAGTTGGACACGCCGCTCTTACTGGTCGGCGAGCGCGGAACTTCAAGAGCGGAGTTGGCCAAAGCAATTCACCATGCAAGCGACGAACGCACAGGTGCTACAGTCACATTGCGAGGCGCTCTGCTGGCAGATGAAGTAACGGCAATGCTAGCGCTTTTCGGTGGCAACCGGTTTGCCGACGCCAAAGGGGCGATCAGAGATACAGAAAATGGTACGCTCATAATAGCCGATCCCGAAAAGCTTCCGCGCCAAGTTCTTCAAATGCTTGCTTCGGCTATCCGTGAAAGGCAGGTGCAGCCACCCGGTTTTGACACACCATTCGCAGTCAATTCCCGTTTAGTTCTGTGGACGCGCCCTGAAAAAGAAAAGGCGGTTCATTCAGCATTCGGCGAACAGCTCTCAATCACACGAGTGCCTTTGGCGCCTTTGCGTGAAAGACTTGATGATCTACCGGCACTTTTTGCGATTCTGATCGCCAAGCACGCCCCGTCAGAAGATGACATTCCAACGATAACACCAACGCTCATCAATAGCCTGTTGGAGCATAATTGGCCGGGGAACATGCGCGAACTGGAGCAAGTGGCAATCGCTTATGTCGCAGGGCTGGACCTGTCGATCGGTGATCGTGCTCAAGAAGAGCATGATTTGGACCTGCGCGCCAAAGTCCACCAATTTGAAAGTCAATTGATACGCGCGACGCTGGCGTGGACTGGCGGCAACCAATCACAGGCGGCCAAAATGCTTAAAATACCTCGCCGGACGCTTGGCGAGCGAATGAAGCGGCTTGGCATATCCTAGGTGCAAGCGGCGGGTTTTCGCCGCCATGCTGCGGCGCACAACAGCATATCGTTTTTTTGTCTCACTAAATCTTTAGTTTGAGAATGGGAGTGAAAACCAAACACTACGATCTATTTTCATTGAAGCTGACGAAAATCGGCATCTCATGTGGGAGGAAAACATGAACTTTATGAAACGCAGAACCTTGCTATCCGGCGTGCTGGCAGCAGGCGTTGCTCTAACGGCGATGGGCACTGCCATTGCGCAAGAAGCGCGCAACTACATTCTAGCAACGGCCTCAACCGGTGGCACCTACTATCCTGTGGGTGTGGCGATTTCCACGCTGACCAAGGTCAAGTTGGAGCCGCGCCAAAAGATTGGCATGAGTGCGATTTCGTCCGCGGGTTCAGGCGAAAATGTTAAACTGATCCGTGATGGTGAAGCACAATTTGCGATCCTTCAGGGTCTGTTTGGCTATTATGCTGCAACAGGCACCGGTCCGGTCGAGGCCGATGGCCCGCAAGAGCATCTGCGTTCAGTCTCCATGCTCTGGCAGAACGTCGAGCACTTTGTAATCGCAGCAGATCGCGCAGATACCGGAACGGTGAGCGATCTTGTCGGCTTAAAGGGCGAAGCAATGGCGTTGGGTCGCCAAAACTCCGGCACTATCGGATCCAACCGCACCATTCTTTCAGGTTTCGGCGTGAATTTGGACGAAGATTATGAACTCGTCTTCGGCGGCTACGGCCCATCAGCTGAAGCTGTGCAAAACGGACAAGCCGTTGGCATGGGCACACCGGCAGGCGTTCCAGTCTCAGCCGTTACTCAGTTAATGTCTGCGGCAAGTGATCGTGTAAAGCTGCTCAGCTTTACAGAAGAGCAATTGGCGACAGCAGACGGTGGGCGCGGTCTTTGGACCGAATATGTGATCCCAGGCGGCACGTATCCGGGCGTTGATGATGATGTGACAACGATTGCGCAACCAAACTTCCTGGCAACACACAAGGACCTGCCGGAAGAAGATGTCTATCAAATCACTAAGACAATGTATGAAAACCTGCCATTCCTTCAGGCCATCCATCCGGCGACAAAGGCGATGGCTGTTGAGAAGGCAATTGCCGGTCTTCCTGTGCCGCTGCACCCCGGTGCGGCACGCTTCTACAAAGAAGCAGGTTTGGACATTCCAGACAGCCTGATGGCTGCTGAGTAAGCGATCCTCCCTAGCGGCGGTCCCTTTAGTCTAGGATCGCCGCACTCATACTGATCGGAAAAGCAAATGCGCGCGGAAACCATGACGCAAAACGCGTCGCCTTCCCTTTTGGAACGGCGCGGCATGGAACTTGTCATCCTTATTTTGGGCGTGATCATAGCCGTCACCCACATCTGGATGAACTCATTCGGCAACGTATCGACGCTTTTTCAAAACGGCTTTCATTTTGCAGGGTTCGCGCTTTTATGCGCATTGGTCACACCGGTCACGACAGCGCCGTGGGCCAAAAACGCCGCCGTAAGAACGCTGGATATCGCTTTTGGTATCGCTGTCGCAGCAGCTGCGCTCTACGTCGTTCTAGGTGAAAGCGCCGTCTATGATCGCGGCGTGCGGCTCATCTGGACGGACTGGCTAGCCGCAGGCCTGTGTATCTTGGGCGCACTCGAGTTTACCCGCCGAACGACGGGCCTGATCATACCCTGTCTCATCCTCGCAGCCCTCACCTATGTCGCTTTTTGGGGCCAGTATGTGCCCGGCGTTTTCCGCTTCGCAGGCCTGTCGCTTGAGACAATCACCTTTCGCGCCATGTATGGCGACGATGCCATGTTCGGCACGATCGCGCGCATCTCGTCGACCTTCGTTTTCATGTTCATCCTGTTCGGTGCCTTTTTGCTCAAGTCAGGCGCAGGCGATTTCATCGTCAACATCAGCCGTGTGGTGGCAGGGCGCTTTATCGGCGGCCCCGGCTTTGTCGCGGTGATGGCATCTGGCCTCACTGGTACGATTTCCGGTTCAGCTGTTGCCAACACCGCTTCGACGGGCGTTATCACTATTCCGTTGATGAAACGCGCTGGCTTTCCCAAACATTTCGCGGGCGGTGTGGAAGCTGCTTCCTCAACGGGTGGACAATTGATGCCGCCGATCATGGGCGCTGGCGCGTTCGTCATGGCGAGCTTTACGCAAATCCCCTACACAACGATTGTCACCGTCTCGATATTGCCCGCTCTTTTGTATTTCGCAACTGTCGGCTTTTTTGTTCGCATCGAAGCGAAACGCTCTAACGCAATTGCGCTTGCCGATGAAGATGGACCGGGTCTGTGGGAAGTATTCAAAAGTGGCGGACCCAGCTTCATTCTGCCCGTTGGCCTGCTGATCGGCCTGCTCGTTTATGGTTACACACCAACCTACGCGGCGGGCTATGCCATTTTGACCTGCATCGCCGCGTCATGGCTGACGCCAAATCGAATGGGCCCACAACGCATCATCGAAGCGCTGGAGCTCGGCGCGCGCAACATGATCATGACGGGCGTCCTGCTCTGCGCGGTCGGCCTGATTGTCAATGTCATCACCACAGCCGGTATCGGCAATACATTCTCATTGATGATTTCCACTTGGTCCAATGGATCGCTTGTCATTGCGCTTATGCTGGTCGCCCTTGCTTCACTTGTGCTCGGCATGGGGCTGCCGGTGACCGCCGCCTACATCGTGCTCGGCACACTTTCAGCCCCGGCGCTGAACCAGCTAATCCTGCAAGGCCAACTGGTCGATCTAATCGCAGCCGGACAATTGCCCGAAACCGCCAAGGCAGTCTTCATGCTGGCGGTGCCCGACCAGATTGCTGCCCTTTCCGCTCCGATGAGCGTCGCGCAAGCGCGCGAGATCATCGCCGCCGTGCCACCGGAAAGCCTGACACTCGTCACCGGCCAAGCCTTCGATGCGGCAACTATCGCGCTGTCGCTATTGTCCGCGCACATGATTATTTTCTGGCTGAGCCAGGATTCCAACGTGACCCCGCCGGTCTGTTTGGCTGCATTCACTGCCGCGGCGATTGCAGAAAGCCCGCCCATGAAAACGGGTATCGCGGCGTGGAAAGTCGCCAAGGGCCTGTACTTTGTACCACTGCTCTTTGCCTACACACCGCTCTTGAGCGGCAATTGGCCGGAAATGCTGGAGATATTCGCCTTCGCCCTGCCCGGGCTTTGGGCTGTGGCAGCGGGTATTCAGGGCCATTGGGAAAACCACATGAACCCGATCGAGCGGCTCTTGGTATTGGCAACCGGAGCAACGCTCATGTGGCCCATCGGCGGGCTCATCCATTTGATTGCTTTGGGCGTGTTTGTGGCGCTGTTTGTATGGAACGTTAAGATGCCTAGCCAATCCTCGGCGCTTCAAACGAGCCAGAGCTAATAATCGCGCTCAAAGAAGATGCCGAGTTTGGACTCGCCATCATCAGAGACGCTACCGCGCGCGGTCAGGCTTTCGCTGATATCAAGATTGATGGTGGCCTCCGTCTCTTGACCGACATCAACACCTAAATAGACCCGCTCATTAATATAGGTTCCAGCACGCACAGCAGCGTTGCCCTCACCATCATCGACCAAATCGAGATTGTCCAAACCGACAAGTGAGCGCGTTGCGCCAAACAGGCTGGTTGATTGACCGCTGAGCTCTGAAACTGCATTGGCGAGGCGCAAGATTTGAACCGGCGAGAGTTCAGATACCGACCGACCAAAAACGATCCGCGCAATGACCTCATCTTGCGGCAGTTCTGGCGATGATGAGAAGATGATCGACAAGTCACTCGGGCGGCCGGTGACGGTCACGGTCGCCAAAACATCGTCGGACTGCGTGTTGGCAACAAGGTTCAAGATTGGATCAAGGTCGCCAACCAACACGAAGCTACCCGTGTCAAAATCAAGCCGTTGCGACAGGATTTCCAAGCGTCCACGGCGTAAATCAAATCGGCCAACTGGCGATACGTTGGTCAAGGGCCCGGTCAGGCGAATACTGCCGCCCAATTCGGCATCAAGGCCGCGACCGCGGATATAGATTTGCGCCGGTGCATTGACTTGCAAATCCAATCGCAAGGGCGACGAACCGCCGTCGCTTGTGCCCGACGGATTGACGCGTTCCAGCCGGTCCAACGTTTCTTGCGTCGCCGCATCGGGCGTTTCATGCACCACATTGGGTAAATCGAGCGCAGCACCCAAGACTTCGGGCACGACAATTTCTGTGCGTGCCAGATTGATGGTTCCTGACAGTTGCGGCGCGGCGATAAGGGAACCGCCGAGAGCAAGATTACCATTGAGCGTCGTGGCAAAAGTCTGGCCATCCGTGTAGGGCACGCCGATCAAATTGATCTCCAAATTGGCCGGAAGTCCAGCACCCAAGCCAATGTTCCCGCTACCCGTAAAGCGCCCGCCCTCACCAACCCGACCACGCAAGCGTCGAATGCTGATCGTATCGCCTTCAAAGCCGGCAACAGCATCCAGATTGCCCACTTGAAGATTGGAAAGCGGATCGACGAGCGAAGCATTGGTGATCGAGACAAGACCCGTCGTTCGCGGCGCTTCCAAGCGACCGCCGATCACCAGCGAGAAATTGGCGTTGCCATCCACCCGTGTTCCGCGCGAGGAAAGGGCCCCACGCGCAAGCGATAAGGGCGCTTCACCATCCAACTGGATATTGAGGGTACCGGCGCCGTAGGCAACGGATCCCGTTCCGCGCGCGACTAAACCCTGCCCGTTTCGGGCAGTCGCGTTGGTCAATTGAACCGCTTGGGACCCGGGCAAGACCACCAGATCAGCATTAACACCGAGTGGTTGCACACCTGCCGCAGTGAGTGCGGGTGCGCTTACCCCGTCAATCTCGGTGTTGATCACAAGTCGTTCGAAAGGGCCGGACACTGATGCTGAAACAGAGTTGATGGTCGCCGCGCCGCTGATGTCGACGCCATTGAGCGTGATACGGCTTGTCAAATTCTGCGCATCGAACAGATCGGCAATTTGCGTCTGAAGGTTGCCAGAACGAACGCGCAAGCCTGCCGCTTGCAGACCGCTCAATTGTGCGACCAGCGTGCCGTTTTGAGCGCCATTGCCGGTCGATGAAAGCGTGAAACTGCCCGACGCAGCACCGTTTGCGTCTTGTCCTGCAAGACGGGCCAAATTTGCCAGCTGCGAGATTTTAAAGTTGATGGCACCGGCCAGCGCGCCATTGTTCCCGGTAGCAATACCGCCGCTCAGTTCAGCACCAGCATAGCGCACATCGAGATTGTTGAGTTCTTGGCGGTCACCATTGACGATAAGATCAAGCGTTCCCTCCAAGGGCTCACCTGCAAGTCGACCATCGAGCATCAACGCGCCGTTGACCGCAGCGGTCTCCAAAGTCCCTACAAAGTCGGCACCCAGTCCAACGATGGTTTGGCCGGACAAGGTACCGTTGGGTACGCCCAAACTGAGCCGCGTTTCATAGGCAGGGCCACTGCCCACTACCGTGCCTTCCAGCGTAAGCGCTCCACTTGCAGAGGCGGTTAGGTCAGACAGATCATTGAGCTGACCATCCAACTTCAAGTCCGCGGCCGATGGCGCCAAGACACCGTCAATGCCGATATCAAGCTGATTGTTTTCAGCCTGGAACCTGTTGAAACGAGTGCCTTGCTCATCACGTGCGACTGCGCCTGAGAGGTTTGTTTGACCGGTGAGCAACTTGCCAAGCGCGTTGGCATCGTCGGCAGGAGCGACGTTGGAAACGCCATTCAAACGTAGATCAAAGCCACCTGTAAGCGCATCGATCATGCCTATCATTACCACATCGGCGGCACCATCAGCGGCGAAACCGAGTAAAGGTTCAAATGCGCTCAGGCGGTCAACCACCGCGCGCAATTGTCCATCAAACTGCGCGCCATCAACTTGTCCGTCGGCGGACAATGTCCAACCATCAGACAGAACATTGGCAGCCTCCAGTCTCATGGGCGCATTTTCCCGCCATGTGCCCGACGCCTCAATATCAACGCCCTGCGCAACGAGCGATGCAACCGCCGGATCGGCAAGGCCGATATTTTCAGCCCGTCCACGCAGCACAAAATCCAAAACCTGGCTGGTGTCAGTGGTACGACGCAACAGCCCGTCAAGCGAAGCATCAAATGCGCCAATGCTGGTTTCGCCAGCGCGCATCTGATCGACATCAATGATCGCCTTTAGCGCTTGACGACGGTTCATAGCGTAGTCGATTTGCGCTGACAGGGCATTTATTGAAGTGTCTGTGCCAAACGGCAAGATAACGGGCGTGCCATCGCCACTTCGAACGACAAGATCAACATCAGCAGCGACGAATGCACCCTGAGCATCGCGCATACCTGTGGCCATGATTGAGGCCTGCGCAGTCTGGAGATCAAAGCGGGACAGGTCGATGCTACCATCATCGCCGACCAGCGCAGTGGCCTCGATCAAGCTTTCGCCTGCAAAGAAATTGGCTAAACGACCCGATACCAGCGGCACCAGTTGCGCATCGGCGTCGACCATCAGCTGAGTGCCAGAAGACTGGCGCGCTGTTGTCAAAGTGCACGAGATGAGACGTTCGCCATCGGCAGCCATCTGCAGATCAATGGACAGCTCATCAATTGGCCCGGCACCAACAATGGCAAAATCCAACGCAGGCCGGGCGGGGATATCCAGTAAATTGGCCATGATGCCGTCACGCGCTTCCGATCCGCGAAGATCTACCGCGAGCTGACCTTCTTCCGGCTGGAAGGCTGCTGTCAAATTGACCTGCCCCTCCCCTCCATCAAGGCGTTGCAAGGCAAGTCTGGCATCAAGGCCGCCGCCTTCCAACGCCAAACGACCATCGACCGAAAACACGACGGCTGGCCCCAAAACGCCTTCTGCAAGGGAGACTTGTTCAGCCACCAAAGCATCAATTTGAACCGCGACCGGCAGTTCCGGCACTTGAAAGCTGGTAGCTTGCATATCAGGCCGGTTGGGCGCTGGCGCTGGCGGCCGCGCCACATCGATACGCGTTGCAGCAAGCCGCTCAATCTCAAGACGTCCTCCCAAAAGCGCGGTTCGGCTCCATATCAATTGCGGCTCAACAATCGTCAGCCAAATACCTTCGCGGTCGGCCAGCGTGATGCTCTCAAAGCGCACATTGGAGGAAAGCGTTCCCTGAATGCCATTGAGACGAATCTGCCGGTCAGGCGTCGATAGCTGGTTCTCAACGAACTGAATAAAGCCGGAACGCTCAGTTTCTTCCTGTGCAGAAACCGGCACTAACAACCCGAACAAGAGCAAAAAGGCGGCTGTGAGGCGAAGGTGTAATCGCATCAGAACGCCTGCCCGATTCCGGCATAAATACCGACAAAGGGATCGCCGTCACGACGGTTCAGCGGAAATGCAACATCGAGCCTCAATGGCCCCAAGCCGGTATCATAGCGAAGGCCCGCACCCACACCCACACGCCAATCATCAATATCGTTAAAGCCCGCGCCATCCGACACGCTACCAGCGTCCATAAACGCAACTGCACCCAAGCGCTCGGTAAAGCGCATTCGGGCCTCAAGCGATGTTTCCGCGCGTGATCGCCCACCGCGCTGTGTGCCATCTGCCTCAATCACCGCGATGTTGCGAAAGCCGTATCCGCGCACGGAACCGCCGCCACCCGCATAAAACAACATGTCGTCCGGCGTCTCGTCCACCGGAAGACCAAAGATAGAACCGGCGCGCAGGCGTGCCGCCAGCACAAACCGGTCACTTTCGGTGAAGCGCTGATAATAGCGGACTTCACCATCAAAGCGCGCGCCCGAATTGCTGAAGTTGAATTCGTGGAAACCCGTTACTTGCGCCTCGGCAAAGAAGCCTTCGCTCGCGTCCAGCGGCTTGTCTCGAGTGTCGTACAGGATTGTTCCTTCAACGCCAGCGGTCGTAAAACCTCGAAGGTTGCCGTCATCGACACGCTCAAATTCGCCGTAGCGCGCAAACACATTGGCACCGAACTGAAACCGGTCTGATGCAATATGGGAAAAGCCGACCGAACCGCCGCCACTGGTCGCTTCATAGGTCTCGTTTGTCTCGCGGCGCGCAAATGCATCGACTTCAAGCCTTGTGTCGATGGTCACAAATCCCGGCTTTTGAAAGGAGCCGTTGAGACCGTATGTAAACTGGCGGTAGTCGAACGTTGAGCCAATCCCGCTGACTGCTGCATCGAGACGCAAGCGCTCCGCGCGCGAAAACAAATTGCGGTGCAGCCAGAATGCTTCAACACCGAGACCATCAACGGTCGAGACTGTGCCGCCAATCCCGATCCGGCGAGGTTTGCGTTCTTCAACAACAAGTGAAATCGGAAGCTGCCCGTTAGCATTAAGCGCCTCGCCTTCTTCAAACCGCTGAACAGAGAAAACACCCAGCCGTTCAATTCGCTTGATGGCTTGCTCCAATTGGCGCGGCGAGTAGATGGCACCGGCCTCAAGACCGGTCATGCGTTTAACGAACGCCGCGTCCACACGCTCGGTGCCGTCGACGTCGACCGGTGCCAGATAAGCGATGGGACCGGGATTGATACCGAGCCGAACGTCCAGCAATTGCTGGCTGTGGCGCGCGGTGATGCGCTCTTCATCCAACTTGGCGAGCGCATGCCCTTGATCGCGCCAACCATCGACGGCGGAACGTGCAGCGTCCCGGATCGCAGGCGCGCGGGCAACTTGACCGGGCTGGAACAACTCCGGTCGTGTCCAGCCATCTGGCGTGTTCACGATATCGGCTTCACCGAAGCGGAATGCCCGGCCAGGCTGAACGTCGATTGCAACTTGTACGCCGTCGACCAACTCATCGCCAACGGCAAGCTGATCGGCTTCAACGCCATTAATGCGGATGGATATCGAACCGGCATAGAAGCCTTCAGCATAGAGAGCGGCTAGTATCCGCCGATAATCCGCTTGCGCTCGTGAAATGAGCGCAGCGCTGCCACCAACAGGATCGTTGCGACCGATCCAGATTTGCGACGCGGTGCGAACAGCACCGGTAACCGCCTCCTCAGAAGAAATATCAAGCGAAGCTGAGTATCTCAGCGGCTCGATGAAGCGAATGGCATCCTGTTCAGCTTGGGAAGCACATGGGCCAATAATGCAGCGCCCGAATAGCTCAAGCGAGTTTGCTGGTTGCGGCATCAACATGCAAAACCAAGCTCCAGCCAACATCCACTTGAAACGTCGACTGGCGGAACCTGACAAGAGCGACGAATTCGCCATGGTATGGATCGACTTCAACTGAAACAAACTTCCGCAAACACAAACGCTGAACCTAATACGCCTTTCCTTATAAACAACAGTGTGGCCTGCGGATATCAAGAACAGGGCTGGCAGAATTTGTGATGTCGATTAGTTGTTGTTCTGTATGGAGTTGGGCATGTGAAAGAAATCACCGGAACACTACCCCATTTCGGCAGACGCCTCAAACGTATCCGATCAAGCGTGCGGATGAAACAAAGCGCACTGGCAGATATGTTGGGCGTTGACCAGACCACCATTTCGCGTTGGGAGGCTGGCCTTCAATCTCCCGATGAGGACGTGCAACTGCGTGCGTTCGACGTATTGATACCTCATCGATCTGATGATGCGGCGCTAAAACGTTTGGTAGAAACCGCAGATGCCTGTGTGCATCTCGTCGATGAGGCAACGCATGTATGTCTTGCCTACTCCCGAAAACGGGCGGCTGACTGGCGCGTTGAACGGCAAGAAATGCTCGGCGTCTCACTTTGGCCATTTGCAACCGAAGAAATCCAACGCGCTGAGTTTGATCTGACCAACTCAGACTGGTTCGAAGCGCTGTCACCTACCCCAAAAAGGTTCGTGACGTCACAGGCCGACAATGCGATCCGCATCAGTGCGGGCGAAATCCTTTGGGAACGTCTTTACTTGGCAGATGGCACACCAGCGCGTCTGGTCACCGGCCGGTAGTTCGCGCATAAGATATGCGTGGGTTTTACATCCGCCATGGCTTAGCCTGCGCTGATGCCATCACATGCCAAAAACCTGATTTTGATTCTCATATTGTGGGTCGGTGGGCTGCTGGCAGCGGGCCAGTTTGCGAAGATCGCTGTGCTGCTGCCGGAAATCCGCACGCTCTATCCCTTTTCCGGAAGCGCCATAGCATGGCTTTTGACACTGATTAGTTTGGTGGGCGCCATCCTTGGGGGCCTAGCCGGCTCCATTGCCAACCGAATTGGCCAGAAAAATGTGCTAATCGCTTGCCTGTTGGTCGCTGGGCTTTTGTCGCTCTGGCAAGCATCTTTGCCAAGCTTTGGTATCATGGCCGTCAGCCGCGTGCTCGAAGGTTTGACGCATTTGGGCATCGTCGTTGCCGCACCGTCATTCATTGCACAGCTGAGCTCTGACCGTTGGCGCGGGGCGGCCATGTCCCTTTGGAGCACCTTTTTCGGCGTATCATTTGCCTTGTTTGCGCTGGCAGCAATACCGCTCGCTGCTAGGTTTGGTGTTACAGCCGTCTTCCAAGCCCATGGCGCCATGATGATCATGGTTGCAGTCGCATTGCTCATCTTCCTGGGTGACATTGGTAAACCGTTGAACAAGAATGAGACCACGGGAAACACATTTTTCGCAGCCTATCGCCAATGGCCCAAACTGTGGCCCGGCATCGGATGGCTATTCTACACGCTGACCTTTGTATCAATGCTCGCCATATTGCCCGATCAGATTGAAGACAGCCTGCGCGGTCCAACGAACACAGCCATGCCACTGATCAGCATCGTGGTGAGCCTTATTGCAGTTCCTCTTTTACTGCTTCGTTTTTCAGGAGCCATGGTCGTCATGGGCGGATTTGTTTGCTGCGCGGCTGCGATTTTGTTGAGCGCGGTTTTGTCGCTTCCCGTAATCGCTGTCGTCTTGTTTGGCGCACTTGGCCTTGTTCAGGGTGCAACATTTGCCGCCGTCGCTGAACTCAACACGTCAATAGAGGATCGAGCGCAGGGCTATGGCATCCTCGCGCAAACCGGCAATATCGGAAACCTGTTGGGCACACCTCTGTTTCTTGCAGTGCTTGAATGGGGAAACATCAACATGATGCTTGGAGCAGCATTCGTCACTTATGCCGTAGGATTTGTCTGCCTTGCTCTAACCGCAAAACGATTACAAATTCAGACCAACTAACTGCCCGTGTTGGCCTCTGCGTCAATCGCAGTCTGCACCACTTTATAAAAGTCAAAACGGGCATCTGATTGGCCTTCGATCACACCACGCGCGTCGCGCCATGAACTGTGGGTGACGATCACCAACTCACGTGCGGGATCGATAAAGATGCCCTGCCCGAAAATGCCACCTGCCTGATAGGTGCCATTGTCCATAGGCCACCACTGGAAACCATAGTCACGGCGCGAATCATTGGGCACCTCAACCTGGAGCGACGTTGCCTCGGCAACCCACCCTTCGGGCACAACACGCGCTCCGTCGGCGATACCATCTTCGAGCATAAATTGGCCGATCAGCGCATAATCAAGCGCGGTTGCTTGCACGCAGCAGCCACCAATTTCTTCGCCCGTTTTTGAAACTACCCAGCTAGCATCGCCATGCATCCCAAACGGCTGCCAAATTTTCTCCGACAAATACTCGGAGACAGGCTTGCCAGTCGCCTCGGCGACGAGAATGCCAACAAGGTTGGTCTCACCAGTAGAATAGTTGAAAACCTCGCCCGGCGGATGTGCACGCGGCAACCGTTTCATATAGCTGATCAATGCCGTCTCGCCGGGCTCAGGCTCGGTTTCGTTGAACATCGCCACATCAGACGTTGGGTCTCCATAATCTTCAATCCAGCGCACGCCTGACGTCATCGTCAGCAACTGACGGATGCTCACATCATCATAGGCAGAACCCTGCAGCGCAGGGACATATTGCGAGACCATGTCTTCAAGGCTTGCAATGTGACCGTCCCAAATGGCAGCGCCGACAAGCGTGGAAGTGAAGGATTTGGCAACCGAAAAGCTGGTCCAGCGCTTGTTGCGCGTTTGGTTCAAGCCGTAGCGTTCCAGACGGATTTCACCCTTATGCAGGATAAGAACAGCCGCACTGTTTTGCGATTCCATATAGGCGTCGATGTCAACATCCATCGCCAAGGGCACGCCGAACGGCACATCGCGTTGCCGGTCACCAGCCCTAATCGGAAGCGTATTGATGATCGGCAGTTTATCTGACAGCGCAAAGCCTGAATCGCGCTGACTTTGTGTCCACTCCAGCACATTGTCATCAAGCGGGGGATCAGACAGAAAAAGCCGCCAGGTTGGCCCAATGGAAACCCAGACAATCCCAAGGCCGGCAACGAGAAAACCAACAAAATAGGCCGCAAATTTTGCGATCCGCCGCATGTGCTCCTCCCAAAGCTCAACAGAAAAACGCTACCGGATTACATTGACGATCTAACGATGGTTGGCAACGTCACGCAGGGTCAGGCAGCCTCATCCTCACGCCGCTCCCAAATGACAAAACGCGTCGCATGGCTGTCTTTTTCGCCTTGCGGGACATCTTCCCAGTGAGTTGGTTCAAAATACTCTTCGTCAATCTCGGCAAACCGCGTGTCGCCATCAATTTCGGCTAGCACCTCGGTCACATACAGCGCGTCAGCATAGTCTATGGCCTGCGCATAAATCTGCCCGCCACCGATGATGAAGACTTCTTTAGGCAATTCATCAGGATCAGCATCTTCATCGGCCTGCTCATGGATACTCTCCAGATTGGCGGTCGCCAGATCAATCGCAGCACCCAACGATGAAACCCGCATCGTGCCGTCAGCCTGCCAATCCATATCACGCGAAACAACGATATTAAGCCGGTCCGGCAACGGCTTGCCAATACTCTCAAACGTCTTGCGACCCATAATGACGGGGTGATTGAGCGTCAGCGCCTTGAAGCGTTTGAGGTCAGATGACAAACGCCATGGCATGTCGCCATCGCGTCCGATGACGCCATTTTCGGAAACGGCAACAATCATGGAAACAACTGGTTCAAGCATCACCACTACCCTTATCGAGATACCGAAACCATTTCCGCTCAACAGCGGCATCCAGATCGACCTCAAACCGCTCTGCGATTAGTAAAACTTGGGCAAGACAGTCCGCAAGTTCATCCTCAAACTGTTGGCGAATTTCGGCTGGTTCATCGCCTTTCAAACGGCCACGGCTCGTCATGCGCAAAAACGCGGATGTCAGCTCGCCGACTTCCTCGGCTAATTTAAGCACCTGCCAATCATCGTCGCGCTTGATGTCACAATTGCGCGCGTAGATCTGAGAGACCCTCTCACTATCAGCCTGGATTTCTTTGAGCGTGCGCGCCATTAAACCGCCACCGGCGCCTTTATGTGCGGATGCGGGTCATAGCCCACGATCTCAAAGTCTTCGAATACATAGTCGAAGATCGTGCCTGGTGTGCGCAAGATGTGCAGCTTTGGCAGCGGACGGAAGTCGCGCTCAAGCTGTGTTTCAACCTGATCAAAATGGTTGTGGTAGATATGCGCATCGCCGAAGGAGTGCACAAAATCACCAACTTTAAGACCCGCCACTTCTGCAATCATGTGCGTCAACAATGCATATGAAGCAATGTTAAACGGCACGCCCAAAAAGATGTCGGCAGAGCGTTGATAGAGCTGACAAGATAGTTTGCCTTCGGCGACATAGAACTGGAACATGCAATGACAGGGCGGCAATGCCATATCGTCGACAAGTGCCGGGTTCCAGGCTGACACAATATGGCGGCGCGAATTTGGGTTGTTCTTGATGCCATCCACCAGTCTGGAAATCTGATCCACGCTCTCGCCGCTCGGCGAAGGCCATGACCGCCACTGATAGCCATAGACCGGGCCCAGGTCGCCGTTTTCATCAGCCCATTCATCCCAGATCGAAACGCCATTTTCCTTCAAATAGGCGATATTGGTCTCACCTTTGAGGAACCAAAGCAGCTCGTGGATAATTGATCGCAGGTGCAGCTTCTTGGTGGTAACCATGGGAAAACCGTCACCCAGATCAAACCGCATCTGATAGCCAAAAACGGATCGTGTGCCCGTACCCGTCCGGTCGCCACGGTCAGAGCCATTGGCCATCACATGGCGTATGAGGTCATGATATTGCTTCATGCAGACCGTTTACAGCGATTCTGGTGAAACGTCTTGAGGGAGCAGCATTTGCCCAAAAGAAAAAGAAAATGCCTCTCAGGCTGGCAGAGAGGCATTAGAAAACTAGCTTGAAGCGAGGATCAAAGGTCGCTGAGTTTCCCGACATGTTTTGCAACGAGGTAATAAAATGTGACGCGCTGCTTCATGCGGTCTTCTTTCATGTCTTCACAGACTTTTCCGACAACTTCGTCGCAGGCGGCCTTATCGGTCATGCCCAACTTTTTCATGCACCATTTTTCAACGACACGATCCAACTCGGAAGAATCGGAACAAGAAACAAGTGATGCATCTTTTGAGCGCAGCGCAATGCCCAGATGCTTGACAATTTTCTGGACAACATCTGCATCGGCGCCTGAATCATAACGCTGAACATCTACAAGATAGTCGCTCATGGAAATCTCCCCTTGGAATCAATTTGGTTTGGTCAGCGGGCCCGTTCCCCCTGCCTCCTTCCGCGACATTCGGCAACAGCTCAGGCAAAGTCAACAATTTGATTAGAATTCGGCAGGTTAGAATGTTGTCTCTGCCCCACCAAATACTTTGAAATAGCCACAATAAGCGCCTATATTGGCGATGCTGGTTCGCCAGCTATGGCAATAAATGGGCGTTGTAATAAGCCTTTCGGACCCGGGGGCGGTACCCGGCGCCTCCACCAAAACCGTTTGTCAACAAACGGTTCTGATGGGGGCGAAACAGGATCGACGAGGGTGTAAAGAGCGTACTTTTGCTCGGCATGATACCGCCGTTATCGGGTCAATTGTATAGTTGCAAACGACAACTACGCGGAAGCACGTCTCGCTGCTTAATGCAGTGCGACAGCTTCACATGAACTCCTAGCTGTTCGCACGGCTAGGCGGGGTTCGCAGGCACCTGGCAACAGAAGCCTGCACTTCCTTTCCAGGCAGACACTTGACGCGATAAGCACGCCGTCGCACATCTACGATCGAGGAGTTGATTGCAGACCCATGGCAGAAGACATTATTCGCTACGATATCTTGGTTCAGAACGCCCTGCGCGGCGTTATCCGCAAAGTGTTGTCGGAAGTCGAGAAAACGGGTCTGCCCGGCAACCATCATTTTTTCATAACCTTTGGGACCGGTTTGCCGGGGGTGAAAGTGTCCAACCGGGTGCGTGAACAATATCCCGATCAGATGACAATCGTTCTGCAACATCAATTCTGGGACTTGGAAGTCGGTGAAACCGGATTTGGCATAGGCCTTTCGTTTTCTGATGTGCCAGAAAAATTATATGTGCCCTACTCAGCCATTCGCGGTTTTTACGACCCATCAGTCAATTTTGAACTGGAGTTTGATCCGGACGAAGTTGAGGAAGAAAGCCATCTGGATGCGCTGCCAGCACCAACACCTGTGCAGGCCATTTCTTCTGCAGCCAACAGTCAGGACAATAGTGCAGACAGCGACGCTGATGCAGCTGACGAGAACACTGAGACTGCCGAAGAAGATGGCGACGGCAAAAGCGAGAGTGCAGAAGTCGTTTCCTTGGACGCATTCCGCAACAAAAAATAGGGGCAATTGCCGTGCCCGTGCGCAAGCGATCGGTTGTCATCCGCGGCCATGCAACAAGCTACTCTGTGGAAGATGAATATTTTGAAGCGTTGCAAGAGCTGGCAAAGCAGCGCGAACTGTCGCTAGCCGGTCTGGTGGACCATATCGACCAAAACCGGGCGCGGGATGCAAATCTGTCGTCTGCAATTCGCCTGCACGTGCTCAAGGCTGCACGAAAAGGCCAACTATCGACGACTACTGACCAAGAGGCTCAATAATCACATCCGGATTGAGCAAATCAAAGTTCAACGTCGGCTGTTGTGGTTGCGGGCGCGGTTTCGGTGCTGGCTCTGATGCGGGCGGCTTAGGATTTGAACCAATGTCTGGCAACGGCCCACGCGTAACAGCCTGCTCCGAACGCTCCAACTCCAACTGCCTTAAACGCTCGCGTTCTGCTTGGCGCTCAAGCTCAACTTGTCGCGCAGCTTCAGCCTCAGCTTCCGCACGTGCGCGGGCTTCTTCTTCCGCACGCAACCGTGCCTCCTCTTCTTCTCTTGCGCGTTGCGCAGCTGCTTCCTCTTCAGCTTGTTGGATAGCTGCAAGACGCGCTCGTTCAATGCGCAAGAGACGCCTTACACGCTGCCGGTCGAGCAACCGTGCCTGAAGCGCTTCAATTCGGCGCTGTTCATTTTCAATGGCCCGTTGACGAACACTCGTTACCAAAATGGCATGATCATCTATCTGCCAAATGGGTGGCACGCCAGCGCTCAGCACGCCTGACAACTCGACCGCCGTCGGCAATAAATCGTCGAGATCGTCGGGCGTAGCAAAGTTGATTGTCCCGTCGATATCGGCGCGCCGCTCAACAGGATTGACACTACCATTGAGCGTTAAGCTGGCTTGCGGCCAAGCAATCCGAACATTGGAGAAACGCGCTAGCCCATCATCGAGAAGAAAAGGCGTTTCAACCGTATCAACCAGCTGGACGCTTTGCGGATCGACGATAGCCTGATCCGAAATCACCCGAATATCATCCTCATCTATCTCGAAACCAACCGCATCCGACTCGCGGATGATTTGTGGCAAGGCCTCAACGTTGAGGCCACGGAAGGGAATGTCCCGCAAGGCGATAGAGCCAGAGCCTTTGGCATTGGCAAATGCATCATCCCAGTTCAAACCGACACCCGTCGCCGTCATCGACAAGTCTGCCAAGCTTTGCGGTGCAAACACACCGGCAAGCGTATGTAAATCGGCGTTCGTTGCCTGGCCATTCACTGAAAACTGGGTGCCAACTTCGGCAGACAATTGAGTTTGCAATTGAAAACGGGTTTCACCGCCACCAACGATACCCGCCTTGTCGACAATCACATCTGCAAACAACGTTCCAGAAACAATGGACGCAGCAAAGTCACCAAATGCTCCGACCAAAATCGGTTGTCCGTCCAAAGATATCGTTTCAGCGGTGTAGGCCACATCAATGGCAGACTGGCTCCATCCTGCCAGCGTTGAAAGCAAGGTTTCTCCATCAAGCAGCGCGCTTGGTATATCGATCGACGTCAGTTGCACATCTGCCTTGATCGCCTCATCGCCTGTTACCGCATAGTTGCGCAGAGAAAAGGCGCTGTCGGCAATCTGACCCTCAACACCCGAAAGCGTCAATGTGTCTGCATCAACATCAAAACTACCTTTTGCGCTCGCGGATAAACCGTCGAACAGAGCCAATGGCAAGATGGGCAACGCTGCATCATAAGGGCTTGCATCCGTCACCGAGATATCAAACTCGCCGGATACAACTTGCTGAAATCCTTCAACAGTCGGCAGGCGGGACGTTGAGGTCTCCAGATCAATACTGTCCGATCCAAGTTTGATCGACCCTTGCGCATCAAACGTTTCAGCAAAGCTGCCGGACATCTCAATCTCGGCAAGGCCATCGCGGGGAGCATCAAATGAAGCCAAAGGCGATCCGGTGAGCCAAGACAGAAGCGGCTGCCCCTGCCCTTCGCCACCCAAACTCATCGAGCTCTCAAAACTGTCAATCCCCAAATCCGTGTCGAATGTGGCCGCGCCCGAGACATCCAATTGCGCAACGCGGCCCGTGGCCTCCAACGCGTACCCATCGACTTGTTCACCGGCAATCTGCATTTGCCCGCTTATGTTGATGCTCAAGTCGCGCAACACATCAGGTACCAAAGCAGCGCGATCTACGAATACTGCAACGGCTTCATTATCCGGCCATCGTGTGGCCAAGAACCCAACGGCTTGAGTGGCGTCTGCAGCTGTTAGGTCCATGTCGAGTTCCAGCTGCCGTCGCCCCTCTTGAGCGGAACCCAGTGTACCGGTTGCGGCCAGCGACACGCCCTCCATGTCGGTAACCAAAAACTTGTCGATCTCGATGCCTAGGTCTCGAGGGCGTAGTGACAGTTCAACAGTTTGCGGCACCACGCCCCAAAGATCGGGCTTGGTGAGCTTCAAGTCAGCTTCGATTTGATGATCGGCAACCCAGCTGCCGTTCGTCCTTGCGCCAAAAATCTCTGCGATTGCAGCCAGAGATGCAAGCGAGACACTGTCGCCGTCCAGCTCGGCAAGAAGCGCGGGCGCGCCGACACCCGGTGAGCGCCTTTCCAGTGAGCCGCTGAGGACAGAGACACCTATTCGCAGTTCGCTGATGTCGAAGAGTTGGCGCTCGATCGTCGCGTCAATCAAGGCTTCAACACCGGCACGCGGCAAAGCGCGCACCCGCTCACCGCTATCACCGGCAATCCACCGCGCAAGGCCGGTTGGCTGAAGCGATGCCACAAGGACAGAGCCCTTGAACGCACCGCTTGCGAGCGGTTCACCTTGCAGGGGCAAGCGCAGATCACCGCTCAATTCCAACGCGGTGCGCCCGGGTAACTCTGCCGTCAGGCGTCTGACCTCCCAACCCGCAGTATCATTAGGGCGCGCATCAAGCACCAAATCACGAATGATCGTTCCGCCAATAACCACGGCAGGCAAATCGAGCTTTATGGTCCCCGGAAGTTCGGCGGGGATAGGCAAGGTTCGAAGTGCATCTACAATGCGAGCAATGCGCCCGCTGGTACCAGCATCACCGACATTACCTGTTTGTTCGACAGTGCCCTGCGCGACCCCGAACTGGTTACCGGTCACTTCAATGGCATAGGAAGGTTCTACACCGCCAATCAATTCAGCGTTGCCACGAACCACATAGGGGTTGTTGAGATCGCCGAAGTTTCCGGTCAACGTGTCGATAAGCACCCGGTCGGCGTAGACATCAAAATCGCCGTCGATGCGGTAAGGCGTTGCAAGTTCGCCGACAGGGCCAAGCGTGAATGTACCATCGTAGAACTGTCCGTTTTGCGTTAGGTCCACCGCGCCTTCTATGCGCAACTTCGTCAACTCATCGACAAACTGCAGATCGCCAAACAGCGAAACCATCTCAGCCCCGGCAGAAATCTGACCGATGGTAAAACTGGCATCGACCCGGCGCGCTTGGACAATTGTGGATGCGTTCACACGCCACGGTCCAGCCAATGAGTTGGCGGACACTTCAGCTTGCGAAATTTCAACCGTCCACGTTTGCGCATTGACCGCATCCCGAACCAGTATTCGGCCATTGGAGATGGTTGCATTTTCCAGCTCAACTTCCACGCCGGCTGGAAGCCCTGGAAGCTCAAGCGTGCCCTTTGGTGACCAACCTTCGGTCAAGTCAAGCTGCAGGACGGGATCATCCAACTGCGCATCAAAGATGCGAATTTGTCCCGACAGGAATGGCGCCAGTTCCGCAAATAGAGCAAGGCTAGATGCACGCATCAGAGGGGCTTCCTCGTCTCCGACTTGCACATCATTGAGCGTAATCGAAGGAAACGGGATCAGTTGCGCAGAAATGTGTCCTTGTACGGTCACTGGCTGACCGAGAATGCGGCTCGCTTCGGCCTCAAACCGCGTCCGGTAATCATCGAAATTGACGAACAGCGGCGCCGCCAGCGCTGCAAGCAGCACCAAAACAAGCAGACCGCCAATCGTCGCAAACCACCGCAAACTATTTCAGCCCTTTCTCAAAAACGGCCGCTCTTAACGGGACAAGCGGGCATTTGAATGATTACGCGATTTATATGCGAATCACTTTGCCCGGATTCATGATATTATCGGGATCAAGCGCGGTCTTGATTGATCGCATCACATCGACCGCGCCGCCAAGTTCAAGCTCCAAAAATGCCATCTTCCCCTGCCCGATACCATGCTCACCGGTACAAGTGCCACCCATGGCAAGCGCCCGCGTGTTCAAACGCTCAACAAACGCTTCAGCAGCTTCAATTTCTCGCGGATCGCTTTCGTCTAACAAAAGAAGCGTGTGAAAATTGCCATCACCGGCATGGCCCACAATGGGTGCAATCAAACCATGCTCTTCAATATCAGCTTCAGTATCAGCAATACAGTCAGCCAGTGCGGAAATCGGGACGCAGACATCGGTTGAGATGCCTTTTGCGCCAGGCCGTAATCCGAGCGCAGCCCAATAGGCATTGTGCCGCGCCTTCCAGAGCGCATTGCGTTCTTCCTGACGCGCCGACCAGAGGAAGGGGCCACCGCCCAGATCCTTGGCTATCTCGCCAAAGGCCTCCGCTTGCTCAGCCACTCCTGCATCGGTTCCATGAAACTCCAGAAAGAGGCACGGGCTCTCCGGGTAGTTGAGCTTGGAATAGGCGTTCATGGCTTTCATCTGAAGCGCATTGACGAGTTCAATACGCGCCACTGGAAGCCCCATTTGAATCGTCAAAATGACGGCGTGTACCGCCGCATCAAGCGTCGGAAATGGGCAGACACCTGCCGTCACGGCTTGGGGCAAACCATGCAGGCGCAAGGTCATTTCAGTAATGATCCCAAGGGTCCCTTCAGATCCGACCATCAGGCGGGTCAAATCATAACCTGCCGATGATTTGCGTGCTCGCTGTGCCGTTGTGATCTTTCGCCCGCTTGGCAACACCACCTCAAGCGCCAGCACGTTTTCACGCATCGTGCCGTAACGAACAGCGTTGGTGCCCGAAGCACGCGTCGCCGCCATGCCGCCCAATGATGCGTTGGCACCAGGGTCGATCGGAAAGAACAAGCCCGTGTCACGCAGGTAGCTGTTGAGTCCTTCACGCGTAACGCCAGGTTGGATAACGCAGTCCAAATCTTGCGCGTTAACCGAGAGGATCTTGTCCATCTGGCTAACATCAATCGAGATGCCGCCACCGGGTGCATTCACGCCACCTTCGAGCGAAGTACCCGTTCCAAATGGAATAATCGGCACTTTGTAATCTGCGCACACTTCGACCGCCGACTGCACATCATTGGATGACCGCGCAAATACAATGCCATCTGGCAGCTGCGAAGGAATATAGGTGGTCGTATGCGCATGCTGCGCGCGCAGTGATTCGCTATCTGAAAATTGCTCGCCGAACAGCTGCTTGAGCACACCCAAGGCTGCGCCAATGCCCGCATCGTTGCGGGCGACAGCTGCGATGTCATTGAGTGCCATGGCTCGAACCTTCCCTATGCGGATTTTATTGTGTGACCGTCGATGAGGTCTTGCCGCTTTTCCTCCAATTCGTAATGTGGACAAAGCAGCTGAGCAACAAGGCATTGCAAATAAGAATGAACCAGCAGCATGCGCCATTTGTCGCAAACGATTTGATCATCCATCCGGAATGGATTGACTTCAACGGCCATCTCAACATGGCCTATTACATGGTTCTGTTCGATCAGACGTCTGATAGCGCATTCTCGTCTTTGGGCATGCCACCGACATATAAAAGTAAGCGTGGTCTAACATTATATACTGCGGAGGCGCATATCCGCTACGTGCGTGAGGTCCATCTGGATGATCCCATCACATGCACCTTCCAACTGATCGCCCACGACGCAAAGCGGCTCCACTCGTGGCAGGAACTGCGACACAGCGACGATGGTTGGTTGGCTGCGACCTGCGAAATGATGACGCTTCACATCGACACTGCAGGGCCAAAAGTTGCCCCGATGCCTGATGATGTCGCCGAGCAGGTAAATGAAATGCAAGCCGCGCATGCCAAGCTGCAAGTGCCGGATGGCATGAATGGTTCAATTCGCGTTCCGGGATATGATTACGCATGATGAACGCACCGCCCGCCAGAACATGGTTTGCGATCCTTTTAAAGTGGGTACGCCCCAACTGGCGCAATTTCATGGATTCAGGGTCGCTCAAGATCTGGATGCTCTCGCTCATTATAGGTGCGGTTGTTGGCATTGCAGCGATCATGTTTCGCGAAGGCATCGGTGTGGTTCAATATTGGTGGTTGCGAAACAACACTGAGAACACACTGACCGCTGCGCAAAATGTTGCCTGGTATTGGATTTTGGCAGCACCAATCATTGGCGGCATCATCGTAGGCCAGCTGTTGTCACGACTATCAGCGCGCCGCGTCGGCAATGTTGCCGACGTCATCGAAGCACGTGCCCTGACAGGAAGACCCCTCGATCTAAAGGACGGCATCTGGTCAGCCATCATCACCATAATTTCGCTGGGTAGTGGCGCAAGTGCTGGCCGCGAGGGACCGGTCGTCCATTTGGGGGCAACACTGGCATCGGTGTTTGCGCATCGCCGAAAACTGCCGGAGTGGTGCGCCCGCACCCTTCTGGCCGCTGGGGTAGCTGCCGCGATATCGGCTTCTTTCAACGCGCCTATTGCAGGCGTTCTGTTTGCACATGAAGTGATCCTGCAACACTACGCCATGCGCTCGTTCGTGCCGATCGTGATCGCTTCGACTATCGGTTCTGTATTGTCACGATTGTGGTTCGATGAAGCAACCGCCTTCATCATCCCCGCCTATCAGATTACGTCCTACTGGGAGTTTCCCGCCTTCGCGCTGCTTGGCGTGGTCGCAGCGCTTGTAGCAATATTGTTTCAGTTTGCGCTTTTCAGCGCGGACTATCTTGCACGCGGCATTACGATGCCATTGTGGGCGCGGCCCATTCTCGGCGGCATTTTGATCGGTTGCATGGGCGTCTTTTATCCGCACATACTCGGGGTCGGTTATGAAGTCACCGACAAAGTCCTCTGGAACCAACTGCCCCTGGCGCTCCTCTTGACGCTGATCATCTTGAAGACCGTTGCCACCGCCATAACCTTGGCGTCACGCTTCGGTGGCGGCATCTTCTCACCAGCACTCTATCTGGGGGCGTTAACGGGCGGGGCCTATGGCCTAATGGCCGCATCCGTCTTCCCGGACCTGGCCTCATCTCAGGGGCTATACGCCATTCTCGGCATGGGCGCTGTTGCCGGCGCAGTGCTGGGCGCGCCAATCTCCACAACAGTCATCGTGTTCGAGCTGACGGGTGGCTATTCACTTTCTATTGCGCTTTTACTTTGCGTGGCGATTGCGCATGGCGTGAACCAGGCCGTGCACGGGCATTCCTACTTCCACTGGCAGTTGGAAATGCGCGGGCTGTTTGACCATCAGGGGCCACACAGGCAGTTGATGCGAACCAAGATGGTCATGGACTTCATGGACTTACCGGAAGATGACAGGCAAGGCGAACGGCTTGATGAAAATCGGGAAACGCCGGTTCTGAAACCGAACGATACGCTTGAAATCGCACTACGTATGTTTGATGCCGGAGGTCATCAACGTTTGCCGGTGGTCGATCCGCGCGACGATACACTTATCATTGCCTGGGCAACCCAGATGCGCGCCCTGCAATATTTCAACAAGGCGCTTATCGCGGCCAGCGTGGAAGAGCACAAATAGTCAGAAGTTCAGTTGTCGAACGTGATCCCGAGCTTTTCAGCCTGACAATCGGCATTGCACTGTTCAAAGTCCAGCGGCGCAGGCGTTTGCGGGGCGCTCAAGCCGGTTGAACCGGTAATAATCGGATCAAGCTCGGGCACAATAGTACCCTCAGCGAGGATAACACCCGCCGGCGGTCCTGCAGGTGTTTTCTGCGCCAGTGATACGCCTGTGAAAGCCAGTACAACCAACATCGTATGAACAAATAACTTCGCCATGCGGCTATTTTGACGCCTGTGCATTTACAGTTGGTTAAGGCAAGGCTCGCATCGCGGCGTGTTCGCATTATATTCTCATCCGACTGCAAACGAATCAGAGTTCCATGAGCAACCCGTTCGACGACATTCCGTTCGATTCCGGACCAACGCCACAAACACCAGCAACAGGCGGCGGCAGCGGCTTGGCCGCGCGGGCCATGGGCCAGCGGAACGCACCAAACTATCTGGATGGGCTAAATGAAGAACAACGCCGCGCGGTGGAAACAACGGAGGGCGCTGTTCTGGTGCTGGCAGGCGCCGGCACCGGCAAGACCCGTGTTCTGACCACGCGCATCGCTCATATTCTGGCGCAAGGAAAAGCGTGGCCGTCACAAATTCTGGCCGTGACCTTCACCAACAAAGCCGCCCGCGAGATGAAAGAGCGCATCGGCATGCTGGTTGGCGGTGCCGTTGAAGGCATGCCTTGGCTTGGCACGTTCCACTCCATCGGCGTCAAAATGCTGCGCAAACATGCCGAACTCGCTGGTTTGAGATCAGACTTTTCAATTCTCGACACCGATGACCAGATCCGGTTGATCAAACAGCTCATCCAGGCCGAAGGCATCGACGACAAGCGCTGGCCGGCACGCACTTTCGCCAACATGATGGACGGCTGGAAGAACAAGGGCTGGGCACCGGACGATATTCCTGAAGGTGACGCGCGCGCATTTGCCAACGGAAAAGGCCGCGAACTTTATACCGCCTATCAAAACCGCCTGAAGACGCTGAACGCCTGCGATTTCGGCGACTTGCTGATGCATCCGATCCGCATCATGTGCACCCACGCCGATGTACTGGCCGAATATCATGGTAGGTTCAAATATATACTCGTTGACGAGTATCAGGACACCAACACCGCCCAATATATGTGGTTACGCCTGCTGGCCCAGCCGCGCGAAGGCGCTGAAACCGCCAACATTTGCTGCGTCGGTGATGATGACCAATCGATCTACGGATGGCGCGGCGCGGAGGTCGACAATATTCTGCGGTTTGAAAAAGACTTCAGGAACGCAGCGGTCATCCGCCTTGAGCGTAACTACCGCTCGACGGCCCATATTCTCGGCGCTGCCTCGCATCTGATCAGCCACAATGAAGACCGCCTTGGCAAAACGCTTTTCACCGATGTCGCCGATCCAGATGATGCAAAGGTGCAAGTGCATGCGGCATGGGATTCCGAAGAAGAAGCCCGCGCCGTGGGCGAAGAAATAGAGAGCTACCAACGCCAGCAGCATGATCTGAACGATATGGCGATCCTGGTGCGCGCGTCATTCCAGATGCGCGAATTTGAAGACCGCTTCGTAACGCTCGGGCTGAACTACCGTGTCATCGGTGGACCGCGCTTTTATGAGCGCATGGAGATCCGTGACGCGATGGCCTACTTTCGCGTGGTCTGCCAACCCGCTGATGACTTAGCGTTCGAGCGCATCGTCAATACGCCCAAGCGCGGCCTGGGTGACGCATCAGTACGCCTCGTCCATGATTATGCGCGGCGCAAAAACATACCCATGCTTCAGGCCGCAGCTGAAATCGTTGAAGGTGAAGAGCTCAAGCCAAAACCGCGCGCAGCGCTACGTGGCGTTGTGGAGAACTTCAAGCGCTGGGCCGAAATTCTTGATCGCACCCCCCATGGGGAACTAGCCGAAACGATCCTTGAGGAAAGTGGCTACACCGACATGTGGAAGGCAAGCCGGGACGCCGATGCGCCCGGACGCTTGGAAAATCTCAAAGAACTCATTCGCTCAATGGACGAATTTGAGTCCATGCGCTCCTTCCTTGAGCATGTCTCGCTCGTAATGGATGCTGAGCAAAACGAAGATTTAGACGCCATCTCGATTATGACGCTCCACGCCGCCAAGGGCCTGGAGTTCGAAACGGTATTCCTGCCCGGCTGGGAAGAAGGCCTTTTTCCCCACCAGCGCTCGCTCGATGAGGGCGGCAAGAACGGCCTAGAAGAGGAACGCCGCCTCGCCTATGTCGGCATCACCCGCGCCAAGCGAAACTGCCATATTTGGTTTGTGTCCAACCGGCGCATTCATGGCCTATGGCAATCCACCATTCCATCGCGTTTTCTCGATGAATTGCCAAATGACCACGCCGATGTGGCTGAACCGCCGAGCCAGTATGGCGGTGGCGGTTACGGCACCTCGCGCTTTGACCGCATGGAACCATTTGGTTCATCGCGCTCATCGCCCGGTTGGCAAAGAGCACAAGCCAACCAAACCAGCGCCACGCGCGAAAACTGGGGCTCCCGATCTGGCATGGGCGTTGAACGCATCGGCTATGGTGAGGCAGATTCCGGTTTTGGCGCAGGAAAAGGCTCGGTGAAGTCACGCACGATTGAGGGCGAACTCGTCGCCAAGTCGGTTGCCGATACGCCCTCCAATTTCGCGAACGGCGACCGGGTCTTTCACCTGAAATTCGGCAACGGCAACATTGTTTCCATTGAAGGAAACAAGCTGACCGTCGACTTTGACAAAGCCGGACAAAAGAAAGTGCTCGACGGGTTTGTACAGAAGGTTTGAGTGCAACCGCAAAAACCGGTAGAATAATGCCATGAGCGATCCAATCCGCGCGGAATCCATCGAAACACCCAAAGCCGCGCTGATCATTTCGGCGGCAATCGTCGGCATTGGCGCGCTTGGTTTTGTCGGCTGGTCAAGCGAAGGCGCCAACCTTTTCTTCTCGCTAGTTCAGGCTGGCTTGGCTTGGTGCCTATAACCCGATCACACTTGTGAGAGTGCGGCAATTGCTCAATTGCAGCCCGTGAAACGACCACCTATTTAAGCGTTGGATCGGAGTAGCCATGCGTTATTTATTTGCCGGACTTATTGTCGCCACCGCCGCTATTATCTTTCTTGCCGTCGGCATGCGCAGCGATATCCGAAACGATCAGGAAGTGGCGGCGGCCTATGGGGTGCCGTTTGAACTGATCGACCATAATGGTCAGCCGATCACCGAAGACGCGTTTCGTGGCCAGCCAACCGCCCTCTTCTTCGGCTTCACACATTGCCCGGAAGTCTGCCCAACCACCGTCTATGAACTGGACGGTTGGTTCAAACAGTTGGGCGAAGATGGCCAGAACATAAATGCGTTTTTCGTGACCATTGATCCCGAGCGAGATACAGCTGACCTTCTAAGCGCCTATCTGGAGTCGCAGTCAGACCGGATCACCGGCATCACCGGCGATCCGGAAAAGGTTCGCGCCATGGCCCGTGGTTTCAACATATACTTTAAAAAGTTTGATGAAGATGAGAGCGGCTACAATATGGATCACACCGCATCCATTTTGTTGCTGGACTCAAACGGGGCGTTCCGAAAGACCATTTCATACGGTGAAAACACGGACACCGCGCTGCAAAAGCTGCGCGATCTCGCAAACACCTGACCGCTGGCTGTTGCCATATTAGCCTGATCGCGCGTATTTCGCGTTAGGGCACAACGCATAAAGGCGGTTCTTTTGGAGCATATCGCAATCAAACTCGCCTTCATTGGCGGGGCAGGCATTGCAGCGCAATGGTTGGCTTGGCGCTTTCGTTTGCCAGCAATCGTTTTGTTGCTCGTGGCAGGTTTCATCGCTGGGCCGGTCACCGGCTTTATCGATCCTGTGCGCGATTTCGGCGACATCTACAAACCCGTCGTCGGATTGGCCGTTGCGATCATTCTTTTTGAAGGCGGGCTGACACTCAACTTCAAAGAAATTCAGGAAACGTCCAAAGCCGTGCGCCGGGTGATCTTTGCCGGCGGGCCGCTGGTTTGGGCAGGCGGCACACTTGCCGCGCACTATATCGGCGGCTTGGCTTGGCCGGTGGCCATTACGCTCGGCGCTGTGTTTGTGATAACAGGCCCCACTGTCATCATGCCGCTTTTGCGCACGGCCAAGCTCCAATCTCGCCCGGCTTCAGTTCTGCGATGGGAGGCCATTGTCAACGACGCGCTGGGCGCGCTGATGGCAGTTATCGCGTTTGAGCTATTTCTGGTTTTCTCCGGACTGCATGCCGCATCCAACGTGTTTGCATCCGTGTTCACAGGCTTCTTTTTTGCCGGCATCGCTGGTTATGGCGCGGGCAAGTTCCTGATCTGGGCCTTCATTCGCGGTCACATACCTGACTATCTTAAAGCACCGGTACTTTTTGCTGTCGTCCTCAGCCTCTTTGCGGTGTCAAACGAGTTGTTGGAAGAATCGGGTCTCCTGACCGTAACGATCATGGGCATCACCATGGCCAATTCGCGGATTGCATCACTCACGGAAATGCGCCGCTTTAAAGAGACAGTGACCGTATTGCTCGTTTCCGGGCTATTTATTTTGCTCACAGCAGCGCTCGATTGGCCCACCATCGCACTCATCGATGTGCGTGCTATCGCCTTTGTTATTGTTCTGCTTTTCATCGTGCGCCCGGTTGCTATCGCTATCGCAACGATCGGAACAGAACTGACGTGGCGCGAACGACTTTTGGTTGGCTGGATCGCACCGCGCGGCATCGTTGCCGTTGCTGTCACAGGTATTTTTGGCGCAGCTCTGGCTGACATGGGCGTGGAAGACGGCTCCAAGATGATCGCCTTTACGTTTGCAGTGGTGGTCGGATCGATTTTGCTTCACGGCTTCTCGCTGCTACCGCTTGCTGCCGCGCTTGGCCTGCGATCAACGCAAAAACCAGGTATTCTGATCGTGGGCGGCTCGCGTTGGGCTACAGCCTTTGCCAACAAGTTGACGGATATGGACGTGGTGGTGACAATCTCAGACGCCAATTGGAACCATATCTCCGACGCGCGTCTTGCCAATCTGAATGTGCACTATGGCGAGATTCTTTCCGAGCATGCGCATCACCATCTTGATCTGAACCGATACGCAACGCTGATCGCAGCGACTGACAACGACGCTTACAACGCGCTGGTCTGCACCGACTTCGGGCCGGAAATCGGACGCGGCAATGTTTATCAACTCGGCGATGACAGCACGAAAACAGCGCGCCAATCACTGAGCTTCACGCTCGGCGGCATTCAGTTGTTCAAGCCGGGTCTCACATTGCGCGATCTGCAGGGCTATGTGCGTGATAACTGGGTATTCCAGTCAACGCGCCTGACCGATGAATACACATACGAGCAATTCACCGAAGCACGCACTGAAGGTTCGCGTATGATCCTGTGGCGCAAGCCCGATGGCCGATTGGTTTTTGCCAGCAATTGCGCAGGTGCCAAGCCGCAGAAAAACGATGTTATCTTGCAATTCACACCACCCCGGCCGGAAAAGCAGGAGAGTGCGAAACACAGAGCACCTTCCACCGATAAATCATCGGTCTCTGCGTCCTGAAATTTTGGAACATCATTTTGAATACCTCGCAGCAAAACCGCATTTTCACACAACTGCCAAAGGAAGACGCGCACCGACTCTTTGAAGCACTGGATGCTGCGCTCGAGGAAGACGGGCACGCCGTCTCTGTTTTTGAGACCTTTGAAGACTCAGGCGTCTTTGAAGTCTCTGTCTACGTGGACGCGGAAGAAACTGACGCCGTCATCGCTCAAATCGCAAAGACCGCAAAAGCAGCCAATTTGGAAACAAAAATCGTCACCGAAGAACTGCAAGATGAAGACTGGGTTGCCAAATCGTTAGAAGGTCTCAAGCCCGTGCGCGTGGACCGCTTTGTCGTCCATGGAAGTCATGATCGTGACATGATCGGCGGGACCGAAACAGGTATTGAAATCGAAGCGGGCCAAGCCTTCGGTACCGGCCACCACGGAACCACCGCAGGGTGCCTGGATATGATGGCCAGATTGTTCCGCCGTCGCGTTCCCAATATCGTTTTAGATGTCGGGACAGGAAGCGCGGTCCTTGCCATAGCAGCCGCCAAGCGCTGGAAAGTGCCGGTGATCGCAACCGACATTGACCCTGTGGCAACAAAAGTGGCCAGACATAATGCTGCTTTGAATGGCGTGGGCGGGCTCGTTCATTGCCTCACAACGGGCGGGCTGACGCACAATGTGGTGCGTGGCAACGGGCCCTATCCGGTTATTGTTGCTAACATTCTGGCCAAGCCTCTTATGAAGCTGGCACCTCAGTTTGCGGAAAATCTGACCAATGGTGGCGACGTTATTTTGTCCGGTATTCTGGCCCAACAACGTTTCAAGGTGTTGGCAGCATTCCGCCAACAGGGTCTTTATCACCAGAAGACAATCTGGCGCGAGGGTTGGGTCACGCTCCACCTGCGTGCGAACAGCCCAAACTGATCAAGCAAACGGCTGACGGCCTTTCAGCAAATCCTGGCGGTTCAGACCACGCGCTTTCAGGCTTTCATCGTCCAGCATCAAAAGCGCGCCATTGACGTATTTTGCGGCTTCGCGACCACGCGCTTCGACCATTGCGTCGATAATGTTGCGGAACATGCTTTTGCGGGTTGCCATGATGGGCTCCATCTTGTTGCGGTACGAAATAAATGGCGCACACAATGCCGATCGGCTACGCCTAAAGTCGCAAAACTGCCATGCAGCATTGCATGGCAAATAATGGTCTGCGAACGAGCGACCTACGACTCAGGGGATCACATGTATCAGTCATTCAATCTTAAAAGTGACGGCACCAAGGGCCCGGAGCGCGTAGCCGCGCTACGAGCGCTGATGCGTGACAAGGAGTTTGATGCCTTTCTGTTGCCTCATAGTGATCCGCACCAAAATGAGTATCTACCAGAACGTGACGAGCGTTTGGCATGGTTGACCGGCTTCACAGGGTCTGCAGGCGCAGCCATTATCACGCAAGACAGGGCCGTTATTCTGGTAGATGGCCGCTACACGCTGCAAGCACGTGAACAGGCCGATGACGAAACATTTCAGATCGATGATTTGGTCGGTCTTGGCGTTTCGGGTTGGATCAAGAAACACCTGCCTGAAAAAACACGGCTCGCCTACGATCCATGGATGCATACGCAAAATGCGGTCGAGAGCCTGACCAAGCTTGCAGACAAGACTGGCATCGCGCTCGTCGGGATTGAGCAAAACCCGATTGATCAAATCTGGCCCGATCAACCCCTACTGCCAACAGGCGATATCACCATTCAGCGCAAAGAATTGGCGGGCATGACCGCCAAACGCAAACTACGAGATCTGCAAAAGGAGCTTCGCGCACAAAAGGTTGACGCCGTCATTTTGACCGATCCAACTTCTGCCAGTTGGCTTTTTAACATTCGCGGCAACCAGATTGTGCATACGCCGCTGGTGCTGGCTTGGACGATCGTGCCCGCGCGCGGGATGGCACAACTCTTCGTTGATACAAGCAACGCTGATATTGAGGCGCAGGCCTATCTGACGCAGTTGGCCGACCTCCACCCCTATGAAGAATTCGCGGACGCTATCGATGCGCTGGCTAGAACGGCCAAATCCATCATGATAGATCCAGCGCGCGCAGCTAACGCCGTCTATGCCAAACTGGATGCGGGCGGCGCTGCGCTGGTCAAGGCGAGCGATCCATGTGCGTTGCCCCGCGCGCGCAAAAACCGCACTGAGCTAAAAGGTGCCACCAACGCGCACGAGCGCGATGGTGTGGCGATGATACAGTTTTTGGCCTGGCTGGGTGCGCAGGACCCGGAAAGCCTGGATGAGATCAGCGTCGCCAAGAAACTGGAAAATTGCCGTGCTGAAACCGGCGAGCGGCTCGGCGTGCCACTGCGCGATATATCATTTGATACCATCTGCGGTTCGGGCCCAAACGGCGCCATCGTCCACTATCGCGTTACCGAAGACAGCAATCGCCGGATGAAGCGCGATGATCTGTTGCTGATGGATTCCGGCGCGCAATATGAAGATGGCACAACGGACATCACGCGGGTCATCCCACTGGGCGAGCCAAGTGCTGAACAAAAAAAGCACTTCACGCTCGTCCTCAAAGGCATGATCGCGATCAGCCTGGCAAAGTTCCCGGCAGGTACACGCGGCTCTGACCTTGACCCCCTAGCGCGCCGCGCGCTGTGGGAGCACGGCTTGGACTATGGCCACGGCACCGGCCATGGCATCGGCTCATACCTTGCCGTTCATGAAGGCCCGCAATCCATCTCCAAGAGAGGTGCGGCGCAACTTGAAACAGGGATGATCGTCTCCAACGAACCCGGCTATTATAAAACCGGCAGCCACGGTATCCGGATCGAAAACCTTGTCTATGTGAAGCCGCCAAAGGTGCCTCGTGATGGCGAAATCGCGGTTCACTCGTTTGAGACGTTGACGCTGTGCCCGATTGACCGTCGTCTCATCGAACGCAAGCTCTTGTCCAGGCAAGAGCGCCAATGGCTGAACCGCTATCACGCGCGGGTGCGGCGGGTTCTTTCACCACTCATTGAGGATCAGGCCGTGCGCCTTTGGCTCGATCAGGCAACCGCGCGGATTTGATCACCCGAGCAGCGCACGAAAGCCAAGAACCGCAGCCCACCCGACCGCGAACATGCCGAGCGGCGGCAGGTAAAGCGCGGCAACGCCCGCGACAATCAAAGCCGCCCGGTCGGCCATCGACCCAAAAGCGAGCGATGGCACAACGATGGTGGTCAATACAGCGGCAGGCACGGCGTTGAGCGCTGCTTCCACACGCGGCGGAATTTCTGAAAAGCGTGATAAAACCAGATGCCCTGCGGCCCGCGTTGCGTAGGTCGCGACCGCAGCGCCGATGATGATCCAGACCGTTACCGACATTTCAAACCACCATCCGATGGTCGTTGGGAAGACCCAAAATGGCGGCAACCAAAACGCCGCTAAGGCCACCCAGCGACACATGCCATGGCGAGCCGATAAAGTGAAAGGCGAGGATCGAGACGATGGCGCTCGCGGCAACGACCGGCAGCCAGTTTGCGCGTTTTCTGAACGCCAGCACCAGCGACAGAAAATAGATCGGCAGCAGCATGTCCACGCCATATTGTTCGGGGTTTTCAATGAGACCACCGAACAACGCACCCAAAAAGGTGACGAAAATCCAAAGCGTCCACCATGTAAGCCCGCCGCCCATAAACCAGGCGAAGGTGATCGGCTTGCCACTTTCCGCGCGTTTTTCGCTTTCCGCAAAATGCGGATCGACCAAAAAATGGAACGCCACGTAGCGCTGCCAAGGCTGGAAATCCCTCATGCGCCGCCCCGTCACCGCCGAATAAAGCACATGGCGAAAATTCACCGCGAAGATCGAAAAGACAATCAACCAGGGAGCGATCTGCTGGCCGAAGAGTTCGATCCCCACCATCTGGCTAGCACCGGCAAAGACGATGGCGCTCATAAGCGTCGCCTCGAAAACCGTCATGCCATTATCGACGGCCAGCGCCCCGAACAAAGCCCCAAACGGCGCTGCCGCCAATATCGGCGCACCGGCGCTGAAAACACCTTGCATAAACTCTGATTTTTGCCCGGCCATGGCGCTCAACCTCCGAGCCCGTGCTAGCGGCAGCCCGCTAACCTGTCACGCCAAAAGCGCTGATGGATGGATTAGGTTTTTTGAAGGGGGTGGGCAAAGTGCAGGCAATCTAAGATTTGCGGACTGGCGAATTCGGCTTATAGCTGCCGTTCAGGACCGGCAGCGGCACTTCTTCAAAGCGGCCATTCGTGGCCACGGACCAAATTTCCCAAGTGAGTGACGGGATAGCGGACTTTTGAGACATTCGCTGGGTTTACACCAATGGCCGCTCATCAAAGACCAAGCACTTTCTTCACAGAGCCTTGTTTGCTGAAAGACCAATCGATAGGACCATTTTCCGTCAAGTAGATGATTGAATTACCAGACGGGAAGCCAATCGCGTCAAGCCGCTTTCTAACATCACTGTACAAAGCCTCTTTCTGGGCATCGGTGCGCCCGGCCAACAAGGTGATGTCTATGATAATGGTCGCGGCACCATCCCGTTCGCCCAAAAAAGTTGGATGCAGGATCATATCCTCCTGTGCGTGGCGGGTGACGATGCAGAAATAGTCTTTTGGATTGACTGCGCAGGTTTCCACCAGGCTTTCATGAAGCAGGTCGTTTATTTGATGGCACGTTGCGACGGACAGGCCTTCCGGCACATGAAGCTTATTGAGCGGCATACTCTTGGTCCTCTGATCTGGCGGTAGCGACTTTTGAATTTCTATTGTTGATCCAAGTGCGGAAAAAGACGATTCCATGCGAAACTTTATTGATTCAGAGTCTGCAATAAATGTCGCACCTTGCCCCCGAGATCGAAGCTTTTGTCCGCGTTGTGGAGCGCGGCTCGTTCGTGTCGGTGGCTTCAGATATGGGATACACGTCGTCCGGCATCTCCCGAATGATAACAAGGCTGGAGGAAAACATAGGCACCAAACTCCTGTTTCGATCAACGCGGAGCCTGTCTCTCACCCCCGAAGGAGAGGCATTCCTGCCTCGGGCACGCTCCATACTGGAGACATTAGAAATTGCTGGAGCTGAGTTGTCCGATGCGTCGACGGCCCCTCGCGGGCATATCCGACTGAACTGTGGTTCCGCTTTCGCTAATCACAAACTGGCGCCTCAACTGACAAAATTCCGAGAGCTGTATCCTCACATCTCACTCGACATTGCCGTTACGGATCAGCGCGTCGATCCAGTCTATGACCAGGCGGACGTCACGGTCCGTGTGGGCGATCTAGATGACAGCAGCCTTATCGCCATTCACTTGGGAACCGTGGTGCGCGTGATCGCCGCAAGCCCCGAGTACCTCGCGCAACATGGAGAGCCGCAAACAGCCCAGGACCTTCGGCAGCACAACTGTCTGTTGTTGAACGGTTTCCCGCATCAAGCAGCGTGGCCTTTTCAGGAGAATGGCCAGTCGATAAAGATAAATGTGAAAGGCCAGCTGACATCAGACAGTGCCGAAACGCTTCTGCAGGCGGCCTTGTCGGGTGCGGGCATCATTCGTCTGGGTGATTTCCTCGGTGCCAGATCATTAGCATCGGGTCGGCTTGTTCCCATCTTGACCAAGACACATGATCCCTCTGAGCAGCCCATAACGGCCTTGATACAACCTGGTCGGCAATCTGTTCCCAGAGTTCGCACGCTTTTGAAGTTCCTGAAATCGGATATCTGACTAGATCTTTAAAACCCGACAACGGAAACTCGTGCAAGCAGCAGCATTCTTCATTTTGGGCTCGGAGCAGAATTTGTCGCATTAGCGTTTGCGTGCAGTATTGGGTTGCGCTGAATGTCTGAGTGATGCGGTTGGAGGGAACGGTTGAGGAGATAACGCATGCCTGCTTCCAACCTGCCAATGGTGATCCCATCAAAACGCGCCCGGAACTATGGGCGCATTATAGGTCAAAAACGTCCGCTACTGCCCAAACATGTTTGGGCGATCCGTGTTCGACTGAAACTTGCGGAAGCCGTCCGAGACCTCCCGCAGTTCAATCTTGCAAACGACAGCAAGCTGCGAGGATGTGATCCGGTTTCGTTGAAGGTGTCGGATGTTTACTCTGCTGGATCGATCAAGGAGCGCGCTTCAGTTCTGCAAAGCAAAACGCAATCTCCGGTACGATTTGAGATCACTGATAGCACGCGAAAGTCGCTACTCGATTGGATCCATCATCCATTAATTTCAGGCCATGATTATCTGTGGCCTGGCCGGTTTCATGACCGGCCCAAAGTAGACCTTCGAATTCTGCGGAGCAAACGGCCTAATCGGAACGTATTCCGAATTTTTTGGCTATTTGCTGTTTAGAACCTCTTGGCCAACTGCGTTTGTGCTTGCGAGAATCAAACTCCGGATGGAAACAGGCCATCTTATTTTATCATCGATGTCCTTGATCGCGCAGATGCCGCTAATCCATGAGGCCCTTCTTGCGCAGTGTGCGAGTCCCATGGTGGATTATCCACTGGGTTTCCTTTGGCGCACCGATTTGCCATTGCGTGACAAGATCCAAGACTGTTTCAGGATGATCCTTGGAGACATCATTGATCAGATTGGCTACGGATTTTCGCACATAGGGGGACGGATCAGCACGCAATCGCTCTGCAACGGCCAGTGCCGACGACGGGTCGGCAATGAACGCTTCAAGTTGGCGCGCCCAGGGTAGTCTTGGGCGTACGCCCTCAGAGGCAAGCCGTCGCACATGGCTGCTTTGATGATTTGTCCATGTTTGCACACGACCAAGCGTCTTGGCCGTGTGTTGCTCAAGATAGGGGCGGAGCGCGTATTCAGCCGTATTGCGCTGCGTAATGGCCTGACAAAGATCAAGCGAAATATCGGGGTCATTGGTGCCATGATCTTCGACGAGTTGTGCGACGGGCATCAACCAATAGCCTGTGGTAAACATCCCGGTCTCGCCATCGAGCGGCGGACCAAGCGATGCTTTCAGAATTGGTGCTGCTTGTTTGTAGTCTGTGGGCAGACGGGCACGTAGCGCATCGGACATTAAACGAACGCGTTCCTTCAATTCAAGGCCAGCAATGCCGCGATCAATTTCGTCGGCGTAAGCATCGACATCAAAGGACCCATGATGCGCGGCAATGGCGCGACCCAATCGGGCCGCGCAATCACGATCAAACCAATCTTTCAGCTTTTTAGCCATGCGTGGTTACACCGGTACCGCATCGGCTGCATATTGGGCAAGGAACTCCGGTGATGGCGGGATCGGCTTAATGACATCAATCAACACGCCATTTGGATCGCGGTAGATAGCATGGCGTTGGCCAAAGGGCTCGCTAATAAGCGCCTTCATAAGGGGCACGCCTGCTGAACGCAGTTTCTCATCAACGGCATCGACATCCTCCACTTCAAAATTAAGGATCATTCCCCTGGAAACGCCACGAGCAGCTTCGGGAATCGTCTCATGTTCAGCTTCGACAATGGCAAGATTGACCGACGGATCGGCTTCGCTTTGCAGATGAACATACCAAGCCGCCTCGAACGCGGCCCGAAAGCCAAAGTGTGTTTTGTAAAACTCTGCGGTCGCCGAAACAGCTTGCGACTGGATGACGGGGTAGTATTGCGTAACGCGCATGGAGGCCTCCTTCATTTACATACATTATGTATGTATCAGGATTTGCATTTCCATGCAAGATGTATGTAAATGTTTTTCTGGAGTTGTGATCATGCAAGATGAAAAGCGAGCGCGTCGCAGCCAAGCCGAAAGGCGCGCCGAAACAAGCGCCAAGCTGAAGGAGGCCGCGCGCGCACTGTTTGTGGACGTTGGATTTGCGGAAACGGCAACACCAGATATTGTTCGCAAAGCCGGCGTCACGCGCGGTGCGCTTTATCACCATTTTACCGACAAGACCGATCTTTTTCGCGCCATTGCGGAGGACGAAGCAAAGGCAGTCGCAGACCATATTGACCGCGAGACACGCGATGTCTCCGACCCGGAGCTGGCAATGGTCAAAGGGTCTGACGCGTTTTTTGAAGCGATCTTGTTTCCGGGCCGTATTCGCCTTCTGTTAGAGGATGCGTCTGCGGTATTGGGCCACGCCAAAGCGGCGGCACTGACGCGCAACAATGGGACCGAGGAGTTGCGCGATGGCCTCAGGCGCGCCCTGCCCGCTTTAACGGGTGGGCGGATCGATGCGCTGACAAACCTTCTATCGGCAGCATTTGATCGCGCCGCCCTGGAGATCGCCCATGGCAGAAATCCAGCCGACTACAAGGCCGCCATGCATCAATTGGTCGGTGACGTGCTCAGCGGCAATTCCGGCTCTGGATAATCACCAATATAGAGGGCCGCGTTGGACCGGTTTTGGTTTTGCCCCCGCGATGGTTTGCTCTATTGGCAGGTTATAAACACCGTTTACTGGCGCAGCATATCGTTATTGCAGCGCCACGTTTTCTGCGAGCCAGTGATTGAGTTGTGCCGCGGCATCGAAAAAGCGCCCCATCCTTTGCTGATCGCAAATTGTCTCAGGCGCCAGCATCGTGTCAGGCGTCCTGGCGACAAGACCCTTGCGTTTGACCAGCGTTTCCAAGTTCGGTGATACGGCAATTCCCTGCGGGATCCGTTTTAGCGTTTCGGCGGTAAGCGCACAGCCTTGATCATGCAACAGGTTCAAGACCTCGGTTAGTTTTGTGGCCCGGCTGTCATTGGATGCCAAGCAAGCGCGAAACCGATCGAGCTCTTCCGATACCATCGCAAAGAGTCCTGCGCCAAAACCAAGGCGGTCTGGATGAAGTACGAGATGAATGGCCGGGGATCGGTTCGGATGCTCGCCTGTCCAAAAAACCAAATGGAGTTTCGGATCAAATGGCGTCTTGTCTTTGGAGAACCGCGTATCGCGATGCAGGCGACGAATAGATCCGTTGACCTTTGGCACGGCTTTGTGCGGCGGCGCGAGCGTCCCCATTTGCGCGGAAATTGCCGATACAAAGGCGGTCGCTGGGTCCAGCCACTCATCCTCATAGCGGTTTTTGTTTGCTTGGAACCAATTGCGGTCATTGTTATCCTTCAGGTCTTGAAGGAACGCGCAAGTACGCTGCGGGAAATCGAGCATCTTCATTCTCCTTGTCCGGGCTTCGGCAGCATCGACTGAAAAGCGGCCCAGGTACCTTTTAGGATTATGGCTTGTTGGTCAGAGTCCTCGATTGCCATTGCTGTCCCCACCGCGCCGGATGCCAAGACCAGCGGCGGTGCGTAACTTTCCGGCGCATGCTGCTGCTCACGCGCCATCTCGGCACAAATTACTTTGAAGGCATGCCCAAAACCGGCCCGTACATCTGCGTCAGCGCGCGTAGTGTCTCCTGTCAGTGCTGCTAGCGAGCAGCCCTTGAAGACTTCATTCAGATTGGCCGGATTTAGATAGCCTTCAAAGATGATGAGCATTTGCTGTAACAGCGCATCACTGCTCTTTCCGTCACGCCGTTGAAGCATATGCAAGAGCGGATGCTCGTGACGCATCACATCGGCAAACAAGGCCGATTTTGATTTGTAGTGCGCGTAGAAAGAACCCCGCGTCAGTTCAGCTTCCTTCATCAGCCGATCCAGATTGACTGCATCAAAGCCGTCCGCGCGGAACGTCGCGGCTGCTCCGGCTCTGATCTTTTTGGTGATTTTTTTTTTGTTTTCGGGTGTGAGACGCATGGTATTTTTATATGTTGACTAACATATATTTGTAAATTATCCATCGCGCATTGCAAGGAAAAAAGCGATGGCGGACCCGATCCAGCAAAATTGGATTTCATTACGCGAGCAGCTGCGGATGGAACATGACGACATCAGCCCAGGGCGTATGATGTCGGCCGATGCCCTCACTTATCGCGGCAAAGTCTTTGTCTTTTTCTCTGAGAAAGGCGGGCGTGTCGGCCTTGGATGCCGGATCGACCGTTCGACAAATGTGGCGTCGCTTGACCTTACCGATTGGCACCATCTTGCGCCCTTTAAATCAAAACCACCCATGAAGGATTGGATCGTCATCGGCTACGGAGACGTTAGCCGCTGGAAGCAGATTGCTGAGCTTTGCCTGACGATCGCAAAACAGAGGAATATCTGACAATGTCGGTTGCCATTACACCATATTACGCTGCTGCCATCGCCCTTTTGATGGCCGTGCTGTCGACGATGACTGCCATGATGCGCGGGAAAACTGGTATCGCGCTGGGCGATGGAGGCCAATCGCGCATGGCGCTCGCGGTCAGACGATTTGGAAATCTGTCTGAATATGCGGCAATGACGATTGTGATGCTCTTGCTGATGGAACTTGTCGGCGTGGCGCCAATTTGGCTTCACGCCTATGGGATCGCCTTAGTCAGTCTTCGATTGCTGCATCCATTTATCCTGTTTGACACTATGGACGCCCCTACCATGGTGAAAGTTGGACGGTTCATTGCCGGGGCCGGAACCGCCGCCTTACTCGTGATCGCTGCGGTCGCAATCATGGTCAACACTTGAACAGTGCAATCATGCGCGCCGCTAATGGAAGGGTGCACATGAACACCACCTTGTGTGCGGTCAGCTACAGCTGATCTCGACGCGGCGGTTTAAAGAACGCCCTGCCTCGTCATCATTACTGGCAATTGGTTCGTCTTCGCCCTTGCCGGCAGCTGTTATGCGCGTACCGTCCAAGCCACGCGATACAAGAGCCTGCACGACCGCTTCAGCGCGCCGCAGTGATAAATCACGATTGTAGTCCTCGGCCCCCTCGCTTGAGGAATGCCCGACAATGACCATGTTGGCTGATCCATCGCCCGACAGGCCATCGAACAAATCATCCAGAACGGGTTTTGAGCCTGGTCGCAATTGGGCGGAGTCAAACTCAAAGCCAATTCCTTACACCGTGTCGCCGCAGCCCAAGCTCTCAGTTACTGGCGCTTCGCACACGGGCCCACCGGTCGAGGGTTCGCCATCGTAAACTCTGAACGGGGCACCATTGGTGGAACGCACCCCACGAAGGGTGCCGTTAATGTCTGCTATCAATACGAATTGCGACGCGATGCCGGCGTCATCACGGCCAAGCGCGCGCAGCACTGCACCGTCAACATTGCCGGAAAGCTTGCCGCCGATGTCATAGCAACCTGTTACCGTCGCGTTTTCCTGCGCCAACTCAATATCAACGCCCCGTCCCTCCCATATGCCGGTAAACCGGCCCAAAGGTTTTAGCGCCTCTTGTGTTCCGTTACCGATGATCTCAGAGAATTCGAAAAAGGTCGCGTCATTGCGTATTCCAGCCCGCCCTGGAGCCGCAATTTGACCCAACGCACCGGCACCGCATCGCCCGTTAGGGTTAGTTCGGTGACTTCGCCGCGCTTATCGTGCGCGGTCAGTGTCGTTTCGGCCAGGACCTCGAAAGACCCATCTGGCCCATCTTCGGAGCCAAGCACCTGAACGGTCTGAAAGAAGGTCTGTGACGGGCTTGGTGTTTCAAGCACCGTTGGCACGGCGAACCGGTCAAATCTGGTAGGCGCGGGCAACGCGTAGACCATTTCCACAATTGTCGCTGCCGTACCCGGTCGCGGTGTGGCGCCAAAACCGACGGGATTGCCGTCAATGGCCGCAAGGGTTTGGTTGAGATCAGTGCGCAAATCCTGTCCGCCGGTCTCGACTGAAACCGGCAGCACGCCTTGTGCAAATGATAGAAGATCAAGCCTGGCAGGCGCATCCTGCGCATTCACACCTGTGGCCAGCAAAGCAAATCCGGCTATTGCTAGGGTCAGTCTTTTCAGCATGTCTCGCCCTCCCAAGACTCGCAAAGCTTATACGCCGCATCTTCGTTCGGCAATCGGCCTGTCTTCCAGTCAGTGAGGCGGTTTGTCCGGAAACGCCTATCCCTACCTGCACAGACTTCCAGAACGAAGGTTTCCCAGTTTGCTTTCTTCTCGCGGCGAAGCTGCGGGCTTGGAACGCGTTAGGCTTTCGAGTTGCAACTGCCGAAAACTGCGCGGCCAATCGGCATTCCGTACCTAATTGTATGTTTTGATTGACAGATAACATACAAAAAGGTATGTACCGTTTCAGTTTAGGAGATGTACTCATGACACAACTCATGTTTGGCACTGCTGGGGTTATCGCCGCACTTTGGTTTGCCATTCACTTGCTTGTCGGTGGGCAGCAGATCGCGCGCCCGCTCGTTAAAGCGCAGGACTTGGAACCGATCGTAAAGCACACGCAATATCTGTGCTGGCACTTCACGACCGTCGCGATTGCGGGAATGGCCATCTTTTTCGGCATAGCTGCGCTGAGCGGGACAGTTGCCTTTGCGACGGCCGCAACGCTCTTGGCAGCGGGGTTCTTCTTTGTCGGCGTTGGCTTGGTTGTTTCTCTGGGAGAAAGCCATGGCCGTTTACCACAGGGTTGGCTTTTCCTTCCTGTGGCCGCGCTTGGCTTTGCCGGGCATCTTGTATGACAAAGCGCCGATACAGCAAAGAAGATTGGATTGATCTGGGCTTAATTGAACTATCCACGCATGGACTGGAAGGCGTGAAGCTTGAGGCAATCTGCAAGGCTGCAAAGCTGACCCGCGGATCGTTTTATCATCACTTTGATGACCATGAAGCTTTTTTGTCGGCTCTCGCGGAACACTGGTTGGATAAACAAACGATCGAGGTCGCTGATGTCATCGACCCGAACGACTCGCCAATCGATCAGGGCACGGCGCTGAACGACGCCGCAATGGGCATCGACTACCGGCTAGAGCTTGGGATACGAGAACTTGCGCGCCGCCTTCCCGCAGTTGAAAGGGTCGTAAAGCAAGCCGATGAGGTGCGGATTGGCACTATTTGCTTGTTATATCAGCGCAAGTACGGGCTCGATAAAAGTACCGCAAGCGAACTGGCCTTCATCGAATATGCCGCTTTTAGCGGGATCATTCTCCTCGATCCTGACATTCCATTGGCCCGTCAAAAGTCCCTTGCAAAGCTCTACGACGACATGATGCGCCGCGCATTTGAACCGCAGGTCACACGATGAAACCGCATGCCATCGCACGATATATTTTTTGGATTGTCGCAGCCTTTTACGCCTATGGAGCGCTTGTCCATATCCTCAACATGTTGTCGCTGACGGGTTTCAATTGGGGGGAAGCGCCAACCAAGTGGCAGGCCCTGGATATTGTGTATTTGATCCTTGATGTCACCGTCGTCATGGGTCTGTTGAGCGGCGCGCGGATTGGAATATGGGCATTCTTCTGTGCCGCCTTAAGCCAAATCGCCCTTTACACGATATTTCGAGAATGGGTGCTCGACGTCCCCGAATCGTTTCGCCCGTCGCCGGAGGAGATCGGTTATCTCGACACACTCGTCATGTTCCATGTCATAACGATTGCAGTGGTGGCCACGGCATTATGGCTGAGGCACCGACGCGCGCAGACAGCGTGATCGTATAACAACCAACGTGGGCTACAGGACGCGGGATCGAGCCCGCGATGCGACACAAAGTGAACGCTGCGCGTGGTACATCAAACCGTCGTTCGGCTCCCTGCCTGGGTCAGTCCAAAAAGGTTGTTACTGAGTAAACAGAAAGCGGTCTCGAACCGTAGATACATTACCCAATCGAAGCGGGTAACCTCCGATACGTCAGCATAGCGGACATTAACTCGCGCATGCAGCGAACATCGGCTTACCGCACGCACCCCAAAAATCTTATCAACCGCCCTCTAATCTTCCCCTATCCTGGCCACACCAATCTTCGTCACAACGTCCCTTAAACGGGATGGAAGGTTGGCAGCGGAGCGGTCGGGCCTTTGGAGAGTTGCGTTCAGAGGGTCGGCTTATGCGGAACGGGCAATGCGCAGTGAGCAACGCTGCGGGCTTTTTTCGCCACTGGATCGGACACAGGTGCCGGTTTCGGTGAAGAGGGGTGAGGCGGGCGAATGTGCCAGAGATGCCCGACCCATCACAACAAATCTCCGCGCGGGGCCCCGGTGGTCCAGCACACAACGGACCATTGCCATACCGGCATCGCCGGGGTCCTGCGTTTGTGAAACCCAATATCCGGATCGTGAAAACGAGGCGCGGAGATGATAGCGCTTGAGTGAGGAAGGTTTGCCCGGCGTTTCATTTTGGCTGCCCACCCTTTTTATCCCATGTCGCGTTTGGGACGAGACTTTCATCACCCCTTGCCCTACGTCGCAAAAATGACGCTGCAACCCAACATGCCAACGCTTTCGCAAGACGCTGATATTTACTATCTGCTGCGCGAGTTCGACGTGGCTTATCGCTATGCATCAAACGGCGGTAGCGCCGCCATCCGAGCGCATATGCGCCGCGTGCGCGAGCGCATCAGCAAGCTCGTCAAGTTGGACCCGCAAGTGCAGTATACGGTGCCATCGCGCGTGCCGGCCAACGCCCATCTGGCGCGTGCCTTGGATAATGGCGAACAAGATGCGTCCGAGAGTTTTGTGCGGGCAGTGACCAAAGTGGCTGATCGTTTCATGTGGCAGTATGGCTATGAAAAGCTACCGCCAGCTCTCGCTCAAAAATATGGTTATGCGGACATTGTTGGACCGGGCGGCCTCATTCATGCCGAAGATTTGGCGCTCGGCTTTGTGCTGTTCGCACCAAAATGCGTTTACCCATCGCATAGGCATGAAGGCATCATGGAGAGTTACATCGTCTTGAGCGGTGCATGTTCGCAAAATGATATCGGCGTGTTTCGCGCACCTTCGCTGATCTTCAACGCGCCGGGCACAACACACACGATCCGCACGCCGTCAACAGAACCGGTTTTGCTGGCATACGCGTGGACGGCGGAGCCGGAAGATCTTGCTGCTCATAAAATGAAGTTCACCAAGCGCCGCAAGCCAAAAGCCTAAGGGCCTTCTACGCGGCGGAGCCACTCATCTTCATCAATTGTTTCAATGCCCAGTTCCTGCGCTTTTTTCAGCTTCGAGCCAGCGCCTGGTCCAGCAACGAGCAAATCGGTCTTCTTGGAAACTGAACCTGCTGCCTTGGCACCCAATCGCAACGCCATGTCTTTGGCTTCATCGCGGCTCATCCGCTCCAAAGAGCCGGTGAAAACGATGGTCTTGCCAGCAAATGGACTATCCGCAACAATTTGTTCGGCGTCTTGAATATCGAGCTGCGCAACAAGCGCGTGAACCATTTCTTGGTTGTGAGGTTCGGAGAAAAAACGCCCAGTCGCCTCGATCACAGCCGGGCCGATATCATCTAGATCTTCCATCTCAGCGCGAGCAATCATATCGTTGGCAGCGATTTTTTGAGCTGCTGCTTCAAAAGCCGTCCACGACCCGTAGGCGCGCGCCAGAGTTTTTGCTGTTGTTTCACCAACATGACGAATGCCCAGTCCAAAGATCAAACGTTCCAGAGCGATGGTGCGCCGCACATCAATCGCCTCAAAGAGTTTTTGAGCCGACGTATCGCCATAACCATCACGGTTTTTGAGCTTTTTCAGTTCGTTGGCATCATCGCGGGCCTTCAAGGTGAAAATATCTGCAGGCTGGCGGATCGGCAAATCGTCATCATCGTAGAAATACTCGATCTGCTTCTCGCCAAGCCCGTCAATGTCGAAAGCCTTGCGCGACACAAAGAGCTTCAAATGCTCCTTGCGCTGAAACGGGCAGGCAAATTCGCCAGAACAGCGACGTACCACGCCTTCGCCACCAGTAGCTCGATCTTCGCGCACCAAAGGCGTTTTCAAATCGCAAGGACAGTGGATTGGAAACGCAAACGGCGCTGCATCAGTCGGGCGTTTCTCCGGCACAAAGCCCAGCACTTGCGGGATCACATCACCGGCGCGCTGCACAATTACCGTGTCACCAACCTGTACGCCAAGACGCTCGATTTCCTCAGCATTGTGCAACGTCGCGTTGGTAACAACCACACCGCCAACCGTGACAGGTTCAAGACGTGCGACAGGCGTAATCGCACCGGTGCGGCCCACCTGAATGTCGATACCATTGAGAATTGTCATCGCCTTTTCGGCGGGAAACTTATGCGCAATCGCCCAGCGTGGCGAACGGGAAACGAAGCTCAAGCGCTGCTGCAGTGCCAATTCATCCACCTTATAGACAACGCCATCAATGTCATATGGCAGGTCTGCACGTTCCGTTTCGATGCGATGGTAATGGTCAAGCAAATCGTCGATATCATCAAAGCGCGCCATCAGTGGGTTCGTGTCGAACCCATAAGCTGATAACTGATCGACCATGCCGAACTGCGTTGCAGACGGCATGTCCGAAACATCACCCCAAGCATAGGCAAAAAATTTGAGCGGACGCGACGCAGTGATCGACGAATCGAGCTGACGCAGAGAGCCAGCTGCCGTGTTGCGCGGATTGACATAAGTCTGCTTGCCGGCAGCTTCCTGGCGTTTGTTGAGTTCGGCAAAGGCATCCTTGGTCATATAGACCTCACCGCGCACTTCGATAATTTCAGGCGGAGTACCCTTCAGCTGTTCGGGTATGTTGGCAATCGTACGCGCATTTGCCGTCACATTTTCACCAACCTGACCATTGCCGCGTGTCGCCGCATAGACCAACTGACCTTTTTCGTATCGAAGGGCTAGTGACAAACCATCAATTTTGGGTTCAGCCGTCAGCGCCAAAGGTGTATCAATATTCATCTTCAAAAATCGCCGCACCCGTGCAGCAAAGTCACGAACATCATCGTCGTTGAATGCATTGTCTAGCGACAGCATCGCGACGCGATGCGTGATCTTCTCGAACTTTTCAGAGACAGGCGAACCTACTTTATCAGACGGCGAGTCCGCGCGCTTCAAGCCTGGAAAACGGGCCTCAATTTCCAAATTACGCCGCTTGAGCGCATCATAATCAGCATCAGAAATTTCAGGAGCATCGTTACGATGGTATGCTTCATCATGGCGCGCAATCTCTGCCGCCAATCGCGCCAACTCGGCGCCAGCTTCTGCGTCAGTCAGTTTTTCAACTGGCGTTTGGCTCACTGTCATTCCCCCAACACTCAACCAGCGAGCAGCTGCGCTGCGGCGGCGCGGGCTTCATCAGTGATTTGCGCACCCGATAGCATGCGAGCCAATTCTTCCAAGCGGGCTTGTTCGTCCATCTTGGCAACACTCGTCACAACAGATTCGCCGTTTTCGCCCGCCTTGGCGATCAGGAAATGGTGTCCGGCACGCGCTGCAACTTGCGGCGCATGGGTCACGGAAAGCACCTGCACGCCATCCGACAGACGCGAAAGCCGCGAACCAATGGCATCAGCGACCGCGCCACCAACACCCGTGTCGATCTCGTCAAACACGAGAGTTGGCGTCGACCCCTTGTCGGCAAGCGCAACTTTTAACGCCAACAGGAAACGAGAGAGTTCACCGCCTGATGCCACTTTCATGATGGGACCGGCGCGTGTGCCCGGATTGGTCTGAACATGAAAGGCGATATCATCAATACCGGATGCACTGCGGTGCTCTGCATCCCGGTCGATCTCGACGATGAAGCGCGCCTTTTCAAGTTTGAGCGCCGGAAGCTCCAACATTACCGACGCTTCCAATTCGCGCGCGGCTACCACGCGCGCATCAGATAGGGCAGCGGCAGCTCGATCATAAACATCCAGCGCATCTTTGGCCGCCGCTTCCAGTTGGGCCAACTCCGCTTCACCCGCATCAAGCGCGGCCAACTGGTCTTGCATTTGAACAGCAAGTGCCGGAAGGTCATCAACAGCGACGTTGAATTTACGCGCTGCCGCGCGAAGCGCGAACAGGCGTTCTTCGGTCTGTTCAAGCGCGTTGCCATCGAAATCGGATTCGTGAATAGCGCGGGTTATCAAATTCTGCGCTTCAGCCAGACTATCCAATGCCTTAGCCAAATGCTCATTGGTGTCTTCCAGCAAGCCAGGCACTTCGGATGCCTTGCGCTCAAGCCGTCGCAACAATCCGGCGATCTCCGGTACAGGCGATTTGGGGCCGCTAAGCGTGTCATCAGCATCAGCCAAGTCGCTGGCAACTTTTTCAGCCTTCATCATGTCCGAACGACTTTCCGCAAGGCTTAATTCTTCACCAGCTTCCGGCGCCAGCTGGTTTAACTCATCAGCAGATGCTTTCAAATAGTCGGCTTCTCGCGCGGCATCTTCAATGGCTTGGCGATGTATCTTGAGCGCTCGCTCCGCGCGCCGCCATTGCTCAAAGCACTGACCTACATGCTCTCGATCGCTCTGTAATTGTCCAAAGGCATCCAGCAATTGGCGATGCGTTTCAGGGTCAACAAGCGCTCGTCCATCATGCTGCCCGTGAATTTCAACGAGTTGGGAACCAAGTGATGCCAGCAGCGCTGCACTGACCGACTGATCATTGATAAAGGCGCGCGTGCGACCATCAGCTTTTTGAACCCGTCGCAACATCAGTGGTTCACCACCATCGACGTCAACATCGGCGTCTTCCAGAAGCACACGCACATCGTGGCTCGCCGGCAAATCAAATACTGCTGTCACCTGGCCCTGTTCTGCGCCTGTGCGCACCAAGCCAGCATCGCCGCGGGCACCCAAGGCAAGCGAAAGCGAATCGAGCAGGATCGACTTACCCGCGCCGGTCTCGCCAGTAAGTACGGAAAGCCCTTCATCAAACCGGAGCGTTAGCCGATCAATGAGAACAATGTCAGAAATGGTGAGTTCAACTAACATGCACGCCACCTCCCGGCGCTGCATGCATTATGTACGTCGGAAAAGACGCGAGAGCCATGACCCTGTGTTCTCACGCGGCTGCAATCCACCGGATTGAAGCAGGGCAAAGCTGTCGGCGTACCATTCGCTGTCCGGGAAGTTATGACCAAGCACTGCCGCTGCGTTTTGGGCTTCTGCGGCAAGCCCCATGGCAAAATAAGTTTCAGTCAAACGTGCCAATGCTTCTTCCACATGTCGTGTTTTTGAATAGCTTTCAACCACACCACGGAACCTCGATACGGCACCAGCAAACTCGCGTCTCTCCAAATAATAGCGGCCGACTTGCATCTCTTTGCCAGCCAACTGATCGCGCGCAATGCGCAAGCGTTTCCGCGCATCGTCTTCGTAAATCGAGCCGGGATAGCGCTCTAGCAACTCGTTGAAATTTTGAACCGCAAGGCGGGTATCGCGTTGATCGCGCGTGATCTCAGGCATCTGCTTAAAGTAAGACAGCCCGATGATGTACTGAGCATAAGACGCGTCTTCATGCGATGGATAAAGATTGATGAAGCGGCGGCTCGCTGTAACGGCATCATCAAAATTGCCAAGGCGATAGGACACATAGGCGGCCATCACATTGGATTTGCGTGCGAAGTCTGAATAGGGATGCTGGCGGTCCACGGCTGCAAACTTGCGTGCCGCTTCACGAAGATTACCACCGTTCAAATTGGCAAGGCCTTGATTGTAAAGGACATCAGCCGGTTCGATGGTAGATACATAGTTCTGTAGATCGACTGTCTCATTATTGCGCGAACAAGCCGCGAGCGCACCGATACAAACGACCAGCAAAGCTTTAACAATAACTGACTTGGAAACAGTTCTCAGCATGGTTCCCCGCTAACAGCGATAGAAATTGGCGCAATTGTGGCGCTTTTACAGCTATGCGTGCGCAAGTGCAAACAAATCGCGCATTATCGTCTAACAATGTAACGCAGCAAAACGTTGCTTAACGGGTCAAAGAACCCACGGCGCGTGCGCAGCTTGTGCCGCAACCGCAACAAACTCACCTGCAAACGCTCGGCGGCGTGGCTCCGGTGTCTCAACAATCTCATAAGCGGAAGGCGTGGACAGTAGCTCTTTCAGCGCTGTCGCATTCAAACGATGGCCGCCGCGATAGGACGCAAAGCAGCCGATAAACTGCGCGCCTGCCAGCGCCAAATCGCCAACTGCATCCAGCGTTTTGTGGCGAACAAACTCATCTTTGAAGCGCAGACCGCCTGCATTGATGACTTTGTTGTCATCGCCGATAACAACGGAATTTTCTAAAGATGAGCCAAGCGCGTGTCCTGAAGCCCATAAGCGCTCAACATCCTTCATAAACCCAAATGTGCGCGCAGCGGCCAATTGATTGCGGAATACATCGCCATCAATTTCACCCTTGAATTCCTGGCGACCAATTGCGGCGCTATCGAAGTCGATGACAACTTCAAATCGGGTGCCTTCGTGTGGCCTGAATTCTGCCCAAGAACCGCCAATTTCAGCGCGCACAGTTTGTTTCACGCGGATATATCGACGCTTAACAGGATGATGCGCAATGCCTACGCGATCAATGGCCTCAATGAAGACGCGCGAGCTACCATCCATAATCGGAACTTCTGCGTTATCGATCTGTATGATGACATTATCAATACCTACGGCATGTAAAGCAGCCATCAGGTGTTCGATAGTTGAGACATGATTGCCACGCGGATCGCCAAGAATGGTGCAAAGATCTGTGGCGCCAACTTGGGATGCAACAGCGCGAAATTCGCAAATTTCGCCGGACGGCATGACACGATGAAACATAATGCCCGTATTGGGTTCTGCAGGAAGGAGACTAATTGAGACTTCTGAACCGCTGTGAACACCTACGCCTGACAAATGAATGCTGTCGCGAAGCGAAGCTTGGCACGCGTGCAAATCTGTCCCCATAACCACTTTATCCTTGTTAGGCGTCAGCATCCCAACTGACAAAAGCTCCCCACCCCTAACTAGCCGCGAGTCCCTCAATGAACCAAATCACGGTTTTTAACCGAGTGTTACGCTCACGTGCATTCGAAAAACCAAACACAAACAATATGTTACTCAAAAGCCAGAGGGCTGACGAGCAACATGTTGTTGCAAACTGTTAAATCAAACGCCGATTAACGCGCCTGCCGTCTAAGGAAGGCGGGAATCTCCATCTGATCTTCCTCTAGGTCAGGAGAGTGAGGAGTCATGCGGCCCTGCGGGTCCAATTGGCCCTGACGCGGCGCATAAAGGCTTGCCTCTTGTGACAACTCGCGGCGCGGTTGTGGCGCCGCCGCTGGTTGTGCCACGCCGGCAGCACTTGCCGGCTGTTCGCCTTCGGCTTTGCTGAAGCCAGTTGCGAGACGCTTGAGCAAGCCGAGCGGGCCACGCTCATCTTCTTGCGGCATTGCAGAAGCCGGTGCGCGATCCTGAGCGGCAACCTCTGCCTGTACCATCGGTGGAAAATCCTCAACGCGCGGCATGCGCGGCTGCGCGGCTTGGGTTTTTACCGGCGCAGCGGGGGCAGCTTGCGTTGCTGGCCGCGCTCGCATTGTCTGATCGGGTGCCGCAAAAAGAGTGCTGGCAGGCTGGAAGTCACCGTCTTGTTGCTTTGGCATTGGCGCAGCAGGTGCCTTCGCTTGCCCGTAAGCTTCCATGTCGCGACGCGTCTCTTCAAAAACTGCTTCGGTGCGAGGAGCGACCTGCGTGGCTGGTGCAGCGACAGTCTTTTGCGCCTGCGGTTGCGCAGGTGTCTGAACCGGAGCCGCAGGAGCGTGCGCTGCCACTGGTGCCGCGACAGGTTGCACTTGCGGTTTGGAAGCAACGCCGGTCACAGCACGGGGAATCGTTGCATTGATCGTCTGATCGGATTTGGCGGCTGCACCAGCAGCAGCGCGCTCAATACCCGTTGCAACAACGGAGACACGGATCAACCCTTCAAGGGACTCATCAAATGTTGCGCCAAGGATGATGTTGGCATCCTGGTCAACTTCTTCACGAATTCGCGTCGCAGCTTCATCAACCTCAAACAAGGTCATGTCACGACCACCGGTAATGGAAATGAGCAAGCCTTTGGCACCCTTCATCGATGTCTCATCCAGAAGCGGGTTGGCAATCGCCGCCTCGGCGGCAGTGATAGCCCGTCCTTCACCTGAAGCTTCACCCGTGCCCATCATGGCTTTGCCCATATCGCGCATGACAGAGCGAACATCGGCAAAGTCGAGGTTGATAAGACCTTCCTTGACCATAAGGTCGGTTATGCAGGCAACGCCGGAATAAAGAACCTGGTCGGCCATGCCAAAGGCATCGGCAAATGTCGTCTTGTCATTGGCGATGCGGAAAAGGTTCTGGTTCGGGATCACGATCAGCGTGTCTACGTTCGCCTGAAGCTCTTCAATGCCCTGATCGGCAGTGCGCATGCGGCGCTGCCCTTCGAAGTGGAATGGCTTGGTAACAACGCCGACGGTCAAGATACCGCGCTCACGGGCCGCGCGAGCGACAACAGGTGCAGCACCTGTGCCAGTGCCACCACCCATACCGGCGGTCACAAAGCACATATGCGTGCCGTTCAAATGATCGTTGATCTCATCGATACACTCTTCGGCAGCGGCGCACCCAACTTCCGGCATGGAACCAGCGCCAAGCCCTTCAGTTGTACCAATACCCATTTGAATAACGCGCTCTGCCTTATTCATCGTCAGCGCTTGAGCGTCTGTGTTGGCGACAACAAACTCAACGCCGTCAAGGCCGCCAGAAATCATGTTGTTGACAGCATTGCCGCCGCCGCCACCCACACCGAATACGGTGATGCGTGGTTTCAACTCGGTAATGTCCGGTTTTTTCAAGTTGATGGTCATTTTCTTTTCCCCTTGTGCCACCGGCTGACTTTCCGGGCTGTTCGTTGCCATTGGTGTTTGGTTGTTGCCTGTTACTTCAGCGCCGGGCTCATCCTGCGCGCCTAAAAGCTCTGTTTGATCCATTGCGTCACGCGCCCGATCGGGCCCTCTGTTCCATTTGCCAAAATTCCCGACGCGTGCCGGTAGCTGTTGATTGATTGATCGCTATCGTTGGTCTGCGGATACACCAGCAAACCGACAGCGGCTGAAAAGGCAGGACCTTTTGTAGAAGTTGGTAGGCCTTTCACGCCAAGCGGACGACCAATGCGCACATTGCGACCAAGCACTCGGCGGGCCAGATCACCAAGGCCCGTCATTTGGGATGCGCCGCCTGTTAGCACGACACGCTTACCGACGGTCGATGAGTGCCCCGACGCATTGATGCGATCACGCAGCATCTCCAGTGTCTCTTCAACGCGGGCAGCGATAATGCGATTGACCAGTGAACGCGAAACATGTTGCCCGCCAGCATCATCACCATGGCCGATGGCCGCTAATTGGATCATGTCGGTTTCATCAACACTCGATGCGATCACCGAACCATGCATTGTCTTCAAACGTTCGGCTTCATCGATGCCGCAAGAAAGGCCGCGCGCAAGGTCAAGCGTTACGTGGTGACCGCCAATGGGCATGTAGTCGGCGTGGACAAAGCGCCCTTCATTGAAAACGGCAAGCGAGGTGGTCCCAGCGCCCATGTCCACTACCGCGCAGCCAAGCTCCAACTCATCATTGACGAGCGTTGCAAGGCCGCTTGCATAAGGCGTGGACACGATCGTCTCTACGCTCAAATGCGCGCGGTTGATCGCAAGTTCGATGTTGCGCACGGGCGCAGCATCCACTGTGAGCTGGTGCATGTTCAGCGTTAGCGCTTCTCCAACCATGCCGCGTGGATCGGTAATGCCGCGCACACCATCCAGCGCATGGTCAACCGGCAGGAGATGGATCGTGTGGCGATCAGCGCGCTGGCCTTGGGCGACAGCTTCACGCATGACCCGCTCAACATCGCGCTTTTCAATAGGTTCGGCATCAAGGCTGATGGTTGCGGCACACTCAACGCTTTGCGGGCGTCCGGCAGAAATGTTGATGATCATCGAATCAACGGTAAGGCCTGCCATGCGCTCAGCATTTTCAACCGCCAAGCGAATGGATCGCTCAGCGGCGTCAAGATCTATCAGCATGCCCGACTTGATGCCCATGGATCGCGTGTGACCAAGGCCAATGACTTCCGGCTGATGGGTACGACCATTGAGATAACGACCTGGCTCGCCCGGCATCATCCTGGCAATGATACAAACAGTTTTGGCTGATCCGATATCAAGGATCGTCAAAACGGGAGATTTACGTGACGTATCAGCGGCGCGTTTGGCCATCAGATATTGCCCCGTTTTTTAAGAAGCTCTGCCTGTTTGGTGCGCTCCTCAACAAATGTCGCTCGTTCAGCAGCAGCATTCTCTGTCAGGCTGAAAACTGTGCGATCAGCAAGACGTAAATCTATGGCCGCCAGATCGCGCGCCAAAACACCATGTGTGATATCCAGCATCTCAAGCCGGGCGATGGCATCTGGCACACTGTTTTCCGGCAGACGTACGGTCATGCCATTGCGCAAACGCAAATCCCACCGGCGATCCCCAACCCGGATGGCGGCATGGACCTGACCGGCAAGCCAAGGTGTCTCTTTAAGCATGGCAAAAAACGACGCCGCATGATCCGCAGCACCCGTGCCGACAACCAAAGGAAGTGCCGCAATGCTGGGTTCGGCAGCGAACGGACCAATCGACGATCCATCGCGCTCAACAACAGTGACGGCATCGCCCATCTGCCAAAGTGCAAAAGGAGAGCGCTCTTTAACGCTGACGGCAAGAGTCCCGGGATAAACCTTCTTTAGTTCCGCTTCTTCCACCCAGGGAAGACCTTCAATCGCTTCGCGGGCCGCAACAGCGTTCATCGTCAGCAAAGACCGACTTCCGTCGATCTCCAGCGCGCGGTACACATCTTCGATACGCGTATGCGTGTTTCCGGAAACCTCAACTTGTGAAACGCCAAGTCCGGCGGCAATCGCAACGCGCTCTGCGCCCAATGATAGCTGTCCCCCAATAGCGGCACCGTAAAGTCCACAGAAACCGATAAACCCGCCGAGAAGCGCAGCTTCCACATATCTCGGTATTTTAAGATCGCCATTGATGACGCGTTCTGAGATACGAGCCGGTTTGCGCAGCCATCTGGGAAGAATGCGAGCTTGGGTTGCCGCAACGCTGACATGCGCGCGGCCAAGGCCAAACCATCTTCCCGTTAACGCATACAAGTGGCGTCCTCCACCATCCATTGAACCAACTCGGCGAAACTGTGGCCTGCTTCCTGTGCCAGTTCCGGTACGAGCGACGTCTCTGTCATCCCTGGCTGGGTATTGATTTCCAGCCAAATCAATTCGCCATCTGGAGAAAATCGATCGTCGTAGCGAAAATCCGAACGCGTCACGCCACGACACCCAAACGCCTGATGAGCTTTAAGGGCCAGTGTCGTTATCTTTTGGTAAATATTTGGTGAAATTTCTGCCGGGCACACATGTTTTGAACCGCCCTCTTTGTATTTGGAATCATAGTCATAGAACTGTTGACCCTGGGGAATTATCTCCGTCACACCCAATGCAACATCGCCCATAATGGCACAGGTCAGTTCCCGCCCGTGGATGTACCTTTCTACCATCACGCGGTCGCCATAGGCCCATTCATCGGACTTGATGATCTGCGGCGGGTGGTGCTGATCGCCTTGGACGATGACCACACCAAAGCTGGAGCCTTCCGCGACAGGCTTGACCACATAGGGTGGTTGCATCGGATGGGTTGAAGCAAAGTCCATCCGGTCCATGACCTTGGATTCCGCAACCGGAATACCGTAGCTACGCGCCAGTCTTTTGGACAATTCCTTATCCATTGCAACGGATGTCGCGAGCACGCCAGAATGGGTGTAGGGGATTTGTAAAAACTCAAGCACGCCTTGAATTTTGCCGTCTTCACCAAATGGGCCGTGTAATGCGTTGAACGCCACATCAGGTCTGACTGCCTGAAGCTGGGTGGAAACATCGCGCGTAACATCGATACGACTGACCTTGTGGCCAAGCTGTTCAAGCGCGCCGGCACATGCCTCACCGGACGCTAAACTGACCGGGCGTTCCGATGAGAAACCGCCCATCAAGACCGCAACGTGCTTGGCTTCAAAAGAGCCCATATCAATTTCCCCCATGCCGATGTTCGCCGCATCAGCTTGTAAACGCGAAAACTCGTACGCTGTTTGAAAACAAAGAGGGCGCTACCGATGAAGCCCTCGAATCACTGCCAGTGAATCAGACGGACACCGCACTGGCAAGAACCCCGACACCCGTCAAAGTTGTTAACGCGTTGTACCAAATTGTGCTCAACAATTAACGTGGCGCTAATTCGGATTTGGTAGGTCTCGCGAAAAAGAAAGAGAACGGTTTTGGCGGGCACTACTAAATTTAAGGCGATGGCTATTTCGTTAGCCCTGTCCTGCTGGCCCTTCAATGCCGCGCAGGCCGAAGACATACCATTCACTGCGACGGTTACCAGTACCTGCACGATCGTGATCCAGCGAGACGGCCGCCTGACGCTCACCAACGGCGATACAATTTTGCGCTCCAACACCGGCGGCGGCAATGCGCGCGTCAATGTTTTCACCAACGTGAGCGGCTTTGAGGTCACTGTTGATAACCCAACCGGTTTTGATCTGGAGCCTGCGGCGGATGTCGCTTCTCCCGAAACGTTCGAAACAACGATGCGGGGGCGGCGCGACACTGTGTTTGGTTGGACATCGGGTCCAGAGACACTCAACCAAGGTCAGACGCGGCTGCGCATACGCATGATCATCCGCAAGTCTGGTGGCGCAACCTTCGCGGGCGGTGATTATCGGGCCATTGCCCCGTTACGTTGCGAATAAGCTCTCATCACGTGTCAGGCGCATAAATCGCCAATTGAGAAATATTGCCGCGACACCAAGCCCAACAGCCAAGCCGGTCCAGACACCAAAGCCGCCAAAATCCAAGGTGAACGCTAAAATGTAAGCCGAGCCCAAGCCAATGGGCCAATAGGCACACATGGCAATCAGCATGGGGATTTTTGTGTCCTGAATGCCGCGAAGACTGGCTGCGCCAATTGCTTGCGCCGTATCGGTCAGTTGAAAACAGGCAGCAAGAAACAAAAGCGGCGTTGCAAAAGCCAGCACTTCAAGCGCATCGGCATTCGCTTCATCCAGGAACAGGGAAATCAAGAACTCTGGAACAAGCAGGAACGCAGCTGCGGCAATGCTGGCGAAGGTCAGGCATAGTATCAAAACAGTATAGGCGGACCTCACCATATTGGCCGGTTCAGCACGCCCGTAAAAAGTCCCCACGCGCGCTGTTGCAACTTGCGCCATACCCATTGGAACCATGAAGGCGAGAGAGGCAATTTGCAGGACAATACCGTGCGCAGCGAGCGCCACAACGCCAAGCCAACCCATAAAGATGGACGAGAAAATGAACATGCCGGTTTCGGCGGTAATCATGGCACCTATCGGAAGTCCAAGTTTGAACACGCGGGATAACGCTTCCCAATCCGGACGCCAAAACCGAACAAAGATCTCGTATTTGCGCGCCCGCGGTTCAAACACGCAGTAAAGGCAGATTGCACCGAAGATAACGATATTGGTACCAAGCGTCGCAATCGCAGCGCCGCGAATTCCCAGTTCGGGCATACCCAAATTGCCGAATATAAAGAGCCAATTCAGGCCGATGTTCACAAATACTCCGACAAGCGTGATCCAGAATACAAAAATGGTGCGCTCGATGGCAGTCAGAAATCCACGCAGCGCCCACCAGAGCAAAACCGTAACCATTGCCCATTGAGAGATGCGCATATACTGGCCGCCAAGCTCAGCGACCACCGGTTCCTGTCCGAGCGCCAGAAAAATGGCCTCCGAGTACCAAAGGATAGGCATGACAAGAGCCACGTAGGCCGCACACACCCAAAGCCCCATGCGCACTGACCTGCGCACCTGCCGGATATCACGCCTGCCCTCGGCTTCAGCGGCCATAGGGACAACGGCGTAGGCAAAGCCTGCACCAAACATCATCACCGTGAACCAAAACTGCGTTGAAAGCGCGCCAGCAGCCAGCTCTTCAATGCCATACCAGCCCAGCATCACCGTGTCGGTGGTGTTCATCAGCATGCCGCCAAGTTGAGACCCAACCAGCGGTACACCGAGCATCAGCGCAGACTTGGCATGGGCAAACCACGGCAAAGCGCTCTTAGCTGGAGCTGAAGGGGCAAATGATGCTGAAGACATCAGCGCTCCATCTGCCCATTTTTCCATCACGTCAACTCAAGACCGTAAACCATGCTCAAAAAATCAGCCTCTTGCGACTGGTTCGCATCTAGACATTTAGCCGGTGAACTATTATATGATGGGCAAGCAGATTGACAAAGGAAGACCAACATGTTGAATTATATGACTATTTGGTCCGGATGGATCGCTCCAGCGATCACAAAAGACCGTGAGAATCAGACTTTTACCAAGTCAGAGTTTGCAACGTTTGAACGGATGGTGCTTAAAGCAGAGAAAGGCGTGACTGCGCCGCCTCCGTCCACGCACTAAGCGCCGAAAAACGTATCTAGGCCGCCGGTGTTATGCATCGGCGGTTTTTTTGTTTTCAGAAATACGTGTTTGGCTAGATTGGTGCTGCGACGTTGATGCGCCGAGCAATCAGGGCAGCAGTTTGGGATCAAATGGGTGCTTTGTCAGGTTCTCAAACCCATCTTCGGTGATGAGCACTTGATCTTCCAACTTCACCCCATCGCGCCCACCAACCTTGCCTGCATAGCACTCGACACAAAGCATCATACCCGGCTCCAAAGGATAATCCATCGCGCCCTCGCGAAAATCCTCCGGATAAGTCACGCATGGAAACTCATCACAAAGCCCAACGCCGTGGAAACAACATGAATAGCGCTGATGACGATAGGCTTCCGGTAACGGCTTGGCCAAATGTGTCAGCTCCGAAAAGAGCACGCCGGGCTTTAATAACTCCATGTTGGTCATGATGTGGTCATAGGCGACTTCAAACACTTCGCGCTGCTCAGCCGTTGGCTCTCCGTCGCCCACATGGACGGTCCGGCTCAAATCCGCACACATGCCATATGGGCCGATAAGATCAGTGTCATAGGCCAGCAAATCACCGTCTTGCAGCTTTCGCGGCCCCGCCTCTTGGAACCATGGGTTGGTGCGCGGGCCGGAAGCCAGAATGCGAGTCTCAATCCACTCACCCCCACGCGCGATATTCTCCTTGTGGAGGATGGCCCACAATTCCGTTTCGGCAATACCCGGAACCGCTTGTTTTTCCATTTCAGCCATCGCGATTTCGCAGGTAGCCATCGCGCAACGCATTGCGTTGATTTCATCGGGGCCTTTGATCAGCCGCACATGTTCCATCAACTCCTGACCGGAAACGACCTCAAGCCCGGCATTTTCCAGCGCTGCAGCGCCGTGCAACTCCATCTTGTCAACGGCGATGCGTTTGTCACCACCGCCATGTCTGGCCACAACATCAGCAATTTCCGCAGCAAATTCGCGTGCCTTGTCCCACTGCGCATCACCGGCGGAGAAATAAAAGAGCGCTTTGCACTGCCGGACTTCTTTCACCAGTGGCAGATGCGCATTCAAGAACTCGCAATTATTGTAATCCCAGACGATCATGTGCCCGTCCGCGCCAACAAAACAGGCGCGTGCAGGATTGTGTAAAATCCATACATGCATGTTGGATGAGTCGCTCGCATAGCGAAGGTTTAGCGGATCATAGAGCAACGCGCCGGCAAGACCACGTCGGTTGATTTCCGCAACAATCCGTGCGTGACGAAACACGCGCATACGCGGCACATCAGGTGGCGTCAGGCCAAGCGCATCCCACTCAGCAAACGCGACATCGGTAGGGCCAATTTCAACGCGATCAGGGTCAAGCGGTGTGCCATCGGGTTTGAAAATCTGTGTGGCGCGCCGCCGTGCAGGATCGATCTTCCGATTGGATGATTGAAAACCCGGCCGAACATTCATGACGCGCCTCCCGGTCACTGCAACCAGACAAGGCGTTAAGTCTCAAAATGTCGATTTCAGTTTGCGAACTGACAGGTCGGATTCACAGCATCCGGCCATTGAACGGCTGGACTGGTTCTTCATTATCGGCAAACTCACCAATCCGCTTGATCTCCCACTCCAGACGAATACCCGATGTATCGAGCACCCGTTCGCGTACGGTCTCACCCAATAGTTCCAACTCATGGCTGGTGGCAGAGCCGGAATTGATCATGAAGTTGCAATGCATCGGCGACATTTGCGCCCCGCCAATCGTCAAGCCACGGCAGCCTGCCTTGTCGACTTCCTTCCAAGCTGACGTACCCTCGGGGTTTTTGAACGTGGAACCGCCTGTCTTTTCTTTCACCGGCTGAACAGTTTCACGGTGATGTTGCACCTCATCCATGAGCTTCTGGATAGTCGCCGTTTCTTCGGCATAGCCTCGGAAAACTGCCTTGGTGAAAATCAGATCAGTTGGTGCCGAAGAGTGGCGATAGCTGTAACCCATATCCTGATTGGTGAGTATGTGCTTGCGCCCTTGCCGGTCAACGCCATGCACTTCAACCACACGCTCGCGCGTCTCGACACCGTTAGCACCGGCATTCATGCGTAACGCCCCGCCAACGGCACCAGGAATGCCGTGATAAAAGTGGAACCCACCGATCCCGGCATCGCGCGCGCGCGCCGCCAACATCTTGTCGGGAACAGCGGTACCGACCTCTAATCGATGATCAACAGCGGGCTCAATACCGCCAAAACCACGCGCCGAAAGTCTGATGACAATGCCCTTTATGCCGCCGTCGCGCACCATCAGATTGGAACCAACCCCAACGACCATTACCGGAACATCGTCAGGCAAAGCTGCAAGAAACGCAGCCAAATCTTCTTCATCGGCAGGCTGAAACAATATCTCGGCAGGCCCACCGGTGCGAAACCAGGTCACTGCGCTCATGGGGGAATTGGGCGTCAAACGCCCTTTGACTTCGCCGACTAGAGGGCGCAGACGCTCCAGCAAGGAATCGCCATCCACCTTGGCCATCAAGCGCCGCCCTTCAACTGTTCCGGCAGCGCATAGGCCCACTGTGTGATATTGCCAGCGCCAAGATAGATCACATAATCACCGGCCTCAGCTTCAGCACTGATGATAGGCTGCACATCATCAGAACTTGCAATCAAACGCGCATCGCGATGTCCGCCAGCGCGCATGCGACTAACCAATTCTTCAGAGTTTACGCCTTCCATCGGCGCTTCCCCCGCAGCGTATACGGGCGCTACCAACGCTATGTCCGCCTCGTTAAAGCAGGCAGCAAAATCATCAAACAAATCGCTCAGGCGCGAATAGCGATGCGGTTGCATGACAGCAAAGACCTTCTTGTCACCGGCCGCCAAACGCGCAGCATGGAGAACTGCTTTGATCTCTACAGGATGATGCGCGTAGTCATCGAAAATGCGCACGCCCTGCCAATCGCCAGTATGCGTAAAGCGACGCTTGACCCCGCTGAAGGAGGACAGCCCGGCTTTGATTTGGTCGGGTGTCAATCCAAGCTCGTGAGCAACAGCAATCGCCGCAGTCGCATTGGAAACATTGTGCCCACCGGGCATCGGAAGCGCGAGCCCATCTAAAGCGATCGTCTCGCCGGCCTTGCGATCCCTGATCTCCACATCAAAGAGCGAGGTCGAGCCGTCCATGCCCGTTGGCGTGAAACGGACGTCAGCCTGCGGGTTCGTACCATAAGTGATCAAACGACGATCGGTAATGCGGCTGACAAGCGCCTGGACTTCCGGGTGATCAATGCACGCAACACCAAAGCCGTAAAATGGCACATTCTCCACAAACTGACGGAACGCATCACGTACCGCATCAAATGAACCATAATGGTCAAGATGCTCTGGATCTATGTTGGTGATCACGGCCACATCAGCGGGCAGCTTCAAAAAGGTCCCATCACTCTCATCAGCTTCAACAACCATCCACTCACCTTCACCCATGCGCGCATTCGTGCCATAGGCGTTGATGATGCCACCATTGATGACGGTTGGGTCCATATCGCCAGCTTCCAACAAGCTAGCCACCATGGATGTGGTGGTGGTCTTGCCGTGCGTACCACCGATGGCAATACAGTTGCGGAAACGCATAACTTCAGCAAGCATCTCCGCACGTCGCACAACCGGCAACAAACGCTCTCGTGCCGCTATGAGTTCCGGATTGTCCTTTTTGATGGCTGTCGATACGACAACAACTTCCGCGTCACCCAAATTCTCAGGTGTATGGCCGACAAAAACCTCAACACCCTTATCGCGAAGTCTCTGAACATTTTGCCCGTCAGCTTGGTCGGAGCCCTGAACCTTATACCCGAGATTATGCAGCACCTCCGCAATGCCGGACATGCCAATGCCGCCAATGCCAACAAAATGCACCAATCCGATTGTCTGCGGCATTTTCATTGGGAATTCCGATCGTGAACCCAGGCCAGCGAAGCCTTGAAAGAGCCGACGCTTTGGCCGTCGGCCATAGCCTCTGTGAGATTGGCAAGCAAGCGGGCCGCATCGCGCTTACCGGCAGCGTGAGCAGCTTTGGCCATCATGTCGAGCTTGGAGGCGTCGCTCAACAAGTTGTTCAATTCATTTGTCATAACATCTTTGCTCAAATCCTGTTCGCGGCGTACCAGCGCGCCGCCTGCCGCTTCCATTTGCGCCGCGTTTGCGGCCTGATCATGATCAAGCGCATGCGGATAGGGCACAAAAATCGCCGGGCGACCGATTGCACCAATTTCGGTGACAGTTGAAGCGCCGGACCGCGCAATCACCAAGTGAGCATCTGCAATCCGCGCAGGTAGATCAGTAAAGAACGGAGCAACTTCAGCTTCTATGCCTGCTTCAGCATAAGCCGCTTTTGCCGCTTCCTCATCTTCCGGACGCGCTTGTTGTGTAACCAGCAATCGTTTGCGCAGCGTATCCGGCAACGCGGAAAAAGAAGCGGGCATTGTTTGCGAAAAGAAACGTGCGCCCTGACTGCCGCCGAAGACGACAATCTTGAACGGTCCCTTGGTCGTTGGTTTTTTGTAACGCATTTCTGAAGCTTCCAAGACTGCGGGACGGACAGGGTTGCCCGTCTCTACGATCTTTCCCGAAAGTTCACCTTTAGCTTCCAGGAAGCCGCCAGCAATTGCGGTCACGCGCGGGGACAGCAATTTGTTGGCACGACCCATGACCGCGTTTTGTTCATGGATGATCGTCGGACAAAGAGCGCCTGCCGAAATCAGCGGCGGGATGGTTGGGTAGCCGCCAAACCCGACAACGGCTTTGGGTTTTATGTCCACCAAAAGGGAACGCGCCTGCCGCAACCCCTTCCAAATCGTGAAACCGGCAGAAACCAGTTTGAGCGGATTTTTGCCAGAAGGCGTAGCCGAAGCTACAACATGCATTTTAGAGCCCGGAAACCGGTCGGCGAACTTGGTGGCTCGCTTGTCGGTCAGCAGTTGCACATCCCAACCGCGCGCTATCAGTTCATGGGCCAGCGCCTCTGCCGGAAACAAATGCCCACCCGTGCCACCTGCACTTAAAGCAATTGAGCCCTTGGCTTGCATGCTTCTACTCCGCTGGAACCGCGGCCCGGTCAGCCGCTGTGTGGAACCTGATATGTCGCGATCGCTGCTCTGCCCTTCGCCGCGTCAAGGACAATAAAAAGCCGGTCGTAACCGCCACCGCAATCATCGATGAGCCACCATAGGAAACGAAAGGCAATGTCATACCCTTGGCGGGCAACAGGTTCAGATTGACCATGATGTTGATCATCGACTGAAGCCCGATAAGTACAACCAGACCACATACGGCCAAGCGGCGGAACTGGTCCTGTTCTCCAGCGCCCTTCATCAGGCCGCGCAATACAATGAAACCGAATACCGCCACCAATATCATGCAGGCAATGATCCCATATTCCTCGCCCAGCACCGCGAACACGAAATCCGTGTGACTATCGGGCAAAATGCGTTTGACCGTTCCTTCGCCAGGCCCCTGGCCAAACCATCCACCGCGCACAATCGCCTCGCGACCGGTATCGACTTGGAATGTATCGCCCTGGCCGCTGATAAATCGATCAATCCGGCTCGCAACGTGCGGGATCGTCAAATAGGCACCAACGAGACCAACCGCACCAACGCCGCCCAAGACACCAATCCATAGCCAATTCATACCCGCCAGAAAGAACATCGCGCCCCAAGTTCCTGCCAGTAATATCGTCTGGCCAAGATCGGGCTGTGCGATCAACAACGAGCCGGCAATGGCAAATAAAATACCAGCAAACAGATTGCCCGGGATGTCGGGCCGCCGTGCATGCTCGGCAAAAAGCCACGCACACAGGATGACAAATGAAGGCTTCAAGAATTCAGACGGCTGGACAGAAATACCAGCAATGCGCACCCAACGACGTGATCCCTTGACCTCAACCCCAAAGAAGAGGGTGAACATCATCAAGATCAAAGAGCCACAAAGGACGACAAGCGCAACGCGTCGAACTTGTCGGTCATCGAGAAACGACAGCGCAAGCATAACAGAAAGAGCCGGCGCCAGGAAAATCGCATGACGTTCAACAAAGTGGAACGCGTCCAAACCAATACGCTCAGCAACATTTGGGCTCGCCGCGAACGACAGCATCATGCCAAAGCCCATGAGCAGAGCAAAAGCCAGCAAGAACCATCGATCAATGGTCCACCACCAGTCGGCAAAAAGTCCCTTGTCACTGCGTCGATACACCCGCGACCTCCGTCCCATTTGTGTCTTTGGATAAGACTAGATCAATAGCTTTAACGAACGCTTCACCACGTTTCTCAAAGTTGGGAAACTGGTCAAAACTAGCCGCCGCGGGCGCCAAAAGCACCACGTCGCCACTTTCGGCGTCGTTCGCGGCATGGGCAACTGCATTGCTCAAATCTGCGGATATTTCAAAGGGCGTCGATGCACCCAATGTGGCTGCAAACTCGGCTGCAGCTTCACCAATCAAGTAAGCTTTGCGAACACGGTCGAAATGAGCACGCAACGGCTCAATACCGCCCTGTTTGGCCAGACCGCCTGCGATCCAGCGGATATTTTCAAAACTGGTAAGTGATTTTTCAGCGGCATCCGCATTGGTTGCCTTGGAGTCGTTGACGAAAAGAACGCCCCCACTTTCGGCAATGATCTGCATGCGATGCGCCAGTCCGGGAAAGCTGTTAAACCCTGCTTTGATTTGCTCATCGGACAGACCAAGTTTGCGACATACAGCCTGCGCAATCAGGGCGTTCTGCAAATTATGATCACCGCGCAGTGAAGGAGCCTGGGAGAGATCAAGCTGCACTGGAGATGACAAGTTGATTTCATCCTTGGGCCCAATCAGCCGCGAGGCAATCGACCGCGTCAATTCATCATCAACTCCGATGACCGCATGCGCGGCACGGGCGACGAGCCGTTCTTTGATCGATGCGTAATTATCCATCGTGCCGTGACGATCCAAATGATCAGGCGTGATGTTCAAGAGAACCCCAATATCGGGCGCAAGCGTGGGCGCCAAATCAATCTGATAGGATGAGCACTCAACGACAAAAATTCGACCATCAATCGGCGTTTCAAGCTCCAACACCGGCGTACCGATATTGCCGCCAATAGCGACATCCAAGCCCGCGTGACGTAGAATGTGTGCGATCAGAGAAGTGGTTGTGGACTTACCATTTGTCCCGGTGATGGCCACCAGCCTGGTGTCTTCACTACGAAATGACAGCTCGGCAAAGAATAGCTCAACGTCGCCTATGATCGGAACGCTCGCGGCACGCGCCAATCCGACCGTCCAGTGTGGCTTTGGATGGGTAAGCGGAACCCCCGGCGAAAGGACAAGGGCCGATAGCTCACCCCAGTCGACATTGCGCAAATCACCAACGGAGATTCCCGCGTCTTGGGCGGTCGCTACGCGATCAGGATTGTCATCCCATGCCACAATCTCCGCGTCGCCCATGGCCAAGGCCTTGGCTGTAGAAAGCCCAGAACCGCCGAGCCCAAAGACGGCAATTTTCTCGCCAGATCTATGTGTGACTGGGATCATAAACTCACCGCAGCTTCAGTGTGGAGAGGCCGATGAGAGCGAGAATCACGGCAATAATCCAGAAGCGAATGACAACCTGACTTTCCGTCCAACCGAGCTTCTCAAAATGGTGGTGGATGGGTGCCATCAGAAACACCCGCTTACCCGTCATCTTGAAATAACCCACTTGAATAATGACCGACAGCGCCTCCATCACAAAGAGGCCACCAATAACGATCATGACCAGTTCGTGTTTCGTGGCCACAGCAACGGTACCGATCAGGCCACCAAGCGCCAACGAGCCTGTATCACCCATGAAAATCGCAGCAGGTGGTGCGTTGAACCACAAGAAGCCAAGACCAGCACCAATTACAGCACCCAGCACGATAGCAAGCTCGCCGGTACCAGGCACAAAATGGATTTGCAGATAATCGGCAAAGATCGCGTTACCAGACAGATACGCAATCACGCCGAAGGAGGCTGCCGCGATCATGATGGGGACAATGGCCAGACCGTCGAGCCCGTCCGTCAGATTGACGGCGTTGCCAGCACCAACGATGACAAAGGCCGCAAACGGGATAAAGAAAATCCAAAGATTAATCAGGAAGTCCTTGAAGAATGGAAAGGCAAGCGAAGACGAAAATGGCTGATTGCCGATCTGCATGATTACATAGGCCGCAACGCCAGCAATCAGAAATTCAAGGCCGAGCCGCGCCCGTCCTGAAAACCCTTTATCGCTCTGTTTGGTAACTTTTAGATAGTCATCATAAAAGCCGATCAGGCCGAAGCCCAACGTCACCATGATAACCACCCAGACGTATGGGTTGCCAAGATTGCCCCACAAAAGGATGGAACCCAAAATCCCGCAAAGGATCATCAAGCCACCCATGGTCGGCGTGCCCGCTTTTTTAAAGTGGGTCTGCGGACCATCGGCGCGGATTGGCTGTCCTTTGCCTTGTCGCACTTTCAGCGCCGCGATGATCTGCGGCCCGAACAAAAAGACGATGAACGCGGAGGTGATCAGCGCAGCTCCCGTTCTGAAAGTTATGTAACGGAACACGTTGAAAAACTGCACTTGGTCCGAAAACTCGGTCAGCCAAAATAGCATTGAGAACTCCCTGTTTTCGCCAGGCGGCGATAATCTGCTTTTGCGCGTTGGTCAGACCGCATATTTCTTTTCAAACGCTTTGATTACCTTGGAAAAGCCAATGCCGTTAGAAGACTTGACCAGGACAACATCACCTGCATGCACCAGATTGATCGCGGCTGTAACAACATCATCAGCCGCATCATAGTGCATTACGGAAGGGCCGCCATCGCCGATGGCTTCCGCAAGCGCCTTCATTTCCGGCCCACCCAAAATAACTCGATCGAGTTCCGCTTCTCGCACATCATCTGCAAGACCCGCATGCAACTTGCGGGCATGATCGCCAAGCTCAAGCATATCGCCCAGAATTGCGATGCGCCGTCCATTGGTGCCGGGCTCCATTGTTTTCAAAATCTGCAAGGTTGCGGCAACTGAAGCGGGATTGGCATTGTAGCTTTCATCAATCACCGTGAAAGGACCGGTCTCCGCTTTGAATGTATGCAGCTTACCGCGCCCTTCGACAGATTGAAGGGAAGCAAACGATGCGGCAGCTTTTTCCACATCAGCACCCAAGAGGTGAGCGGCGCCCAATACACCGAGCAAATTGTGCACAACATGGCGTCCGGCAATAGGCACCTCGAAAGTAACCTTTTCGCCAAAAACATTCGCAGAAACGGTTGATGCATCTGCACGTAGATCAACGTCGGTTAAAACCACATCCGATTTCTTGATCTTTCCATAGCCGGCAACACGGTGAACACCCGCCTCGCCCGCCAATTGGCTCAGCATTTTGAAGCGCTTGTCATCGCGGTTGATAAGCGCTGTCCCACCACGCACCACGCCACGGAAAATCTCCGCCTTGGCATGGGCAATGCCATCCATATTCTTGAAATTGCCCAAATGTGCAGCGGCGATCAGCGTGATCATAGCCACATGCGGACGCACCATTTTGACAAGCGGCGTGATTTCTCCGGCATGGTTCATGCCAATCTCAAAGACCGCATATTCGGTATCCTGCGGCATCCGGGCCAGCGTCAACGGCACACCCCAGTGATTGTTGAAGGATTTTGGCGAGGCGTGAACTTTTGAAGACTGTTGAGCGAACACGTGGCGCAAGGCTTCCTTTGTCGTCGTCTTTCCGGCTGATCCGGTCACCGCAACAATCTTTGCCTTCGTCCGCGCGCGAGCCGCAACACCCAAACGCTCCATGGCTTGAAGAACATCAGGCACCACCATCAAGGGTTTGGTGATATGGCCAAGCGCGGGCAGCTTTTCCTCGGCGACCACTAATGCTGAACATCCGGCGGCAACTGCCTTGGATGCAAAGGTGTGTCCATCAAAATTGTCGCCTGCAATGGCAAAGAAAACGTCCCCGGCTTCCAGTGTGCGCGTATCGATGGAAACGCCTGTCACATCACCGGCAACACCATTTGTGGGTCGGGCACCAATGGCATCAATGATATCCTGCCCCGTCCAAAGCGGTCCTGCGGCATTCATGGGCGAGTGATCCAATTCCGCAATAGCCGCGCGGGCTTCTTCATGATCAGAGAAATGCTTGGTAACCCCGGCTGCCGTCTGACCGGTCTCATGGCCTTTACCAGCAATCACCAGCGTATCACCGGTATCCAGTTCCGCGACGGCTTGCCGGATGGCTTCACGGCGGTCCCCAACCTCAACGCCTTGCGGAACTGATTGCATGATGGCAGCGCGAATGGTGGCTGGATCTTCCGAACGCGGATTGTCGTCTGTCACGTAAACACGGTCTGCGAGGCGGCCTGCCACCTCGCCCATCATCGGGCGCTTTCCAGGGTCACGATCGCCGCCCGCGCCAATAACAACACTCACCTTGCCGGTGGTGAAAGGACGAACAGATGACAACACTTGCTCAAGCGCATCGGGCTTGTGTGCATAATCCACGTAAACCAACGCGCCGTTATTGGTATTGCCCACCAGTTCCAAGCGGCCCGGCGCACCTTCCAACTTTTCTAGAGCTGCAAAAGCGACATCAGGGTCAACGCCAATTGAGATAGCTAAACCGGCAGAAACGAGCGCATTTGCGATTTGGAAATCCCCAGCAAGCGGTAACTCCACGCGCCAAACGCGACCGCCGTAGGCAAGCTCGGCTATTTGACGGTGGCGCTCATGCTCGACCCGCTTGAGTACGATAAAATCACCTTTGCGCCCGACGCTTCGCACATCCAAACCGGCAGCTTTCGCGACTTCAATGGCGCGTTCAGACCACTCATCATCAGCATAGATGATAGCGGGCCTGCCTCGAGCCAAAAGTTGATCAAACAGCCGCATCTTGCAGGCAAAATATTCCTCGACCGTGGCGTGGTAGTCCATGTGATCACGGCCAAGGTTCGTAAATGCGGCGGCAGCCAACTCAACACCGTCCAAACGCCGTTGATCGAGCCCATGGCTGGATGCTTCCATGGCAGCGTGGGTGACGCCTTTATCGGCGAGCACTTTCAAAAGTGAGTGCAGTTGAACCGGATCAGGTGTCGTCAGCGCCCCCTCTAGAGTGAGCGGTTCGGAGACCACGCCGGTCGTGCCGATAGAGGCGGCTGACAACCCGGCATGTGCAAAGATCTGACGAGTGAAAGAAGCGACCGATGTCTTGCCAGCAGTACCCGTAACCGCAACGACTTTTTCCGGCTGATGCCCAGCGAGCGCGGCTGCGATCAGGGCAAGCGCAAGCCTTGGGTCAGCAAACCGAATAACCGGTACGTTCAGCGGGGGTAGATCCGCGTCTGGGGAAGCCAGAACGGCAACAGCACCCGCTTCAACGGCAGCAGTGGCAAATCGCGCACCATCCGTTTTAACACCGGCCAGCGCGATGAAAATGTCGTCGGGTTTGACCGCTCTGGAGTCAGCGGTCACACCGGAAAACTCACCATCAGGCAGATCAAGATCGCCAAGAAATGCGTTGAGTTGGCGGAATTCCATGCATCGCCGCCGGGCCTCAGGCCCGAACCCCCTTATTGCGCGACCAAAAGCGAATCGCGTCCCATATTGAAATCAGGCATGACCCCAAGCAAGCCTGCGGTCCTGCGGATAATGTTACCCACAGTTGGAGCAGCATTAAGGCCAGCAGTTGCACTTTTTTGGCCTTCTGCCGGTTTTGGTTCATCAATAATCACCAGCACCACATATTGCGGATCGTCCATTGGGAACGCCGAAAGAAATGCATTAAAGCGGTGATCACCAGAGTACCGACCGTTCACAACCTTTTCTGCGGTACCCGTTTTTCCGCCAACCAGCAGGCCGGGCACATCAGCACGACGGCCCGAACCTTTCTCGACGTTCAATCGGAACAGATAGCGCATATCGGCACTGGTCTTCTGCGAAAGCACCTGACGCGCGATCTGGTCAGCTTCAGCGCGGCTGCGCGGTAAGAATGTTGGCTGTATCAACTTGCCGCCATTGACCAAAGCAGCGGCCGCAACAGCAGTTTGCAAAGGCGTGGTCGACATTCCATGGCCAAATGAGATCGTAATGGAGTTTAGCTTTTTCCACTCTTGTGGCTCGGTGGGACGTGCCACTTCCGGCAATTGCGTGCTCATCTTGTCGATCAGGCCAAGACGCTTGAGAAACGCGCGGTGCTCTTCAATGCCAACCGCATCGGCCATCTTTGCCGTACCAATATTGGAAGAGTAGATGAAAATTTCCGGCACCGACAGAACGCGGCCCTTGCCGTGGAAATCATTGATCGTGAACCGACCAAAACGCAGCGGCTTGGTCGCATCATAACGGCTGGCCAAAGTCGCCGCCCCGGCATCCAAAGCCATTGCGGTGGTGAACGTCTTGAAAGTCGAACCCATTTCATAAACGCCGCCAGACATGCGGTTCAGCCGATCCTTGTCTTGCGCATTAAAGGGATTGTTGGGGTCATAATCCGGCAGTGACACCATGGAGACGACTTCGCCGGTGTGCGCATCAAGAATGACAGCGCCCGCCGCGATGGCCTGGTAGCGCTCGATTGCCTGTTTCAGCTCATCATAGACAACAAATTGCACGCCAGCGTCGATGGTCAGTTCAACCGGTGCCAAATCGGCCGTGACATCAAGACCCAGATCCTGGAGCGCGCCAACGCCCTGATCGTCGACATATTTTTCCATGCCGGCGATACCGCGATTGTCAATGTCGACCAGACCCAGAATGTGAGACGCCGTCGACCCGCCCGGGTAAAAGCGCTGTGTCTCGCTGCGAAAACCAATGCCAGGGATACCAAGCGCAAGAACGGCGGCCTGCTGATCCGGCGTGATTTCGCGGCGTAGCCATACAAAGCCCGCGCCCGACGACAGCTTTCTATGCCACTCCGCATAGTCCACATCCGGCAGAACACCCGACAGCGCCTCAACGGCTTCATCGGCGTCGATGATCCGGCGCGGCTCTCCATAAAGCGATGAAACGCGGATGTCCTTGGCAAGAATGGCACCGCGCCGATCCACAATGTCGGGACGCGCCGCCAGTGTCTCGTTGGCCGCCGCAAACTGTGTGCCGCTGTCAACATCTGCGATCCCATACTGCACCAAGCGGGCGCCCATGATTGCATAAGCAGCGACAAAACAGGCAATCGCCACGCCAACACGCCCGCGTGCCAAGCGCCCGGTTACTGCGCCGGATACAGCATTGCCATTATGTTTTTTGTAGTTGGAAGCATAAGCCATCTATTGATCACCTTCGCTGACGCTACCGGTGGCAAGAGCGCTATCGATTTCGCCAGCGATAATGTCGCCAACCGCGTCGCCAGGTTCAAACACCGGCCGGCCCGGCAGTTCCGAAGGTGAAATCAGCTGATCGGTGCTTGTTGCCTGCAAATTCAATTCATCGGCATAAGTCTCAATCAATGACTGCAAACGAGCAGGATTGGACAGAAACGCCCATTCAGCCTGTAGCAGCTCGATGGTTTCGCGCTCACGCGCTATCTGACGTTCCAGCTGCTTGATCTCAGCTAGCTTTTCATCAGCCTGATGTTTGATCTGATAGGTCCATGTCGCCATAGCGATGACCACTGCAATCAGTGCAAAATTCATCAGTCGCAACATGGGTCAGTATGCTCCATCAACGGGTAGCGGTTGAATGCGGCGCGCATCAATCCAAGGCAGATTGGGCAGCTTGAATATGGAAAAATCTTCCTCGCGTGGCATAGCGCTCGTGCGGCCACCAGCACGCAGCTTGGCAGAGCGCGCGCGCGGGTTGTTCGCCACCTCCACATCACTTGCAGCGACCACCGCCTTGCCAATCGAAGCATAGATTGCTGGTCGCGGTTCGGTCATCGGCAGGTGACGTGAGCGCGGTGCATCGCCCATACGATCGGCAAAATACTGTTTGACGATCCGGTCTTCCAGCGAATGGAAAGAGACAATAACAAGTCGTCCACCCTCCTTTAAAATGCGCTCTGCAGCAAATAGAGCCCGCGCCAACTCGCGAAGCTCATCATTGACGAAAATTCTCAGCCCTTGAAATGTCCGCGTTGCAGGATGAATTTTGTCTTTGCCGCGCTTCGGTGCTGCACGCTCAACGACAGCGACCAGTTCCTTGGTCGTTGAAAACGGCGCTTCCTGTCGTGCATCGACGATAGCACGGGAAATACGCGGTGCATTCCGATCCTCGCCCAGAATGCCGATGATCCTGATCAAGTCAGAGACTGAATAGGTATTGATAACGTCAGCGGCGGTCGGTCCCGACTGGGCCATGCGCATGTCCAGAGGCCCGTCACGCATAAACGAGAAACCACGCTCAGCCTGATCCAACTGCATGGAAGACACACCAACATCCAAGACAACTGCGTCAACGCTGGAAGGGTCAACAAACTCCGCCATCAGCGAAAAGGGTAGCGCATGGAAGCTGAAGCGATCTCCATATTCGTCCGCAACATGTGCTGCTGCTTGCCGGGCCGACGGATCGCGATCAAATGCTTCGACATGAGCGCCACGGCCCAAAAATGCGCGTGTGTAGCCACCGGCACCGAAGGTGCCATCGACGATCCGCTTATCGGCCAGGTCATCACCGAGCGCGGTGATCACTTCACTCAGCATCACAGGAATATGCGGCTCACCGTCGTTCAAGATGCCTTCCCTTGCACACGCTGTGCACGCAGTCGCGAGCGAACTTCTTCGCGGAACGAAGCAAAACGGTCCGGTGCCCACATTTGGAAGAAATCGCCGCGGCCGACGAAGTGAACCTCGTCCTTGATGCCCGTATGCTCGCGAATGAAGTCGCTGATCGTGATGCGTCCACCGGAGTCGAGTTTCAGGAACGCGCCATCGCCATGGAAATAAAGAGACATATCGTCGGTACCGGCCAAAAACGGGTCGTCCTGCGCCATCCGCGCTTCCATGCGTTCGAGGCGATCCAGACCACCAACATCGACGGCAGGCATGTCGAGCGATTGTAGCGCGTAAAGTTCGCTCAAACCCTTGGCGGCCAGCGCTGTGCGGAAATGGGCAGGCACGGAGACGCGACCCTTCGCATCCACCCGATTGATCCCATTCGACAGAAACCGCTCCACGCAAATACTCCAAGCGCCCCGTCCAGCTTGTGGCCCGTCCCATGCTCACAGCCTTCGCCAAACACATTTGTCCGATAATGGGGTAACATGGGATCAACTCCCACGCAATGGGATTTACTACTACATCCTTAACGTGCGTGGGATGAACCTAGGCCGAATAAACGAAAAAACCACCTGCTCCGAATGGAGCGAGGTGGCTTTTTGCTTTGACGGGGCGAGGCCGCTTTGAGCGGGGAGGTCTTTGGGGAGGCAGTCAAGCGGCCCAGCCAGTCATATTCTTCACGTTTCGGCCTTAGCGGCTGTCAGCTGTGCGTGAAGAGTTGAAGTCGGACAGAAG
>JBCBDX010000005.1:0-240667 GCA_038529265.1 Pseudomonadota bacterium
GTTTGCGATGGCGAAGGCCGGCCCATCGCGATGTGTCTAACGGCCGGACAGGTTTCCGATCATGTGGGAGCTAAAATCCTGTACCCGGCGCTGCATGACGGCGGCAGTGCGACCATGATCGCGGACAAGGGATACGATTCAGATGAATACCGCGCTGCGCTTGAAGCCAAAGGGATCAAATCCTGCATTCCGCCGCGCAAAGGTCGGAAGGCCCCTGCTGAATTCTGCAAAATCCAATACAAACAACGCCATAAGATCGAGAATATGTTCGGGCGGCTCAAAGACTGGCGGCGCATCGCCACCCGATATGATCGCAGAGCCGATGTCTTCATGGCCGCAATCACCATCGCAACAATCGTTATATGGTGGATTCAATGAGTCCTGAACTTAATAACCGATCTCTGTGAACGAACACATGGTGAGAGCTGGGAGGAAATTGCGCCAAAGCTGTCAAAATTCGGCTCTTGGGAGTATGAGGGATTTTGAGGCAATTCGCTTGAGATGAGTTTGCTTGCGACTGGCTGATATTGAAGGTCTGAGGGGTAACGTTTGGCCATATGGTGCTCTATTTGGACCCAAACCTTCGAAACGCATTTCTTTTTGGGTAATGATCTGGGTATTGAGCAATTCAACGTTCAGATAACTTACTGCAATCATTAGTTTATCGGAACTTTGTGAGTCCTCTTCTGCACCAAATCTCTTCTCAATATACCAAAACTGTTGACGCCCACCCAATATTCAGTGCTGCGGTCTTTATCTTAAACGATAGAAATCGAACCGCAGCCCACCGCCTGATTATATCTTGCTGGTGTCGCTTGCGATCCTCGTCTCAGCTAATGTTTGTTCGGTTTGTTCAGCAGGTGCATGACGTGCATACCATCTTTCACGCAAGGCTGCTCCGGACTTTCCGTTGACCGAGAGTGTGGTGCTGCCTCGTCCGTCGGCCGCTAGTTCAAGCACTTCATCATCAAAGCTCGGCAAGGTCATCGATATTGGCTCGCCATATGTGCCCATTTGCTCTTCAAGGATGCCAATCGCGATGCGTTCGCCCATGCGGATACTATCGTAGTAATCTGAATAGTAATGAACCCCAGCCATGTTGCGCCCGATAGAGATATTGGCCGCCAATTTATTGAGTTCGCCCGCCAAGGTGAGAGTATCCTTTGAGGGGCCAGTATACAGCTGAAGCTCCAAACCGTTACCGCCAGCAACGAACACATCAGCAAGCGGACCCTTACCTGCTTTCTTGTTTCCGACATCTTTCATTGCAAGCAACTCGGTCGGGTTTCCATCTGCATACATCTCGAAGAATGCCTTGAGGATGGTCGTACATGTGCCTGCGACCGTCGCATGGCCGGCGCCATAGGCTGGGTGCATGGGAGAGCCTTCCGGGAAAGCCATAGGAAGCAACAGGTTTGCTTTGCTAACGTCGGGCAATTCAGGGTTTCCAGCTGTGTTGTTTTCCAAAGTGCGGCGCGGCGGCCGGTAGTTCATTTCCTTGATTTTTTGAAATATATATTTAGCAGTTTTTAGGCGTGCCAAATGCTCTTGCGCGGCAGCGCTACCAGCGTCGCCGAGAACCTCTCCCCGATCCGCTTCCACGAGAGTCGCAACACCTCCCAACGCCTCGGGGCGAGCACGGCAGTGCACATTGTATTTCTGACGACGCACGGCTTTCAGGGCGCGCGTTGCACCTTCGGTGACAAGCGTGAGAATGTGTGGCCCGCCAAACAGCGCAAAAGGCGTTCTGGTCCGTGTTTCCGGCGGACCATCTCGATCATTTGGCTCTGGTAATCCGCGATCTCCTTTTGCGTTTGCGCTCAGGAGCAACAGGCAAGCGTTCAGATATGCCTGATAGAGGGCGTCAACATGCACATAGCTAGCCAAATCACGCGGAGAATGAATAAAACGCAGCGGCGTATCTTTTTCTTCAAATGCCTGAATGCCAGATGTTTGCGCTCCATTTTGCACATCCAACCACTCGTCCCAGTGCTGCATGTAATCTACACCCGCTTCCTGCACACGAACGCGTTGATCAATGCGCTGTGGGCCGTAAACAATATAGCCATCTTTCGGCTCAGCATTCCGAAACCCGCCATCAGCGGTTGGAACAACCACGCCAGCGCGGCTACCCTGCAAAAGAAACTGCGAAATGTATGGCCCTTCGAGTTCGCCCGGCGTTGACCCGCGAAATAGATTGTGACTGTCCAGCGGCATCTTCGTCAAATTGCGTTCTGGTTTGTCTGGCCAACCTTGTTTGACCGTACGATCACGACGCGCCTTTGAATAACCTGAGATTTCGCCGCCTTGATAGTCAACGGGCGTTTTTTTCGGGTCGAACCAAGGCATAGCGGCCAAAGCACCGACGACTTTATCAGTCACGCCCTTGCCCTGACGAATATCTTCAAAACTGGTGTCGCGAAGTATCGCCATCGCGTAGACTTCTGCCATTTCTGCTGCGAGTTCATCAGAACCAAGCCGGGGTGCTGGTGCCATGGCAACGGAGTCAGCATCCGGTCCTTGCAGGTCAAATGCATGCCCAGCTAGCGGGCTTTCCCAGCCTCGAACTTCCCATTCTGTCATACCTATACTGGCCGCATCACTTTCCGCTGGCTTTGTAAAGAACTTCCCGCTTTGCGGGCCAAGAGGTACGTCGAAGTCGGTGTCCTGCTGTTTAATTGCGGCAAAAAAAGTCTCAAAAGTCCCGTGCTTAACGATGCCATTGACATCGTGCGGAAGCCCCTTGGTAAAACTGGTCGGATAGGGCTCCCCAAGCGTAGGACGTTCACCATTGTCCTGCTGCTCGCGTTGAGGCTGTGTCAACGCAAGTGCATTTACCCTGACCTCTTCAGCGCCAGGGCGAAGCGGGCTAACAGTTGTTTTCAATATGGGCTTGCTCATCTTTGACGCTCCTATTTGTTGGAGCAACGCTAACAATAGCTGCAAAGTTCTCCGAATGAATAAATCATGAATCTATATTCATTCTAGTCATCCTTGCATCCTACATCTGATAAATACTTCATGTAATGCAGCATTTTTTCTTGTTCTTTTTTGTTGAGTAAAGCCCAATTCTCTGGATCGGCTAGTTCTCTAATTTTCACCCAAAAAACGCAAAAGTCATTGACATCGCGAACGCTGCCCAAAGTGGCCCTATTCTGCGCAAGGGTTTCTCTCATCCTGTAAACACCATCAATAGAGCTTCATTTTTCGCATTGTAGATGCCGGAAAGCATGAAGCATCATGAAAAGATCGTGAAAGATATTTCCAACGGAGAAGTTACGCGCAACACTCCTGAATGTTGGGTAGTGGGAGTTCGTTAGCCATGTTGGGCGGGGGCACAAAAATACTGGAGCTGCGCATAACAGGTCCGTTTCTATGCCGGTTTGAAGACGGTGAAGTCATCAATATCAGCGGCGAAAAGCACAAAATCTTGCTGGCAATGCTGGCGCTGGCACCGGGGCATCGTCACAGCCGCAATTGGTTGCGCGAAACGCTCTGGTCACGTGTCGACAAAGAACAAGGTTCCGACAGTTTGCGGCAATGCCTTTCATCGCTAAGGCGTCGATTTGGCGAAAACTTCGAAGAAATCTTTTACATTGACCGATACGAAGTTGGATTGAAGCCCGGACGTTTTCGGCTTGTGTGCGATCCGTCTCAAGGACGCCTTCTCGAAGGTGTGGAACTAACTGATACGCCGATGCGGGCATGGTATAACAGAGCTCTTGAAACGCTGGAAACACGGTCTCTGTCAGGCGAAGCAGACAGGTTTGGTAATCTACGCCCGCGTATCTCCATCGTACCCTTTTTGGCAAAGCATAATAATGACGCCGATAAGCATTTAAGCGATCTGATCGCTCAAGAGGTTTTGCGTATACTATCCAGGAATCGCAGCTTTGACGTCATCTCGCACCTCTCCAGCAGGCAGTTTGCAGGCCCTTCGCTCGATCTGCGAACCGTAAGTAGCGCACTGGACGCCAACTATTTGGCCACGGGCACGGTATCATCCAAGAACGGCCGTTTCAGGCTGGATGTCGACTTCATCGAAGTTACAAGCGGTCGTCTTGTTTGGTCCATTCCGATGGAGGAAAATCTTTCATCCCTGCTACAAGACAATTCTGCGGTCATGGCGGAAATAGCCCATCGCATTGGGTCCGGTGTGCTGAAAGCATCAGTGGAGTTGGCCCGATCGCAGCCTTTGCCGGAGGTTGAAAGCCACGCGCTGTTCATGGCGGCACTTTCTCACATGCACCAGCATCGCCTCCAGACATTCTCAACTTCCCGGCATTTGTTAGAGCAACTGGCGGCACGCCATACCGACCGTGCTCCTCTGCGTGCTTGGTTGGGGATGTGGTATCTTCTCAGACTATCGCAAGGCCTGGGGTCAGCCGATGGAGATGATGTCAAAAAGGCGTTGAATGAGACGGGGCAAGCGCTCGCAATCGATCCGGAATGTCCAATATCCCTGACTATTGATGGCATGGCACGCAGCCATGATGCGAGTGGATTTGATACGGCATATGAACGTTTTGAGGACGCTGAGAGTATCGATCCAAATAACGCAATGGCGCATCTCATGCACTCGCGTCTTTGTTCCTTCAGTGGCAATGGTGAAAAGGCGATTGAGTTGGCAGAACGGGCCGTTTCTTTGTCGCCGCGCGATCCTCAGGAGTATTTCTATGAGGGATTGCGTGCCACCGCATATATTGCAGCGGACCGATACTTTGAAGCGCGCTCAATCGTTGAGCGGTCCATAGAGGCCAACCCACGCCACACATCTTCACTGCGTGGATTGGCGATCACTTGTCAGCTGATGGGGGACAGTGCCGGCGCACGCGCGGCACTTCAAAAGCTGCGTCACCTTGAACCAAGTCTGACGGTCACTTCCTACCTGGCGGCCCACCCTGCCGGACAGCTGGAGATCGGACAGAAATGGGGCAAGGCTCTGGCGGACGCAGGCCTTCCGATCTGATTGATATCGGCGCCTTAACTATAATTCATCCAACACTATGGGGGCTATAATGAGTTCTTTAACTGGCACTACAGGTACGACCGGAACCACGGGGACCACCGGCACAACCGGGACCACAGGGACAACGGGGACTACCGGCACCACAGGCACGACTGTCGCGGCGCTCGGAACGAGACCAACCGCCGGTTCCTATGACGGCACATCCGCTACTGGGCTGCTCTTTGCACGCGACGGCATCGTTGGTGTGTGGAAGGGCGGAAACCGAACGCCGCAGGATCGTAGCGTCAATGATCCCGGCAATCTGGCACATTGGTCACAGACCATCCGAATGCACGTTTTACTGACCGATGTGGTGACGCGTCTGGCAGTGGTTTCGAGTGAAAATGGGCCCGACGCTTCCGTTCTCATTCGCGATAAACCGCCCATGGGCGATGCGAATGCGATGGCTGTCACCTATCATACGATTGCTGGCTTTCATCGCCCGAACGACGAATTTTTCCAACGGCAACTGGAACAAGTCCATGAGTATGCAGATTTGCGAGCCGACAGAATGGCCGAAGTTCTCTCGCAAGTTGGGTATCCGACAGCTTACATGTCTAGTGTGGCTGGCTTATCGCCATCAATCGCACGTTTCACGCATGAGCTACTTGATCTGGCGCTGGGTGTAGCTAGCCATGTCGTTCTGTCGGTGAAGCATATTTTGGCCTGCCCACGCCCGGATGCTTTTTCGCCCCAGATTCAGCCGGTCATTCCGACACCGGGCCACTCTGCACTGCCATCGGGGCACGCTACCGAGGCGTTCACCGCAGCAGTTGTCCTGGCTTCTGTGATGAATCACGATAGCGATCTGACGAAAATGCTCATGCGCCAAGCGGCGCGCATTGCGGTCAATCGCACAGTCGCTGGTGTGCATTACCCTGTCGATTCTATAGCCGGCGCCATGCTTGGTCTTAACCTTGGGCAAATGATCGTCGCCCTTGCCGGTCAAGAGCATTCCATTCAGCCGGCAACTTTCCAAATTGATGAGGCCATCCAGCGGAACGCGACCGCCATTGTAAACGACGATGGTACTCAGACTGCTGAAACCCATATCAGCTTCAATCCCGCGAGCTATGATGTAGTCGATGGCGCTAATGTGCCACCGGACGAGAAGTTCAATCCGTTAAAGCAAAACAAGGCGGTTGAGGGTGCCGTTCAACTTGCTGACAAGGCGCTGACAGATCTGGAAACAAGTGACTCGCTTGCATGGCTTTGGACCCGAGCACGGGCGGAGGTGGGCTAATGAGTGAGCACAGCAATTCAGGCTTGAAATGGGAAGTCGAGGACAAGCAAACCCTGCCAGCGGTCTATAGTCTCGATGTTGGCAAAGTAACCAATAATGGCAATCCTAAAACTGAAACCGTCCAAATTCGCGATGTGTACAGTCAGTGGAACCTTTTCGAAGGCAAGAGTTTTGAACTGTCTCAGCGGCAGCCCAAGGCAGCCCGAAGCAGCAGCTATGTCGACAGGCTGGAAACGTTGGAAGATATTCCCAACGTTAGCCTACTGAGCGAAAACGAGGATCAGCCATCAAGCGCCCTTAGCGGAACAAACGCTGAAAACGCAATCTCCAGTACAGAGGGTAGCGCGGCACAGGAAAAACTTGAATTCGTCACTCGCGTACCGCTGACGGCTGCATCTGTCTCTCCTGATTACGATGACAAACAAGCAGTGACTCATACCGCTGATGATAGCCTCGACAGCAACCAAATTATCATCATCGGCGTAATTGATGACGGCATAAATGCTGTGAACCGTCGATTTCGATCCGGCAAGTTTGGTTCGCGAGTAGAATATCTTTGGGTGCAGGATGGATCGGCGAAGGCAGCAAACACCGTTCCCTATGGCAAAGAATGGAACCGAAAGCACATCGAAACTGCCATAGAGAATGCTGGCGGCGACGATGTTTTGGCAATGGAAGCGCTGGAACTGGTCGGCAAGCCAGGAAGCCACCGACCAAGTGCACTTCGTTTGCGTGCGACCCATGGCACACATATTGCTGATCTTGCGGCTGGCTACGAACCCGACGACCCTGCCGGCCTTCATCGACGGATCATTGCGGTGCAACTCCCCTCAATTGCAGTCCAGGATGCTTCCGGCCTGACGCTGACCTCATTTGTGAAAACAGCGGCCCAATTTGTATTCAGCCGAGCGCTTGCGATCTCAAAGGCGTTGAATCAACCAATCCCGGTCGTCCTGCCGTTTTCTTTCGGGTTTGGTGGCGGGCCGCGCAATGGTCGTTTTGTGCTTGAGCGTATTCTGCGTGCCCAGGCGAGGAAATATAGGGAGGATACAGCTAAGCTACTCGGCTCTGACGATCCGGCACTTGGCGCGCCTGCCGTTCGTATATTTCCTTCCGGCAATGGCCGTCTGGCTAAAGGGCATGCAAAGAGCAAACTGTCAGAAGACGGTAAGATTCACGAACTCGATGTGGGTTTACGCGTCCAGCCCGGCGATCAAACCAGTTCTTACGTCGAGATTTGGTTTCCCGATGGTTTCGAAGGCGCTTTCCTAAGCGTCACGCCACCGAGTAGCATCAGTTCACCAAGCCCATTTGTAATTTCATCGCAAAGTATCTCGTTCCTTGATGGGCTAAAGGCATTTTCTCAAAACTTACCAATAACTGGAATTGGCGGTTTAAGCGGCGAGCAAGGAGAAACAGACATAAATGAGCCACCGTCTGAGAACGAAAGCGATAAGAAAAGCGCAAGTTCCTTTGTTCTAAAAAGTGGCGGAGACGTCGTCGCCCGTTTGGCTGTCGACGAACCCAATAACTTCCTGAAGCGCCAGCTCGAAGATCCGCCCCTAACATACCGCGTGCTTCTTGCCATCGCGCCAACCGATACAGTGGGTCTGGAAACTTCACGCGCACCTGCACCGCATGGCACCTGGCGGATCCAAGCCTTTGCGACCACCAAAGACAATAAAGGCGAAATTCGTGCCTGGGTGCAACGAGACGATACGCCCGGCACAACACGGCTGACAGCAAGGCAGGCCTACTTTGAAACTGGCAACGATCTTCCAGTCAAAGACAGGGAAGCTCCACCCATCCCTAAAAGAAGCCATGTTCGTGAAGCGGGCACTTTATCAGGCCTCGCGACCCATGCGCCTGAAGAAAACGAACCTGAAGGGATCAATATCGATGCAGTGATCGTAAGCGGTCTTCGCGGTGATCCGGACGCTTCGTCGAACAAGCAAGATGTGGAGGTTCCTTACGCTGGTTTAACAGACCCCGCTGGCAAGCCGCCGATAGGCAAAATTGACGCAAGTACAATTGTTGAAACATCGCGGGTGCTGCCAAACATCTTGGCATCTGGTACGCTTTCAAGCACCAAAGTCGCGCTTAATGGCACAAGCATGGCGCCGCCAAGGTTTGCACGAGCCATCGCCGACCATCTGCAAACAAAATCGGTAAGCCAGCGCGCGAGCGAGGACATAAAGGCCGTACTGAATGACCTCAAGTTACTGGCACCTCGGAGCAGAGAGAGGCTTACAGACAAGGAAAATTTTGGGAACTCAAGAGGGGCAAACTCATGACCAATCCAACTCCTACACCAGCACCTGCACCTGCACCAACGCAACAGGCGGCTGCCAACCCGGCAACGGTTCTAACACCACAAGCAAACAACTCATCTAAACTAACCGGATGGCAGGCGTTCGGCTTTGGCTCAGTAATCCTGCTGGCTTTGGGCTGGATCGTTGTTCCTGCTGAGCCCGATAGTCTCAGCATCACAGAAGCGCTCAACCCACGTGCGGAAAACCTGCTCGTCTTCTTTTCCGCGTTTTTGATTATCGTCGCGCTCATTGAGCAAGCCTGCATGGTGATCATCAACATCGCATTCGGTCGCAAGACCCATGCGGCCGATCACCCGACGGAGGGATTGATGGAAGCCACCAAGCGCACGCGATTTATCGTTTCACAAATCTTTTGTCTCGCGCTTGCCTTATCTGTCGCTTGGGTTGGATTTCGCATTCTTGAATGGATCACGCCGGCCATGGGCATCGCTTTGCCAACCGACAATGAAAACAAGCTACTTTTTCAGCGCACGGATCTCTTTTTATCAACGCTCTTGCTAGCGGGCGGAGCAGACCGGTTCCACCAGGTGATCAAAAACGCATTTCGCGACAGTGTTCCAGAAGGTCAGGTCGTTCAAGCGGGAACATAAAGCTTATCAATTCAACACTATCAGAAAGGAACCGATCATGTTGGTTTCAAAGGGTACGTTTACCGCCGGTCCTGGGCATGAAATGACAGGCGGCTTCACAATCAGCCGTACACCAGCAGGTTTTGAATTCGCCACAACATCCGACTTCTTTTTTGATGGCTCGCCGGCACCGGGCTTCGCATATATTCAGGGCGACCCTACTTCGGCAACCTCAAATGAATTGGGACTTGCAGCGTCGACCTCGGGTTTCCTGCCGCTGACACAAACGCCGCCACCGTTTGTGCCGCGCGTTGAGATTAAAGGTGTTCAATCCGGTCTAATGCATCCATCAACGCCATTTATGCAGTTCGACCACATCTTTCTGTGGTGTTTCGAAATCCCAAGCCTGCTCGGCTATGGAAAAGTCGAGGAGGCCTGAACCGTGAAAACTATCCATGCAACTGTCACAGACGATGATTTATCCTTCCTGCCTTATGCCGATCACTTCTTCACCAGCGTTGCATCGCAAGTGGCTTATTCGTTGGATCGGGCAGAGGGCGGCAGTGGAAAACAGTTGGGCAGGCACTGCAAGTCAAATTGCGGGTTTTGATGCCAGGCATGCCGGTCTATGGCACAACGCCAAATCAAGACCGGCTGCTTGGACAGAGAGGGGCCGTAAAGCGAGACTTTCTCGAAGTCATTGGCGGATACTGGACAACACCTGAGTAACGTTTTCAGGGGCGCGTTACAGTTCTCGAGAGTGCGCTTTTACCAATATCGATTTGTAAAGAGTCCCTGTATTCGAAGACGACATATGACGATGTTCTTATCAAGACGATCGCGTCTATTGGCGATATGGCGCCGGTTAACGAAAATGATCGGACTGATGCCCGCTTCGTCGATCGCTTGGAAAATTTGAAGGCGGCCAGATTTGGCGCCTGATAGCACTGTTTGATATGCTGCAGACTAAGCTAGTTTAGCGATGGTTATCTGACACCGGATGTCAAATCCAAGATGTTGGTATAAGCCAATCGCCTTCTCGTTTTCGATGTATATATGCAGAAATGGTGTGATACCACATCGCTCCAGTCTACGTGTCATTACTGTCACCAGCGCGCGCGCATAGCCGCGGCCCTGATGGTCAGGGTGAACGCAGACGGCACTGATTTCAGTGCATCCAGGAAAGGCCATTCGCTGCCCTGCCATTGCAACCAATTTTCCGTCAACGCGAACGCCGATGAACTCACCGAGCATATGTGTTTGTCTCTCAAAAGGCACCGGCTTTGTCAGTTTCGCCAGCGCCAACATGTCCAGTGAATCATCACCTCCCAAGATGGTCACATCATAGGGACAAACGTCATAAACCGGACGCGTGTGAACCATTTGAATACCGCGCAGTCGATGCACAATCTCTAGACCATGCGGTGCGTGTGGTTCTTTGGCACTTAACATCAGTGATCGCCCAGCGCGTGATCTGATCCGGGCCGCAAACTTCTGGTCAAAATGTCTCGAAGGCGCGGGCGCAGCGACAAATGCACTGACTGTTCCGCCTGTTGGTCCTTTTCAAGCGAAAGGAATGCCTTATGCACCGGGCCATAAAGTGTGCGAAATGCATCAACAAAATGCTCCGATGACCGGTAGCAAAACTTGAACTGTCGTGCTGCGACCGAGATGCGGTTTGCTCTGCTGAAACTTGTATTGAGCCATATTTCACCGCCCCATCTTGCAGGGAGCTTTACGCCTGCGGGCGGCGGTACAAACCCACCGAGGACACGGAACAGACGACCAATAAAGCCATCGGGCATCCAATTGGTATGCCGATTTTACCATCCGGTCGGCAAACACGCAGCAGCTCATCGGCTGCAACCAACTGGTTGAGAGCAAACATCACCCCAAAAGTTGACACGACTGCACCAAAGCTGCCTTCTTAAAAGTGATGCGCCAATCAAACAGTTGACGTGGACCGCAATGACGGGAGTATAAGGTCGCTTGATAAGAAATTTCAGACCAGATTACGAATATCAATTTTTATTAATAGAAATAATTATTGCTGTTTCGTGAATTTAATTCTGCTGTCATTTATCATATCTCCTTAATATATAGAGGTTTTTTATATTCAATAACAATTCTATAAATAATTTCGTCTCATATCATACAGTTTTTCAGTTGATTAAATCGAATTTCTAAGAGTTAATTTCGTGGGCTATCCCGCCCGTCACTTAAAGGAGATTATCATGACAGATAAGAAAATCGATGAGAGCAAACTTTTCGGCTACTCCGAAAAAGGTGTAAAGCCAATCGCTGACCAATCAAACTAAATCGACTTCCGGTGGGGGCTGCGCTGCAGCCCCCACCTTGACTTGCAAAGATTAGACAATCCAGCGAGGCAATTATGGACGCAGTAGATCTGGTTTCACCTAATGAAAGTGACGCAACGCAGTTAAGAACGAACATAAACGGCAAAATACTCGGTAGTATTGGCTATTTGTCAGAACTGGCGCGTGATGATGCTGACCAAACAGATGACGGCATTGAATTGGTCGCAGAAGATAAGATCAGTGGTTTCCTGCATATACACTATCATGATTGCGTGTCGCACCTGAAAAGCGATGAAAAGGCTGCTGCACTGACATGCCTCAGCCACGTCAATCGCTCACTGAAACGCACAGATCGCCCTCATGTGTCAGGGCTTTTTGCTTCAGTAGACGAGCAATACAATCACGATGCCTACATGCGTGTCAGCAACAAGAGCTTTCTGTCCACCTATGGCGCACCGCTCGATGCAAGCCGTTTGGATGGGGTAAGCTGCCAACAATCCGTCGATGCAACCAACGAAGCTCTGGATTGGCTGAAAGAAAGCGATCCCACGCTTTATGACGAACTATCGATCTATGTAACCGATGTCCTTCTCGTTCATTCGGACACAATGAACGCGGCCTCTTCAGTTAACTCGATGGGCATTGTGCGGATGAGCCATTTGAAGCCCGGCCAGAACTGGACCCGCTATTATGAGAATCTGGTGCATGAGGCCGCCCATCAGCACCTGAACTACATTTGGTCGGAACATGAGCTCATCGAAAACGAAGATAGCGGCACCTATGCTTCTCCGCTTCGCCAAGAACCAAGGCCGCTAAGCGGGATACTTCATGCAGCTTTTGTGCTTGCGCGGACGATGCGCGGTATTTCGATGCTTAATGAAAATGGCAGCTATGACCCAGCGCGTCATCCTATTTCGACTGCCTATAACAACAAAAAGAACCCAGCCAGCTTCCGCGAGAAGTTCGATGATTGCATCGAGACGCTGCAAAAACATGCCAAGTTTACTGACTTTGGCGCCGAGCTATTCTCTGAAATGCAGGTGTTTGCAGATCAATACCAAACGTGACGAACCCTTGAACTTAAACCCCTAACAAAAAGGTTTTTGGGCATATGGATCGAACGCATGAAGTTTCTGTGTTGCATTTGGCGGGTTCAAACTCATCGGATTTTTACGTGAGCCAGTCCATATCCTTTGCAGAAGAGACGGTAATACAAGCAGGCACCAGCAACATCTTCGGCGTTGCCTATCCAGACGGCACTTGGCGCCTTGGATCGGATCTTGAAAATCTTGGGTCCGCTCTCACTCTGCCGCAGTTTTTAGAGCGGCTGCCTCCGATTGATATTGTCGTACCGTATATGTTCTGCCGGGCGGGCATGACGGCGTTCCGCTCACTCTTTGAGGACATTTTGAAGATACCGGTTTTCGGGCCAACTGCCTCATCAAACTCGATCTCAATGGATAAGCATCACACACGTGAGTTGGTCAGCGCTAATGGCGTGCGTGTCCCGAACGGACTGTTGCTTCGGAGCAAGTCAGAAGCGGATCAATATGCGTTTGCCTTTCCAAAGATCGTAAAACCGAACTGCGAAGACAATTCTTTGGGTCTAAGCTTGGTGCATGATGAGGCTCACCTTGACCATGCACTGGATCAAGCTTTTGCCTACGACAGCGAGGTTCTGATCGAAGACTATATCGCGGGTAGAGAAGTACGGGTTGCGGTTGTCGAAACTGAGGATGGAATTTTTGTGCCATCCATCAAAGAATATCTGGTCAATGAACAACACCCAATCCGGCATTCCGATGACAAGATAAGCTTCGACATTCATGGCAAGGCGCTTGAAGAGCCTGTTGCCGGATATATTGCAACACAGTGTCCCGCCTCGCTCGATAATGAAGTTCGCGATGAACTTGTCGACTTTTCAAGAAAAGCGCATCTGGCGCTTGGCTGCCGACATTATTCGCTGTTTGATTTTCGCATTGAAACTGCAACCGGGCGCGCATTCTTTCTGGAAGCAGGGCTTTTTTGGACCATCGGGCCAAACAGCATAATCACGCAAATGCTGACTGCTTCCAACATAAACCCCAATGAGACTTTCATGTCCCTTTTGCAGCAAGCCATTGCTCAGGATAAACCCGCCAAACTCGGCATGAACTGATGCTCATTCCGGATTAGTGTCCTTCATGTATTTGTAGATTTCTAGCATGCTTCTCTGGTCGATTTCGTTGCTGGGGCAACCGGCGGAAAAAAGAACTTATAGCAACTCACCTTTGACAGACCCTATTACGGTTAGGCGCAATCTGGTGGCGCTTACACAAACACTGACCAACAAACTTGGCCAGAACCCTACTGGCATTCTACCCATCGATTGTTTGGCTGAAACCGATGCCGAAACCGGGTTTCAGATCGATGGCCATGACATCCGGCTTCTGCGATTTATCGAGGAAGCTGGCATGAAGTACGACGTCCGACGGCAGCTAAAGGATCAAGTCAAACAGCTTGATAGTGATCATGGGTTAGAGGTTTCAATTGGCTTTGAATTGGAGTTCACCCTGTCTCCATGCCAGGCGCAGCTGGCATATGATGCGGCATCGCGCCTGCCCTTTGATGATATGCTTCAAGCGATCGAGCGAAATTTGATTGAAAACGGCATTTCGATTGCATCGAGCAATTTTGAGCAGGGCACCGGTCAGTTTGAGTTTTCATTCAGCCCTGCGGAACCGCTGAGAGCTTGTGACCAGATCATCTTTAGCCGCCATGCTATCAAGCACTATGCGCAGAAGTTTGGCGTCACCGCTTCATTTCTGCCGCAACCGGCAAACGGCGTGCCCGCAAACGCACTCCATACCAATGTCTCTTTTGCCAACACGAAAAGAACCGAAAACAGCCTGACATTGAGACAACTGGCCATCAGCATTCAAAGCATCAACGATGCTCTGGCGTTTTTGGCAGCACCAACCATCAACTCCTATCGCCGACTATCAACGGGCCAATTTGGCGCGCCCACCACAAACACTTTTGATAGTGCGGACAAACGCGCTTGCATGAGACTGATGGATGATTATCTCGAGTATCGCCTACCCGACAGCGCCACCAACCCATACTTGATGTGTTCTGCGCTACTCTTTTGTCTCAAGACAGCGCATCAAGATGGCAAGGGCAACGTACCTGCCATTCCTGCCGATCTTCAACGCTCAACACGGGCCTTTCGCGACCATTCAGACCTGACCCAGTTTATTGGGCCGGATATATCGCAAGTGCTTTGCGAACTGAAAGAACGGGAGTGGCAGGATTTCTTGTCTACCGTCTCTTCGTTTGACCACGATAGCTATTTCTATTTGTGACCGTCTGACTGCAAAACCTGTTCAGCAAAAGCGGCATAGTCATGCGCCTTCATGCAAGCGGTCAAGATGGTGGCCAGACGTCTCAGTTTCGGCGCGGGAAGATCGCTCCATCCAAGAGGGTCTTTGATGAAAAACGCGTCTGCCCAAATCCACCCTTCGCGCCGAGATTCCTCAAGGTTCCCGCCAGGTTCATATGGTTTGACATGATGGGTGCCGAACCCGGCAAATGAGTGAAACTGGAAGCCTTGTGCCCTGAAGAATTGTTCTATCTCTGCAAACAGAGGCTGGGCCTGATATTGCGGGATGAACTCCACTTCACACTCCACAACAAGGCATTCTTCCAAAATGGCTTGTGCGTTTTCCAAAATGGACAGTTCGCTGCCTTGTGTGTCGATCTTGATGTAATCGGCCCGTTGGCCTGGCAAGACATCATCGAGCCGTTTCGTGTCGATTTCATATGTATCAACGATCGCCATTGGTTCTGCAAAACCATCAAACAGCTTTGCGAGTTCGAGGTTCGGCTTGAGGAGCGATGATCTTCCCGGATGGGCGCAAATGTTGAGCGTTTGCGTGCTGCCATCACCCAAGGCAGCTTTTATAGCCTTAAAACCCGGCTTGTTTTCGTAAGCCGTGCTCAACTCACGATGTTTTTCTTCATCAGGCTCAAACGCAATAACGTGATAATCTGCATGACCCGTTAAAGCGTCGTACGTGTTGACCGTACTTTCAAACTGAGCCGCGCCAATATCGATGACTATGATGGTATCGTCATTCATTTACTAGGTGCCCACGGCTTGTGGCTCCAAATGTCTGATCCAAACGTTGAACAAAGCGATGCATGCGCGCCCCCAAAATGATCAGGGTCAAAATCGCCGTAGCACCACTGGCGGCCAAGAACCCGTATGATTGCCAGTTGTAGATTACGCCGAACAAATAGGCGCATGGAATACCAAATGCAAAATTGGCAACAATAACTGATAAAGAAGGAAATATTACGTCACCAAAATTACGAAGTATGGCGCGTATTGTGAGTATGATCATTTCAAATGGCATCAATATCGCAACAAACAGGATTGCTCTGGCCATCAATTCAGCTGTATTTGCGTCTTTTATATAGATTTCTGCTATCTCATCGCCAAAAATAGAAATGAAAATTGATATCGTCGTTGCAATAGCAGCGTTAAGAGCGATGACGCCATTGATCCTGCTGTAAACCGAAACAGGCGCACCTTCATGATATCGGGTGACGATTGATGCCGATGTTGAAAAGCCGATGAAAAAAACGAAGCACAGTGTGAACAGGTTCAACGCAGACTGATAAATCGCCAATTGAGCAGCTTCGAACGAGGCTGAGAACGTGTTCAAGATGACGTAGAAGAGACCTTCTGATCCCCAGGTTAACGCCAATGGCAGACCCAGAAGCGCCATTGCAGCCAGTTTTGGAGAGGCCAAGCTGCGTAGATCAGTGGGCAATCCAATCTTTTGATCGACGACCAAATAGGCCATTAAGGCCAAGGCTGAAACATATCTTGTTCCCAGTAGCGCAAGCGCCATATCGAGTAATTGATGCTCGCTTAAGCTGACGCCGACTTCAAAGATCAACAGGTTCGCCGTTATAAACGTTATAAGCGAAGCCAGTGTGGTGCCCAGCTCAAACCGGGTCCGTTTCACAAGATGGAGCGTGTTTGAACATACAACCGCGATTATCTGTGCAGGCACGCCGCAAATGAAGATCAGGTTCAATTGATAAAACAGCTGAACGTCTATTTGGCCCGATAGCGAATGGGCGATAAAACTAGTGATAAGTGCGCTAACGACGTAAATTGGCAGCGATAACACTGCGAGCCAGACCCACGATGCGTAGAACGTCTCGCACAGGCTTTGACCAGAAACCGATTGCTCGCTTTTATTACCCGCGACCGCGAATATGCTGGAAAAAAATCCGGAAGCTATCAGTACGGCAAAACCGGCGGGGACCAGGGCAAGTCCAACGACCGCTACGGCGTTGATGCCAAGCGTCGCTGCAAACCAAAAGCATGCTGTGCTTACTGAGTGTTTGGCCAACTGGGACAGGGCAATGGGCAGCCCCAGTCGGAAACTCTGCAGCGCTAATTGTGCATTTCCCAGCGAACAAGCCCCTATCAGACCAACGCCATGCCCGCGTTGTTGCTAAGCTAGGAAAACGCACTCCATCACTCAGTTGGCAACTGATCGATGCTGGAAATGACGCTACCCAACAGGCCATATTCTAAAGCCTCTTCGGTGGTCATCCAGAAATCACGTTTTGTATCTTCGCGAATACGTTCCGGCGTCTGACCTGTTGCCTTGGCAAACAGATTTTCAAAACGCTCTTTCATGATTTGGATCTGGCGTGCCTGAATCTCGATTTCGACTGCCTTGCCGCCGACACCGCCGGCCGGTTGGTGAAGCAGAAAGCGGGTGTTGGGCAGGCAGAAGCGATTTTCCTTCTCTGCACCGACGAAAATGAGCGCACCAGCGCTGGCAACCCATCCCGTGCCAATTGTTCTCACGGTCGGGCGAATGAATTTGATCATGTCGTGAACCATGTCGCCTGATTCCACATGGCCACCAGGTGAGCTGATATAAAGATTGATCGGCTCATCACCCTTGCTGGCCAATGCAATGAGTTGCTGGGAAGCCTGGGTCGCAATTTTGTCGTCGATGGTACCGGTTATAAAAATAGTGCGGCTTTTAAAAAGAATATCCGATAGATTTTTATCTTCCGGACTTTTCTCTTTTTCTTTTTCTGACATTTTCTGCTCCGTTCGTCCCGGTTTATATAATCGACATATGACACAAAACCAGAATGGGTGATGCGTTATTGTGCTGGCTCGTCTGCTGCTTCAATGAGGCTTTAACGACGCTTTCGTCCATCGCCAACTTGGGACTGCTCGGCGTTCTGCACAAAATTCAAACGTGCGACAAGCTCTTAAAGTAAAAGCTCAAAGCAGGCGGGTTTTGGAGGGTTTCCAACGTCAAGTTGGTGGACACTTTAACCTGTCGTGGCCATCATTTTGTCTTTAAGGTTCTTCGCAACGCTAGGCACCAGATCTGAGGTTATTGGCTTTGCAAAAAGATATCCTTGCATATGGCGCACGCCCAGCGACTCCATCAAGGCGCGCTCAGACTCTGTTTCAATGCCTTCGGCGACAAGGCGCAATTTCAAGCTATTGGCAATATCCGCCAAATTTCGAATGAAAGCACGCGAAGCCTCCACTTCGCTGGCAGACCGCGTCAAATCCATATCCAGCTTGACCTCTGAAAAGGCGCCATCACGCAAAATATCGAAACTGGCGGCACCGGTGCTAAAGTCATCCATGGCCATATGGAAGCCGGCCATGCGCAGACGTGCGATCGCAGAAAGCAGAATACTTGGATCATCGGGCAAATGGGACTCGGTCAGCTCCAACACCAAGTCATCGGGTGACAATCCATGCTTGTTCACCTTGTCGCGCAACATGGCTGGGAATGTCGGGTTCTCTAACGGACGCGCATCCAGGTTGAATGAGAACGGCCAATCGCATCCGTTCGCGCGCATTTGCGCCACCTCTTTGCAGAACAGCTCTAACAGCTGCTCAGTGAATGTCATCGCGGCCTGATGGGTATCGGCCCGAGCGAGTAACACTGATGGCCCGGTCATGCGCCCATTTTGGTCCAATGCCCGTAACAGTGCTTCGGTACCACTGATGCGGCCACTAAACGTATTGACCTGCAACTGGTAGACGAGCGCTGGTGTTAAGTCATCGCTAGTGGGCGTAAATCCGCTCTTGCTACTTGGCTTTGCGTTCGTATCTTGCGCCCTCGCCTCACCCACGAGTGCTTCGAATGACTTTACGTTAATGGGCTTGTTGATCGTACCCACAATATTGAGTTTCATGCGACGCGCGATCTGGCGAGCGGACGACAGGATACTGTCATTTTCACCCGAAGCGATGATCAGCGCCCCATCATAGGCGGCATCCGCCAGATCCTTTAGAAACGCAAATCCGTCGTGACCAGGCATATTGAGATCACTAATAATCAGCTCGACCTCTCCGCCACCAACCAAAGCCTGAGCCTCTTGCGGGTCGATTGTGGCCGTTACATCGGTGATGTTCGACATACCAAGAACAGCCTTCGCCACCGTCAGGAAAATCTGGTCATCATCGAGAATAAGCGTTTTCATGTTCTTCCAGTCCCGCACCGGGCAGTGAGACTAAATCAACATTTCAAATCAATGATTAACGTCAGCGCTTTGGTAAGTTCTTAACCGCGCACATGTAACATCGTGCGATGTCCAGAACACCGACCAGAAAGAGATTTAGAAGCCTCAGCTTTCGTGTTTCGCTCGTGATGATCGCTGCGGTACTGCTATGCGTTGGCGGTGTAACCGTTCCCTTTGTACTGAATGATTTCAGCAAGACAGTCGATGGCGAGCGTCTGCGGGTAACAAATGCAGCACGGGCTTTCTCAGCGGCTGTCAGTGACCCATTGATGACTGATGATTTGAGCAGCACGTATCAGGTGCTTCGCGGTGTCTCGAAAATACCCCATGCCAATTTTGTAAAACTGACTGATCTTAATGAGCGCATCATCGCCGAAATTGGCAACAGCATTCAGCTTGGTGGTCGCGACGGCATCGCAAACGAAAAAACATTGTGGGCTCTTCTCAGCGCCGAAACGATTATCTCGTCCGCCCCTGTTTTGGCCAATGGCCAGACGATTGGAACTCTGGAGATACATTCAGACATACAGTGGCTGCGCGACTCCTACATCAATCGGCTGCAGTTTCTCTTGGCATTTACGCTTGCCGGCGCGTTGATCACGGCATTTGCGGCCCATGTCACCATCACGCGAACACTCAAGCCGCTCAACCGACTGTCGGCAGCCTTGCGCGATCTGAAGACTGATGGGGACTTGAGCCGCCGCTTTGACGCTAAACGTAATGATGAAGTCGGCGTGCTTTCCGGCGCGTTCAATGACGCTTTTGATACGATATCAGCACAGAATGACGCTCTGCGCGCGCACTCGGAAAATCTCGAAAATACAGTTCGGGAACGAACGGCACAGTTGCACCAAGCAGTTGAAGAAGCTGAGCGGGCCAATGCAGCCAAGAGCGACTTCCTGGCAACAATGAGCCATGAAATCAGAACGCCGATGAATGGCTTGATGGTCATGGCTGAACTGTTGACCAAAACCAACCTTCAGCCGCGCCAGCGCCACTTTGCAGAAGTTATCAGCCGCTCAGGCAACGCGCTTTTGCATATCATCAATGACACGCTTGACATGTCCAAGATCGAAGCTGGCCATCTCGAACTGGAAGAAATTCCATTCGATCTGGAAGCGGTGATCCGAGATTCCATCAGCCTGTTTTCCGGTCGGGCAGCAGAAAAAGAGTTGGATCTGACAGCAATCGTTGATCCCAAACTTGCCAGACAGTTTATCGGCGACCCAACGCGCATCAACCAAGTTTTGGGCAACCTGATCAACAACGCGTTGAAATTCACCCAAACAGGCGGTGTCACCGTCACGGTGCTCGTTCAAGAGACTGACAATGATGACGGCACGCAGGCTTTATCGCTTACTGTGCAAGACACGGGCATTGGTATCGCTTCTGACAAGCTTGGGCGGGTTTTCGAAGCGTTTTCGCAGGCTGAGCAGTCTACGAACCGGCGCTTCGGCGGGACAGGACTTGGTCTGACAATCAGCAAGAAACTCGCAGAGGGCATGGGCGGTTCGATATCCGTCGATAGTGTTGTCAATGCTGGAACGACATTTACTGTGACATTGAGTTTGCCGGTTGAAACCCCAGCACAAGCAATTCCAACGCCGGCAAATAACCGCATATGCGTTGCGACCGGCAGCGCTCTACATGAACGCGCGCTGGTTGACGTTTTCAGACGATTTGGCTGTGATGTGGTCACCATTGACGACTGCAATGGCGCTGATGTTGATCTCGTGCTCGCTACAAGTGGTGTAAAGACGGCAGCGCATGCTCATCAACATAGCGCCCCCGTGGTGAAGCTGGCACCGCTGACCTTGGCCGCCGCTGACCTTGACGAGACGCCGGACGTATCGGCCCACCTCTTGCTGCCACTATCGCGAGACGATATTGCCGCGATGTTCCAATCTTTGGAAAACAATGATTGGACACCGTTTATCTCGCAAGAGACAAGCGTCGATGATCGGGAACAAGATGATTGGTCGTCGCTACGGATCCTCTCAGTGGACGACAATCCCGTTAACCGCCAGGTGATCACTGATGCGTTTGCGGCGCTGGGAACAAGCACCGATTTGGCAGAAAATGGCGAAGACGCAGTCGAACTGGCTCGCGCCAAAGACTACGACATCATCTTCATGGACTGCTCTATGCCGGGAATGGATGGCTATGAAGCGACCCGACTTATTCGCGAACTACCAAACAACGCTGACGGAAATAGTTCAAACGCGCGGATCGTGGCGCTAACTGCCAACGTGGCAAGTGCGGATGGGTCTCGTTGGCGGGAGGCCGGTATGGATGCTCACGTGGCCAAACCGTTTCAGCTAGAGGAACTGAAAGCGCAATTATCCATTGCCAAAGAGGGCTTAGTCGATGAACCACCGATCATCGCCGCACTTTCGCCCGTTTCAGCGAAATCCGCATCCGAACCGCTTCTTTCACCTGAGACCATGTCCATGTTTGCTTCCATCAAAGGTGCGACCGGCGAAGATGTTACAGAGCGGGTTTTCCCACTCTTTATGGCCAACGCCAAAGACGGGCTGGTCGAGCTTCAAAAGGCGATAAATGATGGCAACGGTGTCTCAGAGATCAAATCATTTGCGCACAGCTTGAAATCCATGTGCTCCAGCGCCGGCGCGCAACGAGCTGCCGGACTAGCGGCAAAAATCGAGACCAGCGCGGAGATCGGGCGTGTGGAAGCAACGGACGTTGATGCCTTGGCCGTCACGATTGATGATACAATTGCCGAGATGCAGTCACGGCTGGATAGTGGCAAAACTCACACTGCGGTTGCATAGCAGTCGAACGGGTTCAGTACCCTTAATAAGTGGATGCGGCTCTAAAACGCCCATTTCGCTTTCGCGAATTGGGCTTGGTGGAGCCAAGGGGAATCGAACCCAAGTCATTGCGTAGCAAGACGCAGCTGACAGGCAATTGCAACGCAAATGCCGAGAAGCCCTAACTTCAAGACGCAAGCCGCTCTCGACGTATTTGCATGCGCAAAACGTCTGCCGCTACTGAAAGTTTTGAGGAGAAGTCGCCCATTTCGCTTTCGCGAATTGGGCTTGGTGGAGCCAAGGGGAATCGAACCCAAGTCATTGCGTAGCAAGACGCGGCTGACAGGCAATTGCAACGCAAATGCCGAGAAGCCCTAACTTCAAGACGCAAGCCGCTCTCGACGTATTTGCATGCGCAAAACGTCTGCCGCTACTGAAAGTTTTGAGGAGAAGTCGCCCATTTCGCTTTCGCGAATTGGGCTTGGTGGAGCCAAGGGGAATCGAACCCCTGACCTCTTCGCTGCCAGCGAAGCGCTCTCCCAGCTGAGCTATGGCCCCGTTTAGTTTGACCCAAGCGGTGTGACGGGCGTCGTATACCCGTCATGGAATGTTTTCAAGCGGCTTTCGTTACCAGCGCGTTAGTCATCGTCGTCTGTTGAAATGTCGACAATGCCCGCGACGTCGTCCCCTTCATCTTCATCATCATCCGGCAAGAACGTGTCGTCATCAGAATCGTCTTCGAGAACTTCATCGTCCGTATTGTCACCGAGATCAGGAAGGTTCTTGTCCTCTTCAGCACCCGCCGCTTCATCATCGGCATCATCCAGCGACAAAACTTCTGTACTGTCGTCACCGATCGCCTCTTCATCCTCTTCGGCTTCGGCTTCCGTCTCGGTGGCCTTGGTTTCAATGACCTCTGACTTGGTGTCATCGAAAAAGGAAAGGGGGTACGATTTGCCGGTATAGGGCGATACGATGGGGTCTTTGTTCAGATCGTAAAACTTACGTCCTGTTTCGGGGCATACGCGTTTTGTGCCAAGCTCGGGTTTCGCCACGGAATACTACCTCTATGGGCTGCCGGTAAGGCAGTGATGTGTCTTTGGGGTCGAAGGGTGGCGGTAACTAACCGTCAGATGGGGGTGTGTCAAAGCGAAATCTTGCACTTTTTAAGATTGCAATTGCCGCTTTGTGCAATCATCACCATTCTCATCTCAATTAATGCCGGATGACGCCGTCTTTGAACCAGAAATCTATCATTGTTGCCATCGACGGTCCCGCCGCTTCCGGTAAGGGCACACTCGCACGACGCATCGCGGCTCACTACGGCTGGCGGCATCTTGATACGGGCCTGACCTATCGTGCGGTTGCCAATGAATTGCTGAAGAACAATAGCCCGTTGGAGGATGAGAGGGCTATTATCGCCGCAGCACACACTCTCGACCTGTCGAATATGGATCGGACAGCCCTGGCCCAGCATGCCGTTGGTGAGGCCGCTTCCAAAATCGCCATCATCCCAGCCTTACGAAAAACGCTGGTAGATGTTCAACGCGCGTTTGCACATGCCAATGATGGAGCGGTATTAGATGGTCGTGACATCGGTACGGTGGTTTGCCCGGATGCGCCGGTAAAGCTCTATGTCACTGCATCTGCGGATGTTCGCGCCAAACGGCGTTATCACGAAATCATGGCCGGCGGTGGCGCGGCTGATGAAGGGCGAATTTTACAAGACATCAAGATACGTGATGAGCGTGACATGAACCGGTCGGATTCACCGCTAAAACCCGCTCAAGACGCCCACTTGCTTGATACGAGCGATATGACTATAGAGGCCGCGTTTAACGCCGCCCGATCTATCATCGACGCGGCATTGGACACTTAACATCTTCAAAGACCGCCACGCGCTGGAAACTGTGTCATGCAGGCAAGCGGTCCATTGGAGCAACTCGAACCCATCCGGCGCTTTGCGCTATAGGCGACCTAACAATTCTCGCCCGCGCATCAGGAGCTTAAATGTCAGAAATGAACCCAACGCGGGAGGACTTCGCGAGCCTCCTCGAAATGTCTTTTGAAACCCGTGACACAATGGAAGGTCGCGTGACAGAAGGCACAATCGTCGCCATCGAAAAAGATATGGCGATCGTCGATGTCGGCTTGAAAACTGAAGGCCGGATCGCACTGAAGGAATTTGGCGCTGCCGGACGCGACGGCACGCTTAAAGCCGGTGACAAGGTTGAAGTCTATGTTGAGCGTGTCGAGAACGCGCTGGGCGAAGCGATGCTGTCACGCGATAAAGCACGCCGCGAAGAGGCTTGGGTCAAGCTTGAAGCCAAATTTGAAGCCGGTGAGCGTGTTGAAGGTCAAATCTTCAACCAGGTCAAAGGCGGCTTTACAGTCGATCTCGACGGAGCCGTAGCCTTCCTGCCGCGCAGCCAGGTAGACATCCGCCCGATCCGCGACGTCACCCCATTGATGAACACACCGCAGCCGTTTGAAATCCTGAAGATGGACAAGCGCCGCGGCAACATCGTTGTGTCACGCCGCACCGTGCTGGAAGAAAGCCGTGCCGAGCAGCGTTCTGAGATCGTTCAAAACCTTGAAGAAGGTCAATCTGTTGAGGGCGTGGTCAAGAACATCACCGACTATGGTGCGTTTGTTGATTTGGGCGGAATTGACGGCCTGCTCCACGTTACTGATATGGCGTGGCGCCGGGTCAATCACCCGACCGAAATCCTGTCTATCGGTCAGACCGTGAAGGTTCAGATCATCCGTATCAACCAGGATACACATCGGATCTCCCTTGGCATGAAGCAGCTTGAAGCTGACCCATGGGATACAATCGGCATGAGCTATCCGATTGGTAAGAAGATCAGCGGTCGCGTAACCAACATCACCGATTATGGCGCGTTCGTTGAAATCGAGCCCGGCATTGAAGGCCTGATCCACGTTTCTGAAATGTCATGGACAAAGAAGAACGTTCATCCTGGCAAGATCCTTTCCACTTCTCAGGAAGTTGAAGTGATCGTTCTTGAAGTTGACCCTGAGAAGCGCCGTATTTCACTCGGCCTGAAACAGACTTTGGACAATCCATGGAGTGCATTCGCTATGGAAAATCCGGTCAACACTGTTGTTGAAGGCGAAGTGAAGAACAAGACCGAATTTGGTCTGTTCGTTGGCCTTGAAGGCGAAGTTGACGGTATGGTTCACCTGTCAGATATCGACTGGAACCGCTCCGGCGAGGAAGCCATCGAAGACTATGACAAGGGTGACATGGTCAAGGCCGTCGTTCTTGATGTCGATGTTGAAAAAGAGCGTATCTCGCTTGGTATCAAGCAAATGTCCGACGACAAGGTTGGCGCTGCAGCGGCTTCCGGTGATCTGCGCAAGAATGCCGTTGTGACCGCGGAAGTGACTGCGATCACCGATGGCGGCATCGAGGTGAAACTGGTCGATCATGAGATGGACTCATTCATCCGCCGTTCCGATCTGTCTCGCGACCGTGACGAACAGCGTCCGGAACGCTTCACCGTTGGCCAACGCGTCGATGCGCGCGTTACGCAGTTCGACAAGAAGACACGTCGCATTGGTCTTTCCATCAAGGCGCTTGAAATCGCCGAAGAGAAAGAGGCCGTCGCACAGTTTGGTTCATCGGACTCCGGTGCTTCGCTTGGCGACATTCTGGGTGCAGCCCTGAAAGGCGGCGACGACAAGTAAGTCGTCAAACAACTGACCTAGCTGGCCGGCCGTTGCACGATGTAGCGGCCGGTTTTTTTGTTGCTTGCGAATTCTATGGAGTTTCAGAGTCTGCGAACAATTTTCACAGAAACATCCGTCACCAAAACACCTGCACCGCTTCCATTGGTATCAGCCCATATCCCGATGAAGTCTTTTGCTGGCGAGTGATCGTCTGTCTGTTCTGGTACTTGGTACCGAAAAGAGAACACCCGCTCTCCTTCAGCCAGATCGAATTTGCGCCAGCCGCTGTCACCTACCGCGGCTGTTGAGTATGCAACAGCAAACTCCCCTGCTGCGTTTGACGCCAGTGGTTCAACTTCAACAGTGACTTCAATTACTTTACCACTAACGGCATGCTCACTCTCCAATGGCAACTGCAGCGATACGCCGCCGGTTCGGCCATCTGTCGTTGGTCGGGCGGCCCGGGAGGTTACGCGAAGGCTTTTGCCATCGGAACCGCGCTGGAATGCATTGCTGCTGTCAGTTGCAACACTGGTGAACTTGGTTAGACGAAACACATCACGGTCGTATGCAGATGCCGTTCCCAGGCTGCTGACCAAGCCGGCCATCGTCAAAAAAACAACCGCCGTGATGGCAAACGAGCGCCACCAGTCTGCCGGGCTGGGCATGATTGTAATAGACGCGCCCAGAGGAGAGATTCGTTGCGGGAGCGAAGGTATATACAAAATCAGAGCGCGTGGATTTACATAAGTGCTTAAAGCCTCATCGAGTGCTGCATGGAAACGTGCTTTCAGACGATCAACCGTTTGTTGCTCATCGTCAGCGAATGTTAGCTTCAGCCATGCATCGAATTTCAAACGGAGCGATAGCGCATCTTCATCGGCCGTCGTTTTGCTCTTGAACCAGTGGTTTTTGATAACTTCAACGATCTCTCGATGCTCTAAAGCAGCACCTTGCTTGGTAAAAAAAGACATTTTGATTTCCATTTATATAATAATTTCAATAATTTATCCGACTGCTCAGCATTAAAATGATACTGATGGTGCGTTATGATGTTGGCGAAACGTAGCCGTTGATTGGGCAGCCACGCCGCAATTGGTCGTCTCAAACCGGTTGAGACCGCGCTTGGACCTACCAAGCATGCCTATGACGCCAAACAAACCACACAAAGACTGCCTCAAATTTCGCTATCCACACTGGTGATGGAGCGTGATTTACTGCTAGTGTCGATCACGTTCACTCTGGGGCCAAAACGGTTTTCCACGACCGCTACAACAGCATGACCATTGACGCTCAAGGACAGGAAGCACGCGCGCAAAAGCACCGCGAAATGGTTGCTATGCTTATTGGCAAGATCAATCAGTTCGATGGAGATCGGCAACAAGCTGCAGAGGCGCTTCGTCGAAACTTCGATGCCTGGCTGGGTCGTAACGCAACTGAGGAGCGAGGAGGCAATCAGCGCGCGGCGCTACTTGCACGTTTTGAGCGCGCTCTCGCCGACGCCATGACGGAGCTGGAGGGTCAAGAACGAAATACCTCCTCAATCGATAGTGCCGCCCCGCCAAAGAAAGGCAATGAAAAGAAACTGTCGAAGACCTTGATTTTGATTGCCATCGCGCTTCTTGGTTCCGGCGTGTTTTGGCTTGCCCAAACTACGAATGGTTTTCAAAACAATGATGCCAATCTTCTTTTCCAGTTGGACGAGACGACCGTTTGGTTCGCCCCGCCAGAAAATACACTTGGTCGCGAAGAGGGCGAGAAAACAATGGTGATCACTTCTTCTGTAGATAGCCCCATGAACGCCGGTAGAACAGGTGGTGTGTCGGTAACGCTGCCAGCAGAGATTGAAGCAGCTGCCAGCGGGAGAACCATTGAAATCAAAATCAACGCCCAGCAGCCCGTTGATAACCCATCCGATCAGTTTGCGGTTGCCTATTCTACGGCAGCTGTCGGCAACAGCGGGTGGAGGCGCTTTAACCTCGGTGTGGAGCCTGAGGATTTTTCCTTCGACTATGATGTGCCGAACCATCCGGACAATTTGAATGGCCAAGCCGACTATCTGGGCATTTGGGCTGATACAAGTGGCAGTGGCCGGGGTGTTCAGATCAATGATTTGACCATCAGGTTGGTTAATGAGGAGCCGGCTGGAGAATGAGAAGCCTTGCCAGCCGGATCCGTAGCGCCCGTTCGGGCGATCCCCTGCTGGAAGCGTTCACCTACGAGGCCAAGCAAGAAGCGGCAAGCGCACTTGGTCATGCAGGCAGAAAACTGGAAGCTGCAGTCGAAGCGCTGGAACGTCATGATGCTACGCCGGGCGCTAACAGGGATCGAGACGAACTGGTTCAGGACGTCGCGGACCTGGCTTGGTCAATCATAATCCAGCGGGAAGCGTTTGGGCTGTTTGCGGCCAGCGACATTGAAAAGCACTATCGTGTGCCGCGCGAAGCCATGGCGCGCATGGGCGCTGTCAGACGGCGATAGCTTTAGTATTGGCAGCGAACCATTTCAGTAGTTCCGTGTGGTCATCCAGGACGATATCGGCACCTGCATCCAAAAGCGTTTGGCCGTGCTCGCCAACGGCATGTCCACCACCAAGAAAGCCGATCGTGTACATGCCAGCGGCCTTGCCACCACGCACACCATTGGCGCTGTCTTCGACTACGATGCACCGCGAAGCTAAGTGATCACCCATCTGCTTGGCCGCATATTGAAATAGATCCGGTGCCGGTTTGCCGTTTTGAACCATATCGCCGGAATAGACCCCGTCGCCAAAGAAGTGCGCCAAACCCGTGTGCGCCAGCTTACCGGGTAGAAATTGCATCTGGGTAGAAGAAGCAACGCATTTTGGAACAGCGAGCGCCTCCAAGATCGCTTCTACGCCGACAATAGGCTTAACCTCAGCCATGACACGTTTCCGGCTTTCCGACTTAAGCGCCACGTTTTCTTCTTCGCTTAGGGGCGCGCCCGTCTGCTCAAGCAGAAGGTCGGAGAACTTCTGCCGCCATAGTGGCTGAGCCAGCGCCATAAACTCGCCGACATAGAAAACAGGATCAATATGCACGCCTTTGGATCGAAGGAATGCTTGTTCAACATCAAGATAAATGGCTTCGGAATCTATCAAGACGCCGTCACAGTCAAAAATGATGAGAGAAATATCCATCATGAGTGGGCAAAAATGTCCTCGTCAGGCCAACCCGCCAAATCCAGCTCTGCGCGGGTCGGCAGGAACCGGAAGCAATCTTGTGCAATCTTACTGCGGCCTTCACGCTCGAGCCGTTCGACAAGCACATCCATCAACCCATGAAGGTGCAATACGTCCGACGCTGCATACTCCATCTGAGCCTGGGTGAGTTCTTCAGCTGCCCAGTCCGATGATTGCTGCTGCTTAGACAATTCAACGCCCAATAGTTCACGACAAATGTCTTTCAAGCCGTGGCGATCAGTGTAGGTGCGCGTCAGGCGCGATGCGATCTTGGTACAAAAGATCGGCTGCGTGTTGATGCCAAGCGCGTTCTTAAGAACGGCAACATCGAAGCGCGCAAAATGAAAAATCTTGGTTTTGGACCGGTCGCGCATCAAGGCTGCCAAGTTCGGTGAACGTTTTTGGCCTTTCGCGATCTGAACGACATCGGCAGAACCATCGCCCGGAGAAAGCTGCACCACGCACAAACGGTCGCGGTGCGGGTTCAGGCCCAATGTTTCGCTATCAACAGCAATGCGATCCCCGTAGAGCGCAGCGGCTTCATCGCTCAAATCACCCTTGTGAAGGCGGATATCACTCGTTTTGGCCATAGGAACTCCAGCAGTCTTTTGCCCTGCTCTAACAGGATGGCGTTTGAGCACAAGCGCTCCGGTTGACATGTTCACCCACGTTCTGCAGCTTTGTGACAACAAAAGCCGCATAGGCATCGGGAGAGCGTTTTGGCAGACAAGAGCAAAAAGAAAGAAATTATCCTCGACATCAAAGACCTGTCGATCCGACTGCCAGAAAAAGCCGACCGGCCCTATGCCGTCAATAATGTCAATCTGACGCTCAACCGGGGCGAAGTGCTTTGTATTGTTGGCGAGTCCGGTTCGGGCAAATCGGTCATGACAAGCGCGATCATGAATGATGTGCCACCGCGTCTGACCGTTGAGAGCGGCGAGGTGCTTTTTGATGGCGACAATGTTCTGAATTTTTCTGCCAATCAATTGGAAGAGATGCGCGGTGCCCGCATCTCCATGATCTACCAGGAACCGATGGCAGCGCTGAATCCTGCCATGAAAATCGGGCGACAGGTCGACGAAGTCTTTGAACTGCACCGCCCGGAAATTGGCAAAAAAGAGCGCAAGGCAGCAACGCTGGAATTATTTGCGCAAATGAAACTGCCGAGCCCAGAGCGCATCTATAATTCATTCCCGCACCAGGTCTCCGGCGGTCAAAGCCAGCGCGTGGTGATCGCCATGGCGCTGGCCTGCAAACCCGACATCATCATTGCTGATGAGCCCACCACAGCGCTTGATGTAACCACGCAAAAAGAAATCCTGATGCTCATCAACGAGCTGAAGGAGGTCTACAACAACGCAACGATCTTCATTACGCACGACTTTGGCGTGGTGGCGGAAGTTGCCGACCGTGTTGCTGTGATGTGCAAAGGTGAGATCGTTGAGCAGGGCACCAAGACCGATATCCTCACAAAACCACAGAAAGATTACACCAAGCTGCTGGTTGACGCGATGCCGCTCTTGGAGACGACCCGAACCCCCGACAAAGGCCGCAATGACCCGCCGCTTGTTGAGGTCAAAGGCATGCACAAAATTTATGGGCGTGGCGATAACCAGGTCCATGCGCTCAATGATGCCAGCTTCATTTTGCGCTCCGGCGAAACGCTTGGCGTCGTCGGCGAATCCGGTTCTGGCAAGTCGACACTGGCCAAGACCCTGATCCGTTTGGTGGAGCCGACGGACGGCACCGTCGTTATCAACGAGCAGGATTTCCTCGCGCTTGAAGGCAAGTCGCTCAACGAAGCGCGCCAGCACATTCAGATGATTTTCCAGGACCCCTATGGCTCGCTCAACCCATCGCACACCGTAGGCTCGATGATTGGTCGTGCCTGCGAAATTCGCGGGCTTTCAGCCGCGGAGGCAAAGCAGAAAACGCTTGAGATGCTGGACATGGTCGGTCTCGGTGAAGCCGCCTATGCGCGCAGCCCGCGCAACTTTTCCGGTGGTCAGCGCCAGCGTATCGGTATTGCCCGAGCTCTGGCTATGGAGCCGGAAGTGGTGATTGCGGATGAATCTGTTTCCGCGCTCGATCTTTCGGTTCAGAAACAGGTATTACGCCTGATGAACGATCTGCAAAAGCGGCTTGAGATTTCAATCATCTTCATCACGCATGATTTGCGCGTTGCGGCTCAGATTTCAGATTACATCACCGTCATGGAGCGTGGCGTGATGGTTGAGCTCGGCACCGCCGATGATGTTTTTAATAATCCACAGCACCCTTACACCAAGAAGCTTCTGGATGCAGCGCCTGGCCGCGGTTGGAACCCACCGCGTTTGAGCGCGCAAGAAGCTGCGCGGATCGCTGCCGAGGCGTCTGTCGCCTAAGACCAATTACCGCCAAATGGCATATGGTGTTTGCGGGCACATCCGCATAAATCATCTTCAACAATATCATGTTGAGGATGATGACCCATGGCGAACACCCGTACGGAAACAGACAGTTTTGGCGCGCTTGAGATCCCAAACGAAAAATATTTCGGCGCTCAAACCGCACGGTCACTCATCAACTTTCCCATTGGCACCGAAACGCAACCGCTGCCCATGGTGCACGCGCTTGGGATCGTCAAACAGGCGGCAGCACGTGTAAACTTCAAGCTTGGCAAGCTGGATGATGCCCGCGCCAATGCTATCGAACAGGCTGCATCGGAAGTCGCCACCGGCAAACTCGACGATCATTTCCCGCTCGTGGTCTGGCAAACCGGTTCCGGCACGCAATCCAACATGAATGCCAACGAAGTAATCGCCAACCGTGCAATCGAGCTGATGGGCGGGACCATCGGCACCAAAGACCCCGTGCACCCCAATGATCATTGCAACATGGGTCAATCATCCAACGATACATTCCCGACCGCCATGCACATCGCTGCCGCTCGCCAGATCAATGATGTCTTGCTCCCCGGCTTGAAGCACTTGCATACAGCGCTCGTTGCCAAGCAGGAAGAGTTCGAAGACATCATCAAGATCGGCCGTACGCACACGCAGGATGCAACGCCGTTGACACTTGGCCAGGAATTTTCCGGCTATGCGCATCAGGTGGCCATGAGCATTAAGCGCGTGGAAGAAACGGTCGACGGCCTCTACGAGCTAGCTCAGGGTGGCACTGCCGTCGGCACAGGCTTGAACTCAGTCGAGGGTTTTGCAGAAGACTTTGCAGCCGCCGTCGCCGACATCACAGGCCTCCCCTTCCGCACAGCGCCCAACAAGTTTGAAGCGCTGGCGGCCCATGATGCCTATGTTTACGCCCATGGCGCGCTGAACACAGTGGCTGCTTCGCTTTTTAAGATCGCCAATGACATTCGGCTGCTCGGTTCAGGCCCGCGCTCCGGCCTTGGTGAGTTGTCACTGCCTGAAAACGAGCCGGGCTCTTCCATCATGCCCGGCAAGGTCAATCCTACACAGTGCGAATCCATGACCATGGTTTGTGCACAGGTGATGGGCAACCACACCACTATCAGCTTTGCCGGCTCACAAGGCCACTTTGAGCTTAATGTCTACAATCCGGTTATGGGTCATTGCATGCTACAGTCCATTAAACTGCTCGGCGACGCAGCTGTCTCATTTACTGATCGTTGTGTTTCCGGCATCACGGCCAATGAGGACAACATCAGGGCTTTGATGGAACGCTCATTGATGTTGGTGACCGCGCTCAACCCACATATTGGTTATGACAATGCGACCAAGATCGCCAAAGCCGCGCACAAGAACGGAACGACGCTGAAAGAAGAAGCGCTGAACCTTGGCCTGTTGAGCGCAGAGGATTTTGATCGTTACGTGCGCCCAGAGCTGATGATCGGGCCGAAGCCAAAAGACTGACCATCAGGTCAGGGTGCGCTTTAGCCCCTCTTCAAAAGAGATAGTTGGCGACCAGTTTAAAACCGCCTTGGCTTTTGAGATATCAAGACGGCTTTCTGTGACATCGGATATGCGCGCTTCCACCGCGTTTATAGCTACGTCCTCCTCAATCACTGCTTCAATGGCTTTGATCACTTCGATCACGCTTCGCGACCTGCCACTGCCGATGTTGAGGATCTCTTTTGGTGAACCGTTGGCCTCAATCGCCATGACAAAAGCGTCGATGACATCATCTATATAAACATAATCACGACGCGCCTCCCCACCACCATAGAGAGGCAGAGGCTGTCCAAGTCTGTGGTGATGCATGACAGCTGGTATCAAACCCTGCCGTTTCTTGAATGTTTGATCCGGACCATAGGGATTTGATATGCGCAGGATGAAGTACTCTAGCGCATCGGTCTTACCAAACATGTGAATGTATTTTTCAAGGAAAAGCTTAGTCAGTCCGTGAGAAGAAATAGGGAAACAAGGTGCTGATTCAGGCGTTGGTACCTGCGCATCCGGTCCATAAACCGTGCCGCCAGAAGAGGCGAAGATGACGCGCTTTATCCGCGACTCACGCACAGCCTGTAAAAACCGTACATGTGGGGCAACATTGTCTTCGATGTCTTCAATCAGTTGAAAATTACCGAGACCCGGGCTCGACGTTGACATCAGTTGCACTGCGGTCTCAAGGCCATTCAAAGAGGCGATAATGTCAAACGGGCTTCTGATATCCGCCTTCACGATGTCAACACGGCCGTAAAACTCATCCATGAATGCGTTGTCATATTGGCGCGAAATGGTGCGCACCGTGTGGCCACGCAGGACAAGCGCTCTGGTAAGATGACGGCCGATAAAGCCGTTTGCGCCATAGACCCCGATCATGCTTTGCGCCTCGCATATTCGCGGAAGAATGTATCGGCATCGCTCAATTGTCTCATCGTACCGTTCTCGAGCTCCAAGATATGCGTACAAACACGGCGCAAGAGTGCATGATTGTGTGACGCCAGAACCATGATTGAGGCGCGGTCAGCCAGTTCGCGCATTCGTGCTCTGGCCTTTTCCTGAAATTCGGGGTCTCCGGCACCAATCCACTCATCCATGAGCAATATATCGGGTTCGAGCGCTGTTGCGATCGAAAAAGCCAGCCTTGCGGCCATGCCAGCGCTGTAGGTTTTCATTGGTGCGTCAATGAAATCGCCAAGCTCACTGAACTCAATGATTTGTGTCTCAAGGGCTGCGATTTCTTGCTTCGTTCGCCCGTTAATCAAGCCCCGCAGATAAATGTTGCGGCGGCCAGTGGCATTGCGTCTAAAACCGAGATTGATGTTGAAAAGCGCGTCGCGTCGCCCATCAACTTCTATTGTACCGGCAGACGGTTCAAAGATACCAAACAGTAGCTTCAACAGAGTTGTCTTGCCCGCCCCATTATGCCCCACGAGACCCAAACGTGCGCCATCGGTCAACTCAAAACTGATACCGCGAAGTGCTTGAACATCACCGAGTGGATTTGGCACAGCGACATTGGCACCTGCTGGCCGCAAGGCCCGAGGTGCTCTAAACAAAGCCCGTTTCGGGGGCCTGTAGGTCAGAGCAAGATTGTCGGCACGGATATGGGTCATCTAGACAATAAACGGGATCCGGTTTGCTGTTCGGCCCAGTAGCACAATGGCAAGCAACCACAAGACAATGCCCAGCGCCACGCATTGAACTAGGATATCGAGGGGAAATCTTCCATCGAGAATGGGCGCGCGGCCTAAATGCAAGAACCAGGCAAACGGGTTCCAGTCAGACAGAAAAGCGCGAATGGAATCTTGACCCGGATTGGTCCAAAAAACGGGCGTTAAAAACATACCAATCCGCATGGCGTTGGAAACCACAAATCGCATGTCCGGGAAGAAGGCACCAATGATTGCCAAAAGCGTGATCGCTGCCGGTGTAATGAGAACCAAAAGCAAGATACTGACCAATGCGATAAGCCAAAAAGCATCAAAGACCGGACCGGTGATGCCAAGGATGATGGCGCATCCCAACAATGCATATGCGCCACGCATGATGCATTGGGCAGACAGACGAAACACATAAACCGACAAGGGCAGAGGCGTTCCCTTAATCATGCTTTCTTCGCCATTGAACAGCGTGATGCCCTTGGTGATTACCTCCAGCATATAGAGCCAAAGCATTAATCCGATTGCGACGTAGGACGCGTAATTCTCTGCACCTTCGCTTCGTCCGAAAATGAAAATAAAAGTGAGTGCAAAGGCGAAATAGCTGACCAAAACCCAGAGCGGGCCAAGCAATGTCAGTTTGTGCTGGTCTGAAATATCCTCGCTGGCCAAAGCGAGCCAAACGGACGACTTTTGAAATCCCCGCCGCATTGAATCGGCGCCAATTGACCAGCTATTTTTTTGCACAATCGCTTGCGTCTCCGGCATCGAATGGCTACCCCTTACCGCCACAGGTGGGCGTTGGCAATTCGCGTTGCCTGGGCAAAAACAAGAAGAAAAGCGAAGACTGCGTGGTCGGAGCAACCAAAGGGCTTTTCATCGCGCCTTGGAAATTCAGCTGTCATAGACATTTGATAGTTCGCTCGATTGTTGGGCCAGGGACGCCATGAAACAAATGCTGAAAAGAGCCAAGCAATTCTCAAACGTGGCGCGCAATAGTGGTTTGCGCGCAGCCATATCAAAGTCGGTACACCATGTTGCAGCCAAGACCACTGAAGCGGTTGCGCCGAAGATTGATCCGATTGAGCACTACGGCTTCATTCTGGGTGAGCCGAGCGGCATCGGTATCACGATCACGCCTGACAATGTGCCTCAAGGCTCAATGACTTGGATCATTCCCGATTTTAATGCCTCATCGGGTGGACACATCAACATCTTCCGCATGATGACCCGGCTAAGAGAGCATGGATTTCCAAATCAGCATGTGGTGGTGATGGAGCCACACCGCTGGGGAAACGCAGACGAGGCAAAGGCAGCGCTTGACGAGTGGTTCCCGGAAAATGGGCTGACGATCTCTTTGGGCGTCAAAAGTATCGAACCGTCACAATTTGTCGTCGCGACTTCGTGGCAAACGGCATACTGGGTCGCCAAATACCGCGATGCCATGCATCGGTTGTACTTCGTGCAGGATTACGAGCCAATGTTTTACAGTGACGGCAGCGAGTCTGCTTTTGCTGAGAACACATACAAGCTGGGTCTGACGGGTATAACCGCAGGCAACTGGTTGGCAGAAAAACTGTCCTCCGAATATGGGATGAAGACATACGGCTACCAATTTGGCGTTGATAAAGACTTCTACGTTCAAACGGAAAAAAGGCCGTCAGATCATCGCAACATCTTCTTCTATGCACGACCCGTTACACCGCGTCGTTGTTTCGAAGTTGGTTTGCTGGCACTCCAAAAAGTGTGCGAGCAAAATCCGGATGCTGCCGTGATTTTTGCAGGTTGGGACGTGTCCAACTATGAGATTCCATTCCATCATCTCAACGCCGGAACGATTACTCTTTCGGAACTGCCTGACCTCTACTCACAGTGCGACGCGGCATTGGTTTTGTCATCGACCAATTTGTCACTTCTACCGCTCGAAGTGGCCGCTTGTGGCTGCCCGATTGTCATGAACCGCGGCGCAAACACCGAATGGTTGATGGCCGAAGATGAGCTTTGGTATGCCGATATGGAGCCCGATAGCATCGCCAACGCCCTTAATGACTGCCTGAACAATAAAGCGGAGGCAGAGCAGCGCGCCGCCAAGGCAAAAGCACGGGCGCTCAACCAGAGCTGGGAGAACGAAGCGGGTCAGATCGCAGAATTCTTGCGGTCGCTCTAGTGTTGATCAACGATTTCGCGGTGCGTTAAGCTTAGCTCGCTTTTAGTGATCTATCACGTGACAGGATCAGATCGTTGCGGCGCGCCACCGCACTATCCCTCGTTCCAAGATAATAGCCAGTTTGCCGGGCCAGATTGTCGATTGGCTGACGCAGAACCTGCAGCGGGTAGCGACGCCACCATCCATTTTTCCAGGCAAGACCGAAATCTCTCACGCTTGTTCGCCAAGTTTGGCCAAACAGATGTTTGAGGCTAGGACATAGTTGGTAACCCAACAATTCTCGCAGCGCTTTCGATTCATCATATGAACGTCGCAAGCGTTCCCATGCAGAGTAATCATGGGAATGGTAGACGACAGAGTTGTTGGCGAAAGCCTTCTTGAAACCCGCCTCGACAATCATTTTTGCCCAGAGCTGGTCTTCGGCAAAGTTGACATCGGGGTAGGGATGATCCTCCCAAACAGAACGACGCAACGCGGACGAATTGTCTGAATAAAAGTGATAGACCTGCCTCAGGCCTTGGTCGCGCGCATAATGGCGTGCATCATCCAGCTTAACGATCGGCCAGTTCGCCAAACCACCAAAATGGGTTTCAAGCTCCCAGCGGGTAAAGGGCGATGCATGTTCATAAGCGATGTGTCGTCCGTAAACCCCGGCAACCTCGTCGTCCTGCTCCATGGGAGCAATGATTTCCGCAAGCCAGTTGTCATCCACCGGGCAGGCATCGTGGGTTAGGTAAGCGCAATATTTGCCTCTGGCTAACTTCGCGCCAAAGTTGCGGGTTCTGCCATGGCCGAAATGCGAAGACTGGATGCGAACGAGGCGAAACCGCGGATCACCGGCGGGCACAGTTTCCAATGAGCCATCCGACGATCCGGAATCAATGATAATGACTTCAAATGGCTGTTGCAGCTTTTGTGTCTTGAGTGCATCAACAACCCGCGCGAACTCCGGAAGCCCGTTTTTCACCGGAATCACAATGGAAACAAGCGGTTGGAAGTCCTCAAAACCATCAGGCTTTCTATCGCTGACGACACCATATTTTCGCATCATAGTCTCATATGCGAATGCCATCTTCTCTTCTTGAAGATCAGCTTCGAGCAAATTGATGGTCCTCACAAGCTCGTCTTTCGCTACTTGTTCTTTTAGCTGTTCTTGGAGTGATACTACCTGTGATTGTAGTGTGTTTTGCGCCTTTGCCAACTCCTGCAGCCTGGCATCCTTTTCTTTTTCAACAGGATCATTCCTCAAGGCGTCGGCCAACGATCCTGCCACCTGAAGATTGGCATAAAGAACATCAAGACCGGTTTGACCAATTCCACCATTGTCGCGCTTAAGTATATCGAAGGCTGTCGCCGCCCACTCGCCCATCGGTCCATACTCATTTCCAATATCACCAGCATCGTGCGTATGGTGCTTAAGGCTCGGATCAAGATGATCGTCGATGGCGGCAATGATGTCCGGATCGTTTTGCGGTTGGACTTCAGAAAACTGCTCCAAGACCCTGCCCAAGGCCCCGCGCCAATCATCCAGAAAATCGGAGTAGCAAAATATATGGCGATCAAGTTCACGTGTCTGACGCTCTGCTTCCAGCACGTGGCGCAACCATAGCAAGGCAGCGTAGCGACCATTCATACCATCGCGTCTCTTCAGTGAAGCGCTAACTTCTAAAGGATCACGGATGGGTATGAGGCTATGCAGCTTGTAGCCCATACGGGTGAGCACTTGAGTGTAGATGGGCACCAAGAGACAAAGACGCGGGTCTTTGATCACAATGTCCTGACTGTCTGGGTATTTGCTCGCGATAACCGTCTGCAGCTCATCGAGCCATGTGTCAGCATTGTCCAGCTCGTTCATGTTGATCGTACGAAGGGCCGACCAGTGACTCCCAATAGCGGTAAGAAGTCGATCATTGAAAGCAACCAGCTCGATCGGCTCCCAATGACCCTTTTCATTATATTCGTTTGCGCCGATCAGCTCATCAGGCAGCGCAGCGCCCAGAAGATTGAGCGTACGCGCGACCGCGCTGGTTCCAGATCTATGCATTCCCAAAACCAGAAATGCGGTAGGTTGGGCTCTTTTGCTCTTACCGGTCTTCTTCTTTGCGCGGACCAACGATCTTGTCCCCTGCCATTTGAACACAACACGCAATTTTTTATTTGGGCGCAAAGTCCCAAGCCAAGATGCTTATCGCTAACCGCCTGAAAAATCCACATAATCGATCAAAGTTGCTCACACTGAGCTCAAGTAAGGTTTCCACAGAGACGTGTTAAAACACATATCGTAACGTAAAGTGTGTTTGAGGCATTTAGAGCACCATGATAGTAACCAAAGTGCACTAAAAAGGGGTGAACCATTGAAAATACTATTTAGGAGACTCGCACTTGTGGCGGGAAGCGTATTCGTGCTTTCAGTTGCAAATGCCAGCGAGTTGAAGGACTCGCAATTTCAAGCAAAAGGATCCCAAGTTCGTGTCGATTTGGGCTCTGGATATTATAACGCATCGCTCACAGTTAGTGGGCCAGGCGATTTCTCAACAACCATTACTTCCAGTTCCGGCTCTTTAGCGTTGGATCTTATCCGCGCCGGAGCAACTGAGGGTGGTCTTTATACATACAATCTAACGGCGGCGACGAATGAGTTCGTCACCGTGAAGAGCGTTATGAATAATGGCCGCGACGGAGGTGTCGATCCAAATCAGCGTGCCAAAGGTGTCAGTTTTTCGGGGAGCTTTGTTGCTTCAAACGGCATCATCAATGACGTCATGAAACAAGGGGAAGAGGAATGAAGACGAACATATTGAGTGTAAAACATCTTACAACAGCGTTGCTAGCTTCGGGTGCGATGATGATTGCATCGCAAGCTCAAGCGCAACAGGTCTTTGCCACCGACCTCATCGTTCAGGGCAGCACTTGCGGTGGCGTTGATTGTACCTCAAGCGAGAGTTTCGGCTTTGATACGCTGAGGCTGAAAGAGAACAATCTTCGCATTGGCTTTACAGATACCTCCGCGTCGGCCTCATTCCCGGGTAACGACTGGGAAATTACGGTCAACGAAAGCTCAAACGGCGGTCTTAACAAGTTCAGTGTTACTGATGTTACGGGTGGCCGCGTTCCCTTTACCATTGAAGCGGGCTCTCCAGCCAACTCACTTTATGTCGATGATGGCGGCAACATCGGTGCTGGCACCAACGCACCCGTCGTAGAGATGCATATTGTTGATGGCGATTCTCCGACCATTCGTTTGCAGCAGGATGGTAGTTCCGGTTTCCAATCCCAAACCTGGGATATAGCGGGTAACGAAACCAACTTCTTTGTCCGTGATGTGAATAATGGGAGCGCACTACCCTTCCGTATTCGCCCGGGTTCAAACGGCAATGCGATTGTTGTTGCCGCCAACGGTAATGTCGGTTTCGGTACGGATGCACCCGATGAGGCTATGCACGTGAGCTCCGGTACAGACAATGCTGTGCTGCTACTGGAAACTGCGGGTAACGGAGTTCCCGGCGAGAGCTGGATCTTTGAGAACAATGCGGGTTCCGGTCGTTTCAATGTGGGTCTTGAGGGCGGTAACAAGCCATTCAAACTCGACAATGACGCGGCCAACAATCTGTTGCGGATAGGCTTTCCGGCGGCCAATGATGTTGAAGTCAATGGTGACTTGTTCGTCAGTGGCGATGTAACAATCTCCGGTCAGTGCGAAGAAGTTGATGGCGCGTGCGCCGACTTTGTTTTCCAAGATGATTACGTGCTACCTTCACTTGATGAAGTGCATGCCTTTATCCAGGAGAACCGTCACCTGCCAGACATACCAAGCGAAGCTGACATGAAACGCGATGGCATCAACTTGCAGATGATGTCCGGACGCCTTTTGCAGAAGATTGAGGAGCTGACGCTCTACACAATCGAGCAGGATGGTAAAATCCGCGCGTTGCAAACACAGCTGGAACTTGCCAACGACGCAGGCTGATTGCGGGCTGTTGAAACAATTGAGGTCGGCCTGCACGACTGCACGTCGGCCTTTTCATTTACAGCTCGACGTCAAAGCCAATATTTTGAACAGCGCGCAACTGGGCTTGCGAAAAAATTGACAAATCTTGTTCTTTATAGCGGCCGCGACTTGTCGGACGTATCATGGCCAAAAGGTCGCTCTGGGCGCGGGCTCCAGGCGCCACGTCCAAAAACTGCATGATCTCGGCAATGCCTTTGGCAGGTTCAGCGCATATAAGATCATAATCCACCCGTAAGATATTGTCCGCGAAACGCGCATCAGCCATCAGCGTTGATATTCGATTTTCACAAGCCAGCCAGAAATCGAGCATCTGAGGTGGCAGCGGCTTGCTTGTATCAGGCGCATGCCCGGTCAAAGCATATGACCAATTCAGGAACTGCTGCTGGTTTTTTGAGAAAGCCATATCCAGACCATGTCGAACGACATGAATGTATTTCATCTCAGGAAACAGCGGCAAAAGCCGATCAATAAAAACATGCGTGTTTGGCTCTTTCCACGCCCATGTCGGGCCAGACCAACCAGTTCGGTATGTCGCCACCAAATCGTCAATCACATGGCTGCCCGTACCCGTTGGTCGTTCGAACTGATCATGCAGTTGGGCAACCTGCCGCAATGCCGGTTCCATTCTCAAAAGCGAAGTTGCATCGAGACGGCCACTTGAAAGCGTTGCAAACAGGGTGGCGCTTTCGATGAGTTCATCGTCAGCAGGTAGCCGCTGAAACCAATCGGGCCGTTTGAAAAAGTGTGTAAACAGCAAATTGTCGTGCCCACCGAGGCGAAGTTTCAGTTCGCCGAAATCAAATCCAAGCCGTTCGCACATATCGACAAAAAGCCTCGTACCGCTGCCACCCAAGCCGCCAATTGAAAGCTTGGGCGGATTGTATTCCAGCGAACCATGCAACAGCTCTTTTGTCTTGGCAGGCTTCAAACCTTAAGCTCCAGATGGCGATCTCTTGAAAGCGAAGGTCGCGTGTCGACGGACACTTTGTGCTATTTGAAGGACGCCGTGCTGGCAAGGAGAGCAGCCCGGGACTTTGCAACGGGTAAAATTTCGAATACGCACACTACCCGGGGGATGTTGGGATGAACACGGGCGACCCAATCGCTATTTTAGGCATGCACAGAAGCGGTACAAGCTGTCTGGCCGGCACGCTTGAAAGTCATGGCCTTGCGCTCGGTGATGTTGCCAACCGCTCCGCCCATAATCAAAAGGGCAACAAGGAGAACAAAGCGTTCCGTCAACTCAACGATGCCATCTTGGCTCATTCAGGTGGCAGCTGGGACAAGCCGCCGACGATCGTTCAATGGACAAAAGGGCACTGCGATGCGCGCGATCATCTTCTTGGTGAATATTCCAGCAAGCAGCCTTGGGGTTTTAAGGATCCCAGAACTATCCTGACGTTTGAGTTTTGGCGCGAAGCTGTACCTTATATGCCCATCATCGCGACTTTTCGAAATCCGCTTTCTGTCAGCCTCTCGTTGAAAGCGCGACCCGGCCTGATGCCCGCAATGGAACCTCAGGCACTGTGGGCTCACTACAATCAAAAGCTCTTGGATATCCTCACCAAAACAACCGCGCCTATCGTTTGTTTTGATTGGGATCGAGATCGTTATGTGCGGTGCACATCCCTCATCGCTCGCCGGATGGGGTTGGCAGTCCAACCGAGCACGCAGTTTCGTGAGGATGCGCTTAATCATCAGGCCCAACAGAACCCGGGAGATGCAATTACGTCGCCGCAAGTAAAGGAGATTTACGATGCTCTCATGGCAAAAGCGATCGACACAGAACGCGCCATCAAGGAGCATACAGAACCGACCTGAGCTCTCAGTCGTCGTAATCTTTTACAATATGGAGCGCGAAGCGCGGCGAACGATTGCCAGTCTTTTACCGCCATATCAGCGCGATATCGAGCTAGATGATATTGAAGTCATTGCGATCGACAATGGTTCCGACAAACCGCTGTGCAACTCATATTTTTCTGAATTTGGCGATGTGGTGACCCATATACGCCACGATACCGAGAGCGTCTCACCAGTCGAAGCGTTGAACATTGGCTCCGCAAAAGCGCGCGGCAAATATGTCAGCTTCATCATTGATGGTGCACGGATGGCGTCACCCGGATTACTTTCGGCCAGCATTCGGGCTGCGCGAACCTATGATGAAGTGCTGGTAACAACCTTGGCTTGGCACCTTGGCCCGAAACCGCAAAAGTTCTCGATGTTTGAGGGTTACAATCAAAAGCGGGAAGATCAGCTTCTTGAACAGATTGACTGGTACAACCATGGTTACAAACTGTTTGAGGTTGCCAGCCTCGCGCCAGCTTCTTCCAGCGGCTACAGAGCAGGCCTACCGCCGGAATGCAGCTATGTTGCCCTGTCGCACAAAGCGCTCGACAGGCTTGGCGGCTATGATCCACGGTTTCAAACGCCGGGGGGCGGACTGGTTTCCGTTGATTTCCTTCGCCGCGCCATTGAACTGAGGGACTTGCAACCCGTCATGCTGCTTGGCGAAGGTACATTTCACCAGTTTCATGGCGGGATCGCCACTAATGCGCCGCCGGAAAAACACCCGCTCAAGCAGTTTCATGCTGAATATGAGAACATTGTCGGGCAGCGTTTTGCGGGCTTTCCTCCCAATGAACCCGTCTATTTCGGACAGATCAGGAAAGAAGTCAGGCCTTATGTTTGGCCTTAGTGTCCGCGGCCCTTCAGAAGTGTCCTAACGCGTCGCGACAGCGTAAAATTCCAGACACTGAGGATCTTTGATGCCTGGCTTGATTTCAAAGGAACGGAACGGCGCGATATCGCTGCAAATATGCTCCATCATTTGATGAAAGCTTGCCGGCGTCCAAACATGAAAGTGAATGTCCTGCCCGCTCGCTTGCGCGTTCTTCGCCTTCTCGAGCGATGCGGGGTGTTTTGCGTGCTTGGCATTTTCAAAGAAGTCGACATAGTTTTCCAGATCACGCTCTGCGCTTGGATCTTGGAAATCTGCAACGAGATGCTCCAGCGTTGTGGTCTCACGATCTTTATCGAAAGTCCGTCGCTTGTCAGGAACGACCAAGACCATTGTGCCGCCAGGCTTTAGCCGCTCATATATTTGGGCGATGGCACCAACTGGATTGGGAGTGTGCTCGATGACATGAGCTGCAGCAACGAAGTCAAGGCTTTTTTAATGGATTTGCAACTTACCCAAGTGAAAGGTACGCACATGGAATGTCTGGAACCGCCGGAGCATCCATGGTACTCTTTGCAGATCAAAAAGGGGGAATGACTATGATTAAAACCGTGCTCGGCTCAGCGTTAATCGCACTGAGTATTTCAGGGATAGCGCATGCACAAATCGGAAATGGACAGACTGGTTCAGCTACCGAAATTAACTCTGATGATGGCGCAGGATCAGTCCAATATATACTGCCTCAAGCTACCACAGCCACAGTTCAGGACCTATCAACCGCAGAACCTCGAATGCCAATGTTGCTAGACTCGCAGTTTGAGTCGCCGGCTATTCGGAGAGCTAAGCAACAGCGAACGCAAGGTGCTCCGGTGTCCGGCATCCCTGGTTACGTTGGCATGCCCGAAGTTGAGAGCAATGCTGTTGGAAGCACCGGCGATATGCCCTATTCATTTCAAAAGGTTGCGACCTACGGCCAAATTGGTCCAAGTAATTTTTTCTATCAAGTACCAGTAACTAGTAGGCCGCATCGATTTACTGGAAAGCTTTATATGCGCTTTGGGTCCAGTTGGTTCGTTTGCACTGCATCTCTGATCAAAAGAGGAGTTCTGGCAACTGCAGCGCACTGCGTACACAACTATGGTCAAGGAGCATCTGGCTTTGCAGACGAAGTTCGGTGGTATCCTGCAAACTATTCACCACAAGGAGGTCCTTGGGGTTTTTATACGGGACTAACAGTTTACGTACCGACGCCGTACGTTAATGGAACTGATACATGCACTACCACTGGTGTTATTTGTAACAATGACATTGCAACTGTCGTTCTCACAGTTCGAGGCAAGCATGCTGGCGATGGCCTAGGTGGTTGGTATAACTATGGCTGGAATGGCTATGGTTTCGTTAACTCAAACTTGTTTGGCGAAACCGTTAATGAGATAACACAACTTGGATACCCTGTAGCTTGGGACAACGGCTACCATATGCTGCGGAACAACTCCTTCGGAGTTTATGATGTCCAAACTGGCACAAATGGTCAGCAAATGAAAAATACGCTTCTTGGGTCTCCAATGACCGGTGGCTCCAGTGGTGGACCATGGTTGGTGAACTTCGGAACTGCCCCTTGGTTAACCAATTCAAGCGCAGCAACCACGGGCACTAGTGCCGACCGAAACATAATTGTAGGCACAACAAGTTGGGGTTACGTTTCAACGACAATAAACATTCAAGGAGCTTCGTGGTTTGGTCAGAACTATGAATATCCAGCTGCTGACTACGGCGGTCGCGGTGCCGGCAATATCGGTTCCCTAATGCGAGATACTTGCAACGCATATCCTAGCTATTGCTAAGTTGGCCGCAATCAATTGTGAGGTTTTGGGGTCGGTTTTTCGATCGGCCCCAAGAGGGCTTTTGAAAGAAATCTATTCGAAGGCCGCTCAAAACAAATGAAGCTGAAAAGTGCTGTGAGAAACGTTGCTATTAGGCAGATAAAAAAGCCAGTGATCGGGAAATCCTTAATCGGTATGTAATTTTTGATGATAAATAAAACAGGGACATGAATAATATAAAATGAGTATGATATTTTACCAAATATCGAAAATAATCGTTTGCTGAATAAATTATACCAAAATTTTGAATGAATCAAACTATATATTAAACCAAAGGTAGTCATCATATATAATGGATTACTCCAGAGTGATAAAATAAGCTTTCCATCTAACTCACGAGCGTCCACGCCCAATATACTCTCATATATTCGTGGAAAAAGACATATTGCCCCTATAAAGAATATGGTAAATATGGCATCATATAGGCCGCGACGATGAAAATCGCTAATACAGTAAGCCAGTATTCCAAGAAAAAAGTAAATTAAAACAGGTGTAAAAATCCTCATTCTACTTATAAAATTTAGCCAGTACGGATCATTCCAATACATGAAGACCAGCAAAACAATTATAAACATTATTAGGTATCGCCGACCAAAAATAGCAATCCAAAATATGCAGAATATCCCGTAAAATTGGATTTCCACGGGAATGGTCCAGAGCGCTCCAACTCCTCTAATGAACAGTAAATGGCTGTTTAGATTTAATGGTTTCACTGGATAACCGATGTTAAAGTCTGGGAATATCGAATTAAACGTGAAGACGGAAATCACGACTGCATAAAACAGGGGAACGACGCGGACGAAGCGACGAACTAAATAAGTATATACAGAACTCAGTGTTGGCTTTTTATCCAAATAAAGATGGGCCATGAGATAACCCGATAGGCAGAAAAATAGCATTACGCCAATCTGACCAGAACCACTGCCCAGAAGGCCGTTTAGCAGCCCCGAAAGTAGTGTGTAATGCGAAGTGAAAACGATAAGCGCTGCCATGCCACGTAAACCGTCAAGCGCGCCGATATGCATTAATCTACCCTACGCCATGAAGAAAGATCGGTGCTCAGCTCTTCCTCCATACTAGATATCACTGGCTCCAATATTTCAATGAACTTTCTTCGCACCTCAGCCGGCATTGCTGCTTTGTGCCCAGTGAAAACAGGCGGTGCTATAGCTTTTGGTGGTATCAAATCATAGAAGTCTGCATCTATACCGATATGCGCTGCAACTCGTTTTAGGACACGATATGGATGAATTGAAAAATTTTCGAACTGGATGATACATAAGCTATTTTTGTCAAAGTGCTTTCTCCACCTTTTTATGTTCGCGGGATAATCACATTGATCAATAAAATTTGATGATTTGGCAATATTTATTATCTCCGTTATATTTAAGTTTCTTATATCTTTTTGCTGCAAAATTTTGTGCATTTTAACTGCAGACCACAATCTATTTGCTGGATCTCTTACACTGTAAAATATTTTAGTTTTTGGGGCATAAGATTTAAGAAGCGCTATTCGTGCTTCGGGTATTATTGCATACTCAGGGGTTATCTCGCCCACTTTAAATTTATTCTGAGAATAAAAATGAGAGTTCGAAAAAATGTCCGCGTAGGGCTTCATATTGTTAGATGACGCAGGAAGACGGTCAAAATAGTGTATTTCTTTTCCTTTTGGAAAGTATATATTGGGATGCATGGACAGACGCTTGTACAACCAAGTTGTACCCGCTTTTTGTGCACCTATTCCAACAAAATCAATCATTTTGGATCATTCACTTACTGTTGTTTATATCATACCTAATGCACTGCGCGGGTCCAGATAATTTGTCCGTCGCGTCTACGAACAGCAATTTGATAGTCTTGACCGCCGCGGATTCCACGATAGCGGTACACTGTGCCCAAGCAGTCGTAAGCCCAAATTCGACGATACCCAGCGTTTCGCACAATCTGATATCCAGTGAAACAATTGATGTCCCGAAAGCGCTGTTTCGGGCGAGGCGGGAATGGCTGTTGCGGCAGTTCATTTGTGAACACACCATTGTTGGTGCCACCAGGTGGCCGCGCAGCTGGCGGGGGTGCCTGCCGAGGCAACTCGTTGGTAACGCCGCCATTTGAGCCACCGCCAAAAGCACCGGGTGCTTCATTGTTCTGGTTACAATTGGAATTGGGTGGGCACAGCTTCTTGGTTGTAAAGCCAGATGATTGCGCCACCGCTGGCGCGCTGGCCAAGCCAAGCAAAAACCAAAGCAGCATCAGACTCAGTTTCATGGCGGTCCTCATAAATTTCTCGATATATCACCGCTTCTTTGAGGACAACAGCGCCAAAGTCATTGACCCGTTTGCGAAGGTAACAAGATTAAACAGCGCCTTACAGGTCTTTGTCCGGGATGCCGTTATTGTCAGTGATAGACGTCAGTCTTTTTCGCGTGAACCCGTTGATCCCGGGTGCTTGATCTGACGGGTGCGATGGTGGCTTGTATGTCTTCCAATTGGTGAAGGCTTTTTCTTCTGAACCCTGATCAATACCGACATTTGGCCAGCCAAAAATCTTTGTCAGTTTATCAGTTAGGCGGCGAGTTATGGAGAATTTGTTATTTATCAAAACGCACTCTTCACGCAGTATCAAACGCATTATTGAAGTTGCGCTAGTTCCTTTGCGATGTCCAACTCTTCACGCGTCAAGCGCTTGGCCAGTTGATTGCGTAATTCCGAAGCGGCCAAAAGACCGGACGACACGGCCTTGTTAAGCCACAAATAGCCAAAAGCGTAATCCTGAGGCGCACCGCGCCCTTGCAAATACAATAGTGCCAAATTGGCTTGCGCATAGGGCAAACCCGCCTCGGCAGCAGTCAACATCAACTCATAGCTTTGACGCCTCGTCGTTGGCTCGTTGAGCGCAATCAGACGCATCGCCTCAACATACACACTGATGGGATCACCCGCAATGAGCGCCTGCTTGCTGTCGAAAGACGATTCAGGTTGTCCTTGGCGTTGACCCACCAATCGTGGGTCGACAAAGAAAGGCTGGTTTTCCACCAACGCCTGAACGCCCACACCACCGGTCTGCGCGCTTAGACGATAGAGTTCATGCGCTACCTTCTCATCCTGCTCAACACCAAAACCGTTGGCGTACATTTCGCCCAAGTTTCGTATCGCTACAGGAAGACCCTGCGCGGCAGCGGCTTCAAACAGCTGCGCGGCGCGCCCATTGTCTCTGTCCACACCGCTGCCTCTGACAAACATCAGACCAAGATTATTGAGCGCTTTGGGATCGCCAGCCTCAGCAGCCGCAGACAGCAATTCCAGTGCTCGATCATAGTCTTTTTCGACAATCAATCCGGCCAGATAAATCTTGCCGAGGTTAGCTGCCGCACCAATATGACCGCCTTCAATGGCACGGCTATAGTGCTCAACCGCCAAATTACCTGCATCTTCAACAAACGGGTCTGCGACTTCATAAGCATTGGCCAAGTCGAAGTGATACTCCGCATTTGCAGCCAGGTCTGCAGCGCGTGTCAGATAGTCTATGGCGGTCTGTATGCTGGCTTCGACGCCTAGCCCTTCAGCGTATAGCTGACCCAATGCATTCAGAGCACCCGCGTGATCTTTCGCGGCAGCAACACTGAACCAATAGTGCGCGGCCGGGAAATCCTGGTTTGCGCCTATGCCTTGCGCCAACGCCTGCGCAATCCTGTAGGCAGCTTCCGCGTCTCCATCGCGTGCGGCCTGCAATACAGATTGCATGGACAAGGGCACTTCAATGTAAGGCTCAGAAGCAATGACCTCGCCACGCGCGCAAAGCAAGCAAGCTGCGCAAAGGCAGATGACCAGCCGCAAGCACTTTGATCGATGCGCCAAAGTCATTGCGTTTTAGCTCCGGCGTTTAGCAAGTAGTCGCGTGACAAGCGCTGGGCTTTGGCGATCTGTACAGGTGTCATCAACTTGATGATGGTATCGCGCAGTTGCACAGCATCGGCATTGCCTGACGCGCCTGCAATATTGGCCCATCGATAGGCTTCAACATAGCTCTGCTCTACACCATCGCCGGAAGATAGTCGGGCCGCCAAACGGCTTTGAGCCAATGTTGAACCAGCCTCGGCAGCCTGCTGAAGCATAGTGATGCCCGTGGCAAACTCTGTTTCATGCTGGTCGCTGTTGAGCTTGATATCGGCCAGTTGCAATAACGCTTCATGATCGCCCGCTTCGGCGTTGACCTCAAGCCAAGACAGCGCATCACTAACACCCTGATCAAACAGTCCGCGTACGTAGATTGCAGCCTCAGCAAACTCAAGCTCCATACCTTCTGCGCGAGCCGTCAATGCGATCTCGCCGAGGCGCCGCGTTGCGTCCGCGTTGCCAGCTTGAGCGGCGGGTAAAAACCATCGAATGGCTTCATTTACATCGCGTTCGGTGCCGCGCCCGGCCTGATACATCGAGGCCAACGTAACCTTGGAGGCCATATGTCCTCTTTGGCCAGCGGCGAGCAAACGTTGGAACGCTTTTTCTTCGTCCACCTCGCCACCAATGCCATTCAAGTGCGCTATACCAAGATTGTAGAGTGAAATCGGATCACCGCCTTCGGCTGCCTTGTTGAACCAATCAATTGCGCGCGCAACATCCTCTTTGTTGGTGAGGTCGCGAACCAGAAACTGACCTAGTTTCCGCTTTGCAACGATGGAATCATCGTTTGCGAGCTGCTCGTATATTTCAACGGCACGAACCTTATCAAAGTAAGGTGCATCATCCTTGCTTAGCATCTGAGCAAGCTTCAACCATGCGGGATCATGGCCTGCATTTCCCGCGCGTTCCAAAACGGAAATCGCCGCATTGATATTGGCGGGCACCGCATATCCGGTTTCGTAAAACGATGCCAAAACTGTCAGCGCCTCTGGATCGCCATCTGATGCTGCAGCGCTGAAGTGAGCGAAGGCCGCCGCTGCATTGCCCTGCCCTGTCAGACCATCCAAATAGATTTTCCCAAGCAATAGGTGCCCGTTCGACCCGAGTTCCGGGCCCAATGCCGTCAATATTGCAAACACCCGCTGGTAGTCGTCTTCACTAGTCGCCGCTTGAAAGCCTAAGTCTGCCAGAAGACGACCAGCTTCCGGTCTTCCTTGAGCAAAAGAGGCCTCAAGCAGCGTCATGGCTTCAGCCAAGTTAACAGGTCCACCTGTTCCGGTTGCAATCATCTGGCCCAGCCGGAACTGTGCCAGTGCATCGCCAGCCTGAGCCAGCGGGACTAAAATGGTGCGTGCTTGCGAAAAATTTCCTGATTGGTACGCCGCTTCGGACTGCTCCATGGATTGAGCGGGCGCCTGCGCGTTTGATGAGCCTGTAGGCAACGCGATAAGAGCACTTGTGAGGAATAGCGTCAGGACTTTCATTGGCGTGTCACCGTGTAGTGTTGACCGGCAGCAAATGATGCGTTCACTCGCGTGGTGGTGCCATCGGGCCAGCGAATTGCCATGGCGCTTGCAGCCTTCTGATCACCCATGCCGAAATGTGCGATGGGTAAATCGAACGACATGAAACCGCCTCCGGTTTGGAATTCACGCCGCATAATCATCTCGCTGTTGTCCGCTGATTTAACCGTCAGTGATGTTTCGGCGCCAATACCAAATTGATTGGCGGTAAAATCGCGCAATTCAATCGTGACAGCGTTTGAAGAAGGTTGGTTGTTAATAAACGCGGTAACGGGCGCATTAACCGGGACGGTGATCACATCAAGATCACCATCAAGATCTATATCCACCCGGACCGCGGCCGCCGTTATGGCATAGTCGATCAACCCGTGTGCTTCGGTTGCCTCCTCGAAAGTCCCGTTTCCCTGATTGCGCAGAAAAATGTTGGACGGGCTGACTTCATTGGGCACCCATGTGCCGTTCACAATGAGCACGTCCTGATACTGGTCCTGATCGAAGTCAGCGATCTTTACGTCCCAGCTCCAGCCGCCAATCTCCAGATTTTCAGCTTCCGCGCGCTCAACAAAAGTTCCGTCAGGCTGTGCTGCCAGCAGCACATTTCGACGCAAAATCTGTGGGATCGTTTGAGCCATATCGGCTTCGTTGAGGGCCTGACCGGGCTTGAAATGAATATCGCAATATTGACGTGGCAATTGCTGACTGTTCGGTATCAGACTGCATATTTGAGGATCGCGGTTTTGGATGGCGAGATCCTTGATCAGCATCGCCTTGCAAGTCGGCTGTAGTGCGTCGGGCAAATCAAAGCATTTTTGGGCAAAGTCAGGATTGAAATTGTTTCCAGTGCGATACCAAGTTTTGATCGCCATATTGGACCGGCAGGTCTCAAGGTCAGCCTCGCGCTCCACCGGGTTGCAGTAGCGTTCCAGCGGCTGCAGCTTGAGGCGGTCCGAAATGCCAGAAGAACGGCCAGCAATTTGTGCAAAATAGACTTCCTTGCTGCCATCATTGTGTAAATCAGCTGATTTGACGGCCATCGTCGTCGTGGTGCTCATCGGAATGCGGCCATCAGCTCGCCTACTTAGCGTGAAGCCACCCTCGGGGCGTCCGAAGTAAACATAATCCGGCAGTTCAAAATCATTGGCAACGACCAAGTCCTGATGGCCATCATCATCAATGTCTGAAACGAGGACGCTTAAGGTCTCGCCCGGCATACCCGGCAGGTCTAAATGGTCAGATCCATCTGGACGACCGTCGATGTTGAAAACGATCCGGTTACGCGCTTCCTCGCCCGGTATGCGCCGATACCAACCGGCGGCCCAGTTGCCTTTCACAATGTCGAGCATGCCATTGCCATCAAGGTCTGCGACCGCGACAGCCAGTGTCAAAATGCCATCATCCCGGTTGGCGACGGCCAGCGCATTGGCGTGATCAAAGACACCCGCCTGATTGTAGATAATGAAATTGCCTTGCTGGTAGGTTGTCACGAACAAATCCTGCCAACCATCATTGTCAAAATCAGCTGGTACGACATTGAATACCGGTAGATCGACAAATGCGGTCATAAACTGATTGCTACGCGCAAACTGACCTGAACCATCATTTTCATAGATGTGCATGCCAACGCGCGTTGATGCGATGATAATGTCGGGATCACCATCGCGATCAAAATCTGTTGCGGCAATTGAACGACCTTCCCAGAAGGGTGGCCACATGTAATCAATCGAGAACTCGATGGGTTGGTCGATGCCTAGATGCCAAGCTTCCATCCGAGTGAATGTCGATTCTCCTGCCGGTTGCCCCGCTGATGCTGGCGGCAGATGAGGCTTTGCCGTGATCGTGATCTGATCACCGCCTATCCTGTTATCAAAAATCAATTCGGTCGGACCGGCCGCGTGGGCCGAAGGGGCAAGGCTGATATTGAAACCTGTCAACATATCAAGAGCACGACTGGTGGCGTTGCGCTCATAATGATGTGCAAAAACGCCTGCGATTGCCGATACTATGACCAATGCAAAGGCCAGCATGGAGGCGGCCCGAAAAGAAACAGCCCCGGCCAAAATCAGGTAGGAATAGACCGAGAAAACACCGAGTGCGAAAAGAAGTGTCATGACAAAGCCCGGTGCCAACCCAGCAGCCAACATGGCGCTGCTTGTGACAACATCAAAGCCTATCGGCACAGGCAGAAAAATGCCGATAGTCGCAACGGCCAGTACAGATGGTATCGAAAAAGAAACGTCGTTTAGGAGGTCGGCAGGCAAGAGTGTCGCAACGATTGCACCAAGAAATCCAGCCAGCAGCATGAGCGGCACAGTGCGCAAAATTATGAAGAGCAAATTGGATAAATAGTCACGCACGAAGCGGATGGCCGCATCGCGCAGCGGCTCGTCCCAGCCTGCCGCAGTTGGGGCGGGCAATGGCGATACGGTGCGCAATTTCGGCTCAAGCTCCAGTGCATCGCGTGGCATCAACCAAGCGATAAGCGGAACAAGCAGGAGTATCACCACAAAGCTCAGCGCCAACTTGGTCAGAGCCATATAAAGCGGCAAAAGCGAAAACAGCATAGTAAGAACGATGACGTTGAGGGTCGGCGAGGCAATCATGGCCGCCATGGTTGTCTCAAGACGCGCACCGCCATTATACATTGCCCGCGCGATCGGGGCTGCGCAGTTTACGCAAACTCCCAGAGGCGCGCCAATACCGAGCCCGGCGACCGCATTAGCAAAACTGCCCTTGAAGCTGGTACGGCTCAAATAGCCAAAAAGCGTCAACAGTGCTGCTCCAAAAAGGACGCCAAATGTCATTCCTTGTTGGTTGGTCTCTATCCAGTTCACCGTTGTCACGAGAATGCGATGCCAGACAGGATCCTCTGGTCGAAGTGTCATCCAAGCATCGAATGAAAGCGGGTCTTCCAACTGGAAAGCGCCGCTCATCATGGCTTTTTCATTAAGCGACGGGTAGCGGGACGTCGTCCAGAACTGAAGCGCAAGAACCGCGATCAGCGTCACGCACATCCAAAAACGATACCGAAATGCCCTAACAACAACGTTGCTCAAAAGCCTGCCCCAATCTTGCCTGGCGCAGATCGTGACACATGGTGATAGCCTAGTTCAAGAACTTAACGTTGGGTCACTTATTACATCTAATAAACGATGCCTCACAATCGTGAGCGGTCAACACATCTAACGATTTGAAACATCGCCATCTTCACCTGTGCCACCTTCCTGGCCATCACGACCCAGGCTGCTGACAACAACTTCCCCGTTTTGAGACGTGTATCGGTACGGCCGCCCCCATGGGTCGACCAATGCATCAGCTCCACGCAAGTAAGGGCCGTTCCATGTTGCCTGCAACTCAACACTGGGCGCCGACAAAACATCAAGGCCCTCATCATCAGTTGGAAAGCGCAGATTGTCGATGAAGAAAAGCTCGAGAGCGCTCTCGATGTTCGATATTTGAGCTTGCGCTGCATCGCTGCGCGCTGAGCCTAGATATCGCAGAACCTGCGGTGCGGCCAAACTTGCAATCAAGACAATAATGCCGATCACAACCAACAGCTCTACCAGTGTGAAGCCCGCGTCTCGCGCATCCCCATTTTGATCGGTAATTTTATTATGTTGCCGCCTGATTTTTTTCACGACACTACCCGCTCTGTTGCCCAAATAAAGATGAGGCCCAATCCCAAAAATAACCCGAAAGGGATACGCCCGCCACGATCTACAAAATGCTCGCGACCACGTGCGAAAAGAACATAGATCAACCCTGTCAGGCAAGCCATCAGGATCACAAGGCTGATATTGGCCGGGTGCACCCAAGGCGCCAATGCGGCCGCCATTTTAACATCGCCCAACCCAAGGCCTATATGGCCGCGCAGCCGGTGATGCAGCTGCCGAACAATCCAAAATAACCCCCCACAAGCGACAGAAGCGGCAAGCGCGTAACCGACGGCAACATGAATTGAACGATCTTCACTCAATCCAAGCATCAACGCTTGGGCCAAACCACCCATGAGCAAAAGTATGTTCAGGCTGTCCGGAATGCGCAGTTCAGTGACATCAAAAAATATGACCGCTGCAAGGGTAGCCAGCAATAAAGTGCCAAAGCTAATCGTTAGAAGCGGTGTGAAACCTGTTAGCGCGCCAATCGCCATCTCGGTTTACTAGCGCAGCCGATCCAGATTTTGGTCGAGGCGTTCGCGGAACGTTGGGCTAGAGAAATCCAGCTGACGGCGGAATTCATCGGTAATGGCGCGCGCCTCGTGAATGTTGCGAATCACGCGTGGCCTGATGAAAATTATGAGTTCTGTGCGCTCAGTGCGCGAGCGCTTGTTGCGGAACAAATTACCAACGACCGGTACATCGCCTAAAACCGGCACCTGTGTTTTGCCAACCGTCTCACGCTCCTGGATAAGACCGCCAAGCGCAATGGCTTCGCCATCATTGACGACCACACGCGTAGCGATCTTGCGTTGCTGAATGGTCGGACTGTCGATGCCTGACGTTGTAGTTTGAACTACGTTGCTTGCTTCCTGCTCGATATCGAGAAGAACCCGGCCGGATGAATTGACGCGCGGCGTCATGGTCAAAATGATACCGGTATCGCGCAGTTCGACTGTATTGATAACGGGCGCACCCGCCGATTCTGTACCGGTTGACGTCTGCGTGACAATCGGCACCTGATCACCAATTTGCAGAATTGCTTCCTGATTGTTCAGGGCCAACAAGTTGGGGGAGGAAATGACCTTGACCTCGGTGATGGTCGACAGGGCATTGAGGGCAACGCGGAAGTCACCGGTTGCAAATGTCCAACCAAGGCCAGGTGGTGTGATACCAACAAAGCCCGTTGCAAGGTCAGACAAGCGCAACGCAAATCCACCGCTCTCGAAGAAAAAGCGAACGCCAAATTCAAGTTCATCGTTAAGCGTGACTTCCGCGATAACGGTCTCGAGGAAAACTTGCGTTGGAAGCACATCAAGCTGTCTGAGGATTTGCTCTACTCGCTTATACTCACGCGAAGTCGTAGAGATAAGAAGCGCGTTGTTTTCTTCATCGGCAACAACAGAGATGGGGGTGCCACCGGCCCCGGTGGAACTGATCGAAGATGCTCTTGAGTCTCCCTCTACCGCGCCTTCTGCGCTCACTTCCAGGGATGTCAGATCCGGTGAAACAGGCGATGCGCCAGCGCCGCCACCTGAATCTGTAAGAATGGATTGAAGAACGGTGGCCAGTTCTTTGGCCGGCCGGTTTTGTATGTTGTAGACAAACAATTGCTCTTCACTGGCATCGGCCAAACGGTCCAAACGCTGAATCCATGCCTCGGCCCGCGCCAAATATTGAGGCCGTGAGGTTATCACAAGAACTGAACGCAGACGCTCATTGGGCACAAACTGAATCAGGTTGGCGCCCGGCCCTTCGCGTGTTTTGAAGATGGTTTCCAGCTCACGGGCAACTTCAGCCGGTTGCGATGTATTGAGAGGGTACAAGGCAACCGACATGCCGCGCATCCAATCAACATCAAATACGGAAATCGCCTCGCGCATGGCGGCAAGATCAGCATTTGTACCGGCAAGCATGATGTAGTTGCGATCCGGATCAGCTCGCAGAATTGCGCCTTCGCGACTTATCGGGGCCAGAATGTTTTGCATCTCGTCAGCCGAGATATGTCGCAGCTCGATTACTTGAATTTTCAGACCAGGGGCTCCCGGCGTTACGGACGGAACGCTGACGCTAGGTGTCCCAGCAAGCGCGCTGCTGATCGGTACAATCTGAAAGCCGGAACCTCGGCGTGTCAGGCTCGCGCCATTGGCAGCAAGCGCGGTCTCAAACACCTCAATCAACACTTCTCGGGTGACAGGACCGCTTGTCTGAAGCGTCACATTACCGCGCACCGTATTATCAATGGTGTACGTCAGACCCAGTGTATCACCCAAAACAGATTTTGCCGCCGCAGCAATGGGTGCTTCAACCAAATTGAGCGTGAAGCCCTCCGCACCACTTGGCAGTTGCGAAGCCTGTACGGCTGGTGCGCGCGATGACACAAACGAGCCTGTGCCGGGATCAATGACCTGCGAAACAGCCTGCCCTTGTTGGCCAGACTCTATCGAGCCTGCCGCACCGCCTGCACCTCTTGTGGAGGGAGCTCCGCTGTTCTCCAGACCGCTGAGAAGTCTTTCAAATCGGCTATCACCGGAGTCGGGCGTAGCACATCCTGCAAGGACGAGCATTAACACCGCAAAGACAACATAAACTCTCATACATCCAGCCTCGGCGGCACACCAAACACAGCAATTACTGCCTTACTCCTGGCTCAGACGTTACGAAGTTGCCCGCGGAACAAGCGCTTAAAGGCGTCCCCTACGCCAAACCCATTGTGCACACTCCACGCACTGAAACAAGTTTTGCAGGCTCTACCAAATCAATTCACATTGATTGATGTTAAATTGCCCACAGCTCACTTCTCAAAGACTATGAGATCGGCCACATTGACGATAGGATTGCCAATGCGACGTGGGGCATTTCAACTCATAGAGCTGACGATAAAGCGGGAATAGCTTTCGATCATGGGTGTGGTGAATTCTGTCAATGACTTCAAAACGTGGTGGTTGGAAACAATCGCGGCCATGTTTCGTCGTGGATCGACCCCTGCACCCCAACAGGCCCCACTGAGCATTAAACTGACGGGCCAAAGCAACTACACCGTCACCGCCTTGTCGAGCGATGACACGCTGGTCTCGGAAAATGCATCGGAACTACAATCACTTGGCGACGCTCTACGCCAACTGAACCGCAAGGCATCCAACCGCGAGCGAAACTGCACAATCCAAATTCCGCGCAATCGCTTCTTTGTAAAGCAACTGGCACCCATCAAGTTACCGCCAAGCCAGTTTGAGAAAATGGCAGCACTGGATTTGATATCGTCCACGCCGATGAATGCCGAAGATGTTCATCTTTATCAGATCAGGGACAATAATGCCGGCAGCACGTACGCCGCAGTTAAAAAGTCGATCTTTGATCCGGTAGTCGAAGCTTGTCGCCGTAACGGACTGAACGTCTCCGGGGTCATGTTCGAGGATGCATTTGGCTCAGCGCACGGATGGATAGCACCGCGAGGGCTGGCTGAGATCAACAAACCGCGGGGTCTGTCTCATGCGGTACAACAAGTCAGCAAATTGCTGGCTGTTCTTGTTGTGCTTGGCACCGTAGGTACCTATGGCCACATCAAGTGGCGGCACATTGAGGCCACTCGGATACTTGACAAGGAGCTGCAACAAGCAACTGCGCAAGCTGGTGAAGTTCGTGCCTTGATTGCACAGAGGCGACAGGCCGTTGAGCGAATTGTCGCCATTCGCGCGGAAAAAACAGATGCCGTTCCCTTAACGCTGATCGTTGAAGAACTGTCGAAAATACTGCCCGACAATGCGTGGCTGACCGATCTTGAGCTTGACGGTGACACCGTGCGCATATCCGGCTTTACAGCTTCTGCATCCAGCCTCGTGTCGGTCTTGGAGAACTCGCCCTATTTCGAGGCGCCGACGTTCAGAAATCCGGTCCTTCGGGTTTCAGCGGAGATAGGCGAACGATTTACCATATCAATGAAGTTGGAGGCGCGCAGTGCTTAGCATGACACGCCTTATGAACGCGCCCGTTGGTGTGCAACGTCTGATGGCAATCACACTGCCATTGATCGCGATTTTGTTGAGCATCTGGGTTGTTGATTTGCTCGTGCGCGACCACCGGGAAAGCATCGCTGAAATTGTCCAAAAGCGCGAAAGGCTCGGACAGCTGCAGTCTGTTGCTCGCATGGAGCCCGCGTTACGCAACCGCGATGCGCAGCAACGCCAAGAAACCAATGAAGCGCTGTTCTTAAGCGGGCCAAGCGAGGCTGTTATTCTCGCAGATTTGCAGGGCCGCATTAACACGCTCGCCCAAACGAGTGCCGCCAATGTTCAATCAATTGCAAACCTGCCATCCATTGAGAGTGCGGGCGTTCGATATGTCGGGCTGACCGTGGATTTGATCGGTACGCATGAGGATGTCATGTCACTCATCTACGCTCTAGAGACCTCAACACCTTTTTTGATTATCCGCAACGGATCAATGCGGGCACAGGAAGTGGTCGGCGCCAGCGGACAGCCTTTGCCGAATAACATGTATGTCCAACTGGATGTGTTTGGTGCGTTGGCACCGAACCAGAATTCGGGAGGCGGCACGTGAGGATCATCATCTTAGGACTTCTCTTGGCTGGTTTGGCTTATGTCAATCTGATCCGCTATGAGACCCCGATTGAAGTAGAAGCGCTGACCAAACGGTCAGCTCAAGCCACGCAGGCACCCGGTTCGTTAGATGGGCTGACAAAAGAGGGTGTTTTGGACCCAGCTTCACTCTCGCAAGTCCAGTCACTTAGCCGGCCCGTTTTCAACCGCGACCGTCGCCCTTACAAGGTTGCAGCCAAACCAAAGCCAGCGCCCAAACCCAAAGCTCAGCCGCAAGTGAAGGTGGATCGACCCAATTTTGTCTTGCTTGGCGTCAGCATCGCTGGAACACAGCGTACTGCTCTGGTTCTGGACCGAGGTAACGGTACACCAGAATGGCTACCGATTGGCGGCGTCCTTGAGGAATTCGAACTTGTCTCCATTGAGCCAGAAGCTATCAGTATGCGCAAATCCGGGAAGACATTCACTTTCGAGCTGTATGCTCAAAACTGATCATGTGCCGATACCGGTTTAAAACACATCTAGCATCAGACGCAGGTTTTGCCTTGGTGACCGTGCTCTTGTTCTTGTTGATCGTGACCACGGTCATCACACCATTGGTGCTTGCGGCGCGGACGGAATTTGTTGTCGATTCGCGTGGGCATTTGTCTGCGCGTCAGGAAATTCTGGCACGCGGCTTGGCGCAGGTGATTGCACGCCGGATCGCGCTGCGTGAAACTATTTCTCTGTCACCTTTTACCGTCGACAGCACCGCTTTTGTGACCGGCTGCGGGCCATATGATATTGTCGCCGTGGCTCAAGATCAGGCCGGCCTTGTTGATTTGAATGTGTCAGCAGAACCATTGCTTGCTGCCGGTATGGAAGCGATTGGTTTGCCTTTGTCACAGGCGCGTAATTTGGCCGAGGCCATAATCAGTTTTCGAACACTCAATCCCGGGCCCGGGCGAACACCCGGTGAAGATCTTGCAACGCTCGGCCTCAAATACGCACCCTATGAAGGCATTGAAGAGCTTTATGAACTGGTGGGCATGAGTGGCGTTGCCTATGAGAGGCTTCTCATGACTGTCACCGTCCACAATGGACTGCCCGTGGTTGACCCAACCGCCTATTCCGCGCCACTTGCAGAAATTCTTCCTGACGGACCAAGCAATCGCTTTCCGTTTGTTTCTGATGACGATTTGGCGCTTCTGACAGCGTCTATTCTCGTACAGGTCCGCGATCAACGCAGTGCTGCCCGCGCTGTTTGGGGTGGCTACTTTGATTTCGAACCCGACACGACTGACTTTTCACTGAAAGAGCGCATCGCAGACCCCGCAACGATTGGCCTTGCTCCAACGCCGCTTGGTGGCTTCGAGAACTACACAGAGATAAGTTGCGCGGACCTGTTTGGAGCCGAGATCAGCGTCATATTGGAGCAGCCGCTGTGATGTACCCGCCATTGCCATCAATCCTGATAGCTGCCACCATGGTCGCAAGATCGAGTGGCGCAAAAAGGCTCCACCAAAACCGGGTTGTTCAGTCTCATGAATGAGTTGACCAAGGTCCAACCAACGTTTGCAGCATTCATGGATTTTCTTGTTCAAAAGGAAATCCTGACGCCGGAAGCGCGTCAGCGTGCGCAGAATGCGCACAACACGATGGAGTATCCTGCTGATACGGTGTTGGTCGAACTTGGCTTGGTCAAGGAAGCTGACCTAGCAGCTCACCTGAGCGACTATCTTGGTGTACCCGCCCTTGAACAACTGCCCGCCAACGCCGCCAATGACTTGATCAACGCGGCGGGCATGTCGTTTCTGGAAGCAAATCATCTTGTGCCGTTGGGGCTGGAAGATGGTGCGCTTGTGACCGCCGTTGCTGACCCCTTTCAGCGCCATCACTTGGAGGCCTTGGCATTTCTTTTTGAGCTCCCCGTTTCGCCGCGAATTTTTGCTCGAACTACCATTTCGGAATATCTCCGCGCGCTTCGCGAGCAAGCAGGCGGCGAAGAGACAGATGATGATACCGGCGACGACACGTTTGCCGACAGTGATGATATCGATCGCCTCAAGGATTATGCACGAGAGGCGCCAGTGGTGCGGTTCGTTTCGCGCATCATCAAGGAAGCAGTTGATACCGGTGCGACAGATATACATGTCGAACCACAGGTCGACCATGTTCGCATTCGCTTTCGGGTCGATGGTATTATGTCCATTGTCGATACCGCGCCGAAGGAAATGCAGCCAGGCATAGCGACCCGTATCAAGATCATGTCGCGGCTCAACATCGCTGAACGCCGCTTGCCGCAAGATGGACGCATGCGTGTCCCTGTTCGTGGCCAAAACATTGACCTGCGCGTGTCAGTTATGCCGAGCGCACATGGCGAGACCTTTGTCTTGCGCATTCTGGACAAGTCCGGTGTTTCGCTCAACCTTGAGGCACTCGGCTATGCGCCCGAAGCGATTGAAGCGCTCAAATCATTAGTGCGCATTCCCAATGGTATCGTGCTGATCTGCGGACCGACTGGCAGCGGCAAGACAACGACGCTCTATTCACTGCTCAAAGAGCGGGCTGGCGATGATATCAAGATATTTACCGTAGAAGACCCGATCGAATATCGTCTGGACGGCGTTACTCAGTTGCAAGTGGATCCTGCCATCGAGCTTGATTTTGCACGCGCGCTGCGTTCCGTTTTGCGTCAGGATCCCGATGTCATTCTTGTCGGTGAAATCCGCGACCGCGAGAGCGCGCAGATTGCCATTCAGGCAGCGCTAACCGGGCACCTTGTTCTGTCGACGCTTCACACCAACACGGCCGCCGGAGCGCTGACACGTTTGCAAGATATGGGCGTGGAACCTTACCTGATCTCGGCCACCATGCGGGCGACAATTGCCCAGCGGCTTTTGCGACGTGTGTGCCAACACTGCGTCAAAGACGGTGTGGCTCAAGGTTGTGATGAATGCCGGAGCGCTGGCTATTCCGGGCGTACCGTCACCTATGAGATTCTGGAGATGACGCCAGAATTGGCTTCTGCGATCAACCGGGGCGACAACGAGCAGGCATTGGCCTCTTTATCACGCAGCCAGGGCGCTGTAGCGATGGCTGATCACGCAGAGCAACTACGCGAAAATGGCGTAACGACGGCCGAAGAGATTGCCCGTGTGCTCGATAGTGCGCGTTAAGGCTGTGCCATGAGCGGTGGTACCAGAAAGTTTCAGTTCAAGGCCTATCTGCCTTCGGGTAGTGCTGAAAGCGGTTTACTGGAAGCGCTTGATGTTCAAGACGCCAGTCGCAAGCTGGCTGCTCAGGGAAAAATCCCCATTGAAGTAAAGCTAGCATCGGCGAGCGCAAAAGCGCGCTCTTCAGCCACCAGCAGTCTTCTGGGCGGCCTTTTCGGCGCCCGATTGGATTTACCCGAACTCTTGTCTGACCTCTCGGTGATGCTCAACTCTGGCTTTAATATCGATGTATCGCTACGCGCTGTCGGACAAACCCAACCTGACCGGCGCAAGCGTGAGCGCATCATGGCTGTTCATTCTCGCATCGCGGAAGGCTCATCGGTGAGTGATGCGTTCGCACTGGAGCCAGAAGTGCCAGCAGATATGGTGGCACTGATCTCAAGTGGCGAACATGGAGGGCATCTGGGCAAGGTCTTTGCTGAACTTTCCAAGGCCTATTCGGAGGCAGCCAAGCGAAGAAGCGAGATAATCGAGGCGCTGTTATACCCAGGCTTTCTGATCACTGTACTGATTGGCACCCTGCTTTTGCTGGCGCTTTATTTGGTGCCCGCCATTGAACCGATCTTCGACAATGGCGGTGGTGAAAAACCGTTCGTCGTAGCCGCTCTGTCAGGTTTCGGCAGCTTTGTCTCCACTTTCTGGCCGACGCTGCTTATTGGTCTTGGCCTATTGTTCCTGGGAACATTGTCCCTGTCTCGCAGTGAAGGTGGCAAGCGCTTCATCTCCGCGGCGCTTTTGCGTTTGCCCTTGATTGGAACCATCATGCGGCGCTCATCGCGAGCACGCTATTTGCGCAGCATGGCACTGTTGCTGGACAATGGCGTCCAGCTCAACGAAGCCATGCGTTTATCTGCGGCCAGCACACCGTTGGCACATGATCGCCATCAGTTAGACCTGGCTCGCGAGCGGGTCAGTACAGGGCAGTCCTTTTCAGACGCAGTTGCCGCAACGGGTGTCTTTGATGCACCAATGATTTCGCTTTTTCAGCTGGGCGAAGAGTCAAACAGCCTCGGCATTGTCATGGATCGTGCAGCAACCATGACGGAGTTCATGGTCAAGCGTTCCATGTCACGCGCATTGTCATTTCTGACACCGGCAATCACCATTTTGATGGGTCTGGTCATTGGTAGTCTGGTGATCTCGGTGATGACTACTCTGCTTAGCATCAACGAGTTGGCGATACGATGATGCGCATACGCCCAAACAAAGGTGACGCCGGTTTTTCGATGATCGAAATGCTCGTCGTTCTTGCCATCGTTACGCTAACCATTGCGACTGCCTCACAGGCCATCATACGCAGAGACACAGCTCCTGATCCTGTCGATACCGCCAGCCAGGTGCAATCTCTTGCCTACTCAGTTCGGGCACAGGCAATGCTTACCGGCGTCGCCGGACAGCTTTGGGTCAACTTGGACAACAAGACCGCCGGGGCAGATGGTGAGGATACCATTCAAATACCGGCGGACTATTCGCTGGATGTGGTAACAGCACGCGAGCTGATTGCCCGTGATGGCCGGGCGATCATCGTATTCCTGCCCGATGGTGGCTCGTCGGGCGCCGAGATCACACTGTCTGCTGAAAATGAGCAGAGCGCGACCTTGTCCATCGACTGGCTGACCGGCCTACCAGTGCTGGAGCGAGGTGAGTTTCGCCCATGAGCAGCCTGCGGGAAGATGACGGGTTTACGCTGCTGGAAGTGATCATTGCTTTTGTCATACTCAGCTTGTCGCTGGCCATTGCTACCCAAACCATCAGCCGAAGCATCACCACCTACACGCGTGCGGACCTGTTGGAACAAGCATCAGATGTCGCGCTGGAATTGGCATCCACAAGACTGTCTTCGATCAATGAGCCCGGGCTTGAACAAGGTAAGCTCGATGACGGGACACAATGGACCATGGCATCCACAGCTATCGACAATGGCAACGGGTCGCCGCTGCTTGCAGTGACAATCGAAGTGACACTGGATCAGACCCTCGCCGCACCCTACCGTTTCAGGACATTTGTGGTTCCATGATTCCAGCGCAACCTGACAAGGCAAAAACCGGAGCAGGATCAGATGGCTTCACGCTGCTAGAGGTGCTCGTTGGTCTCGCTGTATTGGCGATTATGGCAGCGTTGATGAGCAGTTTTCTCAGCCAATTGGGTTCGGTTTCGCGTTTGGAGGCCAATGTGCGTGCGCAGACCCGGCTTGACGCGGCAGCCAATCATGTTGGTCAGCAGTTGAAGAACATGCGCCCAATCAGGCTTTTAGATGCGGAACCCGATCAACAGTTTTACATTGACGGCAAAACCGACAGCGTGCGGGTCACCATTGTGACCCGTCAGGGCATCTCGGCGCTGGCCTTGCGAGACATGCGCATCTTTTTTGACCCGGCCGACGGTGGGCTATATCAAACCATCTCGCCGCGACGTTTGGTTGGTGGCGCGCCTGACTTGTCAGCTGCGACGACCACAAAAATTACCGGCAATATATCTGCGCTACGTTTTTCCTATGCGGATGGGGCAGCATGGGATCCAGCCTTTTCAGGCGATGGCGAACTTCCCGATGCCGTTCGCGTCGAGGTCAGTGCTGAATTGAACGGACGCACCATCACCAGCTCAGCCATCGCAGCGATCAACTAACTCAGAACTGAAGTTTGACGAGGCCACCTTTTTGGGCTGAAAGCGTTGCTCCATCGGCAATGATCAATGCCTTAAGGCCGTCAATGCCAGCGGGGTCTGGCGCGCTTCCGCCCTTAACAGTCTCGATAAAAGCATCAAGCTCACTTTCATAGGCGCGCATGTAACGCTCCATGAAAAACGCCTTGAGCGGTTCGCGCTTGAAGCCTTCACCGGTGGCTACTTCGACACTTGTCTCGCGATGGTTGGTGATCTGGGCCATGCCTTTTGAACCATGCACTTCAACGCGTTGATCGTAGCCATAGCTGGCCCGTCGCGAATTGGTGATGATGGCCTGTTTGCCGCTGCTGGTCTTGAGGATTGCTGTTGCCGTATCAAAGTCACCGGCTGTTCCTATCTCGGGATCCACCAGCACTGATCCTTGTGCGCTCACGCTCACCGGGTCTTCGCCCAAGATAAATCGAGCCATGTCGAAGTCGTGGATCATCATGTCCCGGAAAATACCACCAGAGACTTTTATGTACCCGATTGGTGGCGGGGCAGGATCGCGCGATGTGATCTGTACGAGTTCCACGTCGCCAATGGCGCCACTTTGAGCCGTCTGACGTAGCGTTGCCATCTCCGCGTCAAAGCGTCGGTTGAACCCCAGCATCAAAGGAACGGTGCACTCTTCGACTACAGCAAGACATGTCCGGACACGGTCAACCGACAGGTCAATCGGCTTCTCGCAAAAGATTGCCTTGCCCGCCCGGGCAAACTGTTCAATCAAATCAGCATGGGTATCGGTCGGCGTGCAGATTACAACGCCGTCGATATCGGCTCGGCATGCGATCTCATCGATTGACTGGACCGGACAATCATATTGGTCGGCCACCTCATTTGCCGCTTTGGGCATTGCATCTGCCACCGCTGCCAAACGAGCCGCCTTGTTTTTACTGATCGTCAGCGCATGAACGCGACCAATGCGGCCAACACCAAGGACCGCGAGATTGAGCAGCTTATCCGCCATCGGATTAGACTGTTCCGCCCAAAGAGCCTTCCAGCGCCACCATTTCCTGACCGCCGGCCATCATGTCTTGCAACTCCTCTGGCGTGATCTGACCGCGCTGGGCGGTACCCAGTGTCTGTCCGCGATTGAGCACCGTGAAACGATCGCCAACGGCCATCGCGTGGCGCACATTGTGGGTGATGAAGACAACCGCAATGTCCTGCTTGCGCACCTTATCGATCGTGGCCAGAACATTGGCCGTCTGGCGAACACCAAGCGCCGATGTTGGCTCGTCCAGGATCAACACTTTCGCACCGAAATAAACGGCGCGTGAAATGGCAACTGTCTGACGCTCACCGCCTGACAGTGTGCCGACCGCTTGATCGGGACCGCGCAGATTGATCCCCATCTTGCGCATCTGTTCCATGGTTGTTGAGTTCGCCTTGTCATGGTCAAAGAAGCGCATGCCGAGAATGTTCTTTACCGGCTCATTGCCCATAAAGAAATTTCGGCTGACTGACATGAGTGGTATCATCGCCAAATGCTGGTGCACCGTTGCGATACCAGCATCCATGGCGTCGCGTGGACTGTCAAAGTTCATTGGCGATCCTTCAAAAAGGATCTCGCCTGCCGTCGGCTTATGAACTCCAGACATGGTCTTGATGAAGGTGGATTTTCCGGCTCCATTGTCCCCCAAAAGGCAGTGGCATTCACCGGGATAGATATCGACCGAAACACCAGCCAACGCGATTACCGAGCCAAAGTGCTTCTCGATGTTCTTCATTTCGATGATGGGGGCGTGTGTTGTTCTTGAATTCATGATCAACGCTCCCCTGTGATGATACGACGGATGTACGTGTTGAGGATCACCGCTGCCAGCAAAATGATCCCAAGAAACACTCTGAACAGCGAGCTTTCAACGCCCGCAAAGAAAAGGCCTTGCTGCACAACGCCAAAGATGAGTGCGCCCAGTGCGGCACCGATAACCGATCCGTACCCACCTGTGAGAAGTGCTCCACCGATAACAACGGCGATGATGGCCTCAAACTCTTTGAGAAGGCCACGGTCTGCACCTGCCGAACCAAACTCCATCACCTGACAGACGGCAAAGACCGTTGCGCAAAAAGCGGTGAAGACAAACATCAGGATCTTTACGCGATCCACCGGCACGCCTGAGTTGCGCGCCGCTTCCGCGTCACCGCCAGCGGCATAAATCCAATTACCAAAACGCGTGCGGGTCAAAAGAATATGGCCAAAAATGACGAGGATAATGGCCCAAACAATCAGCATGGGAATACCATCAACGACCGGTTGCCCGGCGCGGTTGCCGCGCTCGAAGACCGCGATCAGTCCCGCATCGCCCATCCACTGGAATATTGGTTGCCCGATTTTTCCGCCAAAGAACGGCGCGAGCCAATCACCTTCAGCAGCGTCGCGAATGCCTCCGATGATGGTTTTGCGTTCAATCGTCTGCGGAATGTAGATGGTGAAACCGCGAAGGATAAAGAGAAACGCGAGCGTGACGATAAAGCTTGGCAAGCCTGTGCGCACAACAATGAAACCATTGAGTGCGCCGAGCGCGCAGCAAATGCCAAAGGTGATGAACACCGTGATCCACATTGGCAATTCAAGAACGACGCCGAAAACGGCAACCATCATCCCGGCAAAACCGATCATTGATCCGACGGACAAATCGAATTCGCCCGCGATCATGAGCAAGCAAGCACCAACGGCGATAATCATGAATTGGGCCGAAACGACCGACCAGTTCATAATACCTTGCGCTTCGAACATGCCGCTATCGAAAGCAAAAGCGAAGAAAAGCACGAATACGGCTATAGTGCCGACGATGCCGCCGAGCTCCGGACGGATTAATGCTTTGCGAAATGGCGACACATCTTTGATGCGCTCGTCAACCTGAGCGGCATTGGCCATGGGACCCTCCCAAAATCACAATGGCTATGTCTGCTTGATAGCAGCAACCCGCGCCTATGGGCGCGGGCTGGTTGTTAGTGTCGCTTAGCGGTACTCGCCTGCGAACATTTCAACTTTGGTGAGGCCAGCTTTGGTTACAAAGCCCGGGCCAGAGTTGATGTTGTTGCCTGGCAGGACGCCATAACGGTCCCAGTTAGCCAGGATCACGACAGGCATGTAAGCCTGCAGGAATGGCTGCTGGTCGATACCCCAGTTGATAACATCGCCCTTGATTGCTTTGACGATCTCTTCGCCAAGGTCGAATGTACCGAAGTGAATGTCGCCAGCCATGCCGTTTTCTTCCAACGCAGCGATGGTCGGGTCAGCAGAAACCGGGCCAAGTGTGAGGATGCCATCAACATCCGGGTTGGCTGACAGGTATGCGAGGACCTTGTTTTTAATCTCAGCGGGGTCTGTGCCGGAATCCATCATGGAATCGCCAAGCTCGACGCCAAGACCGTCAGCATAACCGCGGCAACGCTCACCAACTGTTGGCTGCTGGATGGCATGGTTCACACAAAGGAAGTTGGTAACACCCTCGCCCTTGGCGCGCAGACCAGCTGCAAAACCAGCATCGTACTCAGGCTGACCAACATACATCAGCGCGCCCACTTCGCGTGCCTGATCCGGCGTACCTGTGTTCATGATAATAACGTCGATACCTTGATCGACAGCATTCATAATCGGGCCTTTAAGAACATCAAAGTCGGCCAGCGTCGTGATGATGCCGTCCGGGCTGGAAGCGGCGGCCTGCTCGATTATGCGAGCCATGTCCGCGATGTCACCGGTTGGCGGGTTGCGGTATTCTACCTCAGCACCAACCTGTTCACCTGCAAGTGCGATACCGTTCTTAATTGTATTCCACCAAGTATCGGAGTCAGGGGCGTGGCTGACCAAAACGTAACGCTCACCTTCTGCCTGAGCAGACGTGATCGCCATAAGAGGCGCCGAAACAGCAATCGCTGTCGCCAAAAGTGTCTTTAGAATGGATTTCATTTTTTTCCTCCCAAATGAACCCAGAATGAGCGGTTCGTGGCTCGGCTGTAAACGAAACACAGAGTCGAGGGTTTTGCAACCGGTTGCAAAACAAAAGGTCCAACCTTAGTCTGACAGCACCGCAGGGGAACGATGATCGATGGCAATAACCCTTGGTGATGTCGCCGCTCGGGCAGGTGTTTCCCGTTCGGCCGTGTCACGCACATTTACCGATGGTGCTTCTGTCTCGCAGAAAACACGGTCGAAAGTTGAAAAAGCTGCGCAAGAGCTAGGCTATGCGCCAAGTGCCTTGGCTTCCGCGTTGAGCACGGGCCGTACAAAACTGATCGGCTTGGTTTCCAACAATTTTCACAATCCGATTTTTCTACAGGTGTTCGATCTTTTTACACGCCTACTGCAAGAGCGGGGCTTGCGACCCTTGTTGGTCAACCTCTCCGGCGAGCCTGATCCGGAACAATCGGTGCGCATGCTGCAACAATATTCAGTAGACGGCGTCATCATCGCATCCTCGACGTTGTCGCCAGAGTTTGCGCAGGCATTCAAAGATGCAGGCCTGCCGGTGGTGCATTCGTTTGGACGGTGGTCAACATCGCCAAACGTAAACGTTGTTGGCATTGATAATGTTGCAGGCGGGCGCATGGCTGCCATGGCGCTGATCGAACGCGGCTACAAAAATATCGCCTTTTTAGGCGGGCCTGAAACCGCCACATCGACATTTGATCGTCGTAAAGGTTTTTACGAGACGATAAACAGTCAATTCCATATCAATTATTCGGAATCCTTTGCGGCGTCATATTCCTTTGATGCTGGTCGTCAGGAGATGCAACGACTGCTTTCGCATGGCGAGCCGGCACAAGCCTATTTCTGTGGAGACGATGTTCTTAGCATTGGCGCCATCAGCGCTTTGAAAGACGCAGGGCTTCATGTGCCTGAAGATGTCGGCATTATCGGCCTGAACAATATGCAGATTGCTGGATGGGAAAACATTTCACTGACGACAATCCACCAACCCGTCAAGGAGATCATTCAATCCTCAATCGAACTGGTTGTATCTGTCATCAATGAACCCGACAGGCATCCGGAGGCGCGTGTTTTTCCATTGCGTTTGATTGAACGTTCAACGCTTGGCACGCGGCCTTAGCGAAACATGGGTGGGCGCGCGTCGACCCACTTCCCGTTTGCTTTTGCTGAGTCGACGGCCGCATAAACAGCAGCCATAGAGCGCAAACCATCTTCGGCCGAGGGTAGTGAGGGCCGGTTGATCCCATCGATGGCTGCCGCCAGATCCACGTATATGTTGGCGACCGCAAGCGGGAACCCTTCCGGGTGCGCAATGGCGACACGGCTCAAGCGGCCTGCTTCGTCAGACAAGGACGCCTCCCCCTTTTCCATGATTTGAGTACGCCCACCGACCGGTGTGTAATAGACTTGGTTAGGTTGTTCGGACGCCCATCGAAGTCCGCCTGTCTCACCGAAAACCTGAATGTCAAAACCGTGCTGGCGACCGATTGCAACCGACGATGTCCAAAGCCGCCCAACTGTGCCGCCTGCCATGCGGAAGTTGACCATGGCATCATCTTCCAGCACGCGGCTTGAAATAGTGGAGGCAAAGTCAGCCGACAGCGTTTCGACCTGATCACCAGCAACAAAGCTCGCCATGTGCATCGCATGGATGCCGCAGTCTGCAAACTGGCCGGAAACGCCGGCCATCGCCGGATCATAGCGCCAGCGCACACGTGGATTGTCGGCATCGGTTGCATCGCCATGGTGCCCATGGCTGAAGTTGGCAACGACCAAGCGTACTTTGCCGATCTGGCCGGTTGCAACCATCTGGCGCATTTCGCGCACCATCGGATAGGCAGAATAGCAATAATTGACCGCACAGACTTTGCCGGATGCCTGGGCGATTCGCACGATCTCCTCACCCTCTTCAACGGTCATGGTCATCGGCTTTTCGCAAAGCACATTAAAGCCAGCTTCAAGGAACGCTTTGGTGATTTCAAAATGGGTCGCGTTAGGCGTCGCAATGGTGACAAGATCGATACAATTATCTCGGGCGCTTTCACCAGCCAGCATTTCGCGCCAGTCACCGTATGAACGATCCGGAGCGCAACCGAGCTTTTGTGCATAGGCGCGACCTTTTTCAGCATCGGCATCAAGCGCGCCGGCGGCCAACGTGAAAAGCCCATCAGCCTGCGCGCCCAAGCGGTGGGCCGGGCCAATCTGACTGCCTTCACCGCCGCCGATCATTCCCCATAAACGTTTTGTCATGGCCTCTATTCCTATCTAAAGCCGATGGATTCCAGATATTCTCGATTGGCAATGGCATCATCCTTCGGACGCACATCCAGTGTCGGATCACAATCCTGTTCCACCGTGCACCAACCCTCAAATCCATTGTCCAAAAGGATTTGTCGAACGGACGGGAAATCCACATCGCCTTGCCCAAGGTTGCAGAAAATGCCTTCGCCGCAAGCGTCATAAAAGCCGGTGCGTTTTGCAACTACGTCAGCTTTAATCACCGGATCAATGTCCTTGAAGTGCATGTAGGATATGCGTCCGATGTGCCGTTTCATAAACGCGACCGGGTCAAAGCCAGCGTAAGAGTGGTGTCCGGTATCGAAGCAGATTTTGAGAAACGCTTCCTCCACCTCGTCCAGCAGGCGCTCAAGTTCCGGCTCAAAATCCATGAAGCCGGCCGCATGGGCGTGAATGCCAACTGTCAATCCGTATTCCTCAGCGCCCATCTTTGCGATGTGGGCGATCCGATCACGATATGTCGTCCATTCCGCAGCGTCCATTTGTTCGGCTTCGTCGGCGCGGCCCGCTGTTGGTGCGCGTCGCGGCGAAATGGAATCAATCAGCACGAGATGTTTTGCACCATGGGCAACCAACGCCTTGCACGTGCGTTCGGAGCCGTCCAGCACGTCGTCCCAAGCTTGGGGGTCGTGAAACGGCCGGAATACAACACCGCCAATTAACTCGAGGTCGTTTTCTGCCAGCGCATCGCGGAGCTCTGATGGGTCTTCTGGCATGAAACCCACCGGCCCCAACTCGATGCCCTTGTAGCCCGCGTCTGCACATTCTTTCAGAACCGTGCGCCAAGCTGGATTGCGTTCATCGTCAGCGAACTCCACGCCCCACGAACAGGGGGCATTACCAATGCGGATCGTCATGCGCGTAGTTCCTTGTCAAACGGAAGAGATGGAGGTCCAACACCGCTCTGCTGCAGAGCGGTGAGCAGCTTCTATTATCTGGTTGACGATCATCCCGTCTTCAAACGTTGGCCAGCGCGAATGCCCGGCAGCGATAGCCTCCAGAAAATCCTTGGCCTCTATGATGATTTGATCCTGATAACCGGTGCCGTGTCCTGCCCCCTGACAAAATGGCAGATAATCGGGATGATCGGGCCCGGTTAAGATTTTGGTGAAACCGCGCTGTGGATCGGGGCCATCGGCTTTGTAGAGCCAAAGCGCGTTCTGATCTTCCTGATCAAAGCGTATTGAACCCTTGGTGCCATGAACTTCATAGGCATAACCCATCTTGCGGCCCGTCGCGACACGGCTGAAATAAAGGTGCCCCATCATGCCTCCGGCGAAGCGGCACATCATGTGAGCATGGTCATCATTGGTCACATCACGCAGGCCGCCATCCGCAGGCCTTGCCGTATGTACGGTCTCAATATCGGCCATGACTTTATCAATCGGCCCAAGCAACGCCAGTGCGCAATTGACCATATGAGGCGCAAGATCGCCCATCGTGCCGTTAGCCTTGCCATCGGTGCGCCAAGTGGCCGGGCTTTGCGGATCGGCCAAAAAATCTTCCGTATGCTCGCCGCGAAACCAGGTGATGTCACCAATAGCGCCGTCAGCGATCAACTGACGCGCATATTGTGTGGCGGGCGTGCGGACATAGTTGAAACCCACCATGTTGACGACACCGGCTTTTTCAGCGGCAGCAACCATGGCGCGGCTGTCTTCAAGGGAAGCGCCCAATGGTTTTTCACAGAAGACGGGTTTCTTGAGTGCGAAGGCTGCATCGGCGATAGCACGGTGTTCTGCCTGCGGTGAGGCGATGATGATGGCCTCAACCTGATCGTCGGCTACAAGTTCCTGCCAATTACCAGCCGCGCGGGCAAAACCATAAGCTTGGCGATATTTCTCCGCTGAAGCTGAACTAGAAGCTGCAACCATCTCCAAGCGTGGACGCAGCTGCGTGTTGAAAACGGCACCGACAGCGGCATAAGCAACCGCATGGGCTTTGCCCATATATCCACCGCCAATGATGCCGATACCGATCTGTGACACGGCATTCCTCCCGTCCGGTGAAATTTATTTTGCAACCGGTTGCAAAATCTGTATCGTGCAGTCAAACATTTGGCAACGGCCAAAATTGCGCGCGGTGAAAACCGGGCGTTTAGGGGAGGAAAATGGTCAATTCTAGTGAGACCGTCCGTTTGACGGTAGCGCAGGCGATTGTTCGCTATTTGCTCAACCAGTATATTGAGTTTGATGGCCGCGAAGTACGCGTTTGTGGCGGTGGCTTTGGCATTTTTGGCCATGGCAATGTGCCGTGTCTGGGTGAGGCAATATATCATGTTCATGATGAGTTGCCGCTTTACCGGGGTCAGAATGAGCAATCGATGGGTTTTGCTGCGGCCGCTTACGCCAAATACCATATGCGCCAACGCTTCATGTTCTGCACCGCTTCTGCAGGGCCTGGCACGGCAAACCTTTTAACAGCGTCGGCATTGGCGCACGCGAACCGCCTACCAATGCTAATGCTGTGCGGTGACACTTTCATCACGCGGTTGCCCGATCCCGTACTACAGCAATTGGAACATTTTGGTGACCCGACTTTTGGCGTCAACGATGCTTTCAAGGCCGTAACGCGCTATTGGGATCGGATCACGCATCCGGCACAGATTATCCAGTCTTTGCCAGCCGCCTTTGCGACTATGCTGGACCCCGCTGATTGCGGGCCGACCTTCATCGGTATGCCGCAGGATGTTCAGGGTTGGGCCTATGATTATCCGGCTAAGTTTTTTGAAAAGCGCGTGCATCGTATCCGTCGCCAAGCGGCTGACATGGATGAAGTCGCAGATGCTGTGGCGCTTTTGAAAACTGCTGAACGCCCGATGATTATCGCCGGCGGCGGCGTTCAATATTCTCGAGCCGTGGCTGAACTAACCGGCTTTGCGGAAAGCCACGGCATTCCCGTAGTAGAAACCATCGCTGGGCGCGCAAATCTTCTAAATGATCATGATCTGAACATCGGGCCGCTTGGCGTCACCGGTTCCAACAGCGCCAATGCAATTGCTGAAGAAGCGGATGTGATCCTCGCTGTCGGTACGCGGCTTCAAGACTTTACAACGGGTTCGTGGACGGCTTTTGCGCATGATGCAAAAATTATCGGCGTCAATGCCGCGCGCCATGATGCGATGAAGCATTTGTCCCTGCCGGTCGTAGGTGATGCGAAGCTGTCGCTGGCGGCAATGGATGATGCACTCGGCAACTATAAGGCACCCGCCGGTTGGCTCGAAAAGGCGCAACGCGAGCGCAAGGCATGGGACGCCTATGTCGAGACAAACGTCTCACAGGGCAATCGGCCCAATTCCTATGCGCAGGCGATCGGAACCGTCAATGCGCTGTGCGACAAGCGTGACCGCGTGGTCGCTGCAGCAGGAGGGCTACCAGCGGAAGTGACCGCCAACTGGCGCACATTGGATATCGGCACTGTTGATGTGGAGTTTGGCTTTTCCTGCATGGGTTATGAGATTGCAGGCGGGTGGGGCGCACGGATTGCCCAGAGTGAAACCGAACCCGATCAGGATACCATCGTCTTCACCGGTGATGGTTCGTATCTGCTGATGAACTCTGACATTTATTCGTCAGTGCTAACGGGCAAAAAGCTTATCATCCTCGTTCTGGACAATGGCGGTTTTGCCGTCATCAACAAGCTGCAAAACAATATGGGGTCAGAGAGCTTTAACAATCTTATTGCCGATTGTCCCACGGTGCCTGAACCATTTGCCGTTGACTTCCGGGCGCATGCCGAGTCCATGGGAGCAACTGCCGTAAGCGTTGATAACAGTGCCGAACTGGCAGAAGCGTTTAAAGCGGCAAAGGCTAGCGACAAGACCACCGTTATCGTGATGAATGTCGACCCGTATGAAGGTTGGACGCAAGAAGGCCATACCTGGTGGGAAGTTGGTACGCCGCAAGTATCCCAAAGTGAGCGTGTGCTTGCTGCCCACGCCGATGTTGAAAGCGCACGACCGCGCCAGCGCAAGGGTGTGTGATGCTGACCTTTACCGCCGAGACTGCTGAGCCCACCAAAATCGTTGACGCGTTGATGCATGGCGATGGTGTAGTGAAATTCACTGGTCTCTTTTCACCTGAGCAGACTGCGAACGCGCGCAGTATCATCATGGAGCACTCAGAAAGTGCTGCCGAAAAGGTCACCCACTTTCAGGGCGCGGCTGAGACAGAGGGCACAATCTCGCTGCAGCGACGCGTCTGGAACCTCTTGGCCAAAGGCGACGTTTTCTCCGAAATGGCTTCGCATCCGGTCATCATGAATGCACTGCGGGCTTTTCTCGGTTCAGAGTTCATCATGGGATCCATCGCTGCCAACCGTATTTTGCCCGGCGGCCCCGGTCAGGAACCGCATGTGGATTACCCCTATTGGGACTTCCACACACCAGAAACGCACCCGATGGGGTTGAACGCATCGTTCCCGATGAATGCGCAGGTATCGGTGATCCTTGATCCGTTTACGGAAGAAAGCGGGGCTACAGCCTATATGCCCGGCACGCAAAAGGAGCTGCGCTATCCGACTGAAGAGGATGGGTTCTTCGACAAGTGCCAACGCATGGCTGGCGACCCCGGCGACGTGGTCTTGTTTTTTGGTGCCCTATGGCACTGTGCGATGCCAAACCGTTCTACCCATGATCGCAATGCGGTGCTAATCCAGTATCTGCCGAAATGGGTGAAGCCCATGGAGGATATGCCTGCGGCATTGCCCGAAAAATTTGTTGCTGAAGCAAGCCCTGATCTGCGCCAGTTGTTAGGTCTGAACTATCCCTATCCGGAAGTGCTCGACGCAGCAAAAGCGGGCAACACCGAGGGGCGCGCATGAACGCGCTACTCGAAGGCATTGCCAGGAACCGCTTTCTGGTTGTTGGCCGCGTTGGAATGGACGCATTTCCACATCCACCGGGCACCGGTGTTGAGGATGTTGAAACGCTGCATGTCGATATGGGTGGCTCTTCTGCCAACACCGCTGCCGGGATTATAAAGCTCGGGGGTGAGGCTGCGCTTGTCACGCGCGTATCGGACGATGCGGTGGGACGCTACTGCATAAAAAAACTCAAGCACTATGGTGTGGAAACAAGCTATGTGCGCCCCGTTGAAGGACCCGGTGCACGCGAGTTTCGCAATTCGCTAGCGCTATATGAATCGCGTGTTGAAGGCCATCAATCCGTCATCTACCGCAACGGCGCGGCTGACTTTCAAATGGACCGCGAAGATGTCGATGCTGTGGAATTTGCCAACTATGGTGCGCTTGTGACAGCTGGAACGGTTTTTGCTGCGGAGCCTTCCCGTTCAGCCACCTTTTATGCCTTCGAAAACGCAAAAGCGCATGGGCTACCGATCATTTTTGACATTGATTACCGCCCATACTCATGGCCATCCGCCGAAGTTGCCGCTGATGTTTTATCGCGCGCCGGCGCGATGAGCGACATGATTGTCGGCAATGATGAAGAGTTCGGTTTTATGGCTGGCGACATCCACAAAGGCCTCGATAAGGCGCGTGAACTTGCGCGCACCAGCGCCAGCATCGTCATCTACAAAATGGGTCACGAAGGTTCCATCACCATCACAGCTGACGGTGAGACACGTAGCGGCGTGTATCGTGTTGATGCGCTCAAGCCGACGGGTGCTGGCGACAGTTTCATGGCGGGGCTCTTATCCAGCTTGGCAGATGGCAAATCACTCGACGAAGCCGTCACACGTGGCTCTGCTTGTGCAGCGATCGTTGTGGGCAAACCCGGCTGCGCACCCGCCATGCCCAACAATGAGCAGTTGGAAGCCTTTTTGTCTTCGCATCCCGGCATGACCGCACCAACCGGCTAAGGAGGAACACATGCACATTCCACCCCATGATAATGAGAACAAGCCGATTGTGGATGTTGATCATCCATTGGTGCCGCTTAACTATTTCAACATCGTCAAGCTGAAGCGTGGCGAGACATTTGATTATCGCGTGCCGGGCTACGAGACCTGTATCGTTCCTGCGACCGGTACCGTGACAGTCGAATGTGCGGGCGAAACCTACAGCGATATCGGGCATAGAACGATTGATGTTTGGGATGGTGATCCCGAAGGCGTTTACATCCCAACCGATACGGGTGCACGCATGACATGCCGAAGCGATGAGGCGGAAGTGTTCATTGCTGGTGCAAAGTATGAGGAAACGCTGAAACCTTTTGCCGTTCGCTCACATGAGCTGGATCGCGTGCAATATGGGTCCGATGACACCAAGACCCATCGCAAGATCAAGCACATTCTAGGCTCGGCCTATCATGACCGGGTTGGACGTCTGCTCGTTAGTGAGCTGTTTACCGTGGGTGCCGGCGGTTGGTCTGGCTTTCCGAGCCACAAGCACGACACAGACCGGTTGCCGGACGAAACCCGCCACGACGAAACGTACAATTTCCGCTTCAAACCGAACCATGGGTCCGGCGTTCAGATGTTACAGCGTGTCGACAATGAGCCTGGCGATGCCTATCACATCATGGATGGCTCGACGATCGTGCTCGACAAGGGCTATCATCCCTGTTGCGTCCTGCCCGGGTACGAGATGTACTATTTCACCATCCTGGGTGGGCTCAGCCAGCGGAGCTTGAAGCAGTATTTCCAACCGACACACGCTGATCAGTTGCACACGATCCCCGGCATTATGGACATGGTGGCCAAGTTCAAATGAGCCTGGCGACGCTCGCTGACGTGCTGCAACCTGCCTATGGAAAGGGCGGTGCGGTTGCAGGGCTAGTCTGCCTTGGTTGGGAAGATATGCGCGCTTATGCACAGGCGGCGGAAGCAGAAAATAGCCCGGTTATATTGCAAGCCGGACCGTCTTGCCGTGCGCACACGCCACTGGCTGTTTTGGGTCCGATGATGCGCTGGCTGGCAGATAGTGTTTCGGTGCCGGTCGTGGTTCATCTTGATCACGGCTACACGCGTGAAGAGTGCGAGCAAGCGATTGCAGCAGGCTTTACGTCGGTGATGTTTGACGGTTCCAAACTGCCGCTGGAAGAGAATATCGAGCAAACTCGTGCCATCGCTAAACTTGCGCATTTGGCTGGTGTTTCCTGCGAAGGTGAGATCGGCTTTGTTGGTTATGCGGGGGGCGCGCAATCCAACGGTACCGATCCGCAGGAAGCCGCGCAGTTTGCTCGAGAAACCGGCGTTGATGCTGTCGCGATTTCGGTTGGGAATGTCCACCTGCAGACTGATGCCTCCGAGGGGCTGGATGAAGAACGCATTTCGGCCATCGAAGCGGTGACCGATGTCCCGCTCGTCATCCATGGCGGTTCCGGCGTTCCGACTGAACAACGAGCGCGGCTGGCGCGCGAAACTGCCATCTGCAAATTCAACATCGGTACGCAGTTGCGTCAGCAGTTTGGCAGGGCGCTACGTCAGTCTCTTGCCGATCAACCTGATGCCTATGATCGCGTTACGCTTATGAAGCCGATTGAGGAGCCGATATTTGAAGCGGCAAGAGAAGTATTGAAAGGGCTGAGAGGCGAATCATGACGCCTCACAAAGTCTTTGGCGTTAGCCTAGAGGTATGAGTGGCAGACCAAGAACTGCCTGAGCGAAAACCGCAAATGTCACAGCAGCATACCCGACCGCCGCGAGGCGGATCGTATTGATCCCATTTTGTGAACCGCGGCGATCCAGCCATAGGCCCAGCAATGGCAGCGCCTGCATGGCATGCAGTGAAAGAAAATGCGCGGGGCGCAGATCACCTACAACACCGGACCAGCCAACAAGTGGCAAGGTCGGTGCACCTTGCGGATGCAAGCCTACATAATGTCCTGACTGCCCGCTCATATATCCGGCGACAATCATGGTGAGCACGAAGCTCAGCAGGAAACCCAACCAAATGCCCTGCCTCAAGCTCGGGCCAAAGTCTGCTTGTTTGTCGCGAAGTGCCAACCATCCAATAGCGCCGGTGCAGGCCACCAGAGCGACGGCTCCACCTGCCATAACGACGGTGTACATGAATTCATTGAATGGCGTGCTGAAGTTGAAGTGTGACGCCTCTCCGCGCGCTGCTTGGTACATCATGTACATCATTTCCGACAGGAAGGCTGCTGCCATGATCCATGCGACAATCTGCATCGCCCAGCCGGTTCGTACCTGCTGCGACAAGCGCGCCTCGACAAGTGAAATCGTCGCAAAAAGTAGCGCAAAGCTCAGTGCAAATTTCAGGGGCTTCATCCAGACAGCCGCGTCACCCACCATACGTGAGTCCGCAAAACTCCACAGGATTGATATACCCGCAAGCACAATGGCGACCACCGTCATTGTATGAAACGGGCTTGGTGACGAAGGCTTATCGACTGTATAACTTGCTTCAAGCAGGGACATGTTCATCTCCTTTCAGTTTTGCCAGTTGGTCGGGAATTTTGTGAGCGCGTAGACCTAGCTCGGTCAGTGCGGCTACCAAAAAGCCGAGTGGGCCCAGCATGAATGTTGCCCCGAGCATGGGCGCCTGCACGACACGGCTAACGCCTACACGATCCATCCGCGCCGCCATGACGGCGCCCACGAACAAGTCAAATGCCAGAAAATGAACCCAGCCGGCCAGCAGGGCCCACTCATTTTGGAAAAGTGAGGCCACTGATGCGAGGCTATCGAAGCCACCCTGCGCTTCCCACATGCGGCTGAGTACAATGATGGAATAAACCGCCGATATCATACCTGGAATAATCCAGAGCGGTATTGCGTTCAAAACGGCAAATCTGCGCGGGCCCAATATCAAGATCGCCCAACCCACCATCACAGCCATGCCAGCAATCGAGTTGATTTCTTCGGGCGTCATAAAATGTCTCCACTGTATATTTCCAGTGGCGACTTATAGAGCGTTGCATCTTGAAATGTCCAGCAAAAAAATTTACACTGGAAATATGAAGGGCGTAAAATGCTGAAAGATAACAGAAAAACCTATCATCATGGCGATCTAAGAACGGCTCTTATCAATGCCGGCCTCATTGAACTTGAGGAAAAAGGCCTTGAATCCCTGTCTCTCAGATCCATCGCAGGACGCGTCGGTGTCAGCCACACAGCACCAAAAAATCATTTTGATGGCTTGCGTGGTCTTTTAACGGCAATCGCGACGCGCGGCTTTGAAATGCACTCCCAGGAAATGCAAAGTGGCGTTGAAGACCAGCCTCCTGGCAAAGCGCGTTTGCACGCGGCCTGTAATGGTTATGTACGCTTTGCTCTGGCCAATCCACAACTCTTCAAATTGATGTTCTCTCGCACGTTGAGAGATCGCAGCAACCCCGACCTTCAACGCGCGGCATGGGCCAGCTACAGTGTTCTACGCAACATCGCGCATGGTCTTGATTGGGACAAAGCAGATGCTTCCGGTGGCCCTTGGCGAACCGAGTGGATGCTTTGGAGCATGGTTCACGGTTATGCGATGCTTTTGATCGAAGGCGAAATCAAGAGCAATGAAGATGGAACCCCCATCTTCGAGGCGGCTGCGCTTTTGCCGGATTTTGACTATCGGGAAGAAGACCTTGCAAGCATGCCACCGCCGTTTGAAGGTCAGAAAGACGTTGGGCACTAACCGCGTTCAGAACCGCACATGGAGTGTATCGGCAAATATCTTCCGCTTCTTCAACCTGCCGCGTCGCCCGGGCGCGCGTTGGAGGGTTTCCTTTTTCAAGAGCGGCTTGAGAATTCGATGTAGCGTTGCGCGGTTCAGGAAACGGCCAAAACACTCATGAAGCCCATGCCCGAAATGAATGTACTCATGTGTATGTCTGAGCGGGTCAAAGGCCGCCGGGGCAGCTATCCTTCGAGGATCGCGCATGGCCGATGAGAAGCCGATTATCAGATTGGCACCAGCCGGCACCAATGTCTCTCGCCTCGTTCCTTTGGCCAGTGTTCTATTCTCTAACGCGATGCGCGGAAGCCCCGGTGCGAGTGGGTCAAAACGCATAGCTTCCTGAACATAGCCCCAGAGCAATTCGTCATTGTCTTCAACAGCGGCCCGTTTAGCTGCTGCCAGCGCCTCCGGACGCCTTAGCAGCTGTTCCAGCGCGTGCGGTACAACCATTGGAACTTGAGGCGGTCCACCAACGATCATGCAAAGGAGGTTAGTGCGAATGAACAGATCGGTAAAAAGTGCATCGCCACTGGATTGCCGGGCGAGACACCGCCCAAGCACATCGTCAATTTCCGCACTGCTGGATTTTCGGTTGGCAATAGCCTGGTCGATATGATCGCGAAACGCTGGCGCGATAGCATCGACCTCGGCCCGCAAGGCCTTGTCTTTCGCAGAGCTTGCAAACTGAAACTCAAAAAGCCGCGTCGACCAAACATCAACGTTGCCATACTCATTGTCCGGGATGCCAATATAATCCTTGTAAAGATCGAAGGTCACTTTCCGAACAAGGTCTCCAACGACCTCCAATTCGCCACTAGCCTCCTGAACAATTGCATCGGCAAGCGCTTCGGCCTTATTGCCGATGGCTTGAAGGTCTTCGGCTTTAAACACGCTGCGCATTGCGCCCAAGGCTTCCCGATATTCGGGCCCTTCGCGCAAGCCCAAAAAGAACGGTTCGCCGCCGGTCAATATTTCAATGTTTTCACGATAGGGTGTGTCAAATGACGCATCACTGCCAAAGACTTCAATCACATCGTCATAACGGGTGACGACAATAGTTGATCCCAGCTTCAAGATCGGGGCCACTGCCCTTAAAAGCGCAAAGCCCGTCGGTGCAGCGCCAAGCATGAGACCCGCCAACCAGTTGCCGAAATCGCCTGATGGACGCAACGGCTCTTTTGATGCCAAAGCGCTCATAGTGAGGCCAAATAGGCCAAGCCGGGAATGCTCGGTAAAAAGAAATACTCGCCGCCAACCATCTTAACAAAAGTCTCAACCTTTGCGCGTCTACGCAGCGGTTTGGCGGGAATGGTCATTTCTCCATCAGGCCCCACCAGCGGGTCGGTTTCTTCAAAAAGCGTCGCAAAGTCGGAATTCAACAGCCAGGTCTGCTGCGTGAACTCAAACTGCCGCGCTATATCTGTGTTCAGACATACAAAAAGAAGGCCGCGTTCTTTGCCATCATCTTTACGCTTGTCTTTTGGGTCCGGGCCATACTTGCGTCCGCGACGCAAAATACGGTGATTGTTGGCCGCATCGAGCAAGGTTTGTTTCATGGTTTTGCCAGGCGCCAAGCTGTCGCGAGGATTAGCACGGCGGACGTGACTGCCAAGCGGGCAACCCTCTCCATGACGATCATCATCGAAGTAAAGGAAATCGTTGCGGACGCTACCGTTGATATCGTTGTCCAGGTAGCCGTCGCGTCGCAGTGCCTTGCCGTCAATGCCGCGACCGACAACCTTCTCGGCCACCCATTCCTCATTGGCATGCGTGGCACTCGGATCCTGGGTGCGGATCGCGTCAGCTGCCTTGTCCATTCCATTCCAGAAAGCAGCAACGTTCTGGCTCAGCTGTCGGACAACGACATAGCTACCATTCTTACCAAGATCACGACGACCGCGTGCGCGCTCAAGTTCGGGAAGGGGGCTTCCTTCTTTATCTTCTGCGATTGGTCCAGGTGCGATTTCCTGGTGGCCGTTTTCATAGCCCATCAGTATTTCGCCCAAACGCACGCCATTGACGGGATCGCCGGTTGTTATGTACTCGCCGCCTCGTCCAACAACTGCTTCTTCCTCGTCAAAGGGAAGAGGTTGTGAAATGCCATCGGCAAACCCAAAATGCTCGCGGCTAAATCCCTTTTCGTCGTCCTTGCCCAAGGCCAGGGGCAATTGATGAACAATGGCAACCTTATGCTTTTTAAGAAGCTTGGCGATATCGCCAACATACTCAGCGATCTCCACTTCACTGTCGGCGTAGAGTAATACCATGGCGTGTACGGTCATTTCCGTGACAACGGGCAGTTCCTCAGTATCAGACTTGGCGCGCACCGCAGAGACCAGGTCCAACTGCTCCGTGTTTCCACTCCACTTGGGCCCACCATCAATAACTGTGTCCAGCCATTGACCTTTGCGCCGGTCGCCCAGCCTGCGCAGCCGGTCCGTTTGCATCATGCCCTCGCGAAACGGCGCGGAGAAGGACGCCATTTCGGTTTTGCTGAGGCCCATCGCCGTTAAACCACTGGCTGTGAGAGACAGCGACATGGCAAAGGGCAGCGGATTGCCATTTCCGCCCAGTTGGTCAGCAGCGGTTGCCGGGTATTTATCCAACAGTGCGTTTAGCCATTTGCCACCCGCACCGGCAGGCAATTGCAGAAAAAGCGCAACGCCGTATTCCAGCCGACCAAAGCCTGAAACCACCAACGCTTGTGTGTCTTTGGCGATCTTTTCACTGAGTTTCCAGGTGGAAGCCATCACAAATCCCTCGCCCATTCATCGGCATCTTCGGGTTTCAAATGAGGTTCGCTCAACCCTTTAGCGATCCGATAATTGCGTTCGATCTGATCGACCGAGAGATCAGGATAGGCACTCACCCAAAAGCGCGAAACGGTGCGAGATGCCAGCGCCCAGTTCTTGAACAAACGGCCATGGCTAGCACCATCATAAATCAGGAAGCGTGTCGGCGGAAAACCAACCCCACAGCCCCACGCTAGCGTTAAACCGACATGCGCCTTCTCGATGAAATCATCGAGATAGGAGCCCCAGCTTTGATCATAATTACTGAAGAAGAGGAGGCGGCTGTTGTTATTCAAAAAGGCCCAATGCGCAAAGTGAACGGTGCGCATGCTGCCAAGATAGCCGGCTGTCGCCTGCCAACGCAAAAACAGGCCTAGACCCCGGTGGCCAAACTTCACGATAAGGGTTCGCAAGACGCCGGGTCGAATGTGCACGACAGAACCCATATGGTTTTGGGAGACCCAATCTTCGTGCTGCATGATGTCGGCAACTTTGACCGGATCGATCTGCGCCTTATACTGCGAGCTATCGCCCAATTCCAAAGCGCGAAGCCAAAGGATGAGACCCGGCACGACCACAAAGAGCCCCAAACTACCGAGCGAAACCACTTCTGCGACACGATAGAACCACGCGTCTGACCAATCAAAGACGGACTGCAGACCGGCAAATAAAAACCAGACACAAGCAAGGAACAGCGCCAAAGGCACCAAGAATATGACCGCGATTGCCGGCAAATGTCTAAAGAGCGCGCCAAGCAGGCTGAAGTTGGTTTTCACATCCGTATCCGGCAACGCTTCATGCAGTCGATAGATCAGCCAACAGAAAAAAGCGCACAAAATGGCAAGCGATACGAGGTAGATATGGGCTGGTAACAACTGCGCTGCGAGCGTACCCGGCAATGACAGAACGCCCCAAACTATTGCCGCGTATGCAACAAGGCGGAGGAAGTCGGCAGCGCGCTCCCAAAAGGTGAAGCGCGGGGCAGGCCTTTGATCGAGCCATGAAAATTGTGGCAGAAGCTGAGCGCGTAGCGTTGAGTGGATTTGTGCAGCAGACAGGCTGAAATAGCGGTTCTTTTGGGTGCTATCGAGCTCAGTGCGAACACTGCGAAACAGGTCGGCTTCTTTAATGATGCGGTCGCGTGCCAACCCACGATTGCCGTGGTGGAAGACACTTGGCGGTTCAGTCATGGCTTCCAGGTAAGGCGCAACCGGTGCGTTGGAGCCCGGTGCCGTTACGACGTCGTAAAGCTTGCCGTTATGGTCAAGTGGCTTTTTGCAGCAGCGCAACATATCGCGCAATTCATTGCCAGCCAGCTTCTCAAGGTGCGCCCAAAAGGGACCAGGCGCTCCATCGCAATTGACCTCGATGATGAAGATGGGATCGTAGGCAGGGTCTTGAAAGACGCTCATCGACATGAAGTGAAGCGTCGGAATGCCCTTTAGCAAGCGCTCGAAGTTGATGGCGTTGGTGCTTTGGCTATCGTCTTCACGTCGCCTGAATTGATCGACCAAGCCATCAAGTTGTTGAGCACTCTCAGGCTTAACGTCCAGCGGGACCGATAGTGTTGTTTGAAGCATATACTGCACCCCTAAAACGCCACTGCTTTACGTAGCGTCGCTCTGGCACTTTCACTGTTAGCGGCCTTTGGGGTCAAGTGAGGAAAGCGTGAATATGCTGAAGCTGGGCGAGTCTAGCTTTTTCTCCGAAGGCCAAGCTTTTGCATGCGCTCCCACAATGTGCAGCGAGAAACGCCAAGTATCTTGGCGCTCTTCTGCATATGCCAATCATTGGAAGACAGCACATTTGCGATGTGATCACGCTCTGCATTTCGGCGCACCTCTTCGAGCGTCATTGAAGCACTGGCAGCAGGTCTTTCGGAGCTTTCTCGATTGTTTAGAGGATTGTCGGGAAAGATATCATCAACGTCCAAAGGCGGCTTTTCCATCAAGGCAATGGCGCGTTCAATCCGGTTTCGCAGTTCACGCACATTGCCGGGCCAATCATGTATTTCAGCAGCACTAAGGGCGCGCTGGGATATCCCTGGTTGGGCCAAACCCATTTTGTCACTCATCAGCCTGACAAAGTGATGGAACAACGGCCCGATCTCTTCGACACGATCGCGAAGAGGTGGAAGTTTCAGCGTCACCACATTGATCCGGAACAAAAGATCTTCACGGAAATCGCCAGCAGTGACAGCCTCTTCCAGGTTTCTGTTGGTTGCGCAGACAACGCGTCCTTCAAACGGGATGTCATTCTTCGCTCCCAGTCTTCGGAACGATCGCTCCTGCAATATCCGCAATAGCTTCAATTGCAGGTCATGCGACATTTCACCGATTTCATCGAGAAACAGAGTCCCGTCGCCCACCAGCTCAAAAACGCCAAGTCGTTTATCGACCGCTCCTGTGAAAGCGCCGCGCTCATGACCAAAGAAGTATGAGTCCGCCAAGTCTGGCGCGACCTGCGCACAATTGACGGCTTCAAAGCGAGCGTTTGCCCGTGATCCATTTTCATGAACGTAACGCGCGGCTACTTCTTTGCCTGTGCCAGTTTCACCGGTCAGCAGGATGGGCAAATCAAGATCACTCAAACGATTGAGCGTTTCACGCAGTTGGCGGGTCGAGTCCGAAAGGCCAAACGTATCAATCGGAACGGTGGGCTTTGCACCGATTAAGCCGTGCAAACGCTGCACGAGAACATCCGTATCAAAGGGCTTCGCGATATAGTCGCGCGCGCCTGACCGTACGAGCCGCACGGCCTGATCAAGGTTTCCGTAAGCGGTCATGAAGATTGTCGGTAAAGCACCGGCCCGTGATGACAAATCTTCCATCAGATCTTCACCCGAACCATCGGGTAAACGAATATCGGACAATACGAAATCGGGCACCTTGCGTGCCAGAAATTCGCGTGCTTCAGCCAGCGACTGAGCGTGAAAAACGTCAAACTGTTCAAGCTCTAAGCGCTGTTTCAGCGAGGGGCCAAGAACCGGATCATCTTCCAGAAGGAGGATATTGCCAATCATGCCTCAATGTCCTGCTGTCTAGGCGGCACGCTTATGCTGACTGTCGTGCCTTTACCGCTTTTTGTGTTGATCTCTATGCGTGCGTCAATGTCGTCTAGCAGCTTGTGGATGAGCCAGAGCCCCAACCGACCCGATTGAGGTACATCATTTTCCTGCGCTTGCGTTACCACAGACAGCGCCTCCTCCGGCATGCCCGGGCCGTCATCGGTAACAACGATTTGGAGGGCTCCTTCATTCAGTGTTGCAAGAAACGAAACATGTCCGCCCTCTGGTGCCGCTTCTGCCGCATTCAGCAGCAGGTTGAGGATGATTTGTCGGATTGGATTGGCACTTGCGGGATAAGGCGTATCAAGCTCGGAACGGAACTCAAACGCGATCTGCTTTCGTTGCATCTTGGGACGGGCGAGCAGTTCCAGATCGACTATGTCTTCTATCGTCAGATCACGTTCGCCATCTTCCTGCCGGTAGCTGGACAGCATCCCTGCAGCAACGCGGTCTATGCTGGCCAAGCCACGCTCGAGTAAGTCGGCTGTGTCAGCGCGCACATTCTCATCTGCGCCGAAACGCTTAAGCGTTGACACAGCAGCGCTCATGCCAGCCAGCGGATTGCGTACCTCATGGGCTACACTTGCAGCAAGGCGCGCCAAAACGGCATCTCTCGCACGGTTACGCTCCAAATCCTGCAACGCTTCGCGACGAACCTGATCGGCAACGCGGTCGTTTAGAACACGTTGCAGGCGACCTATCTCGGTTTGTTCGCCGGCTAATTGATTATTGGGAACTGCACTGGAACCGGGATCCGCCAGTGTCTCGGTTAGTCTTTCAATCGGTCGCAAAGCAGCACGCACAAGAAGATAAGCGGCGATCGCAGCAAGTGCAGAAAAAACCAGATCAAGAATGATCGCATTGCGCCGCGTTGCGCGCTGCGCCTGATAGGATTGGTTCAAGTCAAAGGCCGCCGCGAGCTGAAACGTTTCACCATCAAGGCCCCGGTAGGACTTGGCAATAAGAAACTTTTCAAGCTCAGGCATGACCTGCTTTATCGCGCTTTCAATCGCCAGTGACCGCTGCTCGCCAATAAACATATCGAGCAAGGCATCGGTTTCGGCGCCACTGCTGTTGGCGCTGGTATCAGTTGCTGAAATGATGCGTTGGCCAATGCAGCAATAGGCTACACCCTGGTTTCGCAAGGCTGGCTTGAAACCAGCAGCCGAAACCAACACTTCGCGTATGGCGCCGGCATTTGTTTGAGGCTGGCTCAGCGGCTCAACAACACCCGCCAACGTGTCGAGGAAAGCGGTGGCGATATCTTCGCGGATCGCGTTTTCACGTTGCTCCAACGCAAACACACCCATCAGATGTGCCATCACCGCGTGACTTGGTGAATCTCCCGAACTACGAATGCTACATCAAGTTGATGGTCAACGGAGTGCAGAGCAACCCGTTTTCCGCCCAAACCTTTCGGCGCTAGCAAGAATATTTGAAGACTGTACAAGGTGAGTAGCCGCCGATTTTTTGATTCCTATGACTTGGTGCAAATTTTGTTTTTGATAACTTGACAAGAATACATGATCGGCATGAAATCTAGGAACAGGGGCACAATAACAATGAAACGCGCGTCGCGTGGCTGCACGCTATTCAGTTTTTTCTTAAGCACACTTTTTCTCACCGGCTGCGGTGAACGGGTGAGCTGGAACCAGAAGATCACCATCAATGTGGAGACACCGGACGGCATCAAGAGCGGTTCCAGTGTCACGCGGGTTGTCAAACAGGACAAGGCCATTTTCGGTATTGATGCAATCACGCCACCGGAGGCGCGCGGTGTGGGCTCAGCCGTGCTGGGCGAAGCCGTGGTGGTTGATCTGGGCGAAGGCCAATATCTGTTCGGCCTGATTAGCGGCATGGATCAGGCGGCGCAATGCGCGATTGATTGGGGCACGGACAGATGGTGGCCGGACGGGGCGCGTACCGTCTCCAAGTTTGAGGGTGTTGTGGAGCTGCCCGTCAAATGCCAGCCCCGCCTTGTCACTTTTGATGACATCAATGATCCGGCGAGTGTGAAGCGCGTTAAACCCGACGATCTGGCAGCCAGTTTCGGTGACAATTACGCACTGCAATCCGTCACGCTTGAAATGACCAATGAGGCGAAGAGCGAGAGTAAGGTCGAGGCCGTTTTGGGGTGGTGGTGCGATTACAAAACAACACAAAAGAGACTGAGCGGTTCAAGCAGTATAGCGATTTCAACAAATGAACTGGCGGATAATTTGGGGTCGGGTTCTTTCAAAATAGGGGCATGTAAATGACAGTTTCCAAAGACGTATTTCTCGCGCAACTTTCCATGGATGCATACAATCGTGGTTATGGCGCGGGCTAGGCCGACGGAGAAGGCCCCACAGATGAAAACGGCAATGACGCCGATGGTTTGGGGGAGACTGGACAGCAAATTGGCGCAGCCAAAGTTATCGACATTGATCTTCCCGAAGGCTCCCAAGACGCCGGCTTTTACGCCATTGCCTATGAAGTGCCTGCGGGGGCATGGGAAGGTTTGACTGAAGACACGATTGTTATTTCCTATCGGGGGACAGATGGTTTTCTGACCGATTTTGGCACCGGCTACGGTATCGGAAACGGCAATTATGAAGCTGAGCAGGCGAAGCTGGCAGCAGAGTTTTACGCTGCCGTTGCCGCATCAGAATTTGGTGTGAGTGCCGATGAGCTGACCCTTGATCAGCTCCGCGAGGCTGACATCGTTTTAACAGGCCATTCCATGGGTGGCGGCATCGCCGGTTTTGTGGCGGGGCTGTACGGTAAAGAAGCTGCTGTATATGACTCAATGGCATTTGAGGACGCGGTTTCCCGCGCCGTCGAGGTTGCCTCACGAACAGATTTTGAAATCGAAGCTATAGCCGCCACGCTTCCCGGTGATCTGGATTTTAACCGTGCCCAATTGATTGCAGCGCGCGAAACCGCGCAAAACTTGTACTTTGCTGGCGTGTCGCCTGAAGGTATCTTTGACACGAGCGATATCACGGGCACCTATATCAATGGCGAGTTTCTGAACAGCTTTCTGACCCCGTGGTCGGCAAGCGATCCGGCCAATGATGTTCTTTCAACGTTTTCGAACGATCTTGATCCGATACAGCTCCATTCGATCAGTCTTCTTGCGATCCGCAGTTTTGGAGACTCGACAGGGTCCAATGGCAGCAACGCGTGGATAAGGGTCGCCAACGAGGCCTATTCATCACTCTTTAGCGATAACATTGCGGAATTGGTCGGTTTTCCAATTAAGGATCAGAACGGCAGCAACACCAGCGCTGAAAAAATGCGGGCTGCTATCGCCTATTCCGCCCTTGATGAAGGCGAGCGGCCTTTTGGCGATGTGTCCGTCCGTGCCTGGTATGACGATCTCAATGACCTTGGCCTTTTGGGCGTGGATGAGCCTGTTCCCGCCTCGATCAGGAAGTTCGTCAACAATGGCGAATTGGTGAATCTGGTGACCCAGTTTGCCGGGACCATGGCGTTCAATGATGTGGAGGCCTTTGATGAAAACAGCCTGCCCAATGACAATTCGGCGCTGTTGAACGGCATCCTCAACCGCAGCACGTCGATCATCGACGGTGTCACCAGTGAGGTTCTTGAACTTTCCTTTGCCAAGTCGCTTTGGAATGCGGGAGCGGATACGGACGGCCTTTTCTCTGACGGGGATGTTGCCGCGCTGGACAATGAACCCAACACGCTTTTGCGCTCCAATCTGTTTGAGCATGTACTTGATAAACCCTCTGTCGTGGGTGAGGAAGGCGGCCTTCTCGGCATTGACATCAAGAACGCGCTCCATGCGCTCTATGACGCTACCAGCAGTGACTTCATCGACTTCTTTGCTTTTGCGATCGGCACTGATGGCGTGGACTATAGATTTGACGAGCGCGGTCCCGACAGCGGGGATTTGCGCCTGCAGGATGAGACCAAAGCATCCCTGTTTGTGGGTACCGGCAAGAAGGACATGATCACCGGTTCCAATGGTGACGATATTGCTTTTGGTGCCGGTGGGCGTGACACCTTGATCGGCGGCGACGGCTCCGATCTGCTCAATGGCGGACGCGGCAATGACACACTTTTCGCCGGTTCTGAAGATGATCTGCCGGTGGATGGCGTGGAACCGACTGAAGTTACCGATACATCCTCCAATGCGCTTTTTGGTGCTGATGGTGACGATCTGATGGTCGGGGCCGCGGGCTCTGACATTCTGGTTGGCGGCGAAGGTGATGACGAGATTTACGGTCTGGATGGTGCCGACATTATCTATGGCGGTGCCGGAATCGACGTGATTGACGCCGGTGATGGTGCTGACTTCATCGATCTGGGCGGACGGCCCGATGAGCCGATACCTGACTTCATGTTACCCCGGGAGGATGATGAGCCCGCACCGCCGTTGCCGGCAACAGAAACCGCGAACGCTGGCGACGGCAACGACTTTATCACCGGTTTTGGCAACAACATCATCGAAGTGTCCGGCGGCGCGGGCAACGACTACATTGATATCGCGGGCGCAACGAACTGGACCACGCTCCTGTTCGAGGATGGTTTTGGCAACGACACGATTGCTTATGACCGCCAGTTGCTCCGTGACCAGGCCGTGGACGGCGATCTGCCGCGCGATACCAACGAGATCGATTACCCCCGTTACACGCTGGATTTCTCGGCAATGACGTCGCCAGTTGCTTCTGTGACCTACCAAATTGACGAACAGTTCTTCGAACTTTTCGAAGAAACCATTTTTGATGGTGACGTCGCTTTTGCCGTCGAAGGCGGTTGGAATGGATTTTGGATTGGTTCAGCACTGATCGAATTTGAAAACGGCGACAGTGTCTATCTGGATGGCATTTTTGGATTGATCGACGGCTACTATGAACAGGATTTGATCAACGGCACTTATGAGGGGGATACCGAGCCGGTAAACCGTTTGCCGGTCCTTCCGTTTCTGGAAGGCTTGTCACTCACAGCAGCTGATTTTTCGGAAGGATCGATCGATGCGGCGATCTACGGCACGGCGCTTGCCGACTATTCCGCCGACGGCGACCCAGACTTGACGTTTGTTTCTGCAACCGACCCCGAATTCATCGGTCTGGATTTCACGACTACATTTGACGGCACAAACACAGACGACAGCATTGATGGCGGCAGCACGGACGACATCATTAATGGCGGCGCTGGTAATGATACAATAAGGCCTGGTGGTGGAACAGACAATGTCGATGCCGGCCAAGGCGACGATATCATCCGCGCTGACGACGACAACGCAGACGATGTTTTTGACGGTGGAGAGGGCGTCGACCGACTCAATTACGGCTCTGCTGATTCAGATATCATTGTCGATCTGGAACAAGGTGCCGCGACGGGTGACAGTATTGGTGCTGATACGCTGATCGACATTGAAAACATCACCACCGGGAACGGGAACGACAATATCGCCGGGAACGGTGGCGACAACAAGCTGTTTGGCGGCGCCGGTGTCGACATCATTTTTGGCGCTCTTGGCAATGACGTACTTCGGGGTGGCAGCGGCGCTGACCAACTGAACGGCGGCGAAGGTGTTGACCGGGCGGATTACTTCGGTTCGGACGCGGGCGTCAGCATTGACCTTTCGACGGGTGCAGCTTCCGGCGGAGACGCCGAGGGAGATATACTCCTCGACATCGAAAATCTGTCGGGTTCATCTTTTGCAGACATCCTGTCGGGTGATGACGGCCAAAACCTTTTGATCGGACGGGATGGCGACGATGTCCTCTTTGGTCTCTCCGGCAATGACAGGCTTATCGGAGGCCGAGGCGATGATATTTTGACCGGCGGCCTGGGTGCTGATCAGTTCGTGTTTGAGCTCGGCGACGGGAACGATATCATCACGGACTTTGCTCCTGTCGGACAAGGTGACACGATCCGCTTTTCGGGGGTCGAGAGGTTGGATTTTGAAACTTTATTGAGCAACGCCATTGAGGATGGTGGAGACGTTGTTTTCAACTATGGCGAAGGTTCAACTTTGAGGTTGGAGGCGGTGTCGCTTTCCGATCTCACAGCCGCCGACTTCGAGTTTTTGTAGGATGTTCGGCTGTGCAGTCTTTCCAGTTCACGCTAGAGCATGGAACTTCAATCGATGCTTGCTCGTACTCAGAGCCGAAATTCATAATTCGCTCCTCTGTGTGTGCCCAAGCTTTGGAAACGTGCTTCTTTCTGGGAAGAATCTAGTGTCGGACGTTGTTATTTTCAGATAACTGATTGACACCACTGACTTACCTTAGCGGTTGCTGGGCTTCTTCTCGATTGAGACTACAGCAGTATTCATTTGCCGATTTGCAGCGAGCATTGTGCGCATACAAACTTATCCACAACCAACACGACACATCGTTTGGGGTAGCCCCGAAGGTGGCCTAACTTTTCGGGCTACTCACAAAGCTCTTTATTTCCAATAACTTAGCCGAGAAAAATGGCGCACCCGACAGGATTCGAACCTGTGACCTCTGCCTTCGGAGGGCAGCGCTCTATCCAGCTGAGCTACGGGTGCCTTAAGGCTGCATATCAAAGGTGTGCGATTCCGGCAATCGGAAACCCAGCGCCTCTTTTGTTCAATAAAAATGTACAGTGCGTACATTTCTGAACCATTGATTGAACAATGAATGGGCGCGACATTGGCCTCAACATTAGACGAGGAATTTATCATGCTTACTCAAATCAATGGTCTGCACCATGTCACTTCCATGGCCGCAGATGCTCGCGTCAACAATAGCTTCTTCACCAACACGCTTGGCCTTCGCCGCGTAAAGAAGACCGTCAATTTCGACGCGCCTGACGTCTATCACCTCTACTATGGTGATGGCGACGGAACGCCCGGTACGGTCATGACCTACTTCCCGTTTCCGCATATTGCGGGCGGCGTTCCAGGTGCTGGTGAGGTTGGCACAACGCAGTTTTCAGTCCCCGAAGGCGCGCTTGGTTTTTGGCAAGAGCGTTTGTCCCAAATGGGCGTTCTTGGCTTGAAGAGAGAAAACGAGTTCGGCGAAAACCGACTTTATTTTGCCGGCCCCGATGGCGATATGTTCGCGCTCATTGAAACGTCTGATGATGCCAGAACGCCATGGTCGCAAAATGGTGTCGGTGACGACCATGCCATTCGCGGCTTTCATGGCGCGACGATGCGCCTGCGCGATGACGGCGCCATGGGCGAGCTGTTGCGCTTCATGAACTACGATCCGGTTGAAGAGACGGCCGATGTTGCGCGATACCGCGTCAATGGTGCAGGCAATGGCGCTGACTTCATCGAACTGGAAAAAACGCCGAACCTGTCAGATGCCCGGCTTGGCGCGGGATCGGTGCACCACATCGCCTTTTCCGTCGATAATCGCGAAAAGCAACTGGAAGTGCGAAAGGCACTGATGGATACCGGCTATCAGGTCACACCGGTGATTGACCGAGATTATTTCTGGGCCATCTACTTTCGTACCCCCGGCGGTGTGCTGTTTGAGATCGCCACCAATGAGCCTGGCTTTGACCGGGACGAAGACACGGCGCACTTAGGTGAGGCCTTGAAACTGCCGACCCAACATGAGCATTTGCGTGCCCAGTTGGAAGAACATTTGCAGCCCCTGGAGGCATGACAATCATGAGCGTTGATACCTATGTCTTCGCCGAAAAGAGCGGCGCATCCTACCAGAAAGGCGGGCCGCTCCTCTTCGTTTTTCATGGCACAGGCGGCAGCGAAATGCAGTTCTTGGACCTTGGTGCCGAGATGTTGCCAACGGCGCATGTTGTCTCGCCGCGCGGTGATGTATCAGAAATGGGCGCGTTTCGGTTCTTCCGCCGCGCAGCCGAAGGTGTCTATGATTTTGAGGATTTGGCGACCCGCACTGCTGCGATGAATTCTTTCATCAAAGCCCATGTGGATGAGCACAAGCCGAGTGCTGTTATCGGCCTTGGCTATTCCAACGGCGCGAACATTCTTGCATCAGTCATTGACAAGGCGCCGGGTCTATTTGGACACGCTATTCTCATGCATCCGCTGGTTACCTGGGACTTTGGTACGGGCGAAAGCTTGAATGGTACCAGCATCTTCATGACGGCTGGTGGGCGCGACCCGATTTGCCCCGCGGACATGACGGGCAAACTGGCTGATATGATCGAGGCGCGCGGTGCTAAACTCAAAACCTTCTGGCACGCCGGTGGGCATGAAGTACCACAGGACGAACTCGACGCGGTGCGTACGCAATTGTCAGAAATAACAGCCCAGATTGCCGGGGCCGAGTCGCTCTCTATCGCGCATGAAGATGATGGCAAGAAGGGTCGCTACTTCATGCGTGCACCGGGCGGCGTAGAAGCTGAGATGACGTATACATGGGGCAAGCCAGACTGCATCATCATCGACCATACGGAGGTGCCGGTTGTGTTTCGTGGTCAGGGTGTAGGGCTTCGGCTCTTGGAAAAGCTGATTGAAGATGCGCGAGCGCGACCTTTTAAAGTCGTGCCGCTCTGCCCGTTTGCAAACACGCAGTTCAAGCGTCACCCGGCGTTTGCCGACGTGCTGGACACGTCGGTCAAAATCAAAACCGCCTAGTCGTTCAGCGACTCTTCACGAAGCGCATCGGCCAGCAAGTTCAGTCCCAGCACGAAGCTCATCAGGGCAAGCGCCGGGACGATTGCTGGCCATGGCGTCAGGCGAAGCAACTGCGAACCGTCCTTGATGGCGGTTCCCCAATCTGGGCTCTCCGGTGCCATCCCAAGGCCGAAATATCCAAGCGTTCCGAGCAGGATTGTCGTGTAGCCAATGCGCAAGCACGCGTCGACGATCAGCGGTCCACGCGCGTTCGGCAAAATTTCCCAAAGCATGATGTACCACGGGCTTTCGCCGCGTGTTTGCGCAGCTGCCACATAATCGCGTGTTTTGATGTCGAGCACCAAGCCGCGTACGATCCTGAAAACACCGGGCGAAGAAGCAAAAACCACGGCCACGAAAATGTTCAGCTCATTGGGTGTGATCGAGATAATACCAAGCGGGTCGGCATTAAAGACCAGTCCAGCATAGACCCATGCGCCGATAAGAATTGTGAGGCCAATCTGCGTCCACAAAAGCTGTTGGCGCGCCTGATAGCGCTGCCAGAAGAGCGTAATGAAAAAGATGATCGGGAAAATGAAAAACAGACCTGCCATCGTGTATGGAATTGGCGTGTCAGTGATGCCCGGTGTCACCAGCAGGTAGAAGAGCAGAATGACCGGGAACGCCAGGACAAGGTTGGCGAGGAAAGACAGGACATTATCGATCCGACCGCCATAAAAACCAGCCGGTAGCCCAAGGGTGATGCCCACCATCAGCGCAAAGGCGGTTGCGGCAGGCGCGACGATCAACACGATCTGAGAGCCGTAGACCATGCGGCTGAACACGTCGCGGGCCAGCTTGTCACCGCCGAAGATGAAGGCGACGCCACTTTCAGCTTCAATGGAGCCAGGTGCGGCGTTCTTCATGATCGCAATTTGCTGCAGCGGATCAAATGGCGCGATAAGGTCAGCAAAAATTGCGGTGAAAAACCAGAAAAGGCAGAACATCAGACCCGCGATACCGATGCCCGTATTAAACAGACGCCCGTAGATGCCGAGGCGCTCTCGGTAGGTATAGGATATGCCGCCAACAATAATCAGCGCTGCCCAGACCGGCCAGAAGCGCGTGATGAATTCGATGATGATCGCGGATGTCGAAATGGTTTCCATGGGTCAAGACTTTCCGTTGGATCAATCAGGAGACGCGAATGCGCGGGTTCAGATACGCATAGCCGATGTCGGACAAGAGTTGCGTTAGCAGTACGATCACCACTGAGACCAGCGAACAGGCCAGCAGCAGATCGATGTCATTGTTTTCCGCCGCTGCCACGAGAACAAAGCCAAAGCCCTGATAACGGAACATAGCTTCCACAATCACAACACCGGTGAGCAGCCAGGGGAACTGAAGCATGATGACCGTGAAAGGGGCGATCAGCGCATTACGAAGGGCGTGCTTCAAAACAACACCGGAAAAGTTCAAACCTTTGAGCCGTGCGGTGCGAATGTATTGCGCGGTCATCACCTCGGCCATGGAGGCGCGGGTCATCCGCGCAATGTAACCCATGCCGTAAATCGCCATCGTCATGACGGGTAGGGTGAAATTGTAAAAGGTAATGCCGCTGCGCGTGGCGGATGCGGCCGATCCATTTAGCCAGCCAAGCCAAGAGGCGAAGATGACGGTAAAGATAATGCCGGACACATATTCCGGCGTCGCGGTCGAGGCGATGGAAGCAACTGATAATGAGCGGTCTGTGCGCGATCCCTCGCGCATACCGGCCACGACGCCGATGATCAGCGCCATCGGTACCATAACCAGCATCACATAGAACATGAGCCAGCCGGTCGCCGCCAATGCCGGACCCAGCCGTTCCGCAACCGGCACCTTAAAGCGTGTGGAACACCCAAAATCACCCTGCAAAACGCCAGAATAGCGCGCCTCTGCCGGTTCATCACAAAAGCGGAAACGCGGTGTTGCTTCACCTGTTTCGGGGCTGATGTTGGGCTGCTTTTCGACAACGCCCAGCCATTGGCCATAGCGCACAAAGAAATTCTGTCGGTAGCCATTGCTGACGAGCCAGCTTTCAATCTGCTCATCGGTGGCCCGCATGTTTGTTTGAGATATGGAGAGTTTGCGTAAGTTCGGTTCCAGATTGACCAGGAAGAACACCACCATCGTCAGCGCCAACATGGTCAGGACCATCACGCCCAAACGACGTGCGAGAAAATTCAACACAAACCCACTCCCGATTTGCGGGTTCCGCACCCGCCTGTTTTCGTCACCTTCGAGGTGATCTACTTAGAAACATGGCTGGCCCATTGGGCCAGCCATGTTTTGGTTTCTCTTATCAGGCGAGAGACACCTTTTCCAAATCCAACTCGTAAGTTGGATGCTGGTAATAGCCTACAACCTCATCTGTGTTGAAGTTGAAGAGTGAACGCCAGTAAGACTGAATGATCACGCCACTGTCCTGAAGGATTTGCTGGACATCGACCATCAGTTCGCGGCGCTTGTCAGCGTCGGCAATACCGAGGGCTTCGGTGAGCTTTGCATCAAACTCTTCATTGGAGAACGCGGTCTCGTTCCAAGCTTCACCTGTGCGGTAAGCCAGGGCAAGCACCTGAACGCCGAGCGGGCGGCCATTCCAGTTGGTGGAGGAGTATGGATACTTCGTCCAATCATTCCAGAATGTTGAACCCGGAAGAACTGTCCGTTTGACCTTGAAGCCGGCTTCGCGAAGCTGCGCTGCGACCGCATCGGTTGTGTTCTTGCGATAGTCATCGTCAATGGAAATCAGCTCGTGCTCAAAGTCCATCTGACCGGCTTCGGTCATCAGGGCAACAGCGCCTTCAATGTCGCGCTCTTTCTTCGGCAACTCGGCATATTCAGGGTGCAAAGGAGCCACATGGTGGTTTTCCGCAACCTGACCCTGACCTGCAATGCCCAACTGAAGAACGACATTGTTATCGACGGCCATTTGAAGCGCATTACGCACGCGCTGATCGTCGTAAGGGGCGCTGTTGGCGTTTGTCCGAACAACAACTGTTGCACCCGTAACGGCTTCGTTTTTCTGGAGGCCGATGCCTTCAAAAATGTCAACGAAATCGCCTGTGACTTCATAATTGGCTTGAATCTCACCGGACTCAAAAGCTGCAATCTGCGCAGATTGGTCGGTACCGTAATCGATGAATTCTACGCCATCGAGCAAGGCGTCACCGCCCCAATAGCCTTCGCGGCGCGCATAGACCGCACGGTCACCAACGGAGAAGGATTCCAGCGTGAACGGGCCGGTACCTATCGGATTGGAAGCCAGTTCGCCCGTCTCATCATAAGACGGGTGCACGCAAAGGCCCGGATAGTCGGCCATGCCAGCGATCAACGTAATATCCGCGGCAGGCAGGTTTAAGCGCACTGTCATGTCATCAACTTTTTCGATGACACCGTCGGCAACCTTGTTTGTGCTTTCGTCAATCATGACCGCAAAGCGAGAAGCCATTGAGTTGCCCTCAACGTCTTTTTCGCACCAGCGTGTGATGTTGTAGATAACATCATCAGCCGTAAACGGGTCACCATTGTTCCAAGTCACGCCCGGGCGGACTTTCAATGTGTAAACTGTTGCGTCATCGGAGATTTCCCAACCTTCAAGCAGCTTTCCCTCGAAGGTGAAGTCGTTGGTGTACTTAACCAGTGGCTCAAGGAACTGACGGCCAAGATTGCCCATCTGCGACCAGTCAAATGTGCGTGGATCTTTAAGTTCACGGACATCCATGGCGATGCGCAGAACACCACCGGCATTGCCGTGGCTTGCAGCCTTTGCAGGCGCAGCTGCTCCAAGCATGGAGTAAGCCACAGCTGTTGATGCGCCAAATGTCGTTGCCAACGCCAAAAACTCGCGCCGTTCCATTTTGCCCTCTTGGACTGATTTAGCCAGATCAAGGACATGCTTCGGCATTGGTGAGCCGTCGCGTTTAAAAAATGCCATATGAAACCTCCCAGGTTGCAGCATCTTGAGGCCTCTACCTTCAACACTGAGATACGTTTGTCAAAGCGAACGCCAGAAATTAAAGGGTTTAGGTCAGCCTCAGCCTTCCACATACACGTTCATTTTCGGTCACATTTAAGTATATCGCAGCTTTGGTGGCGTCAGCTTGAGTGTTAAAAGCGACGCCGAATCGGGAGCCCCGCCTTGGAAAACCAAACAATTGTTGGCGCTGCGCTGTTGGGCATCCTTGAGGGACTGACAGAGTTTATCCCGGTTTCGTCGACTGGCCATTTGCTGCTTGCCGGTCATTTTTTGGGCTTTCAGTCGACCGGCAACAGCTTTGAAGTTCTCATTCAGGTTGGCGCAATCCTTGCCATATTGAGTGTCTATGCCGCCCGGCTTACCCAGATGCTGTTCGCGCTACCAAATGACCGTGCGACGCAACGCTTTGTTGCTGGTATTTTGCTGGCGTTTCTGCCTGCTGCGGTGATCGGTGCGCTCGCGCATGATTTCATCAAGACCGTGCTCTTTGAAACGCCGCTTCTCATTTGCATCGTCTTGATCTTGGGTGGCTTCATCCTTTTGTGGATCGACAAGATGCCGCTCAAGCCAAAATATGATGACGTCACGACTTACCCGATGGGGCTCTATTTCAAGATTGGTCTTTGCCAGTGCTTGGCGATGATTCCGGGAACTTCACGGTCGGGCGCAACGATTGCAGGCGCTCTGTTGATGGGCACAGACAAACGGTCAGCAGCCGAGTTCTCATTCTTTCTGGCCATGCCGACCATGGCAGGTGCCTTCGCTTATGATCTCTACCAGAACATCGACATTTTAACCTTTGATGATTTCCAAATCATCGCGGCGGGCTTCATAACCGCTTTCATCAGCGCGGTTTTTGTCGTGCGGTTTTTGCTAGACTATGTTTCGCGCCATGGATTTGCAGTGTTTGCCTATTGGCGCATTCTAGTGGGAAGCGCTGGGCTCATCGGGCTTTGGATGATCGGCTAGAGCGCCAACCAGCCGCGCCTGATCATATCGGCGCCCAAAAGCGTAATCATGATTTTCAGTAACAGGCGAAACCGTGCTTCGGGCAGTCGGCGCAGCAATTTAATGCCTGTCAGCGTGCCCAAAAAGCCGGAAACGATCATGGCGCCTACAAGTGGCAACCATTGCAGGAACGCGAAACCAAGGACACCAAAGGCAAAGACTTTTACCCCGTGCTGGAAGACCATGGCTGCTGCAGATGTGGCGATGAGCGCTTCCTTGCGATCAAAGTGTTTGGAAAACAGCGCAACCACGAGCGGACCGGTAGCGCCGAGAAACATAGTCAGCGCGCTGGTGACAAAGCCACCAAAAGCGACCAACCAGCGCGATTTTGCAGCAATGGCTGGCAGCTTGACCCAAACGATCAAGACAACAAAAAGGCCCAAAGTCACTCTCAGCCAAGCATCGGGCAGTTCTATAACGATGTAGGCGGCCAATACTGCGCCAATCAAGCCGAACACGAAAAAAAGCCCAAGTGTGCCCCATTCAATATCGTTCTTAAGGGCAACAGCCCGGCCAGTATTGGAACCCAGCTGCACCAACCCATGAACCGGCACTAGAACCGATACCGGCAGGAACATGCCCATGACTGCCAAAAGTGTCAGGCCACCGCCCATCGCGAGCGCTGCCGTGATGGCTGATGTAAAAAAACTGGTTACGACGAGTAGCGCTGCTACGGATAGTGAAACGCCATCCGGCAGCAAAGCTTCCAAGGCTTATATGTCTTCCTGCGCTTTCGCATCGCGTCTGGCAGCGTTTCGGTACTGGCCGTGCTCGCGATATTGCCAAAGATAAGTCGGGAGAATGGCCTCAATTGTTTTGCCAGAGATGCCCATGCCTTCGAGCGTCAAACCGTCTTTTTTAGAGATTTCTGAAACAACGTTGTCATTGCGTAGAAGTTTGACCTGATCTTCGGTCAGGATCGGGCTGGGCAGCATTTGAGCGAGCCTGCCCTGAATAGACGCAACCCAAAATGGAATGTTCACAAACAAGCGCTTGCGCTCGATAATGGCGAGCATTTCTTCCAGACACTGGCGAAATGACAGTACTTCCGGTCCGCCCAACTCGTAGGTTGCGCCGCCTTCCAAATCGCCGTCGATGGCCTTTGCAATCGCTTCTGCGACATCCCCGACATAGACGGGTTGGAATTTGGTTTCCCCACCACCAATGAGCGGTAAGGCCGGAGACAAACGCGCCATGGAAGCGAATTTGTTGAAAAAGCCATCTTCAGGGCCAAAGACAATTGATGGACGCATAATGATAGCTTTGTCACCAAGCGCGTCACGCACCCAGTTTTCAGCCGCCGCCTTTGTGCGGGCATATTGCGCTTCGCCATTTGCGTTGGCACCAATTGCTGAAACATGGACCAATGGAATGCCTGCATCGGCGCACGCATCCGCGACATTGCGCGCACCCTGTTCCTGAACCGCTCGAAACTTCTGTTTGCCAGTTTCAAACAAGATGCCGACCAAATTGATGGCGGCATCTGCGCCCTCAACTGCCTTGGCGACAGAAGCCTTGTAACGCAGGTTCGACTGGATGGCAGTAATCTGACCCACGTCGCCAAGTGGCTGTAAGTGGAACGCCAAATCCGGACGGCGCACCGCTGCCCGCACCCGGTAGCCACGCTTGGCCAATGCACGCGTTACGTGACGGCCCAAAAAGCCGGATCCGCCGAAAACCGTTATCACCTTTGGTTGGTTCATATTCATGCAGCTCCATAGGGCTAATGCGTGCCAAAACTATTTTTGCACGCTCCCTAGTCTGAAAAACACGTTTGTTGAATAGGCTGTTGGACGCAATTGCCGACAAATATGGCCGGCGATTGTTCACCGGCCATGCCGTAAACCGAATTAAGCCGTGTCGAGGTTCGGAATTCTCAACACCTGACCGGGATAGATCTTATCTGGATGTGAAAGCATCGGCTTGTTGGCTTCAAAGATCACCTCATATTTTGATCCGTTACCATAAGCCTTTTCGGATATCGCCCAGAGCGTATCGCCCTTCTCTACCGTATGGAATTTCGGCTCCTCAGCGGGAGTTGCCGCCGCGATGATGTCATTGATGCTGGTGTTGTCCAGCGACATCGTGTTTTCGGGAAGGCCGATCTTCAGCTCAGAGGCTTCAACCCTCGAAATTCCAAGCGTGTTGCCAACTGCCACGACTGCCTTTTCAAAGATCGACTGGTTCTTGACGGCACCCTTCAGCACCGCTGTATCACCTTTGATTTCAACCTGGACAGCTTCAGTGCCCAAATCAAAGGAATCCAGCTCGGCTTTCACCTCTTTGGCGTTCTCTTCATCATCGCCGCCAAATCCGAGTTTTTTGCCCGCATCTTTTACAAAATCGAAAAACCCCATGTCGCTTCTCCCATCACCGGTTTTCGTTATCAATCGTCCCTATGTGAACGATGGCACATCAACGACCAAGTCTCCAATCGGATTTTCTTTTATTCTGACGCATCTGATGGGTTATGCCGCAATTTCTTGATCGTCGAGCGATTGGCTTTGGCCTTCAAGCGCCGTTCGATCGACCCTTTGGTGGGCCTCGTCTTGCGCCGAGGCGGGGGCGGTGGCGCAACTGCTTTTTCAAGCAGCTCGATAAGCCGTTGGCGTGCATCAATTCTGTTACGCTCGCGGGTGCGGTGTCGCGTGGCTTCAATGACAATTTCACCCGCTTTGGTTGCCCGCTTTCCAGCCAACCGCATCAGGCGTGCACTTTGAGAAGCTGTAAACGTATCAATTGCAACTGCATTGAAACGCAACTGAACACCGGTTTCTACCTTGTTGACATTCTGCCCGCCGGGTCCTGATGCGTGTATGAAAACTTCCGACAGCGCCCATGCGGGCACTTCGCGCCCATTACTGAGCCTAATGGCATCAACGCTCATTTTCGTCGATCCAAGTGACCGTTTCGCTCATCGATTTGCGCGTTATCGCCGGCACATTGGCATCTTTCGCCGGATAACCGGTGACAAGCAAAATAACTGGTTTTTCGTTTTCCGGCCGCCCGCAAATTCTGCTTAAAAAGCCCATCGGTGAAGGCGTGTGGGTCAAAGTTGCGAGCCCAGCATTGTGCAAAGCCGCGATCAACAAACCGCTGGCGATCCCCACTGACTCATTGACATAATAGTGCTTGGTTCGTTCACCCGTTTCGCCCAAACCATAACGCTGCGCAAAAATAACGATCAGCCATGGCGCAATTTCCAAAAACGGTTTGTTGGCGTCTGTTCCAAGCGGCGCGAGGGCTTCGAGCCACTCATCGCCTGCCCGCCCGCCGTAAAATGCCTGCTCTTCCTTTTCCGCAGCCTCGCGAATGCGCGTCTTGATTTCGGCGTCAGAAATGGCGGCGAAATGCCATGGCTGCTGATTGGCACCGGAAGGTGCGCTGAGTGCAGTGGCAATCGCGTCGTCTACAATCTGTTTGGGTACCGGTTTATCTGCGAAATCGCGCACGGTTCGCCGCGAAGTCATCAAAGCGCGAAAGGCGCTTGAACGCTGCAGCATTTCATCGGCGTCTCGTTCCACAAATGTCAGTGGTGTATTGGGGGCGTCCATGCGCGCACTCTAGCTGCAAGCGCACATCAAAAAAAGCGCGGTTTGAACCGCGCTTTTTAAAACAAGTCTTGCGATGGTGACTATTCTGCCGCCTGCAGAAACGTTTGAGACGCCGCCGCTACTTCTTCATCCACATCCGCAGCAAACTTTGCAAAATTATCCGCGAACATGGAAACCAGTTTGGCTGCTTGACGGTCGTAAGCTGCCGGGTCTGCCCAGGTTGAACGAGGATCGAGAATTTTTGCATCCACACCCTCAATCGCTTCAGGCACTTCAAAGCCGAAGTTGGTGTCAAGGCGGAACATTATATCTTCCAGCTCGCCGTTAAGAGCTGCTGCCAATAGGCGACGTGTTGCTTTGATCGGCATGCGATGACCAGTTCCGTATGCACCGCCAGTCCAGCCGGTGTTTACCAGCCAGCAATTGACATCGTGCTTGGCGATCAAATCACGCAGAAGGTTACCATATTCAGCCGGACGGCGCGGCATGAAGGGTGCCCCGAAGCAGGTTGAAAATGTTGCTTCGGGTTCCGTCACGCCTTTCTCAGTGCCGGCCACTTTCGCGGTGTAACCCGACAGGAAATGGTACATGGCCTGAGCCGGTGTCAGCTTGGCCAACGGCGGCAGAACGCCAAAGGCATCGGCGGTCAGCATAATGATATTTTTCGGATGACCCGCTAAACCATTATCCGATGCATTGGGAATGAAATGCAGCGGGTAAGCGATGCGGGTGTTTTCAGTCAGGGAGCCATCATTGAAGTCTGGCTTGCGGATTTCATCGAGTACGACATTTTCAAACACTGTACCGAAGCGTTTGGAGGTCGCGAAGATTTCCGGTTCGGCTTCAGCGGACAGATTAATCGCCTTGGCATAGCATCCGCCTTCGAAGTTGAAGATACCATCCTCGCCCCAACCATGCTCATCATCGCCAATCAAAGTGCGCTCAGGATCGGCGGAAAGCGTCGTTTTACCGGTTCCCGACAAGCCAAAGAAAACAGCTGCCTCACCTGCTTTACTGACATTGGCCGAGCAATGCATCGCCATGACGCCCTTACCTGGTAGCAGGTAGTTGAGCATGGTGAAGACCGATTTCTTCATCTCACCGGCATAAGTGGTACCGCCGATCAGAACTATTTTCCGCGTCAGATCGATGGCGACGATTGTTTCGCTTCGGCAGCCGTGCCGATCAGGGTCAGCGCGGAACGATGGCAGATCGACAATCGTCATGTCATTGACGAAACCAGCAAGTTCGGCGCGGTTGGGACGTATCAGCAAATTGCGAATGAACAGATTGTGCCAAGCCTTCTCACAGATTACCCGTGTTGTCAGGCGGTTGACGTCGTCCGCACCGCCGACCAGGTCTTGAACGAACAGGTCTTGCTCAGATGCGTGGGCGCAAAAATCAGCTAACAGCAGTTCGAACTGGCTTGGTGTGATTGCCTTGTTGCCATCCCACCAAATGCTATCTGTGACATTGGCATCCTTGACGATGAACTTGTCCTTGGGCGAGCGCCCTGTATGTTCGCCTGTGTAGGCAACGAGCGGGCCATCGGCAGAGATTTTTGCTTCGCCACGGATCACAGCATATTCATAAAGCTCGGCTTCGGACAAATTATAGTAAACTTGGCCAGACGTTTGGATGCCGAATTTTTCAAGGCCATTAGCCTCATTGAATGTGCCGTGCGTGTTCATTTAAAATCACCGGGTTTCTATCCAGAATTGTTCTCCCGAACCCAACGCTGACACCTCAGCGGCCGATTCAGGAACCGCAGGCTCAAACAGAATTATTTAACAATCTCAAATGTTTAATCGGTTTAAAAATTTAAAAAACGTTTCAAACGTTTTAAATCTGTGGATTCAGTTCCGCTTGGTGAGCAGTGCGTTAACGACCCTGCAACCTAAACAGGAGTGAACCTGACAATTTGTGTGGTCACGACAGGTGATGCAGCGAAAAGATGACACTAGATGAGCGCTGTGCCACATTTTGCACTATATTTCTGGACACCCCTTCTTTCGTATTAACGCACTCGAACGAAGGGACGTTTGATGTACGGGGAGAATTTTAATATGCAGACCATCGCCCTGGTGGATGACGACCGCAATATCCTAACATCTGTTTCAATGGCCTTGGAGGCTGAAGGTTTTCGCGTTGAAACCTACACTGATGGCGCATCTGCGCTGGACGGCCTTGGCGCCAAACCACCAAATCTGGCGATCTTCGATATCAAGATGCCCCGCATGGACGGTATGGAACTTCTTAGGCGCCTTCGGCAAAAGTCTGACTTGCCGGTGATCTTCCTGACATCAAAGGATGATGAGATCGATGAACTGTTCGGCCTCAAAATGGGTGCCGATGATTTCATCACCAAGCCATTCTCGCAAAGACTGTTGCTTGAGCGCGTTAAAGCAATTCTGCGTCGCTCTGCAGCGCGGGAAGTTGTCATGAAAGCGGGAAATTCCGCTGCCTCTCAGCTGATCGTGCGTGGTGACCTTGTTCTCGATCAGGAGCGCCACACCTGTACATGGCAAGAAAAACAAGTGGTCCTTACAGTTACCGAGTTTTTGATCCTGTTTTCGCTGGCCCAACGACCGGGCGTGGTCAAAAGTCGCGACTCACTCATGGATGCTGCCTATGATGATCAGGTTTATGTTGATGATCGAACCATCGACAGCCATATCAAGAGGCTGCGCAAAAAGTTCAAAATCGTCGACGATGGCTTTGAAATGATCGAAACACTTTATGGTGTGGGCTACCGCTTCCGCGAAGCCGTGTAAGCAAAAGCACTGGGCAAGTTAACGTAACCTGCACGCCTTACGGGGCGTGCTGTATCTAGAGTGGCTATGGCGGTTGATACCGATCATGTTGGGGCTGGTGTAACGCGTTCTTCGAAAAAGGAGAGCACGCGGTCGCTTTCGCAGCGCTTTTTGCGAGCGATCGCTTCCGCGTTCCAAGGGCTTTTCAGCCGCTATCTTTTCTCGTCCATCATCAAACGAATTTTGATTTTGAACCTGGTTGCGCTCGTTCTCTTTATGGGTGGCATTTCCTATCTTAACCAGTTCCGCGATGGCCTTGTTGAAGCGCGCGTTGAAAGCCTTTTGACCCAGGGCGACATTATCGCAGGTGCGATTGCTGCGTCTGCCAGTGTCGAAACCGATACGATTGTTATTGACCCTGAAACAATCCTTGAATTGCAGGCAGGAGAGACTGCCATTCCGTCCGTCGATCCATTCGACAATCTGGCCTTTCCGATTGACCCGGAACGGGTCGCTCCCGTTTTGCGCCGCTTGATATCACCGACCAGAACCCGCGCTCGCATCTATGATCAGGACGCTGACTTGCTGCTGGATTCGCGTCACCTTTATTCGAGCGGTCAGATTTTGCGCTATGGCCTTTCCAATCAAAGCGTGAGCGGTGTCAGAAGCATTATGCAGCAGGTTGGCGAGGCAATCCGGCAGTTCCTCACCCGCAGTGACCTGCCAACCTATCGCGAAGTTCCAGGTGGTTCTGGTGCGGAGTACCCGGAAGTCATCAAGGCCCTTTCCGGTTCAAAGCAGCATACCGAGCGCCTGTCTGAAGACGGGGAGCTGATTATTTTCGTGGCGGTACCCATCCAGCGCTTCCGCGCTGTTTTGGGCGTCTTGCACTTGTCGACGCAAGGCGCTGACATTGACGAGATTGTTCAGGCCGAGCGTCTGGCGATGTTGCGGGTCTTTGCAGTCGCGCTGCTCGTGAACATTTTGCTTTCAACGCTCCTTGCCAGAACCATCGCGACACCCTTGCGACGCCTTTCAGAAGCGGCGGTCAGGGTGCGTCAATCCATTAAGATGCGGGAAGAAATCCCTGACCTTTCGTTTCGTCAGGATGAGATCGGGAACTTGTCATCTGCGCTGCGCAGTATGACCTCATCGCTCTATGCGCGCATTGATGCCATCGAGAGTTTTGCAGCCGATGTCAGCCACGAGCTCAAAAACCCGCTGACTTCATTGCGATCAGCGGTCGAAACACTGCCGTTGATCAAGAATGAAGACCAGCGCAACAAGCTGCTGATGGTTATTCAGCATGATATTGGTCGCCTGGATCGGTTGATTACTGACATCTCGGATGCATCACGCCTCGATGCTGAGCTTGTGCGCGAAGATGCCGAGCCTGTCGATCTGGAGAAGCTATTGCGCGATCTGGTGACCGTCTTCATCGAAAGCCGAATGGGCGAGTTCAAACTCAAGATGCGGGTTGATCGTCGCACTGCCAACGAAAAGTTTGTGGTGCAAGGTCATGAGCTGCGCATTGGTCAAGTAGTGACCAACCTGATCGAGAATGCACGGACTTTCATTCCCAAGGAGAATGGTCGTGTTGACGTGGTGCTCCAAGGCATCGGGAACTGGCGCGAGATCATTGTGGAAGATAATGGCCCCGGTATTGGCGCTGAGAATGTGGAAAAAATATTCCAACGCTTTTACACGGACCGGCCTGGCGTTGAATCCTTTGGCAAGAACTCCGGTCTTGGCCTGTCCATATCGAGGCAGATCATTGAGGCCCATGACGGCACGCTGCACGCAGAAAACATTCTTGATTTGCATGACAGTACCAAGATACTAGGCGCGCGCTTTACCATCCGCTTGCCGGTCCATGCCTGAGACGCACTTATTTCACGCAAACTGTATCTGCCTTAGTGGTCAGGGCATCCTGATCACCGGCCCATCGGGCTCTGGCAAGACACAGACCAGCCTTGCGGTTTACCGTCGCGCAACTTCAAGCCAGGTCAGTTGTAAGCTCATCAGCGATGATCAGACGCTTCTGCAAGTCGGGCGTGAACCATCCAAACTGATGGCAACTTGTCCAACTGAGATTCAAGGCAAGATAGAGATTTTCGGATATGGCATCATTGAGGATCCGTCGATCTTCATCGATCGCGCCGATGTCACGCTTGTTGCCAATCTGGTCGACAGGAAGGACGTTGGACGAATGGCCCCCGTTGAAAAACACAATGTGTGCGGCGTCCATCTTCCACAATTGCTCTTGCCAATGGGAAACCCGGAACTATCTGCCACCGCCATCATTGCGGCAATTTGCGGTCATGTTCGTCTTTAATCATATATGTATTTTGCAGGAGTTTTGACTTGCGCATTTTCGCGTGAAATGCGTGAAAACAAAATGGGAAATGGGATTAAGGGACCGCAGCTCAAGATAATCACAATGTCTGCGGGCGGTAGGAAGCAATGATAGGCATCGTTCTGGTGACGCATGGCGCGTTGGCAACGTCGTTTAAAGACGCTGTCGAGCATGTGGTCGGTCCCCAAGAGCGCTTTGCAACTATCTGCATCGAGGCCGATGACGATATGGAAGTGCGCCGAAGCGATATTGTCGCTGCCATTGCCCAGGTCGATAGCGGAATGGGGGTTGTCGTTGTCACTGACATGTTCGGCGGCACACCTTCCAACTTGGCGATCTCGCTCATGGAACAGGGCCGTGTGGAAATCATTGCCGGCGCTAACCTGCCGATGCTTATCAAGCTGGCCCGGTTGCGCGAGGGTAAGGATATCAGTGTTGCCATCGATGAAGCAGCGGAAGCGGGCCGCAAATACATCAATGTCGCCAGCCAATTGCTGACCACCCGCGGATGAGCACGGCATTGTCGCAAGAAGAAACAGCCGGGTGGCTTTGTACCGAGATTGAAGTCATCAACAAGCGTGGTTTGCATGCAAGGGCATCAGCAAAGTTCGTACAGGTCTGTGAGAAATACGCGGCAGATGTTACGGTTGAAAAAGACGGCACCAAAGTTGGCGGGCAGTCGATTATGGGTTTGATGCTGCTGGCTGCCTCCAAAGGTTCCACAGTTCGCATATGCGCCAAAGGCGGTGATGCGAATGATGCGTTGGAAGCCATTAAAGAGCTGATGCAGGATCGGTTTGGCGAAGAAGCCTAGCCTTCATATCATCATATAAACATTTCTTTATATTGCCATTGCCGGACGCGAACCCATTTGGTAAGTGCGCCCAAAATTGACCGATTGGAAACATGATGACTGCTGACACCGATTATACAGTGGCCGACATCAGCCTTGCTGATTTTGGTCGCAAGGAAATTGAAATTGCTGAAACCGAAATGCCCGGCCTGATGGCATGCCGCGACGAGTTCGGTGCCGACAAGCCGCTAAAGGGTGCTAGAATCGTTGGCTCGCTGCACATGACGATCCAGACAGCTGTGTTGATCGAAACGCTTGTTGATCTTGGCGCCGATGTGCGTTGGGCTTCGTGCAATATCTTTTCCACACAAGATCATGCGGCGGCTGCCATTGCCGAAGCCGGCGTCCCCGTTTTCGCGATCAAAGGCCAAACGCTGGAACAGCATTGGGATTATCTCGACAAGTCGTTCATGTTTGATGACGGCCCCAACATGATCCTTGATGATGGTGGCGATGCAACGCTTTACGTTCTCTTGGGCGCGCGCGCGGAAGCCGGTGAAGACATTATCCCAGTCCCACAGTCCGAAGAAGAAGAGGTCATCAAAGCGCAAATCAAAAAACGCATGGCAGCAAGTCCGGGGTGGTTCACCAAGGTACGTGATCAGATCAAAGGTGTGTCTGAAGAAACAACGACCGGTGTGAACCGCCTCTATCAGCTGGTGAAAGAAGGACAGCTGCCCTTCCCGGCGATCAATGTGAATGACTCGGTCACGAAGTCGAAGTTCGACAACAAATATGGCTGTAAGGAATCACTTGTTGACGGCATCCGCCGCGCTACAGATACTATGATGGCCGGCAAGACAGCCGTTGTGTGCGGTTATGGTGATGTGGGCAAGGGTTCGGCTGCTTCGCTTCGCGGTGCCGGTGCGCGCGTAAAAGTGACCGAGATCGATCCGATCTGTGCGCTTCAAGCTGCTATGGATGGCTTTGAAGTCACTACATTGGAAGACACTGTTGAAGATGCAGACATCTTCATCACGACAACCGGCAACAAAGACATCATCCGGCTTGAGCATATGCGCCAGATGAAAGACATGGCGATTGTCGGCAACATTGGCCACTTCGACAATGAAATCCAGGTCTCGTCTTTGCGCAATCTGAAGATGACAAACATCAAGGATCAAGTGGACATGTACGAGATGCCTTCGGGTAATCGCATGATCCTCTTGTCGCAGGGACGCCTGCTGAACCTTGGCAACGCGACCGGGCATCCATCATTTGTGATGTCTGCATCCTTTACGAATCAGGTGCTGGCGCAAATCGAGCTTTGGCAGAATAGTGACAACTATAAAAACGATGTCTACATCCTGCCCAAAGAGCTTGATGAAAAGGTAGCGCGCCTGCACCTGGCAAAAATCGGTGCCAAGCTCACTGAACTTGAACAGGACCAGGCTGACTATATCGGCGTAAAGGTCGACGGCCCCTATAAGCCGGAACACTACCGTTACTAGGCTTTTTTAGTGCAGTCAGACCCGCCAAGTCGAACTTGGCGGGTTTATTTTTTGTGCGGACTCTTTTCGTCGATTCGCCCGAACGTTATGGTGCACTGATTCGGATGCGTGTTTGGCGACCACCTCAACATCGGTGTCAAACATGCCAAGGGATGCCCAAATGGGACGCTGATATAGGGAAGACGCATGCCTGCGGATCCGCCAAACGCTAGCAAGGCAAGGGGACGTGCCAAGCAAAGCGGCAAATCCATGTTGAAAAGGCTTGGTCTAGCCCTGACTGCGACCAGTGTTTTGGCTGGCTCGGCGTTGGCTCAATCAATTTCAGAAACTGACGCGCCACGCATCTTCGGCCTGCAAGTTGAGACGTTTCAAGTTGTGCAACTGGCTGTTTTCGCCGGGGCACTCATCGCAGCTTTTTTCTCCGCAGCTTGGCTGATCAAGGAGCGCGGCCGCATTGCAGGACAAAACGCGGCCCTTCGCGGTAAATTGTCGGCGACCAGCGCGCGGCTGGCTCAGCTGGAATCACTGACAACCATTGACGGGCAACGAGCGCTGATCTGGGCATCTGACCCCAATGGACCGATCATACTGGGCAAACTGGAGGCGCAAGCCGGCGCACCTGAGCGGGCAGCCGACTTTCTGGCTTTTGGGCGTTGGCTTACCATAGAAAGCGCGACGCAGCTGTCACGCGAGATTGCAGCGCTTCGCGATAAAGCCAAGCCGTTTGGCATTACCGTTGAGACCCAGTCAGGCACGTTTCTCGATGTCACAGGCCGCACGACCGTTGGCAGTGCTGTAGTACGTTTTTCCAATCTCTCGCCTGTGCGCGAACAAGTGGCCAACCTTGATGCAGAGCGTCAGCGCATCATGGATACATTGACCACAATGCAGGCGCTGCTTGATCGGATCGATATTCCAGTCTGGCTGCGAAACCGGAATGGTCAATTAACCTGGATGAACCAGGCCTTCGTTGCAGCAGTAGACTGTGAAACACATGAGGCTGTCGTTGAAAAGCAAAGCGAACTCTTTGGTTCGCAAGCGCGGGCCAAAGTGCGAGAGGGTCTTGTCGAGGGTGTTTTTCGGGACAACCTCTCTACCGTTGTGGGTGGCGACAGGGTCATTTACGAAGTCACCGAAGCTGAAGGCCCATTCGGTAGCGCTGGCCATGCGGTTGATCGCACCGAGACCGAAGCGGTGCGTGAAGAACTTTCGCGTACGATCCTGAGCCATGAAGAAACGCTCAATGAACTGACGACAGCGATCGCCATGTTTGATGTGAATGCTACCCTGTTGTTTCACAACAATGCGTTCGCAGAGCTGTGGGGGCTAGAGGAAGCCTTCCTTGCCTCAAATCCGACAATGAGCATGTTTCTTGACCGTATGCGGGAAGCAGGCCAGCTACCGGAAATGCCGGAGTGGCGTCGCTGGAAACAGGATGTTCTCGATTCCTTCAAAGCTGTCGATCCGCAGTCGCACCTTTGGCACCTACCAGACAGACGCACCGTACGCGTTTTTGCAAACCCACATCCTCGCGGTGGCATGACGTGGATATTTGAAAACCTGACAGAGCGGATCAATCTGGAAAGTCAGTACAAAACCATGCAACGAGTTCAAGGCCAGACGCTCGATAATCTGGCTGAAGGCGTTGCGGTGTTTGCCTCAAATGGTCAGTTGCAGTTGGCCAACCCCGCCTTCGCGAAATTCTGGGGTATCATGCACCTGATGGGAGACCATGAGATGCATGTGCGCGATATCATTGCGCACCGCCAGACCATGAATGATGATACAGTTGAACTATGGGAAGAGTTTGCCGGTATCGTCACCGACTTTGCTGAAGACCGGGTCAATCTGACCGGGCGTACACAGATTGAGGACAAAACACTATCCTGGATGGTCGTGCCGCTGCCAAACGGCCAAACCATGATCACATTCGTTGATATGTCGGCGGCTGAGCAGGTAGAGCGGGCCTTGCGTGATCGCAACGATGCGCTCGAACAAACCGCTGAATTGCGCAATCGTTTCATCAAGCATGTCAGTCATGAACTGCGCGCACCGCTGACCACCATCAAAGGCTTTACTGACATGCTGCTGATGGGAACGGTCGGCGAGCTATCATCCTCGCAAATTGAGTATGTGACGCACATTTCATCTGCCTCCAACGCGCTGGTGAAAATCACCGATGCGATACTCGATCTGGCTTCCATCGATGCTGGTGTTCTTGAGCTCAAACCCGAACAGACCGACCCACGCGAGATAATGGAACTCGCCGCAAGCGCCGTGCGTCCACGCCTTGAGAAACACAATGTAACGTTGGTTTTGGACGCGGATGCAGCCCCCGAATCCTGTGTTGCCGATCCGCTTCGATTGCGGCAGGTCTTTGAAAATGTTTTGGACAACGCGGCAGACTTTGCGCCCGATGGTTCAACCGTTGCCTTCAACTGTATCGCTCAAGATGGCGGTTTGACTTTCACGGTTGTCGATGAAGGTCCGGGGCTCTCAATTGAAGATGCGGACCAATTGTTCGAGCGTTTCCATACGGAGCAATCCGGTCGTCAACGCGGTGCTGGTCTCGGCCTGGCGCTCGTAAAAAGCCTGATCGACTTGCACGGTGGTTCGGTCTCTATCAACAATAGGGATGGCGGTGGCACACAGGTTGCTATTGCACTACCGCGCGTGCCCAAGAACCTGAGCGTGGCCGCCGAATAGGCGATGTTGGAGCGACGCAATCTTTCGCAGGATGAACTGCATATACTCGCTCAGGACGTTGCCATCGCTTGCCAGGCTGGTGATAGCATCGCGCTGCACGGCGAGTTGGGTGCAGGGAAAACCAGCTTTGCCCGTGCCTTCATTCGATACCTGGCACAAAGCGATATTGATGTGCCAAGCCCGACCTTCTCGCTGGTTCAACATTATGATGAACTGCCCATACCGGTTGCTCACTATGATCTTTACCGTCTGGCCGATGAAAGCGAACTGGACGAACTGGGTTTGGAAGAAGCGCTATCAAGCAGCATTGCGCTGATCGAGTGGCCCGAAAGAGCTGGCGATCTACTGCCTTCAGCAAGTTTGCATATGTCCATCGTGATCGATGAGCTTGACGCAGATCGCAGGCATGTTTCGTTTAACGGGCCACCGACCTTTTTGACCCGTGTAGAAGCTAGCTTTTCGTTGCGCTCGTTCCTCCGGGATCAAGGGTATGCATCTGCGACCCGACAACCGCTCACCGGCGATGCGTCTACGCGCCGTTATGAAACGATCACAGGACATGATAAACAAATCCTGATGGTTGCCCCGCCGCAGCCAGACGGACCGCCCGTGCGCGATGGGCTGCCCTATTCCAAGCTCGCGCATCTGGCGGAAGACATCAGACCATTTGTTGTTGTTGGATCGGCGCTTTGTGACATTGGTATTCGAGCGCCCAGCATCGGCGGTTTTGATATTGGCCAGGGCCTCATGCTGCTTGAAGATTTGGGACGCGGCACTGTTCTGGATGATGATGGCGCACCCGTACCCGACCGATATATCGGCGCGGGAGAACTGCTCGCATTCATGCATGGAAAACCGTTCAAGAAGAAACTGTCGGCCCGCGGTCTCCAACATGAACTGGCCGCATACAATCTATCCATCTTTCAAATGGAAGCAGAATTGCTGCTGGACTGGTATGTTCCCGCTGAAACCGGCAAACAGCCCGGTTCGGCAATGCGCGATGAATTTATGGCGGTTCTTCAATCGTTATGGAGCCGTCTCGACACCGAACGTTTCACAATCCTGCTGCGAGACTATCACTCTCCTAACATTGTCTTTGATCCCACCAGGCATGGAACTGATCAGTTCGGCATCATTGACTTTCAGGACGCGCTTTGGGGTCCTGCTGCCTATGATTTGATGTCATTGGTCCACGACGCGCGGGTTACGGTCGCATCTGAGCTCGGCGGCAAGATCATCGAAATCTATTGCGCACTCCGACTAAAAAGCGATGCTCAGTTTGATGTCGAAGCGTTCGCCGATGAGGCAGCCATTTGTACCGCGCAAAGGCTTTGCAAAATTCTTGGTATTTTCCATCGCCTGAACACGCGTGATGGCAAGCCTGCCTACCTCGCACACTTGCCCCGTGTCCGAGGGTACATCGAAGAAGCACTGAAACAACCGGTTTTGGCTCCGTTGAACCAGTGGTGGCAGGCAACGGGTTTGGGGAAAGACTTCTGATGCGCGCAATGGTTCTCGCCGCAGGTTTTGGAAAAAGACTTCAGCCCATCACGCTTCAACGGCCAAAGCCACTCGTTGAAGTTGCCGGTCGGAGCTTGTTGGAACGCACGCTCGATCAGTTGGCGCGCAGCAATATTGAAGAAGCGATTGTCAATGTTCACTATCTTGGCGATCAAATCATCGAGTTCGCCCGAACTTGCGATCACTCCGTCAACATCACCATCAGCGATGAGCGCGATACCGTTCTGGAAACCGCGGGTGGCATCGTCAAAGCCTTGCCGCTACTTGGAAATGAACCCTTTATCAGCGTCAACGCCGACACGTTCTGGGTTGAAAAAAGCAGTGCGCAGCCGACGATATCGGCGATGGGCGCTGCTTTTGATGCTGATGAGATGGACTTACTCTTGCTTGTTTGCTCACCAAGCCAAGCCATCGGGCACAGCGGCGGACTTGATTTTGTATTGGCTGAAGATGGCCGTATTGCCCGCGCTGGAGACACCAAAGAGGGCTACATCTATGCGGGTGTAGCAGTGATCAACCCGCGCATCTTTGATCGAGCGCTAGCAACACCGCACTCGCTCAATCGCTATTTTGACAGCGCCATTGCCAGTGGCCGCCTCTATGGTGTCCGGCTTGAAGACGCTTATTGGTACACAGTGAGCACACCGGAGAGCCTGAAAGCTGTGGAAGCCCATTTGCGCGCGCATGGCGATATGGCACCTTTGCTGCGTCATGAAAGCTGAAAAAACAACTGCCGCGCAAAGATACCGTCCACCCAACATTTTTACGGTACCCGCAGGCGAACCGATCCTGCCGCTGTTTGCGCAGGCGCTTTGCGATGGACGCATCATTGATGGGTTCTCGGCGACGGACGGTCCTCTCACGCTGGCCAGTGCGACACTTTATGTGCCGACGAGGCGTGCGGCGCGCGAATTACGTTCTGCATTCGTTGACGCCTTGAAAGCCAAAGCAGCTTTTTTGCCGCAGATTGTACCGCTCGGTGAATTCGACGACGACGCAGCTTTTTTTGCACTGGGTGGGGCAGCCGATTTGCTGCGGATCACGCCAGCCGTGAATGCTTTGGAACGGCAGGTCATTCTGGGGTCGTGGGTTGCCAAATGGGCGCAGGCTCTATCGCCAGAAGCGCGGGCGTTAGTAGGCGAAGAACTTGAGACGCCAGTCTCAATCGCCGATGCGTTTTGGATGGCGCGCGACCTTTCCACGCTTCTCGATCAGATGCAGACCGAGGAAATCAGCTTTGCAGATTTGGACAAGGCTGCCGATGTCGACATCTCCGATTGGTGGAAACTCACCCATGCGTTCTTGTCGGTTATCCGCGATCATTGGCCGAACGTTCTTCAGGCAATGGGGCGCATCGACCCAGCAACGCGCCGCAACCTGTTGCTGGAAGCAGAGCGGCAAAGGATTGAAGCAGCCAAACCTGAAGACCCATTCATTGTGATCGGCTCAACCGGCACCATCCCTGCGACGTCGCGCTTGATAAAAACCATCGCAGAACGTCCAAGTGGTGCAGTTGTCCTGCCCGGTTATGAAGCTGACATGGACGCCAGGGTGCGCGCTGCTTTGGAAGCGGACAACTATCTCGCCTCTGCCATCGGCCATCCGCAATACGGGATGCATAAACTGGTACGCGCCATTGGGGCCAATGCGCGCGGTTTGATCGCCGAACTACGCTCTGAGCATGCCGAGGGTGTTGAGGCCCGCAAGCGCTGGGTTTCGTCAGCGCTGGCCCCATCAACAACTACCGATCAATGGCTGCGCGAAAGCGGAGCATTCAAGAAGAATGCTTTCGAACATGTCGCCATCTTGCATGCTCAAAACCCCGGTGAGGAAGCTCTTGCTATTGCATGTGCTTTGCGCGAGGCGATCCTTGATCCAGATAAGGCCTGTGCTTTGGTTACGCCAGATCGCTCACTGGCACGGCGGGTGTGTGTTGAGTTAGCACGTTTTGGCATCGAGGCCGATGATTCCGGCGGAACGCCCTTTTCCAAAACAAAACAAGGCCTGCTCTTGGCACTGGCGCTGAACGTCGCATGTGATGGTGGTAACGCGAACGCACTACTGGCGCTATTGCGTCATCCCATGGTGCAGCTTGGCCTTGAAAAAGAAGATGCAGACCATCTTGTTGATCAGTTCGATCTTTACGTGCTGCGGGGCGCACAGCGACGCTTTTCGATCGACGACATAGAGCGTATTTGCGCCGAACAAATCGCTCGGCACAGTGAGCCTGCCATAGCGAAGAGACGCCCTGCCGCTATCGCTTCGCTGAGTGTTAAGGACGGTGAAGATCTCGTTCATTTTGCCGGCTTATTATCTAAAGTAGTGTCGACTTTTCGCGCCGATCTAGAGGGCGATCAGTTGAAGCCGATCCATGTGCTGGCCCGGAAAACCGTGATCTTGCTTGAGGCCTTTGCATGTGACAGCGCTGGCATATTGCCCGATCTCTATGATGATGACGCGGGAGACATGCTCGCAGGTGCACTTGAAACCATGTGCGATCCGACCCTTGGTACTGAAATATCGCTCTCCGATTGGCCAATGATTATCGCTGCGCTCATGGCTGATAAATTGATCAAGCCGGAAATTGGCGGCCATCCGCGCATCTCTATTTGGGGTACGCTGGAGGCTCGCCTTCAGCAAGTGGATTTCATGGTGCTGGGCGGCTTGAATGAGGGCACTTGGCCAACAACACCTGACAATGATGCCTTCATCACACGTGGCATGAAGCAGGCAATAGGCATGGAACCGCCCGAGCGACGGGTCGGTTTGGCCGCGCACGACTTTCAAATGTGCATGGGCGCGCCGCGCGTTCTACTGACGCGATCAGCTAAGCAAGATGGCTCGCCGACGGTGGCCTCGCGTTGGGTACAACGATTGGAAACGGTGGCGGGCTCGGACAATACCGAAGCCATGCGATCGGCTGGCGACGTCTATGCAGGCATCGCGCATGCAATAGGCCAAGGTGAGCCGATTAATCCTATCGGAGCGCCCACGCCAAAGCCGCCAACATCAAAACGGCCAAAACTTATCTCCGTCACGGAAGCCGAAACGCTGCGCCGCGATCCCTATTCGATCTATGCCAAACATGTGCTGAAATTGAAAGCGCTCGAACCTGTCATGGAAGAGCCGGATGCTCGAATGCGGGGCACGCTCATGCACGATTGCGCCGAGGCATTCATCAAACGTGGTGTTGTCTTTTCGGAGACCGATGCTGAAAACAAGATGCTGTCAATCGCCCGTGAGATTTATGATGCTGCAGCGCTTCCACCCGACATTGACGCTCTATGGTGGGCGCGCATGCAGGCCATGATCCCGGCGCTTTTGACATGGGAGCAGGAACGATCCGCCAGCGTCATCAGACGTCATGCAGAACTCACTGCGATACCAACGGAGTTGGACGACACCGGTGTGAAACTGTTCGGCCGTGGCGATCGTTTTGACCAACGCGCCGATGGTTTCGTCGACATTATTGACATCAAGACCGGAAGCCACCCTTCTACCAATCAGGTCCAGCACCGATTTGCCCCACAGCTACCACTGGAAGCCGCGTTGCTGGCGCGCGGTGCCTTTGGTGATCTTGATGGCGAGTTGGCGGGTGATCTCATCTATGTGAAGTTGGGAACGCGCGGCGAAGTAGATCACAAGATTGTGGGTCCGATGGCCGTCAAAGCCGAGCCACAGAAAAATGATCCGCAATACAGCTCCGCCGACTTGGCACAGCGCGATTGGGCGGCACTGTCAAAGTTGGTCGCGCATTTTCAAGACCCACAGACGGCATATTTGTCTTGGCCGCTGCCGGAAAAACAAAAGCGCTGGGCTGGTGACTATGATCATTTGGCGCGGGTTGCCGAATGGAGCAATGATGTTGACGCTGATCCATCATTCGATGGTGAGGGCCATGGCTGAGATATCAAAACCCCCAGTGCTGCCCGACGAATCAACGAAGGCAAAGCAGGCGGTTGCTGCCGACCCAAACGTATCAGCCTGGGTATCGGCCAATGCGGGATCGGGCAAGACTTATGTGCTGGCGACGCGCGTCATTCGCCTACTGCTCGATGGGGTCGATCCGTCGAAACTGCTTTGTCTGACGTTCACGAAAACAGCAGCCGCTGAGATGAAATCGCGGGTTTTTGATCGGCTGTCCGAGTGGGTTGTGATGGAGGACCGTGACCTTTCAGACCAATTGACCAAACTAACCGGCAGGCGACCCGCCAAAGAAAAGCTGCGCTTTGCGCGCACATTGTTTGCAACTTCACTGGAAGCACCAGGCGGATTGAAAATCCAGACCATCCACGCCTTTTGCGAAGCGCTGCTTCATCGCTTTCCACTAGAGGCTAATGTGGCGGGGCATTTCAATCTGCTGGATGATTTTGGCGCAGAGACATTGATGGCCGAGGCAAAGCGCTACGTGCTTGTAGGTGCAAACCGTGCCCACGCTTTGGCTGGCGCTGTTGATAGGATATTGAGCGAACGCGGCGAAGCTGCATTTGCTGATCTTATAGAAGCGATCATCAACAAACGGCGCGAGCTCGGCGGCTTTTTAGCAACTGTGGAAGACACATCCGCACTAAGGGCACTCTATCTGGAAGCCTTTGGCCTGGATGTTTCGATCACGCGCGATGCGCTGCTGGATAAGGCTTGGCCGCTCGCTTGGTTTGATGAAGCCAACTTGGCACTGATAGAGGCGCATGAGGCCGGGGAAAAACGCACGACGATCCGCAACATGGTTCAGGCCATTCGTGAAGCGGGCAAACTGGAAGATTGCAAATCTCGTTTCGACTCACTCACGAAAGCCTTTCTGAAAGGCAGTCCGGAGAAAGGTCTTGCGCCCAGAACTCATCAGATATTCCCCGACAATATCGTTGCCGCGATACCAGAATACCAAGCCGCACATGGGGCTGCGGCAGCAAAATTGCTGGGCATTCATGATGACCTGAACAAGCTCGAGGATGCCGAACAAACTGCACACATGCTGACCATCGCGCAGGCGCTTATTGGTCGCTATGAGTATTTGAAGCGGGTGCGCTCCTATCTGGATTTTGATGATCTGATTGGGCGGACGGCCGCCATGCTAAAACGCGCAGGAACCGGCGCGTGGGTTCGCTATAAGCTTGACCAAGGCATCGACCATATTCTTGTCGATGAGGCGCAAGATACATCTCCGTTACAGTGGGATGTTGTGAAAACCTTTGCCGACGAGTTTTTTGACGGTGAAGCAGCACGCCAAGCTAATCGAACCGTATTTGCGGTGGGCGATGAAAAGCAGTCAATCTACTCTTTTCAGGGCGCAGATCCGGCGGGCTTCAGCGCGGCGCGCGACCATTTCGACACCAAGGTCGATGGAGCGGAGAAGCCATTCAAGCCTATCGCGCTTGATCGTTCATTTCGCTCAACGCACAACGTGCTTGCCGCGGTGGATAAAGTGTTTGCGCGCCATGAGAACGCCAATGGGCTCACTCAATCGGGTGACTACCAAGATCACACAGCGCTTCGAACCGATAGCAACGGGCAGGTCGTTTTATGGGACGTGCACACATCAGAACCGGAACCAGAACTGCCGGACGATTGGTCTGAAACAATTGATGCGCCTGCGCGTGGTGCAAAGACACTGGCCAGTCGCATTGCAGACTGCATATCGAAATGGCTAGCGGGTAAGGAGCAAATGCTGGTCCGAGGCCGGCAAGTCACTGCCGCAGATATTTTGGTACTTGTGCGCAAACGGGGTGGGTTTGTCGGTGAACTGTCACGCGCTCTCAAAGCCCGACATGTGCCGGTAGCTGGCGCGGACCGGTTGATTCTGACCAGCCACATAGCGACCATGGATTTACTGGCGCTCGGCAAATGTCTGATCAATCTCTATGACGAGTTGTCCTTGGCTGCGGTGTTGAAATCGCCGCTCTTTGGCTTTGACGATGACGACCTTATGACACTCTGCATTGATCGGGGCGACAAAACGCTCTGGCAGCAGCTAGCAGTGTCAACGCAAGAGCGACATCGTTCTGCCTTTAGCGAGTTGGAAGCGTTCCGACTATTGGCACAAACCCGATCAGCTTTTGATTTTTATGCCCATGTTCTTTCGGCACGCGCCGGACGTGAAAAACTTGTCGCGCGGCTTAATCCGGAAACGTCCGACATTCTGGATGAATTCATGGCGCTGGCTGAAGCGTTCGAGCGCGATCACCCGGGTACACTTCATCTGTTTATCGATCACGTTGAGCGCCAGTCGCCGGAGATCAAGCGTGAGATGGAGCAGGGTGCCAACATGGTACGCGTGATGACCGTTCACGGTGCCAAGGGTCTAGAAGCGCCGCTTGTGTTTCTTGTGGATGATTGTACCGCGCCGCACAACGCAGGACAGATGGACAAAATAGCCGCTGTTCCGGCTGAGCTGCTCGAGGAGAAAATGCCGACCGATTTACCTGTGTGGAACCGTGGCAAACCACGCTCCAACATCATGGAAACAATGGCCGACCGCGCACGGATTGCCGATGAAGAGGAATATCGGCGGCTATTGTATGTAGGTATGACACGTGCCGCAGACACGCTTTTGGTGGTCGGTCATACAACCAAAAGTCTGCCGCCAAAACCAGGTGAACTGCGCTGGCATCAGATGGTGGTGGATAGTTTGATCGATGATTGTAGCCAGCAACAAAGTGATGCTGGCACAGTTTATTGTTTCCCACCGCCAATAGCTGACGAAAGCAAAGCTGCCGAAACCACCGACTTAGCGACGGCGGCAACGCCGAGCATCAATCCCGCGCAAATTGACGCCATTGCAACGCCAGCCCCGCACGAGCCGCCACCGAAGCGTCCGCTGGTTCCATCGGGCGCCACCGGCTTTGCCATTGAGGCAACAAGACCAAGCTTTGAAGATGACGGATCGCGGCCACAGTCCTTGATCGCGCAGCAAGAGCAGACCTCGGCAAACCCCGTCGCCGCTTCCGTGCGTGGAACGGCACTTCACACGCTCTTACAGATGCTGCCAGATACGCCGCCAGGTGAGTGGGAAGCTCTTGGAAGATCATGGCTTTCGCACAATGGCTTTGAAAATGACGAGCAGGATCAGCTCATGGCTGAAGTCTTCGGCGTTTTAAACGATCCTACCTATGCTTTCTTGTTTTCAGCTGGCAGTCGCGCTGAGGTTCAAATAATTGGCACCTTGACCGTCAGCGGCGAAGAACGCGGCGTTTCCGGTGTCATAGACCGCATAGCTGAGACGGATCAGGAAGTTGTCATCGTCGACTACAAAACGGGGCGCCCACCCGTTTATGGCATCCCGGAAGTCTCCATTTTTCAGCTGGCGCTCTATGGCGCACTTGTTGAAAGACTGTACCCGGGCCAGCCGGTGCGCACCCTTATTTTATACACAAGGGGGCCTTTGATCCGTGAGGTTTCACCAGATGATCGCGAAAAGGCGCTTGCTGTCCTCGCGAAAGATTGAAAAGTGGGATATGCGAATCCCACTTGATTGGTCTGCCTTGGATGACCACATGGGCGCGAACAACAAAGGAGGCCGCGATGGCAACCGTAACAGTCACCAATGACAATTTTCAATCCGACGTACTGGGATCAGATACACCTGTCGTCGTGGACTTCTGGGCTGAATGGTGCGGCCCTTGCAAGATGATCGCACCTGCGCTTGACGAGCTGGCCACCGAATTTGATGGCAAGGTAAAGATCGCAAAGATCAATATCGATGAGAACCCCGATATTGCCGCACAATATGGCGTCCGTTCAATTCCAACGCTTTACATGTTCAAAGGCGGCGAAGTCGTTGACCAAATGGTCGGCGCTGCACCCAAGGGCAAACTGTCTGACTGGATGCAAAACACTGTCAGCTAAGCGCTGACCTTTATTGAGCGCGCGAACAAGTGCGCTCACTTCAGTTTGGCGGCGTTCCGTTCTCCGAAAGGATCTCGCCAGCCAAATAAAGCGAACCACATATCAATATCCGTGGGCTTGGCTCGCTATCATCCCAATTGCGCCCCAGCATATCGAGAACTTCGTAAGCTGATGCGAATTCTTCGGCTGATATCCCGGCCTCCAGCGCGCTTTCAGCCAGATCTGCTGGCAGTATCCCCGCTTCGCTGCTGACAATCGGTACGGTAAAAACGTGCCGGACCAGCCCCTCGAACGGCGTGAAGTAGCCGACAGCATCTTTGGTATTGAGCATGGCTGCGATAAGGAATAACGGCCGTCCATCCACGGCTTCTCGGCCGGCCATAAACTCCGCACAGGCGCTGGCCGCATCCGGATTGTGTCCGCCATCAAGCCAAATTTCCGAACCACTCGGGGCGAGTTCGACCAAGTCACCGCTTGTAAGACGTTGAAGGCGTGCCGGCCATTGCGCGCTTTGCAAACCTTTCTCCAGCATGTCTGCATTGAGTTTAGGATCAGCAATCCGGGCGGCCATAATAGCAGCGGCTGCATTGGTGATTTGATGGCGACCGTTCAGCGTTGGTAATGCCAAATCGATCAAACCAGTATTGTCCTGCAGAATAAGGCGTCCGCGCTCTTCAAAGGCAAAGAAGTCCTGTCCGTAGACAAACGCCTCCACACCCATCATCTCAGCGACATTTTCCAGCACTTGTCTTGCAGCCGGATAGGGCTGGTGCCCGATGATGGTCGGTACGCCTTCCTTGATAATACCAGCCTTTTCGCCTGCGATTTCCTCTATCGTATCGCCAAGATAGGCCTGATGATCCATCCCGATGGGCATAATCACGCTGACCACGGGCTTAGACAGCGCATTGGTGGCATCGGCGCGCCCGCCAAGTCCTACTTCGATTATCGCGTAGTCTGCAGGATGCTCTGAAAAGAGCAGGAACATCACGGCCGTCAGAATTTCAAAAACAGTGATGGGTGCATCATCATTGGCAGCAGCGACGCGGCGAACCGCATCGGCCAATGTGTCATCAGCAACAAAACTACATCCAATGCGAAAACGCTCGTGCCAATTCACCAAATGCGGCGATGTATGAACATGAACGGTATGACCAGCAGCCTCCAGAAGCGATCGACAGAAAGCCGCACATGAGCCTTTGCCGTTGGTTCCCGCTATGTGGATAACTGGTGGCAAGCGATCCTGTGGGTTGCCAAGTTTATCCAGCAAGTCACGGACACGACCCAACGACAGGTCGAAACCCCTGGGATGCAGCTCCAAAAGACGTTCAATCTCCAGCGCCGCCTCTGATCGAACCGGTCGTTCATTGTTCGGTTTCGATGCGCTCACGATATAGGCTGCTTAGAAACTCGGAGACGGTTTTTGGCCGCCATCATCAGATACGGCCACGTCCGTGCCTGGCTCCTGCACAATTTCCACAACTGCAGAGGTGTCTTCGCCGCTGGTGCTACCGGCCTCGCTTTCAACACCTTCCACCGCTGCCTCTTCCACCGGTGTGTTTAAAAGCATACGCAAAAGCCGCGCTATGGTTGGGCGCAACTCCGGGCGCGGCACCACCATGTCGACCATGCCATGATCAAGAAGGTATTCAGCACGCTGGAAGCCTTCCGGCAATTTTTCGCGGATGGTCTGTTCGATTACTCGTGCACCGGCAAAACCGATCACTGAACCAGGCTCGGCAATATGAATGTCACCCAGCATTGCGTATGATGCGGAAACACCGCCAGTCGTCGGGTTGGTCAAAACCACAATATAGGGAAGACCGGCTTCCTTAAGCATCTCCACCGCAACGGTCGTGCGCGGCAATTGCATGAGAGACAAAATCCCCTCCTGCATCCGCGCGCCGCCGGATTGGGCAAACAGGATCATTGGGCAGTTCTTTTCGATCGCTGTTTCAAAGCCCTTGATGATCGCTTCGCCTGCCGCCATGCCAAGAGACCCGCCCATGAACGCGAAATCATGCAAAGTGGTGACAACATCCATACCTTCAAGCTTGCCAGTGGCGTTGATGATGGAATCGTCCAATCCGGTTTTCTGCCGGTTTTCGCGCAATCGATCCGTGTATTTTTTCTGGTCGCGGAACTTGAGCGGGTCCTGCACCACTTCCGGATTTGTGATGACCTGAAAATCACCATCATCATAAAAGTGTGTCAGCCGCTGCATGGCCGGGATTTTCATATGGTAACCGGAACCAGGGATCACCCATTGATTGTCTTCAACATCCCTGTGAAACACCATTTCGCCGCTCTCCGGACATTTGATCCAGAGGTTTTCAGGCGTTTCTCGGCGGCCCATCAGCGTATCGAGACGCGGGCGCACATAATCAGTGATCCAGTTCATATATAACTTCCCGTTTTTCCCTATGTGGCGGGACTATTCGGCAGCTTCAAGACGCGCGACCCGCACGCCTTGCGCCAAACCGGCCACAAAGGTGGAAACTGCATTGACGGTATCAGCCGTTGCGTTGCCGTCTTGGTCAAGTGATGTGGCCACCGCGTTTACGATAGCGGTCCCTACGACCACACCATCGGCATCACGTCCGATGGTGGCCGCCTGTTGCGCCGTCTTGACACCAAATCCGACGCACACCGGTAGGTTTGTGTGGCCTTTGATCCGGTTGACCGCCTCAGCCACGGCGTCCGTGTTGGCAATGGCAGAGCCGGTAATGCCTGTCATCGAAACATAGTAGACAAAGCCGGAAGTGTTCTCGAGCACCGCGGGCAGGCGTTTGTCATCAGTCGTCGGCGTGGCCAAGCGAATGAAAGAAACACCTTGCGCAAGAGCTGGAATGCACAATTCATTGTCCATCTCTGGCGGCAAATCGACGACGATCAAACCATCGATCCCCGAAGCCTTGGCATCGACCAGAAACTGATCCACGCCGTAGATATAAATCGGGTTGTAATAACCCATCAAAACGATCGGTGTATCAACGTCAGCTTCGCGAAAAGCCTTTGCCATCGCCAGTGTCTTTTCGAGCGTCATGCCGCCTTTGAGCGCGCGTTGTCCCGCCATCTGGATCGCCGGACCGTCAGCCATCGGATCGGAAAAAGGCATGCCCAACTCGATGATATCAGCGCCGGCCTCAGGCAACGCCTTCATGATCTCAAGCGACGTTTCCACGTCAGGATCACCTCCCATGAAATAGGTGACCAATGCCGGTCGGTTGTCATCGGCAAGGCGTGTAAAAAGCGTGTCAAAGCGGTTGGTCATGGCGATTACATCTCATGCCCGAGGATTTTACCGACGGTGAAGACGTCCTTGTCGCCACGACCGCACAAATTCATCACGATGATCTGGTCTTTGCCCATGGTGGGCGCACGCTTGACGACTTCGGCCAGCGCATGGCTCGGTTCCAGTGCAGGAATGATGCCTTCGATCCGGCAAAGCAACTGGAACGCTTCCAGCGCTGCATCATCCATGCAGGGAACATATTCAACACGGCCGGTGTCTTTCAGGAAGGAGTGCTCCGGGCCAATGCCCGGATAATCGAGGCCAGCAGAAATTGAGTGACCTTCTTCAATCTGCCCGTCAGTATCTTGCAGCAGATACGTGCGGTTGCCATGCAAGACACCGGGCGAACCCGCCGTGAGCGACGCGCAGTGCTCATCAGAGTTCAAACCCTTGCCGCCCGCTTCCACGCCCACAATCTGCACATCCTTATCGTCAAGGAATGGGTGGAACAGGCCAATGGCATTGGAGCCGCCGCCTACGGCTGCGATGATCATATCAGGTAATCGACCTTCAATTTCCATCAGCTGCTCTTTGGTTTCGGCGCCGATCACCGACTGGAACTCGCGAACCATTTCCGGATAGGGGTGCGGACCGGCTGCTGTACCGATCAGATAATAGGTGCTTTCAACATTGGTTACCCAATCTCGCAGCGCTTCATTCATCGCGTCCTTGAGCGTGCCATTGCCGGACGTCACGGGCGTAACTTCCGCGCCCAGCAGCTTCATGCGGAAAACATTGGGTGCCTGCCGGTCAATATCGGTCGCGCCCATGTAAACATGACATGGGAAACCAAAGCGCGCCGCGACTGTCGCCGATGCCACGCCATGCTGTCCCGCGCCGGTTTCAGCGATGATCCGTGTTTTCCCCATGCGTTTCGCAAGCAGGATTTGACCCAGGCAATTGTTGATCTTGTGTGAACCGGTATGGTTCAGCTCATCACGCTTGAAGTAGATCTTCGCGCCGCCCAAATGCTCTGTCAGCCGTTCAGCAAAGTAAATAGGCGACGGACGACCCGTATAATGCTTGTTGAGATGAGCGAGCTCGGCCTGAAACTCAGGATCGGTCTTGGCCTTTTCCCACTCTTCCTGCAGATCAAGGATCAGCGGCATCAGCGTTTCAGCGACAAAGCGGCCGCCAAAAATGCCGAACATACCGTTTTCATCCGGTCCGGTGCGGAATGAATTGGGTGGCAAAATCTGGTTCACGAGCAAACTCCCTCACGTGCGAGAGGGCGGTGTAGCGTGGCGGCGCGCCAAGAGCAATGCGCGATCAGGCCGCGGCGACCGCTTTGAAGAAAGCTTTGATTTTTCCGATGTCTTTGACGCCCGGCCCGCTTTCAACGCCTGATGAAAGATCAAGCGCTGGCGCGCCCGCAGCAATTGCCTGCGTGACATTATCGGCATCCACACCACCGGACAGTAGGTAGTCCATTCCCGTTGGCATTTTGGTTAGGATCGACCAGTCAAACGATACCGCATTGCCGCCCGGCAAATCCGACCCCTTTGGTGGTTTGGCATCGAGCAAAAAACGATCTGTAATGCCGCGATAGGCATCAAGTTTTGCAAGATCATCAAGGTGGGAAACGGAAAATGCCTTCCATGTTTCACGTGAATGGCGTGCCTTGACTTCATTTACGCGTTCCGGCGTTTCCTTGCCATGCAGCTGCAGGATTTGTGGTTTGGCGACTGAAACGATCTCATCCAGAAAAGCGCTGTCGGCATCAACCGTAACTGCCACGGTTTTAAGACCCAAGCTCTCGGCATGCGCCATCAAATCAGCAGCCAGCGCGACGGAGACATTGCGGGGTGATTTTTCAAAGAAGATAAACCCGGCATGCGTGCCGCCATTTTCGGCAACGGCGCTGATGGTTTCCTTCGTTGAAAGCCCGCAGATTTTTATGTCCATGGTCAAATGCTCTGGCCTATCGGGTGATCAACTAAACTCAATCGCCTGCAGCTTGTTGCCGTTTCGTTTGAGCCACTGTTTGCACCGTTTGGTGTCAGGACACAATTCCTCGCACAGTGCCCAGAATTTTGAGCCGTGGTTCATTTCACGCAAATGGGCGCACTCATGCGCGACCAAATAGTTGATCACCGACGGTGGCGCCATCATGATGCGCCACGAAAACGAAAGCGCGCCATCTGATGTGCATGAGCCCCACCGGCTTGTCGTATCGCGATAACGAACGGATTTCACTTTGCGCCCAACCTTGCCCGCATGGTGGGCGACCAGCGCATCAATATCACATTTGGCCTCATTCTTGAGGAAGTCAGCGACGCGGCGGGGCAAAAACCGCTCATCCCCACGCACAACCAACTGCGGAGCATCATCTAAAGATCGGATTTCTGTGACGCCACGCCCGGTTTCATGCACGATCAGGTGATTTATTCCCCTGATTGGAAGCTTGATGCCTGCGCGCACTTGGGGGCGATCAGGTTGCTTGGCGATTTGGGTCTCCAACCATCCCGCATGGCGCTCAATGAAATCATTGACGCTGCGCGCGGACGCACCAATCGGCACCGTGATGGAAACACCGCGATTACCGGGTTGGACGCGCATCGTCAGGCGTTTGGCGCGGGCGTTCTCGCGCACACTCACAGGGACGGTGCGCCCCGCAACCGACAGTTCGTTCGGAAAATCGGTGGTGGAAACACTCTTTCTGGCGAAGGCAAAAACCATGGGGAAGATGTAGGCGATTCTTGGCAAACAAAAAAGAAAGACCGGGCGCGAGGTAGCCCGGTCTTTTAAACACTCGCCTGGATGAGGAAACAGGCTGAGGTTTGTTTGTCTTTTGTTATTTTAGACTATGACTTGCTTGTGTGGCTAAAGTGGTAGCGGTTTTGGGCCACACAACCTCCACTCCAATCTCAACCACCTAAACCTCTGAAAAACAATTGTTTTCTGGCATCTTAAATTTTCGTAATCATGCCTTTTTGACACGCTCAACCAGCGAAAGCGTGCATCTGGCAATCAAATCGAGGTCTTCTTGTCGCGACAGGCGGTGATCCCCGTCGTTAACGAAGCTGATAGATGCATCATCCTTGGACAAAAGTTCAAAAAGCCGTTGCGCGTGCTGCCAAGGCACGTCGGGATCCGCCTTGCCCTGAATAATCTGCACGGGACAGTAGGTATCAAGGCTGCCTGTCATCACACGGTTTTTGCGCCCATCTTCAAAAAGCACCTTGGTGAAACGGTTTGGCTCGGGGCCATAAGGTGTCGGCTCTTCAAAATAGCCGTTTTGCTCCAAATCAGCCTTTTCTGAGTCCGTGAGCTCTGGCTCCATCAGCTCGACGGTGAAGTCAGGAGCTGGTGCAAGCAGGAGCAGACCAGCGATCAGGTCGTTTTCGCCACCCGTGTTGAGTTCCTGTACCATGCGCAGGGCGATCCATGCGCCCATGGACGAACCAATCAGGATTTGCGCGCCATTGGCTGACGCTTGTTTGAAAACGGCCAATGCCTCGCCAAGCCATTTGGAAATCGTCCCGTCCAAAAAGTCACCCCCGCTTTCGCCATGGCCTGAATAGTCAAATCGGGTGGATTGCAGGTCATTTTCAGCGGCCAGCGCCTCCATGCACAGCGCCTTGGTGCCAGCCATGTCGGAGCGATAGCCGCCCAACCAAAACAGACCCGGCGCTTGGCCGTCCACTTTTTTGATAGCGATATCAGCATCGCCAACTGTCAATTTTTGGCTGATTGCCGCCATGAATTGCTCCCCAATGATGTGTTGCAAGATGATGTCATGGAAATTGATGATTTATTCAAGCGGGCATGCTATTGACTCGGCGCGGGCAATCCCGACATAGCCCGCGAGGAAATTACACAGGAGTAAACGACCATTCGCCGTCCATTCAGAGCACCCCCACCGCAGAAATCCGGCCCACCCGCAAACCGCGACATTCGCGAGCCACAAGTTCAACTCATAACGGCCGACGGTGACAATCAGGGTGTTATCGATACAAGAGACGCCCTTCGCATGGCGGAGGAAGCCAGTCTCGATCTCGTTCTCATCTCTCCAAACGCCAAGCCACCTGTCGCCAAGATCCTTGATCTGGGCAAGCTGAAGTATGAGCAGCAGAAGAAACAGGCCGCGGCGCGCAAAAAGCAGAAGACCGTCGAAGTCAAAGAAGTGAAAATGCGACCCAATATCGACACGCATGATTATGATGTGAAGATGAAGGCCGTGCATCGTTTCTTCGAAGCCGGCGACAAGGTCAAAGTGACCCTGCGCTTCCGTGGCCGCGAAATGGCCCACCAGCAATTGGGCATGGAACTGCTCAAACGCGTAAAAGAAGATGTGCAAGACATCTCAAAGGTGGAAGCCGAACCGAAGCTCGAAGGTCGTCAGATGATGATGGTACTCGCGCCGAAATAGATTTTTGGTGCGTTTAAGGTTTGTGAAAGCGGGTCCGTAAGGGCCCGTTTTTTGTTTTAAAGGGGGTGGATTTGAGCTTGAAGCGTCTAGTGCAGTGCCCAGTGTATTTTGGCGAATGTCTGATCATTAAAGACCCAACGTCTTTGTGGCAGGACCGTGGGTAGGCTCATAAGAATGACGGGCTTTCATATTGCTGGTACTCATATGGTGCTTTAGCGTTGACGTATCCGCTCAGCCGTTTCTCGAACAATACCCGGTCATGCCCGTGTTGACTTTCAGGCGAGGGAAGTTCCGGGTTCATATCGCGCGCATATTCGAGACTTGAAAGTTTATCCCTTTGGTCGAAAAGTGCCGGAAGGAAGTTCTCGAAGGTGCCAACTTCGATTACGTTGTGACGGTGCCAGGCCGCGAAAAACTCCGGGCCAAACGCTCCGGTGATCCGCTTATTGATGATACGGGCGACAGGGTTGTTGCCGGTCGCCCCAATAACAATCTCGTATTGGTAACTAACCCCGACGTGCCGTCCATCCTCGAAGACATCCTTGAAGTTGATGCGCAGCATCATGACCGGACCGATGAACGGCAGCGCTTTGCCCATGGCCCAGCCATCGGGACCGACGTAGAAAACCTTCAGTTTGCTGTCGACCGGGTACTTCCACCCATATCGCTCGTATTGCATGGCTTCGCGAATGTGGATGCTACACCCTGTTTTCGCGACACCGCCTGGGCCAAGAGCGCCTGACAGTTCGGCACTATGGTGGTCTATCGGATGCCAAAGCCAATATCCCGGCACTAGCTTTCCTTCGTAGCCGGGAACATCTCTCAGCCGAACCTTCAGGCGCGGGAAGTTTTGGAACCACCACGCGATCATCTCGGCCGAAGCACCGCGTAACAGGGCGTGGTTCAGCACGACACAGAACTGACCGTTGTCGTTTTGATGGATGTCGAAATAAGACGAAGAAACCGGCTTGAGACTCCAGCCAAAATCGCGTTCCGCTGGCATTGTCAATTTCGTCATTGCTTGTTTGTCTCCAGTTCAAAGCCTGTAGGTCAGTGTTTTGATGGTAGACAATCAGCGCGTTTCGGCGATGAACTTCGGTTAACTGGCCTTGGTCTTTCTTTGCCGCAGGAACCGAGAAAGACCCTGCGGCGTCATCCCTAGGAACCGGGCTATGTCTTTTTGCTGCACGGACCCGATTACGGTCTGATGATGTTGCTCAAGGAAACGATATCGCGTTTCGGTACGGCTAGAGGTTTTCGCGCAGATCAGCTCCTTTGCAAAGAGGTGCGCACTCATCATTTTCAGCCTGAGATAAGTCCCAAAAGATCCTCCCTCAATGTACTGCCGCCGGAAGAATTCATCGGGGATTGCAATACAGACAACATCGGTAAGGGCGATAAGGTCATCCGACGCAATGTCACGCGTCCAGGCACTCGTGAGATTTGCACAGAAGTCTCCAGGCTCGAAGAAACGCGCAATTGTTGACACCCCATCATGATCGGTTTGTTCAGACGCGGCAACGCCTTGCGACAGAAATATCCAACTGTCCGCGACGCGGGCCTGATTTTGAATCTTGTCGCCCGCCTTGATTTGAAGATACTTGCACCGTTGGACGATCCATTCCCAAGTGATCGGGTCAATCGCAACTTCCAAGCGCTGGATGTCGGCTTTTAGGAGATTTATCGCTTTCCGTCCGACTTCCACACGTGACCTCAAAAGTTGCGCTCCTATACTTAGCGCAAGCTACCAAGGCCCACGTGAGGTTGCCATTGTTAAACGAAACCACGTTTGCCATGATTTTGCTTCGCTCAACGCCACAACTGCACGAAGAGCGGGCCTTTCGCGCAAGAAATATAACAGGGGCTGTGTCCCCATAAGAGCCATTGGCGCCATGAAATTGACCGTAACAACCCTCACCGCGACAGAATGCTATTGGCGAGTGCTGTCGTGCTGATGAGGCGGCGGGCCAAGATGCCGGCGGCATATTGGTGTATGTCACTTGCTATCTCAGGGTGAACGCGTTCGAGGCTTTCGACATCGACACGCAGCAGTTCAACATCCGTTTCAGCAATCACATCGGCGGTGCGATCACCATTTGAATAGTGCGCCAGCTCGCCGATCAATGCGCCATCCCTGAATTGCGCCACACGCATCTGAGACCCGTTGCTGCGTTGAACTTCGGCGCGCATCTGACCTTTCAAAAGCAGATAGATTTCCCGACCAGACGTACCCGCGTGAAACAAAATTGTTTCAGGTGGCAGTTCGAGGCGCTGGACGGGGCCGCCATCTTTGATCAGTTTGACAAGCGTTTTGATCAATCGCTTGCGAGCCGTGGAACCGGTGGGCTTTGGCATTTCAGCAAGCAGGCGCTGTTCCAGAACTTCAACTGCAGCATCTTTTTCAGATTCAAAACGCGGGCCAGCAATCGGAGCGCAGGCCTCAATGATCTGTGATTGATACTCTTCATCGACCTGCACAAACAGAAGCTCGACCTTGGCATTGTGCGCATCGCGCACGATGCGCCCCAAAGTCTGAATCGCTGATACATCAAGGCCCTGAACATCGGAGAAATCGAGCATGATGGATTGTGGTGGCGGTGCGGCCACCAACTCGCGGCGTACCCGCTCGCGCAACGCGTGCGCCGTACCGAAGAAAATGAAGCCGTCCAGATGCAGGATGACAGAGTTACTGCCATTTTCGGCGAGCCATGAAAGCTCTCCCATGGGGCGCTCCACCCGGCTGCGTTCGCTCGCAAGCGTCGTACGTGATCGCACGCAGTCGATCTTAGCATAGGTGAGAAGGAACAAGACAATCGCCGCCAGGATACCGACGAACACTGCCCAAAGAAAACCTGCCGTTCCCGCGACAATGACAATGCCCACCACAACGGCATAGTCAAAACCGGAGAGCTTGCCCCACGTGTCCTTGAGCCAAGTCCACAGAAGATCAATGCCAATGAAAATCAACAGGGCGCTGAAGACACCAACCGGCAGTGAGCCCAGCGCTGCGGCGCCCATGACCAGCGCCAGCAAGCATCCAGCTGCGCCCACAAGGCCCGGCAGCCTGCCCGAAACGCCCAAATTTTTCGCAATGGCAGGTTCTGTTACGGATTGAAAACCCGGCATGCCGCCAAAGGCAGCGCCACCAATATTGGCAAGACCCGTTGCGCTCAGGTCCTTGTCCGTATCGAGGTCACGATCAAAGACCTTCTCAAGACCGGAGATATTCAAAATCGTGCCCAGAAGCGTGAGGCCAACAACCGCAAGGATAAGTGGTGCCTGCTGCAAAACCAACGGCCAGTCGGCGCGCAAAATCACCGTTGGATCAACACTGTTGATAAATGTCGACCCTTCAAAAGGACCAAGCAATAGTCCGACTGAGCGCGCATCAGCCAGAGTTAGGTCCAGCAAAAACAGGGTTACGTAAAACGCGGCAAAAAGTGCCAGCAGCGCTCCAGGCATGAAGAAAATTGATTTCACCTTGCGGGCACCGTAGGCGAGCATCACACCGGCAATCCCCCAAGGAACCCATGTATAAAGAATGTCCGGCGCGAAGATTATGGGCAGGTTGAAGGTTGAGATATTCTCACCCAACAACATCGAGAGACCGGCAAGGACAACCAGATAACCTGTCGCGGCTAGAAAACCGGCTATTACCTGATGCGGCACATAACGAATGACGGCGCCCCATCGAAACGCACCGACAAAAAGTGCGATGATGCCAGTGGTTAGTGCGGAAATTGGAACGAGAACCGCAACAGTCGCTGCGGTCACGTCCATATCGGCTGATGCCTGCCCGGCGAGCATGGCGGATATGCCGCTTGCCAAGAGTATGGCTGGTGCGTCCTGTGGGAGTGTCATGGCTTCTTTGACACTGGATCTGGCACTGCCGATGAGAAACATGATCGTCGCGCCAACCAATGTGTGCGCAATGCCCATGCCCAAATAAGGCGCAAGCGGCCCGACATAGATAATCGCCACAAAAGATATGATGGTCACAACGCTGATCATCGCTAGGATTGGCGCGCCGACCAGAATGCTGAAGATTGCTTTTTTATCGAACAACTGAGCTTGCGATTTCTGTTGGTTTACCAGCCTTGCCGACATCAATTTCACACGATGCTTAGACGCAAACCTATGTCCATCGGCATACTGGCAGCTAAAGCACACCCGGATGAACTGTCAATGAAACCGCGCTCCCGTACAGAAGCTCCAACATGGAGCACGCATTAAGTGTGCCATGACCGATCGATTTTTGGCGGTTCGGATTAGATATCAGCCTTTACGGTCTTCCAGCAATTCGATTTCAACGAACGCACATTCAAAATCGTTCGCATTGATAACATCGTGCTCGACGCCGATTTCACGATAATATGGAACGCCGCTTTGCAGTTCAGCATGCATACACTCGCCATTGCCCAAATCAATTTCTAGAGTTCCGTCAAACTGAGGAACAACAACATAGTCAAACGCATGGCGATGCCAGCCTGTGTTATCACCCTTGCGCTTAAACCGCCATTCGGTGACCCTCACTCTTTCATTATTGATGATCACCGTCGGGATCGCAGTTCCTCGTGTGCCGCACATCGCAATGGTCACCTCTCTTTATGGAGCTAAGGCGCTTTTCTGATACACCAGGTTCAGAATGCTCAGCTCAAATTCAACCAACCCATTTACCCAAGCAACGACAGTTTTCGCACGTCAAATCCGCCGTACTGCAATCACCCAGCCGGTGAGACCCGTGCCTCTAATATGCTCGCCATGCTCGTCTTTGCGGCCCGTGAGGGTGCCCGTGCTTTCAAGCGCGGCGAGTTTGTTGGTGAGGCTGCCTTCCTGATAGAAATGATCATTCAGGCCGATGACCAAAACGCCGCCAGGCTTGAGCACCCTTAATATATCGTCCAGCGCATCAGCCATGACATGACCAAAAGAGAAGACGCCGACACAGGTCACGGCATCATAGACCGCATCATTTGCATCCATTGGCGGGGCATTAAGGTTGGTTTCAAAAAGGCGCTTGTAAGCGCCGGTGGCTTCGGCCTTTTCCAGCATGCCCGTTGAATAGTCACAGCCATCAATGGTCGCGTAGCCCGCATTTTTCAGCGCAAGGCCGGAAAGACCAGAGCCGCAACCGACATCAAGGATAAGGGGATTATTATTCGGCGGCATCAACCCAAGCAGCGCCTTCGCGCAGCGCACAGGCTGTTGATATTCGTTCTCGCCCAACTCCTCGTCATAAACCTCTGCCCAGGCATCATAGAGCGCTTTGGTGTCCGCATCGGTCTTAACGGTATAGGCCTTGTCGAGAAAACGCTTCTGATCGTTGTCGTTCATGCTGCCAAGCTCCCTTTGCGGGCAGGGTTGCATCACGCCAGACATGAGTCTATAGACCCGCGTCTCGAACCGGCCGGCAGGGCATGCCGTGTCTGTTCTTAATGCTGATAATCACCACGCAACTTTCCGGGAAACCGGGTATCGCGCGTTTTGGCCGCAAGGCTCTCGCCGATGATAGCGTGGCAAAATAAATGGAGAAGCAAATGCCCAAGATGAAGACAAAGTCTTCGGTCAAGAAGCGTTTCAAGGTTACCGCTTCCGGTAAGATTAAAGTTGCGCAAGCCGGCAAACGCCACGGCATGATCAAACGGTCCAACAAGTTCATCCGCAACGCGCGCGGCACCATGGTGCTGAGCGAGAGCGATGCTGGTATCGTTAAGAAGTATATTCCGTACGGCCTGAAGTAAGCCGCGTAAGAAGACCGAAGGAGAGTTTCCATGGCACGTGTCAAACGCGGTGTAACCGCCCACGCCAAGCATAAAAAAGTCATCAAGGCCGCCAAAGGTTTCTATGGTCGCCGCAAGAACACCATCCGTATCGCCAAGCAGGCGGTCGAGCGCGCTGACCAATATGCGTATCGCGACCGAAAGGTGCGCAAGCGTAATTTCCGCTCATTGTGGATTCAGCGTATCAATGCGGCTGCCCGTGAGCACGGCCTCACATATGGCCGCCTGATCGACGGTTTGACGAAAGCCGGTATTGAGGTGGACCGTAAAGTTCTTTCCGATCTGGCCATTCACGAGCCTGCAGCATTTGCAAAGGTTGTTGAGCAGGCCAAAGGCTCGCTGGCTTACCTGAAAGACACAACACCAAACGCATTTGAGAGCGCCGTCAACTAAGGCCCGCGCGCGTCTCAACGTTTACACTTTCGATTTGAGAACCCGCTCTGGCCTTGCCGGATGCGGGTTCTTTTATGTTGCGCCAACCCGGCACCTTGCTAAGACAACGCCAACTTAAAGAAACAGGTTTCTTCCATGACTGAAGCGGCAAAAGACCTCGAACAGCTTGAAGCCACACTGACTGCGCAAATCAATGCCGCCTCCGACGAAGAGGCCATTGAGGCGCTGCGCGTCTCGGCCATCGGCAAAAAAGGCGCGATCTCCGAGCGCATGAAAACACTCGGCAAAATGAGCGCGGAAGAGCGGCAGGTGATGGGCCCGGCGCTGAACGGGCTGAAAACACGCATCACCGACGCGATCCTTGCCCGCAAAACCGAACTGCACGATGCAGCGATTGAAGCGCGGCTGGCGACGGAGACAGTCGATGTGACGCTGCCGGTGAACTCGTCGCCTGCTGAACGCGGGCGCATACACCCGATCAGTCAGGTGACCGACGAGATAACTGCAATCTTTGCGGATATGGGCTTTTCCATCGCCGAAGGGCCCGACATTGAAACGGACTATTACAATTTCACCGCACTGAACTTCCCTGAAGGACATCCCGCGCGTGAAATGCACGATACGTTTTTCTTAAAGCCCGATGCGGACGGCAATCGCAAAGTGCTGCGCACGCACACAAGCCCTGTGCAAATCCGCACGATGGAAGCGCAGGAACCGCCGATCCGCATTGTCATCCCCGGCAAAACCTATCGCCAGGACAGTGACGCGACACACTCGCCCATGTTCCACCAGCTTGAAGGTTTGGTGATCGACAAGCAGGCCAATGTGGCCAATCTGATGTGGGTGCTTGAAGAGTTTTGCAAGAGCTTCTTTGAGGTCGAAAGCGTCAATATGCGTTTCCGCCCGTCCTTCTTCCCGTTCACCGAACCATCGATGGAAGTCGACATTCAGTGCGACCGTTCCAAGCCCGGTGAAGTGCGCTTTGGCGAAGGCACGGACTGGATGGAGATATTGGGTTGCGGCATGGTGCACCCGAATGTGCTGCGCAATGGCGGGCTCGATCCCGATGTCTACCAAGGTTTTGCCTGGGGCATCGGCATCGACCGGATCGCGATGCTGAAATATGGCATGCCGGACCTGCGCGCCTTCTTTGACGCGGACGTGCGCTGGGCAGAGCATTATGGATTCCGCCCGCTGGACATGCCGACACTGTTTGGGGGGCTGAGTGGGTGACGGATCCCGTCCACTATTTCGTGACAGACATCGAAGCTGACGGACCCTCCGTCTATGATCATTCGATGTTAAGCTTTGCCACAGTCTGCGTGCGCGAAGACGGTGAAATTTTGGACCAGTTTGAGGCCAATATGACTCCTCTGTCTAATCGCAATCCGGACCCCAGGACCACCAGATGGTGGGAAACCGAGCCGGAAGCCTTTCAGAACACGCAGATTGATGCGCGTCAGCCAAGCGACGTGATGCCGGAATTCGTTCAATGGGTTGGTGAACACATCGGGCGCAAGGCCTTTGCAGCGCGGCCTTTGCTTTTTGACGGCGGATGGATCGACTTTTATCTTCTTCGATTTGCTGATCGGCGGGTCTTCGAGGTGCCCTATTGGCACAAACCGCTCTTTGATTGCGCGGCATTGGATTTAGAGAGTTATCTCTATGGAACGCTCGGCCGAACGGCAATGGCATCATTTGGAACCGTCAATCCGCCAGAATGGCTTGGCGATCACCCGCACACCCACAAGGCGATTGATGATGCTTTGGGGTATGCAGTACTTTTGTCAAATGTCCTCAAAATGCAGCGTGGGCATGATGACATCCCTAAATCGATGAGAGCTGAGTTTGCTTCATGACCCGCTATTCCGACGCTGCATTGCTGAAGGGCGATTATGCCCATCTGGCTTCTGACCTGAAGGTCAGGCAGCGCGGCTTGCCGTCGGATGATGATTGGAAGCGCGCACAGTGCGAAGATCACAACCGCGCGGAGATCGCAGCGCAAGCTGTGGCCAAGCAGATCTTCGGTCTGCAGCAACAGATCGATCGTGACACGGAGCAATTGGAGATCGCGGCCTCAACTGCGGCGGGTCCCATGATCGTGTCCGGCGTCTTTCCCGAAGACGGTGAGATGCTGCGCGTCGATGGTCATCTGATTGCAGACAAACGCCCCGTCGCCCTGTTGTTGCACGCAAGTCAACTTGCTCTGACGATCACAAAGAGTACCACCGCCCATACGAACCCGGAAGATGACGGCCTGAAGATAGGCTTCGTCATTTTCGATGAATTGGAAAAACGCGCCGCAGCTCGGGAAAAAGCCCGCGCCAAAGCTGAAAGCAAATCCGCCAAGAAAGCGAAGTCGAAATGAAGTTCACCCTGTCCTGGCTTAAAGATCATCTGGAAACAGATGCAACGCTCGAAGAGATTGTTGAGCGCCTGACCATGATCGGCCTCGAGGTTGAAGAGGTCGACGACAAGTCGGCGTTTGCGCCGTTCAAGATCGCCAAGGTGGTGAGCGCTGAAAAACATCCCGATGCCGACAAGCTGCGCGTGCTTATGGTGGACGCTGGTGATGGCAAGCCGGTGCAAGTTGTGTGCGGCGCACCGAACGCACGAAAAGGTTTGATCGGCGCGTTTGCATCACCTGGCACCTATGTGCCGGGCCTCGATGTGACGCTCTCAGTTGGCAAGATCCGTGGCGTGGAAAGTTTTGGCATGATGTGTTCCGAGCGCGAGTTGGAAATGTCCGATGAGCATGATGGCATCATTGACTTGCCGTCTGATGCGCCCGTCGGCGATAGCTTTGCGTCTTATGCGGGTCTTGATGATCCGGTCATCGAAATCGGCCTGACACCCAACCGTCCTGATTGTACCGGCGTTTATGGGATCGCACGTGATCTGGCTGCCTCCGGTCTTGGCGAGTTGCGCTCGCCAAAAATCAAGCCCGCAGATGGTGAAGGCGCATGCACGGTTAAGGTGAAGATCGATACGCCGGATCTGTGTCCAGGCTTTGCGCTTCGTATGGTCAAGGGTGTGAAGAATGGCCCGTCACCGCAATGGATGCAGCAGCGGCTGATCGCGATTGGACTGCGCCCAATTTCCGCGCTGGTCGACATCACCAACTATGTAACCTTTGGCTGGGGCCGCCCGCTGCACGTTTTTGATGCGGCCAAGGTTGCAGGCAATCTGGTGGTGCGCAATGCCAATGATGGCGAAACCATCCTCGGCCTCGATGGCAAGGAATATACGCTGACGCCCGACATGTGCACCATTGCCGACGATAAGGGCCCGGAGTCCATTGCTGGCATCATGGGCGGTGAGGAATCCGGCTGTGATGAAACCACCACGGACGTACTGATCGAAAGCGCGCTTTGGAACCCAATGAATGTTGCACGCACCGGGCGCGATCTCGGGATCATCACCGATGCGCGCTATCGCTTTGAGCGCGGCGTTGATCCGGAATATATGGTCGACGGCATGGAGCTGGCGACGCAGCTGGTTCTGCAGCTTTGCGGCGGCACACCGACCGAGCCTGAGATTGTCGGTTATGAAGGTTATCAGGCGAAAACGATCTCGTTCCCTTATGCCGAAGTCCAACGTCTGACCGGCATCAATGTTGCCAACAGTGAGAGCGCGGAAATTCTGACCCGACTTGGCTTTAACGTCATCGACAGGGGCGAGACGGCCGACGTTTCCGTGCCATCTTGGCGGCCGGATGTGGAAGGCAAAGCTGATCTTGTTGAAGAGGTGATGCGCATCCACGGCATCAATAATATTGAACCGCAGCCGCTGCCGTCCATGGGGTCGGTCAACACCAAAATTCTAACACCGCTGCAAACGCGTACCCGCGCAGCGAAGCGGGCGCTCGCTTCTCGCGGCATGATGGAAGCAACGACCTGGTCGTTCATTCCCGAAGAGCATGCGAAGCTTTTCGGTGGCGGCGATGACGCTTTGAAGCTCGAAAACCCTATCGCAGCCGACATGTCCAACATGCGGCCGTCACTCCTTCCGGGCCTGATGGCCGCTGCGCAGCGCAATGCCAATTTCGGCCATGGTGATGCGGCATTGTTTGAAGTGTCCGGCATCTACGAAAACGATACGCCGGATGGTCAGCGTCGCGTTGCAGGTGGCATTCGCCGCGGGACAGCAGGTTTGGACGGTTCAGGGCGCGATTGGACAGGCAATGCTAGTTCGGTCAGCGTCTATGATGCCAAGGCTGATGCGCTGGCTGCGCTGGAAGCGGCAGGCGCACCGGTTGCCAATCTTCAAATCGAAGCGGGTGCGCCTGACTGGTATCATCCTGGTCGCTCGGGCGTGATCAAGTTGGGCCCAAAAAACATTTTCGGCCATTTTGGTGAATTCCATCCCAAGACACTCGATGCTCTGGATGTCAAAGGGCCTATCTGTGGCTTTGAGGTTTATCTCGATGCGATCCCTGAGCCCAAGAAAAAGGCAACGCGTACCAAGCCGCGCCTTGACCTCTCACCGTTCCAAGCGGTCACGCGGGACTTTGCTTTTGTGGTCGATAAGGCCGTACCGGCGCAAAAACTGGTCCGTGCCGTTGCCGGTGCTGACAAGAAGCTGATCACGGGTGTTAGTGTGTTCGACCTGTTTGAAGGCACCTCGCTTGGCGAAGACAAAAAGTCCATCGCGCTAGAAGTGCAAATCCAGCCGACCGAGGCGACGCTGACCGATGATGATCTGGAGGCACTGCAAGCGGCAGTAGTGAAAGCTGGCGAGAAGGTCGGTGGGGTGCTGCGGGGCTAGATACCGTCAGCAATACACAAACCAGGACGGAACGATGAACCTCATCCTCAACACTGACAGCTATAAATATTCCCACTTTGCGCAGTATCCGCCGGAAACGTCCGCCGTGTCGGCCTATATCGAGCCGCGGCGCGGTGGTGAGTATGAGCGCGTGCTTTTTTACGGCCTGCAGATGTTTTTGAAAGAGTATCTGTCAAAGCCGGTAACCAAAGCCGAAGTGGATGAGGCAGAGGCGATGGTCACCGCGCATGGTCTGCCCTTTAACCGCACAGCTTGGGACATGCTGGTCGAGCGTCATGGCGGATTTTTGCCGCTGATGATTGAGGCGCTGCCGGAGGGATCAGTCGTGCCCGTCGGCACGCCCTTGGTTCAGGTGCGCAATACGGATCCGGACTTTTACTGGCTGCCCACCTTCATCGAAACATCGCTCCTGCGCGCGGTTTGGTACCCCTCGACGGTGGCGACCGTCTCCTGGCATGTGCGCCAGATGATTGCTGCAAGCCTGGAACGCACATGCGATGATCCGGCGGGCGTCCTACCGTTTCGTTTGCATGATTTCGGTGCACGCGGCGCAACCAGTTTCGAACAGGCTGGTATTGGCGGATCGGCTCATCTCGTCAATTTCATGGGCACTGACACGGTGTCCGGGCTTGTTTATGCCAAGCGTTTCTATGGCGAAGAGATGGCCGGTTTTTCCATTCCTGCGGCAGAGCATTCAACCATGACCTCATGGGGCGAAGAGCGCGAAGCGGATGCTTATGAAAACATGCTTGACCAGTTCGGCGGTGATCAAAAGCTCGTGGCTGTTGTCTCCGATTCCTATGACCTGTTCCGAGCGGTGCGGAAAATTTGGGGTGAAGAGCTGAAAGATAAGGTGCAAACCTTTGGTGGCACGCTCGTAGTGCGTCCAGACAGCGGTGACGCAACAAGAGTGCCAATCGACACTGTTGAAATGCTTGGTGAAATATTCGGCTATTCGGTGAATGCCAAAGGCTTCAAAGTGCTCGCACCGTGTGTGCGCGTCATCCAAGGCGATGGTATCACACCCAAGACCATCCGCATTTTGCTGGACACGCTGGAAGAGCGCGGGTGGTCATCGGAAAATCTGGCATTCGGGATGGGCGCAGGTCTCCTGCAGCGGGTCAACCGCGATACGCTGCGCTTTGCGATGAAGGCCAATGCACGCCAGGACGCTGACGGCTCATGGCATGGCATTTCCAAAGACCCTAAAACCGACCCCGGCAAAGCCTCAAAGCGCTACCGCCAAGCGGTGGTGATGGAGGAAGGTGCACCCGTTGCTGTTCCACTGAAAGATATTGCTGGCCGCGAAAATCTCATGGACGTGGTCTGGGAAGATGGCCAATTGAAACGCGATTGGACGTTTGCCGAGGTGCGCGCACGCGCGAACAGCTAGTCGCCTGAAGCCAATGCCCGGAGTTCATCGCCACTGATGGCACCGTCATCATTTGTATCGACATGTGCAAATGCGCGACCGTAAGCCCTGAACGAGCGTACCCTTTGTGCCGCCTTGCCACCGGCGTCTGCGCGCAGATTGACAAAGTTGCGAAACTCATTGGGTTGCAGCAAGCGGTCACCGTTTGCGTCGCTAGCTATAAAATCTGACACGGGATCAGCGCATGCGGTTGCTGTCGCAATCATCAATGCAAAACATATCCAGCGCATCAATAATCGCATTTTGGAGAGCCCTATTTCGCCATTGGCAGCATGGCCGGACGAAACTATTCTGCAAGTTAAAAATATCGGGAGAACATCATGTTTCGCTGGGGAATTATGTCGACAGCCAAGATTGGGCGAGAGCTCGTCAATCCGGCTATTATGAAATCATCCAATGGTGTCATCGCCGCGGTTGCCAGCCGGGACTTGGTCAAAGCGCAAGCGCTTGCCGCCAACTACAATGCGCCACACGCCTTTGGCGACTACCAATCGATGCTCGATAGCAATGTCATCGATGGCGTCTACATACCGCTGACGACCAACGCGCATGTCGAATGGGCAGTCAAAGCAGCCGATGCCGGCAAGCATGTGTTGGTGGAAAAGCCGCTTGCGCTTAAAGCTGACCAAATTGCTCCGGTGATTGAAGCTCGAGACAGGAACAAAGTTACGGTCTCTGAAGCATTTATGGTGACCTACCATCCGCAATGGACAAAAGTTCGCCAGCTGATCTCCGACGGAGCCATTGGTGAGCTTCGGCAAGTCGATGCGGCCTTTACCTATTTCAACAAGGACCCGGCCAACATGCGCAACGTCCCGGAGCTTGGCGGCGGTGTGATCCCGGATATTGGCGTTTATCCGACGGTCACTACGCGCTTTGCGACCGGAGCAGAACCCATCAAGGTACATGCAACTGTCGAGCTTGATCCAAGCTTTGGCGTCGACCGTTATGCTTCTATTCGCGCAGACTTTGGATCGTTTGAGCAGAGCTTTTACATCTCAACGCAGATGGCCAACCGGCAACATATTGCTTTCCATGGCACTGAAGGGTTCATCGAATTGACGGCACCGTTCAACTCAAATCTGTATGAGGGGGATGAGGTGAGGCTGCACGATCAAAGCCACAGCGAAGCGCGGGTTTTCCGATATACCGGGATCGACCAGTATCTCTTGCAAGTTGAGGCGTTTGTTGACGCCGTCCAAGGCGACGGCGCCATTTTCAGCCTTGAAGATTCGGTCAAGAACCAGCGCGTTCTCGATGCAGTCTATGAAGCCGGCAAGTCTGGCGATTGGGCTCTAGTTTGAAAAATCACGCTCGATGACGACATCCGGAACGACCACGAGTGCCTTACCATTTTCAGCTGCAAAGTCCGAAGCGACTTTGCCCCAACCATCGACCAGTGCGCCGGAAGGTGACACAGACAATTCTATCCCGAGATTACGCTGAGACTTGATATAACCCGCAAGCGCTGCCTTGTTGGAAATCAAGTCCCAGTGTTGAGGCGCGACGCCAGTTCCCAGCTTCTCTCCAAGCAGCTTGTTGAGCGCTTCCAGCTCTACATCACTGAAATCTGCTTGCGTGCCACCGGCGGACATGATGACTTCAGTTAAAGCGGTATCGATCTCGGTAGAAGCTTCAGCGGATAATTGTTCGCTGCTCAGTTCGGTTAGCTCCCCCGATTTCAGATTGAGCGCCTGATCCCATGTCATGATCTCAGCGGCCTGCGCACGCCCTAACATGGCTGGAATGTCTATCGCTGCTGCCATGTCCAATATGCCACCCATCCAGTTTCTGCCAATGGCCTCAATTTCAGCCAGTTCGATTTTTCCGGTCGTGTCATCTTGTTTCAGCGTGACCTTGTACTCCTGGACAGACCAAAAATCGGGCATATTGAATATGATTGGTTCGCTGGAAATTCGCAGGTCATCAACGTCAGTGTACAAATAGGCAATGACATTACCAAATGGGGATGAGACCGGCACGACAAAACGGTCTTTTCTGGTTTTGCTCTCGACGCTGTGTCCATCAAAGGCAACCTCGAAGGAAGTATCCACGCAAGGATCACCGTTGGAGTTTACGCATTCATATTTGCCGACGATGACTTTTGGCGAGATCGTCCAGAGAACAAAAAGAAGCAGGAAAGCCAAGGCTGTTAGATTTTGTAGCCAACCCGGCAGACGACTGAGATATGAAAACATAGTGGCCCCTTCTATATTTAGAGATATTGAGCGCTATGAATTCCCTGACGTCAATGCGATGCCAGCCCATTCACGTATTATTCACGTTACCACCACACACCGCCACGGCTGATCCTTATGCGCGGATTTTCACCTTCCGGAGGGGCCAAGCTCTCTTCGCAGGCGATACACTCACCGCGCGTGCGAGCGATCACTTCCTGCGCCGGCGTTGTCCTGGCCGACAGGCCAAGCCAGTCTTCGCGCTGGGCGATTTCAACATCGCGGCCAAACCGCGGACCGACCCGCGGCACGGGCGACCTTCTCACTGGTTTTGAGCTTGCTCGATCCACCGGCATATCCAGCGCACCCTTCAAAGCATTGAGTCGTTCGATGCGCTCATCGGTCGGGGGGTGCGAGCGCAGCATGGAAGGTTGAGACATACGACCAACCGGTAGTGCCATGCTTTCCAGCCTTCTTTTTTGCCAGCTTTCCAGTTTGCGTAAAGCCGATGACAGGCCGTCTGGATCACCGGTCAGTAGAGCCGCGCCATAATCCGCATCAAACTCACGTGTGCGCGACAGTGCCAATTGCAGAAGGCTACCGACCATGGGCGCGAAAATCATGGCCGCGATGCCAAGCCAAGGCAGTGTTCCAAAGAACCCGGTTACGTTAAAGATGATGGCAATAATGCCCATGGTCGACAGTGCTGATGTGAAGCGCGAGACCATATCGGCAATGCTCATGACCTTGATGTCTTCATTCTTGATATGTGTGATCTCATGGGCCAGCACACCGGCCAACTCGCGCGCCGTTAATTGACGAATCAACGCATCGGTGACAGCGACGGCGCTGTCATCAATACGGCCAACGGCAAAGGCATTCATCATTTTGGATGGCACAACATGCAGCTTTGGTACCGACGATAATTCAGCGCGCCGCGACAATTCGGTGATCAGCTCATGGCCTAGCGGCCAGTTCATGGCGTTGACAGGTTTTGCCTTGTACATGCGCAAAATCATGGCGGGTGAAACCCGGCGGGCAGCCATCAACGAAATGGAACCGAAGATCACCGCGTAAATAATGCCAGCGATCCCGGCGATTGCCCATGCCGTGACGGCTAACAAGCCCAGCGATCCAGCGATAAGAAGCGCAGTATGGGTATCGTTGAGAGCGCGGTGGCGCTGATGAATCGCGTTATCGGGTTGAAAAAAGGCGTTTGTCATACGCCACATATGGGTGGGCGTAGTCGGCTTACCAAATCACCGCTTGGTGAATACAAATCTGGAGTAGCCGAACCAGGAAAAGACCGACACAAGCACAACCGCAATGAACGTGGCCAAGAAGGGTGAAAAGCCCGGAACTGCCAAAAGCAACATTGCATAGATGATGTAGTTCAAAACCGCGCCCACGGCACCGACCGATGCATAGCGCGCCATTTCTTCAAAAAACGGCTTGTCGCTGGCACCGAACGTGAAAGTGCGGTTGACCATGAAGTTGGAAAACATCGCGCAGGCGATGGAAAGAATTCGCGCCGTGAAAGGTCCCAGAGGTGTGAAGTCCATCAGTATGCGCAACACAACGATGTCGACGATAAAGCCGCTGCCGCCTGCCACCGCGAAGGAAAAGAGCTTGCCAATTTTGGATTGGGCAACGCGTGCTGACACTCACTCTTTCTCCGCTTGGTTTTCCGACGGCACTTCGCAGTAGAAGATATCGCGGCCGATATCCTCGCAAACATAATTGTCCGGAATGGGAAATGCCATGCGCAGAAAAGAGTGCTTGTAGGGAAAAAAGTTGAAATGCGGATTGAACGAATAGCGATACTCGCGTTCACGCGGTACCACGATGATCAGCTTTTCCTTGCAGATGCGGCGTAGCTCGGCAAGCGATTGACGAAAATCGAGCACGTGCTCCAGCACATGGGTGCATATGACCGTATCAAACTCATTGTCGGCGAATGGCAGTTTTTCGATGCGCGCAGCGTGGTATTCGATGCCTTCAAGCTTTGAAGCGTCATCGATAACAAAGTCGATACCCGCAACACGCTCAAGATCGCGATTGTAAGAGCGCACACGTTCCAACAAGACGCCAGTACCGCAACCAACATCCGCTACGCTCTTGCCGACAACTGTTTCAGCGATGCGTTGTATGCAGGCTTCCGAATTATCAGTGCCTTCATGCACACGCGGGTGATCGCGATAGAGTTGTTCATATTCAGCATCCGTCAGAAATGCCGCGCGTTCGCGAAAGCGAGCAAGATCATCAATATGTTTGCCCCATGCCATTTTCATGGCACCGCGGAACGGTGAACTGTCACGCAAAATTGGCGGCACCAGCTCTTCAATGGCAAATCGAACCCAATTGGTGGTTTCGCGGTTCATGTATCCTGCTCCTCAAGCGAAACAGACGGTGCATCGACAGTCTTGCGTTTCGTTTTACTGCGGCGTTCCTGATGACCAACGCGCGGGCGCATCTCACCTCGAACCGGTGGCTGTGCGAGATAGTTCAAGCGCTTTTGCTCGGCACGTCCCTTGGCAACCGAATTCAAAACTAACCCGCTAAATGCCATTACAGTTGCAAGGAGCATCAAGCCAACGGCGCCTATCCATGTCGGAACCCGGTTAACCATGCCAGTGGTCATAAACTCTACGACCGGCGGTATTGCAAAGATGACAGCAGCGCCAAACAGCAAGGCTGAAATCATGCCATAGAGCCGAAATGGCTGGGTTGCCTGCATCAATCGCACAAACATCAAGAGTATTTTGAAGCCATCTCGAAAGGTGGAGAGCTTTGAATGCGATCCCTCGGGGCGGCGGCCATAATTGAGTTCGATCTCTGCAATCGGCAGCTTTAACTGACCGGCATGAACAGACATTTCGGTTTCGATCTCAAACCCGCCGGAGACAGCTGGAAAACTCTTGACATAGCGGCGCGTGAAAACGCGATAGCCAGAGAATATGTCGGTGAAGTCCGGGCCGAACATTTGGCGATAAATGGCGTTGAAAAGCCTATTGCCCAGCGCGTGGCCGGCTCGTCCGGCGTCATCGTGCACTCCGGCTCTCGTCCCCACGACCATATCACAACGGTCTTCTAGAAGTTTTTCGATGAGCTTTGGGGCATCTGTTGGATCATAGGTGCCATCACCATCAGCCATGACGTACAGGTCTGCTTCGATGTCGGCAAACATGCGGCGCACGACATGGCCTTTGCCTTGGCGGGATTCACGCACGACGAGCGCACCTGCGAGCGCAGCTACCCGTGATGTGTTGTCGGTCGAATTGTTGTCGTAGACGTAAATCGTTGCGTTTGGCAGCGTTTGCGCAAAGCCTTTTACAACGTCTGCAATGGTCGCAGCCTCGTTATAGCAGGGCAGCAACACGGCGATGTTGAGGGGTTTCAAATTCATCGAGCGTATCCGGATAAGCTGCTTTACTCTTTCTTGATCGGGTTAAGGTTACGTTTCGTTCCAACAATTTGGGTCAAATTGAAGGAAAACCATGGCCGATCTGACCGCCGGTACCACGCTGATCACGCCAAATGTCCAACAAAGTGACACGCGCCATATGGCAGTTTTGATCGCCTTTTGCGGTGCGGTTGTGTTTGCGCTAATCCAGGTCGCAACCTACGCCCCGGACGGTTTTCCGAGCAATGATGACATTTTGCGGCTGGTTCACGCACGCGATTTGCTGGCCGGACAGGGATGGTATGATCCCGTGCAATACCGGCTAGGGCTCGCAGAGGGTACAGTCATGCATTGGTCAAAGCTGATTGACGCGCCCATCGCAGCATTGGTGTTGGTCGGTGGCGAGACCCTCGCGGCTTTTGCGTGGCCGCTTCTCCTCGCTTTTTTCGCGCTTTCCGGCATTGCCTATGGCGCGATCAAACTGGGCGGTAATGCAGTTGCCTTGCCCGCCGGCATCATCGGTGTCGCTGCGCTGTGGAGCATTGGAACATTTTCGGTCGGCGCTTTTGATCATCACAATGTGCAAGCGGTTTTGCTGATCTGGAGTGCAGCATTGCTGATCGCCGGGAATGCACCTGAGCGGGATGCGGCGCTTTCGGCCATTATGTGTGCTCTCATGCTGGCGATCGGCATGGAAACGCTGCCCTATGTTGCTGTGATTGGCCTGTGGGTGGCAGGTGCCTTTGCAATTGGCGGCCTACCGCGCCGTGTTGCAACTGCATTTGGTGGAGGTCTGGTTGTTGCTTTGGTGGCGCTGTTCCCAACCCTAGTTCCACCGTCAAGTTGGCTTTCACGGGCTTGCGATGCCTTTTCGTCGTTCCATGTGACGATGGGTATCATCGGCGGCGCAGGGTTGTTTCTGGCAGGTCAACCAACCAATCGAAAAGCGCAACTTGGTGTCCTGGGCATCACAGGGCTTGTCGGCGTTGTTGCGGTTGTTGCCCTTTTTCCGCACTGCCTGACCAATCCTCTGGCAGACCTCCCGCCGCTTTTGCGTGATTTTTGGCTGGAAGGCGTCATCGAAACACGTTCGGCATTTGACATCGCACAATCCGACCCGTTCTCGCTTTTGGCCTTTTTCGGTATGTCAATCGCAGCATTCATCGTAACCTGCCTTGCTTGCTTTCGCAGATACAATCGCGCCGATGCTTGGTTGTTCATAATCTTGCTGGCGACCGCCATTTCCGTGACCATCTGGCAGCAGCGTGGCTTCATGTTCGCCGCCGTTCTTGCGACCATTCCCTTGAGCGTTGCTGTCACAAAGTCTCGGGCCCGGTACCACAATGGCAAACAGAGTAGCGCGCTATTGATGATGGCAGCGCTATGGATTGTATCCATCAACATCGTCTGGTTCGCAACAAGCGCGCAGTTGGCAAAAGCCTTTTCAAACGCACCGACCTTGCAGGAGCAAATTGCAAAAGCCGATCCTCGCGATTTTTGTTACGACGCAAATCTTTACGGCGCCTTGGCTGATGAGCCTGAAGGTGTCGTGCTGTCGAGTACCAATGTTGGGCCGATGATTTTGGCCCATACGCAACACCGCGCGATTGCGGGCCCTTATCATCGCAACATCGATGGCAACATGCTTCTGATCGAAACCATGTTGGGCGCACCTTCAGGTGCCCGCGCCGCACTGGCAGCCAAGGGGGTGACCCACATTGCCGATTGTGTGAATGGACCAGATGCACGTGATTTCAAGAATGCCGCCCCAAATGGCTTCCAAGCGCAACTACACCAAAACCACAAACGGTTTGATTGGCTGGAGCTGTTGCCGGAAAGCGCAGACACACCGCTGCGCATTTTCCGTGTCATCGACTGAATGGATGAAACTGGCTGCCGCCTGATCTCTTGAGCGAAGGCGGCAAATCGCGTTAGCCTGTGAGCAAGCGCATTGGGAGAAAGCGCCATGCCGAAACGCCTTTTCAGACGCACGCTATTCGCTGCCACTGCTCTGCTGGCCAGCCTTGTGACAGGCTGGGCAAACGCGCAGACGCCGGCGAAAGAGATTTTTGGCAACACACCCCTTCCATCGGCAGAAGAACCGCGCGTACACGGCTTTTATTCAAAAGGTTGTATTTCCGGTGCTGTCGCGATGCCCAAAGACGGGCCAAACTGGCAGGCGATGCGCCTTGAGCGCAACAGACGCTGGGGACACCCGGAACTTATCTCCTTGGTGCAACGCTTGGCGCGCGAATCCGTTCAAGACGGTTGGCCCGGCCTTTTGGTCGGTGATATTTCACAGCCGCGTGGTGGGCCCATGCTCACCGGACACGCATCACACCAGGTAGGGCTTGATGCGGACATCTGGCTGACCAAAATGCCAAACCGTCGTTTGACGCAACAGGAGCGGCGCGACACGAGCGCTATATCGGTGCTGAAGAAAGGCACACTAAATGTCGATCCCAACATCTGGACGGCTTCCCACGGCAAATTACTGGCGCGTGCTGCATCCTATGGCCAAGTGGAGCGTCTGTTTGTCCATCCCGGCATCAAAAAGGCCATGTGCGATGCTTATGGCGCGAACCCAGCCAATAATCCGTGGATGATCAAGATCCGCCCCTACTACGGGCACCATTACCATTTTCACATCCGCATGGCATGCCCGAGCGATTCACCCAACTGCAGACGGCAAGATCCGGTGCCGGCGTCCGGCAATGGTTGCGACGCATCATTGGCCTGGTGGTTTACGGATGAGCCTTGGGCACCCGCCAAACCTAAACCGGGCGCAAAAAAGCCGGTAAAGAAACGCATCACTACGCTGGCTGATCTTCCTCCTGCGTGTACAGGTGTCCTAAAGGCGGTTCAGCCTGCCAGCGAAGCGCTGGCAACCTTGGACAACAACTACGATCCACTTGCCAAAATGGCATCGGTAATCCCATCCACAGCGCCGGTGCCAAAAGCAGCGCTTTTCCCCGGTTTTCCAACCGATTTGCCCGTACCCCCGCGCCGTCCGTGAAAATAAAATCAAGTTTTGCCAGCTTGCGTCTTTTTTCCGTGACCTGAATGGCATAAGGCGATTTCAACCGATTTAACATCAGCCTAACCAACAACGAATTGACCCATGTCGCCAACATTGGCTCTTATCGCTCATGACCAGAAAAAAGACGATATGGTCGCCTTTGTGCGCGAGCATGAAAAGACGCTTGGCTCTTTCGATATCTGCTGCACGGGAACAACCGGCTCACGGATTCAGGAGGCCGCCCCATCATTGAAGGTGAAGCGGCTGCGCAGTGGACCGCTTGGCGGAGATCAACAAATCGGTGCAATGATTGCAGAAGGTCAAATCAGTGGTCTGATTTTTCTCATTGATCCGCTATCGCCCATGCCGCATGACGTCGATGTCAAAGCGCTCACCAGACTTGCCGTTGTTTATGATATTCCAATGGCGCTCAACGTTTCTACCGCCCGCCTTGTGCTGCTGGCCATACAGAATAGTAATTAGGTAACGACCATGCCGAGTTCGAACCAAGCTTTACCGTTTCCGATCATGATCGCCGATATTGGCGGCACCAATGCGCGTTTTTCCATTTTGGTAGACGCGCATGCCGAGCCGAAGATTTTCGACAATATCAAAGCCAGTGACTTCCCCGAGCTAAACGGCGCCATTCAGACACAGGTGCTCGACCGCACTTCGCTTATCCCACAAACGGCGGTTCTGGCCGTTGCCGGGCCGGTCGATGGCGACAGAATCGACCTGACCAACAATCACTGGGTTGTTGAGCCGCTGAAGATGATTTCCGATCTGGGCTTCAAGGAAGTGGTGGTCATTAATGATTATGAGGCCCAGGCCTTGGCGGCCGTTGCCTTGCAACCAGACCAGTTGGAAAAGATTGGTGATGGCACCCAGGATACCGAAGCCAGCCGTGTCGTCCTGGGACCGGGCACAGGTTTGGGCGTTGCCGGTCTGGTTCATGCCGCTGGAAAGTGGATCCCGGTTGCCGGCGAAGGCGGTCATATTGATCTTGGTCCGCAAACCGAACGCGACAGTGAAGTTTTCGCTCATATCCAACGCATTGATGGCCGGGTGTCCGGTGAGCAAATTCTGTGCGGTCGCGGTGTGGTCAACCTTTATCAAGCCATTTGCGTATCCGATGGCGTTGAGGCCGCGTTCAGTGACCCGGCGCAAATCACTGAAGCTGCTATCGCCGGCGGAAATAAAGTTGCCAGCGAAACAATATCACTGTTCTGCGAATATCTCGGACGCGTTGCCGGTGATCTCGCGCTCATTTTCATGGCGCATGGCGGGGTTTATCTGACCGGCGGTATCACCATGAAAATCCTGCCTGTTTTCGACCGAGAGCGCTTCCGCTCCGCATTCTCCAATAAGGCACCACACAACGAATTGATCGGCCAGATGCCAACCTATGCGGTGATCAACGACCGCGCGCCCATGAAGGGGCTAGCTGCCTACGCTCGTACGCCAGGGCGGTTTGGCGTCGCACTTAAAGGCCGGCACTGGCAAAGCCATTGATTGACCGTGTCAAGACGGAACAAAAAGCCTGAAGATTTGACATTGTCCTTGCACTGCGTGCCCGTCTATACGGGCGCACATGCACGCACATCACGGGAACAGAGTGAAAAAACCGAACGCGCAAAGAAAAGTGGATAATGGTCGCCTGTATCGGGTGATCCGCCGGATCTTTGCGGAGAATGCCCGTGAATATGTCGGCACGTATACTGTTGCTGTGGCCTGCCTTTTGGCCGTCGCGGCGACCACTGCCGGCCTTGCGTGGATCATGCGCGATGTGATTGATCAGCTGTTTGTTCAACAGCGCGGCGATCTCATCTTTGCGATCTCCGGGACAATACTGGCCATATTCTTCATTCGCTCGGTTGCGATGTACGTGCAGTCAGTCCTGTTGGCGCGCGTAAGCAATGATCTCGTTGCCCGTTATCAAAAACGGATCTTTGCGAAACTGCTCAAGTTAGGGGTCGGCTATTACAATGAGGCGCGCTCGGCGCAGTTAGCAGCACGAGTGGGTACCAACACGCATGCCATCAGTTCCGTCATGTCGATGACACTGACCTCTTTTGCGCGCGATTTCGTCAGCCTAGTCGGTCTGGTGGCTGTCATGATCATTCAAGACCCGGTCATGTCGCTGATCTCCATTACAGTTGCACCGTTTTTGATCCTGGCTGTTGCAGCCATTTCACGCCGGACACGATCCATCGTCCGAGACACAGTGGAATTGGGCGCGCGTGTCACCGGCACGATGCAGGAGACCATTCAGGGCATCACTGTGGTCAAAGCCTTTACGATGGAAGAGCAATTGGCCGACAAATTGGCCAATACAGTCAACCAGCACCGAGACAAGGCCAACAAGCTCGCGGAAATTTCGCAACGGATCAATCCGGCAGCGGAAATGCTCTCTGGCCTCGCGATTGTCGGCGTTATTACCTATGGCGGCTATCGCGCGATTTATGACCAGCATTCACCCGGTGCGATGTTTGCATTCATCACTGCACTGCTTTTGGCCTATGATCCCGCCCGCCGCCTCGCCTCGCTTCGTGTCAATCTGGAGCGGGCTATCGTCAATGCGGAGATGATCTATGAGATTCTCGACATGCCGGTTCAGCAAAGCGACAAGCCGGGCGCGATCGATCTGGAAATCGATAAGGGTACCGTCAAATTTGATGATGTGCGTTTCTCTTATGTCGGGGATGCACCGGTGCTGAACGGGCTGTCCTTCACAGCGCCCGCCAACAAGACAACGGCCATTGTCGGACCATCGGGTTCCGGCAAGACGACGGTCATCGCGCTCCTTCAGCGCATGTATGATGTGGAGAGCGGTGCGATTAGCATCGACGGAACCAACATCGCGGATGTGACGAAGGCATCCTTGCGCGGGCAAATCGCGTTGGTCTCGCAGCAACCCTATCTGTTTGAAGGCTCGATTGGTGACAATATTCGTTACGGGCGCCCCGACGCGACCGACGAGGAAATTGAAAACGCTGCACGCCTTGCCAACGCATACGAGTTTATTGAAGCCGCGCCACAGGGTTTTGATACGCCGCTTGGCGAGAACGGTATGACTTTGTCTGGCGGGCAAAGGCAGCGCCTTTCCATTGCCCGCGCCATTGTGCGCAATGCGCCCATATTGTTGCTGGATGAGGCAACATCTGCCTTGGACAATGAATCTGAAAAGATCGTTCAGGCAGCGCTTGATAATGTCATGAAGGGCCGCACGACCATTGTCGTTGCACACCGTCTTTCAACCATCGTCAATGCACATCAAATCATAGTCGTCGACAATGGCGAAGTTATCGAAACCGGGACCCATAGCGAGTTGGCTGGCAAAGATGGTGGCCTCTATGCGCGGTTGAATGCGTTGGGCCAGAACGCGCATATTGCCGATCTTGAGGAAGCAGAAAATGTCTGACCAAGCCGTTCGCATGATTGTTGTGGGTGCTGCCGGGCGCATGGGCCATGCCTTGATCCAAGCCATTGAAGAAAACGAAGCTGCGGCACTTACAGGCGCTTTGGAGCATGAAGGATCGCCATCGCTTGGCACCGATGCCGGGCAATTGGTCGGCTCAACTGAACTGGGCGTTCCTGTCACCGCAGACATCGACGCGGCGTTTGATGCCGGTGATGTGGTCCTGGATTTCACCACACCCGCCGCCACGGTTGCCTTCGCGCAAGCTGCTGCCGAGCGAGGTATCGCGCATATTGTCGGGACAACCGGTCTGTCGACTGACGATTTTGCCCAGCTGGACAAAGCGGCCGAGACCGCCAAGATCGTCCAGTCCGGCAACATGTCGCTTGGCGTCATCATGCTTTCTGTTTTGGTGGAGCAAGCAGCGAAGGCGCTGGACGCAGCTGATTGGGATATTGAGGTGCTGGAGATGCATCACAAACACAAGGTCGATGCGCCATCGGGCACCGCGTTGCTCTTGGGTGATGCGGCAGCGGACGGCCGTGGCATAGACTTGGCTGAAAACTCAGTTCGTACCCGAGACGGGCACACTGGTGCGCGCGAAGAAGGAACAATCGGATTTGCGACCATGCGCGGCGGGTCCGTTGTCGGCGACCACTCCGTGATGCTGGCAGGACCGGGTGAGCGCGTTACGCTTTCCCACCACGCCGAAGACCGGATGATATTTGCCCGCGGCGCTGTCAAAGCCGCCCTTTGGGCCACCAAACAACAGCCCGGACGTTACAATATGCGTGATGTCCTCGGCCTCAACTAATCGACAGGAGACGGCACAATGTCAGGAACGATGGTTCTCGTCCGCCACGGGCAAAGCGAATGGAACAAGCTCAACCTTTTTACGGGCTGGAAAGATCCCGACCTGACGGAACAAGGCGTCGAAGAAGCCATTGAAGCTGGCAAAGTGCTCAATGAAGAAGGTTTCAAATTCGACATCGCCTACACATCGGTTCTGCAGCGGGCTGAAAAAACCTGTCAGCACATTTTGGATGGGGTAGGTCAATCGGACCTTGAAACCATTCATGACCAAGCGCTCAATGAGCGCAACTATGGTGATCTGGCTGGCCTGAACAAGGACGATGCGCGCGCCAAATGGGGTGACGAGCAGGTGCACATCTGGCGCCGTTCCTACGACACGCCACCACCTGGCGAAGAGGGCGAAAGCCTGCGCGATACGGGTGCGCGTGTTTGGCCTTACTACATGACCGACATTTTGCCGCGCGTGCTGGCTGGTCAAACGGTGCTCGTTGCGGCGCATGGCAACTCGTTGCGTTCACTTGTGATGGTGCTTGACCGCATGACCAAGGAAAGCATTTTGAAGCTCAACCTCGGCACGGGCGTGCCTATGGTCTACAAGCTGAACGCAGACTCAACGGTCGCCGAAAAACGTATTCTCGGTGATATGAGTGGGGCGCACTGAGCGCATCTTCACACCTATGATCAGGGGCTGGCATCCATACGCTGCGCCTTGTCTTCCCATCGGCACAGATCGTTGAGCACGCATGTGGCGCACTTTGGCGCGCGCGAAACGCAGACCCGTTTACCGAACTGAATGAGCCAGAAGTGACCATCGCGCAACGCCCATGGTGGAGACCGCGCTTCCAGCGATTTGGCCGTTTGTTCTTCGGTCTTTCCCTTGGCGAGGCCCGTTCGGTTGCACACGCGGTGAACGTGCGTATCCACCGCAATCACGTCAGCGCCAAACGTAAAGCTCATGACAATATCTGCGCATTTGCGCCCGATGCCCGGCAGTGAGAGCAACCCTTCACGCGTGTTCGGCACGACGCCACCATGCTCTTCCAAGAGCGCGGTACAAAATTTACGGATGTTGCGGGTCTTCATGTTGTAGAGGCCGGCGGGTTTGATTGCGGCGGCAATTTCCTCATCGTCGAGCGCAAGGATTTGGCCGGGTGTTTTGCCCAGTGCGAACAATTGGCGGGTAGCACGCGCCGTGTTTTCATCACGCGACTGCGCTGACAACATGCAGGAGATGCAAGACCGGAACGCGTCCGGCTGACCCTTTGGGCCTTTGGCATCGGGCGTACGGCCCGGCATGGCTTCAGCGAGACGCCGGTACAGCGTGTCAACTTGGTCAGGCGACAGTAAATTCTGTTCTGCAGGCGCTGATTTGGTGGGCATCAGAGGAAATTAGGCAGGTTTATGCGCTTGCCAACTGGCCTGCCTCCCAACCAAGCATCGCACGTTTGCGGTTCAACCCCCAATGATAGCCGGTGAGCGCGCCGGATTTACCCATAGCGCGATGGCAGGGCACCACAAAGGAGATCGGGTTAGCGCCCACAGCTGCGCCCACCGCGCGGGCAGCTTTTGGCTTACCGATGTCTTCTGCCAATTGTGAATAGGGTAGCGCCTTGCCCATGGGGATACGCAACAGCGCTTCCCAAACCGACACTTGAAAGTCCGTCCCGATCAACACAACACGAAGCGGCTGCTCGTCACGCCATTTCTCAGGTGCAAAAATACGGGCGGCGTAGGACGTTGTGGCGGAGACATCTTCTTCAAAACGCGCGAAGGGCCAACGCCCTGCCATGTCATCATAACAGGTTTTTTCTTCACCGGCGTCACAGAAGGCCACGCCGCACACGCCTCTGTCGGTCGCCATGATGAGCGCAATGCCAAACGGACAAATATGCCAACCAAATTTGATGGTCAGGCCCTCGCCTTTGGCCTTGATTTCACCGGGGCTCATCGCTTCATGGGTTACAAACAAATCGTGCAGACGGCTCGGGCCAGACAGACCCAACTCGTAAGCAGTGTCGAGCAGCGGCATGTCGGATGCGAGCATGGATCGTGCATGATCGATCGTCACCGCCTGCAAAAAGGCCTTTGGTGACAACCCGCACCAACGTGTGAACAGCTTTTGCATGGCCGTCGGCTCCATGCCAACCCGCCGGGCCAGATCATCGAGTGAAGGCTGCTCGCGCCATTTTTCGGAAATGTTCGCGATAATTTCCGCAATGGTGGCATAGTCGCCACCGGTATCGATTTCCTGTTTCAGGATGGTCTGGGCTTGCATGTTTTCGGTCTCGTGCCTGTCTTAACTGCCGGCAAGAAAACATGGTGCAAAAATCAAAACCACCCGAAACTTGATCCACTACCGTTTGGCTGTGGCCAAGGCCTGCTGGAAGGCCGATGCAAAGCTCTCTTTATCGTCGGGATTGAGAAACGAACCGATGGTGGAGGTCACGCCCTCGCCCCTGATTTGCATGCGGGTGATGCCAAACTCATCGTCTCTGTCGACATGAAAGCGGGCGAATATGGTCTTGAACGTGTGTTGGCGTTCTTTGCCATTTGGTTCGACTTTTCTCACAGTCAAACCGGTGCGGCTCAGCGTGACCTCTTCCGAGCGGCGGCCTGCGCGATAGGATAGTTTAATGGCGATGTAGAGAAGCAGCACATCAATAGCCATGAAGATCGCAACCGGCCAGGCACCAAGATAATAATAAAACAGTGCGTTGGATCCGCAGATGCCGATAAAGACAGCCATCAGAATCGCAAAGCCGCCGGGCGTCATGGACCGGTGCGGCACCAAAAGTGCGGAAAAGTGCGGCTGGTCACTATGATTTGGATTTGCGCCGTCTATGTGAGCATTACTGTGATCCATGCAAAAAGGTTATAGAGGGCGATGGCGGAAGCAAAAGGGCGAAAAAAGCCGCAGCCGACAGCCAAAGCGGCGCCAAGGCGGCGAAAGCGCCTGCCCCGCACAAAATACACTCAGGATGAGCTGACAGAGATTTTCAGACGCTTTTCCGTTCAGCGTCCCGAACCGAAGGGGGAGTTGGCGCACGTCAATGCGTTTACGCTTGTTGTTGCAGTCGCTCTTTCAGCCCAGGCAACCGATGCGGGGGTAAACCGCACCACCCGCGAACTTTTCAAGGTCGCTGATACACCAGAAAAAATGTTGGCGCTCGGTGAAGAGAAAGTCGGTGAATATATCAAAACCATCGGGCTTTGGCGCAACAAAGCCAAGAATGTCATCGCGCTTTCGCAAAAGCTCATCGAAGATTTCGATGGCATCGTCCCGCAAACCCGCGAGGAGCTGACGACTTTACCAGGCGTGGGCCGCAAGACGGCCAACGTGGTGATGTCGATGGCTTTTGGCATCCCAACGATGGCGGTAGACACCCACATTTTGCGCATCGGCAAGCGGATCGGTTTGGCTCCGGCCGACACGCCCGATGATGTGGAAGCAATTCTGATGAAGATCATTCCGCCGGATTACCTCTATCACGCCCATCATTGGTTGATCCTGCACGGGCGTTACACGTGCAAAGCGCGCAAACCTGACTGTATCGCTTGCGTCATCGCCGATATTTGCAAGTCAAAAGAAAAGACGAACTCTGAGCCTGCGCCACTGGTCAGGCTCCCAGAGCAAATCATCGAGTGAGCTGAACCTTGCAATGCTGCGCTGCTTGCGCCATGCGGTACGCGCAATAATAGAGGTCACTCATGTCTCAAGACGCCCAATTTGATGTGCTGTGCATCGGCAATGCCATCGTTGATATCATCGCGCGATCAGAGGAAGATTTTCTGCGCGATAACGACATCATCAAGGGGGCCATGAACCTCATTGATGCCGAACGGGCGACGCTTCTTTATGATCGCATGGGGCCTGCGGTTGAAACATCAGGGGGAAGCGCTGGCAACACGGCAGCAGGCGTTGCGTCTTTTGGCGGCAAAGCGGCCTACTTCGGCAAGGTCTGCAACGATCAGTTGGGCGATATCTTTCGTCATGATATCCGCGCGCAGGGCGTGGCGTTTGATACCAATCCGCTTTTTGAAGCACCGCCGACCGCAAGATCCATGATTTTTGTGACACCAGACGGTGAGCGCTCGATGAACACCTATCTTGGTGCGTGCGTTGAGCTGACGCCCGATGATGTGGAAGAGGACAAAGCCGCCCAATCTAAAGTTACCTATTTTGAAGGCTATCTGTGGGATCCGCCGAAAGCCAAGGACGCCATACGCGAGACAGCACGCATCGCGCATGAAAACGGCCGCGAAGTAGCGATGAGCCTTTCTGATCCATTTTGCGTCGATCGGTATCGCGATGAATTTTTGGAACTGATGCGTTCGGGCACAGTGGATATTGTGTTCGCCAATGGCGATGAAGCCCAGTCCCTTTACCAAACTAGTGGTTTGCAGACAGCAATCGACGCGCTGGCAAAGGATTGTAAAATGGCGGCGGTAACGCTCGGCCCCAAAGGTTCAGCAATTGTTACGCCCGATAGCCATGTCATGGTGGAAGCCCATCCGATCACCAACCGAACCGACACAACCGGCGCTGGCGATCTCTATGCGGCTGGTTTCCTGTTCGGGTACACGTCCGGTCAAAAACTGGAAAATTGCGCGCGCCTCGGCTCCATGGCCGCATCTATTGTGATTGAGCAGATCGGACCGCGACCCCAGGTTTCCCTGCGCCAAGCGGCGATCGACAATGGGTTGATCAGGACCTAATCCTGATCGTCTGACGGCGCCTCGGTTTCACCAGCTTCTGCTTCCGGGGCAGGTGCGGCTTTTGGACCGCCTTTGGCAACACCCACCATGGCAGGGCGCAACACACGTTCACCGATGGAATAGCCTGGCTGAACGACATTCATGACCATGTTGTTGGGAACGCTTGGGTCCTGGACCTCAAACATGGCCTGATGGAAGTTTGGATCAAACTTCTCGTTTTCCGGGTTCAGCTGTTTAACGCCATGGCGCTCCATGGTTGACAGCATTGACTTTGCAGTGAGCTCGACACCTTCCAAAAGAGCCTTAAAGTCGTCTGAGCCGCTCTCGCGCTTTTCTTCCGGCACCGCATCGATTGCGCGGCCAAGATTGTCGCTGACACTGAGCATATCGCGCGCGAAATTGGCAACCGCATATTGCTTGGCGTCACCGACTTCACGCTGGGTGCGGCGACGCAGATTTTCCATTTCGGCAAGCAGGCGTTGGTTCTGGTCTTTCAGCTCCTGAATCTCGCCCTGCATTTTTTCCATTTCGGCGCCAATGACACCAGCGATATCGGCATCGGCGGCATAGGCATCGCCCTCGCCAAAGTCTGGCATTTCACCATCATCATAGTCAGCAAAATCATCAGCGCTTTCGGCCGCAGCACGTTTGCGAGCGGCACGATCAGCCTTCAAGAGGCTGTCAGCGGCCTTTTTCAGGGATTCGCGACTGCGCGCGTCAAATTCCAAATCTTCATTTTCAGGCGTCTGCGGGTCGTCAGCCATAGGTCAAACCATGTTTTTTTGTGCGGAAAATTCGTGTCGCGCATATCAAACCTCAATGGGGAAAAATCAAGGCCAGAGTCGCAAACGAAACGCGGTTATTTTTCTTCGATCATTTTTGAGATGATTTGGGCGGTGTAATCCAACATCGGCACAATGCGCGCGTAGTTGAGCCGCGTCGGACCAATTACGCCCAATGCACCAACCACTTTGCGTTCACTGTCGCGATAAGGCGCTACCAGAAGCGAGGAGCCGGAAAGCGAGAAAAGCCGGTTTTCCGAACCGATAAATATGCGCACACCCGAGCCGGTTTCCGAGCGATCCAACAGCTGGATGATCTCATCTTTACGTTCCAGATCATCTAGCAACAGCTTTGCCCGCGCAATATCCTCTTCGTCGTTGAGGTCTTCCAAGAGATTGGAACGCCCGCGTACAATCAATTGCTGAGGGTTGGTGGCGTCATTGCTACCGCCCCAAAAGGCAAGACCGCGTTCGACCAAATCTGCACTGAGATCGTCCAACTCGTTGCGGATCGTTTCGCGTTGTTGGTCCATTTTCTGGCGGGCACCAGCCAGCGTCTGACCACGCGCGTGATGGTTCAAAAACTTGGCAGCCTCCGACATTTGGGAAATAGTCATGCCAGCGGGCAAATCGATGACCCGGTTTTCAACATCGCCGCGGTCCCAGACAAGAACCGCGAGCGCCTTGGTGGCTTCCAATTGCACAAACTCGATGTGCTTGAGCGTGCCTTCACGCTTTGATGTCAACACCAAGCCGGCGCCCCTCGAGACATTTGAAAGCATCGTGGATGCTTCTGTCAGAAGCCGCTCTGTATCGCCACCGCCCGCCACATCCATCTGCTGATCAATCAGGCGGCGCTCTGCGCCCGAGATTTCGCCGGTATCCATGTAGGCGTCGACAAAAAAGCGGAGACCCTGTTCGGTGGGCATGCGCCCGGCAGAAACGTGTGGTGCATAGACAAGGCCCAACGCTTCCAAATCACTCATTACGTTGCGTACTGAAGCGGGCGACAGAGCAACGGGGAGTTGTTTTGACAGGCTGCGGGAACCGACGGGTTCACCCTGTGTTAGATAGGATTCCACTATTCGGCGAAAAATATCGCGCGTGCGCTCATCCATCTGTTCATTCAGGCGTTGCTGTTCTTCGTTCATCGTTGCGGTCAACCGGTCCGTCTCTGCGACATATAGGAGCCAAGAAATCTTCGATAAAGAAATAGAAGCCAGCAAGACGGGTATGCAAGCGCAAAGCGATGGCTTACACGCCTGATCGAACGTTAAGGAGTGTCCATGTCCCGCCCTTCTGGCCGTATGGCCGACCAAATGCGCCCTGTGAGTTTCGAACGCGGATTTTCAAAACATGCGGAAGGCTCATGCCTCGTCAAATTTGGCGATACCCATGTCCTGTGTACAGCGAGCCTTGAAGAGCGTGTCCCAGGATGGATGCGCAATACGGGCCGCGGCTGGGTGACGGCGGAATATGGCATGCTGCCTCGGGCCACGGGCGACCGGATGCGCCGGGAAGCAGCTTCAGGCAAACAGGGTGGGCGCACACAGGAAATTCAGCGCCTGATCGGTCGCTCCATGCGCGCCATTGTTGATCTGGAAGCACTTGGAGAGAGGCAGATCACAATAGATTGTGATGTCATCCAGGCCGATGGCGGTACCCGCACGGCGGCGATCACCGGCGGTTGGGTCGCGCTGCATGATTGCCTTGATTGGATGCACCAGCGCCAAATGGCCTCCAAAACCCGTGTCATTAAAGATCACATCGCAGCTGTTTCTTGTGGCATCTACCAGGGCGAAGCGGTGACAGACCTCGATTATATCGAAGATTCCAATGCAGAGACGGACGCCAATTTTGTCATGACTGGCTCGGGTGGCATCGTTGAAATCCAAGGCACGGCGGAAGGTGAGCCCTTCTCGCGCGATGAGTTCGATAATCTTTTTGCTCAAGCGCAAAAATCGATTGCCGAGCTGGTTGATCTGCAAAAGCAGGCGATTGGTGCCTGATGGCAGCTGAACGCCGAAAATTGAAGCCCGGCCGCCTCGTGCTGGCAACGCACAATGCTGGCAAGCTGCGCGAAATGCGCGGTCTTTTTTCATCGTTTGGCTTTGATATCGTTTCAGCCGGCGAACTGAACCTACCGGAGCCGGAAGAAACCGGCACGACGTTTCGCGATAACGCAAAAACCAAGGCGATGGCCGCTATGGAAGCAACAGGCCTTCCTGCGCTTTCAGACGATAGCGGCATCACAGTCGACGCACTCGACGGAGCACCTGGCGTCTATACCGCCGATTGGGCTGAAAAACCTGATGGCAGCGGTCGCGATTTTTATATGGCCATGGAAGAGGTCGAAAAAAAGCTGGAAGCGTTGGGTGCCAGTAAACCCGCACAACGTGGAGCTGCATTTAACGCCACGCTTTGCCTTGCCTATCCCGACGGGCATTGCGAGTTTTTTGAGGGAGTTGCACCCGGTCATATGGTTTGGCCGCCCCGCGGTGATCTGGGTTTTGGTTATGATCCAGTGTTTGTGCCCGAGGGCCACGATCGCACTTTTGGCGAGATGACAGCGGACGAAAAACACGGCTGGAAACCGGGTCAGCAAACCGCTCTGTCGCATCGAGCCCGAGCGTTCAAACTGCTGGCGGAAGAAGGCTTTGATCTTAGCTGACGATGGCACTCCAGGGTTTGGCGTCTATGTCCATTGGCCCTTTTGTGCTGCCAAGTGTCCCTACTGCGATTTCAACTCGCATGTGCGTCACGACCCCGTCGATCAAAAGCAGTTTGCACAAGCCTATCTGAGGGAAATAGCGCATGCGCGTTCATTATCCGGCGCGCAGAAAGTCACCAGTGTTTTCTTTGGTGGTGGTACGCCCTCGCTCATGCTGCCCGAAACACTTAATACGATTTTGACCGCCATCGACCGCGCCTGGGGGATCCCATCGGGCACCGAGATAACAATGGAGGCCAATCCGGCCTCTGCCGATGCCGGGCGTTTCAAGGCTTACCGGTCATTTGGCGTCAATCGCGTGTCGCTCGGTGTTCAGGCACTAGACGATGCAGATTTGAAGTCTCTGGGACGCTTGCATAGCGTTGATGAAGCCCTGCAAGCCATCGACTTGGCGCGCAGCACATTTGAGCGCATGTCGTTCGATCTGATCTATGCCCGCCCAAAACAGACGCCTGGAACATGGGAAGCGGAGCTGCGGCACGCTATCGGTTTTGCCGCTGATCATTTGTCGCTCTACCAGCTTACCATCGAAGAGGGCACGCCATTCAAAACGTTGCATCAGGCGGGTAAGGTGATTTTGCCTGACGACGAATTGGCGGCGGACATGTATGAAGTAACACAAGAGGTCACGGCTGAACTTGGGCTTCCGGTCTATGAGGTTTCCAATCACGCGGGCCCTGATGCGCAGGCACGGCATAATCTGACCTATTGGCGTTATGGCGACTACGCCGGCATCGGCCCCGGTGCGCATGGAAGGATTACTCTCGCAGACGGTTCAAAGATCGCGACAGAAGCCGAACGTCATCCCGAAACATGGGCGACGCTGGTCGGTGAAAACGGGCACGGCTTTGTCACCCGAGCTGAGTTGACCCGCAACCAGCAGGCCGACGAAATGTTGGTTATGGGGCTGCGATTGGCAGAAGGTTTTGACCTGATACGCTATGAAACCAAGGCGGATGGAACTATAGCGCCCGATAAGTTGCAGGCGATGATTGATCTGGGCATGATTGAGCGTATGGGAAACGCGAAAATACGCGCAACGGCTAAAGGCAGGATCGTTCTGAACGCAGTGCTTGCGGAGCTAGCGGTATGAGCGAACCGATCCGACATATTGTGGCTATCCGTTTCAAAGCTGACATCAGCAACGCTCACATTGCCGGCCTCATGGATCAATTGTCTGCGCTGCGTGCGCATCTGGGCGGGATCAGCGATTTTCAGCACCGATCGAATGTCAGCCCCGAAGAGCCGGTTGTGCATGGTTTTCGGCATCTCTTCTGGTTTGATTTTGACAGTGAATTGGCCCGCGATACCTATCTCATGGACCCTGAACACCAGGCTGTCGGGAAGCAGTTGGTCGAGGCTGCACAAGGTGGTGTTGACGGCATACTGGTTTTGGACTTCGCACTGTGAGCGGACGCTATCAGATTGGCGAAAACAACTATGCTGCGCCACCACTTGCCTCGGGTCTTTATGTCGTTGCTACACCGATTGGGAATTTGCGCGACATCACTATTCGCGCACTGGAAACGCTTACCGCGTGCGATGTTTTGGCCTGCGAAGACACGCGCATGACGCGCCGCCTACTGGAACGCTACGCGATTAGTCAAAAGCCCATTGCCTATCATGAACATAATGCCGAAAAAGCCGGCGCCGATATTTTGGCAGCGCTCGAAGCGGGTAAATCCGTTGCGCTTGTATCCGATGCCGGAACACCGCTAATTTCTGATCCAGGATATCGTCTTGTGCACGCTGTGCGCGAGGCGGGCTTTGACGTCTTCCCGATACCGGGCCCGTCGGCGTTCGTAGCAGCGTTGAGCGTCGCGGGCCTCCCGACCGATGATTTCCGTTTTTGCGGATTTTTGCCGGCTAAAGAAAAGGCCCGCGCGGATCGACTGGGTTCACTGTCGGATGCGCCTTCAACACTCATCTTTTACGAGTCGCCGGCACGGCTGACAAAAACGCTTCATACAATCAAAACTGTAATTGGGGCGGGGCGAAAGATTACGATAGCGCGTGAACTCACCAAGCGCTTTGAGACAATAATCAGCGGAACGGCCAATGATCTGATCGCGCACTTCGAGCCAGAACCGCCCAAAGGCGAGATCGTGATCTTGATCGAACCAGCCATTCCGTCAGCTCCCGAGTATTCTGAGGCAGAGTTGGACGTTCTGCTGGCTGATCTTGCGGCGCAGATGCCTGCCTCAAAGGCTGCCAAGTCCGCATCTGAGCAAACCGGCCTTGCCAAAGCCGACCTCTACCGGCGCCTGTTAGCCATGAAAGAAGGCGATGGCTAAACGGAGCGCCGACCAACGCCGCAGGGCAGAACGCCGTGGTCGCCGGGCGGAGATTTTGGCTGAACTGGCGCTTCTGCTTCGTGGCTACCGCGTGGTGGCGCGCCGCTTCAAAACAAAGGCGGGTGAGGTTGATCTCATCGCTCGACGCGGGATGCTTATCCTCATGGTAGAAGTCAAAGCGCGCCGAACACTGAGTGAAGCGATGGAAGCTGTCACGCCTACCGCTCTGCGCCGGATCGAAGCGGCAGGCGATATCTGGCTCAGCCGTCAGCCTGACTTTGGCCAATTGTCGATCCGCTATGATCTGATTGCCGTGCTGCCGCGCCGCTGGCCTTTCCATGTGCCGTCAATTCACACGCCTTAAGGCTTGCATTCAAAACCACGCTGCCCAATTTGGCATTGCATAATTATTCGCATCGGGGAAACCAATGAATCTGCGTGTCGCCATACAAATGGATCACATCTCTACGGTGCAGATCGCTGGAGACAGCACTTTCGCAATGTGCCTTGAAGCGCAAGCGCGCGGCCATGAACTCTGGCATTACACCCCGGATGCCCTTTCCATGCGCGATGGCGTTGTGTTTGCGATGATGCAAAAGCTGAGCGTGCGAGATGTTGAGGGTGATCATTTTGATCTAGGGCCGAAGGAACGCGTTGAGTTGAAAGACGTCGATGTTGTGTTGCTGCGGCAGGATCCACCATTTGACATGCATTACATCACGACCACGCATCTTTTGGAGCGGGTGCATCCACATACGTTGGTCGTCAACGATCCGCATTTTGTGCGCAATTTGCCTGAAAAGATCTTTGTCACTGAATTTCCGGAACTGATGCCACCCACGCTGGTGACAACCGATATGGAGCAAATCAAAGCGTTTCGCGCCGAGTTTGGTGACATCATCGTCAAGCCACTCTTCGGTAATGGCGGCGCAGGCGTTTTCTTTTTGCGCAAGGATGATCAGAACCTGTCATCACTGCTTGAAATGTTTGGCGGTTTGTCGCGCGAGCAATTGATGATCCAACAATATCTGCCGGATGTGCGGGCGGGCGACAAGCGGGTGATTTTGATCGATGGCGAGGCCGTTGGGTCTATCAACCGTGTTCCGCCAGAGGGTGATGCACGCTCCAACATGCATGTGGGTGGAAAAGCGACCGCCGACCAAATGACCGAGCGCGATTTGGAGATATGTGCCGCCATCGGGCCGCGCCTGAAAGAGATGGGACAGATTTTGGTGGGCATCGATGTCATTGGCGGCAGACTCACCGAGATCAACGTCACATCACCGACCGGCATTCGGGAGGTGAAGAAGTTTGGCGGTGCTGATATCGCTGCCCTTTTCTGGGATGCGGTGGAAAGACGAAAAGCAAACTAACGTTACGTCAAGCACGTTCTTGCTCTGCAACCGAGTACAACTTGACTGCAACTAGAGCAAGTATTCGTTCTTAATATGTTCTTTACTTGTTCGGAAACTTGTGCGTTACTGCAGCTCTAGCAGGCGAAATTGTGGCGGGGCAGGCCACAATTTAACGCGTAATGGTTGTATTTCAGGGGCAGGCTCATGGTATCGCGTGTATCGACCGTTTCATTTCAAGGCATAGAGGCCGTTGGCGTTGATGTGCAGGTGATGGTGTCACCTGGCAAGCAGGGCATGCATATTGTCGGCCTGCCGGACAAGGCTGTTGCTGAAAGCAGAGAGCGGGTACAATCCGCTTTGCACGCGTCTGGCCTTTCGATGCCGCCGAAAAAAGTGACGGTCAATCTGGCGCCCGCCGATCTGCCGAAAGAAGGGTCGCATTTCGATCTTCCAATAGCGCTCGGTTTGATGGCTGCGCTCGGCGCGATCCCCAGCGATGCTTTGGCGCGTTATGTTGTGTTGGGCGAACTGTCGCTGGACGGAACGATTGCATCCGTCACCGGCGCGCTACCAGCAGCGATTGCTGCCAATGCTGATGAGAAAGGCTTGATCTGTCCAAAACCATGCGGGCCGGAAGCGGCTTGGGCGGATGCGGACATGGATATTCTGGCGCCCCTTTCGCTTATCAGCCTTGCCAACCATTTTCGCGGTACGCAGGTTCTGTCTCGACCAGTTGCAGTTTCCCATGCACTGCCTGCCAACCTGCCGGATATGGCCGACGTCAAAGGGCAAGAAACTGCAAAACGCGCGCTGGAAGTAGCTGCTGGTGGAGGGCACAATCTGCTGATGAGTGGACCACCCGGCTCGGGCAAGTCCATGCTGGCGCAGCGGCTGGCCTCAATCCTGCCGCCACTTTCACCACGCGAATTGCTCGATGTTTCCATGATCCAATCGGTGGCAGGCGAGCTAGCAGGCGGAGCTTTGACTGACAGAAGACCGTTTCGTGCACCGCACCATTCAGCGTCCATGGCTGCGATGGTCGGTGGTGGTCTGCGCGTTAAACCCGGCGAAGTGTCTCTGGCGCACAATGGTGTTTTGTTTCTCGATGAGTTGCCGGAATTCACACCGCAAGTGCTCGACAGTTTACGCCAACCGTTGGAGACGGGCGAATGCGTGATTGCACGCGCCAATCATCGGGTTTCCTATCCTGCAAAAATTCAGCTGATCGCTGCCATGAACCCCTGCCGCTGTGGCATGGCGGGGCAACCCGGCCATTCCTGCGCGCGCGGACACAAATGCGCAGCCGATTACCAAGCGCGTATTTCGGGCCCATTACTCGACCGTATCGACTTGCGCATTGATGTGCCGGCCATCATGCCGGGCGACTTGATCCGTAACCGAACCGGCGAAACAAGCGCTCAGATTGCCGAAAGAGTGGCGCAAGCCCGCCAATGTCAAGGCGAACGCTACACCAGCCTACTTGGTGATGGTTCGATTACAAATGCCCATTGCCCAACATCAATCATTGAAGATGTTGCAAAGGCTGATGCGAGCGCCATCGATCTGTTGGCCGAAGCTGCAGACAAGATGCATTTTTCAGCGCGCGGATATCACCGCATCTTGAAAGTTGCTCGCACGCTGGCGGATCTCGATGGCTCCGATGATGTGGGGCGCATCCACATTGCAGAAGCGATATCCTATCGAATGAGCAGTCAAAGCATGAAGATTGCAGCGTAACGCGTTAGTGGCTGCGGGCCGCGATGGTGATCGCTGCGCTACCAAGGAAAGTTGCGGCAATCCGGTTCATCAGTCGCAATAAGCGCGGCGTCTGCAAAAGAGAGCGGGCCTTTCCTGCCAATGCGATGTATGGCGTCATGGTAATGACCAGCACCACAAATGTCAGCGCTATCAAAAGGGCGAAGTCCGGCGGCGTGACCAAAGACAAGTCCATTAAATTGGGCAGAAGTGCCAAATAGAAGACGATGGTCTTAGGATTGCCCAGGGTTACGAATAGTCCCGCGCTGAAAGTTGCGATCGCGTTGCGCCCGGCATTGGCTTCCACCGTTTTGCTCGTGATCCCGGCGCGCCACATTTTGAAAGCCATCCAGGCCAAATAGGCGGCACCGCAATATTTGATAACGACAAAAGCGGTCCCAAAAGTGTTGGCCAGGTACGCCAAACCCAGAATGGCAGCAGCGAGATAGATAACATCACCAAGTGTCAGGCCAAGCAGCATCGGAACCGTGTGGCGGAAACCTGCGCCAAGTGCATTGGCAACAAGCGCAATCACACCGGGCCCCGGGATAATCGCAGCGATGGCCAGCGCTACGGCATAGGTTGCAAAATTAGTCCAATCCACCTGCCTATTCCCATCTATCGTTCAAGCAGCTTTTTGCAAACGCATATGTGGCCAACATTCATTTCAAATCAATCCGGTTGAACCAAAACCACCGGCAGCGCGATCAGTGTCAGCAGGTCGTTCGTCAACAGGCACAAGCTGCGCCTGTATGGTCGGGGCGATCACCAATTGGGCGATGCGCGTGCCGCGTGTTATCGAAAACTGCTCCTGGCCCAGATTGATCAAAATGACTTTTAGCTCGCCGCGATAGTCTGCATCAATGGTGCCCGGCGTGTTCAGACATGTGATGCCGTGCTTTAAAGCCAATCCAGAACGAGGTCTTATCTGGCCCTCAAAACCAGATGGAATGGCGATGATCAAGCCGGTTGGAACGAGTGTTCTTTCGCCTGGTGCCAAAGACAAGGCTTCGTCAAGTGCAATCGCAGCGCGCAAATCCATCCCGGCGGCGCCTTGCGTTTCATAGGCAGGCAATGGCAATTCGCGCGCATGCGGCAATTGAAAAATGTCAATGAGTGGAACGGTCATGATGACCTGATCAAACGGATTAACAACGGCGTCAAGAGTGCATCCGCCGCGTTCCGTTGACTTCAAACGCAACGCCTGCCAATCACCGCGCAAAAAGCTGAGCTACCATGCCCATTGATTTCAAAAATGAAGTGTCGCGCCGGCGCACCTTCGCGATCATCGCTCACCCGGACGCCGGGAAGACCACGCTGACTGAAAAGCTGTTGCTATTTGGTGGTGCCATCCAGCTTGCTGGCGAGGTAAAAGCCAAGAAGAACCGAACCCAGTCGCGGTCGGACTGGATGAAAATTGAACGCGAGCGCGGTATCTCGGTGGTGACTTCCGTGATGACCTTCGAGTATGGCGACAATGTCTTCAACCTGCTGGATACTCCCGGTCACGAAGATTTTGCCGACGACACTTATCGCACACTCTCAGCGGTTGACTCTGCGGTCATGGTCATTGACGCCGCCAAGGGTATCGAACCGCGGACACTGAAACTTTTTGAAGTCTGCCGCCTGCGCGACATCCCGATCATCACGTTCGTCAACAAGATGGATCGTGAGAGCCGTGATCCTTTTGAAATTCTGGACGAGGTTGAAGAGAAGCTGGCCCTGGACACAGCGCCGGTCACTTGGCCAATCGGTCGCGCGAAGACCTTTTGCGGCACCTATCATCTTTCCAAGAATGCGGTGCGCGGAGCAGATGAGCAGGCCAAAAGAACACCGGTCAACGGGCCAGAAGCCGACAGCGCGGCCGGTTTGCTTCCAGAAAATGAGCGCGAGGAATTTGCAGATCAGGTCAATCTGGCGCGCGAAGCGTGCAACCCGTTTGATCAACTGGCCTATCTGGAAGGGCATATGACGCCTGTCTACTGGGGTTCCGCACTACGTAACTTTGGTGTTCGTGATCTGATTGAAGCGCTCGGCGAATTTGCGCCCCAGCCAAAGGCTCAAAAAGCGGAAAGCCGGGAAGTGGTGGCGACCGAACCCAAGCTCAGCGCCTTTGTGTTCAAGATCCAAGCTAATATGGATCCCAATCACCGCGACCGCATTGCTTTTGCACGCGTCTGTTCTGGAGCACTCAATCGCGGCATGAAGGCGACATTGTCGCGCACCGGCAAAGCGATCACGCTTTCTGCGCCACAGTTTTTCTTTGCGCACCAACGCCAAACTGCAGACACCGCGCTTGCAGGCGATGTGGTTGGCATTCCGAACCACGGCGCGCTGCGCATTGGCGATACGCTCACTGAAGGCGAACCATTGGTTTTCCATGGCGTACCCAACTTCGCGCCAGAAATCTTACGCCGTGTGCGGCTCAAGGACGCCATGAAGGGTAAAAAGTTGACCGAAGCACTCCAGCAGATGGCTGAAGAGGGTGTGGTTCAACTGTTCATCCCCGAAGATGGTTCACCGTCGGTCGTGGGCGTCGTTGGAGCGCTGCAGCTCGATGTTCTGGAAGCGCGGCTCGATGTTGAATACAGCCTTCCTGTCGCCTTCGAAGCCGCCCGATTTTCCGTTTGCCGTTGGATATCGTCTGAAAAGCGTGAGGCTTTGGATGACTTCGTCAACAAACAGCGTGCCTCGATCGCGCGTGATCTGGATGGCGATCCTGTCTTCTTGGCCGAGAATGCGTTCTCGCTCAATTACGAGGCCGAGCGCGCGCCCGACATCGTGTTTGAGGCCATCAAAGACTATCAGGTCAGCGCCAAAAAGGCGGCCTGATCGCTCGGTTAGAACGGCATCGGATGATATTGATTAGCCGTCTCAATATCCTGAATTGCCTCGTCCGACAATTGAAGTTGCTCTGCGTCGATGCAGACTTTCAACTGCTCCATCGATGTTGCGCCGATGATGATTGATGCAACAAAGGGCTTTGTAAGACACCAAGCCAACGCCATCTGAGTCGGGTCAAGACCATGTTTCTTGGCGATGTTAAGATAGGCTGTCGTTGCAGGCGCCGAACGTTCATGGATGCGGCCATGGAGACCCGGATTGATCGCGCCGCGCGAACCTTCCGGAATGTCACCATTTTCATATTTGCCCGACAGCAAACCGCCAGCCAGCGATGTGTAGGTCAGAAGGCCAACATCTTCATGATGGCTCATCTCGGCCATATCCAGATCATGCAATCGATGCAGCATGGAATATTCATTCTGAACCGAGGCGACGCGTGGCCAACCATTCTTCTCGGCCAATTTGAGATATTGCATCGTGCCCCAGACGGTTTCGTTTGACAGGCCGACATGGCGAATTTTGCCTTCCTTCACCAATTCATCCAACGCACGCAAAATCTCGTTTGTGTCGTCAAGTGCTTTGGTTGTGTCCTGCTTCCAAGGCGCATAGCCCCAGTTCTGACGGAAGTGATAAGAACCACGGTTCGGCCAATGCACCTGATAAAGATCGATATAGTCGGTCTGAAGCCGCTTCAATGAGCGCTCACAGGCTGCTTTAACCTTGTTGAAATCGTTGGGGCGCCCGTCGTCTATCCCATGGCCACCGGGACCAATGACTTTCGTTGCCAAAATCACATCATCGCGCTTGCCGCGTTCAGCAAACCAAGTACCGATCTGGCGCTCGGTGTTGCCGTGTGTCTCGGTCCTGAACGGCGTGGTCGGATACATCTCGGCAGTGTCAAAGAAGTTCACGCCGCACTCGACCGCATAATCCATTTGCTCGTGAGCTTCGGCCTCGTTGTTCTGAGATCCCCACGTCATGGTGCCAAGGCAAATTTCAGGCACGTTGATGCCCGTGCGGCCAAGTTTGCGCGTTTTCATGGCTGATTCCCCGTTCTTATGTGAATTGATTGGTGGGCGATGCGTGCATAATTAGGTCTCTATGAACCAAACACCAATGCCGATCCTCTACTCATTTCGACGGTGCCCCTACGCTATGCGCGCGCGACTGGCAATTGCGAGCGCAGGCATCACTGTTGAGCTGCGCGAGATCTTATTGCGAGACAAGCCTCAAGCGATGATCGACGCATCACCCAAAGCAACAGTGCCTGTTCTGGTGCTGCAAGACGGCACCGTCATTGATGAGAGTCGCGACGTTGGTGCTTGGGCTTTGTGCAAGCATGATCCGCATGGGTGGCTTAATGTCAATCAACCGACGCTCAACGCACTGATCGACCGGAATGATGGGCCGTTCAAACGCGCGCTTGATCGCTACAAGTATCCCAATCGCTATCCTGATGAGAAAATCGACGCTGAAGCTCAGCGCGAAATAGCGGCACAAACCATCATGGATCATGAAAAACGGCTGAGAGAAACCAAATGGCTGCTAGGCGACAGTCCCAGCTGGGCTGACTATGCCGTACTGCCGTTTGTTCGCCAGTATGCGCATGTGGACAAGGACTGGTTCTGGTCGCAACCCTGGCCGCATGTCATCAGCTGGCTGGATGAGTTTCTGGCGTCTGAACGGTTCGGGTACGCCATGTCAAAGTTCTCGCTTTGGAAAGAAGGAGATCCGCCGCTCCTGTTCGGCGCACCAGATGTTGCACTTTGTCACAACAAGACCATTTGAACTAACCAGCTAGACCGCCATATTCTCTCCCGTAGGCAAGGAGAGTTTCTTGGATACCAAGCCGCAACCATTTGTTCCGCCGCATCCCGTGCCACGCACGCGCCCACCATCGCGCCTCGAAGTTATTCGAACGGTGATGCGCAATCCGCTCGAACTTTGGGGTGAACCATCCTACACGATGACGCACATCAAGGCGGCTTTGTTCAATGAAACAACAATCATCGCCAATCACCCGGAGCTGATCCGGCATGTGCTCGTGGATAATGTGAAGAACTTTGACATGGCGCGCGTGCGTCAGCTTATCCTGCGTCCAATCCTGCGCGACGGGCTTCTAACCGCCGAAGGCGATGTCTGGAAGCGTTCACGCAAGGCGATGGCCCCTGTCTTTACGCCCAAACACATTCGCGGTTTTGCTGACATGATGAAGGCGCGGGTCGACCAATTTCTTGATCGCTACCGCGAGGAAGAAACGGTACGCGATGTCGCCGTCGACATGACCGAGCTGACTTATGAAGTGCTCGCAGTCACGCTGTTTTCCGATGAAGTTATGACCGAGGGCATGGACTTTGCTGACGATGTCGACCGCCTGCTGTCCACCATGGGCCAGGTCGATCCACTCGATCTTTTAAAAGCGCCAGAATGGTTGCCTCGTATTCAGCGTTTACGGGGGCGTCGGGTCATGGAGAAGTTTCGCAACGTCGTTCGTCGCACAATGGAAGAACGCCGTCGCAAGATGCAGAATGATCCGCAAAGCGTTCAGAACGATTTTCTGACATTATTGTTGAATGCCGAGGGACCGGACGGGCTTTCTGCCGATGAGATCGAAGACAATCTGATCACTTTTATCGGGGCAGGTCACGAGACGACTGCTCGGGCGCTGGGCTGGACGCTTTATTGCCTTGCCAACTCGCCGCATGATTTGGCGCTGATTGATGACGAAATCGACGCTGTGCTTGCAGGTGACCCGCCACCTGTTGAGTGGCTCGACAAAATGCCAAAAACTCGCGCGGCATTTGAGGAAGCCATGCGCCTTTATCCGCCGGCAGCCACTATCAATCGGAAGGCGATTGAAAGCGAAACTTTGACGTTCTCAAATGGCGAAACGCTGGAGATCGACAAGGACAATACAGTGCTTGTCATGCCTTGGGTGCTGCACCGGCATCGCGATTATTGGGTCAACCCGAATGCGTTTATGCCGTCGCGTTTTTGGCCCGAAAACCGCGACTCCATTGATCGCTTTCAATATTTGCCGTTTGGCGTTGGGCCACGCATCTGCATCGGCGCAACCTTTGCGTTGCAGGAAGCGGTGATCGCGCTGGCGCTGCTCTTGAAAGAGTTTCGCTTTGAGCCAACGCCGGGCCTCAATCCGTGGCCCGTCCAAAAACTGACCGTTCAGGCACAAAACGGCTTGCCGATGAAAGTGCGCAAGCGCTAGGGGCAGGTTTTTAGGAAAGCCATGCCTTTTTTCATCGGCCTTGATACGGGCGGCACATATACCGACGCCATCATTTTTGATGATGAGAAACAAAGCGTCGTTGTCAAAAGCAAAGCGCTGACAACGCACCATGATCTTTCCATCGGGACCGGTGAAGCGCTGACGGCCTTGTTTGCAGACAGTCCGGTATCAGCCGGTGACATCGCCATGGTCTGTCTTTCCACGACACTAGCCACCAATGCATTGGTTGAGGGCCATAGCGAGCGCGCTGGCCTTATCATGATCGGGTTTGAGGATCGCGATCTTGATCGCGCTGGTTTGCGCGAGACACTCGGTGGTGATCCGGTTCTTATTGTGCCCGGCGGGCATGACGTGCATGGGCGGGCCAAGCCGTTTGATCTAGATGGTGCGATGGTACGAATCGCGGAGGCTTTGCCCGACGTATCTGGCTATGGGGTGGCGGGGCTTTTTGCAGTGCGTAATCCCGAGCACGAGATTGCAGTGCGCGATGCGTTGCAGCACCAAACCGGTAAACCCGTCACGTGCAGCCACGAACTCTCTGCCGAACTGGATGGACCAAGGCGGGCGCTTACAACGCTGCTCAATGCCCGGCTCGTGCCCCTGATCGATCAGCTGATGGTCGCCGTGGCAACGCAGTTAACCCGGTTAGGGATCAGCTGCCCGGTTATGGTGGTTCGTGGCGATGGCTCGCTGGTTTCCCAGAAATTTGCGCAACAAAGGCCGATCGAAACCATCATGTCCGGCCCAGCAGCGAGCCTTGTTGGCGCACATTTTCTGACTGGCTGTGATCAAGCGTTGGTCTCCGACATTGGCGGCACCACCACGGATATCGCGCTTTTGGAGGCCGGTGTGCCAAAGATTGACCCCAGTGGCGCAACCGTTGGCGGGCTACGAACCATGGTCAAAGCTATCGCCATGCAGACGTACGGCCTTGGTGGCGACAGTGCCGTCAAGCTGGACGATAACCGGCTTAATCCAACAATCGAGCTCGGGCCGGAACGTGTCATCCCGCTTTCACTTCTGGGAAAGATGTATGGGGAACCCGTCATCACTGCATTAAAAAAGCAGTTGAGTGCACCGTTTCCTGATCGCTTGGCTGGCACTTTTGTCTGGAAGCGTGACCTAGCTGATCGCCCGATCTCTGGACTTTCCAAGACCGAGTTTGCGCTGCTCAATCAACTGCCGGCTACGCCTCAGCCTGCCTCCGATGTGTTGAAGGGACAAAGCGCTCAAGCCAGCTTGCGTGCCCTTATCAAACGCGGTTTGGCCAGCCTCAGCGCCGTGACGCCTTCGGATGCGCAACATGTGCTCGGGAAGATGAGTCATTGGGACATGCAAGCCGCCCAGCTCGGTATCGACATTTTAGCGCAGCAAAAAGATGGGTACGGCAAGCCGCTTGCGCCCTCCGGCAACGCGTTAGCTAGTCGGATTGTTGAACGCCTTGTCCATTTGAGTGCGCAACGGTGTCTGGAGACTGCGCTTGGAGAAAATGGTGGGACGCTCGCTAAATCCGACTTGGCCCAACAGGCATTGAAAGGTGAAAAGGGTATCGCCAATTTTTCGGTGCAGTTTGATCGACCGATCATCGGACTTGGTGCTGGCGCGCAAGCCTACTACCCTGATGTTGGTGAGAAGCTGAATACGCTCTCCATCGTTCCGGCGCATGCTGATGTGGCTAATGCTGTCGGTGCTGTCACCGGGCAAATTCGCATCACGCAGAAACTGGAAGTAGCGCCTAGCGATGATGGCCGCTTTCGTATTTTGGGTGGTGATCTGTCAGACGATGATCGTAATCACCGCGATGAAGCTAGCGCGCTCAATGCGGCACGCACGGCTGTTCGACAGTTGGCGGAAAAGTCCGCGCTGGAGGCTGGTGCGCAAGAAGCGGAAGTTATCATATGTGAAGATATTAAACGCGTGCAGATTGACGGCCTGGAACAGTTTGTGAGCGCCACGGTTTTTGCCGATGTTTTGGCGCGACCAAGCCTGGCCAAGTGACACCGCCATTTTATCCGAAATGTTAATAATGATTGTCACTCGTGCTGCATTGACACAAATCGGCACGCGCCTTTATTCGACCGGCAACGGGAAATGGAGAGGATCATGAGCACACGCACGGATAAATATGGCCTTCAGGTCGATCAAGGTCTTGAAGCGTTCATCACAGGTACTGCGATGGCCGGTACGGGCGTTGATGCCGATGATTTCTGGAGAGCGTTCTCCGAGATTGTTCATGATCTAGCGCCGAAAAACAAAGCTCTGCTTGAAAAGCGCGAGAGCCTGCAGGCGCAGCTTGATGATTGGCACAAAGCCAATGGCATGCCGAACGATATGGAAGCCTATAAAGCTTTCCTGAAGGAAGTCGGTTACCTAGTCGAAGAAGGGCCTGACTTTTCGGTTCAGACCGAAAATGTGGACGCGGAGATTGCAACCATTGCAGGGCCGCAGCTGGTTGTGCCGATTATGAATGCGCGCTTTGCGCTCAACGCCGCCAATGCGCGGTGGGGCTCCCTTTACGACGCACTTTACGGCACCGATGCGATGGGCGATTTGCCGTCGGGCAAAGGATATGATGAAACCCGCGGTGCACGCGTGATCGCATGGGCCAAGAATTTTCTGGACAAAGCCGCGCCGTTGGCTGGTGGTTCTTGGGCAGATCTCTCCGGATTTACCATTAAGGACGGTGTCTTGCTCTGCCAAACAAGTGGTGGCGAAACCGGCCTTGCCGATCCGTCCCAGTTTGTCGCGTTCAGCGAGGCGGGAGGTGCTGTTGATCAACTGATGCTTGTTAAAAACAACATGCACATCAACATCGTGATCAATGCGAACCATCCAATCGGGAAGGCCGATCCGGCAAATATTGCTGATGTTGCTTTGGAAAGCGCAGTTACGGCCATCATGGACTGCGAAGATTCTGTTGCCGCCGTCGATGCCGAGGACAAAACACTCGTCTACACGAACTTTCTTGGGCTCATGAAAGGCGATCTGGAAGAGAGCTTTGAAAAGGGTGGCAAAACCATCACCCGCAAGCTCAATGACGATGTGACAATGACGGCTGCTGATGGAGGCGATTGGATTTCTTCCGGTCGTGCGCTGATGCTGGTGCGCAATGTTGGTCACCTGATGACCAACCCGGCGATCTTGCTCAAAGACGGCAGCGAAATTCCGGAAGGCATCATGGATGCCATGTGCACCGCGCTGATTGCGCTGCATGATATTGGCCCGAACGGTCGGCGCAAGAATTCGCGCGAAGGCTCCATGTATGTGGTCAAACCGAAGATGCATGGCCCTGAAGAGGTCGCCTTTGCCAACGAGATTTTCACCCGCGTTGAAGCCGCCTTGGGGATGGGCGCCAACACCATCAAGATGGGCATCATGGATGAGGAACGCCGGACGACGGTGAACCTGAAAGAGTGTATCCGCGCGGCTCAGAAGCGCGTGGTCTTTATCAATACCGGCTTCCTTGATCGCACTGGTGATGAAATGCACACGTCCATGCATGCAGGACCAATGATCCGCAAAGGCGATATGAAGGGTGCGCCCTGGATCAAGGCCTATGAAGACTGGAACGTTGATATCGGCCTGAGCTGCGGCCTGCGTGGGCGCGCTCAAATCGGCAAGGGCATGTGGGCTATGCCTGACTTGATGAACGCCATGCTTGAGCAAAAGATCGGCCACCCAAAGGCTGGGGCGAACTGCGCATGGGTGCCATCTCCAACGGCGGCAACACTGCACGCCACGCACTACCATCAGGTCAATGTGGGCAGCGTTCAGGATGAGCTGAGCAAGCGCGGTCGTGCCTCATTGGATGACATTCTGTCGATCCCCGTCGCGATGCGACCAAACTGGACGCCAGAAGATATTCAGGCCGAACTCGACAATAATGCGCAGGGTATTCTGGGCTATGTCGCGCGCTGGGTCGATCAGGGTGTTGGTTGTTCCAAAGTGCCGGACATCAATGATGTGGGCCTGATGGAAGACCGAGCGACATTGCGTATTTCATCACAGCATATGGCCAACTGGCTTCTGCATGGTGTGGTGAGCGAAGAGCAGATCATTGAAACGATGAAGAAGATGGCCAAAGTGGTTGATGCGCAAAATGCGGGTGATCCGGCCTATACGCCGATGGCACCGGGCTTTGATGGTATTGCGTTTCAAGCAGCGCTTGATCTGGTGCTCAAAGGGCTGGTTCAACCATCCGGTTATACCGAACCGATCCTGCACCAGAAGCGTTTGGAGCTTAAAGCCGCAGCCTGATATCTTACAGTTTAAGCGTGAAATGGCGGGCAGTTTGGCCCGCCTTTTTTGTTCAGAATTCTGACGCTGACCGGCTGGTGATCAGTTTGTAAGCGATTATGCCCACAGCGATTTGTGCTGTAAGCACTGCCGGCCATATCTGATGCGTCATGGGGTCAAACCATTTTTGTGGGCCGTAGGAAACCATGGCCAGCACAGACGCTACAATGGTGAGTATTTGGCCCGAGCGTGTGCTTTGCCCGCCGCGCAGCAGCGCAGCGATACAAGAAGCCAGTGACGCCGCCAAAAACGGTCCCAGCGCAAAGGGCACAACCGCATAAGGCGGATGCGGCGGTGCCTGGAAGAACATGGCAAACATCATAACCAGTTGAAGAATGATCAGAACCACCAAGGCGGTGTCTAGGGAAGAAAGACGTGTCATATCATGCATCCGTATTATTTTGTACGATTTGACATATCCGTATAACTCTTTACGTTTTTTGGCAAGCTAAAACTACGCGGTTGTTCATGAGCAAAGAGAGCACTGAGGCCAGCTACGCCGACCGTCGCCGCCTGGCGATTGAAGAAGCAGCGTATCTGGTGTTGGCCGAAAAGGGCTATAAAGGCGCATCGATGCTGGAAATCGCACGCCGCGCCGGCGCCTCAAACGAAACGTTGTATAAGTGGTACGGCAACAAACAGGGGTTGTTTAAGTCGCTGGTTGAAGACAATGCCAACCGCATCACATCCATGATCGACACGGTACAAAGCGATGCGATGCATGAAACGGGGCTGGATGTATTGATCCCGGTCGGCGAGCGTCTTTTGTCAGTTCTGACCAGCGAACGCGCCATTGCGCTTAACCGCGCAGCAGCCGGCGATGTTCACGATACAAGTACGCTTGGAAGGGCCCTTTCGCAGAACGGTCGGGAAACGGTATTGCCGCTCATCACACGGCTCATTGAGCAGACAGCTGCAAATGGAAGTCTTGATCCGGACAATGCCAGCGACATCGCCGAAACCTGGCTATCCTTGCTGGTTGGCGACCTTCAGGTCCGCATTGTCACCGGCCAAATGCAGGCACCCTCTGAAAATGACATCAGAAGACGGGCGCGTAAAGCTGTCGGGCAACTGACGGCAATGCTCTCAAACTGACTGAATCTGCTCACCGAAAAAGATCAAAAGCGAATCTTCATCGATCACGTGGAACTCGCGTTGCCCATACTCCTGATTAAACGGCGCACGCACGCGCCCTTTAGGCAGCTCGTCGAGTTTAGGCTTCAGCTTTTCGTAAAGTGAATCGATTCCGTTAACGTCGACATAGCAAGATTGTTGTCGCCGCTCATCGGAGAGATCACAGTCCGGATCAGCTTCGAGCAAACGCATTGCTATGCTACCCCAGCAAACAAATGCGTAATTTTCAGCGCGAAACGTACACTGAAATCCGAGTACACCCTCATAGAAACGCAATGCGCGGTCCATATCCGACACCATGACGAACGGCGTAAGCTGATGGATGTGTTCGGCTGTCATGACTTTCGTTCCGCGTCCGGTTTGTGTTCTGCAGCTAGAGATGACTCAAAGTCGGCTCCGCCAAACGCTCAGCAGTCAGCGATGTAGCGCGCTTTCACCCATCCCATACCGACACCGCTACCAGCGCCGATCATGATTGGACACCAACGTGAGCCCGGCGCACGATCGCGGGGCACACATGTCCCGTTGGCCCAAATCGGTCCATGCTCACCCTGCTTAAGCGTATTGATAATCGGCGCAGAAGCGCTTGGGCGTTCGCGAACGTTCAACACATCCCAAGATGGAACATTGACCACGCAAAGACTGGCCACTGCGGGTTTGGTCAAAGTCACGGTCGTGACGAGCATAATTGCCGAGATCGTGGCTATTTTAATGAACAAGGCTTTCATTATGGACAATCCTGATCGCGAATAAACCGGGCTTTGACATAACCATCGACGACAGAGTTGCCGTTATAGTGTGTGACAGAGCACCAGCGAGATCCCCACGGCCGCGATAACGGAATGCACTGCGAGCGAAGCGCCAGAATGCCTTGGGCATAGGGGTCAATGCGATCAACAATGGCTGAGTTGGCCGATGCGCCCGCGCGAACATTGAGGACATCTCCAGCTGGCACATTTACGACCCGAAGACAGCCCGGACCGCTTGTAGCTTGAGCCGCCGTCACGCTTGTTGCTGCCATCAGCAAGATAGCACAAATCGTCTTTGTGCCTTGAAATAGGTGTTTTCTCATAAAAGCCTCCCGCTTACCCCGCGTCACCATAATCCATTGTCTACGATTTTACGCGAAGAATCTGGATAGGGTCGTCACCCTATTTCAGAAACGCTAGTCGCGAAGCGCTGCAATGCCGATACCAACCGCGTCAAATCCGCCATCAACAGCCAACACATGTCCGGTAATGTAGCTGGCTTCGGGAGATGTCAGAAACCAGATTGCGTTCGCCAATTCGTGCTCTTCGGCGTGGCGGGGAATAGGCAGAACGTCATAATAGGCCTGACGCACGGCGGGGGAATGGACCTTCTTGGCCATCTCCGTTTCAACCGGCCCGGGCGCAACTGCGTTCACACGAATGTTCCACTCGCCGAGCTCTGCGGCATACTGCTTGGTCAGGTGCGCCAGTGCGGCTTTTGAGGTGCCATATGCCACCCGCATGGTCGATGCGCGCAAACCGGAAATTGAGGTGATGTTGACGATAGAGCCGCCACCAGCGTCGCGAAGCAATGGCGCGACCGCCTGCGTCATAAGAAAGGGGCCATCCAGATTGGTCGCCATGACCGAGCGCCACAGCGCATAATCATGATCAGCAGCCGGAGCAAAATCAGCGACCCCGGCATTGTTGATGAGCGCGTTGAGACCGCCAAACAAGAAAGCGGACATGCGCACCGTTTCCTCAACGTCGTCGGGTTTGGAGACATCGCAGGCAATGGCACGCGCGCGGTTGCTCTTGAGCGAGACGAAGGCTTGCTCAAGTGCGTCACCACGATTGTCTATGCCGACGACATTCCAGCCTTCCACCAAAAAACGCCGTACGGTTGCCAGGCCAATACCGCGCGCCGCGCCCGTGATCAGCACCGTCTTTTCCGCCTCTCCCATATCTCCTCCCCAACAATAACTGGCAATCTTAACTACCGTCGACAATCAGAAAGCGTAAAGCCTTGAATTGGCGACAAATAGCGGTAATGGAGCAATGCTGCGTTTGGGAGGACACAGATGGCGCGACGCTATGCCGTTATCGGAACAGGCATGATGGGCCAGGAGCACATCCGCAACATTTCGTTGCTCGATGACGCCGAGGTCGCTGCGGTGGTCGATACCGACGCCGTTATGCGTTCTCAAGGCGCACAAATGGCAATCGACTTCGGTAGTCCAAACGTCAAGAGTTTCACGACACTCGATGAGCTGACAGAAGCCGGCGGCATTGATGCCTATGTCGTTGTGACGCCCAACGACACGCATGCCCGCGTCATGGATCGATTGCTGGCAACCAACAAGCCGATTCTGCTGGAAAAACCGGCGGCGACAACGCCACAGGAAGCCTGGGCGATGGTCGAGATTGCGCGCGCGCGCCTTGCACCGGTGTGGGTCGGCATGGAGTATCGCTTCATGCCAGCCGTCGCGCGGCTGGTCGACGAGGTAGAAGCCGGCGCCGCTGGCCAGCCTCATATGGTCTCCATTGTGGAGCATCGTTTTCCATTTCTGGATAAGGTTGAGTTCTGGAACCGGTCATATGACAGAACAGGCGGTACGATGGTCGAGAAATGCTGCCATTTCTTTGATCTGATGCGGCATTTGACAGGTTCCGAGCCCACGCGGCTTTATGCATCCGGCGCGCAAAGCGTCAATTTCGTCGATGATCTGAAAAACCCGCGACACAAACCTGTCGTCGACAATGCCTTTGTGGTGGTCGATTTTGAAAATGGTATGCGCTCATCCCTCGATCTTTGCATGTTTGCGGAAGGTTCGTGGTGGCAGGAGCAAGTGTCGGTAACTGGCGACAAAGCGAAACTGGTCGCAAGCGTTCCGGGGCCTGCACGCTTCAACCCCGATGCCGACCCGCGGCACTCCCACTTTGGTGTTTATCCAAGACGCGGTGAAAACCGAACTGAAGAAGAGCTTGCCATCAACCAGGACCTTATGAATGCGGGCGATCATCACGGTAGTACCTACTTTCAACATTTGGCCTTTGCGGAGATGATCCAGACGCAGTCACAGCCCGCCGTATCGCTTGATGATGGTGCCATGGCTGTCGAAATGGGTGCCGCAGCCGAGACGGCTATCGCAGAGAAACGGCTCGTCGAAATTTCTGCCCGCCCAACAGTACTCAAGGGAGCAGCTTGATGTTTATTACCTGCGGCGAAGCGCTCTACGACATGTTCGTCAAACCCTCAGATGGCGGCAACCCGCATGGCGTGACGGTGGACGGTGTCGTCGGTGGCTCACCACTGAACATGGCTTTGGGCCTGGCACGCATGGGCAACCGGGTATCTCTCTTTACGCGCATTTCCAATGACGCCTTCGGTCAGCGCTTGCGCGATTTCATGGCGAACAACCAGATCAGCGATGAATATTGTGTCGCGGCAGATCAACCAACAACACTGGCGATGGTTGAAACCGATGAAACCGGCCACCCCAGCTATTCCATTTATTCAAATGGTACTGCCGACTGTTCTATGGAGATGTCAGATATCCCCGGTGATCTCGATCCGCGCGACGGGCTGATCCATCTGGGTTCCTTCGCCACCGTTCTTGAACCGAGTGGGCGCGCGCTGCGCGAATTTGCCAAGCAAAATGCCGATACACACTTCATCACCTACGATCCCAATGTGCGTCTCGTGGTGGTGCCGGAAGTCGAACCATGGCGGGAAACGACCGATGAACTGTTACCCATTGCGGGCATGGTGAAAGCCAGTGATGAGGACTTGGGGATCATCTATCCCGATCAGCCGATTGAAGCGTTCATCGAAAAAGCGTTGGTCGCCGGTGCAGACATTTGCATCGTCACCAAAGGGCCCGATGGCGCCCTCATTGGGAGCGCTGACGGGCGGCTGGTTTCTGTTCCGGGCCAGAAGGTCAATGTTATCGATACTGTTGGCGCAGGCGATACATTCATGGCGGCCTCAATGCACTATCTGGCCGCACAAAGTGCGTGTGAGAAAGGTTTGGCGCGCGATGTTGATCTTATTGAAATGGGCTCCTTTGCGGTCAAAGCAGCGGCGATCACATGTAGCCGCCGCGGCGCGGACTTACCATCACTGGCCGACATAGAGGCTTTTGACGGTTAGGCTTGAACGCGATTGCCGGGATTGGAGGAACGGTCTAAGACGGGCCGAGGTTTATTGATTCCATGCGCCTGTTTCATCACCCCATGTCTGCCCCCGCCCGCTTCAGCCGACTGCTGCTGAACGAGTATGGCGTCGAGTTTGATTTGGTCGAAGAGCAGACTTGGCGGCGCCGTCAGGAGTTTGTGGCGATGAACCCCGCAAATAGCCTGCCGGTACTTATTGCAGAGGCAAGCGTGCCAGTGATCGGTGCCATTCCTATTGCCGAATATCTTGACGAGACGCGCGGGCCAATGATGCGAGACGCGCGCCTTATGCCGGACTATCCGCTGGAACGCGCCGAGGTGCGGCGTTTGGTCGATTGGTTCACGACACGCCTGGAAGCTGATGTCTGTCGGGCGATGGTGCGCGAACGGATTAGCAAACTGGAGCAGGCCGCAGAGGGCGGCGGCGGAGCGCCCGATTCTGCCGTGCTGCGCGCAGCGCGTGCCAACGCCAAACAGCATATGACTTACCTGAATTGGCTTGCCGGGACCCGCAACTGGCTCGGCGGTTCGAGCATTTCGATTGCTGACTTCAGTGCAGCGGCCAGCCTGAGCGTGCTTGACTACATGGGCGAAGTGCTTTGGGCAGACTTGCCTGCCGCAAAAGACTGGTACGCGCGCGTTAAATCACGCCCATCCTTTAGACCGTTGCTCACCGACCGGATACGCGGTTTGACACCCGTCTCGCACTATGCGGACCTCGACTTCTAGGAACAGGAAAAACCGCTGAAACCAGAGCGCGCAAAAGCCGAACTGATCCAGGACCTGCAAAGCGAAGGATTTGATCAGGTGCGTATCGCCGGAGCGCAAGGTTCAAGCGACTGGGAAGAACGGCTCGAGCATTTCATCGCGCAAGGCTTTCACGGCACGATGCAATGGATGGAGGAAACTCTGGCGCGGCGGGTGAACCCACAGGTGCTGTGGCCGGAAGCCAACACCGCCATCATTGCAGCCATGGCCTACGGACCGGATGACTATGATCCACTTGCCGCACTGACCCATGCATCGTCCGGTACGATATCCTGTTATGCGCACAACCGAGATTATCATGATGTCATCAAAGGCAAACTGAAGCAGGTTGCAGGTCGTTTTGCAGCGAAGACCAAAGCCGACGTGAAAGTCTTCGTGGATACTGCCCCGCTCATGGAGAAACCACTGGCGCAGGCAGCAGGGCTTGGCTGGCAGGGCAAGCATACCAATTTGGTCAGCCGTGATCTCGGTTCATGGTTCTTCCTCGCTGTGATTTTGACCGATATGGAGCTGTCGGTGGATGAAGCGGAAACCGACCATTGTGGCCAATGCCGGGCATGCCTGGACGTGTGCCCAACGGGCGCGTTCCCCGCGCCTTATCAACTCGATGCGCGCCGCTGTATTTCCTACCTCACCATCGAGCATGACGGGATCATCGATCCAAAGCTCAGGCCGAAAATGGGTAATCGCATCTACGGTTGTGACGATTGCCTTGCGGTTTGCCCTTGGAACAAGTTTGCCGTCACAGCGCGTGAATTGAAACTACAAGCGCGCGCAGACATGATCTCACCGCCCCTATTCGAGCTGCTTTCCTTGAGTGATGCAGCGTTTCGCCAGCGCTTTGCCGGGTCGCCGATCAAGCGGATCGGGCGCGATCGGTTCGTTCGCAACTGCCTGATCGCGGCGGGCAATAGCGGTGACAAATCATTGCTACCGCTTGTCGACCAGCTAATTGATGACACCTCTGAGCAGGTCCGGGCCATGGCTGCCTGGGCGATGCGCCAATTGGGGTCTGATCAGGAAATTGAAGCTTGCCGCAAAAGGGCGATCACGACAGAGAAGTCCGCAGAAGTTTTGCTGGAATGGAATTAAGCGATGGCATTGGGTTCTTCATCTTACTGGCGCGGCAAGACAGTGCTGATCTTCGGCGCAGGCTTTTCCGGCAAGGTGTTTGCTAAACTCGCGCATGATGCTGGTGCGGAAGTTTTTGGCACGACCCGATCTCCGGACGCCATTGCTAAGAACATACGCAGCTACTTAAACCCGGTCCTGTTTGATGGCCAAACCAGCAACGACCTCGTCGACCTGATCAAGCGCGCGGATGTGATCGTGCAGTCTATTGCCCCCAACGAGGAGGGCGATCCCGTTTTGAATGCGCTGGGTAAAACGCTTGGCACATCGAACCCCGGCTGGATGGCTTATCTCTCCACAGTTGGCGTTTACGGCAATCATGATGGTGCCTGGGTGGATGAGACATCAGAACCGCGCCCTGTCTCAAAACGCTCGATCCAACGGGTTGCTGCGGAAGAAGCTTGGCAGCAACTGGCACGCGCCAATGGTGCGCCATTGGCAGTCTTGCGGCTTTCCGGCATTTATGGCCCGGGCCGCAACGCCTTCTGTAACTTCGAAAAGGGCACAGCGCGCCGTCTGGTCAAACCGGGCCAGGTGTTCAACCGCATTCATGTGGATGACATTGCCAGGTCGCTGATGTTTTTGGGCGCGCAACAAGCCGATGGTGTTTTCAACGTCACCGATAATGAACCCGCGCCGCCGCAGGATGTTGTCGAATATGCAGCGCTTTTAATGAAAGTTGATGTGCCCCCGCCAATTGATTTTGAAACTGCCACATTGTCGCCCATGGCCCGTTCTTTTTACGGCGAAAACAAGCGCGTCTCGAACGCCAAACTAAAAGAACTGGGCTTTACCTTTGACAATCCGGACTACAAGACTGCCTTCAGCCGCATGTGGGCTGATGATACTTGGCGCGGTTAGCGCCATCTCCTTTAACAATGTCAAACAAGCGGAGGCTGCCGACCAATGTGGCAGCGCCAGCTGGTATGCGCTGACGTCTCAGACAGCTTCTGGCGAGATGATGAACCCGAGCGCCCTGACAGCCGCGCACCGGTCGCTGCCATTTGGAACAAGGGTCCGTGTGACAAACCGCAACAACGGGCAATCTGTCGTCGTTCGTATCAACGACCGCGGTCCCTTTATCAAAGGGCGGATTATTGATCTGTCAAAAGCAGCGGCGGCGCAAATCGGTATGATCCGCGCCGGCCATGCGCCTGTGTGTTTTGAAGCGACGAGTTGATCAGACCGCGCGGGCGGCGGCGACCTTTTCCATAGCCTTTTTCAGATGCTCATCGCGGTCATAGATATCGGCGTGGTATTGAACCTTGCCGTCATCATCGGGCCAGGCTGTGAAGTAGCCGACCCAGACCGGAATGGTCGCTGACATTTTCTCGGTCTTTTCATAACCGCCCAATTGGCTCTCAACATAGCCAACGCTTTTGCCAAGAACTGCGGCCGCCATGGCGCGCGGGTCTTGCAAGCGTACGCAGCCATGGCTGAATGCACGGGCATCGCGTGAAAACAGGTTACGGGCCGGTGTGTCATGCATGTAAATGGCATGACGGTTCGGGAACATGATCTTCAACTCGCCAAGTGCGTTTCTAGGGCCCGGCTTCTGGCGCACATTGAATGGAACCTTGCCGCCATATTGTGCCCAGTTGATGGATGAAGATGAGACCTGACGGCCGGATTGGGTCGTCACCACGAAACCGTTGCGATCAAGGTAACTTGGATCAGCGCGCAGCTTGGGCAGATAAGAATTCACAATGATCGACTGTGGAACGCCCCAATAGGGGTTAAAGACGACATGCTCGATCTCATCGTGGAAAAAATATGTCTGGTTGGACTTTTTGCCAACGATGGCGCGCATGGCGAGTTTGGTTTCTCCGTTTTCTTTGTAGCGCACACGGTATTCCGGTGCGTTGATCACAACTTGGCGCTCACCATAGGCCTCCGGGTGCCAACGCAGCCGCTCAAGCGCCATTTCCAAACGCTCAACTTTCGAGGCGACTGATTGTGACGCAAGGCGCGAGGCAGTCATCGGCCCAACAATACCATCGGGTTTCAGGTTGAGGTCACGTTGCACATCCTTGACCAGTTCAACCAGCCCATCATTGTAGTCGGTGCCGCCGGCATATGCGTTCAATACATCGAGATGTTTCTCCCGGGTTTCGGCAGACATGCGTCGTTCCATGCCCTGCATGACCGCAGGCAGCGCCTCATTCGTATCGCCGGGGCGCAGCAAAATCTTCGACGGAATAGGCAGAATATTATCGGTTTCACCACGCAGGGATGCCAGCTCAGCCTGAAGCGTGCGATACTCGCCCTGCTGCGGCGTGATGCTGTCAAACCAGCTATCGACATCTGACGCGGTGGCCAGAGCGGCAGCTGCCTCAGCTGCAACAAGCCGCTCCTTGCCAAAATCATGATAACCGGAAATCTTGTTAGGCTCGATAGAACCGTTTTTCATGTCGAGTGCGTAACGCACCGCTCGCGCAGTCACTGCCACATCAAAGGCGATCAACTGGCGGGCGCGTTCCACTGGCGCATCCAACAAATCCGGCATCGAAACAGCATAGTGAGCATTATTGAGCCCATGGCTCTGTGCGTCGCCCAATTCCGCCAGCAAAGCATTGGCATTTTCATTAATGGTATGCCCATCGGACCAGATGAAGTCGCGGCGTTCAGCGTAAAGTTCGCGCAAAGCGTCGGCAATGTCGGCTTCGACCATAATCGAGCCATCAACCGGTGCTTGGGCTGCCAGTTCAAATAGATCGGTCGATGCCAAACGAACCGGCGCAGCTTCCAGAACGGTCATTTCCGGGACACTGGGCGCTTGTTCGAAGCTCGGCGGCTGGTCACCAAGAAGCGTCATTTCCGGTAGGGCAACTTCAGCCTGTTCAACAGCCTCAGCCGTTTTCGTTTTGACTCCGGCAATCGGCGGTGCAGAACCGTCCAGCACGACCATAGGCGGCAATGTGATCGGTGTTGACTGCGCCGCGAGTGTTGCAGCGGTAATGGAGCCGGTACTGGCCATGTCAGGAATAAGTGCCGCCAAGGGCACATTCTGCAGCGCAGCAACCTGATAGTTCAGAAACTGAGGCCCACGGATTTTCCGGATCGGCGCCACAGGTCTGCTTTGAGCCTGCTGAGTGCTGGGTGCCACAGCGATCCGTGCTCGCTTTTCCTGGCGTTGCTTGCGTCGCTCACGACGGCGTTTGCGTTCTTCGGAATCACTGACCAAAACCAGATGTTGGCTGGTGTCGACAGCAGGCAGTTTCAGACCACCCAGTGGTGATGCAAAACCAGCCGTTGGCATGGCAACGCTGACAGCAAGCAGGACGGTGAAAATCTTTTTGGCGGACATTTCGGCTCTCCCTCGCAGGCGGAAAGTACAAAATGACCCAATGTCAGGCAATGTCCGCGAAGCACCAATTTTAGGCGATTTCATGAAAAAACCGTGATGGCGGTAGATTTGCAACGCTTGTGACGATGATGATTGCCGCGCTGATCATCGCGCGCTAAGCGTTTGTCCATGAAATCCGGTGATCATCTCTTCCTCGTCGACGGCTCGGCTTATATTTTTCGTGCCTTCCATGCCCTACCGCCACTGACACGCAAGTCTGACGGTTTGCCAGTGGGAGCGGTATCAGGCTTTTGCAACATGCTCTGGAAGCTTCTGCAAAATGCGCGCGATACAAATGTTGGCGTTACACCGACCCATTTTGCCGTCATTTTTGACTATTCGTCCAAGACATTCCGCAATGATCTTTACGCCGAATACAAAGCCAATCGGGACGAGCCGCCAGAAGATTTGAGGCCTCAGTTTGGCTTGATTCGCGAAGCGACGCGCGCGTTCAATGTGCCGTGTATCGAAACCGAGGGCTATGAGGCCGATGACATCATCGCGGCCTATTGCAAGCAAGTTGAAGCTGCCGGTGCGCAGGCCACCATCGTGTCTTCCGACAAGGATCTGATGCAGCTCGTCAGTGACAATGTGTCGATGTACGACACGATGAAAGACAAGCAAATCGGGATTGCGGAAGTTATCGAGAAGTTCGGTGTCGGCCCGGAAAAAATGATTGACCTGCAATCATTGACGGGTGACTCAACCGACAACATTCCCGGCGTACCGGGCATCGGCCCGAAAATCGCCGCACAACTGCTCGATGAGTATGGAGATCTCGACACGCTTTTGGAGCGCGCTTCTGAAATCAAGCAAAACAAGCGACGCGAGAACCTCATCAATTTTGCAGATCAGGCTATCCTGTCTCGAAAGTTGGTTACGCTCGACGTCAACACGCCCCTCGACCTGCCATTGGACGCGCTGTCGCTCGAACCCCAAGATGGACCAAAGCTTATCGGCTTTTTGAAGGCCATGGAGTTCACCTCGCTCACGCGGCGGGTAGCCGAGGCCACAGGCTCAGATGCTGGCGACATTGATGCGGCAAGCGTTTCGGTTGCGGAAGGCAGCGCGGCGCGTGGGCCTGATCTGGATGCAAGTGATAATGGTGATGTGGCATCTGGATCTGATGGCTGGAGCCCGGCGGCACTTGCAGACGCACGGGCTGAAGCCGCAGCTTCCGCACAGTTCGATACGGAATCATACCAGTGTGTAGGCGACCTCAAAACACTGGGCGAATGGATAGCCAAAGCACGTGAGGCCGGTGTTGTCGCATTCGACACGGAAACCGATTCGCTGGACGCAATGCAGGCCAATCTGGTTGGATTTTCACTTTCGCATTCAGAAAACGAAGCTTGTTATGTGCCGCTCCAGCATAGAGAGGGCGAAGATGATTTGCTCGGCGGCGGAGAGCTACTGGACGGGCAAATCCCGCTTGATGATGCATTGGCTGCGCTGAAAGCGCTGCTTGAAGACCCATCAATCCTGATCATTGGCCAGAACATCAAATATGATTGGCTCGTGATGCATCGCTATGGCGTCGATATTGCAGCCTTTGATGACACGATGCTGCTTTCTTACGTTGCTGATGCGGGCAATGGCGGCCAAGGCATGGATACGTTGTCGGAGAAATGGCTCGGGCACAAACCTATCGCCTACAAAGACATTGCGGGCACAGGCAAAAAGGCCGTCACATTCGACAAGATCGCGCTTGATGTTGCTACCAAATATGCTGCGGAAGATGCCGACATTACGCTTCGGCTTTGGCGGATTTTGAAAACGCGGGTGCAAGCTGCAGGGCTGGTGCGTGTTTATGAGCGATTGGAGCGACCGTTGGTACCGGTACTGGCGCGCATGGAAGAGCGCGGTGTTTCGGTCGACCGGCAAATTTTGTCGCGCCTGTCAGGTGAATTCGCACAAAAGGCTGCCGGGTTCGAAGATGAAATCTATCAGTTAGCCGGCGAAAAATTCAATGTGGGCTCGCCCAAGCAGTTGGGTGAAATCCTTTTCGACAAGATGAGCCTGCCCGGCGGCAAGAAAACCAAGACCGGTCAATGGGCAACCGGCGCACAACAACTGGAAGATCTCGCCGCGGAAGGCCATGAATTGCCCCGCAAAATCGTTGATTGGCGTCAGCTGACAAAGCTGAAATCGACCTATACGGACGCGTTGCCCGGTTACATCAACCCTCAGACCAGCCGGGTTCACACCTCTTATTCGATGGCGGCGACGTCGACAGGCCGTTTATCTTCCTCCGACCCGAACTTGCAAAACATCCCCATTCGCACCGCGGAAGGAAGGCGTATCCGTACAGCCTTTGTTGCTGAAAAAGGCAACAAGCTGATCTCGGCTGACTATAGCCAGATTGAATTGCGCGTGCTGGCACATGTCGCCGACATTCCTCAGCTGAAACAGGCCTTTGCTGACGGGATTGACATTCATGCGATGACAGCATCGGAAATGTTCAACGTGCCACTTGCTGAGATGACGCCTGAGGTGCGGCGCAACGCCAAGGCGATCAATTTCGGGATCATCTACGGAATTTCTGCCTTCGGCCTTGCGAACAATCTTGGAATCGAGCGTTCTGAGGCATCGGATTACATCAAAACCTATTTCGAGCGTTTTCCCGGCATCAAAGGCTATATGGACGACACCAAGGCCTTTGCGCGTGAGCACGGCTATGTGGAGACGATCTTTGGCCGCCGTGCACACTATCCTGATATCCGTTCATCCAACCCATCGGTACGCGCATTTAACGAACGCGCGGCGATCAATGCTCCCATTCAAGGGTCTGCGGCCGACATCATCCGCCGTGCGATGGTGCGCATGGAGCAGGCACTTTGTGATGCTTCGCTGTCAGCAAAAATGCTGCTTCAGGTTCATGATGAACTGATCTTTGAAACGCCGGAAGCAGAGGTTGAAAGCACCATTCCGGTTGTCAAACAGATCATGGAAAACGCCGCAATGCCTGCCGTTAGCATGAGTGTGCCATTGGCCGTTGATGCTCAGGCGGCGGATGATTGGGATGGCGCGCACTAAGGAGCGGCACGTCCTTTATTGAAAATCTCTGCGCGCGCAGTGCGAGTTGGTCGCTTAACCCTATTGTTGGCGACGTCACTTAGCGATTGCCACTTTGTAACACTGGTGATAGCACGGGTTAATAAAAGCTTAACAAGAGCGTGCCTGTGGGGGGTCTGTTCACATGCGTCAAACTATTTTGAAAAACCGTAACCGGTTGAGCGGTTTTACTGCGCTTGGCGTTCTGGTTGTCGCGACTGGTCTGGCATACGCCGCCGACACAACTCTCGATATCTCAGACGATCAATTTGAAGACCGTCATTCTGGCGCGGCCGTTTCGGAGATCAACGGCAAGCTCGAGTTCGGCTATCTTTACACCGACTTCAAAGATACCGACACAACGAACTTTCTCGGCGGCGACGCCGGCTATGTTCAAGGTGCGGTTTCTGCGCCGCTCGGCCAACGTTTTGGCGTTCAAATTGACGCCGGTTATTTGAACGGCGCGATTGATCGCACATCACCGCTCGACAATATTGACGTCAGCGCCTTTGCCATCGGTGGTCACCTTTTCTGGCGTGACCCGAGCATCGGTTTGCTCGGCATCTATGGCCACTATGCTGACTATGACTATGGCATCGAGACTGACACAATCGATGTGAGGAACACACGGGTTGCAGCCGAAGGCGAAGCCTATCTTGGCCAGTTTACGGCCAAGGCCATGGCCGGTGCCGACTTCCTCGATGTTGAGCGTGTCGGCCAGGAAGAATATTTGTACCTGTCGGGCGAAGTTGGTTATTACGTTACGGACAATTTCCGCGTTTACGGCGGCGTTGACCACAGCTTCAACCAAACCGCCGGTACGGTTGGCGCTGAAGCCATGTTTGATACGGGCGGCATTTCACCATCGGTGTTTGCAAGCGCCTCCTTCAGCAATGATACCACTTCGGTCCAGGCCGGTTTCAGCATTTATTTCGGCAGCAATTCGAAATCATTGATCCGCCGCCATCGCGAAGATGATCCAGGTGTCAGCCTTTTCGACAGCGGTCTTCAATCCTGCCTGGAAGGAATTGGCACTTTGAATGTTGCTGATACGCCCCCAAGAAGAGCTCTGGATCTTGATGCGCGCTTTGTACTGCCCAGAAGCCGCGGGCCGGTGATTGATCTTGCTGAGTGTGACATTGGTGAGACGTTTGAAGCAGCTCCCGCTGATCCATACATATTGGCTTATCCCTACACCGTCACCCTTCAATAACGCAGTCCTTGGTTCTGCAGTGAGCATCAGGTGAAAGGGATGAGCCGTTTTCTGGCAATGGCCTCTGGCTTGATGATCTTTGCGGCGATTATCTCGGCGCTGACTTCCTATACTGTCTATACCCTGTTGGACGGGGCTGAGGAGGAGGCCGAGCAGGCCGACACATTTGCCAATCAAACGCTCAATCTGGATGAAATCTACGCCGAAAAAGAAGTACAGCGCTATTGGGCCGAGCAGATCATCGCGGGCGGTTATATTCTTCATATTCGCCATGCGCAGCGCGAACGCTGGCACGATTCAGCGGCCTTTGATGCCTATGAACTCTATAGCGAGCTGAACCCGCTTGATGAGCAATCCAACTTTTATCGCGCAACATGCCTGACCCGGCGCGGGATTGAAGAAGCCAAGTTGATGGGCAAGATTTTTGAGATTGCGGGCGTCAAAGTATCAGAAGTTTTATCGAGCCCCAGCTGCCGCGCATGGATGACCGCCGAGCAGGCTTTTGGAGATAACTACACCATCGAAAATTCGCTGCTCCCCCGCACAGCCATCATACCCGAGCAGCATGAAGCGTTTGCGACGCGATTGCGCGAAGTCTTGATGAATGTTGAAATCGTCGATGGCGAAAATGTTGTCCTGACGGGCCATGGTGCGACGCTGGAATGGGACGGCACAAAGGTGATTGATGAGACCGAGATGGACGGCTCACAATTGCGCTATGAAACCGGTTTTTATGTGATCGAAAGGGATGGTGACCGGTTGATCAACCGCTATCTGTTCCCGAGCCTTCGCGACTTTTCAACGGTGGTGATTGAATTGCCGCTGGGGGGTTAGGCTGCGGCCTAGCAACCGCCTTCATCCTTGCGCAAGCAAAGCGAAATCCGGGCTCGTTCTGCACAGGCTTTGGTATAGGCGTGGCTTGCTATTTGATCGCTGAATGGCAGCTAGGAGCCCATTACTACCAAATTGAGAGCAGCCGGACTCAATCGATACAACAGCTTAGAATTCGATCTCAATGCCGGTGTGTTTCTGAACTTTTTGCTTCACCAAACCTTTTGCCAAAGCTCCGATAATCTCTAACGAGAAGCCGCCAGACGCCACGGCCCCCTCCTTTGTCTTGCTCCAGATTTCCGGGTCCCGAATCCTATCAAGAAACTCGTGGCCTTCCCAAGTAAGGCGCCAAACCCGAATGGTTTGATTGAATGGATTCCTTGAAGCACCGGTTTCAAACCCATCCAAAAAGCCTTTCTCCATCAATAACCTAAGGTGTTCGTTTGCGACTAGGAACTCCTCGGAAGCCACCGAGACAGTCTCGTCACCAGAGTACATTAAATCCTTCGCCGACAATGGATCTCCCGTTTGCTTGGGGAGGCGCTCCTCAACTCTGAGCAAAAGGTCTCGTACTAAATCGTCGCACTTCTTCAATTCCACCACCATTCATAACAGAACATAGACAAGAGGTTGATCTCGGTACACCAATCTTCAAGGCATAATCGCTGTGTGAGTTCCCTTGCTTTGAAAGTAGCTTCGTCCGCATAGCCGCCTTTTCCAATTTTCTTCATATTGCGCATAAGAGGCACAAACTTATCGACCGCCTTTCAACCCCCCTTACCCTTGCCGCACCATTCTTCATCACAACGGCGCGTCAAACCGTCGGAAGATTGGCAGCGGAGCGGTCGGGTCTTTGGAGAGTTGCGTCCAGAGGGTCGGCTTATGCGGACTGAGCAATGCGCAGCCAGCAACGCTGCGGGCTCTTTTCGCCATTGTTGCGGACGCAGGTGCCGTAATGATGAAGAGGGTGAAGAACGGTGGCCGAAGGCCGCGAATTGATGATATCAATTCGAGTGATGAACGCCGGAGCGCGACGCCGCGCGAAGGCTCGGGGCGGCCTCTCAGCGATTGCTGCGCAATGCGCTTGCCGGCCAACGTCGGCGCTTCGCTTGACTTGAGTGTGCCACAGATTCTCAACCCGTCACATCAAATCTCCGCGCGGGGCCTTGTTGGCCTTGCACACGAAAAGGCATTGGCGCTTTCTGAGCGCACGGCAAGGCCTCGCATTGTGAAGGTTGCTCAATTCGGCTTCAGGACGGAGCGCGAAGGCGTTGGCCTATGCGCGGTCTACGCAAAGACGCCCATCACATGGTCAGCAACGGCCTGTGTGCATTTGCCGTGATTTTCCTTGGTGCGCATGCGGATTTGATATTTGCCAAGGGGCGGCAGGCCGTGCTCCTCCCCCAGCGCGACGAGCGGCTCTTCCAAAAAGCCTTTTGGGAAAGGCGCCACTGCCAAATCGGCAACAATAGCCGCGCGCTGGGCCATGGTGTGCGATGTCTTGTAGGCGGTGCGATAGCTTCGGCCTTCGCTCACAAGCACATCGGTCGCCTGGCGACACCAGGCGCATGTGTCTTCCCACATGGAAACGGGCAATGGATCACGCATATGGGCCGAACCACCTTTCACACCCGCCCAAACAAGATCTTCCTCCAAAAGGACGGTCGCACCCGGATCGGGCGTTGCATCTTGGGCGGTATAAACCATGACGTCCAACTCGCCGCGTTCAAAGCGTTTGACGAGGTGTTCGGACGATTCCACCACCACATTGACGCGAATATTCGGATGCGTGTCCGCAAAGCGCTTCAGCACCTCCGGCATAATGCGCTGACCGTAATCATCGGGCGCGCCAAGCGTAACGATCCCGGCCATATCCGGCACGATAAAGCGCGCCATCATCTCATTGGAAAGCGCGAGCATGCGCCGGGCATAGGTCAACAGGATTTCGCCATCGGGCGTCAACGATACGGAGCGCGAGTCCCGTTCAAAAACGGAGCGCTGTAATATGTCTTCCAGCTTTTTGACCTGCATTGAGATGGCCGACGGCGTTCTGAACACACGCTCAGCAGCTTTTGAAAAGCTCTTGGTCTCGGCAATCGCAACAAAGGTACGCAGGAGATCAAGATCAACCGCGTGATTGCTGGCTGCTTGAATGGTGCTGTTGGGCGCGTTCATGGCCTATCTTTCATTTTTTCTGAACAATACGTCAAATCTATTCGTTTGATTGAAGCATGAGATTCCATAATTGTCCACCCATCGGCATTGAAAAGGAGAAACCCGATGGCACATCTTGATTATTCGCAGCGGTTTGAAGAGGGTCGCCTATCTGCCCTGTTCTCCGCATTTATCCGGCTATCACATGATTGGTGGCGGGCTCGCGCGGCACGCCAGACCGCATTGGCACGGCAGTGGGAAGACCGTCAGGCCTTTAAAACTCTGCTCGGCAAAGAGGATTGGGTGTTGAGCGACATGGGCGTTCATCGCGGTGATGTGGAGTTCTTGGCGGGTCAGCCCTTGCACGTAAATGCCGCCAAAGAACTTGAAAAACTTCGCGCGCATTCCATGCAGGGGCGATAAGATTGACCCATCACTTCAACCAGTCGACGCGATACAGGTCGCGTCGGCGATCGGCCAGATTTCTGACTGAACCTTTCGCGCGCGCTTCAATCAATGTCGCCATGTCGAGATCAGCGAAAATCATTTGCTCAACCTGCGGCTCCGCTTGCGCTGCGACGCCGTCGCGCGCAAATCCATGATCGTTGGGTGTCAGGATGACGCTTTGCGCATAAGCCATTTCCAGATTGGCCACGTTGGTGATATTGCCCACGAAGCCCGATGTGACGACATAAAACTGGTTCTCAATTGCGCGCGCGTGACAGCAATAGGTCACACGAAGATGGCCCGCTCGTGTATCGGTCAAATAGGGCACAAACAAAATGCTGATCTCGCTTGGATCGATCAGCCGGCGCGAAAGTTCCGGGAACTCACTGTCATAGCAGATCAACAAGCCGATGGGGCCGCAATCCGTTTCGATCGGCGCAATTCCATCACCGCCAGCTATTCCCCAGACATCGCGTTCGTCCGGTGTTGGATGGATCTTGGTGACGGCTTCGATCCCACCACCGCGATGTGCAAAGAAGCTGACATTGTGCGCCGTTCCGTCATCAAAGCGGCCGGCATGCGAGCCGCCAATTATATTGAGGCCGAACTTCACCGCAGACTTGGCCAGCCAATCCTTCCATGCATCGGTATATCCTGTGAGAACGTCGACGGCTTTGTCGGCAGGCACCATCTCTGGTTCACATGCCAACAGTGGCAGTGTGATGTGTTCAGGAAAACAGACAAAGTCAGCACCATACTCGCTGGCCACACGGACAAAATGCTCAAGGCGATTAAAATAGCTCGCAGATGAACTGGGCGTTTCCAACGCCATCTGAACTGAAGCAATGCGGACTCTTTGTTTTGGCATGATGGAGGCTCTTGAATCCGAAAACAAAAAAGCTGCCGGTAAAACACCGACAGCTCATCATCATAATGCTTTGAAACTGCTGATCAGTAAGGGCAATTATTGTCGCTCATATAGTCGTGAACAACGATATCACCCGAAATGATCTTCGCACGCGCATCTTCAACGGCTGCAAGCATTTCTTCAGAAACGAGGTCTTTGTTGTTGTCGTCCAGCGCAATATCCACGCCGCCTTCTGCAACACCAAGCACGTTAAATCCGAAAGCAAAGTCACCATCAGCCATGCCGTCTTTCATGGCATTGAAAACAGCGACATCAACGCGCTTCAGCATGGATGTCAAAACAGAACCTGGCTGCAAGCCATTCTGGTTTGAGTCAACGCCGATGGACAGTTTGCCAGCATCGGCGGCTGCCTGAAGCACGCCAACGCCTGTTCCGCCAGCCGCCGCAAATACTACGTCAGCACCCTGCGCAATTTGAGCGTTGGTGATTTCGCCGCCCTTGACCGGATCATTCCACGCAGCAGGTGTATCGCCCGTGAAGTTTTCAATGAATGTTGCATCCGGGTTGGTGGCTACGACGCCGCCCTTATAGCCGCATGAGAAACGTGAAATCAGCGGAATGGACATGCCGCCAACGAAACCAACGGTGCCGGTTTCAGAAGCTTTGGCCGCCATGATACCGACGAGGTAAGAACCCTCTTGCTCCTTGAATACTACAGAACGGACGTTTGGCTGTTCAACGACCATGTCGATGATAACAAACTCAGTCTCCGGAAATTCCTGCGAAACTGTTTCGACCGCTTGTGCGGCGGAAAAACCGGCGATGATGACGGGCGAGTGTCCACGCTCGGCAAAGCGACGCAATGCCTGTTCGCGCTGTGCTTCGTTTTGGATTTCAAACTCGACATATTCAACACCCGTTTCTTCCTTGAACATCTCTGCGCCATTGAACGCAGCTTCATTAAAGGACTTGTCGAACTTGCCGCCCAAATCATACACGATCGCCGGTGTTTCGGCGTGTGCGGTTACGGTCATTGCAGTTGCGGCCAAAAGGCCAAGAGCAAAGCGCTTCATGCTTATTTCCCTGTCTGTGTTACCATTACTCAAGGCTGCACATACCTGCCCAGCCCAAGCGGAAACCCCGCTTTGGCCAGACAGTGGCACGGTAAAACGTGAAATGCGAGCCTAAAGTTATAGCGCCCTATTGCTGCGCATCAGGCTTGGCTGGCTGCTTTTTGCGCCTGTGGTATTGGGCAGGAAACACCGGTGCCTTGAAGACCGCAATAACCACCCGGGTTCTTGGACAGATATTGCTGATGGTAGTCTTCCGCAAAATAGCAGCTGTCCAATGGTTTGATCTCAGTGGTCACCGAACCGCGACCTGATGACTTTAAGGCTTTTGCGTAATCATCGCGGACCATCTTGACCACCGCGAGCTGCTCGTCAGTCGTGGTATAAATGGCCGACCGATAGACGGTTCCAACATCATTGCCCTGCCGCATTCCTTGGGTGGGGTCATGTTCTTCAAAGAAGATACGAAGTAATTCACCGAGCGAAACGCTTTCAGGATCATAAACGACCATCACAACTTCTGCGTGGCCCGTCTGGCCGGTACAGGTCTCGCGATAGGTTGGGTTCTTGGTGTAACCGCCCGCATAGCCGACCGCTGTCACATGAACGCCTGGCGTTTGCCAAAACAAACGCTCAGCACCCCAAAAGCAACCCATGCCAAAATAGATGGTCTCGAAGCCTTCAGGATAAGGGCCACGAACGCTTTCACCGTTCACATGATGGTGCTGAGCGATTTCCAGTGCCTCGTCGCGCCCGGGTAAAGCCTTTTCCGCGCTGACCATATTGGTTTTGTTGGCAAGCATCTTTGTCAAAAACATTGGCGTCTCCCAAAATAGTAAGCTGCCTTACGATACCATGAAACGACCGCGACGACGTTTGGGCCGATATCCCAGCGCATAAAATAAGGCAGCAATCGTTCCGACTACCAACCAAGTGGGTAGTTGCAGCACGGTCACAAGGACTGGATCGTTCAACATAGGGTGAAGATTGTTGATCGCTCTTGCCCAAATGTCAGCGAGGTCAGGTTGGATCAGAGCCATTGTTTCAGAAAGCGGCGTGAAGACGAACGCGGAAGCGCCGACGGAGCGCGCAGAGTCCACCACAGCAAAAACGCATGCCAAAGCAAAAAGAAGCATCGCGAGCAATCGGAATAGAAAACGGATCATAAACGCCTCTGCGGTTCACCGCGCTTCAATAACTTGCAGCCATCAACCACACAATGGGCTTTGTCCGGGTCGACCGCGACAAGCGGGTTGATCAGGCGGCAAACACCGTTTAACAGCAGCGCACTGCGGCGATCATACTGCAGCAAAGTGGACAGGTGGCCGAGTGGTTGAAGGCGCACGCCTGGAACGCGTGTAGGCGGGAAACCGTCTCCAGGGTTCGAATCCCTGTCTGTCCGCCATAGCAATTTCACGCAGTGAAAATGCGGAAAGAGCAGCAGGCGAATGCGAAGCAATCGCCGAGTGCGACCCAACACAGTTAGAGTTCGCACTCTCTAGGTCCGCCATTTGCATAAAGCAGTAAGACCTCGGGCATGTCCTAATTGGTGATGGTTACGCCCGGGCGTTGCCTCAGCGGCTTGAAACCGACGCCTGGTATGTATCGAGCGCTGCTATCAGCGTCTTTCCGGTCGCAACATCGTTTCTTGCACAGAACTCAGACCAGATTACCCCATACGGCAGGTCTTTCAGCTCTTCGGTCATCGCCAGTCTGGCGGTGAAATCAAGCGCATCTTCTGCCTGGCGCAAGCGCCTCCAGGGTTTCAGCAACGCTTGTAGCAAAGCTTTTTGCATGTTTCGCGTGCCAATCACCCAAGCAGCGGTTCGACTGATCGTGGCATCGAAAAAATCAAGTCCGATGTAGGTGCGTGCCAAAAGGTCAGCGCTGACCAGTTCCTGCGCCATCGCGAGAATGTCATCATTCAATAAAATGACATGGTCACTATCCCAGCGCATTGGCCGCGAAACGTGCAGCAATATCTCAGGAAGTGACAGCGCAACGGCGCTTAGCTTGTCAGCAACACTCTCCGTTGGATGGAAGTGCCCCATGTCGAGACAAAGAAGCGTCTTGTTGCGGATCGCATAGCCCAAGTAGAATTCATGGCTGCCGACAGTACAGGCCTCCACGCCGATACCGAAGAGCTTTGACTCAACGGCATCATGCATATGCGTTTTCCTGTCAGCGAGAATTTCATTGAGGGAAGCTTCCAAACGCGTCCGCGCGGCCATGCGATCGACCGGAATATCCTTGTAACCGTCGGGCACCCATATGTTGTTGATGCAGGGCGAATGGAGCGCTCCGCCCATTTGGGAAGCGATCTCACGGGTTCGCTTGCCATGTTCAATCCAAAAATCGCGGATGCCTTGGTCGGGATGTGAAAGCGTCAGATTATCATCTGCCTTTGAGTGGGCAAAAAATGTCGGGTTGAAATCCAACCCGATACCGATATCCCGGGCCCAATCAACCCATGGCTCAAAGTGACGAAACTCGATTGCGTCGCGATCCGGCGTTTCATCAGTGTCCATGTACATCGCGTGCAGATTGAGACGATGGTTGCCCGGGATTTGCGCGTACGCAAATTCCAGATCGTCGCGCAATTCGTCAGGGTTTCGCGCGCGGCCCGGATGATTGCCGGTCGCTTGAATGCCGCCGCCTGAGCTGCCTGTCTTTTTCTCAAAGCCGGTTACATCATCGCCCTGCCAGCAGTGGACAGAAATGGAAATATCTTGAAGCTGCCGGATGGCAGCTTCCGTATCGACTTCCCACTCGGCAAATTGCGCTTTGGCGCTTTCATAACTCATGGCCCGGATCCCTAACGCGTAAATGCCTGAACGTTGCCAGCGTCGACATTCAGTATGTTACCGGTGGACTTTGAAGACGTGTCAGCGGCAAAAAAGTAACAGGCCTCGGCGATATCTTCGGGCAGGACTGACCGCTTGAGCATGGACCGATTGCGGTACATTTCTTCCAAGCCTTCCTTGTCGGTACCGTATGTGGAGGCGCGTTGGTCAAGCCATTCACCTTCCCATATCTTCGATCCGCGCAGGACAGCATCAGGATTGACAACATTGACCCGAATGCCTGCTTCTGCACCCTCCAATGCCAGACACCGAGCCAGATGGATTTCGGATGCTTTGGCCGTGCAATAGGCTGACGCATTGGGGGAAGCTGCCAGACCATTCTTGGAGGCAACGAAAACAATGGATCCGCCCATGTCTTGCACGCGCAAGAGTTTGAAAGCTTCGCGGCTGACGAGAAAGTAACCGGTCGACAGGATATCCATATTCCTGTTCCAGAGTTCCAAAGTGGTCTCTTCAACCGGCGCAGAAGATGCGATCCCTGCATTTGAAACCAGAATATCGAGACCGCCGAACTCGATAGCTGCTTCAGCGAGCGCATGGGTAACAGCGTCCTCGTTCGAGACGTCCATCAGAACGGTTCGCACAACGTCCGAGCCAAAACTCTTCGCCAGCATTGTCTCAGTGGCAGCAAGGTTCTCCGCATTAATGTCAGCAAGCATCACGCAAGCGCCCTCTGACAGATAGCGTTCTGCAGTCGCCGACCCGATGCCGCCAGCGCCACCTGTAACCAATGCGATGCGTCCGGCGAGCGATTTAGGTTTGAGCATTCGTTGCAACTTGGCTTCTTCCAGAAGCCAATACTCAATATCGAAGGCTTCCTGTTCGGGCAGCCCACAATATTTACTGACCGCGCTGGCACCACGCATCACATTGATTGCGTTGACATAAAACTCTGCTGACACGCGCGCGGTTGCCTTGTCTTTGGCAAAGGTCATCATCCCCACGCCCGGAACGAGGTATACGACGGCGTTGGGATCACGCAGTTTTGGCGAGTTGGGGTGTTTGCAGCGCTCATAGTACGCTTCGTAGTCCGCACGATACGACGCAATCTGATCGGGTAGTCCTTTTAGAACCTCATCAATATTGTTCAGCGCCGGATCAAAACCGACCACCAATGGGCGTATCTTGGTGCGCAGAAAATGGTCCGGGCACGATGTACCAAGCGCTGCCAATGGCTCCATATCTTGAGCGTTCACGAACTCTAGAACCGGGTCGGAATCGTCGAAATGCCCGACCATATATTGGTTGCCGCTGACAAATCCCCGAATAGAAGGCATCAACCGTGATGCGATTGTTCGGCGCTCGGCCTGTGAAAGGCTGTCGTGCTTTACACCGCCAAATGCAGCTCTGTTTGCTGTACGTTTCGACAACCAATTGGTTGCAACATTGATCACGTCAATCGTGCAATCGTAGCAGTCTTTGGCGCTATCAGCCCACGTGAAAAGCCCGTGGCTTTCAAGAACCACTCCATCGGCTTGCGGATTTTCAAGGCAAAACTTCTCAAGCCACAGGCCAAGTTCAAAGCCCGGCCGCTTCCATGGCAACCACCCAATCCGATCGCCAAATATCTCTTGGGTTAAAGCCCGCGAGTTCTCCGAGGCAGCAATTGCGATAATGGCATCGGCATGGACATGATCCACATGCTTTCTAGGAACAAAGGCGTGGAGAGGGGTATCAATGGAAGCCGCACGCGGGTTCAGACCGAAAGTACAGTGCGGCAGATAACCCACCATTTCGTCTTCAAAATCGAGACCGCGATACAGTTTCTTGAGGGCGTTCAACTTCTCCATATAAAGCGTGGCAAAGCCGTCCAGCTTCATCGAGCCGATGTCACCGCCAGACCCCTTCACCCACAAGACTTCCGCTGTTTGGCCGGTAAGAGGGTCAGTCTCGATGATCTTGGCTGACGTGTTACCGCCACCATAGTTGGTCACACGCTTATCGGATCCGAGCGTATTGGATCGATAGAGAAGTAGCTCCGCTTCGGACATACCGGTCGCAATTTTTTCGTCCCATCGATTTTCCAGAAGGTGACCTTCGACCGTTTTTAGCATGTTGCCCTCCCTGCAGCCTGACGCTTATGGCCGTGCAAACGCCCGTACAGGCTTAATTTGATGTGGCGATATGTCAATCATAATCTGATCAAAAACAATCATGTTGCGGCGCAATATGAATGATTATGATCGAAAATGATTGACAGCCACGCAAATCTGCGCATCCTGATCGCAACGGGAGGCGAGATTGCACGAAAAAGAGCGGCATAGGATCATCATGTCGGCTGTCCAAGAACGGCCTGTTGCTACAGTGATTGATCTTTGTAGCCTTACCGGCGCTTCTGAAGCGACGATACGGCGCGATATTGCCACGCTTCATGTACAGCAGAAGTTGAGACGCGTCAGAGGCGGCGCGGAGGCGATGACGCCACCTCAGTTTGTGGGTCTGGCCGGTCGGCCGTTTGCGGTTAACGAAACCATCAAGATTTACGAGAAGCAGGCCATCGCCCGAGAGGCTGTAGAGCTATGCGAAGATGGTGACAGCATCATCATCAATGGCGGGACGACGACGTTCCAGATGGTGCACCCGCTAGCCAGTCGTCGAATGCAGATTTTCACCAACTCGTTTCCGATTGCAGAGCACCTCCTGAAGCACTCCAAGAATACGATCATGGTGTCAGGTGGCGCGATCTACCGCGAACAGAACATCATTCTGTCTCCCTTTGATAATGACGTGACCAAGAATTTTTATGCAAAGCGCATGTTCATGGGAGCGCAGGGTCTTGGGCCCATCGGTCTGATGGAGGCCGATCCCCTGCTCATTCAGGCCGAGCAGAAGCTAATCGGACAAGCCGACGAACTGATTGTCTTGGCCGACAGTTCAAAGTTCAGCCGAAGATCAAGCCTTGTGCTGTGTCAACTTGAACGGATCAGCACAGTCATCACCGATGAAGGCATAACGGACAAGTGCGCATCGATGCTGGAGGCTGCCGACGTGAAACTGATCGTCGCCCAAGCGGGCGGCGTTCGAGAGGACGAGGCGGCCTCCCAACCACCTCAGCGATTAAAAACCTAAACGTGACTTTCAGGGAGGAACCAATAATGAAACGTCGCACATTTACTACACTGGTAGCCGGGCTTGGCCTTGCGACAAGCATGCTGAGCTCAACGGCCATGGCGCAGGACAATATGCGGATCGCGCTCGTGGTCAAAGCACTTGGCATCGGGTTCTTTGAAGCCGCAGCCGAGGGCGCGGAGGAGGCCGCAGGCGAGCTGGGCAATGTGGAAATCATCTATACCGGCCCTACCGATACAACGGCGGAAGGCCAAATCGAAGTCATCAACTCGCTGATCGCACAGGGCGTTGATGCCATTGCGATTTCGGCAAATGATCCCGATGCAGTGGTGCCAGCGCTCAAACGTGCCATGGATCGCGGCATCACCGTTATCTCATGGGACTCAGGCGTATCGGAAGGCGGGCGTCAAATGCATCTGAATCCGTCATCCACACCGCTGATCGGCAATACGATCATCAAGCTGGCGGCAGACCACATGCCTGATGGCGGTGATGTCGCGATCCTGTCAGCCACCGCGACTGCCACCAATCAGAACGCCTGGATTGAGGCGGCCAAGGAAGTGTTACCCAATTATGATGGGATCAACCTTGTAGCGACCGTTTACGGTGACGATCTTTCCGACAAATCCTACCGCGAAGCACAAGGCTTGATGGCTTCCCATCCGGACCTGAAAGCGATTATTGCGCCGACGACTGTTGGCATTCTTGCCTCCTGTCAGGCGGTGACCGATGCCGGCAAAATAGGTGAGATCAACGTGACCGGCCTTGGCCTTCCATCTGAGATGGCCGGATGTGTCGATTCCGGCGCTACCAAGAGCTTTGCAATCTGGAACCCCATTGACCTTGGTTACTCCGCAACAATGCTGGCGCATGCGATTGCCGGTGGAGCAGAGGCCGGACCTGGCGCCGAGTTGCCAATGGGGCGCATGGGATCTGTAACGCTGGATGATACAGGCACTGCTGCAATGGCAGACCCCTTCACCTACGACAGCTCGAACATCGACCAGTTCAAGTCGATCTTCTGATCATTAAAAACCTGGCGCAGTCGAGAGCCTGCGCCAGGTCATTGATTACCTTAAGAACCTGAACCTCGCCCATGCTTTTGGAGCTGAACCCCGCCGTGTCTTCACAGGCCGCTTCTGAAGATCATCCCCTCTTGTCGCTATCGGGTGTTACCAAGACATTTCCGGGGGTGCGCGCATTGTCGGATGTCGCGCTAGAGCTCTATCCAGGCAAGGTCACGGCGCTGATCGGCGAAAATGGCGCGGGTAAGTCAACGGTCGTAAAGATCCTGACCGGCATCTATCAGCCCGATGCAGGCGAGATAAGAATTGATGGCCGCTCTGTTCGTTTCCCAACACCGCAATCGGCTGAGAGCGCTGGCGTGACAGCGATCCATCAGGAAACCGTCCTGTTCGACGAATTGTCAGTCGCCGAAAACATTTTCCTTGGACATGCACCAAAGGGTAAGTTCGGCTTGATTGATTCAAGGCAAATGAGATCAAGCGCCAGCGAAATCCTTACCGGGATCGGTGCGAACATTGACCCTTCCGCAACGCTGAAAGACCTTGGAACCGCAAACAAACATCTTGTCGCCATCGCGCGTGCGCTCAGCATTGACGCACGTGTAGTGATCATGGACGAACCCACCGCTGCGCTCAGCCAAAAGGAAATCGAAGAGCTCTATGAGCTTGTCGAAAGCCTAAAGGCGCAAGGTAAAGCGATCTTGTTTATCAGCCACAAGTTCGATGAGATCTTTCGCATCGCTGACTTGTACACGGTCTACCGCGACGGTCAGATGGTTGGTCGCGGGGCAATGTCAGGCGTACGCGAACCCGAACTTGTCAAGATGATGGTTGGTCGCGACGTAAGTCAGATTTTTCCCAACCGGAAAAAAGATATTGGCGCGCGCGTTCTTGATGTTACAGGCTACAACCATCCCACTGAGTTTGCGGACATTGGTTTTACCCTGCATCGAGGCGAAATTCTTGGCTTTTACGGTCTGGTTGGTGCCGGGCGCTCGGAATTCATGCAGGCGCTATTCGGGATAACCCGGCCCGCCGGTGGTGGTGTGAAAATTGATGGTCAACCTGTCACCATCCAATCGCCTGCGGATGCAGTCAATAATGGGATCGTGTATGTGCCCGAAGACCGGGGCAAGCAGGGCACGATTGGCGCACTACCGATTTTCCAAAATGTGACTTTGCCCTCCTTAGCGCGCACGTCGCGCAGGGGTTTCATCAAACTGGCTGAAGAATTCAAGCTGGCAAGGCAATACACCGAACGTCTTGATCTTCGGGCCGCATCTTTGGACACACACGTCGGCAATTTGTCCGGCGGCAATCAGCAAAAAGTCGTCATCGGAAAGTGGCTTGCCACACAGCCGAAGGTCATCATTCTCGATGAACCGACCAAGGGAATAGATATCGGGTCCAAGGCCGCAGTACACGAATTCATGGCTGAACTGGCAGCCCAAGGGTTGGCGGTGATTATGGTCAGTTCTGAAATCCCTGAAATCATTGGCATGTCCGATAGGGTTATCGTGATGCGCGAAGGCAGGATTGCTGCTGAGCTTGGCGATAGAGACATCACGCCGGAAACACTCGTCAGGCATGCTGCTGGAATCAGAGAGACGGCGATATGAAGCGTATTCTGGCATCGCGTGAATTGTTACTGCTGGTCGCGATTGGGCTCGTCCTCGGCGTGATTGCCAGTCGCTTTCCCGCTTTCATCGCCCCTTCAAACTTGGCTTCTGTTTTTAATGACACCTCACCACTGATCTTGTTGGCGATCGGGCAGATGATTGTGATCTTGACCAAGTGTATCGATCTGTCAGTCGCTGCCAATCTCGCTTTGACCGGCATGGTTGTGGCGCTAGTCAACATTGCCGCTCCCGACATGCCGATCATTGTTATCCTGGTCATCGCAGTCTTGTTTGGAGCCTGCCTCGGCATGCTGAACGGTGTCCTGGTGTGGAAGCTCGAAATCCCGCCAATCGTGGTGACACTTGGTACGATGACCATCTTCCGGGGTACGATTTTCCTTCTGACCGAAGGCAAGTGGGTCAACAGCCACGAGATGAGCGATAATTTCAAAGCGTTCCCAAGGAGCGAGATAATCGGCCTGCCTGTATTGAGCTGGTTCGCCATCGGCGCCGTTGTCTTGTTTACCATTGTCATGACACGCACAATGCTGGGTCGCGCCTTCTATGCTGCTGGCGGTAACCCGCATGCTGCGACCTACGCCGGCATCAATGTCGGACGCACGCAGTTTTGGGCGTTTACAATTTCGGGCGCTCTCGCCGGTTTGACGGGTTATTTGTGGGTGTCGCGTTTTGCAGTTGCCTACGTCGATGTTGCTGGAGGGTTTGAACTCACAGTCGTTGCCGCGTGTGTCATCGGGGGTGTCTCCATCATGGGCGGTATTGGAACGGTGCCCGGCGCACTGTTGGGCGCCCTTTTTCTTGGCATCATTGCCAATGCGCTGCCCGTCGTGAACATTTCTCCTTTCTGGCAAATGGCGATATCGGGCGCTGCAATCATCATTGCCGTGGCGCTTAACGCTCAGGCAAATCGCACGAAAGGACGCGTGATCCTAAAACAGGCGGAGCAGGCGACATGACAACAGTGACGCGCTCAATTCCGGATCGGCTACAGTCTCCGTTTGAGCGGAGTTTGAAGAGTTGGGAAAGCCTGTTGCTTGTCGTGGCAATCGGTATCTTCATCGCCAATTCCTTTGCGTCCCCATACTTTCTCAATGCATGGAATTTGAGTGACGCCACATTCAATTTTACCGAAAAGGCAATGATCGCGTTCGCGATGGCGCTACTCATCATCTCCGGTGAAATCGATTTGTCCGTAGCGGCAATCATTGCTCTGGCGTCCACAGCCATGGGTGCAGCTGTTCAAGCGGGTGTTGGGACGGAGGGTCTTGTTCTCATAGGGCTTGCGGTGGGTCTTGCGTGCGGCGCGGTCAATGGCTTCCTCGTCACCGGGCTTGGCCTGCCGTCCATCGTGGTTACCATCGGCACAATGAGCCTTTTCCGCGGTATCAGTTTCATCATATTGGGCGATCAAGCCTATCGCGGATACCCGCCCGATTTCGCATTCTTCGGGCAGGGCTATGTCTGGTGGGTAATATCTTTTGAGTTTGTCCTGTTTGCAGTTATCGCGATGATCTATGCGATCATCCTTCACAAAACGAACTTTGGGCGCGCGGTTTATGCGATTGGCAACAATGCGACCGGTGCGTTGTTTTCCGGCATTCGCGTAGGCCGGGTAAAGTTCACACTGTTTCTGCTTACTGGCCTGATGTCCGGCATTGCGGCGATCTGTTTGACATCGCGGCTCGGTTCAACCCGACCATCAATCGCGTTTGGATGGGAACTTGAGATCGTCACGATGGTGGTTTTGGGCGGTGTCAACATCCTTGGCGGATCAGGGTCGATCCCGGGCGTGGTCATCGCCGCCTTTGTAATGGGCTTGGTAACTTTCGGCCTGGGGCTTCTCAATGTTCCGGGCATCGTGATGTCGATCGTTATCGGGATATTGTTGATATCGGTGATCGCCCTGCCACGGCTCTGGTCGATGTGGAGGACATAAATGGAAAAGTTTGCGTTCAAAATGAAGCTGAACCCGGGCTGTAGGGACGAATATAAAAAGCGTCATGACGAGATTTGGCCGGAGCTCGTCACACTTCTCAAGGATGCGGGCATATCGGACTATTCGATCCATCTCGATGAAGAAACGGACACACTGTTTGGTGTTCTGTGGCGAACCGATGATCATGAAATGGCTGCTTTGCCACAGCATGAAGTAATGCAGAGCTGGTGGGCTCATATGGCTGATATCATGGAGACGATGCCGGATAACAAACCGTTGGTTACTCCATTGTTGCCCGTGTTTCATATGTCATGAAACCCGCCCAGGTTGCCGTCATCGATATCGGCAAAACCAATGCCAAGCTGGCGCTGGTTGAAACGGCTGGCCTGTCGGAAATCGCTGTTGTCACCCAGCCGAACACAGTTCTGGCGAGCCCACCCTATCCACATTTCGATGTCGAAGCGATCTGGGCTTTTTTGCTAGAGGCACTGGCTCGTTTTCATGTGCAGCACGGGGTCGACGCGATATCAATTACAACCCACGGCGCTTGCGGCGCGCTCATCGCCGATGATGGGAGCCTTGCCGCCCCAATTTTAGATTATGAGCATACCGGCCCGGAAACTGTTGCTTCAGAGTATGACAAACTCCGCCCGGACTTTGCCGATACGGGATCTCCGAGATTGGCCATGGGGTTGAACTTGGGCGCGCAACTATATTGGCAGTTGGAAAATGATCCAGATCTGCATCCCCGTACCAAGGCAATCGTTACCTACCCGCAATATTGGGCCTATCGCTTGACCGGCGTGCTTGCGAGCGACGTTTCTTCGCTGGGATGCCACACTGACCTTTGGAACCCGCAGAAGGGACAGTTTTCCTCATTGGTTGAGCGGCTACACATTTCGAGGAAGATCGCACCGCCGCGCAAGGCCGCCGATGTGCTTGGACCGTTATTGCCTCACATAGCCGAACAGACAGGCCTTGCTGCTCACACACCGGTACACTGCGGCATCCATGATTCCAACGCCTCCTTGCTGGCACAAGTCTTGGGCCGCAGTCCGCCTTTTTCGGTTGTGTCGACGGGCACATGGGTCATCGCTATGACTGTTGGCGGCTCAGCAACGTCTTTGGACCCAGCCCGCGACACTCTTATAAACGTCAATGCTCTCGGCGCACCGGTGCCTTCCGCACGCTTCATGGGTGGGCGAGAGTTTGAAATCATCAGCAAAGGTCGAAATGCGCCTTGCAACGATCTTCATTTGGTTGAGGTCGCCAAGAACGGCCCGATGTTGTTGCCGGCGGTCGTGCCAGAAAGTGGCCCGTTTCAAGGGTGGCAATTTCAATGGATTGGGCCAGAGCCAGCGATAGGAAGCGCAGAGCGGTCGGCTGCGCTCAGTTTCTATTTGGCAATGATGAGCGCCGAATGCCTGTCGTTGACCGGCCATCGCGGGCCCATTGTTGTCGAGGGTCCGTTTGCGACAAACCCCGGCTATTGCGGTATGTTGGCAGCAGCCATGGACTGCACCGTACTAGCCGCAGGAAATGCGACGGGAACCAGCCAAGGTGCAGCCCTTTTGGCGCTCGGATCAAACGAGTTTCCCAAAATGAACGCTCCAGTGGAGATAGGGCCTGTCAATCATGCTGCTTTTGCTCAATACGCAGAACGATGGCGACAGACGGTCCAACAGGCATAGTGAGCAGGGATTGTTGGCACAAAGAAACGTCGCTTCCCACGCGCTTAGTTCAATACGCTGGCCAGAAACTCTTTTGTCCGACTTTGCTTGGGCGCGCTGAAAAGCGCCTCTGGCGGGCCCTGTTCGCACACAACACCCTGATCCATGAAAACGATGCGATCGGCGACTTCGCGGGCAAAGCGCATTTCATGGGTCGCCAGGATCATGGTCATCCCTTCAGCTGACAACTGGCGCAGGACATCCAGTACTTCGCCCACCAACTCCGGGTCGAGCGCAGATGTCACTTCATCAAAAAGCATGACTTCCGGCTGCATGGCCAATGCGCGGATGATCGCCACGCGCTGCTGTTGCCCGCCGGACAATTGGTCAGGATATTTTGCCATGTGATCTTCAAGACCGAAACGTTCAAACAGTACTTCTGCGTCCGGCCGCATTGTTTCAGCACTTTTACCAAGCACACGCTTAGGGGCCAGCAATACGTTTTGCAGCGCTGTCATATGAGGGAAAAGATTGAATGATTGGAACACAATTCCTATTCGCTGGCGGACAGGACCAAGATCCAAACCGGGTTCGGCAATGTCGGTATCATTGAGGAAAATACAACCGTCATCGACCGGCTCGAGCCCGTTGATACATCGGAGCAATGTTGACTTACCTGAACCTGAGGCACCAATCAGGCAAACCATTTCGCCTTCACCGACTTGCAGATCGATGCCTCGTAAAACAATATTTGAGCCAAATGACTTGATAACGCCTTGCAGGCGTAATTTTGGTTCAGCTTCGGGCATTACGCTGCCTGTTTACGAGATAATCAGCGTACCGCGTCGCAGGAATTGTGACCGCCAGAAAGATCACGGCAGCCACCACATAAGGTGTGAAATTCGCCAGTAGGCTTTTGTAAATCCCGGCTTGACGCAGGATCTCCACCGGCCCGATGAAACTTAAGAGCGCAACATCCTTTTGCAAAGCGATGAGCATGTTCATGTTTGCTGGCACAACGCGCCGTATTGCTTGTGGCAAAATGATGTCACGCATAACGCTGCGCTCGCTCATGCCCAGTGATAACCCGGCTGCACGTTGACTTGGATGCACACTCTCAATGCCGGAGCGTATGATCTCCGCCACATAGGCGGAGTATGTGAGCACCAGAGCCACAGTGCCCCAGATGTAAGGTGAGTTGTACGGACGCGGCAGGCCAAGGCCGGGGATGCCAAAGCCGATGAGGTAAATCACCAAGACAACCGGCAGGCCACGAAAAATATCCACATAGGCCGCGCCAAAAAACCGAAGCGGAAAAAATGCCGGGGCTTGGACCGATCGCGCTAACGCAATGAGCAGACCCATCAGCGCAACCAGCGGAGCGCTCCACGCAAAAATCGCGATATTGAGCATGAACGCTTCCAGCATTTTCGGAAACGTTTGAACAAAAACCTCGCCAGAAAAAAAGCTCTGTTGCACACGCGGCCAGCCGGGCGCCAACGGCACCAAAACGATGATCGCAGCCAACGCCAAAACCGTGCTGCCCGACGCGATCATGGTGGCGCGCCGACGCTGGCGCGCCTCATAAGTGGCACGTCTGCTCATGCTTAAGCTTGCTTATTCAACCAAAGGCACATCGGTGGCAGCTTGCAGCCATTGAGCTTCGATTTCAGCCAGCTTGCCACCTGCTTTTAGCGCGCCGAGTGCATCATTCACGCACTGCTTCAGATCGCTGCCTTCCTCCATGAGGAGACCGAACTGGTCCGGGTTGTCGGACTGCCCTGCGGGGAACTGGCCAAGGACAACGCCATTGTCCATCTGCACCGCCGAAATAAAGAGCGCCGTCGGCAAATCGAAAATGGCCGCATCAATCTGACCGGCCTGCATGGCTGCAACCGCATTGGCATTGTCATCATAGAAAAGCGGATCGCTTTCAGGTTGGATAACTTCGGTCACCACAGGCAGCGCCGTTGTTGCCTGTACCACGCCCCATTTCAAACTCTTGAGCTGGTCGAGCTTCGGCTCAAGACCGCCCTCAACAGCTGACTGTGTAACCAGCACGGCCGCTGCAGCCGAATAATAGGCGTCGGAGAAATCAATCACTTTCTCACGATCTTCGGTGATCGAATATTGCTGCAAATTGAAATCGAAGTTCTTTGCGCCCGGCTGAATGGCCTCGTCAAAGCTCGTACGTACCCATGTAACGTCGTCAGCGGAAAACCCCATCTCCTCTGCTACTGCGTATGCTACGGCCGCTTCAAAGCCCTCACCCGCTTCAGGTGCATCATTGTGCACCCAAGGATAGTAGGCCGGATTTCCGGTGGCGATCGTCAACTTGCCCTCGGTGATGGTCTTGCCGCCAGCGCAATGTCCTGCCGCAAATGCAGTGCCAGATAGGTTTGCCAACGCGAACGCTGCGCCAGCAAGAACTGAAGTCTTCAAAGCGTGTCTCACTCTCATGCTCCCGGATGTTAAGATTGGAACTTGCTCCGGTGATTTATTGGGCAAGCGGAGCACATTGTCCATGATAAGGCTGCTGAAAGCGCAGCCATATATTTTGCTCGAGACGCATCGCGCGCTGATTTTTTGGAAATAGTTGGGAAATGTCCGCGCAGTTTGGCTTCTTCAGGGTCTTGAGCTAAGCCCGAGCTGGCGTCAAAGACGTCCGGTTCGACTGAATAGGGAATGAAATCGTGGACGTTTTGATGGACTTCGGCCTGAGTGTTGCCCGTCAATTCCAGTCGCCGACGCTTGCATTCCTCATTGGCGGGATTTTGCTGGCTGCATCCGGTTCCAAGCTTGTTATCCCGGACGCAATCTACAAGTTTGCGGTTTTCATGTTGCTTATGCGGATTGGCCTGAACGGCGGCATGGAAATTCGGGAGGCCAATCTTGCCGACATGGTTCTTCCGATGCTGGCTGCCATCGTCCTCGGCGCGGGCATCGTGCTTCTTGGCCTTGTTACGCTAGCTCGACTTCCAGGTATCAAACGTGATGATGCGATTGCGACTGCTGGCCTTTTTGGCGCAGTAAGCGCCTCTACGCTCGGTGCAGCTATGGTGCTCCTTGAGCAAAGCGAAATCGCCTATGAGGCTTGGGTTCCCGCGCTCTACCCGTTCATGGATATTCCGGCGCTGGTCCTTGCCATTGTTTTGGCCCGCATGAATGTAGAAAAGAAGGATAAGTCCAAAGGCAAGCGGATATCAGTCTGGACGGTTGTGAAGGAAAGCCTTCAGGGATCGGCTTTGTCGGCTCTTATCCTTGGTCTGCTACTAGGACTATTTACACGCCCAGATCGGGTTTTTGAAACATTCTACGACCCGTTGTTCCGGGGGCTTCTCTCCGTTTTGATGCTGATCATGGGTATGGAAGCGTGGCAACGATTGGCCGAACTCCGGCGCGTTGCGCAATGGTATGCGGTCTATGCAGCACTAATGCCGATCGTACACGGACTGATCGCCTTTGCCATGGGTTATGGCATTCATTTGCTGACGGGTTTCAGCCCGGGCGGCGTAATCCTCCTGGCGGTTTTGGCAACATTGTCATCGGACATATCCGGCCCCCCGACTTTGCGGGCTGGCATTCCAAGTGCAAATCCTGCGAGCTATATTGGTGCTTCCACCAGCGTCGGTACGCCAATTGCCATCGGTGTCGGCATTCCGTTTTACATCGCGTTGGCGGAGTTGGTGTTTTGATGATCCACCAAGTGTGCAGTACCGGCACAATCAGATTTTGAATTTACCCGGGCGCAATATTTCAACCGGCACCACATACGTTATGCCGGAATAATCGTCGAAGTAGGTCTCGACTACTGCCTCAGTAATGCGTTCAGCCACTTCATGTTCGGGAACGATAACCTCTATTTTTACGTTCTCCAGCACGCCGGCAATCTGAGGCACGCGGTCGATGCGCCGCTTGCCACGGCTGCCTTTGCCACCTGCTGAGGTATAGGTGTAGCCCGTCGCGCCATGCTCCTCGAGCAACTCTGCTACGCCTTCAAGTATCGAGCGCTCGGTGATGATTACAATTTTTGTCGCAGCGTGCATGTTATTCCCAGATGTCTTGTCGTGTCCGTGTTGCATGGGTGGCCTTTAGACAAGGTCAACCAGTGGCTTAAGTCAAACCGGCTTGCAGCATTGATCAGGCAAATGCTGTGCTCTGGAGGAAAAACCAGACACCTGCCAACCCTATGGCGACGGAGGCGGGAACAGCAATGAACTTTCGATACCAAGGTTGGTCCCAAACTGTGACACCAATGAGCAAAAATGCGATCACAAGCACGAGCCAATGGCCTGCATCGACGCCCAGATTGAAGGCGAATGCATTGAGCGCCAGTTGGCCATGCTCCAAGCCAGCCTCACGAAGTGCAGACACCAATCCCAAGCCGTGAAGAAACGCGACGATAAACACTAGCGGCAATCGCAAATGGCTCTTGCCATTAGCAACAATGTTTTCGACCGCCAGTACGAAAACAGCGCCCGACACAATGATATCAGCGGTCGATGTTGCAATGGAAACAAGGCCAGTAATTCCTAAGCCCAGCGCCGCCAAATGACCAAGAAAAATGGTAACCGCCTGCCAAAACAAAAAGGGCACCCTTGTTGTGAAGAAGAAAAGTGCAAGTGCAAAGGCAATATGTTCGTAGCCAAGAATGAGGTGCTGAAAGCCCGCCACCAAAGCCAATCTCGCCGTTGACAGTGTTGAAGTCGGCGTGATGCTCCCGCGTGGAATGATCTCGCTTGTCGAGCCTGACGTCAGAAGGCCAGTGTAGAGTGTTTCCTCGTCGGCGCCTTCGCTTATCTGCCTTACCAACAAAGTGCCATATTCACGCGCCCAGCCGAGAGTGACCCCGGCATCACCTTCCGGCAACTGTGCTGTTGCAATAACGATCGTCTCGCGCTGAAGTTCCTGATTGGGTTCGGCGACAACCTCAACTTCCTGCAAATCCAGCGACAGGCTGGTGAAGCCAATTTCAAGTTTTATGTTACCATCAATGGCCGCCCAGCCTTCATTGACCCGCATTGCAAGTTCTTCAGCAGATAGCGCGCGCAACATGTCATAGGCCGCGTTGTTCTCTGCCTCGTCCGTGTTGACCAAGCCATCGAGATCAATGCCGGCAAGCAATGCTTCCGCATTGAGTGAAATCCTCAAGTCCACGCTGTCTTGACTGACCGTAATATCGGCGATTGCCGGTCTGACCTCATGGGCTTGCGCTAGAGGGCCAAATAAGAGGAATGTCAGGAAGGCAAAACGCGTTGCAATGGTCACAGGTTCAGCCGCTACTTTGATGCGCTGAAACAAATTAGGGAAAAGAGTATGCACTTTACGAATAGCCCCCTGCTCAAAATCGCCATGGCAAGCATGGTAACTTCCCTTACGACAATTGATGCCGTCAGTCACGAACTGTGGATCGACCCTGAGCGATTTTCGATCACGATTGATGAGCAAGTAAGGGCTGATTTGAGGGTGGGCGAAAACTATGCAGGCGGTACATCCCCGTATCTGCCGACGCGCACGGAACGGTTCGAATTCTATTTTGGTGGCACCGTTTCAAACATTGGCGGCAGAGCAGGCGACCGACCAGCCATCCAGTTTGAGGCGCAACAAGAGGGTCTCTTGGTAATCGCCTACGAGTCCGATGTTTCAACCGTACGTTACACGGAATTTGAAAAGTTCAAGGCCTTTGTGGACCACAAGAATTTCGAAGGGGCGCTGGAAGCTCATGCGGCGCGCAAGCTTTCAACCGATGATTTTGTTGAAACCTACTCGCGCCATGCCAAATCCCTTGTCGCTGTGGGTGATGGCGCTGGCAGTGATGTTGCAGTAGGCATGATCACCGAGATTATTGCGCTTGATAATCCTTATAATGTCGATGTCACGCAAGGCATGCGGGTTCAGGTCAATTATCTCGGTTCGCCACGTGCCAATGCTCAGGTGGAGATTTACGCGCGCCCGAATGGCGAAGGAAACGCTTCGCAAAATGTGACCGTCGACACAGTTTTTACCGATCATGCCGGCATCGCAACCATCCCGATCCAAGCTGGCTACGACTTTATGCTGGACGCCGTGGTTTTACGAGAGCCGCCGCCGGAGCGGGCCGAAATTCGTGACGCCGTCTGGGATAGTCTATGGGCCAATATGAGCTTTTCCGTTCCTATGGGGCGCTAGCCGGCAAGGGGCCAGATACGCGGAATGATCAGCATTGCGACGGCAAAAGTAGTCGCATCAACCAACAATCCGACCCGCAGAAAATCGGTAAAGCGGTAGCCTCCTGCGTTGTAGACCAGCGTGTTGGTTTGATAGCCTATCGGCGTGATAAAGCTCGCTGAGGCAGCCAACATGACCGCGACAACAAACGGGCGCGGATCAAGTCCAAGTGCTGTCGCAAGTCCAATGGCGATGGGCGTCAATATCACTGCAACCGCATTGTTGGTGACAAGTTCGGTCAAAACAGTTGTCAAAATGTAGATGGCCGCCAAAGCGATAAGTGGGGACAAATCCTGTAATATCGGCACCATGAAACCGACAAGATATTCCACCAGCTGCGTACGTTGCATCGCCATACCGATGGTAAGCATGGCAAATATCAGCCCGAGAATACGCCAGTCTACTGCCTGAACCGCTTCTTCCGGTTCAACGCATTTTGTCGCCAATACGATGACTGCGCCAACAAGAGCCAATGCTGAAATGGGCATCAGATTAAAGGCGGCGCCCAGGAGCACCAACAATGTCACGCCAATGGCAATTGGCGCGCGGGAACGCCGGTAACCGCGTTCACTTGGTTCGGATACATTGACCAAGCCGTTTTCTTCAGCAAAGCGTGCAAGATCCTCCGGCGCACCCTCTATAAGTAATGTGTCGCCAACCGAGAGCGGCGTGGTTTCAAAACGGTCGGCCATGTTCGTACCACCGCGGTGCAGGGCGATTGGATAAATGCCGTATCGCCGCCTCAGGCGAAGATGGCGCAAAGTCCGGTTTAAGATACGTGCGCCAGGACCAATCAATATCTCCATGATTTCAGAACGGCGGGCATCCGTCTGTTGCACATTCCTAAGACGTGGCGCCTCCAACTCTCCTTCTTCTTTCATCGAGAGTATCTCAGCCACGGACGAACGCAGCACCACGATGTCACCGGCCGACAATATCACCTCGTCCAGCTCGCGCCGGAGTGAAGCATCACCGCGCAACACGTCTATGATACGGCGATCAATTTGGTTGAAGACCTGAACATCCTTGGCTCGAACACCAATATGTTCCGAACCTTCTTCAATAACAGCCTGAACGATAAAACGGCGCTCACCGGATTTGGAAGCATTTGCCATGCTTGCGCGATCCGGCAGCAGCCCGCGTGCCAGGAACATAACGATGATACCGGCTACTGTGGCTGCGATACCGAGTGGCGCAACTTCAAAAATGTGAAATGGCGCCAAGCCGGCTTCACGGGCAACGCTGTCCACCAAAAGGTTCGTCGATGTGCCAATCAGGGTGCATGTACCACCAAGAATTGCCGCATAAGAAAGTGGGATCAGAATTTTCGACGGCGACTGCTCGGTTTGTGCAGCGATACGGATCGCAACCGGGATCATCAGCATGATCAGCGGTGTGTTGTTCATCACCGCAGACATCGCTGCAGCGGCCAGAAGAAAAGCAAAAAAGGTCAGCGTGGGCCGTCTTTTGGCCTGGGCCGACGCATTCCGTGCAACTTGTTCGATTGATCCGGTGCGCAGCAGCCCTGCTGAAATCACAAACATGGCCGCGATTGTCACCAACGCCGTCGACGATAAAATCGAGAGGACATCGTCCATAGACAATATGCCAGCCAGCAGAAGTGCTGCGACGCCAATGCCGGCCGTGATTTCAGGCGGCCGCCACTCTGACGCAAAACCGGCAAACACAGCCAAAACGACAAGTGAGGTGAAGACTGCTTGCCAATAGGTGAAAAAATCCGCCATCGGCGTTGTTTACCAGTGTGGAGGCTTATCGACTGGAACGAGATCGCGAAGTTGCATTTCAGTGACCGCTGAGCGTCGGCTAAGTGCTTCCAAGCGGGTCTGCAACTCGGCAATTGTCTGGGTGTGCGCAGTTACAACGGCATTTAGCTCTTCAATCAATTTGGCTTGATGGGCCGAGGCAATCTCCAAAGCTTCGAGCCGATCTTCAACCGTTTTTACAGTGTGCAACTCGTCCAATATGAGCTCCGCGCTTCATTTCCAGCTCCGACTGCTAGCATGGTGCGCGAGGCGTGCAAATCCCCGACGAGAATTGTCTTCCCCTAACCTTTTGAAGAGATGTGCGTTTCCCACTGGATTCGAAGATTTGCCGTGCTAGGCTGATTTGCAACAGCATGATTGGGAGCATTGGCGGCATGAGTGCGCTGGCAATCGAATTAGCAGGGATTTCAAAGAGCTTTGGCCCGGTAAAGGCAAACAAGGACATCAATCTTCCGGTCACTAAAGGAACCATCCACGGCATTATCGGCGAAAATGGCGCTGGAAAGTCGACACTGATGTCGATCCTTTACGGTTTCTACCAGGCCGATAGCGGCACAATCAAAATCAACGGCCAGCAAGTCACCATTAACACGCCCAATGATGCGATCGCATTGGGCATTGGCATGGTGCATCAACACTTCATGCTGGTGGAGAATTTCACTGTTCTTGAAAATGTCATGCTGGGCGCGGAAGGTGCTCAGCTTCTTGCCGGTGGCATTACCAGTGCGCGGGCCGAACTAAAGCGTCTGGAAGACGAATATGCCTTACAGGTCGACCCCGATGCCGTGATCGAACAATTGCCGGTTGGCATTCAGCAGCGCGTGGAAATCCTCAAAGCGCTCTACCGCGGCGCGGAAATTTTGATCTTGGATGAGCCGACCGGCGTTCTGACACCTGCGGAAGCGGATCATTTGTTCCGCATCCTTGAGCAGCTTAAAGCGCAGGGCAAAACGATTGTGCTGATCACCCACAAGCTACGCGAGATCATGGCGGTCACCGACACTGTCTCTGTCATGCGTCAGGGAACAATGGTTGCGACGCGCAAAACCTCGGAAACATCGGTAGAGGAACTGGCCGAGTTGATGGTCGGGCGACGTGTGCTTTTGCAAGTGGACAAGCAAAAGGCCAGCCCGGGCGATGTTAAGCTCTCAGTTGAAGGTTTGACCGTAAAAGACGGGCGCGGCGTTGTCATGGTCGATAATGTGTCTTTCGATGTCCGAGCTGGTGAAATCGTCGGCATTGCCGGCGTTGCCGGTAATGGTCAAAGCCAGCTGATCGAAGCTATTGCTGGCATTCATGCTGCCGAAAGCGGGCGGGTCTTTCTTGACGGAAAACCCATTGGTGTGACGGGCGAGGCAGACCCTGCCGAGTTGCGCAAACAAGGCTTGGCTCATGTACCGGAAGATCGCCACCATATGGGGTTGGTGCTCGCTTTTGAAGAAAGCGAAAACGCCATCTTGGGCTATCATGACAATGATGAATATGTGAACGGCGCGATGCTGGACATAGATGGCATTCGTCAGGACGCTAGCGAAAAAATTCAAAAATATGATATCCGCCCGCCTAACCCACGTCTTAAAACCGCGAACTTCTCGGGCGGTAATCAGCAGAAGATTGTGTTGGCCCGCGAGATGGAACAGGACCCCAGCGTCTTGATCGTGGGCCAGCCCACACGCGGCGTAGATGTCGGCGCCATTGAGTTCATACACAAACGCATCATCGAAATGCGCGACGCAGGCAAAGCGGTGCTTTTGGTGTCTGTGGAGCTGGATGAAATACGCTCTTTGTCTGACCGGATACTCGTCATGTTTGCCGGAAGAATTGCAGGCGAACGCGGGCCCGAAGCGACCGAAGGTGAACTTGGGTTGCTCATGGCCGGTGTTGAAGATGAAACCACGCTGGAGGCAGCACAATGAAGCGAACCTTAGGCTTTGCATTATTTGCCATGGCATGTTTTGCGGCACCTGCTTTAAGTCAACCTCAAGCGACGCTACAGGCTTCCCAAGAAGGCATTTATTCTGCGGCGACGCCGGACCTGGGCATATTGATGGAACTGGGCGCGGAAGTTGAAGGCGCGCGCACGGCAACAATCAGCGTTCTGGAAAATGGTGTGCCCGTATTCAAAACCGAGCGCCCTGATCTCTTTTCGCTGTTTTACGGTCCGACTGTTCACATCGTGGAAATGGATGGCAGCAATGATGTGCCGGAAGTCTACATCTCGACCTATACCGGTGGGGCACATTGCTGCAATGAAATCGACATACTGACCAAAACCTCTTCGGGTTGGAACGAAGTGGACTTCGGCTTTTATGATGGTGATCCCGAGGCACTTCTACCACGCGACCTGAACGGAGATGGGTTATCGGAAATCAAGACCTTCGATAATCGCTTTTTTTATACGTTCGCTTCTTATGCAGGCTCGTCTGCACCAATTCAGATTTTGGGATTTGAGAATGGCGAGTTTGCCGACATCACTGCCAATAGCGACTTTGAGTGGGAAGTGCGCGCTGGCCTTGATGATATGGGGACCATTCCCGAAGCGGGCGAACCACGCAATTCTTGGCTGGCAACCTATGCAGCCTATCTACTGACGTTGGGCGAAGCCGACCCGTTGGACTATGCCGTTGGCGCGCATGATACGTCTGTTGACTGGGGCATGATCCGCTGCACGGTCCCGGAAGTCGATTATTCCTGCCCCGAAGGCAAAAGCCAGAACATCGGCTTTGAGGCGGCGCTCACCGAATTTCTCACTGAAACCGGCTATTTGAGGTAAGTTAATGGCGGTCCCTTACGCTAAACTTCCGGCTTGGGTTGATTATGGCCTCATACCCTTGGTCAACCTTGTGGTTGCTTTTCTTGTCGCCGGCTTGGTGGTTCTACTGGTTGGCGAAAATCCGATACGTGCAGCGACCTTGCTTGTGCAAGGTGCTTTTGGCACCGGCGATGGCATTGGCTATACGCTCTACTACGCCACTAACTTCATTTTCACGGGCCTTTGCGTAGCCATCGCCTTCCATTGCGGCCTCTTTAATATCGGCGGCGAGGGCCAGGCCTATGTTGGCGGTCTCGGTGTCGCAGTTGCCTGTCTTGCTTTTGACAGTGTTTTCCCTTGGTGGATCAACCTGCCTCTCGCGACACTGTGTGCCGCAGGCGTCGGTGCGCTTTGGGCGTTGATCCCCGCCTATCTGCAGGCAACGCGGGGCAGCCACATCGTGATCACAACGATCATGTTCAACTTTATCGCCGCTTCTCTCATGGTTTGGCTACTGGTCGACGTGCTGAAACCGGAAGGGTCCATGGCACCGGAAACGCGTAATTTTGCCGAAGGGGCGCATATTCCAAAACTGGGCTGGATGATCGAGCTATTCGGCTACCGCGTACGCAACGCGCCGTTTAACATCACCTTTCTGCTGGCGCTCCTGTCCGCAGTTGGTGTGTGGATTTTAATTTGGCGCACGCGCCTTGGCTATGAAATCCGTACCATGGGCCATTCGCCGCAAGCGGCTCAATATGCCGGTATCAACCAGACGCGCATTATCGTCATTACCATGCTGATTTCTGGTGCGCTTGCAGGCATGATGGCGCTTAACCCAGTGATGGGCGCGCAAGAGCGCCTCCAGCTCGATTTCGTGACCGGGGCAGGCTTTGTCGGTATCGCAGTGGCGCTGATTGGACGCTCACATCCCGCCGGCATTGTGCCTGCTGCGATCCTGTTTGGCGTCCTCTATCAAGGCGGTGCTGAAATCGCCTTCGAGATGCCACGCATTTCGCGTGATATGATCGTCATCATTCAAGGATTGGTGATCCTCTTTGCAGGCGCGCTGGAGCACATGTTCCGCCCATCCATCCAGCAGATGTTTTTTGTGCTGACAGGTGGCGGCAAATCCGCGACCGCCAATCCGGCACCGGGCGAGTGAGGCAGTAAAATGGGTAGTTTTGAAACCATCATCCTCATCCTCGATTCGACAATCCGGCTGGCTGTCCCGTTGATGTTTGCATGTCTGGCGGGCCTTTATTCCGAGCGCGCCGGTGTTTTTGACATTGGGCTGGAAGGCAAAATGCTTGCCGCTGCATTTGCGGGCGGTGCAGCGGCTGCCGTCATGGGTTCAGCGTGGCTTGGCCTTGCAGCTGCAATCATCGTTTCAGTGGCACTGGCGCTGGTGCACGGCTTTGCCTCCATCACGCACCGTGGGAACCAGATTGTCTCCGGCGTTGCGATCAATTTCATCGCGGCCGGTGCGACCATTATTTTGGGTCAGGCCTGGTTCAGACAAGGTGGCCGCACGCCGGCATTGACCGGTGATGAACGTTTCCTTCCGATCAACTTCCCGTTTGCTGAGGCCGTGCAAGACGTTCCGGTGATTGGTTTGATCTATAGCGAATTGCTGTCCGGCCATTCCGTATTGGTGTATTTGGCGTTTCTGACGGTTCCGTTTACCTGGTGGGTGCTGTTCCGCACACGCTTCGGGCTTCGTCTGCGCGCCGTTGGCGAGAACCCTGGCGCGGTAGATACAGCTGGCATCTCGGTCACGTGGTTGCGATATCGCGCGGTGATTTGTTGCGGTATCCTCTGTGGCTTTGCAGGGGCTTATCTTTCAGTTGCCCAAAATGCCGGCTTTGTAAAAGACATGACAGCGGGCAAAGGCTTCATCGCTCTGGCTGCTCTGATTTTCGCCAAGTGGAAGCCGGTCAATGCCATGCTCGCATGCCTCCTCTTTGGTTTCCTCGATGCTTTTGCCATCCGGTTTGCCGGCATCGGTATTCCCGGTCTGTTCGAGGTGCCGCCACAGCTCATGCAGGCGCTGCCTTACATTTTAACCGTCATTTTGCTGGCCGGCTTCATTGGCAAAGCCATTCCGCCGAAGGCGGGTGGCCAAGCGTATGTGAAGGAGCGCTAAGGTGGCCGATCTGGAAATGCTTTATGCCAAAGCGCGCGAAGCCATGGACAAGTCCCGCCCGACTTATTCGGACTTTCCGGTCGGCGCTGCCATTATGACCACTGATGGCGAGATCTATATTGGTGGCAATATCGAGGTGATTTCCTATCCTGAAGGCTGGTGCGCGGAGACCACCGCGCTTTCTCACTATGTGATGGCTGGCGGTGGTGAGATCACGGATATTTGCGTGGTGGCGGCCAAAAAAGACAAATGCACGCCCTGTGGTGGGTGCCGACAACGGCTCGCAGAATTCGCGCCGCCTTCGGCAAGGCTGCACTTGTGCGACATGAACGGCATCGTCGAGACAATGAGCGTTGCCGATATCTTCCCCTATGGTTTTGAAGCTGAAGTGCTGAGTGACAAGGACTGATGGAAGCAACGATCGACCTTATCATCCGTCGTTTGGAGGGCTTGGCCCCACGTACGGCATTCGTCCTCGGTTCAGGTTTGGGCAGCTTGGTGGAAGCCGTCGAAGACGCCATTCACATTCCCTATAGCGAACTGGAGGGGTTTCCAGCTTCCGGTGTTACCGGCCATGCCGGTGAGTTGGTAGCGGGAAAAATTTGCGGCAAGCCAATTCTCATGCTGTCGGGTCGTTCGCATTATTATGAGAAGGGCGATGCGTCCGTCATGCGAAAGCCGCTAGAGATCCTTTATGGTCTCGGCATTCAAAACCTCGTTTTGACAAATTCCGCAGGCTCACTACGCGATGATTTGCCACCGGGCTCTGTGATGATGATCACCGACCACATCAATTTTTCGGGCGCCAATCCGCTGATTGGCGAGGAAACTGACGGACGTTTCGTGGGCATGACAACTGCCTACGATCCTTCGCTTAACAAGGCGTTGAAACAAGCCGCGAAGGCAGAAGACATTGCTTTGGGCGAAGGCGTTTACATGTGGTTTTCCGGACCGACTTTTGAAACGCCCTCCGAAATCCGCATGGCGCGTACTATGGGCGCGGACGCAGTGGGCATGTCGACTGTGCCTGAAGTCATTCTCGGTCGGTTTCTGGGGCTAAAATGCGTTGCCTGCTCGGTCATCACCAATTTTGGAGCTGGCATGAGTGGTGCAGAGCTATCGCATGAAGAGACAAAAAAAATGGCACCGCTTGGGGGCAAACGGCTGCAGCAGATTTTGACGCGCTTTATCGCCGAAATGCATTGAAGGAACGGTAATTGAACGAAGCTGAAGACATCGCCAAGCTTGCTATAAGCTTGATCGATCTGACCAACCTTAATGCTGACTGCACGCCGCAGGACATCGATCAGCTATGTGCTGATGCCCAAACGCCGGTTGGACCGGTTGCTGCCGTGTGCGTGTGGCCACGTTTCGTTGCGCATTCAAAACGCTTGCTTGCCGGTACCGATGTTAGCGTTGCAACGGTCGTCAATTTTCCTGCAGGTGACACCGATGTCAGAGCCACAATGCGGGAAACCAAAGACTGCATTGCCAATGGCGCTGATGAGGTTGATCTCGTTATGCCATACAAATCTTTTGTGGATGGTGATACCGACACTGCACACTCCATGATTCGGACCATCCGCGCGACGACTGATGGAAGCGCTTTGTTGAAGGTGATCTTGGAGACAGGTGAACTGGCACAGCCGGAAAAGATCAAGGCTGCCTCTGCGTTGGCGCTTGAAGAGGGCGCGGACTTTATCAAGACATCAACCGGTAAAGTCACCACCAACGCAACGCTCGATGCTGCACGTTTGATGCTCACGGGCATTAAAGATTATGGTGATCCTGCTCGTGGCTTCAAGCCGGCCGGCGGTATTCGTACTTTTGAAGATGCGCAAAAATATCTGGCCCTTGCTAATGACATCATGGGCGCTGGTTGGGTGTCGAAAAAGACATTCCGCTTTGGTGCTTCGGGGCTTTTGACCAATCTACTTGCGCAACTTGATCTGTCGGACAGCGATGGATCAGAGGCAGATTACTGAACACCGATAGATCAGGATTGCATCATGCTGCCCCAGGAAATCGTACGCCTGAAGCGCGACAATATCGAACTACCACCAGCGCTCATCGCCGACTTCGTGGCTGGCATCACGGACGGCGCGGTTTCGGACGCACAAATTTCAGCGCTGGCCATGGCAGTCTATTTCAACGGCATGAGCCGCAACGAAACCATCGCGCTCACCATGGCAATGCGCGATAGTGGTGATCGCCTGAATTGGGATAATCTGGACCGACCGGTTGCTGACAAGCACTCAACCGGGGGTGTTGGTGACAATGTCTCACTGATGCTTGCACCAATTGTTGCTGCGTGCGGTGTTGCGGTTCCGATGATCTCGGGACGCGGTCTCGGCCATACAGGCGGCACGCTTGATAAAATGGAATCCATTCCAGGCTACACAACGCAGCCGGACAATGATCTGTTTCGGAAAGTCACCCGTGAGGTTGGCTGCGCCATCATCGGCCAAACATCGAACCTCGCACCGGCTGACAAGCGCTTCTATGGCGTGCGTGATGTGACGGCGACGGTTGAAAATGTGTCGTTGATTACGGCTTCTATCCTTTCAAAAAAACTGGCTGCTGGTCTTGGTTGGCTCGTTCTCGACGTGAAATGCGGCAACGGCGCCTTCATGAGCAATCGGGAAAAGGCACGCGAACTGGCGCGCAGTCTGGTCGATGTTGCCAATGGTGCGGGCACCAAAACGACGGCGCTCTTGACCGACATGAACGAGACTTTGGCGAGCGCGATCGGCAACGCAGTAGAAGTTCGGAATGCGGTTGATTTTTTAACCGGTGCCAAACGTGACCCCAGGTTGGAAACTGTTGTTTTGGCGCTGGCCGCTGAAATGGTATTTTCAAGCGGCTCTGCAGTAGATCTGGATACCGCAAACAAAGCTGCTGCAAATGCATTGGCCTCCGGAAAAGCGGCAGAGCTTTTTGGTGAGATGGTGTTCGCCCTTGGAGGACCAGCTGATTTTGTTGAGAAGCCGGCTAACTATCTTCCGCTTGCTTCGATCATCACGCCCATCGAAGCGCCGAGAGATGGATACATTTCCGGCGTCGATGCGCGCGCACTAGGTGTTGCCGTTGTTGAGATGGGTGGCGGTCGGCGTTTGCGCGAAGATAAAGTGGATCATCGGGTTGGCCTTGTGGACTTCGTCCCTGTGGGCACGTCGATGAACGCTGGCGATACACTGTGTTTTGTACACGCAAATACGCAAGAACAGGTGGAGCGCGCGCAGGAAAATGTGCTTCAGGCTGTTGAGATCAGCAGCGAAAAAACGGGAGCGGTTGAACCGTTGATCGAGCGGATCGCTTAACGCCTCAACACCAACTGGCCATTATCATATTCAAAACCGCGAAGCCGGTTCATGAAGGACATGCCGACAAGAACAACATTCAATGCTTCATCGGGCAACACTGCTGCTTCGACCTCGGCGACCTTGATTTGTCCGATCCGGACATTGTTGATCGTGGCACGTGCGGCGCGCACCGCGCCGTTCGCAGTATTGACAGTGTATTTGAAATCATCACGGCGCAGATAAATACCAGCACGACGCGCCACACTTTCATTGATGGCAATCGTTGTCGCACCCGTATCAATCAAACCTTGAACGCGGTGGTTGTTGAGCCGGAACTCTCCAACATAGTGCCCTTGCTGATCGCGGCGAATACGCTCAACACCAGACAAGCGCACAGGCTGCGGCTTGGCAGTATGCTCTTCTGCCACCGGCGCCTTTTTCACCGAGATGAACGTGGACGTACCGATCACGGAACCGCGCGTATGGAGGCCGTAAGTCAGCGCTGCCACAGCGCAAACGATAAGCGCAGCTATATGTCGAAGCATACCGATCTCCTTTGTTAGGGAGACTAACAGGATTGGACAACCGGTCGCTTAATGCAGTCGTGATCTTCGAAGCTGCGGTTAACGAAACCTTACTTGGTGCCGTACATGCGGTCGCCCGCATCGCCAAGACCAGGAACGATATAACCCTTCTCGTTCAGATGGCTGTCGATGGAAGCGGTGACAATGGGTACATCCGGGTGGGCTTTGGTAAAATTCTCAATGCCTTCTGGGGCTGCCAGCAAACAACAGAAGCGCAAATCATGCGCACCACGCTCTTTCAGCTTTTCTACCGCGGAGATTGCGGAGTTCGCCGTTGCCAGCATTGGGTCGACGACGATTACCAAACGGTCAGCAAGATTTTCCGGCGCTTTGAAATAGTACTCCACCGCTTCAAGCGTTTCATGATCGCGGTAAAGACCAACATGGGCAACGCGGGCAGCCGGTACCAAATCCAACATGCCGTCGAGCAGACCATTGCCCGCGCGCAGTACTGAGGCAAAGACAAGCTTTTTACCATCGAGGATCGGGGCCGCCATTGGCTCCAATGGTGTTTCGATCTGCTCTGTCGTCATTGCCAGTTCGCGGGTGACCTCATAGCAAAGCAGGAGCGATATCTCGCGAAGCAAACGGCGAAACCCAGCTGTTGATGTCTCCTTTTTGCGCATCTGTGTCAGCTTGTGCTGCACCAGTGGATGATCGACAACGAGTACTTGTTTCATTGGGCGTGCCTTTCAAATGGTAGATGCGCTTCAGCCAAGCTTTTCAAGAAGATGGATGCGTGTATCGTCGTCCACAAAAGCTGCGTCAATCGCTTCGCGGGTCACAGCACGCAATTCATTATCAGTCAGACCAAAATAGTTGCGGGCGATCTCGTATTCGCGGCCAATTGAGGTTTGGAAGTGGGGTGGATCATCTGAGCTCAGCGTGACTTTGACACCAGCATCACGCAGTTGGGCAAAAGGATGGCTTGGAAAGTCAGGAAACACACTGAGGACGATGTTAGAGCCCGGGCACACCTCCAATACAATTTCCTCATCTGCCAACCTTTTAACGAGTTCGGGATCTTCAATTGCTCGGACGCCGTGACCGATGCGCTGCGGTTTAAGATAGTCCAAGGCATCGCGCACGCTTTGCGCTCCGACCAGTTCACCGGCATGGACCGTTATGGCCAGCCCGGCATCGCGGGCAATGTCGAAACCGCGTACAAAGTCTTTGGGATGATGCATGCGTTCATCACCCGCCATGCCAAAGCCACTAATGAGCGGATGCGGGTTATCGACGATATATTGAGCAGCTCGCTCGACCGATTCCGGACCGCCATGACGCAATCCTGTCGCGATCATCCGAGAGATGATGCCGGTTTTCTCGCGCGCAGCCTCCATGCCAGCGGCCAGGCCTTCGATATAGTCAGCTTCTGAAAGACCGACCATGCGCGCATGGTCAGTGGAAATGAAAAACTCTGAGTAGAGGCAGTTTTCGGCGGCAAGAGACATCAAATATCCTTCCGCAAGCGCAGCGTAGTCTTCCGCCGTCCTGAAAAGGCCCGCTATGGTATCGTAAACAGCCAGAAATTGGGTGAAGTCCGTCCACTTGAAAAAACCGCCCTCTACGATTGCGCCAATGTCGACATCATATATTTCAGCTTGTCTATGTGCCAATTGCACAGGTACGGCACCTTCAATATGGCAGTGTATCTCCGCTTTTGGGATATGTGCGACCATCGGTTCACCCTTTCCCGGCGCTTTTCTTGCACCCGATGACTTTTTTCCGGCATAGGCTATTTGCAACAACAAGAAGCGCAAGACCTGAGAGTGAAAACAGCAGGTTTGCGATAAGGAATAACTCAATGTCTGAAACACGCACCGGTACCGATGATGCGATGAAGCGAACTTTTGGCTTTCGTGATGTCGCTGACGGCGAAAAGCAAGAGCGCGTGAACGATGTTTTTCATGGCGTAGCCAGGCGCTATGACATCATGAACGATCTGATGTCGGTGGGCATACACCGCTTGTGGAAGGACGCGCTGGTTTCATCGCTTGCGCCCTCCAAGTCCCGTCCCTTTTGCTGCCTTGACGTTGCCGGCGGTACCGGAGACATCGCCTTTAGGATTGTTGAGCGCTCCGGCGGTAATGCGCATGTGACTGTGCTTGATATCAACGGTTCCATGCTGGAGGTTGGTCGCGAGCGAGCGCTCAAACTAGGTCTGGAAACCAGTACCGATTTTGTTGAGGCTAATGCCGAAGATCTTCCACAGGAAGATGGGTCATTCGATGCATACACCATTGCCCTCGGCATCCGGAATGTTCCCGATATCAACAAGGCCCTTTCGGAAGCCTACCGGGTCTTAAAACGGGGGGGGCGCTTCTTGTGTCTGGAGTTCTCGGAAGTAGATGTTCCTGGATTTGCAGAGATTTATGACGCGTGGTCGTTCAATGCGATCCCGCCCATCGGTAAAGCGGTTGCAGGCGATGATCAGCCTTATCGCTATCTTGTTGAGTCGATCCGTAAATTCCCGAACCAACGCGATTTTGCCGCGATGATCGAGAGCGCTGGTTTTAAACGGGTGACCTACCGCAACTATTCTGGTGGGATTGCCGCGTTGCATTCGGGTTGGAAGCTCTAGTCCATGAGCACGTTTTTCGCAGCAATGCGGCTGGTTAAGGCCGGGTGGGTTTTAGCGCGCGAAGGTGTGGTCGCCGCAATTCCCGCGCAAGGCTTGTCCGGTCCAGCATTGACCGCGCATAGGATAGCCAGCGCCATTGCGCGCAAGCGCTCGGGCAGCAAATCCCATACCGATCGCATGAACGCTGCCATCGCACGGCTTGGGCCATCCTACGCAAAGCTCGGTCAATTTCTGGCCACCCGCCCGGATATTATCGGTCTCGATATGGCACTGGAGCTCGCCAATCTACAGGATCAGATGTCGAGCTTTCCCAGTGCAGAGTCTTTCTCGCGCATCGAAGAATCACTCGGTATCCCACATGATAAGCTGTTTACACGCATAGACGATCCAATCGCAGCGGCCTCCATCGCACAGGTTCACCCGGCTTGGGTGAAAGACAAAGATGGCAGCGAACGCAAGGTCGCCGTCAAGGTTGTTCGCCCTGGCGTGCGCAAGCGCTTTGCCAAAGACCTCGAAACCTTCTTCATGTTCGCGCACTTGCAGGAGCGGTTGTTTGAAGGCGTGCGCCGTCTGAAACCGGTTGCCGTTGCCGAAACACTCGCGCAATCCACCAAGATCGAGATGGATTTGCGGCTTGAAGCGGCGGCGCTTTCCGAGATTGGCGAAAATACACAGAACGATCCCGACTTCTGGGTACCGAAAGTTGATTGGGTACGCACCGGCCGTGATGTTCTGACCATGGAGTGGGTGGATGGTATCAAGCTTTCCAACGTAGAAGCGCTCAAAGAAGCCGGTCACGATCTGGAAGCTCTTGCCGTGAAAGTCATTCAGGCGTTCCTGCGCCATGCGATCCGCGACGGATTTTTTCACGCAGACATGCACCCCGGCAATTTGTTCGTGGATGCCAAAGGCGACATTGTCGCCGTCGATATGGGCATTTCCGGCCGCATTGGTTTGGCGGAGCGGCGGTTCCTGGCCGAGATCCTCTTTGGTTTTATCCGCCGCGACTACCGACGCATTGCTGAAGTGCATTTTGAAGCCGGCTATGTGCCCAAACATCATGACGTGGATGCGTTTGCCCAAGCATTGCGTGCCGTTGGCGAACCAATCCATGATCAGCCGGCGGACACCATATCAATGGGTAATCTTCTGACGTTGCTTTTCGATGTCACAGACCTTTTTGATATGCAGACACGGCCCGAGCTTCTGCTCTTGCAAAAGACAATGGTTGTTGCTGAAGGCAACGCCCGGATGCTCGATCCACAATTCAATATGTGGGACGCAGCACAACCGATCGTCACCGACTGGGTCACAAAAAATCTCGGCCCCGCCGGTTTTGCCAAAGACACAAGAGAAGGCATCCATGCGCTCTTAAGCCTCGCCCGCCAGGTGCCAGATCTTGCAAGACGCACAGAGCTTCTGTCGCTTGAAGTCGAAAAGGCAGCCAATGATGGCTTTAAACTCGCTCCTGAAACCGTCAACGCCATCGGCAAGGCTGAAGCGCGGGAAAGCCGCTGGGGACGTGTTGCACTTTGGGTGATTGCGCTGGTGGGCCTGTATTTGGCAGTTTCACTTAGCTGATCATTGAGTACCCACCCAAATTGGGATATGTTTGGGTATGCCGAATGGAATAAAAGCACTAAGAGCCCAGTTTGGCCTCACACAAGAAGAGGTAGCAACCCAAATTGGGGTGTCATATGGCCATTTTGTCAAACTTGAGGCTGGGACAAGACGCCTTTCACAAGCCCACATCTCAGCGCTGGCCAATCTGTTTAATGTTTCAGCTGATGAAGTCTTGGGGCGTTTGTCAGAAAAACCACCATCAAACGGCGGCAACAGCATCCTTGCTGAGAAGAAAATTCTTCTGATCATTGGCGGCGGCATCGCGGCATACAAGTGTCTCGATCTGATCCGTCGGCTGCGAGAACGTGGCGCGTCGGTACGCTGTGTGATGAGCGAAGCCGCCAAGCAATTCGTCACGCCGATGAGTGTCGGCGCCATTTCTGGCGATACAGTCTTTACTGACCTTTGGGACCGCGACGCCGAACATGATATCGGTCATATTCGGTTGTCGCGCGAAGCTGATCTTTTGATCGTTGCGCCTGCAACAGCCGATATGATGGGGAAGATGGCCAACGGTCTGGCCAATGATCTGGCATCGACTGTTTTGATGGCGACCAACAAGCCCGTCCTGATTGCACCAGCAATGAACCCGCATATGTGGAACCATCCAGCGACCAGGCGCAACGAGGCAACGCTGCGTGGCGACGGCATTCACTTTGTTGGTCCCAATGCTGGTGAAATGGCCGAGAGCGGCGAAGCCGGTTCTGGTCGTATGGCCGAGCCGTTGGAAATTGTTGCAGCCATCGAACACTTGTTGGACGAACACCCGAAACCACTAATTGGTAAAACGATCCTCGTCACATCGGGCCCGACCCACGAACCAATCGATCCGGTGCGGTATATCGCCAACCGGTCGTCCGGCAAACAAGGGCACGCCATCGCAGCGGCCTTGGCCGATCTAGGTGCGAGCGTGAAGTTGGTATCCGGTCCGGTGAATATTGACGCTCCATTAAAATGCGATCTCATCAAGGTTCAAACAGCGCAGGAAATGCACGATGCAGTGCATCAATTGCTTCCCGCGGATGCGGCGATATTTGTTGCCGCCGTTGCTGATTATAGACCTGCCGCTGCTTCGGATGAGAAGATCAAGAAGGACAAAGGCGGCATTGAAGCCGTCGCGCTGGCTGAAAACCCGGACATATTAAAGTCAGTTGGCACGCTCAAAGCAGGTCGCCCGCAACTGGTCATAGGCTTTGCTGCCGAAACACAGGATTTGGCGAAGAACGCGACCGCTAAGCTGGAGCGCAAAGGCGCAGACTTTATCGTCGCCAATGATGTTTCGCCAGACAGTGGCATCGGCGGAAAAAAAGGTGTCATGGGTGGCGACAGAAACCTTGTATCGCTCATTTCACATCATGGCATCGACCGATGGCCCGAAATGACCAAGGTTGATGTGGCCCGCAGACTTGCAGACTTGGCAGTCCGCGAGCTTCTGGAGATCACAGTCTAGGTTCAAGCGGCTGCGACTTTCTCAAAGCTTGGATTGAATTCTCCAACTGAGATGGCACCTTTTTCTATTACCAAGAAACGCCCGCTTGGAATGCTATTCCATGCTTGCGCTTCATCATGGAAGGGTTCCGATGCAACGCAATAGCCGCCACCTCCATCCAGCTTCGTCCAGAACATGCTTGGCGCGAAACGATCGGTTGCGTATCTGATCGCAATCAGCCGGTCGCCATCGGTGATGGCGCTGGTAAAGCGTACCAGATGTGTCAGGCCTGCTTCGGCAGCTGTTTGCTCGATAAACCTGATGGTCGTTTCAATTGCACCTATAGGATCGGTCTCAAGCCCGTTGTCCTGCGCAAGTCTGAAAATCAATTCAGAATCGGTTGTACCTACACGTTCTGAGAAGGCCGTGTCGCTTAGCGCAGCTTCGAGCAGTCGGCGCAGGGCTGGAAAATCGCCAATCTGTCCATTGTGCATAAATGCCCATCGACCACCGACAAATGGGTGACAATTGTCGCGACTGAGTGATCCTGACGTCGAGGCTCGTACATGGGCGAAAAATACCCCGCTCTTCACATGGCGAGCGATGGAAAGAAGGTTGGGATCAGCCCAAGCCGGAAGTGTGTCTCGATAAAGCGCCGGCTGGGGTTTCTCACCGTACCAAGCCAACCCAAAACCATCGCCATTGACCTGGGTTTTGGCTTTGGTTGCGCTTTGTGATTGCTCCACCAACGAATGTTCAGGCGTCGCTACTATATCTTCAATGAAGATCGGCTTACCGCTGTAGGCTATCCACCTGCACATTTTGTCAGTGTGACCTGCGGTTGTTCATTCGATGATGAAGCCGATTTATTATGTTGCCAGCAGTCTTCTCAAACAGGAATGGTAGCACCGCATGAATGGCAGCTGCCACACAGGCAAGCATGAGCCACCCGGCAAAGCCAGCGGCAAACTGCAAATGCTGGAAGTAGGTCTCATCAACTGAAGAGGGGTGATTTGTGAAAAGACGCGCAGCGGCGTTCAACATTGGGCTTTCCTTTCCTGCTGGCCCCAATGTACCTCCTTTTGTTTCAGACACTTTCCCATAATCTAGTCTTGAGTCTGTTTTCATGGGACATTATTTTAGCAATATGCAAATTGACGGTTACGATATCTCAATTCTACGCGAAGTTCAGGATGATGCTGATTTGAGCGTTGATGCGCTGGCGGAGCGCGTAAATCTTTCGCGCAACGCCACTTGGCGGAGACTGAAATTGCTGCGCGAAGCGGGCATCATACGCAAATCAGTTTCGCTTATTGACGCCGAGAAAGTGGGCAGTGGACTTACTGCGCTGGTATTTATCAGGACGACCAATCATGAGCCTCAATGGCTAGAAGCTTTTGACCGCGCAATTCGAACGCTGCCGGAGATCGTCGAGGCACTGCGAATGTCCGGTGACCTTGACTACATGCTCAAGGTGCGTATGCGAAACGTGAAAGCATATGATGATTTCTATCAACGCATGATCCGCTTGGTTCCATTGGCCGATGTATCGGCCTCCTTTGTGATGGAAGCCATAAAGGAAACGAGCGCTGTGCCGATTAGCACTGCCTGAAGCCAAAAGCTGAACAATGCGTTCAATCGCTTGTCGTTTCATCATACGGGGCCGTGCCCTACCTTAGCTTCCAACTGAGATTGGAGAGCTCTGATATGTCGATCCGCCCCATCAAACAGATTTCTGGCACACAGCCCACTATGGAAGGCGCCGGGGTTCATTTGCACCGTGTGTTCGGATTTGACGATCCGACCCTAACTGATCCCTTTCTGATGATGGATGATTTTCGCAACGATGACCCGGCAGCATACAAAAAAGGTTTTCCGTGGCATCCACACCGTGGCATCGAGACCATAACTTATGTCTTGGCAGGTTCTGTTGATCACGCAGATTCTCTCGGCAACGCAGGGTCCCTTGGCCCAGGATCGGTCCAATGGATGACCGCAGGTTCGGGCATTCTACATCAGGAAATGCCGAAGGGTGATACATTTGGCCGGATGCACGGCTTCCAGCTTTGGGCCAACCTGCCTTCGTCGGAAAAAATGACGACGCCGCGCTATCAAGATATTGCCGGCAAGGACATTGACGAAATCGTCGAGGACGATGGCACCAGAGTTCGTGTCATCACAGGTGATTTTTGGGGCAAAAAAGGTCCCGTTGATGGGATAGCAGCCGATCCGCTATACCTCGACATTTATATTCCACCACTGAAAGCCAAACGCTTCCCCGTCGATACATATCGCTCCGCTTTTGCGTATATTTTTGAAGGCGAAGGAACCTTCAAGGATGCCTCCAAACCGTTTGGCGTTTTGGTGGAAAAAGAAGTGGGTGGCGAAGAAATACATATGCGCGATATGAGCGGCGACCGAACGCTCGTCCTCTTCGATACTGGCGATGAAGTGGTCGTCCATTCCGGAGAGCGCGGCATACGGTTTCTCCTTATTGCGGGTAAGCCCATTCAGGAACCTGTCGCTTGGCACGGACCCATCGTTATGAATACGCAAGCCGAATTGCAGCAAGCCTTTGCCGATCTGCGCACTGGCAACTTCATTCGCGAGCAGGCGCGCCTGTAGCCCAATAAAAAGCCCGGCAGAAGCCCGGGCTTTTTTTACATTATGCCGAAGGGAGCGGCGCGGTGCGCAGATAAGGTGTATGTGTCTTGAAGTCGCCAAACTTGGCTTTCGCATCTTCATCTGAAACCGTTGCCGGGATCACGACATCTTCGCCTACGTTCCAATTCGCTGGCGTAGCTATTGTGTGTTTTGAAGCTGTTTGCAGGCCGTCAAGCGCACGCAACACTTCCGCAAAATTTCGGCCAACATTCATCGGGTAGGTCATGGTCAGCTTAAGCGATTTGTCCGGCGCAACGATAAAGACCGAGCGCACGGTCGCCGTATCATTAGGTGTTCTGCCATCGGGCAAATAAGCTTCGGCTGGCAGCATGTCGAAAGCTTTTGCAACTTTCAGATCACTATCGGCTATGATCGGGAAACCAGCCTTTGCGCCGCCAACCTTTTCAATGTCGTTTTTCCAGCCTTTGTGATCTTCTACACTATCAACGGAAATACCGATCACCTTGGTGCCGCGCTTTTCCCATTCATCAGCCAATTGCGCGACTGCGCCAAATTCGGTGGTGCAAACCGGTGTAAAGTCTTTTGGATGCGAGAACAAAATCGCCCAGCTGTCGCCAATCCATTCATGCAAGGAAATTGTGCCCTGATCGGTTTCAACCGTTAGATCAGGGATTGTGTCATTAATGCGAAGTCCCACTTTATCGTCTCCTGTGTCATCGATTGTTTTGTCAAATAGGTATCGCTCCGCGCCGTTTGTAGAAACGCAATTCCTCCAAATCTTCAAAAAGCGAAATGAATTTGCAAACTATGCCAAGGCTTGAACCAAATCGACATCCATTGGCGGGCTGTCACCATCATAACCCATCTCGTGGATCAGAGCCTTTGTTGGGACCTTCTCACGGCCATGAAGAAAAAGGGTTTTGACGACAACACGGCAATAGGTCTTCCCTGCTTTAGCGCCCACACCCTCAAACCGGTGCTCCAGATAGGCCCATTTATCGTCCCAGAACAAAATACGAGTTGTCAGATCGAACGGCTGAAATGGTTGCAGTGAAGCACGATGCCAAATCTTCGACGTACCGACTACCGGGTGCCAACCGCGCTGACGCATTTTGGGCCAGAAGCGACAGCGGATCATCAAGTCCCAGCGACCCAGATCTGCAATTGTCAGATAGCGGCCATTGTTCATATGGATCGCAATGTCGAGGTCGGTTGGTAGCGTGCGTAGACGAATACGCGTTTCGTCCATGACATTTGCTTTTGGTCGCCACCAGGCCGTGAGATAGGTCAGCAATGTGCGCAGCCAGAGGTTCATGATACCCACCTGAAGAGTTTACATTTACGTAAACGGAAGATTTAGCAGACGCGTTGGCAGTATCAAGGGAAGGAACACAAGGCGAGGCCCCGGCTTGCTCTTGCAAGCCACTGTCCGTCATGTGCTGGACCACCGGGGCCCCGCGCGGAGATTTGATGTGATGGGTCGGGCATCTCTGGCACACTCAAGTCAAGCGAAGCGCCGACGTTGGCCGGCAAGCGTATTGCAAAGCAATCGCTGAGAGGCCGCCCCGAGCCTTCGCGCGGCGTCGCGCTCCGGCGTTCATCACTCGAATTGATATCATCAATTCGCGGCCTTCGGCCACCGTTCTTCACCCTCTTCACCGAAACCGGCACCTATGTCCGATCCAATGGCGAAAAGAGCCCGCAGCGTTGCTGGCTGCGCATTGCCCGTTCCGCATAAGCCGACCCTCTGGACGCAACTCTCCAAAGACCCGACCGCTCCGCTGCCAATCTTCCATCTTGATGAAGATGTCGTGATGAAGATTGGTGCGGCCAAGGTAAGGGAGGTGAAGCGGGTGGTTGATAAGTTTTTGCCGTGCATTTCTCCCCCCAAAAGCGGGGGAGAATGCAAAATCAACGTCTTAGCGGAAGCTAAGTGTTAGATTTTGCAAGAGGGGGGCTTATGCAAGCGGGTTATTTGCCCCTCTCTTGCGTTTTCTAAAGACTTAGCGAACTAAGCCCAAGAAAACACTTTCTCTCCCGCGACCCTCTCGGCATTGCTCCGCAATGCCTGCCGGGCAAAGGGGGAGAGAATTGAGCGTCACCTAAACCGCCTCACCCCCGCCAAGCGAGGATGGCATAGAGCGCAGCCATAGGGGCGTAGAGTTCCGGATAGTCCGTCATTAAGCAGCCATTGGCATGGGCGAAGCTCAGCAGCCCGTAAATCACACGGTGACCCAATGCGATGGCCAACAGTGTTTTGAGTGTTTTCTTCAATTGGTTCAGCATCTTTTTTCCTTTGATGTTGAACCGGGCCCGGTAGGTGTTAATCTTCATCGCGATGGGCAAGAATATCGGTCAAAAGCGAACCCAAGTCGGTGACATAGACTGTCATTGTGTGATCCGTTTGATGCCGCAAAGGGACACAAAGTGACATCGAACGACGCACTCATTCGTTTTGGAGAAGCGGTTAGGAAAGCGCGCACCAAAAAAGGGTGGACGTTGGAAGTCTTGTCGCATGAGGTCTTGGGCAACCAAGAGCGCAAAAGCTATGTCAGCGGTGTTGAAAACGGCAAGCGGAAACTCTCGCCGCTGACCATTCAAAAGTTTGCGGACAAGCTTAAGCTACCCGAAACTGTCGTCGATGCGGCATTGGGCGTCTCCAGCACTAACCAACCCACTGATGAGCAGGTCGAGAGCACCGCAGCGGCACTGAAAATGGAAGTGGAAGACGTTCGTAAGCAGCTCAAGCTGTCCGAAGCATTGGTCATCGCGCTGGCCTATGAATTTGCTGAGGGCGATCATACTGATTTAGCTTCAGCTGTGCGTGGTTTGCGCGAAGCGCTGGACGTGGCGCGACGCCGCCAAGAGCAAGCCACAGTCAAAAGCAACTTTGGCGAGGAAGTTGATGAGATTTTGCGCCGTGTCGCCGCGCTCAACAAGGAAGGTCAGTTTGAGGATGGCGCGGAATTGGTCGATCAAGAGCTCGCGGCACTGGAAGAAGCAGAAGCCGAACTGCAAGCTCGGCGCATCGCTCTTCTCAATGCTGGTATTGACCAAGACTATTTGCGGCGCGGCGCCGGCGCACTAGCGGCAAAACTGATACAGATCGCCAAACTAGAACTCGCCGCTGGTGACAGCCTCTTCGATGCGCTCCGAACCAACTGGATCGAGTGGTATGAACGGGGGGACAAGGAAGGCCTGAACTTCGACCTTGAAGTATCCATCGAACTGGCGCGCGCGTCGCAGTCTGAAGCGCGCGATGCTGATCAAAGGGGTAAAGCGCTCAACGATTTAGGCGTTCTACTTTGGACCCTCGGACAACGCGAAAGCGGCACGACAAAGCTGGAAGAGGCCGTCACCGCATACCGCGCCGCGCAGGAGGAAAGGACGCGGAACCGCGTGCCGCTCGAATGGGCCATGACACAGAACAATCTGGGCAATGCGCTTCAAATCCTCGGACAACGCGAAAGCGGCACAGAACGGCTGGAAGAGGCCGTCACCGCATACCGCGCCGCGCAGGAGGAAAGGACGCGGAACCGCGTGCCGCTCGAATGGGCCAT
>JBCBDX010000005.1:240764-240985 GCA_038529265.1 Pseudomonadota bacterium
CATGACACAGAACAATCTGGGCAATGCGCTTCAAATCCTCGGACAACGCGAAAGCGGCACAGAACGGCTGGAAGAGGCGGTCACCGCATACCGCGCCGCGCTGGAGGAAAGGACACGGGACCGCGTGCCGCTCGAATGGGCGGCGACACAGAACAATCTGGGCAATGCGCTTCAAACCCTCGGACAACGCGAAAGCGGCACAGAACGGCTGGAAGAGGCGG
>JBCBDX010000006.1:0-199813 GCA_038529265.1 Pseudomonadota bacterium
TTTGAAACTGCTTCATCGCGAGGTTGGGCGATGTCCACTAATAATTCTTGCTTGAAAGCTTTCGCGCTGCGACTGAAAAGCAGCTATGGGCCGCAAGCGGCAAAAAAGAGAGCCGGTGTTGCCACCAGCTCTCTTCGCTCCAATAAGGAGTTAGGTGTCGTCGCGTTCGTCGATGCGCTGTTGTATCCAGTCCTCCACTTCGCTTTTGATCCACCCCACGCGGTTTTGGCCCAGCGTTACCCGCTTTGGGAATTTGCCTGCCGCCTCCAGTCGGGCGATGTGTTGCGGTGAGTAGAGAACCATCTCCTTCAGCTGACGTTTTGATACGAACATCTCGAATACTCCTCTTTTGAGGAGCATCGCGATGCCCCGTGGGTTGCAGTTGCGCGCCATGGGCTAGAAGAGGCTAGCACCGCATGAGATGAAAACACAAATGAAGGTGTGAGAAGCTATGTGAGTAAATGTTTAGCTGTGAGATGCGATGCGCAGTCCTCAAATTTTCGCGCGGTCCCGAAACTCGTCGAGTAGGTCGGCCCACGTTTGCATGAGCACCACCCGCTTGTCCCAATATGTAGAGCGGTTGTACGTGCGGCGAATGGCGTTTTGGTCTTGGTGGGCTAAGGCCGCCTCAATGACATCAGCGTCGTAGCCACGGGTGTTAAGTATGGTGCTGGCGGTGACGCGGAAGCCGTGCGCGCTCACCTCCTCTTTCCCAAAGCCCAAGCGCCGGAGGGTGGTGTTGAAGGCATTCTCTGACAGCCATTTGCGGTTCGAGACTATGGATGGGAATACGAGGTCCACCTGCTCAATATCTGGCCAGTTGCGCTCTACTATCGCCATGGCTTGATCGGATAGCGGCACATGTTGCTCACGGCGCATCTTCATGCGCTCTGCCGGTATCGTCCACACGCGTTTGTCACGGTCGATTTCCCTGATCTTGGTTCCTCGTGTCTCACCCGGGCGGGTCATAGTGAGAATTTGAAAGTGCATGGCGTCGGCTATTGGACGCCAGCCAGTGAAGTCATCGAGGGCCAAGAGGAGCCTGCCGAATTCCACTTCATCCGTGATGGCCGCGCGACCAGTGACCTTGGGTGGTAGCAGCGCGCCCTTAAGAGCAGTGGTGGGATCATTCTCTGCCCGCAAGTTCACCACCGCTAAGCGGAAGATGGCCGACAGCGTACCGCGCAGCTTTTTGGCGGTCTCACGCCGTCCGCTCTGCTCACGGCTTTGAGGACATGCAGTACTTCCGCCGAAGTGATCTGATCAATCGGACGGTCATGGAGCTGCCGCGCCAAATCATCAATGTGCCAACGCTTCTTGCGCAAGGTAGCCGGTGCCAGTTCACGCGCTACGAGGGTGTTGTAGTAATCGTCGGCGATGCCTTTGAAGGTGGTGTTGTGTTTGTGCTGCGACTCGATGCGATCAAGGCGTTTTTGCACGGATGGGTCAGTGCCTTCGGCGATCTGCCCCCGGGCCTCATCGCGCTTCTGGCGCGCTTTTGCCAGCGAGACGGCTGGATATTGACCAATAGAGAGCAGTTTCTCCTTGCCCATGAACCGACAACGCAATTGCCAGAGTTTTGCGCCGGTGGGCTGTATTTGGATGAATAAACCCAAACCGTCGGAAAGACGATACGGCTTATCTTGCTGTTTTGCCTTGCGAATTTGGAGATCAGACAGCGGCATGTGGGTAACGAACCTCTCATCTTCGCTATTTCCGGCTCGTTACCCAATTCATTACCCACAAAAGGGGGTGATTATGTGGGTAACGGCGGTAAGCTATGAGCTGATCATAGCCAAAAACCGTTATTTTTCAATGACTTTGATGCACTATGAGAGGGGTAAATGGTGCCCAGAAGAGGACTCGAACCTCCACGTCCATAAGGACACCAGCACCTGAAGCTGGCGCGTCTACCAATTCCGCCATCTGGGCACGAAATTGAAGCGCTTCTCTAGGCTCGAGGCATGAGCCCGTCAACATGTCAGCTGTTGATTTTTTTGTCCTAACTTGCGCTTTGGCAATGACCCTGCAATGTCATGTTCGGAGGAATTTTCATGATCATTGTTGCTGGCTCCATCAATCTGGATTTGATCGCCCGGGTTGAGCGTTTGCCGTCACCGGGAGAAACTGTCAGCGGGCATGCATTTGCGCAGGCACCGGGCGGCAAGGGCGCTAACCAGGCTTTGGCCGCTGCCCGCGCTGGTGCAAAGGTCGCAATGGTGGGTGCAACAGGTCACGACGCCAACGCAGAAACTGCGATGCATCTTCTCATGCAGGCGGGCGTTGATCTTACAAATGTTGCTGCCGTCGATCAGCCAACTGGCGTTGCGCTTATTCTTGTTGATGAAGGCAGCGGCGAAAACCAGATCGCTGTCGTGCCGGGCGCTAACGGCATGGTCAACGCAGGCAACTTGCCCGATGGCGCGTCCGCCCTGTTGGTACAGATGGAAATTCCTGATCTTGAGACCGAGGGATTTATTGATGTCGCTGTCGCAAACCATGTGCCCGCAGTCTTTAATCCCGCGCCCTTCCGACCGGCAGCTGCGATCATGGCGCAAAAGGCAGATGTGACAATTGCCAATGAAACGGAGTTCGACCTGTTAGCCCATGCAATGAATATTGGTGCGCCGGACGATGCCTCGTCAATGACACCGGAACGGATACGGATCGCCAAAGGCCGCGCCTTCGTTGCCCAGACGGGAAAAACACTGATCATCACACTGGGACCGGCAGGTGCGTTGGCGCTGTCGCCGGATGAAGAGTTGCAAGTTGTGCCGCCCAAGATTGAGGCGGTGGATACTGTTGGTGCAGGCGATACCTTTTGCGGCTATTTTACCGCAGCAATGGCAGATGGAAAAACACTTGCCGAATGCGTGGATATTGCAGTTGTTGCGGGTGCGTTGGCTTGCCTCAATGAGGGAGCGCAGCCTGCAATCCCAACCATGGACAAGGTCGCTTTGATGCGGGGAAAGCCTGCCTAAAGAGTGGCGATCCTTTCTGTGAGCAGGTTGAAGAAACCTCCGGCGTCCACATCACCCAAAACATAAGCATTTTTCTCGCGGTCGGTGACGCCCCACCAGTCAATAACGGTCATGCCCATGGTTAACTCAGAACTGGTTTCCACCGATACATTGCAACGCCGGCCGGTAAACAATTCGGGCTTTAAAAGGTAAGCAATTACGCACGGATCGTGCAGCGGGCCGCCATCAGTGCCATATTTGTCTTCATCGAAACGTTCAAAGAAATCGAGTAGGTCGGCAGCGGCATCACAAACCGGCGTGCCAACTGCACGCATGGCGTCCAGTCTGGCTTGGGTGGTCAGAGCCTTGTGGGTGCAATCGAGCGGGGCCATCACAATGTCTGCGCCTGAGTTGAAAACCATGTGCGCCGCATGCGGATCGACATAGATGTTAAATTCAGCTGCGGGCGTCACATTTCCCGCTTCAAAGTACCCACCGCCCATCAGGACGATCTGGTCAACCTTGGATATGATCTCGGGCGCGCGGCCAAAGGCGAGGGCAATGTTGGTCAGTGGCCCCAAGGGACACAGCGTGACGGATTTTTCCGGTGCTGCGCGCAGCGTATCGATAATGAAATCGACGCCATGCTGTTCTTGTATTGGCATTGTTGGTTCAGGCAAGTCCGGGCCATCCAACCCAGTCTTGCCATGCACATATTCGGCGGTCACCAGGTTGCGCAAAAGTGGGCGGTCCGCGCCTGCAAATACTAGCGCGTCCGGCCGGCCTGCCAATTCGCACACTTTACGCGCATTGGTTTGCGTTAATGGCAGCGGCACATTTCCGGCCACAGCTGTGATGCCGATCACTTCCAGCTCTGGGCTTGCGAACGCCAGAAGGATGGCCAGCGCATCGTCCTGACCGGGATCGGTGTCGATGATGATTTTGCGCGCCATGCTGGAAGTCTCGCTTTTTCTTGAAATAGTTGGCGCCGATGACCATACTTGATGAACGCAGACGCCCTACGGGTCTGTGCCCCAACTCGTCGCTTTTTGTAAAGGACGCACCAGACCATGACGCGTATTACGTCGTTTTCCAGCCCCCTTCTTTTGGGCTTTGATGCCATTGAAAAGTCACTTGAGCGTGTCGCGAAGGGATCAGATGGCTACCCGCCCTATAATATCGAGCGCGTTGTTGATGAAGATGGCGTGCGGCTGCGTATCACATTGGCCGTTGCCGGCTTCTCGCTCGATGATCTGGATATCACCACCGAGAACAATCAACTCGTTATTCGCGGCAAACAGGTCGATGATGCCAACGATAGTCGCGAATTCTTGCATCGCGGGATAGCAGCGCGCCAGTTTCAAAAAGCATTTGTCCTGGCCGATGGCATGCGTGTGCTCGGCGCCGAACTGATGCATGGGCTTTTGCACATCGATCTTGACCGCCCTCAACCTGAAACAATCGTCAAAAAGATTGCGATCAAGCAGACGGATTGAGCAGGCGCGCTCCAAGAAGCCATCAAGTGTTTGTGAGTTAATGTGTGTCAACGAGACTTGACGGTCTTGCTGATATGTCAATGATAAGTGCAGATCTTTCGAACATTGGAGAAAATAAGTGCGCCTGACATCTGCTTCTGTCGCGACGCTTTCGCTTGCCGTTGCGTTTCACACCCCTCTATTTGCTGCTGAAATTGATATTGCTGATTGGGAAGGCGTGACTGAAACGGCAGATGGCCAAACGGTATACTTCAATGCTTGGGGTGGCTCGGAGCAAATCAACGATTACATTGCCTGGGCAGGCGATACGCTGAAAGAACGTCACGGCATTAATCTCGTTCATGTAAAGCTCGATGATACGGCCAACGCTGTGTCCACGGTGGTTGCTGAAGCGGCTGCTGGCCGGACAGCTAATGGTTCAATCGACCTGATCTGGATCAACGGCGAAAACTTTGCGTCAATGAAAGAGCAGCAGCTGTTGCTGGCGCCAGATTGGGTCACGCAATTGCCGAACTGGCAGTTTGTTGATTTTGAAACCAAACCCACCGTAACCGTGGATTTTACGATCCCAACAGATGGTCTTGAAGCGCCATGGGGTATGGCAAAGCTTGTCTTCTTCCATGACAGCGCACGCACCTCGGCAGATACTTTGCCTGACAGCGCAAAAGATCTTTTGGCTTGGTCCAAAGACAGTCCGGGCCGTTTCACCTATCCACAGCCGCCAAACTTCATCGGCTCCAGCTTTTTAAAGCAGGTGCTGATTGAAACGACTGAAAATCCACAGGTACTGCAAGCGCCCGTTGTGGATGCCGATTTTGAGGCTGTGACCGCACCACTGTTTGCCTATCTGGATGAGTTGCACCCGAACTTGTGGCGCTCCGCACGCGCCTTCCCAAAAGACTATCCATCCATGACACAATTGTTGGCCGATGGAGAGCTTGAAGTTACCTTTGCTTTCAATCCTTCTGAAGCGTCCAATGCGATCGCCAATCAGCTTTTGCCGGACACTGTGCGCTCTTTCACCTTCTCGGAAGGCACGCTCTCCAATACCCACTTCTTGACTGTCCCGTTTAATGCAAACTCCAAGGAAGCTGCTTTGGTAACAGCCAACTTCCTCATGTCGCCGGAAGCGCAGTTGCGCAAACAGGATGTCGAGATTTGGGGCGACCCAACGGTATTGGCCATGGATAAGTTGCGGCCGGAAGATCGTGATGCATTCGCCGCACTTGATCTTGGCGTGGCGACATTGACACCTGATCAGCTTGGTCCATCGTTGCTTGAGCCGCATGCTTCTTGGATGGGTCGGATTGAGACCGAATGGTCCAAACGCTACGGCGTTGCTAACTAAACCAAGTCAGGGTGTGACCGCATGAACTGGCTGCGGTTCGCACCTGCTCTTGCTGTCGGTGTGCTGGTTATACCACTCGCCTGCGGCCTCCTGGGCACTATTGTCCCTGCCTTCGGCTATCTACCGGCTGTCGGAGGAAACAGCTTCAACTTGGATGCTTGGCATTCTCTCTTTGCGCAACCCGGTGTCTTTCGTTCGGCCATACAGTCGTTTTCTATCGGCATTGTTGCGACACTCATATCGGTCGCAATAGTCGCGCTCTTTACCGCTGGTTGGTACGGCACACGCGTTTTTGCGAGGCTGCAATCCGTCGTTTCACCACTTCTTGCGGTGCCCCATGCAGCCGCCGCATTTGGCTTTGCGTTCATGGTCATGCCATCAGGCTTTATTGCTCGCTTGATCTCGCCTTGGGCAACTGGTTGGCAAGTGCCTCCCGATCTCCTGATCGTCAACGACACGTTGGGCATTGCGCTGATCTTTGGCCTAGTACTGAAAGAGGTACCCTTCCTGCTTTTAATGACACTGGCCGCGCTTCCTCAGGTGCCGGTGCAACGTTCGCTCCAGTTCGCGCGATCGGTGGGCTATGGACAGGTGACGGGCTTTCTCATTACGGCTTGGCCCGCCATCTACCCGCAGATCAGGCTCGCTGTTTATGCGGTCATTGCTTACGCGACATCCAATGTGGACATGGCGATTATCCTTGGCCCGACGGTGCCTCAAACATTGCCTGTCCGACTGTCGATATGGATGAGCGATCCTGACTTGAGCATGCGTTTCATGTCATGTGCGGGCGCTTGTTTGCAGATCATGGTGACGGGTGCGGCGCTGTTTTTCTGGTTCTATCTGGAGACGCTCTTTGCACGCGCTCGACGCTGGGTAGCTGCGAACGGATTCCGGTTCCAGCGAGACACTTGGGTACGTTGGAGCAGCGCCTTTGCCATTTGGGTTAGCGCCGGTTTGGTTTTTGGAGGACTGGCGATCCTTGCCGTATGGTCCGTCTCTGGCCTCTGGCAGTTCCCGAATTCGTTCCCCGATAGTCTTACCATGCGCACTTGGTCGCGCACATGGCCCCGATTGAACGAGCCATTGTCAATAACACTCATCATTGGTTTGGTGGCTGTAACAATATCTGTCGTGTTGACCATTGCCTGCCTCGTCCGTGAAAACCAGACCGGACAAACAGGCGGCAGTCGCGCGTTGTTGATGATCTATCTCCCGTTGCTCGTGCCCCAGATCGGCTTTCTGTTCGGCCTCCAGTTTTTCTTCTTTGCCAGCGGTATAAATGCGAGTTGGGCCGCCGTTATTCTCGTCCATGTAATGTTCGTCTTGCCCTATGTTTTCTTGTCACTTTCCGCGCCCTGGCGTGCATTCGACAAGCGTTACGAAGCGATATCTGCGGCACTTGGCAAGACAGATTGGGTGACCTTGTTGATGGTGCGTATGCCGATACTGCTGCGTGCGATCTTGGCCGCAAGCGCGGTAGGATTTGCCGTTTCAGTCGGCCAGTACTTGCCAACGCTTTTGGTTGGCTCAGGCCGTTTTGCGACAATAACGACAGAAGCGGTCGCCTTGGGTGCAGGTGGCAATCGGCGGGTTATTGGCGTCTACACATTTTTGCAGATGTCGTTGCCATTCATCGGCTTTGCCATGGCAACGATGTTGCCAGCCTTGATTTTCAGAAACCGCCGCGCGATCAGGACGCAATGACGCAAAAGCCGCCCGACAGCCTGTACTTGAAAGAGATAGCGATCAGCTTGAAAGGCAAGTCGCTCATCGCAGTCAACAAAAGGATTGAACCCGGTGAGGTGCTGACCGTCATGGGTCCCTCCGGCTCAGGCAAGTCAACGCTGCTAGCCTTCATTGGCGGATTTTTGGCGCCAATCTTCAAAGCCCGGGGGCAGGCCTTTTGTGGCACGACGGAGATAACTGCATTGCCTCCGCAAAAGCGTCGGGCGGGTCTCCTGTTCCAAGACCCACTTTTATTTCCGCATATGTCAGTTGGTGGCAACTTGGCTTTTGCGGCACCAGCGTCCGTGACCGGCAAAGCCGCACGCCGTGACAGCGCTGAGCAAATGCTCAATGCACTGGAGTTGGCTGATTATGTTGACGCAGACCCCGATACGCTTTCCGGCGGGCAAAAAGCTCGCGTTGCGTTGGGCCGTGTGCTGATTTCGGAGCCTGCGTACCTGCTGCTGGATGAGCCCTTTTCCAAGTTGGACGCCGCTTTGCGCGATCAAATGCGCGCGCTGGTTTTCAATCGGGCAAAGGAAAGACAATTGCCGGTGGTTCTTGTAACGCATGACCAAGCTGACGCTGATGCGGCCGACGGCCCGATTGTTTATGTCGATACACGCTGACCCTTTGCCCAAACTGCCAGTATGCGATGTCCTGGGCAAGCTATCGACAGCCTTGGCAAAGTCGACCAATGCGGTTCTCATTGCACCGCCGGGCGCCGGTAAAACCACACTGGTGCCGCTGGCATTGGTTGAAGCTGGGTGGCTCCAGCAAGACAAAAAAATTATCATGCTTGAGCCGCGACGGCTGGCAGCACGAGCGGCGGCGCAAAGGATTGCGCAGCTTACCGGTTCTAAACTCGGCGATCTCGTCGGCTACCGTATGCGCATGGATACGAAGACCTCCGCTGCAACGCGCATTGAGATCGTAACCGAAGGCGTTTTCACACGGATGATTTTGGATGATCCGGAGTTGACGGGCGTCGGTTGTATTATTTTCGATGAATTCCACGAGCGGTCGCTGGATGCAGATTTCGGTTTGGCGCTTGCATTGGAGGCGCAGTCCGCTCTGCGCGAGGATCTGCGTGTTCTGGTTATGTCAGCAACGCTGGACGGTGCACGCGTTGCGGAACTGCTCGGTGACGACGTTCCAGTGATCGAAAGCCGTGGACGCACCTTTCCCGTTAAGAAACTTTATATCCCACGCAGACCCAATGACCGCATTGAGCAGGCCGTCGCCGCCGCTATCAAAAAGGCGCTGCGAGATCATGATGGCAGCATGTTGGTATTTCTCCCGGGGCGTGGAGAGATTGAGCGCACGCGTGACTTACTGCATGATGTAGCAAGCGATAGCATTTTGGTTGCCCCCCTTTTTGGCGCGATGGATCTGAAAGATCAGGCCATCGCAATTGAAACTCCGCCCGATGGCGTGCGCAAGATTGTGCTGGCAACAGCAGTCGCGCAAACATCGATCACTATTGAAGGCGTTAAGATCGTTGTCGACAGCGGTTTGTCGCGTGAAGCGGTTTTTGAGCCCCGTTTTCAAACAACACGCTTGGAGACGGTAAAAGTCTCGCAGGCAACTGCTGAACAGCGTGCCGGCCGCGCCGGGCGCACCGCACCGGGTGTTGCGATCCGCCTATGGCACGAAGGTCAGACCCGCGCGTTACCGCCCTTTGATCCGCCGGAAATAGAGCGCACCGATTTGCGACGTTTTTTACTGGACTGCGCAGTTTGGGGTGCCAAGGACCCGACTTCGCTTTCTTTGCTGGATCGACCGGCGTCTTCAGCCCTCCAACAGGCGCACGAGAGTTTGGTCCAACTCGGTGCATTAAGCGAAGCTGGTCAGCTTACACCGATCGGCAAACTCATTGCCCGCATTCCTCTGCCGGTGCCTTTGGCGGCCATGGTTGCTGCTGCAAAAAGCAAGGCAGATGCCGAATTTCGGTCGGCTGTTGCCTTGGCGATTGTCGATTTGGCGCCGACCAGTCGAGAGCTGAACCTGGAGATCATTTTGCGCGACCTGCAAAGCGGTCGTTTTGGAAAACGCGGAAAGGCCCTGTTGCAGCGCGCCAACGCTATCGCGTTACGGCCCAAATTGGAGACCAATGAAACCGTCAAGCCATCCCTCGGTAGCGTCTTGCTAGACGCTTTCCCGGATCGGGTAGCCATGCGCCGCGGCGCTCAAACGGGTAGCTTTCTAATGGCAAACGGGCGCGGTGTTCGCGTTGAAGAAGAACATCTCTTGGCAAATGAAAAGTTCTTGCTTGTGGTTGATGTCATCGGGTCAGCGGCTCAAGGGCGCGTGATGCTTGCGAGCACACTTAGTCAGTATGAAATAGATGCATCGCTTGCCAATCAATATGAAAAACGTCTTGTCCTGCAGTCAACAGATGCGGGTGCGATCACAGCACGTCGCGAAACGCGTTTGGGCGCCTTGAAACTTTCAACGGTCAGCGAGCCGGTCAAGCCAAGCGAAGAATTGGAGGACGCGCTCTGTGCCCTGGTCATCGAAAAGGGGTTTGGCATTTTACCGATGCGCAATGAGCATTATGCAATGCTTGCGCGTCTTGACTGGCTTCATCGAAACCATAGCGAGCCTTGGGTTGATACCAGTGAGGAGGTGCTCATTGCAAATGTCTCAAAATGGCTAAAGCCCTTTTTGGCTGGAAAGACGTCGCTCGCTGAACTGTCGGCCGACGAACTGCGAGCGGCCATCAAGTCACTCTTACCAGCAGAACTGGCGAATGATCTTGATAATGCTGCACCCACTGCCTTCAAATTGCCGACCGGAAGAATGGCACAGTTGCAGTACAAAAATGACAAGGCAAACCCGATCCTTTCCGTCCGGGTTCAGGAGCTTTTTGGTTTGTCTGTTCACCCGAGCGTGAACAATGGGCGCATACCGCTTCTTATCGAAATGCTTTCACCAGCCCAAAGACCCATTCAGATGACACTCGATCTGCCCGGCTTTTGGGTTGGAAGTTGGTCAGAGGTACGCAAAGAAATGCGGGGTCGTTACCCCAAGCATTTCTGGCCTGAAGATCCTGCGAACGCTGCTGCGACGGATCGCGCCAAACCTCGAAAATAGCTGGTTTTTTTTGCAAATAACGCCATATGCGCACTATGGTCGATATGGCGCTGACAGAACCGGTTATAACCTCTTCGGGTGGCCCCCGACAGTCTCGCCTGCGCGTATCGACGCTCACCAATACCCGTTGGCTGGCAATTCTGGGCCAAGGGATCGCCGTGTCCGTTGTCGCCGGCTACTTCAAGTTTCCGTTCCCGGTCATTGCCTGCACGCTGCTCCTCGCGCTCTCTGCGCTTTTGAATCTGGTACTGATCTGGTTGTTTCAAGCTAACCAGCGTTTGGGACCAAATAGCGTCCTTCTGGTACTCGTCTTTGACATTCTTCAATTGGCGGCGCTGCTTTATCTCACCGGTGGACTGGAAAACCCGTTCTCCGCCTTGATGATTGTCCATGTGGTCATTTCCGCAGCGACCTTGCCCGTGATTTACACCGGTGGGCTCTGCTTGCTGGTGACGATTGTCGCCTCACTACTTGGATTTTTTCACTTCCCGCTGCCCTGGTACCCAGACACACAATTGGACTTGCCGTTGATTTTTGTGCTTGGCATGTGGGGCGCAGTACTGTCGTCCATCATGTTCAGTGCGTTTTATATCCACCGCGTGGCCGAAGAGGCGCGCAGCTTGGCAGATGCGCTCAATGAAGCCGAGTTGGTGCTTCAGCGCGAACAGCATCTGTCGGCCATTGATGGGTTGGCGGCCGCAGCTGCCCATGAACTTGGTACGCCGCTGGCGACCATTTCGCTTGTCGCAAAGGAAATGGATTTGGCGACTGCAGAAGAGCACGAACTGAAAGAAGATGTGCGATTGTTGCGTGATCAGGCCAATCGATGCCGTGAAATTCTCTCGCGCATTGCTACGCTTAATACATCATCGGAAGCGCCGATTTCCCAACTTGCACTGACGGAAATGATCGAAGAGATTATTGAGCCGCATCGGCATTTGGGGATTGCTATCGATGTGGATGCCGATGGCCATGGTGACATGCCCGTCTTTGTACGCAATCCCGGTATTATGTATGGTCTCGGCAACTTCGTTGAAAACGCCGTCGACTTTGCCTCATCGCGCGTCACCATAAATTGCTCATGGACTGCCGATAGCATTAGCGTGGAAGTCAGCGATGACGGGCCCGGCTATGGCGTTGATCAGTTGGAACGACTGGGTGAGCCGGATGTGTCAGCCACTCGCGGGCCCAAACGGGCTCGCAAGGGCTCTGAAGGGCTTGGCTTGGGCATTTTCATCGCAAAAACCCTGCTGGAACGTACAGGAGCTCAGCTTAAATTTTCAAACGGGCGCGCAACCGGAAGGGGCGCAATTGCAAGGATTGAATGGCCAGCATCATCCACAGTGGTCTGGTCTGCGTAACAAGTACAAAGAGGTGATATGATGTTGGATACGATACAGAAATCCGAGGAAGGCAAATTGGATCTAGGTAGTGATCGGACCATGCTGCTCATGGATGACGACGTGCCGTTTTTGCGCCGTATGGCACGCGCTCTCGAAACGCGCGGCTTTGAAGTAACAACTGTCGAAACGGTTGCTGAAGGCCTGCTCCAAGTAGCATCTAATCCGCCAGCTTTTGCGGTCGTGGACATGCGGTTGGGTGACGGCAATGGTCTTGATGTCATCAAGGCGCTTCAGACAAAACGACCTGAGGCGAAAGCCATTGTTCTGACCGGTTACGGCAACATCGCCAGTGCGGTAAATGCGGTTAAGCTGGGGGCAGCAAACTATCTGGCAAAACCGGCCGACGCAGATGATGTTGTGAATGCGCTCACTGCACCGGCCGATGAAACGCCTCCGCCACCGGACAATCCCATGTCTGCTGACCGGGTCCGCTGGGAGCATATTCAACGCGTCTACGAGATGTGTGATCGGAATGTTTCAGAGACAGCGCGCCGGCTAAACATGCACCGCCGCACGTTACAGCGCATACTTGCAAAGCGCGCGCCGCGTTAACGCTATAGCTTATCACTTGTGGCGGCCCATTCGGCCGTCATGAGCCTTTGCGATGCAGCACGAGCGATACGCAGCATCATCGCCTTGCGGCGTGCAGCGCTGAGCTTCTTATGCTCACTTGGTTGCACAATGATTTCTGCGCCAAAATTGTCCGCGACAATAAACCCGACTTCCTCTGGAAATATCGACTGAGGCACATCGGGAAGTGTCGCAAAGGCAAAAGCGTCACAAAAATCCTCATAATCGCGCCACTTGTTATCGGCTCTCAAATCCTCAGCTGATGATTTGATCTCGATAATCCAGATGCTGCCATCTTTACCAATGGCTGTGAGGTCGGCTCGCCGACCATTGGCCAACGATAATTCTGCCAAAGCCGCAAAGCCCATCTCTGTCAACATAAGTTGCGCGCCTCGGCGTACGCGCATAGCGCGATCTGACTGTCGATTATCAATCAAAGGATGCGAATTTGGTGCAGCGGAGACCAAGGGCATGGCACAAGTAGAACATGATTTGCGGGCGATGCGAAGCCAAACTGTTGTAGCCAAGTGACGGTTTGCGTCACGCAACGACAAAAAATGGCTTTTTCGTGGCATTCGTACTGGACAGTACCATGGTCGATCACATAACCGTTAGGGAAGTTAATGATTTGGGCATTCAGCGAACGCGAGGTTGAAATATGTCTTTTCGGATGATCGCAACGGCAGTTGTGGTGGCGCTGGCGACGGTGCTGGTAGGCTGCTCAACGACTACTAATTCAACCTACTTCTCTGGCGCTTATGCCGGCAAAAGCGATGGTCAGTTCACACTGCCACGCATCCCGGTTTCCAAGGTGCCACGTCAATATCGCCGCCAAATTGTCAATTACGAGACAAAGCACCGCGTTGGTACGATTGTTGTCGATACGCCAAATCGCTTCCTTTACCTCGTTGAACCAAACGGCAAGGCAATCCGCTATGGCATCGGCGTTGGCCGCGATGGTTTCCGCTGGTCCGGCACGGCTAAAGTTGGCTGGAAACGTGAGTGGCCAATTTGGACGCCGCCTGCAGCGATGATCAGACGTCAGCCGGAATTGGCTAAATACCGCGGTGGTATGAAGCCTGGTCTCATGAACCCTCTCGGTGCACGCGCCCTCTACCTCACTCAAGGCGGCCGCGACACAGGTTATCGTCTGCATGGCTCGCCTGAATGGTGGTCAATTGGCACAGAAGCGTCGTCAGGCTGTATTCGCTTGATGAACCAGGATATCGTTGATCTTTACGAGCGCGTTAAGCCAGGCGCCAAGGTGGTCGTGCTGAAACAGCCGTAAACCGAAAGACATCTAAAGAAAAAGGCCGGGCTTATCGCCCGGCCTTTTTTTGTAAGAATGAAGTCCAAGATTTAGATTGCTTCGACTTGCTGCACTTCGGGGATAAAGTGGCGAAGCAGGTTTTGGATGCCGTGTTTCAATGTTGCTGTTGAAGACGGACAACCAGCACAGGCGCCTTTCATGTGCAGGAACACAACACCTTCTTTGTAGCCACGAAAAGTTATATCGCCGCCATCTTGAGCGACCGCCGGGCGAACCCGCGTTTCAATCAATTCCTTGATGGTTGTCACGATGTTCTCATCGCCACTGTCGAAAAACTCTTCGCCTTCTTCGTCTATGGCGGCACCGCTCTCAGTGTCCATGACCGGCAGGTTGGCGGTGAAATGTTCCATGACGCCGGCCAAAATGGCTGGTTTCATGTGAGACCAATCAACAGCCTCGTCTTTGGTGATGGTGATAAAATCATAGCCGAAGAACACACCCTCGACGCCATCAACGTCAAACAGCCGGGCCGCCAAAGGCGATTTTTCGCCAGCTTCTTCTGCTGATCGAAAGTCAGCTGTACCCATATCCATGACAACGCGACCGGGAAGAAATTTCAGGGTCGCAGGATTGGGCGTCGTCTCGGTTTGAATGAACATTGGCTCATCTCTTAGATTAGAATGATTCCAAAATAGCGCTTCTATCGCCGCTATTCAAGCTCATCTGGTGCTCGCAACCTTTTATGCAAGGCAGGCAATATCTTCATCAGACAGATTGGCAGGCACGACAGTGACAGGAATTGGAAACGCTGCGCCACGACCCGCAACAGAAGAGACCAAAGGACCGGGCCCCTCTTTCGCCGGGCTGGCGGCAAGCACCATGATCGCAATTTCCTGATCGTCTTCGATCAACTGGTGGATCTGCTCCACTGGCGCGCCTTCACGTATCACCTCTTCTGGGACAATATTGACCGTCTCGCGCGCAAGTTCAGAGTATTTTGAGATGCGGCGTTGTGCTTCCGACATCGCTTCCTCGCGCATCACCTGTTCGACGCCCAGCCAGTGCTGAAACTCACCAGACTCAATCACGTAAAGGAGCACGAGCCCACCACCGGTACTATCCGCGCGTCGAGCCGCATAAACCACAGCGCGTTCGCATTCGGGCGTTTCGTCGATAATCGCAAGAAACTTTCTGCGATGCCCGTCGCGGACCGAGAGTCGTTGCTTTACCATGACGCCATGTGTGGCATGCAGATTATGGTGCTGCAAGCTCTGGGCAAATTTGCCTTCAATTACTCAGCCCGACGATCTCGCGTACATCGGACATTGTTTTTCCGGCAATTGCTGAGGCGCGCTCAGCCCCACTCTTCAAAACACTGTCTATGTAACCGGGGTCGGCAGAAAGGCGTCGCATCTCCGAGGCCACGGGGCTGATTTTTTCAACGGCCAGTTCCGCCAGCATGGGCTTGAACTCAGAAAACGGCTTGCCGCCGACATCCTTCATCACATCTGCAACATCCAAGTCAGCCATCGCTGCATAAATGCCGATCAGATTTGTTGCTTCCGGTCTGCCCTCCAGTCCATCAACATCGGTCGGTAGAGGCTCTGGATCAGTTTTTGCCTTACGGATTTTCTTGGCAATATCGTCAGACGTGTCGGTCAGATTGATGCGCGACATGTCCGAAGGATCGGACTTCGACATCTTTTTGGTGCCATCACGCAAACTCATGATGCGCGTGGCCGGCCCTTCGATGATCGGCTCGGTCAACGGAAAATAGCCGCTTACTGTTTCGCGCCCAATTTCCATTTCAACGCCGATCTCTAGTTCGCCTATCCGCATGGAATAATCATTATTGAATTTCTGCGCGATGTCGCGCGTCAGCTCCAGATGCTGCTTTTGATCATCGCCCACGGGCACATGCGTTGCGCGGTAAAGCAAAATGTCAGCAGCCATCAATGTTGGATAAGCAAACAGGCCAACGGATGCGTTTTCGCGATCTTTGCCAGCTTTTTCCTTAAACTGCGTCATGCGGTTCAGCCAACCCATGCGGGCAACGCAATTGAAAACCCATGCCAATTCCGAATGCTCGCGCACACGGCTTTGATTGAAAACGATGTGTTTCTCAGGATCGATGCCGCTCGCGATGTAAGCTGCCGCAACGCCGCGTGTTGCCTCCAGCAGGACGATAGGGTCTTGCGGTACGGTGATCGCATGCAGGTCGACCACGCAATAGATGCAGTCCCGGTCTTCTTGAAGTGCGACAAATTTTTTGATGGCACCAAGATAGTTGCCGAGCGTCAAATTGCCGGTTGGCTGAACCCCGGAAAACACCCGTGGATGGAAATAATTGTCAGACATGGGAACTGCGATCTGTAAGGTTTCGCGCGGCTTATGGCAGGGCAGGGCCCGTGGTTCAACCCGCTTGTCAGCTGCGTCGCATAGCGCTGCGCAGCAAATTGCGATCAACGCCACCGAGTGCAAACGCAGCGACAAGATAAATGAGGCCGCCGACCAGCACTGCTATAGAAAGCAAGCCAAGACGGAGCAAAATACCGCCTTCCAGAAACATGGTTTCAGTGAACTGGTCAAAACCCCAAAGAAAACCAGCCATAATAGCTGTAGCGATGACGATCATCGCAAGCCGTCGCAGCGTTGCTGGTGCAATGGAAAAGTCGTTGCGGCTATGCAGCGCTATGGCTAGCAAAATCGCATTCGCCCATCCTGCCAGACTGGTTGCCAGAGCGATGCCCACATGGCCAAAGTAGGAAAACATGGCCAAGCTTCCCACTACATTCACGATCAGTGAAATGAGCGAAAACCACATGGGCGTCTTCATGTCTTCGCGCGCAAAAAACGCCGGTTGCAATATCTTGATTAGGACAAACGAGGGCAGACCAACAGCGAAAGCCGCCAATGCAGCTGCTGTTGCGACGGTCGTCTCCGGCACAAACGCGCCGCGCTCATAAAGAACGGCCACGATCTGAGCTGGTATCAGATAAAGTGCCACGGCTGCAGGTACCGTCAGTCCCATACCAAATTCCAGGCTCTTGTTTTGAAGCTGGTGTGCTTCGTCCATATCTTTCGCCGACAGCGCACGGGCCAACTCTGGTAGCAGGACGACGCCGATAGCGATGCCGACAATGCCGAGCGGAAGCTGGTAGATGCGATCAGCAAAGCTGAGCCACGAGATTGCATTGTCCTGCTGGGACGCGATGATCTGCCCGACAACGATGTTAATTTGGACAATGCCCCCGGTGAGCGCTGCCGGTCCGGCAAGAACCAGCAAACGACGAACCTTCGGCGACATTTTGGGACGGCCAGGTGCGAAGCGAAAGCCGACTTTTCTCAAACCAAAAAGCAGAACACCCAGTTGTAGCACGCCGGAGATCACCACAGCGCACGCAAGTGCCAAGCCAGTTTCGCGTGCCGGCAGAGCCCACCATGCGCTTGCTGCCAATGCCGAAATCATGACGACGTTCAAAACCACCGGTGCGATCGCTGCAATGAAATAGGAGCGAAAAGAGTTGAGAATTCCCGACAACATGGCAACGACCGACATGGCCGCCAAGTAGGGGAACATGATGCGTGAAAGGTCGCTGGTAAGCTGAAACTTCTCGGGTGTATCGGAAAAGCCGGGTGCAATTATTGTTGCAACCAATGAAGGCATAAAGGCGATGGCCGCAATGGTGATCACCAAAAGTACCAGCAGCAGCGCCGATAGGACATCGCCCGCAAACTTGGCCGCTTCTTCACGACCACCGCTTTCCACCTCTTTGGCAAAGAGAGGAACGAAGGCGGAGTTGAACGCTCCTTCAGCAAAGAGCCGGCGGAAAAGGTTCGGGAAACGAAAGGCGGCGTAGAACGCATCGGCGACGGGCCCTGCTCCCAAGATGGCCGCAATCATGGCTTCTCGTACAAACCCCAGTACACGGCTCGCCGATGTTGCGGCGCCAACGCTGGCAAACTTGGCAAAAAGGCTCATGCCGCTTTGCCGCGCCGGTCGCCGTGCGCGTCCATCAGGCGCAGAACAGCGCTGCGTATACGAGCCTGCCGGACGGGATCGACAATCTTTTGTCCGACAAGGTCAGTGACGTAGAAACTGTCGATGATCTTTTCCCCGAAGGTCGTGACGTGAGCTGAACGGATGTCGAGTTGCAGATCGGCGATTACATCCGTCAGATCTGAAAGGAGGCCAATGCGGTCAAGCCCCTCAACCTCTACCACGGTGAACATGTTGGACAATGAATTGTCGATGGTCACGCGTGGCGTAACGCGGAAAGCCTTCGGTAGTTTTCTATGCTGGTTGGGACGGCTCAACAGTGTTGGCGTGTCGAGCTTGCCGAGCAACATGTCTTCGATGTTCTTGCCTATAGACCGTGCTCGCCGCAACTCATCTTCATCATCTTTGAACGCACGGTTGATGCGTATAATATCAAGCGCGCGGCCATCGGAAGTTGTAAACACTTGAGCACCATCAATTTCGGCCCCCGAACCTGAACAGGCCGCCGTTACAATTGACAAAAGCCTTGGATGGTCTTGGGCCAAAATAACAATTTCGGTGATGGCCTGGAACGCATTGGTGCTGACCATCGTTGCAAGGGGCACTCCTTCCTGATCGGCATCACGAATGAACTCGGCATGACGCAACTGATCTTCCAAAGGCACGCACAAAAGATAATTGTCGTAGTGGAGCGCACCGTAACTGACCGCTTCACCGCCCGGCCAATGGTTGAGTTGTGAGACAAGTTCTTCGCGCAAAGAGCGTGCTCGTTCCCCGCGGCTGGATGGTGAGAAGCCACCGGTCAGCGCAAGTTCGGTTTCCGAATAGAGCGTCCGCAGCAACTGACCCTTCCAACCGTTCCAAACCCCGGGTCCAACAGCGCGGATATCGCAGACAGTAAGGATCAGAAGCAATTTGAGTCTGTGTGTTGATTGGACAATGGCGACAAAGTCTTCGATCGTCTTGCGATCAGACAGATCCCGGCTCTGCGCGATCATGCTCATGGTGAGATGCTCTTGAACCAGCCAAGCCACCATCTCCACCTGCTCGGGGTTCAAGCCAAGTCGGGGACAAAGGCGCCGCGCCACTGCAGCACCGGCGATTGAGTGATCCTGCGGCCTGCCTTTTGCAATATCATGGAGCAGCAAAGTCACATAAAGCGTTTGCCGATCCTGTTCCGACAAGTCTGGAACCAACTCAGCTGCCAGCGGATGCTCATCTGCCAAAACTCCGGACTCGATCTTAGCCAACGTTCCAACGGTTTGGATGAGATGCTCATCGACGGTATAGGAATGATACATGTTAAACTGCATCATCGCGACGATCTTGCTGAAGTCGGGAATGAACCGACCCAGCACGCCAACTTCATTCATGCGCCGCAGGTTGATTTCAGGATCATTGCGTGAAGTCAAAAGGCTCATGAATAGCCGATTGGCATTCACGTCGGAGCGCACCGACTTGTCGATCAACTTGAGCGATGCGCGTGCCAATTTCAGCGCCTTTGGATGATATTCCAGGCCGAAGCGCTCTGCGATGTTGAACATGCGGATCAGATTGACCGGGTCCTTCTCGAAAACATCATCAGCGATCACGTTGATCCGCTGCTTATCGGCAACAAAGTCCTTGATACCGCGTAGCGCTGTAGTGCCGCCGCTGGTAAAGGGTAGGGCGGCGAGGAGATTGGACAGGGAAGGCGCCTGCTTGATTTCCTGATCTTCCAGTACGGCAGAGAAAATCCGCGTCAAATCACCGACATCTTTGGTGACGAGGAAATAGTGCTTCATGAAGCGTTCCACGTCCTGCAAATTGTTATGACTATTGTAGTTGAGCCGGTGCGCCAAAGCGCGCTGCAGATCGAACGACAGTCTCTCTTCTGCTTTACTTGTCTCAAAATGTAAGTGACATCTAACGGTCCAGAGAAAATCCTCTGACTTCACAAACAGGCGCAACTCATCCTTGGCGAGAACCCCGGCTTTCACCAAATCCTCGCGGTCACGCAACAGGTATGCATATTTCGCAATCCAAAAGAGCGTATGCAGGTCACGCAGCCCACCTTTGCCCTCTTTTACATTGGGTTGAAGCACATAGCGGGCCTCCCCCATGCGCTTATGCCGCTGATCACGCTCATCCATCTTGGCTTGAATATATTGCGCCGCCGTCCCCCGCACGACGTCGCGCTCAAACCGTTCCATCAGTTTTGTGTAGAGCTGTTCGTCACCGGTAAGGTATCGCGCCTCCAGTATGGATGTGCAGATCGTAGGGTCGGTTTTGGAAAGCTTGATACATTCATCGACCGAACGCGTGGCATGACCAACTTTTTGACCCAAATCCCAAAGGATATAGAGAATGTATTCAGTAACCTGCTCGCTCAGAGGCGTCTTTTTGTAGGGAAGCAGGAAAAGAAGATCGATATCCGAGCCCGGCGCTAGCGTGCCTCGACCATAGCCACCCAGCGCCACGAGCGTCAGTTTTTCACCCTTGGAGAGGTTGGTGGCCTTAAAAACATCGCGCAGCGCAAAATCGTATACGCACTGGATAATAACGTCTTGAAGGTTCGACAGTCTTTGAGCGCACAACAGACCTTTGCCATCAGCTAGAAGCAGCTTCTCAGCTTCGGCGCGACCGTCATGCAGCGTCTCCTTCAAAACAGACAGCACATCTGCACGAGCATTAAAAGAGCTTGGATCGGCATGGCGCCCCGCAGCCTTTTGAAGCTTTGCGCTCAACTCCCCCGGTTCAATCAGGTGCTGCTTTTTGGCATTGGGTTTCTTCATCGGGTTTTATGAACCTCGCCCGCCAGCAAGCTTTTTAGGCGATAAAGTTCCTCCAACGCTTCGCGCGGCGATAAGTCGTCGGGTGCGAGCCGCTCCAATGCATCCACCAATTCTGAATGGCTGTCCTTTCTTGCCGCAGGTGCTGGCGGAGGTGTCGTGCTAAAAAGGGGCAAGTCATCAATCAGCGCGTCGATCTTGTTTCCGCTTCCCTGGTTCTCTAGCTGCGAAAGGACATCTCGCGCGCGCCCGACCACCGCTGCCGGTAAGCCGGCTAGCTTGGCAACTTGAAGCCCGTAAGAGCGATCTGCCGATCCTTCCGTCACTGTGTGCAAGAAGATCACATCACCATCATGTTCTTTCACCTGAATGGTGACATTGCGCATATTTTCAAGCTTGGAAGACAAGGTTGTCAGTTCGTGGAAATGCGTTGCAAATAGCGTCCGGCATTTGTTTTCAGCATGCAGATATTCAACAGTTGCCCAGGCGATGGCCAGTCCATCATAGGTCGCTGTTCCGCGCCCGATTTCATCAAGGATCACGAGCGAGCGATCTGTTGCCTGATTGAGAATGGCCGACGTTTCCACCATTTCGACCATGAATGTGGAGCGCCCTTGCGCCAAATCATCCGATGCACCGACGCGGCTGAACAATTTGTCCACCACGCCAATCCGTGCCGCGCCGGCGGGAACGAAGGAGCCGGTCTGTGCCAAAATTGCAATCAGTGCATTTTGCCGCAAGAAGGTGGATTTGCCGCCCATGTTGGGACCGGTAAGCAGCCAGAGCTTGCCACCGTCTGCACCATCGCTCGGTGAAAGATCACAGTCATTGGCGACAAAGGGTGTCGCCGCGCGCCTGCGCATGACCTGTTCCACAACTGGATGGCGGCCGCCTGTAACCTCGAATTGTCGGTCACCGGACATCGTTGGCCGACAATAGCCCTGTTCCTGCGCCAACGATGCAAAGCCAACGGAGACATCGATGATCGCCAGCGCATTTGCAACGGCGCGTATCTGGTCAGCATGTTCAACGATGGCGCTTCGCGTTTTCTCAAAAGCATCCAACTCGATGGCCAACGCCTGTCCTGCCGCATTGGCAATCCGGCTCTCCAGATCGGCAAGCTCCGTGGTTGTAAAACGCATCGCGTTGGCAAGCGTCTGCCGGTGTATAAAGAGCGCCTTTGCCTCATCGCCCTCGGTCAGGGCTGCCGAGTTCTGTGCCGTTACCTCGATGAAATAGCCCAGCACATTATTGTGCTTGATTTTCAGCGATTTCACACCTGTGTACTGCGCATAATTGGCTTGCAAGCCTGCTATGACTTTACGCGACTCATCACGCAGCGCGCGCAGCTCATCAAGCTTGTCATCAAAGCCCTGCCTTACAAAACCGCCATCGCGCGCGAGAAGCGGCAGTTCTTGCGCAAGCGTTTCTTGCAACTGCCCAAGGAGAGCGGAGGGAAGGCTCTCGATCAGGCCTTCAAAGGCGGTGATCAATTCACCTTCAAGTGCTGCACCTGACAAGTCGTTTGAAAGCTTGGACGCGGTTTCAATGCCTTTTTGGATGGCCTGCATATCGCGAGGCCCGCCTCGGTTGAGCGCCAATCGCGATAGCGCACGTGGCATATCCGGCGCAGATTTGAGAATTGCGCGCAGTCGATCAATCAAGTCGCTATTGGCAAGTAGCCAGGAGACGGCATCCAGTCGTTCGTCGACTGTCGCAACGTCCGTTGACGGTGCGCGGAGCCGCTCCAACAAAAGGCGCGCGCCGCCAGCAGATGCGGTTCGGTCAATGACTTTATAAAGGCTGCCGTCGCGTTTGCCGCTCAGCGTGCGTTCAAGTTCAAGATTGTTACGCGTTGCACCATCGATAAAAAGTGTGCCTGCTTCCGTATCGCGCTGGGGAATTTGAAGACTTGGCCTCTCGGCAATCTGTGTGCACTCGATATAGGCGGCAACACCAGCGGCCGCAGAAAGCTCCGCGCGTGAATATTCGCCAAAGCTGTCCATTGTCGCAACGCCATAGAGTGAAGCCAATCTTTGTGGTGCTTGGCTTGAGTCAAACATGGTCGCTGGCAGCGGATGGACCATCAGCCCGAAACTATCCCAAACGGCCCGTAATTCTGGATCATCAAACAGGGTTTGTGCGCAGATGATTTCGCGCGGTGCGATGCGAAGCAAATCCGACATCAAGCGTTCTGATTGACTGCCAAAAAGACGAAAAGCGCCGGACGTGATATCGACGGCGGCAATGGCGATCTCACCGTCAGCCTTGGCCCGTGCTACGCAGGCAAGCCATGCCGTATCACTTGGATCAAGGAGCTTTTCTTCCGTAATTGTCGCGGGCGTCACCAAACGTGTCACATCACGCCGGACGACAGCTTTCGAGCCACGCTTTTTCGCTTCTGCCGGGTCCTCCAGCTGTTCGCAAACAGCCACACGAAAGCCAAGTGCGATCAGCTTTTGCAAATAATCATCGGCGGCATGGACGGGTACGCCGCACATGGGAATATCTTGGCCTGCATGCTTGCCGCGTTTGGTCAGTGTGATGCCAAGGGCCCGAGAGGCTTCTTCCGCGTCGGTGAAGAACAGTTCATAAAAATCGCCCATACGGTAGAACAAGAGTGAGTCCGGGTTTGCTGCCTTGATTTCAAGGAACTGCGCCATCGCCGGTGTGGCTCCGTCAGCAGATGGCAGTGCCGGACGCTGCTCGTCATGGCGGGAACCCGCCTGAAACGGCGCTTGCTCGCTTGTTTGACCTTGTAAATCCATTCGCAGAACGATTTCCTTGGCAAAAAACACTGGCGGTGATGCGATTTACACCTAGCCTACTAGCGCATTACAACGCCGACGCCGAACGAAGCAAATAAACACGGCCAATGTGGAGGAACGTCCCCATGAATCAAGCATTCAAGCCCGATCCTGACAAGGTCGAGAAGAAGGGGCCTGTTGTAGATGAGGCCGAGGCACTCGACTTTCACGCACGTGGCAGACCGGGCAAACTTGAGGTGATGCCTACCAAACCCATGGCTACGCAGCGTGACTTGTCGCTAGCCTATTCTCCGGGTGTTGCGGTGCCGGTCAAGAAAATCGCGGAAAACCCGCAGTCGGCTTTCGACTATACGGCGCGCGGCAACATGGTGGCCGTCATCTCCAACGGCTCAGCCATTCTAGGTCTCGGTAATTTGGGCGCTCTTGCTTCCAAACCGGTCATGGAGGGCAAGTCGGTTCTGTTCAAACGCTTTGCGGACGTCGATTCCATCGATCTGGAAGTTGATACGCAGGACATTGACGAGTTCATCAACTGCGTAAAGCTGCTTGGCCCTTCTTTTGGCGGCATCAACCTGGAAGACATCAAAGCACCGGACTGTTTCATCATTGAAGACCGTCTGCGCGAACTGATGGATATACCTGTCTTCCATGATGACCAGCACGGCACCGCCATTATCGCCGCAGCCGGTTTGATCAACGCCTTGCATTTGACCGGGCGCGATATCCGTAATGTAAAGATCGTCTGCAACGGCGCAGGCGCAGCGGCGATTGCCTGTATCGAACTCATCAAGTCGATGGGTGTGCGCCATGAAAACGTTATGCTGTGTGACACCAAGGGTGTCATCTATCAAGGCCGCGCCACCGGCATGAACCAGTGGAAGTCGGCGCACGCCATTCGCACCGACCGGCGAACATTGGCCGACGCGATGGATGGGGCTGATGTGTTCTTTGGTCTGTCGGTTAAAGGCGCGATTGATAAGAACATGGTCGCCTCGATGGCAAAGAATCCAATCATTTTTGCCATGGCCAATCCTGACCCTGAAATCACGCCCGAAGAAGTGGCCGAGGTACGCGATGACGCCATCGTTGCAACTGGCCGGTCAGACTATCCCAATCAGGTCAACAACGTCCTGGGGTTCCCCTATATCTTCCGGGGCGCGCTGGACGTGCAGGCAACCACAATCAACGATGCCATGAAGGCGGCGGCTGCCCGTGCTTTGGCGGAGCTGGCTCGCGATGATGTTCCCGATGATGTGGCGATTGCCTATGGTGGAACGCGGCCCAAATTTGGCCCCGGCTATATCATCCCTGTGCCGTTTGATCCGCGTCTTCTTTCCGACATTCCGGTGGCTGTGGCCAAAGCGGCCATGGAAAGCGGGGTTGCCCAAAAGCCGATTGAAGATTTTGAGGACTATGCAACACAACTGGCCGGGCGCCGTGATCCCGTCGCTGCAACTTTCCAACGCATCTATGAGCGTGTGCGCAGCAACCCAAAGCGCATCTTTTTCACCGAAGCGGAAGAGCCCCAAGTGGTACGCGCGGCGGTTTCTTATGTGAATCAGAACCTTGGTACGGCGGTGTTGTTGGGCCGGGAAGAATTGATCGAAAAAGCAGCCAGCGACGCAGGCGTGAATATTGATCGAGACGAGATTGAGATTGTGAACGCCCGTCTTTCCGACAGCGCGCAGGACTACGCGCGCGCACTTTTCGAACGGCTTCAGCGTAAGGGATATCTGTATCGGGACTGTCTGCGCATGATCAATAATGACCGTAACATCTTCGCGGCAAGCGCGGTGAAAGCAGGTGATGCCGATGGTATGGTGACCGGTGTTACCCGAAACTACGCAACAGCGTTGACAGACATTCAGCGTGTGATCGATCCGATGCCGGGACACCGCGTAATTGGTCTATCCCTGATTTTGTCACGCGGCCGAAATGTGCTTGTCGCTGACACGGCCATTCATGACATGCCCACCGCACAAGAGCTGGCAGAGATTGCCGTGGAAGCTGCAGACATGGCGCTCAAACTCGGTTATCAGCCACGTGTGGCCCTTTTGGCGTTCTCGACATTTGGGCAGCCGCAGGGTGAACGCTCAAACACGGTGCGTGAAGCGGTTCAAATACTCGATAGTATGGATGTCAATTTTGAATATGACGGCGAGATGTCGGCGGACGTTGCTCTGAACGCGGAAGTGATGGCTCAATATCCATTTTGCCGCTTGAGCGGCCCGGCAAACGTGCTGGTGATGCCTGCTTTTCACTCGGCATCAATTGCCACCAAGATGCTACAGGAGTTGGGCGGATCGGTGGTGCTGGGGCCGCTTCTGGTAGGCTTTGAAAAGTCTGTTCAAATTGTCTCGCTCACATCGCGCGATACAGACATCGTCAATATGGCAGCCGTTGCCGCGTTTAATGCAGGTCAGCCGGGCAAGCAGGACAACACAAAGAGCTAGGCGGCAAATCGGTCCGCATCTTCACCATAGTGGTTGAGATAACGCTGACTGATGTTTTCGGTCGGAAGCGTCACAAAGACATCGATTGAGTTAAACGCTTCATCGATCAACGCGCTTTGTGCAAAGTGTGCGCCCAGGCGCAGATAGCCTTTGACGAGAGGCGGCAGCTGAGCAAGCGCCCGCTTATGTTCAATCTGATCCTTCGATAGAAGGCCCGTGCTGAAGGCGGTCGGCCCGCACGCTTCCACGGCCCAGTTTTTTTCGCTGCCAGCGAAATGATGCAGAAATGAAAGGCCCTGTTTGAAGTCATTGGGATTCTTGCCGCCAAATGAAGCACATCCCATCATCACGTCGATATCGTGCTGACGGCAATAGGCCCAGACACCTTGCCAAAGCAGTTCGATCGTCCGGCGTCCTCGATAGGGTGGTAGAACACAGGAGCGACCAAGCTCCAAAAAGCGTCTGTCTGGATTTCGGTGAACCAGTGATTGAACTGTAAATTCTTGCGCAGAGTAGAAGCCGACATCCATCGCTTTTTCATGCGGCAACAGCCGGTAAGTACCAACGATCTGGTTCCGGATGGGCAGGGGCCTTTCAGTGTCGATGACGATCAAATGGTCACAAAGGCCGTCAAACTCATCACGATCCTGACCTGTCGCCATGCTGCCTTCATCGTTCAGCGCACCAAACTCGTGGTGAAAAACCGCAAATCGGAGCGCAAATGCGGCGTTCAGTTCAGCCTCGGTCCTTGCCAACGCAACGCTGAGGCCGCCAATTCTGCCCAAGACATCGGACCGTTCCCGCGCCTCACGTTTGATGTCGGAACTATCTGCCATTCCAGCCCATCCATTATTTTCATTGTGAAGTAGCAGCCTTTCGCCCGAATCCAAGCTGCAAATGATCACATCATAACAGGCTGAAGCGTTCAGCAATGTCTTTGAATTCCGATGCTTCAAAAGGCTTCGTCAAAACCGCTTGCGCGCCAATATCGAAGAACTTCCGGCGCGTATCTTCGCTTTCATCAGCGGTAAGGCCAACGATTACTACCGGCGCTTGACCAAGATCGTCCTCAATCCGTCGGATGGCACTAATGACCTGCAGGCCATCGGTTTCCGGCATGTGGAGATCGGTGATAATGATGTCGAATAGGCCTGGCTCAAAAAGTGCCAGCGCCTGACTGCCAGAATTGGCGAGTGTTACGCCATGGCCCTGGCTCGACAACAACCGATTGGCCAAAATCGCATTGATCTCATTGTCTTCGATCAAAAGGACACGCAGTGCCTTGTCCGCCTGCTTTGCAGTCTCCTGCGCTGTTGCGGACTGTTTGGGCAAAGGCACCATCTCGTCGGCTAACACCCGCACTAGGCTGCTTTCGCGCACCGGGCGCGTCAAATATCCATGTCCATTGGCCTTTGCGCGTGCACCGAACGTTCCGCGCTGTTGCGGTTCAATCAGCACTATTTTTCGTGCTTGGCCCTGCGCGGCATGATCTCGCTCCAAAATTTGCTCATGCGCATCGCGCATATCGATCAGAATTGTATCAGCAATGTCGCGTGGGCAAACATGCGCCCCGGCGTCCACAATCATCGCCTCCAAAAGCCGCTTTTCGGCACCGTCGTTCATTGCAATGTGGATGTGGCGCTCATCCAGTTGCGTTTCAGTGGGATGGTCGAAGACTGCCGGCACCGGTTCGACCGGCATTTCCACCCTGAAGCGCGCGCCGCCTTCCGGTGAATCGTTGACCTCGATGCTGCCTGCAAGATCCTCAACCAGGCGCATTGAGATTGCCAATCCAAGCCCTGCGCCTTCATTGGTGCGCGTGTTCGTCATGTCCAGTTGATGAAACGGTTCAAAAACCGCTTCCTGGTCTTCTGCAGCAATCCCGGGACCTGAATCATCGATGATGATCTCAAGATTGTCATTGCGCATGGCCAGTCGAACGCTAACCCCGCCTTTTTCGGTAAATTTGACGGCGTTCCCAATCAGGTTGAATAACACTTGGCGCAGTGCAACGGCGTTTACGCGGATGATTTCCGGTACGCAGGGCAAAACCCGCCAACCAAGCTCGATGCCTTTTTCATGTGCCCTGCCTGCCAGCAACTCACTAACGCCCGCAACGCACGTGCGAATATCCAAATGTTCTTGGCTTTGTCGGTTGGTATTGTTTGCTTGCTGGCCGAACTCCAATAGATCGTTGACCAAAAGCAGTAGCGCCTGTGATGACGATGTCATGGCGTCGACATAGTTGCGCTGCTCGGGCGTCAGGCGCGTGTCGGTAAGCAGCTTGCCCATGCCAATAATACCATTGAGTGGTGTGCGGATTTCATGGCTGACCATCGCCAGAAAGCGCGCTTTTTGCTCATCAAGGCTAAAGTTGGCGGCCTGCGCTTCTGCGCGTGCCCATGCGGCGTCCTGATCAGCCTCACTTGGCGCCTGAAGCGCGAACGTGTTTTTTGGTTTGGGCGATTTTGTCATGCCAACAGCATGGGCGAAAACGGTTAGTATCCGGTTTCCGCCAGCTGATGAACTGTAGAAATCTACGACATCATGTCGACGATAACACGCCCGCGCACTTTGCCATCAAGGATGTCTTCTGCTATCGAGATAATATCATCAAAACCAATCGTGGTGGTGATGGAATCAAGCTTGGCGGCATCCAGTTCGCTGGCCAGTCTTGCCCATGCAGCTTCGCGGCGCGCGATTGGAGCCATCACGGAATCAATGCCAAGCAGTTTGACGCCGCGCAGAATAAACGGGGCAACAGTTGTCGGTAAATCCATGCCCTGCGCCAAGCCACAAGCGGCAACGGCGCCTGAATGATTGGTCTGTGCAAGAACATTGGCAAGCGTGTGCGAGCCCACGGAATCGACGCCGGCAGCCCAACGCTCTTTGCCGAGCGGGCGTCCCGGTTCCGACAATTCTGCACGGTCGATAATGTCTGAAGCGCCAAGGCCCTTGAGATAGTCTGCTTCGGCTGGACGGCCCGTTGAGGCCAACACTTCATAGCCCAACTTGGAGAGAACAGCGACTGCGACCGAACCAACGCCGCCGGACGCGCCGGTGACTACAACAGGGCCATCACTTGGCTTAAGATCGGCATCTTCCAACGCCATGATACAGAGCATGGCTGTATAGCCTGCTGTGCCAATACCCATTGCTGTTTTCTCGTCCATACCATCTGGCAGGCCGACCAGCCAATCACCTTTGACACGAGCCTTTCCAGCATAGGCGCCGTAATGCACCTCACCGACGCCCCAACCGTTCAGGATGACTTTGTCACCTGCTTTCCAGCGATCATTGCTGGATGAGGAAACGGTACCCGCAAAATCAATGCCGGGGATCATCGGCCAGTGTCGGACAACAGGCGAGCGGCCGGTGATGGCCAATCCATCCTTATAGTTGACGGTTGTTGCTGCGACATCGACTACGACATCGCCCTCCATCAAATCATTTTCGGTAATCTGTTCGACGGCAACCGATTGCTTTTTGTTTTCGTCGCGCGAAACCATAATGGCTCGAAATGTATCGCTCACGATTGTCCTCCCCGATCAAGCTGCGGCAACGTGGCGACAAGCTATCGGTCGGTCAATCCTCTTTTTGCCTTTTTGAGGCCTGCCAAACCAAAAATTCGTTGAGTAAAACGAGCCCGGCTCCAACGGTGATGGCTGCATCGGCGAGATTGAACACGGCAAACGACCAAGTGGGCAGATGGAATAGAAAATAATCGACAACATAGCCGAGACGGACGCGGTCGATCAGGTTTCCGATCGCGCCGCCAATGATGAGTGCAAAACCGGCATGTGCGACCCACTGCTCTTTGGGACTGCTGGCCCACAACCAAGCCACAAAAGCCGTTACAGCCAGTGCGACCAGTATCAGGACAATAGGTGATTGCCCGGCGAACATTGAAAAGGCGATGCCGTAATTGTGGGTGCGGTAAAGTGAGAAAAACGGCACCAACTCAAACGGTTGCTGAAACTCCATGAAAGCTTCCACAAGCCATTTGATGATCTGGTCGCCAACAACGAGTGCAATGATCAAGCTGATGGCTCCGATAAGACGGCGGTTCATGCCGAGGCTCCGTCTATGGCGGGCAATCCATGCTCGCGCGCCTTGAAGAGACAAATAGCAGTGGCAATTGCCAAGTTCAGCGAGTCGGCAGTGCCTGCCTGAGGGATGCGCACAAGATGATCACAGGCCGCGACCAAAGCTTCGGTCAAGCCAGCTTGCTCATTGCCCATTAAAAGTATGGTTGGCTCGTTTGCATAGTCGGGCGCACGAAAGTCGACCGACCCTTCAAGATGCGTGCCTATGACAGTGCCTTTGAATTTGCCCGCAAGCTCGACAAATCCTGCCTCGTCAATGGTGATGATCGGATTGGCAAAGATAGAGCCCATGGTTGCGCGTACTGTCTCGGTTGCAAACGGGTCTGTCGTGTCACCGATGAGGATGATACCTGCCGCACCCAATGCATCGGCAGTGCGTATGATTGTTCCCAAATTACCGGGATCACGCACCCGGTCGAGCGCGACCCAAGTCCCGGATGTTGAACCTGAAACGTCTCTGGGTGCGCCGCGCTTCTGTTCAACTACAGCGCAAACCATTTGCGGATTGTCGCGCCGCGCGAGCGAAGCGAGCACTTTGTTGGAAACAAGCAGGACATCAACACCGCGCGCGACGCATTTGCTGATCAAGTCCGCAACGTGAGATTCGCCTGCGGCGTTCTTGCCCACGATTAGCGTGCGAACGCCCCAGCCACCTTCAAGCGCATCGACAACCAATTTGTGACCTTCCACAAAGAAGCTGTTCGTGTCGGTACGCACGCGCTTCTTTTCAAGTGCCTTGATGTCTTTGATGATCGGGTTGGAGGAAGAATCAATCTCCTTGATCCGCCCCGGCGCTTTGCTCGCATTTCCACTCATGTCCGCGACCATCGGCTGTACATGGAACTGGAGAGTTTTCGTCCGGCGCTTTGATCTTCAAGGATAAGCTCGCCTGAGGTCACCACGCCAACAGGATCAAAACCCGTCATTGTCTCCATCATGATTTCGTGGATTGCGAACATGGAACTTCGAATTGCATAGGCCGTCAGCGTCATCATCAAGGCTTCGCGGCTCAGCAACGCCCGGCAGGCCGCCATCAAGGCTGGCAGATCATCAAACAATTGCCAAACCTCACCATTGGGGCCACGGCCATAGACCGGCGGATCAAGCAGGATGATGTCGTAGCTGTTGCCGCGCCGGCCTTCACGTTCAACAAATTTCATGGCATCTTCGCAGATCCAACGGATTGGTTTGTCGTCAAGACCCGCATGCTGCTGGTTTTCACGCGCCCAACCGATTGCTTTTTTGGACGCGTCCACGTGGGTCACCTGCGCGCCGTGCGCGGCCGCATAAAGCGAGCCGATCCCCGTATAGCCGAAAAGGTTCAGAACGCGCACCTGATCGGGGTGTCCGGCACTCTTGATGCAGTTTGCCATGTCGCGCCAATGCGCAGCCTGTTCCGCAAAAACACCAACATGGCGAAAGGCAGTAAACCGACCAAAATACCCGATACCGTCAACAGCCGTCGGCCAGGTTTCTCCCAGCTTCGGGTCAGACTTGCGCCAGCGTCCGGCACCTTCTTCATCAACATCGCCAGTAAAAACAGCATCGGCTTTTTCCCACTCCTTCCGCGACCGGCAAGGCGGCCAAACAGCTTGCCCTTCGGGTCGGACAATCGTGACAGGGCCGTAGCGTTCAAGCTTCTGACCATGCCCACTATCGATTAGAGCGAAGTCATCGTCATTGTCTGTTTTTATGATTGCGGGGACCTGCTCTTTGGGTCTTTGTCCGCTGGTTTTGCTCAATTGTGGGCGGGCAATGTCGGTTTGAGCGCGACCCGAGGCGGTCGGCTTTGCGTGCTTCGGTTTGGGTCGAAACGGTGCTTTACCCGCTCTATCAGGCCGTTTGCGCTTTGCGTGCGCTGGAGAACCGCTATTGCGCGAAGACTTTACCATTATGCCCCTATGAACCATGGCTGCAGAGCTGCCAAGATGATATGCAACCCCGGTTAAATGGGTGCGCATAAGATTCGTAGCGCGCATTATCGGGGCAATTGGGAGGCCGCAGCATGGCTGGTGCTTATCGTCACAACGCAGGGATCGTTTTCTTCTGGGGTCTGGTCATTTGCCTGATACTGGCAATGATCGTTTACATGCTTGGCTAAAATCCAGCGCTAGCCGGACATCACCAACGAAGAGCCTGGTGCGCCGTCGCGCTCTGCTTTTTTCTTGGCGTCTTCAACTTCATAACGAAGTTCGTCGGCCTGTCGTTTGAATTGACGCTCAAGCTTGCGGTGTTTGCCTTGCGTAAACCAGGTGGCAACGCCACCGAGTATAACACCGACAGCCATCGCGGCGAAAAGCCATACGAACATTGGCGCCGACCAAGTCATTGTCGGATTGCCAGGGTTGATGATATCGAGACTTATCGGAACGCTGGTACGATTGGCGACAGCCAGTGCAATCAGCGCGATCGCAATGGGTATTGTGAAGAAAACGAAAATTATGCGCCGAAGCATAGCAGCACCTAATTGTTTGGGTTGAGCCGGTCGCGCAGTTCCTTGCCTGTTTTGAAAAATGGGACCCATTTTTCTTCAACGGCAACCTTTTCGCCAGTTCGCGGGTTCCGGCCTTCGCGAGCCGGGCGCTCTTTGATGGAAAAGGCGCCAAATCCGCGCAGTTCGACGCGATTCCCATCGGACATCGCTTTCGTAATCTCTTCAAGCACCGAATTGACGATATTTTCGACATCACGGTGATAGAGATGTGGGTTACGGTTGGCGACTATTTGAACAAGCTCGGATTTAATCATCAGGCGGCCCCGTTAATTGCTCCCAACGTGCCAAATGGACAAAAGGCCGTCAAGCAACACTCGATCCTGAAAGCGTCTTGCAGCGGCCAATTCATCCTCAAACCCCAAAATTTGTAGTGCGCTGCCGAGGAAGAGGTTGCTGGTGCTGGTATCATCAGGTTCGTAGAGCACAATCTCTAAATCGTCATCAAGCCCCTGTTCGGTGAGCCATTCTTTGGCTGTATCGATACCACCAATTGCATCAACGAGACCAAGTTCCAGCGCCTGACGCCCTGTAAAAACTGAACCGTCTGCGAGACGCGTGATTGTCGCATCATCAAAACCGCGCTGCTCTGCAACGATGAACTTAAACCAGTCATAAGTGTCGAGGATCATCGCTCGTATGCCTTCTTCAGCACCCGGCGGAGGCGTTCCAAAATAGTTTGGCTCAGCTTTTTTGGGTGTGGATTTGATGGTGCGCATTTCAACACCCCAGTCCTCCAGCAATCCGTCCAGATTGGGGTACTGAAAAATAACACCGATGGACCCAACAATCGACGATTTGCGGGCCACGATATGGTCGGTTGCAACAGAAATCATATAGCCCGCAGATGCCGCCATTCCGCTGACTTGTGTGGTTGTCGGTTTTTCGTCAGCGATTTCTCGAATGAGCTCATAAAGTGCCTCACCTCCTGCCGCCGAGCCTCCAGGTGAGTCCATCGTGATGATCAAACCTTTTGCACGTGAGGATTCCTTGATCTCTTTAAGCCGTTCAAGGAGTTCCTCATCCTCAGATATGGTTCTCTCGATTTTCACATGCGCTATATGGTCCGAAGCCTTCTGGCCAAAGGATTCCAGGTCGAGCATCACAACAGTGAGCAAAACAAGCGCCACAAGAGCGCCACCTAGGGCTAAAACACGCCACAAGCTGAGTTTTCGTCTTAGTTTTTGTCTATCAATCAGGTCGTCAATACGAACGCCGTCCATCAAAACTGCTCCGTTCAAAAGCTCTTGGTTTCGTTGCGAAAAAAAATCACCACAATTAAGGCGTTTTGATAAAATTGTGCCGTAGGTTCGCAAGTCAATGTGATCGAATATAGGTGGTCTTTTGGAAAATTTGATGCTGCAGGAAAAGCGTGATGCCGCATATGTAATTGCGCAGCGCCATTCAGCGTTGATTGCCAAATTGCGGGTTGCCATACCTGCTGCCGCTTTTGGGCTCGCACTAGCGCTTGGCCTGGCGGTTACCTTTCTACGCCCAGGAGCGGTCGCACAGATTTCGGGCATACAACTGGACCGCCTGACGATTGATAATGGGAATTTGGTAATGTCCAACCCACGCCTTGAAGGCGTTGCCGACGGAAATCGCCCTTACGTGGTTCAGGCTGAGCGCGCAGTTCAGGCGGGTCCAACAGCGGACCTGATCGAGTTGGAGAAAATTACTGGCGAAGTGTCCATGGACGCCGATCTGACTGGAACTCTAGAGGCTGTCGCTGGAACATTTGAGCGTGAAGCCAATCGCCTGCGTTTAACCGATCAATCCACATTTACCCGTTCTGATGGTATTGAAGCTTTCTTTGAAGAGGCTGACATAGATGTCGGTGCTGGCAGCTTAACCTCCGATAGGCCAGTGCGTGTTAGACAAGGTGGGCAGGAAATTATCGCAGGTTCAGCGTCTTTTACGGAAAACGGCAGGCGTTTGGTGTTTGATGACGGTGTGACAGTAACTGTCCAGCCCGCAAGTGGTGATGAAGATGCAGGAGTAGCGCAATGACAAGTTCAGTTTGGCTTAGTGCAATCAAGAGTGCTTTTGCGTGGATCGCGACAACGTTGCTTTTAACGGCCTCTGCTCATCCTCAGGACGGAACCGGGTTTTCCCTTTCCGGTGATCAGCCCGTTCAAATTGACGGTGATCGGCTGGAGGTTCTCGAAGATCAAGGACGCGCCGTATTCGATGGTAACGTCAAGATTGTGCAGGGCGAGACCATCGTACGTGCAGGTAAATTGGTCATTCATTACGTTTCCGCCGGTGCGAGTGCTTCTGCGGTCCCCGGTGCATCTGCCATAGATCGTTTGGTGGCTTCAGGCGGTGTTAACATTCAGCGCGGCGACCAGATTGCAACAGGTGATACCGGCACGTTTGACATGGCAAGCGAGGTGTTCACACTAACTGGTGATCGCGTGACCCTGTCTGACAACGGCAATTTGGCCACAGGTTGCAGATTGGTTGTGACCATGAAAGACAGCCGTTCACGGTTGGAAGGTTGCGGCAATCAGGGAACGAGGCCCACCGTGCTGATCCAGCCACGGCAGGGAACGGAATGATTGGCAATGTTGCAAAGGCTTCGCGACAAGATAAGGCCTGATGATACCAATGCGGCGGCAATCGACCCGTTGGCCGGTAAGGATCTGACAGGCACGCTCATTGCGCGCGGTTTGACCAAAACCTATCGCGGAAGGCGGGTTGTTGATGGTGCCAGCATGGCGGTGCGCGCAGGCCAGATTGTTGGGTTGCTTGGCCCCAATGGGGCAGGCAAGACAACCAGCTTCTATATGGTCACGGGTCTCGTGCCGGTCGATGAGGGCCAAATCCTGATTGATGGTCGCGATGTCACAAAGATGCCCATGTATCAGCGGGCACGATTGGGCATTGGCTACTTGCCACAAGAAGCATCTATTTTCCGCGGCTTGAGCGTTGAAAAAAACATTCTTGCCGTTCTTGAAGTGGTCGAAAAAGACCGCAAAATGCGCCGCTATAAACTGGACGCATTGTTGGACGAGTTCTCTATCTCGCATTTGCGCAAGTCGCCGTCGATTGCACTTTCAGGCGGCGAGCGTCGACGTTGTGAGATCGCACGCGCATTGGCTGCTGACCCATCATTCATGCTGCTGGACGAGCCATTTGCAGGCGTTGATCCCATCGCAGTTTCCGACATTCAGGGATTGGTTCGTCAATTGAAGGAACGTGGCATTGGTGTTTTGATCACCGATCATAATGTTCGCGAGACGCTCGGATTGGTTGATCGCGCTTACATTATCCACGCTGGAAAGGTGCTAACCACCGGAAAACCCGAGGATATTGTCAACAATCCTGAGGTGCGTCGTTTCTATTTGGGTGACCATTTCCGCCTTTAAGTCTCTTGACCGATGGAATTGGAAACTATTTCCCGTTAGAAGGTCTGCAAGTATCGGGCCAGTTTGGTCTTTCTGCGTACCTTCTTGGGAGGGAAAATGGCGTTAGGCGCCCGTCTCAATCTGCGTCAGTCACAAACGATGACCATGACGCCGCAATTGTTGCAATCAATCCGGTTGCTGCAACTGACGCACCTTGAGTTGCAGAAGTTCATTGATGATCATGTTGAACGCAACCCGCTTCTGACCCAGGACGAGGCTGCAGGTACGGTCAGGGACCCTGACCAACAATCCGTACCGGAAAACAGCCAGCAGGCTGAGCAAGATATTGCCGGTCCAATTCTGGCTGGTCAGATGGATAGCGCCAACAGCGCCACGCCATTGCACAATGAGTTTCCAGACGACCGCGCCGATGGCGATGCGGGTACTGCTGCAAAATCAACATCAACTGGTACAAAAGATGGCACGCTGTCGCAAAGCGGTGATGCGGAAATCGCGGCAATTGAAGACATTGCGGCCAAGCCCACCACATTGCGCGACCATGTGGCAGGCCAAATTGCAGCTTTGGGTTTTTCATTGGATGCTGCACCAATAGCAGCTGAAATTGCCGACATGATTGACGAGCGGGGTTATGTTGAATTCGACATCCCAACGCTGGCAATGAAGCTAGATCGAACGACAGACGAAATCGAAGAAGTTCTTACCCAATTGCAGTCAATAGAGCCACCTGGCCTGTTTGCACGAAACTTATCGGAGTGTTTGGCACTGCAAGCTAAGCGTTCCCGTCGTTTCGACCCGGCCATGGCAATTGTGCTTGAAAACTTGGAGCTGTTGGCTTCGCGTGATTTCAAGGCACTCAAGCGGCTTTCAGGCCTGGAAGAAGCTGATCTGTTTGACGTACTGGATGAAATCAAGGCGATGTCTCCGCACCCGGGCCGCAGCTTTGAAGATGAACCGACGATTGCCGTTGTCCATGATGTCACAGTTTCTGTTGCCAATGATGGTGGGTGGCGTGTGGAATTAAATCCGGACGCGTTACCCCGCGTGTTGGTGGATCGTGATTACCATACCACTCTGTCCTCTAACGCGCGATCAGATGAGGATAAGAAGTTCGTTTCCGAGTGTTTTGCTGAGGCAACCTGGTTGGAACGTAGTCTTGATCAGCGCGCATCAACGATTTTGAAAGTGGCAAGCGAAATCGTGAAGCGTCAGGACGGTTTTTTGACCAATGGCGTTCAAGGTCTCAAGCCAATGACCATGCGTATGATCGCCGATGCGATAGATATGCATGAATCAACGGTAAGCCGCGTTGTTGCCAACAAATTCATCCTGACATCCCGCGGCCTTTTCGAGTTTCGTTACTTCTTCACCGCTTCGATTGGTTCATCCAATGAAGACGGGGATGATCACTCTTCCGAGACCGTACGGCAGCGCATTCGCCAGATGGTTGACGCTGAAACGGCCAGCGCGGTTCTTTCAGATGATGCCATTTCCGATGCCCTTAAGGCGGAAGGAATGGACATTGCTCGCCGCACCGTCGCAAAATATCGAGATCTGCTTCACATCCCGTCTTCGGTTCAGCGCAGGCGCGAAAAGCGAGCCGCTGCTAGCGCTCGTCTTGAAGACGTCTGACACGAAAAAACCGCCTTCACTCGCTTGATGCCTTTTCAACGCGCATCATTTGGCGCAGACTTTTCCGCTCACGGGCAAGTTGGTTGAATTCAAGTGTGAGGAGTGAACATGACGTTACGTGTATCGGGAAAGCACATGGAAATTGGCGATGCATTTCGCGGTCGCATTGAGGATCGTGTGGAAGAAGCGCTCGGCAAATACTTTCAAGGGGGTGCAAACGGACACGTAACAGTCGAAAAATCCAAGGCGGGCTTTACCACGGATTGCGTCCTCAATCTCGACAGCGGCGTGATGCTGCAAGCCACCGGCGAGGCGCACGACCCTCAGGCCAGCTTTGAAGCGGCTGCCGAACGTATCGAGAAACGCCTGAGACGATACAAGAGGCGGTTGAAAAACCACCATACGGATGAGGCAGCTTCACGCGTGGAACAATTTGCTTATCGGGTGTTGGAGGCGGTGCCGGATGAGCCTGATGATGAAGAGGACATGCAAGGCCTTGATGATTATGCGCCAGTCGTTGTGGCAGAGACCCGCATGAACTTAACCACAGTGCCGGTTGCAACTGCAGTTTTGCAGCTAGACCTCCAAGATAACCCGGTATATGTGTTTCGCAACGCAGCAAGCGGTGCGGTCAACTTGGTTTATCGCAGAGCCGACGGCAATGTCGGGTGGATCGACCCAGCTACGTTACAGTGATCTTCGGCGAAAGCAGAAGATAACGAAAGCGCAAACCATAGTGGATGATCAATGGACCTGGCGACATTTCTCGACCGGCAGAACGTACTTGTTGATTTGGAGGTGGCCTCCAAAAAACAACTGCTTCAAGCGCTTGCTGATCATGTTGGCAACACGGGCCTACTGGACCAACGAGAAGTCTTTAATACCGTCTTTCAACGCGAGAAGCTGGGTTCCACCGGCGTTGGTGCGGGGGTAGCGATCCCACATGGCAAATTTCAGAACCTGACAACGATCGTCGGATATTTGGCCAAACTCAGAGAGCCTATTGAGTTTGATGCGCTGGATGATGCGCCCGTCGATTTGGTTTTTTTGCTTTTGGCGCCGGAAGATGCCGGCGCCGATCATCTCAAGGCTTTATCTCGGATCGCGCGTGTTTTGCGCGATAAAACCCGGGTAGCTCAAGTGCGCGCCTCTTCGGACGCGCAAGCCATCTACGATCTCTTGGTCGAAACGCCCGCTTCAAACGCTGCGTAGGCACCAATTATCTTATTCTTAAATTGGTCTGAGGATCGAACAGAAATGCGCGGTCTGCGTCGAACGCCGCCTTGTAGGCAGTATTGAACTTCAAGCCGTGGCCTTCAGGTAAGGCAATGGTTAGCGGCGCATCGGTGTCGGCTCCATGATATCCGTAGGCGACACCGCCCAAATCCTCAATTACGTCCACATGAACGTCCATCTTCGCCGAGCCTGACGTTGAAAAATGCTCGGGACGGATCCCCAAAACGACTTTGTCGCCTTTCGAAAGCTTGGTTTCACACGGCACTTGGGCTGATGTTCCGCCGAAATCAGTAAGCACGACTTTGGCTTTGCCTTTAGCGTAAGACGCAACTTCACCACTGAGGAAGTTCATTTTCGGAGAGCCGATAAAACCGGCCACGAACTGATTGTCAGGATTGTTGTAGAGCTCCAGTGGAGCGCCAACCTGTTCGATCTTTCCCGCACGCAATACAACGATCTTGTCCGCCAGGGTCATGGCTTCCACCTGATCGTGGGTCACATAGATCATGGTGGCACCAAGATCATTGTGCAGCTTGGCAATCTCCAGGCGCATCTGAACACGCAATTCCGCATCAAGGTTTGAGAGCGGCTCATCGAAAAGGAATACATCGGGTTCGCGGACAATAGCGCGGCCAATGGCTACCCGCTGGCGCTGACCGCCAGACAGCGCCTTTGGTTTACGCTGTAGAAGTTGATCGAGATGCAAAATGTCTGCGGCCTTGCGTACGCGCTCGTCGATCATGCCCTTGTCGGCGCCGGTCATCCGCAAACCGAAGCCCATATTCTCCTCAACCGTCATATGCGGATAGAGCGCATAAGATTGGAAAACCATAGCAACACCTCGCTCGGCCGGCTCCACCTCGGTCACGTCGCGATTGGCGATCTGGACCGTACCGGACGAAGCGTCCTCCAAACCGGCGACCAACCTCAACAGCGTTGACTTTCCGCATCCTGAAGGGCCAACGAATACTGCAAATTCACCTTTGTTGATTTTTAGGTCGACGCCATGGATCACGTCGATTTGCCCGAACGACTTTTTGAGCGCGTTCAATTCCACTTCAGCCATAATGATCCCCTCCCATGGGTTTAGACACGCGGCCCCAGCTGGATGGCAATGTCCGAATTGATTTCATTGGCAGCCCGGGAGACCAGAGGAACCCATTGTTCCAATTGATCCCGCGACACGCGGTAACTGGGCGCGGTGACGCTGATGCCACCCACGAAAGAGCGGTCAGTTGAATGGATGGGGGCCGCAGCGCAATGAATGCCGGTCTCATGCTCTTCATCGTCGAACGCAAAACCGCGTTGTCCGATCGTAATCAACTCAGCTTCCAGGTCCATGGCGGTTGCGATCGTCTTTGGCGTGAACGCATGAAAGTGGATGCTGTTGACCCGAATACGCCTTTCCTCTTCCGGGAGCATCGCAAGCGCAGCTTTGCCCACACCTGTGCAATAGGCGGGCGAAGCCTTGCCGATTTGACTGTGCATACGGACAGCCTGTCGTGACTCCACCTTGTCCAGATAAATTACTTCCAACCCTTCCAGAACACCAAGGTGCACGGTTTCATCAGTCTGGCGGTGTAGCTCACGTAAATGCGGCTCGGCGATTTCACGGAACCGGTTGGACGCCCAAGCTACCGATGCAAAAGTAAGTAGACGGTAACCGAGTGCATAGGAATTGTCGGGATTGGCGCGCACCAAACCTTCCTTCATCAGGTTGGAAAGATTGCGGTGAAGGGTGCCTGGTGGTTGGCCGATGAGGTCGCGCAAATCACGAAAGCGTACAGGCTTTCCCGCCCGCGCAATCGCGTCAAGAACAGCGACAGCCTTACCGAGTGTGCCCGTTGACGCACTCTCTTCCATCAAAAAATTCCTCCCGGCCCAACCTTCTTTTGCGGGTTGACTCCGGTAGTTCTCTAATCCAATAATTTCAAATAGTCAAACGCAGTTCCATTATGTGGAACAACGCTTGACCAATTTGCGTTGGTTACTTGCGCAACAATTCAGCCGGCCCTTGGGAGTGGTGCCGGTCTTATTGGGAGGAAAAACCAGATGAATTCCATCATCAAGACGTCATTGCTTGGTCTTGCAGCGTCCGCCCTCGTGGCAACGTCCGCTTGGGCCAATGAGTTGACGATCACCTATGACGATTTGAACCCTGCGCCGAAAGAGGCGTTTGAAGCGGCGGTTGAAGCCTTCAAGGCCGCAAACCCTGATATTGCGGTCACGGTCAACATCACGGATCGCGAAGCGCACAAAAATACGATCCGCGGCGCATTGCAGACTGATTCACCCGACGTGATTGCTTGGTATCCCGGCAACCGCATGGCGCCGTTCGTCGATGCCGGGCTGTTCATGGATATCTCCGACCTTTGGGCGTCTGATGCAAACTTGTCGTCCAAATTCGAGGCCATCAAGCCGACCATGTCGCGCGATGGCAAACAGTGGGGCGTGCCTTACTCCTATTATCAGTGGGGTGTTTATTATCGCAAAGACATCTTTGATGCGCTGAACCTGTCTGAGCCTACAACTTGGGACGACATGCTGGCTGCGTGTGACACGATGAAAGACAATGGTGTGACGCCATTCACCATCGGCACAAAGTTCCTTTGGACTGCTGCGGGCGTGTTTGACTATCTGAACCTGCGCACAAACGGATACGACGTTCACAACGCACTGACAGCCGGTGAGATCGCCTATACAGACGATCGCATCAAGCAGACATTTGCCAACTGGGAAACAATGCTCGAGCGCTGCTCTTTTGTTGACAATCATGCGACGATGAGCTGGCAGGAAGCACTGGCACCCTTCGCCAATGGTGATGCGGCCATGTATGTCATGGGTAACTTTGCTGTTGCTGGTATGAAAGACGCAGGTCTTACAGAAGACCAGATCGACTTCTTCCAGTTCCCGGAAATTACACCAGGCCTTGCCCGCGCTGAAGAAGCCCCGGCAGACGCATTCTTCATCCCGGCAAACGCACGTAACGTCGACAATGCCAAGAAGTTCCTGTCTTTCATCTCACAACCTGAGATCCAGTCGGCTTGGAACAAGACTTTGGGTCAGTTACCTCCAAACTCAGCTGCTGAGATCAACGCGGATGACAAGTTCATCGTTGAAGGTATGGCGACTGTGTCTACAGCTGCCGGTCTGGCACAGTTCTATGACCGCGACGCACCAGCTGCGATGGCGCAAGCTGGTATGGAAGGCTTCCAGCGCTTCATGCTCGACCCGGGCACGAAGGAAGAAGTTCTTACTGAGCTCGATCGTGTTCAGGGCGAAGTCTACTAAGATCATCTGATCAAAAGACCGGGCACTCCATTGGGGGTGTCCGGCTTTGTGCCTGCGCCCGCAGGTGCTTGGGCCTGACGCTTACAAATGCAGACCCAATCACGTTCGGGCCAGATCGGGAGGAGAGGTCATGGCAGTTGCTGAAGCGCCCTATGGCGTAAAGCGCCAAGCGGACCGGTATGCGACCAACATGCCGACGGTGCTCGTTTCTGGCGCGGTGTTGCTGTTCTCAGCCGTTATGCTGTTCGCAGTTGTTGACCCCGGTGTAGTGCAGGAATGGTTCGGTTATGCCCAGCGACGCGATGCGCGTGTTCCGGCCTTTCTTGTGAGGCTGGTGCTTCTGATTGGTTTCTTTGCATCCGCTTTCTACCTGACCACATCAACGAGCTATTATAAGCGCAATCGCATCAAGCTCGCGCCGTGGATTTTTGTTTCCATCGGTCTGTTGTTCTTTGCAATCTATGTGATCTTTCCGATCTTCCAGTCATTCTCCTATTCATTTACGCGCTGGGATGGCCTGCGCGACGTCAATGGCAACTGGACCGGGGAGTGGGTTGGCCTTCGCAACTATGCCGCGCTGTTGGAAGATCCGAATTTTTACACCTCGCTGTGGAACAACGTGCTCTGGCTGGTACTCTACATGCTGGCTGTTCCGCTCGGATTGGCAATCGCTTTGTTCCTGAATCAGACAGTGACTGGTATCCGGATTTACAAGTCGCTTTTCTTCTTCCCGTTCGTGATCAGCCAGGTGGTCGTCGGCCTGATATTCTCATGGGCCTACAACCCCGAATTCGGGCTCGTCGCAGAGGCGTGGGGCTGGTTCTTCTGTGAGGAGCGTACCAATATTGTTGGTAACATCACGACCGTTTGTTCCGTAAATCCTCCTTCCATTTTGGGTGATGAGAATCTGGCAACTTACGGCATCATCATCGCCGGTCTTTGGCCACAGATCGCCTACTGCATGATCCTTTATTTGACGGGTCTCAACAATGTTGCACCTGACCAGATCGAGGCTGGGCGGCTGGATGGGGCGAAGGGCTGGAAAATGCTCTGGCACGTGATTCTGCCGCAGCTTAAGCCGGCCACATTCATTGCTGTCGTTGTCACTGTCATTGGGGCACTTCGCTCCTTCGACATGATCGCGACAATGACACAGGGCGGCCCGTTCGGTTCCACAAACGTACTTGCCTATTACATGTACGATCAGGCCGTGGGTGAAGGCGTCGGTCGCTACGGCTACGGCTCCGCTATTGCCGTTGTGTTGTTTGCCATCATGCTCATCTACATCTCCTATTTCCTCTGGCAGATGTATCGCGATGAAAAGGAGGCGCACTAATGTTCCCGCGTCCGATAGAAAAAGCCTCAACCGGTGCGCAGTGGACCTATAAGGCTGCGCTGCCCGTGGCACTTCTTATATGGTTGTTGCCTCTGCTTGCGATCTTCATGACATCGATCCGCACCGCCGCTGACATCAACACCGGCAACGTGTTCGGCATCCCGACCGAGTTCGCTTTTTTCGCCAATTATTGGGAAGTGCTCTCGCGACCAAAAGCGCTCGATTACATGATCAACACCCTGATCATTACTGTGCCAACGGTGATCATCTCGGTCGGCTTGGCATGCCTGACGGGCTACGCACTGGCCATCTATCGTTTCAAGTGGGCGCTGCCGTTGTTCTTCGTGTTCGTCGCGGGCAACTTCGTTCCATTTCAGATTTTGATGCTCCCGGTTGTTGATCTTTCAACGCGCCTTGAGATGATCAACACGGTGCCGGGCCTCGTCATGTTTCATGCTGCGTTCCAGACCGGCTTTTGCACGCTCTTCATGCGCAATTTCATCAAGGCACTTCCCTATGAGTTGATCGAAGCGGCGCGTATCGAAGGTGTCGATGAGTTCAAGATTTTCTGGCACCTCGTGATGCCGCTCGTGAAGCCGGCTATCGCGGCACTGGCCGTTCTGATTTTCACATTCATATGGAACGACTTCTTCTGGGCAACGGTCATGCTGCAAGATGATGCAAAGTTGCCGATCACGGTCGGCGTACGCACGCTGAACGGTGAATTTGTTCAGCAATGGCAGCTCGTTTCCGCTGCATCATTGTTGGCAGCCGTGCCGCCAGTGATCATGTTCTTTGCAATGCAAAAGCACTTCATTGCCGGCCTCACGCTTGGCGCAACGAAGGGGTAATTTCGTTGCACAAGCTAGCCAAAAGAGGCGCCGATATCGCGGTCGAGTGCTGGCGGCTGGATGCCGCCGGTAAAACCGCTGCATTTGCCTGCTTTGATGGTGGCGTGCCGGCTCTCATCCATTTCGGTCGGCAACTACCTGGCGATGAGAACTTGGAGCAACTCGCGCGACTGACCATGCCCAACATCGCCGGCGGGCAACTGGATCCGGTTGTGCCACTGACGCTGGTACCGACTGCACTTGATGGTTGGCAAGGACATCCTGGCATCATCATTCGCGGGCCGGACGGGCGCACCGTCGAACCCGTTTGGCAGAGTACGGAATTGGTTTCGGAAGCCAACAATCACCTGCGCTGGACGATTGATGAAAACGGCGATGAAGTACGTTTTACGCTGGTCCTTGAAGTACGCTTCGATCCAACCGGTGTGATGGCAATCGAGTCAGCCTATAAATCTGTCGAAGGCTATCGCGTCGAATGGTTCTCATGTGCCGCCATTCCCGTGCCAATCTATCTGCCACGGATCATCGACCATGGCGGTCGATGGACTGGCGAATTTCAACGCCAGGAACGCACATTGACGCTCGGCCAACATGTGCGCGAAAGCCGCGAGGGGCGCACGGGACATGCGCACTTTCCCGGCATGATTTTCGCGTCCAATGCCTGTGATGAAACAAGCGGCGAGTGCATGGGTGTCACCATACCATGGTCAGGCGGGCACCGGATAATTGCTGAAGAAACACCCGACGGCCGCCGTCATGTGCAGACCGGATTTGACACAAGGTCGCTTAAGATCACACGCAAATCCTATGTCGGCTGGTCCGCAGACGGGCTCAATGGCCTCTCGCATATGTTCGTCAATGTCGTCAGGAGCCGTTTGCCCAAAAAGGTCGCGCGGCCTGTCCACTACAATTGCTGGGAAGCAGTATATTTTCGCCACTCTGTCGCTGAGTTGAAAGAGATAGCATCGATTGCCGCAGAGCATGGTGCGGAGCGCTTTGTGCTTGATGATGGCTGGTTCAAAGGTCGCAATGATGACACGACATCCTTGGGTGATTGGGTCGTCGACAATGAAAAGTACCCAGATGGCTTAAAGCCACTTACCGATCATGTCACCGCCTTGGGTATGGAGTTCGGCATCTGGTTTGAACCTGAAATGGTAAATACCGAATCGGATCTTTACCGCAATCATCCTGAATGGGTGTTGGGCCCGGCAAGCCAACCGTCCGGGCGAGGGCAGTTCGTTCTTGACTTAGCCAATCCGGCAGTATCGGAATACCTGTTCGATGCGATGTCGGCTATCCTCAATGAATACCCGGTTCGCTACATAAAGTGGGATCATAATCGCAAGTTAAGTGGCGGCGTGTCGGAACAGACCGGTGCGCTCTACCGACTGCTTCAACGCTTAAATGATACGTTTCCCGACCTTGAAATCGAGAGCTGTGCTTCAGGCGGCGGCCGCGTCGATTATGGCATGCTGCGCCATGCAACCCGCGTTTGGTTGTCTGACTCAAACGATGCGCTGGAACGTCTGCGCATGCAGCATGAGGCGTCTCGCTGGTTGCCCGTAGAGGTGCAAGGTTCACATGTGGGCCCGCGTCATTGCCATACCTCTGGACGGGTCTTGTCCATGCACTTTCGTGCATGGGTCGCCGCCCAAAGACACATGGGGTTCGAGATGGACCCGCGTGAATTGACCAATGAGGAAAGCCGAACGCTGAAAAATGTAACGCAGTGGTACAAGGACAGACGCGACTTTCTGCACAGTGCCAAACATTTGCGTCTCGATTGCGAAGATCCGGAAGTATTTGCCGAGATGTTTGTTGACGAGGCAGGTGACCAGTTCGTGACATTTATCGGACAATCTGGTGCGTCCGCGCAGATCGCATCTGATCCGATCCGTTTGGCCGGTCTTGATCCGTTCGCCTCCTATGAAGTCAATATGGCGGATACGGAAAGTGTGCCTCCCGTACTGAACCGGAACAGTGCGTTCGGATTGGCGCCTTCGCAACTGTCAGGTGCCGCATTAATGGCTGGCGCATTTCGATATCCCAACCTATTCCCCGCCTCCATGCTGGTCTATGAAGGCAACCGTGTCGAAAGGCAGGTTTGACATGCAACCAATCTACCCGGATCTGAAAGATACGTCGGTTTTGATCACTGGAGGCGGCGGCGGTATCGGTGCAGCTCTGACCGAAGGCTTTTGTCGGCAGGGTGCGAAGGTTGCCTTCATTGACGTGGCTGAAAAGGCAAGCGCTGCGCTCGTTGAAAAAATGACGTCGGAGGCGGGCGTCACGCCGCTTTATTTCAATGTCGATTTGACAGATCAAAAAGCCGTTTCTGATGCATGTACAAAAGCTGCCGATGTGCACGGGCCCGTCACGGTCCTTGTCAACAATGCAGCTTGGGATGACCGGCACGACCTATCAGACGTCGACGATGCCTATTGGGACAAGAACACGGGTATTAATTTGCGTCACCCGTTTCTTACCGTTCAAAATGTGATCGAGGGAATGATTACTGCCGGCGGTGGCAGCATCATCAATTTTACTTCCACTTCCTTCATGCTGAACATTGGCGACATGCCGACATACACCGCCTCTAAGGCGGGCATTATCGGCTTCACAAAGGGTATTGCCGGTAAGTATGGCGAACATGGTGTGCGGTCCAACTGTGTCGCGCCGGGTTGGGTTATGACGGAACGTCAAAAGGCTCTTTGGGCAACACCGGAAGCGCTGGCCGACTTCCTCAAGCGCCAAGCGATCAAGTCGCCATTGGAGCCGGAGCAAATGGTCGGTCCGACGCTGTTCTTGGCGTCTTCAACGTCGAATGCGATTACAGCGCAAACCATCATCGCTGATCACGGGGTGCTCTGATGAGCCGGGTCGCTGCCATTCTGGTGGATTGGGGTACGTCCAATCTTCGCCTATGGGCAGCAGCGCCGGACGGGCGGATATTGGCGGAGAAAAAGAGCGCCGCTGGCATGCGCACGCTTGAGCGCTCAGAGTTTAAAGCAAAGTTTGAAGAGCTCGTCGGAACGTTCGATGAAAACCTGACGGGTGTTCCCGCTGTGATGTGCGGCATGGTAGGCAGCCGCCAAGGTTGGACGGAAGCACCCTATAAGAACATCCCGGTGTCATTTGACAGCATCGTTCAAGCTGCAAAGTGCCTCGAGGAGGTCGGCGATAGAGATGTGCGTATTTTGCCCGGCGTTGCAAAGCTTGATGCGATAGTTCCCGATGTGATGCGTTCAGAGGAAACTCAACTGCTTGGATTACAGTCTCTTGGTTGCTTTGAGCAACTAGCAGAAGATATCCGCGTTTGCATGCCGGGCAGCCATGCAAAGTGGGCGACTGTCGACAACGACCAGATCAAGGAATTTCACACATCCATGACTGGTGAACTGATTGCTGCGGCGATTGGCAACACAGTCTTGCGTCACTCGTTTGAACCCGCCGGCCAGATGCCTGAAGTTCATCCGGGCAACGAGGTTTTTCGCGCAGCGGTTGATTACATGCTTCAGAACCCAAGCGGTTTGCTTAATGCAATCTTCGCGACAAGACCGCGGAGCCTTCTTGGCGGTGCACAAGCGCAAGAAAGCGCGGCATGGTTGTCTGGAACCATTATTGGCCATGATGTATCGGCAGCGACGCGTGGCGTAAGCAGTAACCAAAAAATAGTGCTTTTGGGCGGCGGCCGGCAGGGCCCGCTATACGAAGCGGCACTGCGCCAAGTCGGACTATCACCGATGATCGCTGACGCAGATGGTGCGTCGATCGCCGGTTTGTTGAAGGCGGCTAGCGCACTGTGGCCAAATCGTTTTGAGGAGCACGCAGGTCGCGCGATGGAGCTTTCAAATGAGTGAGAAAGACATTCAGCCAACGGCGCCATGGCCAGACTTTAAACGGCCTCTGGTGGCCATACTGCGTGGCATCAAACCACTGGAAGCCGTTGAAACGGCCCAAGCGCTGATTGAAGCAGGCTTCGAAGCAATTGAGGTTCCACTGAATTCACCCGATCCATTTGCATCTATCGCAAAGATGGCTGATGCTTTTTCGGATCGCTGCCTTATTGGTGCAGGCACCGTTTTGACCAGTGAGAATGTAAAGCAGCTTGCTGGCGCTGGTGGAAAACTTCTGGTTTCTCCCAACATCGACGCGGACGTGATGGCTCAAGCACGAGATGAAAAACTGGTGACCATGCCGGGCGTTTTCTCTGCAACTGAAGCGCTTAAGGCGGTTAGACTTGGCGCCAGTGCGTTGAAGTTTTTTCCCGCCAGCGCACTTGGTACAAACGGAATAAAAGCCATTCGTGCCGTTTTGCCATCCGATTGTATTGTTGGTGCCGTTGGCGGTGTTGGCGATGCTGATTTTTCGGAATATTTGGATGCTGGTGTATCGGCTTTTGGCCTCGGCTCGTCCCTTTACAAACCGGGTTTAAGCCCTGAAGAGGTGGCAAGCCGGGCCGTCAAAACCGTCGCTGCATACGATAAAGCTATTAACGGTCGGGGCTGATGACGCCGCATATTTCCATTTTGTCAAAAAGCCGCTGCGAACTCGGTGAAGGGCCGTTCTACTGCGACCGGCGTGAGACGCTATATTGGTTCGACATTTTAAATCGCCGTCGGCATGCATTTGACTTTAAATCCGGCTTGGAAACCAGCCAACCGATACCGGAGATGGCAAGTGCCATGGCGGTAATCGACGAGCGTCATGATTTGATCTTTACGGAGTCGGGTCTGTGGAGCTGGGAGCTCGGTACTGGATGTTGGATGCCGGTGTGCAGCATTGAAGGCGATGATGATCTGACGCGATCCAACGATGCGCGCGTTCACCCATCTGGCGCAATTTGGCTTGGTACCATGGGCAAAACAGCGGCACATGGTGCGGGTGCGATATATCATTACCGTGCCGATACACTGACCAAACTCTTTGATAGTATCACAATTCCAAACGCCATTTGTTTTTCGCCGCAAGGCGATGCCGCTTTCTATACTGATACGGTCACGCGGAAGCTGATGCGCGTCGCGGTGAATGTCGATGATGGCTTACCAACTGAAAAACCTCAGGTGCACTACCGGCAACCAAACGACGATGTTGGCGGCATGGACGGTGCAATATGTGATGGCGATGGCAATATCTGGAATGCGCGTTGGGGCGCATCTCGCCTCGATATGTACACGCGCTTTGGCGAGCGAGCGCAAAGTATCGAGCTGCCTGTGCTGCAACCATCTTGTCCCGCTTTCGTGGGCAATAACCACATAGCGGTGACCTCTGCTCAAGAAGGCATGGATGCCGCTGCACGCGATGCAGATTCAAATGCAGGGCAGGTCGTGCTGCTCGAGTTTGCAACACCACTCAAACCTCGCTTTGAGCCACGGGCAGCGATTTAGTCAGTACCTACAGTTGGGCGATAAAAAGCAATGAAGAAAAAGCAACGACTGGGCACCTGTTATTATCCTGAGCATTGGCCGCGTGATCGCTGGGAAATCGATGCGCAGCTTATGGTCGATGCGGGCATATCATTGGTACGCATCGGGGAGTTCGCTTGGTCGCGTCTAGAGCCGCAGGCCGGGCAATTGACGTTTGAATGGCTGGATGAAGCTTTTGCTGCGCTGGAGAAAGCGGGCCTAAAAATTGTGTTGGGGACACCAACGGCGACGCCTCCCAAATGGCTGGTTGATAAAATGCCGGACATGATCGCCATCAGTGAAGACGGGCGGCCGCGTGGGTTCGGTTCAAGGCGGCACTACTGTTTTTCACATGTCGGCTATCTTGAAGAGTGCGCGCGCATCACCAGCCTGCTGGCTGAGCGCTATGGCAAACACAGTGCCTTGGAAGCATGGCAGACTGATAATGAATATGGCTGTCATGACACCGTGCTCAGCTATTCCAATGCAGCGCGCGACGGGTTTCGGGTTTGGCTGGCAAAAAAATATGCAAACATTACCGCACTGAACGACGCTTGGGGCAATGTATTTTGGTCGATGGAGTATGGCGCCTTTGACGAGGTTGAACTGCCAAACTTGACGGTCACCGAACCCAATCCGGCGCAAGCTCTGGATTTTTATCGCTATTCTTCCGATCGGGTGATTGCGTTCAATAAGGTTCAAACAGACATCATTCGCGCGCACTCGCCGGGACGCGGCATTGGCCACAATTTCATGGGCAGCTTTACCGACTTTGATCATTATGCGTTGAGTGGTGACCTGGACATAGCGACCTGGGACTCATACCCAATAGGGTTCCTTGATCGCGATAGCGGATCGCTTGAAACCAAGAAGCGATATTTGGGTGTCGGCGATCCGGACATTCAAGCATTCCATCATGACCTTTATCGCACCTGTGGAGACATGCGTGCTGGTGAAGGAAAGGGGGCATGGTGGGTTATGGAGCAGCAGCCCGGACCCGTTAACTGGGCCCCGTTCAATCCAGCGCCGGAAAAAGGGGCGCTAAGACTGTGGGCGTTTGAAGCTTTCGCAGCAGGCGCTGAGCTAGTGTCCTATTTTCGATGGCGCCAACCGCACTTTGCACAGGAGCAAATGCATGAAGCGTTGCTTTTACCCAACGGTGAAAAGAACGAAGGTTGGCATGTGTGCCAGCAAATCGCTGCGCAACTTGAAACACTTGATGCTGTAGTCGAACCGAGGCGCGCGGATATCGCTTTGGTTTTCGATTATGAAAGCGCATGGGCTTGGACCGTTCAACCGCAGGGCGCGGACTTTGCTCATCTTGAGACTGTTATGCGGTTTTACCGCAAGTTGCGCCAAGCAGGTGCAAACGTGGATATCGTACCACCGACCGCTGCTGGCGTGAAAGACCGTAAGCTGGTTGTCATCCCGGCACTCTTTTCGGCAAGTGATGACTTGGTTGCGCAACTCGCAGATAGCGATGTAATTGTCGTGCTGGGCCCAAGAACAGGCTCCAAAACGCCGGATTTTCAAATCCATGGTGACTTGCCACCCGGCGCCTTCAAGCGCCTGATCGACATTACTGTCAGGCGTGTGGAGAGCCGCCCGCCCTTTGCGCCGGTTGAGTGCGAGAACACCGCTTTGCTGGAAGGCTGGCGCGAATTTTTGGAAACGGGTCCCGATGTCGATGTTCTTGTCAAAAGCATTGACGGGTATCCCGCACACGTCACCAATGGCCGTGTTCACTATATTGCCGGGCGACCCGGGCCACGCATGGCGGATCAGATTGTCCGCCGCGCCATGCGTGACGCAGGCATTGAACCGCTCGATCTGCCACCGGATGTGCGTATCCGCGACAATGGTTCGGTGCGTTATGTTTTCAACTATGGACCGGAAGCGGTCTACGTATCAGAAATTGTTGGCCCGGGTGAAGTCTTAATGGGTGACGCTGCGCTGCCACCACGCGGCGTGATGGCTCTGCGCAAGGCGGATACCTGACGACTTGCCGAAACTGGTCCCGCCCAATAGGTAGAGCGCATGACGATACTGGCGATCGACACTTGCGCGAATTTGTGCGCCGCAGCGGTTTTTGATGATGAAGGTGGTCTTAGGTCCCGTGCCAGCGATGACATTGGCCGCGGTCATGCCGCTCGCCTTCTAGGCATCGTCGAAGAAGCGTTAGGAGCCGCTGGTGCGGCGCTTGATGATCTCACAAAGGTGATCGTTACCGTCGGACCTGGATCATTTACGGGCATTCGTGTTGGTGTCTCTGCTGCGCGCGGTTATGGGATCGCCCTTGGAATTCCGGTGGATGGAATAACCACCTTCGCACTGCTCAATGTGGAAGGACGCCAGCGTTTGGCAGAAGATGATGCAACATTTGTGGCGATTTCGGGCGGTCGAGGTCAAATATTTGCGCAAAGATTTGGTAGCGATGCTGCGCCGTTGGGAGGCCCGTTTGTCATTGCTCAAGATCAAGAATATTTGCCGTCGTTGAGTAGGACGGAACATCTCATCGGGAATGCTGGTTCGCTTGTCGCGCACGACAATCATCAAGGCGTTTTGCTCGGTGATAGAGCGACCGGGGACATCTCTGGCGCTTATCGGGCAGCACAGTCCGGTACTTTTGCTCCCGAACCGCTTTACATTCGCGATGCCGACGCAAAGCCGCAAAACAGTTTTGCCTTGCCGCGTAAGTCAGTTCTAACATGATGCGTTGGCCATTTTCCCGTTCCGCGCAGGACGCACTCATAGTTGAGCCACTCACATCGGCCCATCTGCGCGCCGTCGCCGACATTCACGCTCAAACATTTGCCCGCGCCTGGACGGATGGTGAAATTGAGAACCTTGTCAGTCCAGCTTCCAGTTGGGCGATGGTGGCAAGGTCGGTCGATGCGCCCGCCAGGCTTGCAGGTTTTGTTATTATGCGGTCAGCGGCCGATGAAGCGGAGGTTCTCTCCATCGGTGTTAAGCCGAGCTGGCAAGGATATGGGGTGGGACGCATGTTGATGGATGCTGCCCTTGCTGAAGCATACGGGCAAAGACTGACTTCAGTCTTTTTGGAAGTTGATGAAACCAACCGCGCAGCGTCTTCGCTATATGCCAAGCTGGGTTTTCACGCCGTGGCAGAACGGCCTGACTATTATCAATTGCCAGACGGGCGTCGGAGCAAGGCGGTCATTATGCGGCGCGATCTGGTGCAGCCGCAATGATAGGGCGCGCATCATGAACAATGTGCGTGCGGTCTTTATCGTCGTAATGGTGCTGGCGTTGACGCTGCTTATGTTGCCCGTTCATGGCGCCTTGATGGTGATAAAGTCACCACTGCAAAAACGAACCGCCATGGCGTGGCACCGTCAAGTCGCGCGCATAATGGGTATTCATATAAAGGTTCACGGCTCCCCGTTTATTACAGGTTCAAAGGGAACACTTTTCATTTCCAACCATGTCTCTTGGGTCGACATCGTTGTTTTAGGCGCCATCATTCCAGTCAATTTCATCGCCAAAAGCGAAGTTCGCAGTTGGCCTTTATTTGGCTGGTTGGCACAGCTCCAACGCACCTTGTTTGTTGAACGCAGCCGCCGACTTGGTGTACGTGATGAAGGAAACCAGATACGCGAACGGTTGCTCGCCGGTGATAGCCTTGTACTTTTCCCGGAAGGCACCACGTCGGATGGCAATTTCGTTTATCCGTTCAACAGCTCTCTTTTGGGCGCAATTACCTCGGGCGTAACGACGGACAAGATACCGGTTCAGTCGGTGTCGATTGCTTTTAACGGTTTGGGTGGTCTGCCCATGGGTCGTTATTGGCGACCAATAGCGGCGTGGCCCGGCACAGTGACCTTGGCCGAACATTTGCCACGAGTCCTCAAAGAAGGCCTCTTTGATGTCGAAGTCCACTTTGGCCCCGTTATCAAGGACGCTCAAATGCAGCACAGAAAGCCGTTGACCGCTGAGCTCAAGGGCGAGGTACAACAGATGTTGGCGTCAGGCTTGCGCGGTGACCACTTTGCGGCAAAGCGCTCCTAAAACTCATAACCGAAATACTCGATATCGCGGCGACAGGCCTCTTCCACCAATTTGCGGGTTTTGTCTGAATACATTGAGCGGCAGGAAGACGCGTTCGAGTTTGGGTTTGAGTTCAGGTGCATTTCTTCAAGCCCCAAACGGCCTGCAGTACGCGCATTGATTTCCTCTAGGCCAGCAGCATGCTCTTCCAGCCGCAGCACAAAGTCGACCAACAACTCACCATTTTCATCCGTCATCCAGTCAAGTTGGCTGATTGCTCGCGTGGGGTGGCTGCATGTGTCGGATGCGTATTTCAGTCCTTCGCAAAAAACTTCAAACTCCATTCGGTCTGAAACTCTTACGCCTTCCCGGCGCTTGTACAGAGATACGACCCGCGCCCAAGGGTTGCGGACGCTGGCAAACTTGAAATAGCGCTTGAAAATGTCAGCTGCCTTCTCTCTGATCTCATCGTCACTCAAGACCACGGCAGCTTTGGTCGGAAACTCGGCATTCCCACCCAAACTCTGCTTCAGAAGATAGGTGTACAATCCGTCCCGCACCTGCCTGATAGTCAGATGTGGGTTGGGGATGAGTTTGGGCCCTTGCATGCGCAATTGACGGCGGATCGACGTCGTACCGGTTTTAGGAACGGCGATGAAAATCGCTTCACGATCAAAATTGACCGCCTCGTTGAAGAGCAATGGCCGGTCATCAACCATCGATTTCCCCAAAAGTGGCTTACCTTTCCTCAAAACGGTAAAGGGGCCAATCTTCATAACAAGCTCACAATCCTGATCTTCTGCGATCTCCTTGCCTGCATTACGTAACCTTTTCAATTTCTGTGAAGATAAATCGCACCAACTCAGCGCGGAAGTCGAAAGAAGCTGCCGACTTGCCAATGATGCCATCTGGTGCGAAAAGCTCCGCTTCTCTCGTAATCCCGCCTTTCTCCCGGAGAATGTGTAAGTGACTGAAGCAAAGAAGGTTTTTGTCAAAACCTATGGGTGCCAGATGAACGTCTATGACAGCCAGCGTATGGCAGATGCGTTGGCCAAGGACGGCTATGTCGAGACACAGCTACAGGAAGATGCGGATATGGTGTTGCTGAATACCTGTCATATTCGTGAAAAAGCGGCTGAAAAAGTCTATTCCGAAATTGGTCGCCTGAGAAAACAGCGCGAAGAGCGACGCAATGACGGTAAGGATTTGATGATCGGGGTTGCCGGCTGTGTCGCACAAGCTGAGGGCGAGGAGATTATCCGCCGTGCGCCAAGCGTCGACTTCGTGATCGGACCGACCACATACCATCGACTGCCTGACGTGGTGGCCAGAGCACGCAAGGGCGAAAGCGTGGTGGAGACCGATTATGCAGTCGAAGACAAGTTTGAGCATCTGCCCAAGCAGGAAAAGCAGGTCATCGCCAAGCGAGGTGTTGCAGCGTTTCTGACAGTTCAGGAAGGCTGCGATAAGTTCTGTACCTTTTGTGTCGTGCCCTACACACGCGGGTCCGAAGTCTCGCGCCCGGTTGCCCAGTTGGTGGAAGAAGCAAAGCAACTCGTTGAAGCGGGCGTGCGCGAAATCACCCTGCTCGGCCAGAACGTAAATGCATGGCACGGCGCAGGCCCTGATGGTCGCCAATGGGGTCTGGGTGAATTGCTGCACGAGCTCGCCAGGATAGATGGCTTGAAGCGACTGCGTTACACGACCAGCCATCCGCGAGACATGGATGATGCCCTGATTGCCGCCCACCGTGATCTTGAGATGTTGATGCCATATTTGCATCTGCCAATTCAGGCCGGTTCTGATCGCATTCTCAAAGCGATGAACCGCAAACACACCGCTGATGATTATCGGCGGCTGATTGACAAGATCCGTCGGGCCCGCCCCGACATTGCGATGTCCGGCGACTTCATTGTCGGCTTTCCCGGTGAAACCGATGCTGATTTTGAAGATACGATGCGTATCATTCGTGATGTGACTTATGCACAGGCGTTCTCGTTCAAATATTCACCGCGCCCCGGTACGCCGGGTGCGGATATGAAAGATCACGTGGCCGAAACGATAAAATCAGAACGCCTTCAAGCGCTCCAAGCCCTGCTCACGCAGCAACAGCGCGCCTTTATGCAAGGCCTGGAAGGTCAAGAAATCGAGGTGCTGCTTGAAAAGCCAGGTCGCATGCCTGGCCAGATCGTCGGGCGCTCACCTTGGCTTCAGCCTGTGGTTTGTGATGAAACTGTTGGAAATATCGGCGATGTTGTTAGGGTACGAATCAATGCCGTGTCGGCCAACTCGTTGATTGCCACGGTGCCAACTCAGAACGAGCACGCCGCTTGAACGCAAAAGCCAACTTGAAAGTCGCCGAAAGCGGCGCGTCAGACCTAGCTCATGTCGTCCTGACCTATGACAACAATGCGCATGCGCGGGCGCTTTACGGCCAATATGATCAAAATCTTGCTTTGATTGAGCAGCAATTGGGGGTCGATGTACGATCTCGCGGCAATCAAGTGTCAATCAAGGGCGATCCAACGGCAACGGAGCAGGCGCGCCGTGCTCTGGACCATCTCTATGATCTTTTGTCGATGGCGGATCGTGACATTGAAACATCCGATGTGGAGGGCGCGCTTCGCATGGCCGTGGCCGCCGATGATCAGTTGAGCCTGCCCGAAATGGCCGACAGTGCCCGCATCGCAGCAGCGCAAATCTCCACCCGCAAGAAAACCATCTTTGCGCGCACACCCAATCAGGACGCTTATATGCGTGCATTGGAGCGTGCAGAGCTTGTTTTTGGTGTCGGGCCCGCCGGTACCGGCAAAACCTATCTGGCTGTCGCCTATGCTGCGATGCTCTTGGAGCGCGGTCAGGTGGATAGAATTATTCTGTCACGTCCTGCAGTCGAAGCCGGGGAACGGCTCGGCTTCCTGCCCGGCGACATGAAAGAGAAAGTCGATCCCTATCTGCGTCCGCTATACGATGCGCTCTACGACATGATCCCGGGCGATAAGGTAGAGCGTGCGCTTGCAGCCGATGTCATTGAGATCGCCCCCCTTGCTTTTATGCGCGGACGCACATTGGCCAATGCAGCAATCATTTTGGATGAGGCTCAGAACACAACATCGATGCAGATGAAGATGTTTTTGACGCGTCTTGGTGAAAATGCGCGGATGATCGTAACAGGCGATCCGAGTCAGGTTGATCTGCCACCCGGTCAAAAATCCGGGCTTGTGGAAGCGTTGCAAATTCTGCGTGAAGTGGAAGGGATCGTCACTGTGCGTTTCCGGGAAAGCGACGTCGTGCGCCACCCACTTGTCGCAAAAATCGTGTCTGCCTACGACAACGATTAATTAGAAACATGGCCATTGACGTCGACATTTCGGTCGAGGGCGATTTCTGGGGAGAAATCAGCGATTGGAAAGCGATCGTAAATGATGCGGTCGCCGCTGCTCTTGCCCACCTGAAAATGGAGGATGCCGACAGTGAACTGTCGATCTTGCTGACCCACGATGCCGTCATTCGCCATTTAAACGAACAGTGGCGCGACAAAGACAAGCCCACCAATGTTCTTTCCTTTCCAGCCGTGCCCGGTGGACAGAAGGGCGTTTTGCCCCCTCTTTTGGGTGATATCGTTTTGGCGTTTGAAACCATCGAACGCGAAGCCCAGATAAGTGGCAAGAAATTGAACCATCATGTATCGCATTTGATCATTCATGGATTCCTTCATCTTTTGGGTTATGATCATGAAAGCGACACAGAGGCGCAAGAAATGGAAACCACGGAACAGGCCATATTGGCTCTGTTGGGCATAGACGACCCATACGCAATTTGACCCTTGGCATAGCACCGCAACAACGATGAACGATATCCAGTCAACCGACGATGGCGCGGCACGCCCCGACGGTGAAGAACCTCCAAGTCCGCACAATACTGTTACGAGCGATCAGGGTCCGTTGGAGCCGCTGACCGAAACAGCACTTGTACCGTATGAAGGCAATGGCCGCCGCGCACCGGGCTTCCTGCAGCGGCTTGTCTATCTTTTCAGGCCGCAAACCAATCTGAGCGCGCGGGAAAACCTGCAAGATGCGCTGGCCAACGACCATCCGGGCGACCAGACCATCTCAGATGGTGAGCGCGCCATGTTGGCCAACATTTTGCGGTTGCGCGAAGTCAAGGTTGCCGACGTCATGATCCCACGTGCCGACATACAGGCAATCGATCATGTCACCACCCTTGAAGAAGTACTCAAGCTCTTTGAGGAAAGCGGGCATAGCCGGATGCCCATGTATTGTGAGAATTTGGATGACCCGCGTGGAATGATCCACATTCGCGATGTGATGGGTTATCTAACGAAGGCAGGCGCCAAGCGTCGCCGCCGACGCAAAGCGGATGCTGAATCTGAGGCCAAAGCGCCAGCGACGAACGGTACCGCGCAAAAGCTCGACCTTTCCCGCATCGACCTGACCAAGTCGATTGCTGATCTGAAGCTGATGCGGCCGATACTATACGTACCTCCATCCATGCTGGCCTCGGATTTGATGGCGCGGATGCAGGCGCAACGCATTCAGATCGCATTGGTCATAGATGAATATGGCGGCACAGACGGACTGGTCTCGCTGGAGGATATTGTCGAAATGGTCGTTGGCGATATCGAAGACGAACATGATGATGAAGAGGAAGTCATCCAACAGATCGGAACAAGTGGTGATCGTTATCTGATTGATGCCAAGGCTGATCTTGACGGATTGCGCGAGCAATTGGGAAACGATTTTGTCGATGCGGCCATCTCTCGTGAAGACGAGGTGGACACGATTGGCGGTCTTATCTTCTCACTTTTGGGCCGCGTGCCGGTGCGTGGTGAAGTTGTGCCGCCATTCGGTGGCTTCGACATAGAAGTGACCGATGCCGACCCACGCCGGATAAAACGTGTGCGTTTGTCACGTGTTAAACATGGTGTGCGGCGCGCTCACGTTCAAAAACGTGAACCGGTCGCCTCCGAAAAGGCTGACTGACGCAAATGTCCATGGTGTAATGTTTGCTCATTGAGCTGTGGCCTCGCGGCGGTCAAACAATCGCGCTATTAAATTGGCTCAACGATTCGCTGGGATCATGCGCGCATTTAGCCTTCAGATATCATTGTTGACGGGTTGGCGGCGCTGGTTGTTGGCTGCCCTCGCAGGAGGGATCTTCAGCTTTACACAAGCCCCTTTTCATTTGCTGATCCTGGGCTTTGTATCGTTCCCGCTATTGATCTGGCTGATGGACGGCGTCGTTGCGCGTGAAGGCCAATGGGCAAGCGGCATCAAGCAGGCGGCTGGTATCGGTTGGTGGTTCGGCTTTGGCTATTTTGTCTTGGGGCTTTGGTGGATTTCCAATGCCCTGCTGGTTGAAGCCCCTGAGTTTGCCTGGTTCATTCCGGTCGCTGTTTTGGGACTGCCAGCCTTGTTGGCGCTCTTCTACGCTCTTGCTTGCGCACTCGCCTTCCCGCTGTGGTCTGACAATATCGGCCGAATTGCTGCGATAGGCGCCAGCTTCGGAATTGCAGAATGGTTGCGCAGTTTCGTGTTGACGGGTTTTCCTTGGAACGCTGCAGGTTACGCTGTGATGCCTGCACCGATACTGATGCAGTCCGTCACGCTGGTCGGCCTATTTGGAGTGAGTGCGTTGGCGGTAGCATTGTTTTGTTTGCCCGCCATTGCTGCGACCGGTCGACGTGCGGGAACGATTTTTGCCCTTGTTCTCGGCGTTTTGCTGATCGGTGGGCATGCGGGTTACGGCTACTGGCGTCTCTATATCGAACCGCAAGAACCATCGGTGCGGACCCTTAACCTGCGCATTGTTCAACCTGCACTTGATCAGGCTGACAAGGTTACGCGCCGCGACCCGACCGAGCAGTTCGACGATCTACTTGCTCTATCCTCCTTGCCGGCAGATAGTCCGCAGGCAGACATCGTCTTCTGGCCGGAAACAGCGGTTCCCTTTTTGCTGACACGTCAGCCGGCCGCCTTGGCAGCGATCGGTGATATGCTGCAGCCCGGTCAGACATTGTTGACTGGCGCCGTTCGCGAAGAGGTGATCGACGTTGGCGACAACGCTCAGGCGCGCTTTTTCAATTCCATTATGATGATTGATGATCAGGGGATCATCCAAGGTGCATCGGATAAAGTCCATCTGGTGCCCTTTGGAGAGTATCTTCCCTTTGCAAACTTGTTCGAACGGATTGGCCTACGCGCTATTGCCCAGGCTGACCGTGGCTACTCCGCCGCTGCAACACGTCAGCCTTTGGAGGTTGGGGGTGTAAAAATCACGCCATTGGTGTGCTACGAGGTTATATTTCCTCACCATGTTGGCGCTGGCGACTTCATCTTGAATGTCACCAATGACGCTTGGTTTGGAAATACCCCGGGCCCCTATCAACACATGCATCAAGCTCGGGTTCGTGCCGTTGAAAGCGGCATTCCATTGGTACGCGTGGCCAATAATGGCATCAGTGGCGTTTTTGACGCCAATGGAAAGACCATATCCTGGACCAGCTATGCCGAGCGTGGTGCTGTGGATGTGGCGCTCCCGTTGGCACAATTGAACGTAGAAAATAAATCAGATTCAATAATCAACTTATGGTTGATTATTGCAATAATGGTTGCTAGCGGTTGTATCGGCGTCTTCACAACAAAACGCTGATAATGGCGCTGCTCGTTCGTTGACTTTACGTTACGAAAGGGTGCATAAGGCCGTGCGCGTCGTTGGGGATTGAGTGGCGCCGTCGTTGGTCCGACACTTCATAATTGTTCATATCTGATAGGGGCCCATGGCGAGCGAAAAAAAACAACCAAACCCAATCGATGTTCACGTCGGAACGCGGATTCGTCTGCGCCGCGCAATGGTATCGATGAGCCAGGAAAAGCTGGGCGAAGCACTCGGCATCACATTTCAGCAAGTTCAAAAATACGAAAAAGGTACTAACCGCGTCGGCGCCAGCCGCCTGCAAAACATTGCCGCTATTCTAAACGTGCCAGTCTCGTTTTTCTTTGAAGATGCGCCCGGCGACAAAGCTGGTGCAAACAATGAGATGGCAGAGAGTGGCTCCAGTTATGTTGTCAATTTTCTGTCGAGTTCTGAAGGACTGCAGCTCAATCGAGCATTTGTAAAAATCTCAGATCCCAAAGTACGCCGGAAAATCATCGATTTGGTCAAATCATTGGCCGATGATGATGAGGTTCTCGAGCCCTGACACCCTGCGGTCGTTTCAGACATAAATACATATTTATATGTTTCTATTGTTGTCTGATTGCTTGACGTGCCGTGCCTGAAACCATACCAACCGCCAAACCGCAGCGTTTGTGGAATTGGAATGTAAAATGGCACGTCAAAACTACCTCTTCACCAGTGAGTCCGTTTCCGAAGGGCATCCAGACAAGGTTTGCGACCGGATATCGGACGAAATTGTAGACATGGTCTACAAGGAAGCGCGCAAACTGGGTGAAGACGCTCTTTGGAAAGTACGTGTTGCTTGTGAAACGCTGACGACCACGAATCGTGTTGTTATCGCAGGTGAAGTTCGCGTGCCGGACGTGTTTTTCAAGAAGGACAAACAAGGCAATATCGTCACGGATGCGGCCGGTGAACCGGTGATCGCACCGGGCCGTTTCCGTTCTGCTGCGCGCCGTGCCATTCGCGATATTGGCTATGAGCAGGATGGTTTCCACTGGAAGACATGCAAGATCGACGTGCTTCTGCACGCACAGTCCGCTCACATCGCGCAAGGTGTTGACAGTGCAGCTGATGCGCAGGGAGCGGAAGGTGCTGGCGATCAGGGCATCATGTTCGGCTTTGCATGCGATGAGACACCAGAGCTTATGCCGGCTCCGATCTACTATTCACATAAGATTCTGGAACTGCTCGCTGCCGCCAGAAAGTCTGGCGAGGGCGAAGCGGCCAAGCTCGGTCCGGATGCCAAGTCGCAAGTCACCGTTCGGTATGCTGATGGCAAACCTTCGGAAGTGACCAGCATTGTTTTATCCACCCAGCATATGGATGAAACATGGGACTCCAAGAAAGTACGTGCGGTGGTCGAGCCTTACATCCGCGAAGCGCTTGGCGACTTGCCAATTGCGGAAGACTGCAACTGGTATATCAATCCGACCGGTAAGTTTGTCATTGGCGGTCCCGATGGTGATGCCGGCCTGACCGGGCGCAAGATCATTGTGGATACCTACGGTGGTGCATCCCCGCACGGTGGCGGCGCGTTTTCCGGCAAAGACACCACAAAGGTGGATCGCTCAGCGGCCTATGTATCGCGATATCTTGCGAAAAATGTTGTGGCTGCAGGATTGGCGACAAAGTGCACAATTCAATTGTCCTATGCCATCGGTGTCGCGCAACCTCTTTCCATTTACGTCGACACGCACGCAACTGGCAAAGTGCATGAAAGCGTCATTGAAGATGCGATCCGTGAAACCGTTGACTTGTCACCAACTGGTATCCGCAAGCATTTGAACCTCAACCGTCCCATTTACGCCAAGACAGCCGCTTACGGTCACTTCGGTCGTAAAGCCGGTCGTGATGGGTCTTTCTCGTGGGAGAAAACCGATCTGGTCAAACCACTCAAGCAGGCCATCAAGGCTGCCGCTTAACAGGTTCCCGTGACCGAAGACCGGCCATCGCGCGCCAGCGAAGCTTTCTGGGGCAGGCGCAGGGGAAAGACACTCAAACCCCTGCAGGCAGACGCGCTGGAGCGCGCCAAGAGGGCATATTTTATCGATATAAACCAAGCAGCTCCGGCAGACTTGGTTGACCTTTTTCATCATGACGCCGAAGTCATTCATATGGAAATCGGATTTGGTGGGGGTGAACACTTGCTGGCGCATGCTTTGCGTCGCCCGCAGGTTGGCTTCATCGGCGTTGAGCCCTTCGTCAACTCCATGGCCAAAATGTCTGCGGCGATGGAAGACGCTGGTATCAGTAATATTCGGCTCTATGATGATGACGCAACGCGTATGCTGGATTGGTTACCCGAAGCTTGTCTTGACGGTATCGACCTTCTTTATCCCGATCCGTGGCCGAAATCGCGGCATTGGAAACGCCGTTTTGTCAGCCAAAAAAACCTTGATCGTTTTGCGCGGGTTTTGAAGCCGGGAGCCCAATTCCGTTTTGCATCAGACATCGACACATACATCAATTGGACCTTGCTACACGTGCTGCAAAGAAACGAATTCAAATGGCTGGTTGAAGATGCCGAAAGCTGGCGCAAGCCATACGACCATTGGGTTCGCACACGCTATGAGGCCAAAGCAATCCGCGAAGATCGCACACCCTGTTATTTGACGTTTGAGCGGGTTTAACGCGCTGCCACTGATAATGCCGGGTTCCCCCGACTTGGCTGCAAGTTTACCACTTTATACCCTTCACGCTTGAGCATCGCGAGAAATGCCGGAAGCGCGGCAACGGTGCGCGGCTGCAAGTCGTGCATCAGGATAATGCCTTTGCCTCGGCTTCGAACCTTGGCCATTGTTCGGCTGGCAAGTGCGGCGGGCGATTGGCTTCGGTAGTCCTTGCTGTCGATATCGGCGTCGAGAACGATGACGCCCCGCCCGGCAAGGTGGTTCCGCAGCGCATTTGTGTCTGCCAAATAAGGAAATCTGAAAAACGGAATGTCGCGAATGCCAGCGCTTCGCAGCGCATCTTCGCCGCGCTTTATGTCAGCAACCGAAGCACCAAAACTCTTTCGGGCCAAATTGTCATGCGTCCAGGTGTGGCTGCCGATGGCATGACCTCGGCGATGAACGCGCCGTGCAAGCGATGGATTGTTGCGCACCATCGTACCGACCATCAGAAAGGTTGCCTTGACACCGTATCGGTCAAGCGTGTTGAGGATTTTGTCGGTACGGCCCGGTACCGGCCCATCATCAAAGGTCAGAATGACCTCTTTTTGCCGCAACCGAATGTCGCTGATACGGCTGACCCGTAATGTCCGGCCAGAGAGCGATGTGGAACGTGCTTGTGCTGCGGTTTCCCGCAAGTCGCGATCAGTCTGTGAGGCTGCAAATCCGCTTGGTGTCACTTCTGCGGGCGTTTGATCATCTTTGGTTGTCGAGCATGCGCCCACCGCCACCAATGCCATGGCCGCGACCACAATGCGACGCATGCTTATCGCCTTGCCAGAAGAAAACATGTGCGGCATCCCCACGCCAAATTCGATGCAGCATTAGTAAACATAGATGGTTAATGAGCCCCTTATCGCTGAACCCCTTGCGCATGTTCTCTCGACCTCGTATATGCCTGCCAACAACAAAATCTCTTATCAGAGAGTGGGCCCACCGGACCCGCTCTTTTTTATTGCCAGAGGAAGCGCCGCTTCATGAGCTTTGAGCAGCTCGAACCAATAACTGATGATGAACCACGTATCGTTTCGGAAACTGGCGTGGACGCCAAAGTTGCGTCTATCATTGAGCCCGTGCTCAACTCTGAGGGCTACCGCTTGGTGCGTGTTCGCCTGTCGGGCATGAACGGGCTGACGCTGCAGATTATGGCTGAGCGCGCCGATGGCACCATGACTGTTGAGGACTGCGAGCAGATCAGCCGGGCAATATCGCCGCTTCTTGATGTCGAAGACCCGATCGATAAGGCCTACCACCTTGAGATGTCATCGCCAGGCATCGATCGCCCCTTGGTACGCAGGTCAGACTTTGCCAAATGGCGCGGGCATATCACCAAGTTGGAAACATCGGTGATGGTCAATGGCCGCAAGCGTTTTCGCGGCACGATTACCGATGTGACGGCTGAAGCGATTACGCTGTTTCGCGATCAGCCTGCTATCGGTGAAGACAATGAACACACCATCCCGTTTGACGCAATTGCTGATGCGCGATTGATTTTGACCGACGATTTGATCCGCGCGTCGTTAAAGGCCGACAAGGCTGCAAGGGCCGCGCGCGGTGAACCAATTGAAGACGGGGAGTCCATCCCGTCCGATGAAAACTGAGAACAAAGAAAGCAAGCTGGATCCCCAGAAGGAGAAACAAATGGCTGTCAGTGCAAACAAGCTGGAGCTGATCCAAATCGCCGACGCTGTGGCGCGCGAAAAGCTGATCGACAAAAACATTGTCATCGAAGCGATGGCTGATGCGATCCAGAAGGCGGCCAAGTCCCGCTACGGTCAGGAGACCGATATCCGCGCCGACATCAACGCACAAACTGGTGAGATTCGTTTGCGCAGAATCCTGACGGTGGTTGAGGAAGTAGAAAACCCAGATGCCGAAATCACATTGCGCGACGGCCAGGCACGCGATGCTGGCGCTGAGATCGGTACAGAGTTTGAAGACCCGCTTCCACCACTTGATTTCGGTCGAATTGCAGCACAATCCGCAAAACAGGTGATCGTTCAAAAAGTGCGTGAAGCTGAGCGCGACCAACAGTTTGATGAGTTCAAGGACCGTGTGGGTGAGGTCATCAATGGCACAGTCAAGCGCATGGAATATGGCAATGTGATCATGGACCTTGGCCGCGGCGAAGGCATCATCCGCCGCGACGAACTGATCCCACGCGAAGCGTATCGTTATGGCGACCGCGTTCGCGCTTACATCTATGATGTTCGCCGTGAGCAGCGCGGCCCGCAAATCTTCCTGTCGCGCACACACCCGCAATTCATGGCCAAGCTCTTCCAGATGGAAGTGCCGGAAATCTATGATGGCATCATCGAAATCCGCGCCGTTGCCCGTGACCCTGGTTCGCGCGCGAAAATCGCCGTGATCTCCAACGACAACGCCATCGATCCGGTCGGAGCCTGTGTCGGTATGCGTGGTTCTCGCGTCCAGGCCGTTGTCGGCGAACTACAGGGCGAGAAGATCGACATCATTCCATGGCAGCCGGAGCCGGCTTCTTTCATCGTCAATGCGCTGCAACCTGCGGAAGTGGCCAAGGTTGTTCTCGATGAAGACGCTGAGCGGATCGAGGTTGTTGTGCCCGACGAGCAATTGTCTTTGGCGATTGGTCGTCGTGGTCAGAACGTGCGGTTGGCGTCGCAACTCACCGGGTGGGACATTGATATTCTTACTGAGGTCGAAGAATCTGCGCGTCGCCAGAAAGAGTTCACTGAGCGCTCGCAATTGTTCATGGAAGCCCTCGATGTCGACGAGATGGTCGGCCAGGTGCTGGCGTCCGAAGGCTTCTCTTCGATAGAAGAAGTGGCCTATGTCGACGCGGAAGAAGTGGCTTCTATCGATGGTTTTGGCGAAGAGATGGGTGTCGAAATTCAAGAACGCGCGCGCGACTATCTTGACCGCATTGAAGCGGAAAACGATGCCAAGCGCCGCGAAATGGGCGTGGAAGACGACATCCTGCAAGTACCCGGCATCACCACTGCAATGCTGGTGACGCTCGGCGAAGATGGCATCAAGTCGTTGGAAGACTTTGCAGGTTGTGCGGTTGACGATCTCGTCGGCTGGCGCGAGCGCAAAGATGGCGAGACAAAAATCTTCGACGGCCTTTTCACCAAGTACAACACGACACGTGAAGAAGCCGAAGAGATGGTCGTCGCGGCACGCTTGGCTGTCGGCTGGATGACCGAGGAAGACCTTGTCCAAGCCGATGAAGAAGTTGAAGGCGAAGAACAGTCCGAGGAGGCGCAGGCTTAAGTTTGGGACATGCAGCAGCACCGGTTGAATCGCGGGAGCGCGATGCCGACATGAATAACCGCAAATGCATAGTGACCGGCAAGTCCGGTGATGCAGATGCTCTGCTGCGTTTTGTTGCCGGACCTGAAGGTGAAGTCGTGCCTGACATCAGGCGCAAATTGCCGGGACGAGGATGCTGGGTCACAGGAACGAGGGACCATGTCGAACAAGCTGTTGCAAAAAAGCTGTTTTCGCGTGGTTTGAAATCAAAAGTGAATGCCGCGCCCGATCTGGCAGATAAGGTCGAAAGCCTGTTGCATAGCGCCGCTGTTCAATCCCTCGTTATGGCCCGCAAGGCGGGTGATGCGACGTCGGGTTCTATGCAGGTGGATAAGGCGGTTCGTTCCGGGCGCGCATTGGCGGTTTTACATGCGGTTGAAGCGGCGCCGGACGGAGTTCGCAAGATCGATCAGGCCCGCCGGGCGACGGTTCATCTGGGTGGACCGGAAACGAAGACTTTTACAGCGCTAACCCTTGAGCAAATGAGTTTTGCATTCGGGGGTGGAAATGTAATACATGCAGCCGTGCTTGACGGCGGTGCCGGGTCTGCCGCATTGCGGCGACTGGAACTGCTGGCGCGATACGGCGGCGATGATGGATTGATGGACGCTGTGCGATAACCGCGCCGCGAAGGAAATGGACTTTTATGAGCGACAGAACAACTGACGACAAAAAAGGTGGCCGCGGCACGCTCTCCTTTAACCGGGGAGACAAGGGCACTGTACGCCAAAAAATGGGCGGCGGTCGCACCAACACTGTTGTTGTCGAAACCAAGAAGCGCAAGTTCACCAAACCGGGTGAAAAGCCGGCAGTGGCGCCTACCGGTGCGGCCAAGCCTCAACCGGCATCGAGTTCAGCGCCAAGGCCCGCCGAAGCGCGCAAGCCAAGCGCGGCACCTGCATCGCGTCCCGCTGCTGGTGATGCTGCACGCAACCTGTCCGCCGGAGAGATGGAAGCCCGTCTGCGCGCGCTTGAATCCGCCAAGGCAAGAGAGAGCGAGGAAGAGCAACAGCGCCGCGCCGAAGTTGAGCGACTTGAGGCAGAAGATCGCCGCCGCGCCGACGAAAAAGCCAAGCGCGAAGAAGAAGAGCGCCGAAAGGCAGCCATGGAAGCTGCTGAAAAAGAAGCGCAAGCCAAATCCGCAGATGCGCCGCGTGCCAGAACAGCAGCCGCTGCACCAGCGCGCCCTGACGAAAGCGACAAACGTGGTGGACGCGGCGCGGCCCCAGCCAAACGTCCCGCACGTGAAGATGCGCCCAAGCCTTCCAAAGGCCGTGATGATAATCGCCGACGTGGCAAACTGACACTTTCAACCGCGACTGGCGACGGCGAGGGCCGTTCGCGCTCGATGGCCGCCATGAAGCGTCGTCAGGAGAAGATTCGCCGTGCGCAAATGGGCCAGTCAGAGCCGCGCGAAAAAGTTTCGCGTGAAGTGCAGCTGCCAGAGACCATCACCATTCAGGAACTCGCCCAACGTATGACCGAGCGGGCCGTGGACGTGGTCAAGTTCATGATGCAGCAAGGTCAGATGCTCAAGCCAGGAGATCTCATCGACGCTGATACTGCGGAACTGATTGCAGAAGAGTTTGGTCACACAGTCAAACGCGTGTCCGAAGCAGATGTTGAAGAAGGCCTGTTTGATATTGAGGACAAGCCGGAAGATCTGAAAGACCGTCCGCCGGTGGTGACCATTATGGGTCACGTTGACCATGGTAAGACGTCACTATTGGATGCGCTGCGCAACGCCAATGTTGTTTCCGGTGAAGCTGGTGGCATCACCCAGCATATTGGTGCCTATCAGGTGGAAAAGGACGGCGGAAAAATCACCTTCCTTGATACACCGGGTCACGCAGCCTTTACCGCTATGCGTGCACGCGGTGCGCAAGCGACCGACATTGCAATCCTTGTGGTGGCCGCAGATGATTCCGTGATGCCGCAGACGATTGAATCCATTGCGCACATCAAGGCAGCTGAAGTGCCGATGATCGTGGCGATCAACAAGATCGACAAGCCGGAAGCTGACGCCAACAAGGTGCGAACCGAACTGCTCCAGCACGAAGTGTTTGTGGAATCCATGGGTGGTGAGACGCAGGAAGTGGAAGTCTCCGCTCTTAAAGGCACCAATCTGGATGGCGTGCTCGATGCGATCTTGCTGCAAGCTGAGCTTCTTGAACTGAAAGCCAATCCGGACCGTCAGGCCGAAGGCGTCGTTGTTGAAGCCAAACTCGATAAGGGCCGTGGCTCTGTCGCGACGGTTCTGGTTCAGGCTGGCACGCTCAAGACCGGTGACATTGTTGTTGCCGGTGATGAGTGGGGTAAGGTTCGTGCGATCATTAACGATCGTGGTCAGCAACTGTCTGAAGCTGAACCGTCGCTCCCGGTCGAGATTTTGGGTCTCAATGGCACACCTCAAGCAGGTGACAAGGTTGCTGTAGTCGAGAACGAGGCACGCGCCCGCGAGATTTCCGAATATCGTCAACGCCTGACGCGCGAGAAGGCTGTTGCCCGCCAAGCCGGTGCGCGCGGATCGCTTGAGCAGATGATGGCCGCCGCGAAAGACGCGGAAGTTGCTGACTTCCCGCTTGTTATCAAAGCTGACGTTCAAGGTTCAGTGGAAGCCATCATTGGCGCGCTCGACAAAATGAGCACGGACGAGGTGCGTGCGCGGATCATTCACTCTGGTGCGGGCGGTATCACTGAAACTGATGTGTCGCTTGCTGAATCAACGGGCGCTGCGATCATGGGCTTTAATGTGCGCGCCAACAAACAGGCACGCGATGCGGCAGATGCTGCCGGTATCGAAATTCGCTACTACAACATCATCTACAACCTCCTTGATGATGTGAAATCAGCGATGGAAGGCCTGTTGTCACCTGAGCGCCGCGAAACGTTCCTCGGCAATGCGGAGATCAAGGAAGTCTTCAACATCACCAAGGTCGGCAAGGTTGCTGGTTGTCAGGTAACCGAAGGCAAGGTCGAGCGCGGCGCGGGCGTACGCCTGATCCGCGACAGCGTTGTGATCCACGAAGGCAAGCTGAAAACGCTCAAGCGTTTCAAGGACGAAGTCAACGAAGTGCCGGTCGGTCAGGAATGCGGCATGGCGTTTGAAAACTATGACGACATCCGCGCTGGTGATGTGATCGAGTGCTTCCGCGTCGAAGAGGTCGCGCGGACGCTTTGAGCCTCGGTAACGAACCTTCACAGCGGCAGCTTCGCGTCGGCGAAAATGTCCGTCATGCGCTGACCAAAATCATTCAGCGCGGTGATGTGCAGGACCCGGATTTGGACGGCGTAGTGCTGTCCGTCACCGAGGTGCGCATGTCACCGGATTTGAAGATCGGGACGGTCTATGTTGCCGCGTTTGGACGCGAAGACATGGCCCCGATCATCAAGGCGCTAGCACGTAACGCCAAGTTCATTCGCGGACGCCTAACGCCCGAACTTCGGCAGATGAAATACATGCCGGACTTTCGTTTTCGCGCCGACGACAGCTTTGACAATTTCCAGAAAGTGGATGAATTGTTGAGGTCCGACAAGGTAGTTCGGGATTTGCACGGTGACGAGGACTAGCCGCCAGGATCGGCAGGTGCTTGTTGCAAAAGGTTGCTGGCTTTGCAGTCGACCGCTTGGTTCGAAAGTCCAGTGGCATCATTATGTGCCCAGAAGCCGGGGCGGACGAGAAACGGTTCCCATCCACCCGATTTGCCACAAAGCGCTGCATGTGAACTTTACCAATAAGCAGTTGGAAGAAGTGGGCGCCGATGTAGAAAAACTGCGCACTGAGCCGGAGATTGCGCGGTTCCTCAAATGGGTTGCCAACAAGAAACCGGACTTTCATGCACCAACGCGCCGCCGCAGGCATTGAGTTTTGAACAAAGCTTTGTCATCAGGCGCGCTTCGGACATGCATGATCCCAACAATAAGTGACAAGAACCATGGCGCGTAACCGTCTGAAAAAAGGCCGTCCGGTATCGGGTTGGCTGATCCTCGACAAGCCGTTGGAGTTGGGCTCAACACCGGCGGTCAGCCGCATCAAATGGCTTTTTGGTGCGCAGAAAGCAGGCCATGCCGGCACGCTTGATCCGCTAGCAACAGGCGTTTTGCCGATCGCCCTTGGTGAGGCGACGAAGACAGTGCCCTACATTGTCGATGGAACAAAAAGCTATCGCTTCACCGCCAAATGGGGGGCACAGACAACAACCGACGATGCGGAGGGTGAGGTCACTGAAAGGAGCGACGAGCGTCCTGATCGGGCTGACATTGAGGCACTGCTACCTGATTTCACCGGCGTGATCAGCCAAGTGCCGCCGGCATTCTCGGCAATCAAGATCAATGGTGAGCGCGCCTACAATATGGCCCGCGATGGTGAAGACGTGAAGTTGCAGGCGCGCGACATCGAAATCGATGCGCTAAACATCATTGATCACTCCGACAATGAAACTGTCCTTGAAGTGGAGTGCGGCAAGGGTACCTATGTGCGCTCGCTGGCCCGTGACATGGGCAAACAGCTTGGCTGTTATGGACATGTCACCAAATTGCGTCGCACGCTCGTCGATCCGTTTGAAGACAGCGACGCAATATCGATGGATCAGTTGGACAAGATCGAAGCTGAATTTGGTGACGACCGCCAGGCGCGTTTTGCTGCGCTCGATCAATTGCTGATCGATCCGGGTAAGGCGATGGATGGATTTGAGCGCATCGATGCCGATGATAATCAGGCGCAGCGGATACGGTTGGGCAATCCGGCGTTTTTGCGCGGCCGCGATGCACCTGTTGCCGGTGATGATGTCTGCGCCTTTCACAGAGGGCAGCTCTTGGCCATCGGCGATATTGCGCAAGGCGCATTCAAGCCCAAGCGGGTCTTTAATGGTTAAGCGGCACGGCGCAGACCCGTCTCGTCCGGCAACGCTGTAGCTGAAGCATCAATCAACAGATTTGCAATTGCTTCAGGTTGATCCAAAAACGGGGTGTGACCTGCTGTTTCAAGCAGGAGCGACTGCCCGGAAAAGGCGGGTTCATTTGCAAAGCGACTAATGTATTCACTGCGAATGAGGGGGTCTTGCCCGGCATTCAAAATGCATAGGCGCTTTCCAGCGTTTAGAGCCAGCTTGCGCTGATCTCGGTTTTGCAGTCGCATGACGCTTTGGCCAATCTCGGCCCGCATTCTTCCGTCCGCAGCCAAGTGCGCTGCAATATTGTGACCGTTGGCATGTCCACCAAGCGTGAGCTGTTCAAACCGGATCGCATCAAGTTCGTTGAAATTGCGTTTTGTCGCCAGCAACATGGCAGTGGTGAAATGCATGGCAAAGAGTGCGGCAACCGGGTTGTTAGGCATCGGCGGTGCGCCACACATGATGATGTTCTTTATGCGCTGCGACCGGTCAAGCGCTTCCAGAGCAATGTGCGCGCCGAGTGACCAACCAAAAATGGTAACGTCCTTCAGATCGAGCGTTTCGATGGCTTCAATCACGCGGCTCGCCATCGAAGCAAAATTGTAGCTTTGCGACGGTGGCAGGCATGCCGATGCGCCATGGCCCGGCAGGTCAAACGCAATCAAATCGCGATCAGAGAGAACAGGCTGTACCATCAATGGCTGAAAGATACTGCCGTCAAAACTATTGCCGTGGAGAAGGATGATAGAGCCTTGCTCGGCAGTCGGTTCGAGTGCAGTTCGTCGCATGAAAAGCGAGGCCGCAAAGGAAGTGTGCATTTGACCGGAACCTGACATGGGTTCTTAATACCTGATGGGCGTAAAATTAGGCTTTGATGGGTCGGTAAAAGTCTACTGATTTAAGCAGGGAAGCAGTTGTTGTTGGATTTCATCGCGATCTTGGTGGCTACCGCGACTTTCGGGTCGCAGGTTTGGTCGAGCAGATCCCATTTCGTCGTTTCTGAGCTTCAGTTCGCGGCAAAGCTCGTGATTGCTCAGGTCATCATTGGCCTGCTGGTCTTGTTGTCCATCGTTGCCCTTTATGATCAGCCAACCGTGCCGCAGTCTGTTGGTATCGGCCTGATTTGTTTGTCTTTGGCGATATTCTGGTGGGCCGTTCGTGCAACACGCCAGGCCCAACTAAGGGCCGTTTTCACAAAAGAGATGCCCCAATCGCTGGTGACAACCGGGCCCTATGCGTATGTCCGCCACCCGTTTTACACGTCTTATTTGACTTTCTGGCTGGGGCTGGCTTTTGCTTCATGGTCTATTATCGGTGCGGCATTGTTTATCAGCACATTTGTCATCTATTGGCGCGCGGCGGGGGCTGAAGAAGCCAAATTTATGACGACCGATATGGCTGAAGCCTATCGCGAATTCGCCGCTACAAGGTCGCGATTTTTCCCACCCTTTTTGTGAAACTGCCCTAAGCTGAGGGAAACGCGAACAAGGGATTCCAGATGTTTGATCGCACACAATTCTATATCGACGGGCAATGGGTCGATCCCGCAATCGCCATAGACTTTGATGTGATTGATCCGTCGACCGAAGAACCATGTGGCCAAATTTCTCTTGGTTCCACTTCAGACGTCGATGCAGCGGTTGCTGCGGCTAAACGGGCCTTTCCGCGTTGGGCGCAAACGCCGCGCGAAGAACGCCGCGCGTTGGTGGAAAAACTCGGTTCGATCATGGACGCCCGTATCAAAGAGCTCGGTGAAGCCATATCCTATGAGATGGGCGCGCCGATTGATTTTGCGATCAATGATCAGGCAGCCTGCGGCCCTTGGCATCTCAAAGGTTTTTTGAAGGCGTTTGACCGGTTTGAGTGGGAGAAATCCTTCACCGCCCGCGAAACGATCATTCACGAGCCCATGGGTGTGGTCGGCCTCATTACGCCATGGAACTGGCCAGTCAATCAGATCGCGTTGAAGGTCATTCCTGCAGTTCTGATGGGTAACACCTGCGTATTGAAACCGTCGGAAATCGCGCCTTTGTCTGCAATGGTCTGGGCCGATTTCATGCATGATGCCGGGTTCCCGGCTGGCGTGTTCAATCTAGTCAATGGTGACGGCCCAAGCGTCGGCGAAGCGATGAGCGCACATCGCGACATCGACATGATGAGCTTTACCGGGTCTTTGCGGGGCGGTTCTGCGGTGATGAAGGGTTCCGCGCCCACCGCCAAAAAGGTGACGCTAGAGCTGGGCGGCAAATCTCCCAACATCATCTTCGCTGACGCCGATATCGAAAAGGCGGTGCGCGGCGGTGTTGCCCATTGCATGGAAAACACAGGCCAATCCTGCAACGCGCCAACGCGTATGATCATTGAGCGTGAGGTCTACGATGAGGCGGTTTCCATCGCGACCGATGAAGCACAAAAGACTGCGGTTGGCAGCCCGCATGAGAAAGGCGTTCATATCGGCCCGCTGGTCAGCCAAGCCCAATATGACAAGGTTCAGGGATTGATCGAAATCGGCATTGCAGAAGGCGCGCGCTGTGTGGCCGGAGGCATCGGTCGGCCCGAAGGCTTTAACCGTGGCTACTTTGCGCGGCCCACAATCTTCGCCGATGTCTCCAACGATATGCGCATCGCGCGCGAAGAGGTTTTTGGCCCGGTGCTGGCCATGATCCCGTTTGACGATGGCGAAGAAGAAGCCATCCAGATTGCCAATGACACAGATTATGGCTTGGCGGCCTATCTGCACACGAGCGACCCGGAAAAGGGCGAACGGGTTGGTCGCCAATTGCGCGCAGGCATGGTGCGGGTCAATGGGGCGGGCCTATCCATGGGCCATCCTTTCGGCGGCTACAAACAGTCTGGCGTCGGCCGCGAAGGCGGGACTTGGGGGCTGGAAGACTTTACGGAAACCAAAATTCTGGCGCAGAAGTATGGCTGATCCGATCACCGTCCGCGAAGACGATCTATCCGGCCCTGAAATTGCCTCGCTGCTGCAGCGGCACATGGATCACATGCTATCCATAACACCGGCAGAAAGTGTGTACGCGCTCGACATTGACGGATTGCGGGTGCCGGAGATCACCTTCTGGGCCGCGTGGGATGGCGATGATCTGGTCGGTTGCGTTGCGCTCAAAGATCATGGCGACGGTTTGGGAGAGATCAAATCCATGCACACGCGTGCCGAAAGACGTGGGCAGGGCATTGCGCGCAAACTGCTCGAGACGCTGATGGATGAAGCGCGGTCGCGCCGCATGGAGCGCCTATCCCTTGAGACTGGTCGCACCGACCATTTTCGCCCGGCGCAGGAACTCTACCGCCGCTATGGTTTTGAAGAGACGGGCCCCTTTGCCGATTATGATAATGACCCGCATTCGTATTTCATGACGCGGGTGATTTAGCGCTCGTTCAGACCTCTTTAGGTCAATGCTGTTAGCTCCCCTGTAAAGACGGAGATCATCATGCGCAGACTATTCCTGATATCCTTTTTGCTATTCCTTTTTGCGACGGGGTCTCTGGGCATCTCGGCACTGATCAATGGCAGCTTTGATGACGGGACAGCGCGCATACTGATTACAACTGGCGCGGCTTCATTTTATAGTCTTGTGGCGCTTGCTTGCCTGTCGCTTTTCGGGCGAAGCAATGAGATTGTTGGCAAAGCCGGTTTACTTTTCTGCGGTGTGGCGTTTGCGCACGCGCTTTACACAACATGGGCGCCGACAGATGGACTTGGCTTTATCCAGCACCGCATTGTTTTTGTTCTTATCGGTTTAGCAGTCATCCATGTTTGCTTGATGTTGCTGATCAACCCTCGCGGTATTATCGTCAAGGGACTGGTATTGGGTGCGATTACCGCTGGCGCACTAGCGTGCCTGATCACTGTTTCCAGCATCTATGCTTTAAGCGCCGGTGCATGGCTTCCCATCGCTGTTTTGGGCATCGTTTCGGTCTGCTGTACCATTGGTGCGCCGATCGCCAATATGGCACACAAATAGCCATTTGCGCTTTGCCACAATATACCCTATATGCCCCGCATCGCTGGAAACGGCGTATTTGGCCCCTGCTGGACGACATCCCGGCACGGGCGTCTCACCTTCAGAACAGATAAGAAAGGAAGTCCGATGTCGATTACTGCTGAGCGTAAAGCCGAGCTGATCCAAAAATTCGCCACCAAGGCCGGTGATACCGGTTCTCCGGAAGTGCAAGTTGCGGTTTTGACCGAACGGATCAACAATCTGACAGAACATTTCAAAGGCCACAAAAAAGACAATCACTCACGTCGTGGTCTTTTGAAAATGGTGTCCCAGCGCCGCAAGCTGCTGGACTATGTAAAAGGCAAGGAAGAAGCCCGCTATCAGAAGCTGATTGCTGAGCTGGGCATCCGCCGCTAAGTTTTGATCCGGCGCGGTTGTCCGCGCCGTTTCTTTAGGTTGGCATGGTGCTGACCGAAAATGGATATGACCGCGGGGCAGGATTGTCGGCTGCTTGTGGCGCTAGAGCGCTTAAATCCAAGCATCCAATTGTCTTGCCCGGGATCAGATCTGGAACTGAACCCGCGCGTTGGCTGCCACGCTGATGGTGCACGCGCACATATAGGACAAGATATGTTCGAACATCACAAAGTTGAAATTGATTGGGGTGGGCGTCCGCTCACCCTCGAAACCGGCAAGATCGCCCGTCAGGCTGACGGTGCTGTGCTGGCTACCTATGGCGAGACTGTTGTGCTCGCGACCGTTGTCTCCGCAAAAGACGCAAAGCCTGGCCAGGACTTTTTCCCACTGACCGTCAACTATCAGGAAAAGGCATTCGCTGCTGGTAAAATTCCAGGTGGCTACTTCAAGCGCGAAGGCCGTCCATCGGAAAACGAAACACTGACTTCGCGTCTGATTGACCGTCCGATCCGCCCGCTCTTCGCAGATGGCTATAAGAACGAAACGCAAGTCGTTCTGACCGTCCTCCAGCACGATCTGGAAAACAATCCGGACATCGTTGCCATGGTTGGTGCTTCTGCTGCGCTGACGCTTTCCGGTGTTCCATTTATGGGCCCGATTGGCGCTGCACGCGTTGGCTATATCAATGGCGAATATGTGCTGAACCCGCACATCGATGAGATGGAAGAGACTTCGCTTGATCTCGTTGTTGCCGGTACGACCGATGCCGTCTTGATGGTTGAATCCGAAGCACAAGAGCTTGATGAAGAAATCATGCTCGGCGCAGTTGTGTTTGGCCAGAAAGCCTTCCAGCCAGTCATCAAGGCCATCGTGTCGCTGGCCGAAGTTGCCGCCAAAGAACCACGTGACTTCCAGCCAGAAGATTTGTCAGAGCTCGAAGCAACCATGTCCGGCCTCATCGCCGACGAGCTGCTGGAAGCATACAAGATCACCGACAAGACGGCTCGTTATACCGCTATCGATGCGGCGATGACAAAGGTCTTTGAAACGCTTTATCCGGAAGGCGCTGAAAATCCTGTCTGGGCTCCTGAGCAAATCAAGTCAGTCTTCAAATCTCTGCAAGCCTCTGTTGTACGCGGCAACATTATCAAGACCGGCGAGCGGATTGACGGACGTGACCTTTCAACGGTCCGCCCGATTGTTTCCGAAGTGGGCGTGTTCCCGCGTACACACGGGTCTGCGGTCTTCACCCGTGGTGAGACACAGGCGATGGTTGTCGCGACATTGGGCACAGGTGAAGATGAACAGTTTATCGATGAGCTGACCGGTACGCGTAAGGAAACCTTCCTGCTGCACTATAACTTCCCGCCTTACTCAGTCGGTGAAGCAGGTCGCATGGGATCACCGGGCCGTCGCGAAATAGGTCACGGCAAGCTGGCTTGGCGTGCAGTACACCCGCTTCTGCCATCTGCTGAAGAGTTCCCTTACACCATGCGTGTGGTTTCCGAGATCACCGAATCCAACGGCTCGTCCTCCATGGCAACCGTCTGCGGTACATCTCTGTCATTGATGGATGCAGGCGTTCCGCTCAAGGCACCAGTAGCCGGTATTGCCATGGGTCTGATTAAAGAAGGCGATGACTTCGCCGTTCTTTCTGACATCCTCGGTGATGAAGATCATCTCGGCGACATGGACTTCAAAGTCGCCGGTACTGAAGACGGCATCACGTCGCTGCAGATGGATATCAAGATCGATGGTATCACCGAAGAGATCATGAAGATCGCATTGGCGCAGGCCAAAGACGGTCGCGTGCACATTCTCGGTGAGATGGCCAAGGCCTTGTCTGAAAACCGGAGTGAGTTGGGCGAGTTCGCGCCGCGCATCGAGCAGATGCAAATCCCGGTCGACAAGATCCGTGACGTTATCGGTTCTGGTGGTAAAGTCATCCGCGAGATCGTTGAAAAGACTGGCGCGAAAATCTCCATCGAGGATGATGGTCAGGTCAAGATCGCTTCGTCCTCCGCCAAGGAAATCGAAGCGGCCAAACATTGGATCCACACAATCGTTGCTGAGCCGGAAGTTGGCGTGATCTACGAAGGCACCGTTGTGAAGACGGCCGACTTCGGTGCGTTCGTCAACTTCTTCGGCCCGAAGGACGGTCTGGTTCACATTTCGCAGCTCGCCAACGAACGCGTTGGCAAGACCACCGATGTCGTCAAAGAAGGCGACAAGGTTTGGGTCAAGCTGATGGGCTTTGACGAGCGTGGCAAGGTTCGCCTTTCCATGAAGGTCGTCGATCAGGAGACCGGTGAAGAGATCAAGAAAGAACAAGCTGCCGATTAATCGGCTGTCAGTTCTGGTTTAAGCTTCAACGCGGGGTCGCTATCGGCTCCGCGTTTTGCGTCTGAAAAGGAAGCGGCTTTGATATGGCGTTTGTGACACCGCTGCTGCTGCCATTTGAGAATGGCGACTTGGATATCCCTGAGGGCAGAGGCCTTTTTCTCAATGCCGAGCTACCCCAAGGCGTTGACCATGCCGATTGGCGCGATCGTATCACTTGCGTTCAGCCATGGCGCGACCGGTTTTTATCGCTTGCTAGCGCGCGGTACGAAACAGCCGACAAGCTAAGTGATAAGCAAGACGGTTTCGCATTTGCGTTTGTTGCTCTGGGCAAGCATCGAGCCGAAGCCCAGGCAAATATTGCAACCGCGATGAGCAGCGTTCTACCCGGTGGCCCGATCGTTATTGGCGGACATAAGAAGATCGGCTCTGCGTCAATCAAAAAATGGGTTGCTGAGCGCACCGAGATCGTGGGGTCATTTTCAAAATCGCACTGGCAGGTGTTTATCACTCATGCTTCGGCTGATCGGCCATTTGATGTGCCGGTTAAGCCTGCGCCGCTTGATGGTTTCGAGACAGCGCCCGGGATGTTTTCGCATCAGGAAATCGACCCGGGATCGAAAATGCTGGCCGACCATTTGCCCGATGATGATCTGGGCCAACTCGCCGACTTCGGTTGCGGCTGGGGCTTTCTATCGGTTGAAGCGCTCAGACGTGGTCAAGCTGAAAGCGTCGCTTTGATTGATGCGCATGCGACGTCTCTGGAGGCCGCCGAACGCAACGTATTGGCGCATCACCCGGGCGCAAATATTTCAATGCATTGGCTGGATTTGGCGCAGGAGATGCCACCAAAAGGTTTCGACACCATTGTTATGAACCCACCGTTTCACACTGAGCGAATGACAAATGTAGATTTGGGTCTGGCCTTTATCCAGAAGGCTTCGCAGGCGCTAAAACCTGGTGGTCGGATGTTTATGGTAGCGAACAGGCAACTGCCGTACGAAGACTTGTTGGCAAAAAGCTTTAAGCGTGTGACGGCTGTTCAGTCAGACAGCCGCTTCAAGGTTTTCGCCGTTTTTCGATAGCAGGATCTTGTTGTTGATCGCGATCACTGGTGCCGCATTATCGTTTTCCGCGATGATCTCTTCAAGCGGCTTTGGGCGACCATAAAGATAGCCTTGTATCACATGGCAACCGGCTGCTTTGACCAATGTCGCCTGCGCTTCATTTTCCACGCCTTCGGCAACGGTGGTCGCGCCAAGTGTGTGTGCTAGATTGACGATAGTAGCAACCATCGGACCAAACTTGCCACGCTCATCCAGACGGTCGATGAACGACTTGTCGATCTTCAAACGGTCAAAGCTGAAGCCTGCAAGCATGCTCAAGTTGGAATAGCCAGTGCCGAAGTCATCGATGGCAACGGAAATGCCGCGCTCTTTAACCCAAGCCAAATGTTCACGAACACGCTGGGAATTGCTCGCTAGAAGCGACTCTGTCATCTCCAGTTCGATGCGATGCGTTTCAACGTTCTCTTTGCGCAGGATATGCTCCATCATCTGAATGAAGTCTGGTTGCTCAAGCTGCAGGTTTGAAACGTTGATCGATACCTTCACACCGCCTGGAATATGTTTCGTGTTGGAGCAGGCGCGGCGCATGACCCATTCACCAATCTGGTAGATAAGACCGCTTTGCTCCGCAACCGGAATAAAATCAGCCGGTGGGATAGCGCCAATGCGCCAATGGTTCCAGCGAAGTAATGCTTCATATCCAACCACGGAACCGGAATGAACATCGATTTGCGGCTGGTAGGCAAGGCCAAGTTCATTGCGCTCGATTGCACCGGCAAGCTCGGTCTTGAGCCAACGATTATAGGTAGCAGCTTCGCCCATTTCGGGATGATACAGTGCCCAGGTACCCAAGCCTGCTTCGGCCGCATTAGCGCGAGCAACATTGGCTGAACGCAGGGCACGGTCAAACGGTACGTTTTTGGAGGCGATCACCGCAACACCACAGCTGCAATAAGCTGGATGAACCATGCCGCGTACTTTGATGGGCTGGTTCAAAATACGCATAATGCCATTCACGGCTGCGTGGATTTCAGCAAGGTCCTCGCCGGTGTTCAGGAAAGCAACAAATTCACCGCCGGTTGTTCTACCAATGGGGCCCGCATCGCCAATGATGGCACGCAAGCGGCTTGCCAAGGACTGAAGCACAAGATCTCCCGTTTCATCGGAAAAATACTCATTGATTTGGCGCAGGCCGGTGAACTCTATGCTGATAATGTAGGTGGCTTCGAGATCATCGGATTGTTCCGCTAAGTCGCAATAATCAGGAAGTCGTGCTCGAAGGCCCGCTGATGATAACAGACCTGTCGGCGCGTCTCGCATAGCAGCAGCTTCAACGGCGGTGATAATGTCATCACCACCTGCAAAATAGGCTAGAACTGCGCCTGAAGCGGCAAGTGTCGTCAGGCCCGCTGTAATAACGGCCAATACATCCAGCGGGATGGTACCGATGCCTGTTAATCCGCCAAATTGCATCGCCCAGACAGCGAGCATACATCCACCAAAACCGGCGGAAAAAATAGAGTACAAACGAAGTCGCTTAGACCTCTTGTGCGCGCCTCGAACCAGCATGTGACCCCCTGTAGTCAAGGCGATCATAGCAAGCGATGATTAAGCGCCCGTTGCGTGGTTTGGTATACTAATTATCAACGGCCGAGCCTAAATTGTCCGGATTCGGCATTGAGATAATATTGTAACCGCTATCCACATAGTGAATTTCACCGGTTACGCCGCCACCCAAGTCAGACAATAAATAAAGCGCTGCTCCGCCAACCTCTTCCAAAGTAACGGTACGGCGCAAAGGCGCGTTTTGCTTTTGAAAGTTGAACATGGCTCTTGCATCGCTGATACCTGCGCCAGCCAACGTGCGCATTGGACCGGCGGAGATCGCGTTCACCCGGATGCCTTGCGCGCCAAGATCAGCTGCAAGATACCGCGTGATGGATTCCAGCGCGGCCTTGGCGACACCCATCACATTGTAATTGGGCATGACACGCACCGACCCGCCATAGGTAAGCGTCAGTAGCGACCCCCCTTCGGTCATCAGCGGCATGGCATGCTGCGCAACTTCAGTGAATGAATGGGCAGAAATCACCATCGTGCGCACAAAGTTTTCACGCGTCGTTGCGTCAACAAAGCGGCCCTTAAGTTCAGACTTGTCGGAAAAGCCGATCGCATGGACGACGAAGTCAATTGAACCCCAAGCATCCTTAAGTGCTTCAAATACTGCCTTTACGGAACTTGCGTCCTCTACATCGCATGGCAGCACAAGATTGGAGCCAACGCTTTCAGCCAATGGCTTGACCCGCTTGCCAAGTGCTTCGCCCTGATGGGTAAAGGCAAGCTCCGCGCCGTGCGCGTGCAGCATTCTCGCGATGCCCCAGGCGATGGAATGATTATTTGCCACGCCCATGATGAGGCCGCGTTTGCCCTTCATAATTTCAGAATTCATGCCCGTAGTCCCCGTCAGTCCCGGTAAGCGCTAAACGCCAATGTCGCATTGGTGCCGCCAAAGCCAAATGAATTGGTTATCGCGATATCGAAATCGACATCATCAATGCGCGAACGCGCAATCGGCAGATCGGCAAATTCAGGATCAATCTCGGTTATGTGCGCGCTTTCGCACACAAAGCGATTGTTCATCATAAGAAGCGTGTAGATGCTTTCCTGAACGCCGGTTGCGCCCAAGGAGTGGCCAGTCAGTGATTTGGTGGACGAAATGTGCGGGATGTCATCGCCAAACACTTCCCGGATCGCCTCAACTTCCTTGCTGTCACCCACCGGTGTGGAGGTCCCATGCGTGTTGATGTAAGTCACCTTACCATCGGTCGATGCAAGTGCTTGGCGCATGCAACGCACCGCGCCTTCGCCTGAAGGTGCCACCATATCGTATCCGTCGGATGTTGCGCCATAGCCGACGATCTCACCGTAGATTTTCGCACCGCGAGCTTTTGCATGTTCCAACTCTTCCAGAACCAGAACGCCTGCTCCACCGGCGATAACAAAGCCATCACGCGAAACATCGTAAGCGCGCGAAGCCGTTGTCGGCGTGTCATTGTGTTTGGAAGACATGGCACCCATGGCATCGAATAGGTTGGACATCGTCCAATCCAGATCCTCTGAACCACCGGCAAAGACGATATCCTGCTTGCCGAGCTGAATGGTTTCATAGGCATTGCCAATACAGTGATTGGACGTCGCACACGCAGATGAGATCGTATAATTCACGCCCTTGATCTTGAACGGCGTGGCCAATGTAGCTGACGCCGTTGAAGACATGGCTTTTGGTACCGCAAAGGGACCAATCCGTTTCGGTGATCCATTCTTCTCGGTTGTTGCCGCCGCTTCGACAATCACTTTTGTGCTCGGGCCACCAGAACCCATAATGATACCGGTACGCTCGTTGCTGACCAGCTCGTCGGTAAGCTGCGCATCGGCGATTGCCTCTTTCATCGCGACGAAGTTCCAAGCTGACCCCTTTGCAAGGAAGCGTGACTCGCGCCGATCCAGAACGGAGAAAGGATCAAGTTTCGGTTCACCGTGGACATGGCACCGGAAACCCAATTCGGCATATTGTTCTGCGACAGTGATGCCAGAACGCGCCATTTTCAGTGATTCAAGGACCTCGCCGACATCATCGCCAATCGACGAAACGATGCCCATCCCTGTGACTACGACTCGTTTCATTTTGTTTCCCGTATTATTATTTTAATGGAGGACCTTAGGACGCCTGTTCTTGAAAGAGACCGACACGTAAATCCGATGCGCGGTAAATGACTTCGCCATCTGCCTTCATCCAGCCGTCGGCGATACCCAAAACGAGCCGACCGCGCATCACGCGCTTGAAGTCGATCCCATATTCCACGAGCTTCGTGTCTGGTGTCACCATGCCCGTAAACTTGACTTCACCGGTCGAAATAGCCCGACCTTTGCCCGGCTCTCCGAGCCAGCCGAGGTAAAAACCCGTTAGTTGCCACATGGCATCGAGGCCAAGACAGCCCGGCATGACTGGATCGCCGATAAAGTGGCAAGGAAAGAACCAAAGGTCCGGTTTTATGTCGAACTCAGCCCGGATATAGCCCTTGTCTTTCTCGCCGCCGGTCTCAGAAATATCCGTAATGCGGTCGAACATCAGCATCGGCGGCGCCGGAAGCTGTGCGTTGCCGGGGCCAAACATTTCGCCGCGCGAACATGTCAAAATTTCTTCATACGTATAGCTGGACTTTTGATCCGGCATTGAGCACCTGCCTCTTTTTCTTCTTGTCTACCGCTGGTCCCGAAAGCGGGGTGCCCCTTCGGCTATTGATAGATTTGTGGTATGCGAATATATGACAATGTGCAATTGCAATAGGGCTAAAGACGGTCGCGTCACGTTGTTAAGGACTTAAATGTCAGAACAGACCAACAATTTGTCGGAATTGGGCAGTGACGTTGTTTTGCGCACGAAACTGCAGGAAAAAGGCCTTCGCCCGACCAAGCAGCGGCTTGCACTAGCTGAATTGCTGTTTGCTTTCGGTAACCGCCATCTGACAGCCGAAGATTTGCACGCGCAGGCTGTCGACGATGGCGTCTGCGTCTCGCTGGCGACGGTATACAACACGCTCCACCAGTTTACCGAAGCTGGCCTCCTGCGCACACTCGCGGTTGAGGGACAGAAAACCTATTTTGACACCAATACATCAGATCATCATCACTTTTTCCGCGAAGATCGTCAGGAAGTGATGGATGTACCCGTCGGCGCGGTAGAAGTTGGCAATTTGCCGGAGCCGCCCGAAGGCATGGAAATCACCAATGTTGATGTGGTGATCCGGCTTCGGCCCAAACAGAACTAGTTTTAATCAAACGTCTCGTCTGGATACGCGCCCCACAAATCCGTTTGTGAGACGAATCCTTTGATAAGTCGGCCATCAGCCGCTTGGACTTGCATTTCGCACCAGATGCCATCGCATGAAGGTAATTGCCCGATCACGCCTGGTTTGAGCAGCGCGACGCGCGAGGACGCTTGGGCGGGTTTGTCGTAAAGACCAACGCCTTCTTGACTGTCGCTACCTTTTGCTGTGCGCCATGGAGTGGCAATGCCTGCACGCCGCCCGGTCAGCAGTGATTTATGTATCCAGCCCGTATCACCGGATACGTCTCTCACTCGCCGCCAATTATCGAACTCCTGGATAATCTCCAGTGGCATCCCGGCTTTCTCATAACGCCATGCGACTGCATATTCCTTACCCGGTCCTACACGCATATTCACCTTCTCGGCTTTGAGGCTGACAAAGCGTGGAAGCGGCAACTTGCTGTATTTTCCCACATTGATAGAGCCCGTTGTCTGCGAGAGTGCAGGCGTTGCGACCGCGGCAAGCGTGGCTACGAGTATGAGGCGCGCAAACCCTTTGAAAGCCATTGGGAAAACCCTCCTGTCCTTGTTGAAACGAGAACCACCATCACCGGTTGGCAAGGGTTTGCCTTGCGTATGTGTCCCGATTTCCCTAACTGGTCAGTTTAGGATGACGTGGTTAAGCATCCGTCAAAATAACAATAGGCCATGATCAAAGTGGCGCTCCAGGAGGCGACAGATTGGATAGAAATCCACGGGTGATTGTTACCCGAAAGCTTCCGGAACTCGTTGAAAACCGCATGCGTGAGCTGTTCGACACGCAATTCAACACCAGCGATGAGCCTTTCACCCGCGAGCAACTCGTTGACGCGATGCAGAATTGCGATGTGCTGGTGCCCACTGTTACCGATCTAATCAATGCTGATATGATCGCCGAGGCCGGTAACAGGCTCAAGCTTCTGGCCAATTTTGGTAATGGCGTCGACAATATCGATGTGCCCGCTGCGCATGAACACGGCATTTCCGTCACAAACACGCCCGATGTTTTGAGCGATGACACGGCCGATATGACCATGGCGCTGATACTGGCGACACCACGCAGGTTGGTTGAGGGTGCAACGCATTTGCTTGGCGAAGACCGATGGAAAGGGTGGTCGCCAACCTGGATGCTGGGACGGCGTCTGAAGGACAAGAAGCTTGGTATCATTGGCATGGGGCGCATCGGCATTGCAGTTGCGCGTCGTGCCAAGGCTTTCGGCCTGAAAATCAACTACCATAATCGTGAGCCGATCGCTGAAAACGTCGCGGAAGAGCTGGGCGCCACCTATTGGGAGAGCCTTGATCAGATGATGGCCCGTATGGACATTGTTTCAGTCAACTGTCCTTACACGCCTGCCACTTATCACTTGCTATCGGCGCGCCGGCTCGATTTGCTGCAGCCCGACGCTTATTTGATCAATACGGCAAGAGGAGAGATTGTCGACGAAGCAGCACTCATCCAATTGTTGCAAGATGGCCGCATAGCCGGGGCGGGTCTCGATGTTTTTGAGCATGAACCAGCAGTTGATGAGCGCCTGTGCAAATTGGCAGATGAAGGCAAAGTGGTTCTTCTGCCGCACATGAGCTCTGCCACTGTTGAGGGCCGCATCGAAATGGGCGAGCGGGTCATCATCAATATACGCATGATGGCGACCGGTGACCGACCGCCAAATCGCATTCTGCCATCAATGGTTTGACGCGTTAAAGCGCCCCTGAAATCAGCTTTTGGCTTTCGTTGCGCGTGGTTTGCGTGCCGCAGGTTTTTTGGCAGCTGGCTTCTTTGCAGCGGCAGTCTTTGCTGGTGCTTTGGCTGTCGCAGCAGCTTTTGCTGGCGCTTTTTTCGGTGCCGGTTTCTTGGCAGGTGCTTTCGCTGCTGGCTTCTTGGCAGCGGGCATTGGATCAAGCGCTATCTTCTTTGGCTTGCGCACTGCGGGAAGACCATAGCTGCGTTCACCAACGGGAATAATCGCGGGCCATACGGTTTTGTCATGAGCCAGTGAACGCTCAAGCGCTTTTTGGCAATAATATAGGTAGGCAACAGCCAGATTGACGATTGCCAAAAGAGTAAGAATGATTGCCATCGAGGCCATGATACGCCCTTTCGCAGGAAGGCTATTTTCAACGTTGATGCACAAATAAACTAACGGCTGCGCCTGAATGGTCAAGAGCGCATTGTCGTGGCGAAACTGTGGAATTGCGCTGAAAGGGCGTCAAAGTGCAGCATGCGCGCGATTAAAGGCACCCCAATGCCGGTGATTATCTTGATTGCCTCAACCGCCTGAAGCGAGCCAATGACCCCGGCCGCCGGGCCCAATACACCAGCGACGGAACAATCAGGTGCAACGTCCCGCTCAGCGCTCTTTGGAAACACATCACGGTAAGTTGGAGAACGCCCCTCGTGACTGTCAGCTCCAAGCCACGGTGCAATGACCGTGATGTTGCCTTCAAACCGATAAAGGCTACCGGTAATCAGAATGATGTGTTTTTTCGCGCAATAGTCAGCTAGCAGATAACGGGTCTCGCTATTGTCAGAGCCATCGATGACGATGCTGCTGTTGCCCAACACTTGTTGGATATTGTCTTCCTGCAATCTCGTTTGATGCGCCTCGACATGTATGTTCGGGTTAAGCGCCTTCAATGCGCATTGCCCGCTATCAACCTTCGCTCCGCCGACGTTCTGGGTGCCGTGCAAAATCTGTCGATGTAAGTTGGAGACTGACACCGCATCATCATCAATCAGGGAAATATGCCCGACGCCTGCGCCCGCCAAATAGAAGGCACATGGCGATCCAAGGCCACCCGCGCCAACAATTGCAACATGGGCATCGCGCAGCTTTTGCTGACCCGCGCCACCAATTTCTGGCATGATGATCTGTCGGGCATAACGCTCAATTTCGTCATCGCTGAACTCAGTCATCGGCGCTCACTGCGCCTGCTTCCACGCGGAAACGCTGGGCTTTATCGCCCATGGCGTCGAATAAATTTCGGTCTGTTCCAGTCATGAACGCTTGTCCGCCAATAGCATCAATGCGTTCAAACAACGCCGCGCGACGATCAACGTCAAGATGAGCTGCAATCTCATCAAACAGCATGACGGGCGCGTGACCGGAAACCGACTTTGTCAAAAGCCCGTGTGAAAGTATCAGGCCAACCAACAGCGTTTTTTGTTCGCCCGTAGAGCACAAGGCAGCTTCCATTTCTTTTTGGGCATGAGTAACAAAAAGGTCCGAGCGATGTGCACCAACGAGCGTGCGCCGCGCTGCCTGGTCGCGTGGTCTGGTGTCTTGAAGATGACGCCGATAAGCACTTTCAAGAGCGGTCGCGTCCTCGCATGATTGCGCAAGCTCCTCTAACTCTCCGCCAATGGCCAAAACTGCTGACGGAAACTGATCAGCTTCTTCCTTTGCAATGATAGAAGATAAGAGTTGTACCAGCTCCGCGCGAGCGGCGTGGATAGCAATACCCAGCGACGCAAGTTGCTCCTCAATGCCATCCAGCCAACGATTGTCGCGTAACTGTCCAGCACTATCCTCAAGCAGCTTGTTGCGTTGGCGCATGGCGCGTTCATAGGCGTTTGCGCGCTGACCATGTCCGGGATCAATCGCCAACACCATCCGATCAAGAAACCGCCGACGATCTGATGCTGGTCCGGTAAAGAGCCCATCCATCGACGGTGTCAGCCAGATAATCCGGCATAGATCCAATAGTTCATCACTGCTTTTTGCCGTCGTGCCATTGATGCGGACCCTGCGTGCACGTGAAATTGGTTCACCTGGGCTTGATGGCACTGAGCCGGTACCAATCTCATATGTGTCCTCGTGATTAATCAGCGCAGCAAACACCGAAAAGCCCTCGGATGCGCCGTCCTTGTGGATCATCTGCGCGGCGCTTGCACGGCGCAAGCCACGACCTGGCGATAAAAGCGAAACAGCCTCGATCAAGTTGGTTTTACCGGAACCGTTGGGGCCGCTCAGCACCACATGGCGCCCATCAAGCGACAGACCGAGCTGCCCATAATTGCGAAAAGCGGAGAGCTTTATCCGATCAAGGTAGGTCGATATCACCATCGAAGTGACGCGCTTAGACGCACGACGGGTTTACACCCGCATAGGCATGAGAACATAAAGAGCGTCAGTGGAGCCAGTATCCTGGATCAAGGTCGGTGAGCCTGCATCGGCCAAGGCAAAGCGAACATTCTCACTCGACAATTGGTTGGCAATATCGAGCAGATATCTGGCGTTAAACCCAATTTCCATACCATCGGCGCCGTAGTCGACAGCCAATTCCTCACGTGCCGAGCCGCTGTCCGGATTGTTGACGGTCAGGACAAGCTGATCTGCTTCCAGCGCCATTTTTACCGCGCGTCCCCGCTCGGACGAAACGGTGGATACCCGATCTACGGCATCGGTAAACGTCTTTCGATCCACTTCCATCATCTTGTCATTGCCCTGCGGGATGACGCGTTGATAGTCCGGAAAAGTCCCGTCGATGAGTTTTGATGTCATAACCACAGAACCGATGGTGAAGCGAATTTTGGTGTCGGACAGTTCCATGGTTATGGCGACTTCTGGGCCTTCGACCAGCTTTTGGAGTTCGCCGACTGTTTTGCGCGGGATGATAATACCCGGCATATTCTCAGAACCGTCCGGCGCTTCAGTTTCGCAACGGGCCAAACGGTGACCATCGGTCGCCACTGCCCGTAGAACAATCGAGCCGTCAACCTCAGCGGCATGCATGTAGATGCCATTCAGATAGTAACGCGTCTCTTCTGTTGAAATCGCGAACTGCGTTGAGTCAATCAAGCGGCGAAGCGTTGCGTTATCGAGGCGAAATGTATGCGAAAACTCGCCAGCGGACAGTTGCGGAAAGTCTGATTGTGGCAAGCATTGCAATTTGAAGTTGGAGCGGCCTGTCGCCACAGTCATCGTGTTGCCGTCGGCATCGACCGAAAGCGAGACTTCCGCGCCATCGGGTAGTTTTCGAACGATATCGTATAGGAGGTGTGCCGGAACAGTCGTCGCACCTGCCTGCTCAATCTGCGCAGCCGTTGCTTCGTTAATCTCAAGATCAAGGTCAGTGGCCTTGAGTTCCAGCGATGACCCCTCCGCATTCAACAATACGTTGGAGAGGATCGGGATGGTGTTGCGGCGTTCAACGACGCGGTGCACGCGGTTTAGCGATTTCAGCAGGTTTGAGCGTTCAAGAATAACACGCATATCGACATCCGATAATCATTCACGATGGGGACGACGTCGAATCGTAGCTTCTGTGCATCCCCTTTTTGGAGCCGGAATGTGGCGCGTCACTCAAGCGAAAGCAAGGCGTCAGCTTGCACCTTTGCTCTCGTCCCCATGCATTTTGCCAGCTTTTGGCCTACCTCGCATCACTCTTCGATGAGGCGGCGCAGCAACTCGATTTCTTTGGCCAGCTTTGCATCGCCGTCTTTCAACTCTTCCACTTTGCGCACGGCATGCAGGATTGTTGTATGGTCGCGCCCACCAAAGCGTCGGCCAATCTCCGGCAATGATCGAAGGGTCATGATCTTGGAGAGATACATGGCAATCTGACGTGGTCGCACCACGGTCCGGGTACGGCGGTTCGAAAGCATCTCATTTTTCGGAATATTGTAGTGCTGTGCAACAACACGTTGAATATCTTCGATACGTACTTTGCGTCGTTCTTCAGCTTTGACGAGATGGCCCAAAATGTCATCCACACGTTCAAGCGAAATGTCCGGCTCGAAGGAATGGCGGAATACCAACTGGTTGAACGCGCCTTCCAGTTCGCGGAAGCTGGAATTGACCGTTTTGGCAACATGCTCCAGCACATCAGCTGATATGTCGAGCGATGTGTCATCGCGCTTGGCGTCGATCAGGCGTTGTTGAAGCATGGAAAGACGCATCTGATGGTCCGGCGCTTCAATCTGTAGCGCAACACCGCCCTGCAAGCGCGAACGAACGCGCGGATCAAGCGACTCCAATTCCGACGGTGGCCGGTCAGCGGCAACAACGACCTGACGCGCACTGTCGAGAAGCGCGTTGATCAGATGACAGAATTCGGACTGGATCTTGTCGCCTTGCAAAAACTGCATGTCATCGATGATCAGTATATCAATTTCGTGCAGGCTTTCTTTCAGCGACAAGGCATCCTGATCGCGGATCGCAGACGCGAAGCGCCACATGAAGTACTCCGCTGTCAGATAAACGACGCGTTGCTTGGGATCATGGGCTTTGGCGGCATTGGCGATCGCCTGAAGCAAGTGGGTTTTGCCCAAGCCCACTGAAGAATGGAAGAAAAGCGGGTTAAATCGAGCCGAGTTAGCACCTTTGTCGGCGGCCGCACGGGCTGCTGCCAAACAAACGCGGTTGGAAGGCCCTTCGACAAAATTTTCAAAAGTGTAACGGCTGTCGACCGGCGATCCGAGAACAAAGCTGCCTTTTGCCCCATCACGCTTCATGGCTGCCTGCTTGCCCGCCGCATTAACCGCGCTGGCAAAGGGTGAGGGCACGGAAGGCCTGGCGGCTGCATCGTTGGCCGGTGCTGCGGCTTTTGTTGGCTGCTCTTTAAAGCCCGGCGATTGGGAGCGGACAGCGGAGCGAACGATGACGTTGACGCGCAGCACGCTTGGAACTTGCTTTTGCCAAAGCTCGGTAATCGTTTTCAGATAATGACTGTTGATCCAGTTACGCAGAAAGGGAGTCGGAACCGAAAGTGTGACGGCATGTTCATCACTTTCAACCAGTTTGAGGCGCCCAAACCAGCTTTGATAGACTTCAGCACCCAGCGTAGCGCGTAGCTGCTTGCAGACCTTTGCAAATACGTCGCCGCTCACCACACCATCTCCCCCCATATCGTTGTTAACCGGCGAAGCATTTTGTGTCGAAACTTCGTCTTTTTTCGCAGGAAACGCTTTTTCAGGCCGACCATCGATTTTGGCCTCTGATCTTCGCACCCAGCCCACGCCCTGCGCAATACCTTCTAGGTCAGGTTTTGCTGATATCTGAAGCTGATTGTGCATTTTTGCGTTTCCCCCGCATTGGTTATTGTTGTCACGTGAACACAACGCGCACGGGCTCACATCCAGAAGAACCTCTCCTAGTTGACAACCCAATCATTATCGTTGCGCCCATTCAGGCATTAGCGAAAAGACATGCAGCAAGGTGCTACATTTTAAAGAAGCTTGAGTGCCTCTTCGTGTCCCCCAAATTTCGCTTGAGTTGAGTTAAGCCTGAAGATTTCGTTACGCGCAAGCGCAAGAATTTTATATTTCTCGCCCTTGGGTACTTGATTTTCTGACAGGGCCTGATCCACGGCCACGTTAAAAACTTTAACAGTATGGGATTCAAGGATTTATCTTTTTTGGGCATTGCAAACGTCCAAAAAAAAATGAAATTTTTTTTGACCATATGGACAGAAATTCATCCGGCCATACCGTCGCACCAATTCGGAGAAGTCGGCGTAAATCGCATAAGATACTGAAATATATATCGAAAACGAAACTCCACAGAAGCTTGGCATTTATCAACAAGGATTCTGGTTACCCTAACGTAAGCAAAGCCGGCTAACAATCCGGATCAGGCGTCGCGGTCATAGAAACAAAAAAAGCCCGGCTCAACCGGGCTCAAAATCGTCAATTTTCGTGATCTCAGGCTTGGATAGCTTTAACGCGTGCAGCAAGCCGGGAAATTTTGCGTGAAGCTGTGTTTTTGTGCATCACGCCTTTTGATGCAGCCCGCATCAATTCTGGCTGCACGGCGCGAAGCGCTTCCTTTGCTTCATCAACCTTGTTGCCTGCAATCGCTTCTTCAACGCGACGAATGTAGGTGCGAACACGCGAGCGGCGATTTTTATTGACCGCTGTGCGTGCTTCGATCTTGCGGGTGGCCTTTTTGGCCGAGACGGTATTTGCCATCTTAGTGTCCTGTCCAAAACACAGCGGCTCACCGAGACCGGGAGAACACGCTCATGTGTTGTTGCTTGAAAAACGTGGCTTATCGCCAAAGTAGCGGCGCTATAAGCTTAAACAGCCCGCAGGTCAACGGTTCTTGAAGGACGGTGAGCGTTTTTCGATGAAGGCTTCCATACCCTCTTTTTGATCCTCAAGAGCAAACATGGATTGGAAAAGTCGGCGCTCGAACCGAAGACCGCTTTCCATGGTGCCGTCATAGGCTTGATTGATCGTTTCTTTGGCCATCATGACACTTGGTTGAGAAAAGTCAGCGATCTTGTCAGCGACCGATAGCGCGGTTTCTATAAGCTCTCCATCGGGCACAACCCGGGAAACCAGGCCGCAACGCTCTGCTTCATCGGCGTCCATCAACCGGCCTGTCAGACACAAATCCATTGTCTTTGCCTTGCCGATAAAACGCGCCAGTCTCTGTGTCCCGCCCATGCCGGGCATGATGCCCAGCGTGATCTCTGGCTGTCCAAACTTAGCACTCTCAGCGGCAATCACGATGTCGCACATGGTCGCCAATTCGCATCCACCACCCAGCGCGTATCCCGAGACGGCCGCAATCATCGGCTTGCGAAATTTCAGGACACGATCCCAATTGGAAAATGCATCATCCAGATAGGCGTCGGCATATTTTAGATCGGCCATTTCTTTAATATCAGCGCCGGCCGCAAATGCTTTCTCCGAGCCTGTGATCACAACGGCACCGATCTTGTGATCGCCTTCAATATCAGCAAGCGCATCGCCTAGCTCGCTGGATACCTGCGCATTGAGCGCATTGAGCGCACTTGGTCGGTTGAGTGTTACGAGAAGAACGTTGCCGCGCTTTTCGGTCATGATCGTTTCAAAGGCCATTGAAGTGTGTCCCGTTTTCTCGCTGTCTGGCTAAAAATCTATCGTTGACATGATGGGCAGAAAAAAGTCGAGCGCCCTGATTGGACAATTCGAGATATCGTACCATCGCACTCCTCGTGCCCACATGGTTCGCTTTCCTGCCCATAGGCTGCAAAACTATGCTGGAAATAGCCCATAGAGCCGTCCGTATGCATATAATCACGAAGGCTGGAGCCACCGGCTTCAATCGCCTCACTGATCACTGCGCGGATTGCGCCTGCCAGTCGTTCGCATTTGGCTGTCGGCTGGCCGCTTGATTTCACAAGAGTTCTAGCGTTGCGGCGCGGCGAGAGTTGCGCGCGCCAGAGCGCTTCGCAGACATAGATATTGCCCAGGCCCGCGATAAGTCGCTGGTCGAGAAGAGCAGCTTTCAGTGGCGCACTTTTACCTTCGAGCATTTCCGCCAGCGCGGCACCGCTGAGCGCATTGCCGGTCGGCTCCAATCCAAGCGATGCCAAAAAGCGATTGTCGGCGAGTGCGCTCGCACGAGCCAAGTCAAGAAAACCGAACCTGCGCGGATCATTGTAGACAATTCTCGCGGACGATCCATCTGCGGTTGCAAGATCAAAAACCACATGATCATGCGCTTGGCTCTTGTTGCGCTCATGGAAAAAAGCGCCCGGCATCTCATCTTGGGCTGCTTCGATGCGGTAGGAGCCAGACATGCCCAAGTGCGAAATCAGAACGTCGTCGCGGTCGGTTTCAATAAGCAGATATTTCGCGCGTCGTCCCACATGGGTGACCGTCGCGCCCTCCAAGCGCGCCTTGAGATCTTCGGGAAATGCAAAACGCAGATCAGACCTGTTAAGCGTCAAACGTTCGATGCGTGCGCGTTCAAGGACCGGCGCAAGGCCACGCCGCACAGTTTCAACTTCGGGCAGTTCAGGCATTGGCGGTAATTTCGGGCAAGAAGCTCATGCCATCTGGCCCACGATTTTTCAGCGAAAGGTGGTCCGCGATGGTTTGAGCCATGTCCGCAAAAGTTGACCGGTTTCCGATGTTGGCCGGTCGTCCTTTTAAGCTGCCCAATTGACCCACAACAGGCACTTGCTCCCGCGTGTGTTCGGTGCCCTGCCATGTCGGGTCACAGCCATGATCCGCAGTGATAATAAGCAAGTCATCCGGTTTCATGGCCGCTTGGAGAGAAGGCAACCAAGCATCAAAAGCTTCCAGCGCCGCTGCATAACCAGCCGGATCGCGTCGATGGCCGTAGAGCATGTCGAAGTCGACGAAATTGGAGAAGATCAGATCACCATCGGACGCATCATCGAGCGCCCGCAGTGTTTCTGCTCCAACCGCTGCGTTGCCAGCTGCTTTGCGCATCTCCGTGACACCTTGGTGGGCAAAAATATCGCTGATCTTGCCAACAGCCAGAACTTTGCCTCCTTCGCGCGACACCCAGTCCAGCAGAGTTGGTGCAGGCGGCAAAACCGAATAGTCGCGGCGATTGCCAGTCCGTTCGAAGTCGTCCGCATTGGTACCCACGAAAGGCCGCGCGATGACCCTGCCAATATTGAGTGGATCAACGAGCGTGCGAACCGTCTCGCAAAGCGTATAAAGCCGCTCTAGGCCAAAGTGGTCCTCGTGAGCCGCAATCTGAAATACGGAGTCGGCGGATGTGTAGAATATCGGCATGCCGGTTCGAACATGTTCTTCACCAAAAGCGCGGATGACATCGGTACCTGAGCCGTGGACGTTACAAAGTGAGCCCGTCAGTTCCGCTTCCTTATAAACCGCTTGCAGCAAATCACTGGGGAACGCTGGCTCTGTTTGGCTGAAGTAACCCCAGTCGAACCGGACCGGAACGCCGGCGATCTCCCAATGCCCTGATGGTGTATCCTTGCCGTTGGACACTTCGGCAGCAGTACCCCAAAACCCAAATCGTGCCGAAGCATTGGTCAGCCCGGTTTTGGCAAAACCACTGGCATCAACAAGTGCATCAAAGAAGCCCAGCGCTCCCAGATTTGGACAATTCAGGGGACCTTTTGTGCCGCGAGCATCGCAATTTCCACCGGCGCAAGCTTCAGCGACATGCCCTAACGTATTGGCGCCTTGGTCGCCAAATCGCTCGGCATCGGGGGCACCTCCGATGCCTACACTGTCCAGCACAATAAGAATGGCCCTTGCCATGAACGCTCCAAAATCAGCAAATAACTGTTCGGCACACGAGTCGCCGTTTTAAGTTGAGGTTAATCTAGGTGCCCAAGTTCAAACTGTCATCTTGCAAGTTAGCTGGCATGTTTCTGGCAATAGCACTGCTCTTGTGGCCAAAGGGCAACGCCGGTGCACAGAACACGGATGTGTTTCGGGTTGGTTGGATAACTGGCGGTGATTCTTTGCTCGCCGCGCGCCTTGAGCCATTCGTTGCGCATCTGCAAAAATCGCTTGATCGCCCCGTTGAACTCTTTGCTGCACGCGACGGGACAGTGCTTATAGACGCAATAGCCTCTGATCAAATCGATTATGCGGCGCTGAGCGGCACCGCATATGCCATCGGTCAATCATTGTGTAATTGCTTAGTCCCGTTAGCGTCACCGTCCACGCGGGATCGACAAACTCACCTAAGATCAGTTCTGTTGGCAAAACCTGAAACAGACCTTTCAGAAACCACGACACTTTTGGCGGGCCAGTCGGCTGATTTCCTCACCAATCAGGTGCCAAACGCTGCGCTCAAAAACGCCGAGATCAAGGCTGTTGCCACAGAAGCTGTTTTGGAAGCCTCACCAAGCTTGGAAGCCGTGTTTGATATTGTCTCGGCGGGTGGTGATCATCCGGTCTTTGCTTGGACCTATGCGCAGGCGGAATTGGAGATTGTAGAAAAGGATGAGCTAAGCGGATTTGCAGCAGTGCTGGTCAATGAAGTACCAACGCTTGAGATTGTTTGGCAGTCTCAGCCTTTTCGTATCGCTGCCCATAGCGTTCATCGATCCGTACCGGACATTGATCGTCAAAAGCTCACCCAGGCTCTGGTTGAAATCAGGGAAGAGGCACCGCTTGCATTTGATGTGATCTCGCCAACGCTCGGCGGCGGGTTTGTGCCAGCCGCCATCGGCGAGTACGCCAACTACCTCAGCGTGATCAATGCATTGCCTGCGGATCAGTAGAACTCAGCAATCAAGGCAGGGAATTTCGACCGGCAGTCTCGGGTTCAACCAATATTGCTCATCGATATCGATGCCGGTCGGATTGCCATTGCTATCTCTACCGGTGAACTGTGCAACAACCGGCTTATATTTTATGCCTGCGGTGACATAGATCAGAAAACTGTCGTCAAAACGCAGGCGGTTCGGAACACGAATATCGCTGCCCACAGTACGGCCTGACGTGAAGTTTCCCTTGTTGTCCATGCCACGCGACCACACTACTTTGCCCCACTTGTCGTGGTCTTCATCCACATCGACAGCGACGATGGTAATCTGCGGCTTTGTCGTTGTGTATGGGTACATCACACTTTCAGCGACGCCCATGATGCCGTGCAGTGTCGCTTTGTCGACATCTTCCTGTTGCGTGACCAGATCAGCGACTGTTGATGCTACCCGTGCAATGCGCTTGTTGACCGTAAGCCCCATGGAGAGCTCAAGTGTGCCGATGTAAAGTGTTAGCAAAATGGGCACGACGAGTGCGAACTCTACAGCTGCAACGCCTTTGCGGTTTTCCTTAAACGCGCGCCAATTGAGGAACACGCCGGAAAGTCTCTGGTTCTCGGACATTGTCGGTTCCCCCATCAAAATGGCTCGTTTTGCCAAGTGGTTGACGCGTAAAGAAGGTTCTTGCCGTTTTTCAGCCCGGCGAGATACTGCTTCATGATGTCGGTGTAGACGGGCCACTCATATACAATACGGATACTGTTGATGGAGCTGGAGCCGCCGGGCTTGTAGTCCCAACCGCTCGTGTCCACGACCCCTGGCTCCGAGTAGGTAACGCCCTTGGGCACTGCCAAGAATGTGGAGTAGGAACGAACATCAAAAGACATGCCCGGGCAGCCCGGTGCTGCCAACACCTGAAGGCGGTCGCACAGCAGGGTTCTAAACTGGGCTTTGTTGTGGGTCGATGCGGAGATGCGCCCGGTGCGAATGTCCCGGCTGACCTTGTCTGCAACATTGCTCATATACTGTTCCGTGGTGTACGCGATCGATGTCTCGATTATCGCGAAAACCAGCGCCAGAAACGGCAATGCTAGAAGCGTAAATTCGATTGCGGTCGCACCTTTGCGGTCGCGCCGAAACGAGAAAACGCTTTTCCTTATCTGTCTTATTATGGGCACTCCAACATTCCCCACTTTCCCAAGTACTAGTGAAAGTACCGAAAAATCGTTGAGGATTGGTTTGTGCGCTTTGCTAAATTTTTAGTTACCGAACAGCGCTTCGTTGCGGTTGGCTTCCTGACGCCGTTCTATGGCCTCTTCTTCAGCCTCGGTCAGGTAAGCGCCTTCGCAGAAGGGATTACATGCAAGCGTTTCAACGCTTGAGCGGCGATAGATGCGCAAAACATCGTCGTCACGAGCAACAGCAATGCTCTCATCGAATATAGGCGCACCGGAATTGTCCAAGATGACCAGATTGGTCCTCCCAAAGCCTTGGCCCGTCAGCACAATTGTTTGTGGATCACCAACGGTGGCGTCGGCAATTTCCGGATTGCCGACAATCACCGTTGCAGCGGGACGCGAAAGCTTGATCACACGCGCATAGTTCAAGGACAATACGATCTCATCGGTGTCAGCTTGAGCCACAGTGGGGGCTGCTGAAAGCAAAACCAGGCCCGCAACAGCGGCTCTAAAAACGCGATGATAAGACTTGAACATGGCACACCTTCCACACAACTGTTGAGGAAATTATCGCGCAGTGGTGAAGGAAGCATTAACCATGGGCTGTGATTGTTGGCTTGGGGAGCACTGCAAATTTCAGTGCTCTTCATAAACCGGCAGGCGATGCAGGGTATGCTGGCCATCAATCATTCTCGGATGAAGTGGGTCATGATAATTTCACAGACGACAAAACTAACACCCGTCATATTATGCGGTGGAGCTGGATCGAGGCTCTGGCCGTTGTCACGGGACGAAAAGCCAAAGCAGTTTCACGCGCTTTTCAATGAGAAGTCACTGCTTATGAACACCATGCAGCGCATGCCTTTTGGGGTTTTCAATGGCGCGCAATTTACACCGGCGATCATTCTGGGCAGCTTGGGCCTTCGCGACACATTCGCTGCCGAGTTCTCCGACACGGACATCAAGCCTGGTGGTATTTTGTTGGAGCCTTCCATCCGCGATACCGCCGCAGCGATTGCCGCTGTGACCAGGCATGTCGCCGCCAAGGACCCCGATGCACTTTTGCTGGTGGTGCCTTCCGACGCTAAAATTGATGACCATGAAGCATTTCGTGCGGCGGTCGCCAAAGCTGCCACGACGGCACGAACCCACGACAGCATCATGCTGATTGGCATCAAGCCGACCCGCCCCGAAACGCAGTATGGCTATATTGAACGCGGTGAACCGCTGGATGCAGCCTACAAGGTCAAAAAATTCCGCGAAAAGCCAGATCTGAAAACGGCGAAAGACTATCTGGCAACGGGCGATTTCTACTGGAATGCCGGTATGTTCTTGTTCCGCGCAGGCCGCATGGCGGATGAATTTGCCGCACGCCAGCCGGAGATTTGGGAAAAGGCTTCATTGGCGACCGATAAAGCAAAAGAGGCCGGTGATAAGGGCTTCTGGGTGTTGGAAAAAGATGCATTCGACGCCGCGCCAAAACTCTCCATCGACTATGCGATCATGGAAGGCGCGGACAATGTTGGCGTGGTTGAAGCAGCATTTGACTGGGATGATCTGGGCTCTTGGTCGCAACTGCATGATGCCAGCCAGAAAGATTCTGACGGCAATGCGTTGATCGGGCCTGCCTTTGCAATCGATGGCGAAAACAATCACATCCGCTCTGATGGGCCGATTGTTGGCGTTGCCGGTGCTCAGGGCCTGACCATTGTTGCCGAAGACAACAAGGTGCTTGTCGTGCCGACAGAAAAGTCAGCGCTCGTCAAAAACGTGACGCAGACCTTCAAGGCGCAGTTTAAAGACGATGTTGCATACGATCGCTCAAAGCCTGCTATCCGCAAATGGTTGTTCGATGTTTGTTTGCCATTCTGGGCGAGCGCTGGGCTGGACCCGGACTATGGCGGCGTGCATGAAGCTATGGCATTCGATGGAACGCCCGCGCCACATCCCAAGAAACGTCTTCGCGTGCTCCCTCGCCAAATTTACTGTTTTGCCCATGCCATGAATACCGGTTGGGAAGGCATGGATGATGCGACGCTGCGCTCTCTTTTCGACAATCTGGTAACAACCGGTTGGCATAAAAAAGAGGGCGGGTTCATTCACCTCTTTAATCCCGATGGCACGGTGCAAAATCCGCTGCGTGACACATACGACCAGTGTTTTGTACTGCTCGCCTGTGCCTGGCTTCATCGCTCAAAAGGCTGGCCCGAAGCGCGGCAATGGGCAGACAAGACGCTGAGCTGGATGGACGAAAATCTGGCTGACCCGCATGGCGGCTATGTGGAAAACAGCGATCGCGTTATGCCGCGCCGCGCCAATCCACATATGCATTTTCTGGAAGCGATGCTGGCCTGGTATGAGGCAACCGGCGAAGAGGACTTTCTCAATCGCGCCGAAAAGATCGTCGGTCTTTTCCAGTCTTGTTTTTACGACCCCGCTACGGGAACGCTCAGTGAGTTCTTTGCCGAAGATTGGACGCCGGATCGCACGGGCGATGTTGAGCCGGGACACCATTATGAGTGGGCGTGGCTTTTGCTACGCTACAACCGCCTGCGTCCGACAGAGCAACTTGAGCAACAGGCCAAGATGCTCTTCGCGACCGCCAAAGCCTTCGGTCATCATCAACAGACAAAAGCAGCGTGCGATACAATGCGGCCCGATGGAACCGGATTGTCGAACCGTGCGCGCTGCTGGCCGCAGACTGAAGCACTCAAATGCGCCATCGAGATGGAGAAGCTTGGCGTCGGCGGTGCATCGGCATTGCGTGCGCAGATGGTGGACGTTCTGTTCGACCATTATCTCAGCAAATATCAGCCAGGCGGTTGGTGCGACGCAATCAGCGCCGCTGGCAAACCGGTCGCTGCCGATATGCCATCAAGCACGTTCTACCATGTATTCTGTGCGCTTATTGAGCACTTAAACGCGGACTAAGCGGACTGGCGCTCGGCTGCGTCGAGCGCCGCCAAATCCACCGCCGATGGCCGGAAAACAACGGTCACAGGCGTTTCGCGTGATACTTGGCGGTCGAGTGCATTTTGGGCTTCATCGCCAAGTGACTGCTGCCATTCGCGTAGTTTTGGCATGTAGGTGCCAAGCGCTTTCATAACTGCAATTTTCTGCTCGCGGGACGCATGCGCCACCAGTTCAACACCCAAACACAATAGATGTTCGGTTTGCGCATAGTCAGTGCCGTTAACGGGTACGACGACCACTGGCCCATTGCCGAGGAACCCGCACACGACTTCATTTTCATCTGCCGCAGCTCCAAGCACACCCAGTAGTGGAGAGACTTCGCGATAATTGGCCAACGAACCGGCTGTACCAGTCTGCGCGCTCACGATACCACTCATGGCATTGGTGTTGCCGCTAATGTCGATCAGCGCGGCAAAGCGTACTTCTTCAACGAGCCGTGAAACAGCGGCGAGTGTTTTGCGATGATCAAAGCTCATGCGGCTATCGGCCAAGCCGATGTCGGCGAGCGCTTTACGCAGGCCCGTTGTCAACGCATCTTCCGGACGGCTGGTGCCGACGGTGACGGTCTTGGCCTGGTGACGGATCGTGTCGACAGGGCGCGAGGTTTCTTCATAGGCCAGCCTCAAGCGATCCTCTGCTGCTTTGGCAACGCTGGCTGCATCATCTGAGCTGCCCAGCTTCCGCCCGAGATTGGCAACAAATGCTATATCGGCGGCACCAAGGCCGGAGTTAAACGCACCGGTCGCCGCTTCTTCAACAAAGACGTCCAAGGCGTCTGTCGTTGCGGCCAGATCGGCATCCTCGGCGCCCATGGCGATCAGATTGATCTGGGACACGATGGTTTTCAGTTTTTGCGCACCTTCATCGATCGCCCGCGCGGCATGGAAGCCAAACAAATGCCCGGCAACAGTCGCCAGCACAAACGCCAGATCACCACCAATGGCCGGAAGCGCGATGACACGCTCAGCATATTCTTCAAACGCCTCTGCATCTGTCCCTTCGGTCGCAAAGACCACCGGGCGGCCATTATGCGCCTTGAAGATCGCCGCTTCCTTCACGACGTCACCAACGAGATCAGATGGCAAATCATTGGCTACAACAAGCGTGAGCGGTTCTGTTGACAGATCAATGTGCTTTTTGTCTTCGGTAAAATCGACGGGGATCGATTTGTAGCAAAGCTCGGAAAGCTTGATCCGGATTTCAAGCGCCGCAATGTGATTGACGCCCGACCCCGTGACCGCCCAGTATCGGGAATAGGGCGCAAGCGCGGTTGCGCACTCGCCAATATGGGCCTCATTGTCGAGCACCTGTTGGATCGCGCCGGGCAGCCGCTCCAATTCGCCCATCTCGTATGCAAGTTCGGCGTCTGTCATGGTTTCCAGCTGCTCGGCCAGGAACAAAGCCGTCAGCTTGCCCGCCGTGATTTGCGAGTAGAACGCTTTGGTGGATGCAACCGACATTTCCACGTCGCGCCCGTCAGATGTGAACAATACGCTGTCAGCCTTGCGCACCAGATCGGAGTTGCGGCGGTTTACGATGGCATGGACGACCGCGCCGCGCTCACGCACCAGATCAACCGCACGATTGGTATCTGTTGTCGTACCAGATTGCGAAACGGCAATGACCAATGCCTTTTTGAAGTCAAATGCTTCAATGTCGGCGGACAGTTCAGAAGAGCGAACCGCCTCCACCTGAATGCGGCGACGGCTATCACGCCAGAGCGCCTTTTCGATAAGATGGGCGATGCCAACCGCCGCAACACCTGCTGTGCCCTGACCAATGACGTAGACACGCGAAATACCCTGGTTGGCCGTTTCACGAAGTTTTTGCCAAATGTCGGTTTTCAGCCGGTCAAACGCGATGAAACCATCACGCTCGCGCCGGTAGCGGCCTTTGATGGTATTGGCTACACTCGAAGGGCCGTCATTGATTTCTTTTTCAAGGAAATGCTCGAACTCGCCACGGTAAATGTCGCGGGCGAAAATCTGGATCGGCTCGAACGCAATCTTGGCAACGTTGCCGTCATTCACGGTCAGCACCCGTGCCGAACTTGATTCACCGTCCAAATGAATCACTGAACCACCAGCGACAGACCGCGACAGGTTGCAGCTTTCACGCGCTGCATTCGCAAGACCATAGACCTCGGAGGCAAACATCCACCCATCTTCAAGCCGTGCAGCATGCAGGCCTTGGCCTGACCCTTTTTGCGCCAGAAAGGCTTGACCGGGGTATGTCGGATCAACGCAGCCAATGGCGACTGACCCGTCCAGGCGTCGCATCGCGGCGCGGAAATGGCCCAGCCGATCATCGCCCTCCAACTTGTCGGAAAGCCGCTCAGTCAATGGAATGATTTTGGCATCCGTCGTAATTGATGGATCAACGGTCAGTTGCCGACCCGTCACCATCTCTTCCAGTAGCTCAAGATGATTGTCGACATCGCCATTGAGTGCATACATCGCGCCAAGCTCGCCACCTGCTTGATCCGCAGAAAGCGATCCATTGTGCGGATGGCAGTTGGCAACCGAAATCACGCCATGCGACGCCCATCTTGTGTGAGACAGGATGCTGGCGCGGATGGCGGATGGCGCAAGCGCCCAAAGCAGCTTGTCACTGGAGATCGCCGCGCGCAGCGCCGCGCCATTATCGCCCAACCGGCCAACCAGGTCGGCGGTTTTGTAAAGAAAAGTCGCAACGCCACCATCATTAACGAAGACCGAGAGATGATCTGCATGGAGGAGCGCCGTACGTTTTGCCAGCTCGGCTTGCAGCTTCTCATCCAGTTGCGCGAGCGCTTCCTCACCGAGTTCAATTTGAACCGCGATACCGGCTGAATCACGACCGCGCACTTCGAGCTTGTCGATGGCGCGCAGCACATATTCGGTGGGGATTGCGACATTCAGCGCGGCAAAAAGATCGGGCATATCCTTGGCCACCAGCGCCGCGCACATGTCGGCATGTTCACCAACCTCGACCGACAATTGCCAGGCATAGTCGCGCACGCTTTCGACAAGCGGGTCGAGTTCAGTGCGGCCTTGCTTGGAAAGGGTAGACAATTGATCGCCCAGCGCGCTCAGCTTTTTGCCCGCCTGATCAACGGCGCTGCGAAGCGATGCGTCGCTGGCCACATCACGCAAAAAGGCAATCGACATCAGCGCAGCGAACTGCTCATGCAGGGCACCGGTTACCCTGGAAGCGACGGCTTCAGCATCGCCCATTGATGCGTTTTCCAATAAACCGACAATATCGTGAAACCAGCCATGAGCTTCCGGCTTTGCTGGAAACTTGCCTGTAACGAAGCCTGCAATACCGCACATATGATCATAGTCCCCGCAAAAACGGTTTCGGCAAACCGCATTTTAGTCCAATTCGCTCCATGACAGCCAAGTGCTGCTTGTACAACAAACGACGGTTCACAAAGCGTGAGAGCAATTCATAATTCGATTTGCTCCACATCTAGTTTATTCACACTAACATTTCATGCTGTGGGAAACGTTTCTTTTTCGCATTTTGATACATCTTGTCATGATGTCGCCTTATTTGAGGCGTTTTCTGCCATAGTCAGCAGAGATGTTGATGCTCGGTGATGGCTCGTCCCCCGCCGATCCGAGCGTGGTAGTCTCATCCCCTCTCCAGATTGCCACTTGATTATTTTTTGCCGCTGCTTGCAAAATCAAGCGGCGGCTTTTTTGTTTGGGAACAACACATGATTGATGACGTTTTGACTGCGCTGGATGACGATTTTGATGCCAGCGTTTCGCACCTGACTGATCTCCTGCGCATACCGTCCATTTCAACCGACCCCGCCTATGCCGATCATTGCCGCGCCGCAGCGCAATGGTTGGTCAATGATTTGACATCAATCGGGTTTGAGGCATCCGTGCGCGATACCGCCGGTCATCCCATGGTGGTCGCACACCATGCGGGGTCGTCTGACAATGCTCCCCATGTGCTGTTTTATGGTCACTATGATGTGCAGCCTGCCGATCCGCTCGAATTGTGGACATCGGATCCATTTGCGCCCCAGGTCGAAGAGCAAAACGGCATAAAAGTCATTACGGGCCGTGGTTCTTCCGATGACAAGGGCCAATTGATGACTTTTGTCGAGGCCTGCCGTGCCTACAAGAAGGTCCATGGCAGCTTGCCTTGCCGCATTACCATACTTTTTGAGGGTGAAGAGGAAAGCGGCTCGCCCTCACTCAAGCCGTTTCTTGAAGCCAATGCTGAGGAATTGAAAGCCGACTTTGCGTTGGTCTGCGACACCAACATGTGGGACATCGAAACACCCGCTATTTCAGCCGGTTTGCGCGGGCTTGTGGGCGAGGAAATCGTCATCAAGGCAGCGGATCGGGACTTGCATTCCGGCTATTTTGGCGGTGCTGCAGCCAACCCGCTGCACATTATTTCGAAGGCGCTGGCCGACCTGCATGCGGATGATGGATCAGTCACCATTCCCGGCTTTTATGACGGCGTTGAAGAAACACCAGACGACGTCAAAGCCGATTGGGCTGGCCTTGGCCGCACTGATGAGGGGTTCCTTGGTGACATTGGCCTGAAACATCCCTCGGGCGAGAAAAACCGCTCTGTGCTGGAACTGACCTGGGCGCGCCCGACCTGTGAAATCAACGGCATGATCGGCGGATATACGGGTGAGGGCTTCAAGACGGTGATCCCGGCTCAAGCGTCAGCCAAGATATCCTTCCGCCTTGTCGGTAAGCAAGACCCGGAGGCCATCCGTGCCAATTTTCGTGCCTTCATCAAGGAACGTATTCCGGCCGACTGCTCGGTAGAGTTCCATGAGCATGGCGGCTCACCAGCAATCCAACTGCCCTATGATTCGCCTCTCCTCAACAAGGCAAAAGACGCTTTGTCGGATGAGTGGCCAAAGCCCGCAGTCATGATTGGTATGGGAGGATCAATCCCCATTGTCGGTGATTTCCAGTCGATGCTGGGCATGGACAGCCTTTTGGTGGGCTATGCACAGTCAGATGACCGCATCCATTCGCCCAATGAAAAGTACAATTTGATGTCTTTTCACAAGGGCCAGCGGTCTTGGGCGCGTATCCTGAATGCGTTGGCAACAAGCTGACGCGACCGCTTCAAACGTAAATTTGTCGAAAATACAGCCTTTTGGCGTCATGGGCCATTAACCGCCGCTTAAACGCCACAATTTAAAAAGAATGCGCACCGAATTGGGTAATGCGTATCGGTCACCGGATTTATGCTGTTTTCGCGCAAGAAAAAAAAGAAGCGGGTAGAGCCACGTTTGGCCAGCCGCAATGATGGCGGGCTTGAAGGCTTGGCGCTGACGGCGGACGATCGTGTGCTGCCAAAAGGCAAGCCGGGCCGCAAACCCGTAAAGAAAGCCGCTACAAGCAAACGCAGAGCCGTTAGAGCCGGTTCAAATGTAAAACAGCCAAAAGGGGCGCGCCGCGCGGTTCGTAAACCAACGCGACAAAAGCGCAGTCGAAATCGCGGCCGTAGCTTTATAGGCGGGCTTTTCTACTGGACATTTGTTCTGTCCATCTGGGGCGGTATCGGACTGGCCGGGGTGCTGGTTTACTATGCGGCGCAGTTGCCTTCCGCATCAACATGGGCCGTGCCGGATCGTCCGCCAAACGTCAAAATCGTTTCGACCAATGGCACACTGATCGGCAATCGAGGTGCGACAGGTGGGCAAGCACTCGGTTTGCATGAGATGAGCCCTTACATCCCGCAGGCCGTTGTAGCGATCGAGGATCGTCGTTTCTTCAACCACTTTGGTTTTGACCCAAAAGGCTTTGCGCGTGCCATGGCTGCCAATGTAGCCGCTGGCCGTCTGGTGCAGGGTGGCTCCACCCTAACACAGCAATTGGCTAAAAACCTCTTCTTGTCAGCCGACCGCACCGTTGGCCGAAAGGCGCAGGAAGTTTTGCTCGCATTGTGGCTGGAGCAGCAATATTCCAAGGAACAGATATTGGAGATGTACCTGAACCGTGTCTACTTTGGTTCTGGGGCATATGGTGTCGAAGCGGCAGCGCGGCGGTATTTCAATAAATCAGCGCGCGATGTGTCGTTGCCGGAAGCGGCACTTTTAGCTGGTCTGCTAAAAGCACCGTCTCGTTTGTCACCCGCGCGTAATCCTGAAGGCGCCGAAGAACGTGCTCAGCTGGTATTGTCTGCCATGCGCGATCAGGGGCTCGTCTCCGATAGCGAAATGACGGCAGCCATGGCGCGCCATACAACGCGTGCCGCAAAATATTGGACCGGCTCGGAGCACTATGTGGCCGATGCGGTCATGGAGCAATTGCCGGAGTTGATCGGCGGCATTCAGGGTGATTTGATCGTGGATACGACCGTTGATCTGGCACTGCAAAAGTTCGCCGAAGGCGCCATTCGCGATCTGATTGCTGAGCATGGCAGTGAGCGGGCTGTATCGCAGGGCGCGCTGGTTTCCATTGATAGAACCGGCGCTGTGCGTGCACTCGTCGGTGGTCACGATTATGCCAATTCGCAGTTTGATCGCGCGCGCGAAGCCAAACGTCAGCCGGGCTCTGCGTTCAAGCCATTTGTCTACATGGCTGCCATCGAGCAGGGGTATACACCGTCAACGATCGTCAATGATGCGCCAGTGCGCATCGGCAAATGGCAACCGGAAAACTATAACGAAAAATACTATGGCGACGTACCGCTCTCAACAGCGCTGTCAAAGTCGCTGAACTCGGTTGCGGCCCGGCTCATGCAGAATGTCGGTTCCGGTTCGGTCATAGAAGCAGCATCACGTCTTGGTATCGAATCGCGACTTGACCCAAATGCGTCGCTGGCGCTCGGTACGTCAGAAGTGTCCCTGATGGAACTGACGTCCGCTTATACAACCTTTGCATCGGGCGGTTGGCGTAACAAGCATTATTTGATCAAGCGCGTGACAACATCAGACGGTAAAGTGCTTTATGAGCACAAGGCCGATCCGTGGCAGGCCATCTCGCCGCAAGTGGCAGGCATGATGAGCGCCATGATGCAAAGAACTGTCTCGGAAGGCACGGCAACGCGCGCTCAGTTTGGACATCCGGCGGCTGGAAAGACCGGGACGACGCAAAACTCGAAGGATGCCTGGTTTGTTGGATATACCGCAAACCTCACAACGGGCGTTTGGTTCGGCAATGACGACAATACGCCGATGAAGAAGGTAACAGGCGGATTTTTACCAGCCGAAGCATGGAAGCAGTTCATGGTACGCGCCCATGAAGGCGTACCAGTGGCCCAACTGCCCGATTTCGTGGCGCAGCCCCAGTTGGTGGGCCAGCGGCGCCCTCAAAATGGTTTGCCGTCGGCGCGTGCAGGTGACGGTTTCAACTTTGGTTCTTCACCCAACACAGGCAATGGCGGGAATTTCCCTCCACCGCCCGATCCACAAACCACGGCTTCAACAGGACAGCCGCGCGGCATAGTCGACATCATCTTGGGTCGCTGACAGCCGATAAAAACATCGCGGCACGCAACACTTTTCTGTGAGTGCCAGTCTTGCACCAACAACGCGCGCTACTTATATCGCCCGCAGCTTGGGGATTGCGGCCGCGGTGACGGCCCGAGCCCCTGTTTCAACAAAGCCATAAGGGTTCCGTGCAATCGAACGCCATAATGGGTCGGCGCGGTCTGCTAGAAGAAGAGGTATAAACATGGCAAAAGTAATCGGGATCGACCTCGGTACCACAAACTCTTGCGTCGCGGTGATGGACGGCAAGGATGCCAAAGTCATTGAAAACGCCGAAGGCGCGCGTACAACGCCGTCAATGGTTGCATTTCCAGATGATGGTGAGCGCCTTGTCGGTGAGCCTGCCAAACGTCAGGCGGTCACAAATCCGGAAAACACACTTTTTGCCGTAAAGCGTCTGATTGGTCGCCGTTATAGCGATCCAACGGTCGCCAAAGACAAGGACATGGTGTCCTACAAGATCGTCGAAGGTAAAAACGGCGATGCCTGGGTTGAAGCCGGTGGTGAAAAACGCTCCCCCGCCGAAGTTTCTGCGATGGTTCTTCAAAAGATGAAGGAAACTGCAGAAGCCTATCTCGGCGAGAAAGTTGAGCAAGCCGTCATTACAGTGCCCGCCTACTTTAACGATGCTCAGCGTCAGGCAACGAAAGATGCCGGTAAAATTGCTGGCCTTGAAGTTCTGCGCATTATCAACGAGCCGACAGCAGCCGCACTGGCCTATGGCCTGGATAAAAGTGACGGTCGCACGATCGCCGTTTACGATCTTGGTGGCGGTACATTTGACGTATCGATCCTTGAGATCGGTGATGGTGTCTTTGAAGTTAAATCCACCAATGGTGATACCTTCCTTGGCGGTGAAGACTTCGACATGCGTTTGGTTGAGTATCTTGCGACTGAATTCAAAAAGGAAAACGGACTTGACCTGCGCGCCGACAATATGGCGCTGCAACGCCTGAAGAAGGCGGCTGAAAAAGCCAAGATCGAGCTTTCATCTACGTCCCAGACCGAGATCAACGAGCCGTTCATCTCCATGGACCCCGAAACACGCCAGCCATTGCACCTTGTGATGAAACTGAGCCGTGCGAAATTCGAAAGCCTTGTTGATGATCTGGTCAAGCGCACCGTCAAGCCGATGGAAGCGGCGTTGAAGGACGCTGGCATTAAGGCTGGTGAAGTCGATGAGGTTGTTCTGGTCGGCGGCATGACCCGCATGCCAAAGGTCCAGGAAACCGTGAAGAACTTCTTTGGCCGTGATCCGCACAAGGGTGTGAACCCCGATGAGGTTGTGGCCATGGGTGCTGCGATCCAGGGCGGTGTTCTGCAGGGCGATGTCAAAGATGTTCTTCTGCTCGACGTGACACCATTGTCGCTCGGCATCGAAACACTTGGCGGTGTCTTCACACGCTTGATTGACCGCAACACGACGATCCCGACCAAGAAGTCGCAAACTTTCTCGACGGCCGATGACAATCAGGCTGCTGTGACGATCCGCGTGGGTCAGGGCGAACGTGAAATGTTCGGTGACAACAAACTGCTCGGCCAATTTGATCTTGTTGGCATTCCGCCGGCACCGCGCGGTGTTCCTCAGATCGAGGTGACTTTCGACATCGATGCCAACGGCATCGTGAACGTTAAGGCACAGGACAAGGGCACCGGCAAAGAGCACGAGATCCGTATTCAGGCATCCGGTGGTCTGTCCGACGATGAGATTGAGCAAATGGTCAAGGATGCCGAGGCCAACGCCGAGGCTGACAAGCAGCGCCGTGAGGCCGTTGAAGCCAAAAACCAGGCCGAAAGCCTGATCGATTCAACTGAAAAGTCGTTGGCTGAGCATGGCGACAAGGTTGAGGCCGAAGACAAGCAGGCGATTGAAGATGCCGTTGAGGCGCTCAAAGAAGAGATCGCCAAGGAAGAAGTCGATGGCGAAGCGATCACTGCCAAGACGCAGGAACTGGCTCAAGCATCCATGAAGCTTGGTCAAGCGATCTATGAAGCAACGCAGGCCGAAGAAAGCGCTGCTGCTGAAGCCGATGCTGCGGCCGATGCGGGCGAAGATGTTGTTGACGCCGATTTCGAAGAAATCGATGACGACGACGAAGATCAGAAAAAATCTGCCTAAGCAGACATGAGCTTGTCCGCGCTCTGGCTTTAGCCTTGGCGCGGGCAAAACCTACTCTTCGGGATCACTGGTCCGATGGCGAAAGCAGACTTCTACGAAACACTGGGTGTGGCCAAGGGTGCCGATGACGGTGCGCTGAAAAGCGCGTACCGCAAAATGGCTATGAAGTATCATCCCGACAAGAATCCGGGTGATGCAGCCGCCGAGCAAAAGTTCAAGGAAGTCAACGAAGCCTACGAAACGCTAAAGGACCCGCAGAAGCGTGCAGCTTACGACCGCTTCGGACATGCGGCCTTCGAGCAAGGCGGTATGGGCGGCGGTAATCCGTTCGGTGGCGCTGCTGGCGCTGGTGGTTTCTCCGATATTTTCGAAGACATTTTCGGCGAGATGATGGGCGGCGCAGCCCGTGGTGGCCGACGTCAATCCTCCGGCGGTCGCGAGCGTGGTGCTGATCTGCGCTACAATCTGGAAATCTCGCTAGAGGAAAGCTTTGTCGGTAAAACAGCGCAGATCCGCGTTCCGACCTCCAAAACCTGTGAGACCTGCACCGGATCAGGTGCCAAGCCCGGGTCGAGCCCGACCACTTGTTCCACATGTAACGGTGCAGGTCGTGTCCGCGCTGCGCAGGGTTTCTTTTCCATCGAGCGCACATGCCCGACATGTAACGGGCGCGGCGAGATCATTACCGATCCATGCACGGCCTGTAACGGTCAGGGCCGGGTGACGGAAGAGCGCTCTTTGTCCGTCAATATTCCGTCGGGCATTGAAGATGGAACGCGTATACGTTTGGCAGGCGAGGGTGAAGCTGGGTATCGCGGTGGCCCGGCTGGCGATCTCTACATTTTTATTTCGGTGAAGCCTCACGAGTTCTTTCAACGCGACGGCTCGGACCTGTTTTGTAAAGTACCACTGTCCATGACGACGGCGGCTTTGGGCGGTTCATTTGAAGTCACAACGCTTGATGGCACGCAGACCCGCGTGAAAGTGCCCGATGGCACACAATCGGGTAAACAGTTTCGCTTGAAGGGCAAAGGCATGCCCGTCATGCGCCAGTCAGCCATGGGTGACCTTTACATACAGATAAGCGTTGAGACACCGCAGAGCCTGTCCAAACGACAGCGCGAATTGCTTGAAGAGTTTCAGGAAATATCTGCGAAGGAAAATTCGCCGCAATCTTCCGGTTTCTTCAACCGCATGAAAGACTTCTTCGCACCCGGCGATTGAGGTCGCGTTTGTCATAGGGGTGGATGAGCAGTTGAGCCGCTTCATTGAGCAATGTCGCTTTTTGAGTGCTTTGGCACGATCACCAAAGACCACAGGCGCAGTAGCTCCCTCCTCGCGATATCTTGCCGATATGATGGTGCGATCGGTCAATCGGAACTGCGATGATCCCATTTTGGAGTTGGGGCCGGGCACAGGCGCAATTACCAATGCGATTGTTGCAAAAAGCGGTTCAGCTGATCGGCTTACATGTGTTGAGTATGAAGAGCGTCTCGCCAGCAAGCTCGCAGCCCGCTTTCCTCAAGCCACTGTGCTTCAGGGAGACGCTTTCGAGCTCGAAGCTTTACCGCAGTTGCGCCGTAACGTTCCTTTTGGCTGTGTAATTTCCAGCCTGCCACTGTTGAACTTTGATCCCGCGAAACGACAGAAACTGCTCGAAAGCGTCATGTCTCTTTTGCCACCCGGTGGCGCGTTTGTTCAATTCACCTACGGCTTTTCAGCACCTGTGCAAAATGATCGCCTTGAAGCGACGATCGACACGTCGCCTTGGGTATTGCGGAACCTACCCCCCGCGCGCGTGTGGACCTATATAAAAGAAGGCGCGTAAAAAACGCGGCCTTTAAATCGCAAGCTCCACCGGAGACCCCATGAAAGTTTTGATTTTTGCCGGATCAACCCGTGCAGGCTCACTGAATGTCAAACTGGCCAAAGCGGCGATGAAAGCTTTGGCTGAGGCAGGTGCGGAAACGACATACATCAATCTGGCAGATTATCCGATGCCGATATTCGATGATGATTTGAAAGCCGAAAGCGGCATCCCGACAAATGCGACAAAGCTGGCGCAACTGGTCACATCACATGATGCGCTTTTCGTGGCATCACCGGAATACAATTCATCAGTGTCACCGCTACTTAAAAACACCATTGATTGGTTGAGCGTTATTTCGACCAAGCCGAAACCCTTTCCGGGCATTACGGTCGCTCTGGGCGCTGCTTCGCCCGGCAGCCTTGGCGGTGTGAGAGGCCTTTATCATCTGCGTTCCATCTTCATGAATGTCGGGGCGCAGGTCATTACAGAGCAATCCATTGTGCCCAACGCCAACAAGGCCTTTGATGAAGATGGAAACGTTGCTGACGAACGAACACTGTCTTTCTTGCAGGCGGCATGTCGTTCACTAATGGAGCTGGCTTTGGATGGTAGAGGCAGGGACTAAGGCAAAAACCTGATTGCGGCATCGCTTCGCGCATGCCAAAGCCGCATCATGATTTCCGCCGAAACAGATAAACGCCTGATCGTCGCGCTGGATGTTCCGTCCGTTGCCGATGCAACGGCTATCATTGAGGAACTGGACGATCTCGTTGGGTTTTACAAAATCGGGCACCAACTAGGTTTTGCCGGCGGCTTGGCGTTGGTTTCAGTGCTTAAATCTGCCGGAAAGTCTGTCTTCCTCGACATGAAGCTTTTGGATATCGACAACACGATTGAAAAAGGTGTCGGGAGCATCATCAATCTTGGTGTCGATATGCTGACGATACATGCTTATCCCAAAGCCATGGCCGCGGCCGTCAAGGCAGCGCGGGGTAGCGACATTTGTCTGCTCGGCGTCACAGTGCTGACGTCCATGGATAATACTGATCTTGACGATGCGGGATATGCCGGATCGGCGGAAGAACTTGTTGCAAAGCGAGCAAACCAAGCCCGTGACGCAGGCATGGGCGGCATTGTGTGTTCAGCTGCGGAGGCCCGGAAGGTTCGTGACATTGTCGGGCCGCAAATGGCGGTGGTCACACCGGGCATCAGGCCTGCAGGTGCAGCAGCCAATGATCAAAAGCGTATTGTGACACCGCGCGATGCCATTGCAGCCGGCGCGTCGCATCTTGTGGTTGGTCGGCCTATTTCTGCCGCCAAAGACCGTGTGGCAGCTGCCAAAGCCATCTTGGCCGAAATCGAACCAAACTGACGACCCGACAAAGGAGAGACCAATGGCCAAAGGCTACTGGATTGCCCGTATTTCTGCCCATACACCCGAACGCTATGACGAGTACAAAGAACTCGCAGGGCCGGCCTACAAGGAGTTTGGTGCCAGATTTCTCGTGCGCGGCGGACAGTTTGATGTGACTGAAGGCGAAGCACGTCCACGCAACGTCGTCATCGAATTTCCGACCTATCAGGCAGCGCTCGATTGCTACAATAGCGAGCAATATGCCAAGGCGCGCGCCGTGCGACAGGCGATTTCAGAAGGCGAGTTGATCGTGATCGAAGGCGCTGAATAGACCAGCATATCTCCATAATCGCGTGCTATTAGCAGTGATTAGGTAAAAGCCGTGCTTTTCTGTCGGAATGCAAACATGCTATTTGCCACTTAAATATAATTGTTTTGCGTTGTCACAGCACTAGTTTGCTTCAAACGTTTTAAACGAGATCGGGATTAGCCATATGTTCTACCACATGTATGAGTGGAACCACGCCTTGATGCAGCCGTGGCGCGCCGCTGCTGATGCGACCAAGCTGTTTTATCAGAACCCGCTCAATCCGGTCTCTCGCACCAAGTATGGTCGCACGTTGGCTGCTTGGGCGGAAGTTTTCGAGAGAACAACGCGGCGATATGGCAAGCCGGGATTTGGCTTGAACTACACCGTCATCGACGACAATGAAGTGCGCGTGAACGAAACGGTTGCTTGGGAAAAGCCTTTTTGTCGGCTTTTGCATTTTTCGCGCGAACTGGCAGAGCCACGCACCGACGATCCGCGTGTTTTGATTGTTGCGCCCATGTCCGGCCACTACGCGACATTGCTGCGCGGGACGGTTGAACGTTTCTTGCCAGAAGCCGAGGTCTACATCACCGACTGGGTGGATGCGCGAAACGTACCCGTCGCAGACGGCAGTTTCGATCTCGATGATTACATCGATTATCTGATCGAGATGTTGGAGCATCTCGGACCGAACACACACATTGTCGGCGTTTGCCAGCCGTCTGTTCCCGTTTTGGCAGCTGTGTCGGTAATGGAAGCACAGAAAAACACCTGCGCGCCGACCACCATGACTTTGATGGGCGGTCCCGTTGATACGCGCCGCAATCCGACTGCGGTAAACAAGCTTGCCGAAGAAAAGCCGATTGAATGGTTCCGCGATAACGTCATCATGACCGTGCCGTTCCCCAATCCGGGTTTTGGTCGCCAAGTCTATCCCGGTTTTCTGCAGCTGACCGGTTTCATGTCCATGAATTTGGACCGTCACATGATCGCGCAGAAGGACTTCTTCATGCATCTGGTGCGTGACGATGGTGACTCTGCTGAAAAACACCGCGATTTTTATGATGAATATTTGGCCGTGATGGATTTGACCGCAGAGTTCTATCTGCAAACCATCAAGGTCGTGTTCATCAATCACGATCTGCCCAATGGCACTATGATGCACCGTGGCCAAAAGGTGGATCCGGGCGCGATCAAAAACACCGCCTTGTTGACCATCGAAGGCGAAAATGACGACATAACCGGCAACGGCCAAACCGAAGCCACCCATGATCTATGCACGAGCCTGCCCGAAAGCATGAAGATGCACTATGAGCAGCCCCGCGTTGGTCACTATGGTGTCTTCAACGGTTCGCGTTTCCGCAAACATGTTGCGCCCAAAATGCTCGACTTCATGCGCACCCATCAAGCCAGGGCGGGCAAAGCCAAAACAAAGCAGGCAAAGCTCAAAGTCGTCGCTTAAGCCAACGCCCAAGCCATACCAAGGCGTAAAGAGCCGTCCCGATCCGGGGCGGTTTTTTTGCGCCTGCGTGCGCGCATTAACCATTGCTTAACCATTAAGCTTGCGCGAACGCGCGGGGGATAGTTAACTGATCGTTAATCGAGTGGCGGTGTTGCGTGGGAGTTGAGTTGATGAAGCGGGTCATGGCCCATATGGCTTTGTTGGCGGCAGCTGTTATGATCGCAACGCCAGCATCACATGTGCAGGCAAGCTCCATGATCACGGGCGGCCTCACATCACAGCCGATCGGTCATTATGAGTTCTGTCAGGTGTATGCAGGCGAGTGCAGCCAGTTGCCGCGCGGCTACGATCCGGTGAAACTGACGCGCGACCGTTGGAACACAATCCTGACCGTCAACAGCGCGATCAACATGATTATTGAACCGCGCAGCGATCTGGATGTTTACGGCCGGGAAGAGGTCTGGACGTTTCCTGACCATGCGGGCGACTGCGAAGACTATGTGCTTTTGAAACGCCAGATGCTCATCGATGAGGGAATGCCTGCATCGGCGCTTTTGATTACCGTTGTCCGAAAACCCGATGGCGAAGGCCATGCAGTTCTGACAGTGCGCACTGATCGCGGCGACCTTGTGCTCGATAATTTGCGCAATGAAGTGATGATGTGGTCGGACACCGAATATGTCTATCTAAAGCGCCAGTCAGAGCGCCATGCTGGCCATTGGGTCGACATTGAAATGCCCGATCCTATCGTGGTGGGCACGGTCAACTAGCGTTTTTCACGCCGGACCGTCGCCATTCGCAGCTAGTTTAACGCTGGAAAGAACGGGGGCATAAAATGGCAGATCTACCACCTCCACCGCCGGAGCCGATCAAAGAACCTGAAAGCGGATGGTATTGGGCACCGCTGCGCGAGGTTAAACCCAAGTGCGAAGGCCAACTGATCGAATATCTCTACACATTGGTTGGCAACGTCACGTTTGACGGAACGATCGAGACCTACCCGAAAGGCAAGGTACCACCGAGCACGCGCAGCCGCGCGCAGATCGAGAGCGATCTGAGCGATAAGGCGGGCCAGTCAGTGATATCGCTCAACTATAGCGGCACGAAGTTCTGCCCCGACGGCTGCGTCACAAAAACCTTACGAACCGAAACGATGAAGACCAATCTGCCGGTGCTGAGCCATTGGACGGAAGATTGGCAGGGCCAGGACGCGCAGGGCAAAACCACCAAGGTGACGGCTCACTATCTGGCGCGCGGCAAGGCGGACGTGGAGATCACCATCAAGACGCTACTGTGCCTGCCAAAGCTCGGTGACCCGCTGCCCAAACAGTTTTCATTGCCAGAAGCCGATCCGGAAGAGGACTTTTTGTTGGACGGTTGGACGCTGCCCGAGAAACTGAAGCCATTGCCGAAGAAGAAGTAACTTCTCCGGCGTCTTGGTTTCACCCAGCCTCGTCGGCGGAGGCGGCGTTGAGAAGGCCATAGCGTTCTTCGCCAATTTTGTTCAACAGGTCTAATTGGGTTTCGAGGAAGTCGATATGACCTTCTTCGTCCTTCACGAGTTCCTCAAAGATGCCCATGGTTGTGTAGTCACCTGCTTCGCGGCAAATTTCGCGCGATTTGGTATAGCTCGCCCAAGCGTCATGTTCGCCAGCCAGATCACACTCCAGTACTTCCTTGACCGTCTGACCGATACGAAGCGGCGCAACAGCTTGAGCGTTGGGGTGGCCTTCCAGGAAGATGATACGTTCCATGATCTTGTCGGCATGGTGCATCTCTTCAATGGATTCTTCGCGCTCTTTCTTGGCAAGCTTCGCATAACCCCAATCATCCAGAAGTCGGTAGTGAACCCAGTACTGGTTGATGGCGCCGAGCTCTAGAAAAAGCGCTTCATTAAGGCGTTCAATGACCTGTTCGTTGCCCTTCATAGCATCCCTCTCATGTTCCAGAAATCGAATTTAGAACAATTCTAAACTAGATCAAGCGGCGATTGGTTTTGTCGCACGTCTTTTTGCAGTTTTGCGGAATGTTTCGCAGCGGTCATGTTCTTCTCGGATACGCTGAACAAAGGGAATGACGACGCATTCATCATTGGCTCGTTCGCGATGCCATGTCTCAGTTGTCTTGACGATCATATCAATGGCATTGGGAAAACAGCCGCAACACTTTCCGCGCTTTTCTGCCGCGTGATAAACCATGCCCACTGTGATTAGCTGCCATTCATCAATGGACAAAAAATCACGCACAATCTGCGTGATATCTTCGCTGGTGATGAGGTTGCAACTACAGACGATCATGGCAGTTTTGCTTACTCTTTCCTTGAGCTAGTGGAGACTGGCGGCACCGCGATCCACGATGGCTTCTTGGTCAAGTTCACTCATCATCGACTGCGGGAACGGCATCAGACTTTTACCGCCAGCCTTCAAAGGCGCTGCATATTGACCGGCTGCACCGATGAGTTGCGAAGCCAGCGCCGGACAGGTCAAATGGCTTGCACATTTCCAACTCACACGGTCTTGTCCATTGTGAATGCCGGAAATGAGGCCAAGAATGAGGAATTCATCGCGGCACAAATGACGTGACTTGGGCTTCATGAAACGCATTGGGCAGTTCGCACAAGCATCAAGCTGCGCAACCATCGTGTGCAGCCCTTCCATGGCAAGCCGTGAAAGCCCTTCGCCCAAAGCGTTGCGGTGATTGATCCAAACCAGACTGAATTGGGTTTCATCATTATCAAGCAGTCCAAGCAGCCAATGGCGATAGGCATCAACCGCCAACTGCTCCGGCTGACCTTTGAGGTAAAGTCCTGCCGGGCACTCAGAATTTTGTTCGTCAAAGCTGCTCATGATCAGCGCCTGGATTAAAGTAGACTAAATTTGTAAGGATTAAATGGATTTGTCAATTGAAATTTACGCTGAAGACAGTCACATTTGATTGCTTGTGATCACGCCTCCATGACAGTGCGGCGAGGCGCAGCCGATCATGTTGACGCGCCACACAAACGCGGCATGATCGACAAATGACGCAGCAACGCGACACGATCATGGACCGGATCGGTCACTGGATGGCAACGCGGCTGGAGGCCGAGACCTCGGGCTATAAACCCTATACGCCCTCTGATCCGCAAACGCTCTACCGCACACTTCAGCCCGGCGATGTGCTGCTGGTGGAGGGCAACCGTAAGGTCTCTGCCGCCATCAAATATCTGACGCAAAGCACGTGGAGCCACGCCGCGCTTTATGTGGGCGATGAGCTGGATGAGATTGATAAGGACGGCCACGCCAAGCGCCTGATCGAGGTCAATCTCGGCACCGGCTGCACCGCCGAGCCGTTGGAAAAATACGAGACCTACAACACGCGCATCTGCCGCCCGAAAGGCCTGACGCCCGAAGATCAGCGCAAGGTGATCGCCTATGCCAAAAGCCAGATCGGCATCAAATATGACAACAAGAACATCTTTGACATGCTGCGCTATTTCTTCCCCACGCCACCCGTGCCGGTGCGCTGGCGCCGCCGCATGATCCAGTTCGGTTCGGGCGACCCCACCCGCGCGATCTGTTCGACCATGATCGCCAAAGCCTTCCAAACCGTGCGCTATCCCATATTGCCGGAGATCACCCGGGCGCCGGGCCGTACACGCGCGGTCTCAAATTATTCACGCCGCGAGATTTTGCACATCAGACACTTTTCGCTTTTCACACCGCGCGATTTTGACCTGTCGCCCTATTTCGAGATCGTCAAACCCACGCTCGCCTATGGCTTTGATTATAAAAAACTGGTCTGGGCCAAACACCAGCCCAACGCCCCAAGCGACGCCGTGCCAGAGCTTCTGACGCCAGAGGCCGAGCCGGTGGGGCTGAAGGATGAAATTGGCAACTCATGAAGGTCCGATTTGGCTAAGTTACACCGTAACTTGCAGGACGCCACCATTCGCAATCCCTCGACGTGTCATGGCTTGCTCAATGACGGAGATAGTGCTCAGCGCGCACACCGGCGGCGAATAAAGGAAGCCCTGAAACTCGTGGCAGTTCAGTTCCCTGAGCTGGTTCAGCTGGGACTCGCGCTCGACACCTTCAGCGATAACGTTCAGTCCCAAGCTTCGACCTAGATCAATTATAGCACCGGTAATGCGTTGATCGTTTTCGTTTTCATCAATTTCCGTGACAAATGCACGGTCGATCTTCAGTCGATCCAGCGGGAATTTTTGCAGATAGCTCAGCGATGAGTAGCCAGTACCGAAATCGTCGACGGCTACATCGATCCCGATGTTGCGCAATGCCGTCAATACCTGGATCGCCACATCGGAATCACGAACCAGAGTTCCCTCTGTAATTTCGATTTCCAATCGTTGGGGATCTAACTGCGCATCTTCCAAGGCGCGTTTGATTTCCGAAATCAGATCCTGGCCAAAAAACTGCTGAGGCGAAACATTGACGCATATCTTCAGCTCATCGCCCAAAACTGTAGGCCAGTTGCTGGCAGTCTTGAGTGCATCGCGCATCACCAGATTGCCGAGTTGAGTTATCATCCCGGTATCTTCTGCAATACGAATAAACTCCGCTGGCGACACCTCTCCCAGTTCATGATGTCGCCAGCGCAACAGGGCCTCAAAACCGGTGACCTTGCCGGTCGCTATTTCAACTTGTGGCTGGTAGACTGTGTAAAACTCGTTGTTTGCGATGCCGCTTTTCATATCAATTTCAAGTTGACTGCGGCGCAATAGCTTGGCCTGCATTTCCGGCCCAAACTTAACCCAATGCTTGGTCTCTTTGTTTTTTGCCTCGTAAAGGGCCAAGTCTGAGAAACGCATAAGTTCGCCAAGCTCTTGGGAATCTTTTGGATAAAGCGACATGCCGATAGATGCGCTCACAGCTACCCTCAGTCCATTGATTTCCGCTGTTGCCCGTACCGACTTCAATAACGCGGAACACTGTTCATCGAGTGATGCTTCTGCTTCATCGTCGATTGGCAATGCCACCACAAACTCATCTCCGCCAAGGCGCGAAACAACGGCAGCACCATCTGAGAAAAACTCTTTGATGCGATCGGCTACTATGCACAATAACTGGTCCCCGACTTGATGGCCGAAACTGTCATTGACGGCCTTGAAGCCATTGAGATCCATGCTGAAGATGGCCAGATAGGCCTTTGGCTCACCAACATCAGATGAAACCAGTTTGGAAACTTCGTCGTAAAACGCGTATCGGTTGAGCAATCCGGTGAGCGTATCATGAAGGGCGAGATAACGTATTTCGTTTTCAGCCTGTATCTTCGCAGTTATGTCGAGTGAGCGTCCGCGATAGCCTTTGAAATCCCCGTCCTTGTCAAAGCGCGGGACTGCGGAGACCGAAAATGTGCGTTCTTTACCATCCAACCCTGTTACGCGGAAAACCTCGTCATCGAAAATCTCTCTTGCCTCTAGCGTCTCGGCATGGTCATCGATTGGTGTGCTGACTGCCTGCAGAAAGCTGAGATATGGTCTGCCAATTATGTGAGAAACCTTGTCGCCAAATACTTTGTGAAACTTGCGCGAAAGAAAGCTGATGTTCAAATCGCTATCCGTTTCCCATAGCCAATCAGTGCCTACACGTTCATAATCGTCAAACTGCTGCGTCTTTTCAGCAAGCTGCTCCTTGGCTTGTTTGTTCGCCGTGAGCATTTGCCCAACAACCGCCACATCCTGCTCGACCAAGTCCCCCTGATTTTCCGCAATAAGTTCCTCAACTGCACCACCGTACGGTGTTGTGTCAGTCGATTCCTCAAGCGCAGTATTCAATTCGCCAATACCGAAGGATGAATTGTGCTCGGAAAAATTAAGCCCCAATAGTTCATCTCGCTTGGAAACACGCATTCCAAAGCAGCGGTCCAGAAATTTGGCGGCAACGAATGTTACACAAAACGCCCAGATTGCTGCAAGGCTTGCGCCCAAAGTTTGTATCATCGCCTGTTCCAGGCGCGAGCCAATCAAATGATCTGACGCGACGAAAAAAGCGAGCATGATTGTGCCCATGAAGCCGCCAAGTCCGTGCACAGCAATAACATCAACCGGATCATCGATTTTTACAACTCTTGCGAGAAAGTCTGCGCCCAAGATCGCGGTGCATCCACCTGCCAGGCCGATCAATAGGGCGCCGTAAAAGTCGACAAAGGCGCAACCGGCGGTGATCGCCACAAGCCCGCCCAAAATACCGGTCGATGTTGTTCTGGGATGTGTAGCACGTGGATTTCGAATCAGATCAATTGCCAGCGCCGCCGCGCCGCCAAAACACATCGCGACGACCGTATTGAGGACAATTTGCGCAAAGTTGGCAGTGCCGGGTTCCGCTGTTCCGGCATTGAATCCGATCCAGCTTATGGCCAGAACAAGCACACCAATGAGCGAGAATATGCTTGAATGTCCGGGCAGGTCGACAAGTTGGCCATCCTCATCATAACGCCCGATTCGCGGACCCAGCACCAGACATGCGCCTAGTGCTGCTGCGCCGCCGACGATGTGAACAACCGATCCGCCCGCATAATCCAGAAATCCCATATCTGTAAGGAAACTCGGATTGTCCGGCACAATGTGATTGCCCCACACGAGGTGGCCAAAAACCGGATAGGTCAACGCGGCCATTAGTACCGTCAAAATGATATAGGCACGAAACTTCAAACGCTCAGCCAGTGCGCCGGACATGATTGTCGCCGCCGCGGCGCAAAATCCGAACTGATAAATGAGTTTTTGCTGTTCGGTCGGGTCCGCAAAACTGACTCCACCAAATCCGAATAAGCCGGTTGCGCCAACGCCGAACATTAAAAGACAGCCAAACGTCAGAAAAATGCAACCCGATACTACAAGGTCGGTTACATTTTTTTGAGCGACATGAATAGTATTCTTGGATCGAACCGAACCCGCTTCAAGCAACAGAAAACCGCCTTGCATGAGCATAACCAAAACGGTGGCAACAATGGTCCATATTGCAATGTCTGCGTTCGACTCATTGATCAGATACTGAAGATACTGGCCATCTTGGGCGATGGGACCACGCAATTCATCCACCATATATATAATCCTCGATCCCCGAATGAGCATTTATACTACTTTTAGGTGTTAAAAAATCTCTACTCACGCTGGTTTGTAGTTGAAGAAAACGCCAAAATCTCCGCTTTCGGTTGCCGCAATTCCCGCCTATATGCGGGGCATGTCTGAAACACCGCTTTCCAACATCCGCAATTTTTCCATCGTCGCCCATATCGACCATGGCAAATCCACGCTCGCCGACCGGCTGATCCAGATGACCGGCTCTTTGGAAGAGCGCGAGATGAAGGATCAGGTGCTTGACGCGATGGACATTGAGCGCGAGCGTGGCATCACCATCAAGGCCAACACGGTGCGCCTTGAGTACGACGCGCAAGACGGCCAGCACTATGTGCTGAACCTGATCGACACGCCCGGCCATGTGGATTTTGCCTACGAGGTTTCGCGCTCGCTCGCCGCATGTGAAGGTTCGCTTCTTGTGGTCGATGCGTCGCAAGGCGTGGAGGCGCAAACCCTCGCCAACGTCTATCAGGCGATCGACAATGACCATGAGATCGTGCCCGTTCTAAACAAGGTGGACTTGCCCGCCGCCGACATTGAGCGCGTCTCCGAACAGATCGAGGAAGTGATCGGGATCGACGCCACCGAGGCGGTGCAGATTTCCGCCAAAACCGGCCTTGGCGTCGAAAACGTTCTGGAAGCCATCGTCGAGCGGCTGCCCGCGCCGTCAGAAGGCGACCGCACCGCGCCGCTCAAAGCGCTGCTGGTCGACAGCTGGTATGACGCCTATCTCGGCGTCGTCGTGCTGGTGCGTATCATTGATGGCACCATGGAGCGCGGGCAGACCATCCGCATGATGGGCACGGGCGCCAAATACCCGGTCGACCGCGTTGGCGTGCTCACGCCCAAGCTGATCACCGTGCCGGAACTCGGCCCCGGCGAACTCGGCGTTTTCACCGCCTCCATCAAGGAGGTGGCCGACACGCGCGTCGGCGACACGATCACCGAAGACAAAAAGCCGACCGCCGACATGCTGCCGGGCTTCAAGCCGGCCCAGCCGGTGGTGTTCTGTGGCCTGTTCCCGGTCGATGCCGACGACTTTGAGGATCTGCGCTCGGCCATGGGCAAGCTGCGCCTTAATGATGCGAGCTTTTCCTTTGAGATGGAAACCAGCGCCGCGCTCGGCTTCGGCTTCCGCTGCGGGTTCTTGGGTCTGTTGCATCTGGAGATCATTCAGGAGCGCCTAAGCCGCGAGTTCAATCTGGAGCTCATCGCCACCGCGCCGTCCGTCGTCTACAAGATGAACCTGACCGACGGCACGTCGATTGACATGCACAATCCGGCAGACATGCCCGACGTCGTTAAAATCCGCGACATTGAGGAGCCATGGATCAAGGCGTCCATCATGACGCCGGATGATTATCTGGGCGCGATTTTGCAGCTGTGCCAAGAGCGCCGCGGCATCCAGACGGGGCTGTCCTATGTCGGCACCCGCGCGCTGGTGGAATATGAACTACCGCTCAACGAGGTTGTGTTTGATTTCTACGACCGGCTGAAATCGATCTCCAAGGGCTATGCGTCCTTTGATTATCAGATCGCCGACTATCGCGAGGGCGACCTCGTTAAGATGAGCATCCTCGTCAATGAGGAGCCGGTCGATGCGCTCTCCATTTTGGTGCACCGCTCAGCGGCGGAAAAGCGCGGGCGGCAAATGTGCGAAAAGCTGAAAGATCTGATCCCGCGCCACATGTTCAAAATCCCGATCCAGGCGGCCATTGGCGGCAAGGTGATCGCGCGCGAAACCATCTCGGCGATGCGCAAGGATGTGACGGCCAAATGTTATGGCGGCGATGCCACGCGTAAACGCAAGCTCCTCGACAAGCAAAAAGAGGGCAAAAAGAAAATGCGCCAGTTCGGCCGCGTGGAAATCCCGCAGGAAGCGTTTATTCAGGTGCTGAAGGTGGATGGGTAGTTCGTACCGTTTGTCTAACCGCAGTTTTGGTGGTTCGACTTACGTCCTTCTCGTCTTGCTTTATCTTTAAGGAACTGCTCCTTCGCGCTCGGCAGTCCTAAAGTTCTGGCCGCTTGCTTCGCATCAACTTTTGTCGTCCACCTTTGGACGGTATGCACGTAGTTGGCGACAACACGTGATACGTGGTTATCCAGAACTTCAAATTCGCGCGCATCGGTGCAGAAGGCGAACGATTTCTGCCAGCCGTAAAGTTGGTCACCCACCTTTTTCAAAACAAGACTCTGCGATAGATTATGATCTAAGGGCTTTCCTTCTTGAAGGTATGCCTTGATCGCATCTCTCGACCTATCCAGAAGTTTAGAAAACTCTTTCTTCTTGCTATCGACGGAATTTTTGCTGGGCACGCAACGCTTCGGTTGAAGCGTGCATCCAAGAAAATTGAACGACTGACCACATAGACCTGCATCTGCTTTACCGGTTGCCTTGTCCGGCGGGTAAAGTGCAAATCCTAAATCGCCCAGTCTGCTCGTCGCTAAGTTCACCGCTTGATCGAGACCGGCCTTATCGGGCGACAGGACCACCAAATCATCAATGTAGCGAACGGCTTTGACTCCCATACTGTTCAGTTCATGATCGAAGTCGTAGAGGAGCGCGTTGCCCGCAAACGCCGACAAGGAGCCGCCTTGAGCTACACCGAGGCCCTTTTGCGGAAAGAGTCGTGCATAGTTTTCTAGTTCGTCCTCGTTGCTGAGTTCGATGTGCAATGCGTCCTGAAACAAGTCGCAAAACCGGCCATCGTCTGTTTCTTTTCTGATGATTTCAACAACCATTTTAGTGGGAATTGCGGTGAAGAACGCCTTGATATCGGACTGAAAGAAGTGCGTTGCACCCTGCTCCATTGCTTGCAAACACAGTTTCAATGCGGGTTCAACACCGCCATATGGACGCAGCAATCCTCCCACACCATACGGAGATCGATTGATTTTGTTTATGGAGCCAAGGCGATCATCATACACCAACGCCACCTTGCTGTTTGGGTCCCTAGGATCAATGATCCTGCGCGGCTGAAGAACCTGAAGAATTGCTCGCTGCAGAACCCGATCTTCCATTTTGGCAATGGCGATTGGACGGGGGTCCTTCCCTTTCTTCTCACGAGCTTTCTTGTCCTTCAGTGCACCGTGAACAGGGCTGAAAACATATCTATCCTCTCGGAGTTGGGCACCCATCCTTTTCAAGTGGGTTTGGTGCTTGTTTTCAAACTCGGAAGCTTCGCCGCGAATTTCTGGTCGTGGAGATTTTAGGGCGCTCTTTTTCACATGGCGCCACGCTGAAAAAAGATTGGCCTCGGCCCTAACGGACTCATATAATGACTTCACGTTTAATCTTTCTCCGCTCGGGGACCTTCCAGAATACCAATCCCGACCGTTGACGTGCTACCCATCCACTGCGCGCGAATATTGTGCGACGACAGACACCTCCGTAGGCAATGCCTCTTTGGCGCGAACCGACAGGCTTGCGATCAGCATGAAAACTTCATGCATCACGTCGATGGCCCGACGGGTCGTAGATGCTGCGCGTTGCGCAAAATCGCGCAACACGGGAACCCAGCCTCGTAAGGCCGTGGTGGTTTGGCTTAGACACATTTCTTCGTCTCCGATCGTAGCAGGTTTTTCGACGTGTCAAGTGCTTTCCGCCCGGGCCGGGGCCGCCGCCTAAAATGTCTATCTGCCACGGGAAGGTCACCGAGTTTGGTGGTATTCGTAGCTGACAGGCCAACGGTCAGGCTCCAACCATCCACTGCGCGCGAATATTGTGCGACGACAGACACCTCCGTAGGCAATGCCTCTTTGGCGCGAACCGACAGGCTTGCGATCAGCATGAAAACTTCATGCATCACGTCGATGGCCCAGCAGCGAACAGATTTATATTGTTATTTACTCATCTGAACTCAAGATGTGACTTCAGCTTTACCAAAGGATTTTTGGTTTTTTCCGCATATTTGGAAAGTAAAGCTGGCAGGTGGGAGGGGTGTCTTGTGTAGGAAGAGAAGAAGCACATGGGTTACTCGCTCTTCGCTGCCAACAAATCCTTCGCCTCAACCTCCAGCGCTTCAGCCAGTTTTTGCACAATCACGATGGTGGGGTTGCGAACGCCGCGTTCAACGCCGCTGACATAGGTGCGGTGCAGGTCGGCGCGGAACGCCAAATCTTCCTGCGAGTAGCCGCGTTCTTCGCGAATGCGCTTTAGGTTCCGGGCAAGAACAGTTCGAATATCCATCCGACGACAGAGCTTGCGTGTAGACAAATCGTCTACACTCTATGAGTCTCATTTCTGACTTGCCTTCCGCTCAATGTAGACTATAAGTCTCATCATGACATCGCGTTTTTCAGCACTGTGTCGCGCCCTTCAACGCGGTGTTTGATGGTCCGTCCGGCGCGATGCCTCCCGGCGGGGAGCGATGTGTTTCCCGCCGGGGTTTTTAGCGCCCCCTCACCCGTCTGCTCGTTATCACTCGCATCCACCCTCTCCCACGAGGGGAGAGGGGAGGTGCGGTGGCGAGTTTGCATGCTCCTTCCTTCTCCCCTCGTGGGAGAAGGTGTCAGCGAAGCTGACGGATGAGGGGGCGTCAGCAAAAAACTTATCAACCACTTCTCAATCCTCCCCTATGCTCACTGCACCAATCTTCATCACAACATCCTCAGCGGGATGGAAGGTTGGCAGCGGAGCGGTCGGGTCTTTGGAGAGTTGCGTCCAGAGGGTCGGCTTATGCGGACTGAGCATTGCGCGGTGAGCAACGCTGCGGGCTCTTTTCGCCACTGGATCGGACACAGGTGCCGGTTTCGGTGAAGAGGGGTGAGGCGGGCGAGTGTGCCGAAGATGCCCGACCCATCACATCAAATCTCCGCGCGAGGCCTTGTTGGCCTTGCACACGACAGGCATTGGCGCTTTCGGAGCGCACGGCAAGGCCTCGCATTGTGAACTCAGAAAACCGTCGTTTGGTTTTTCAAACGTGCGGGTGGTTTGGTGTGCGAGGCGGAGTGCGCTTCGCTTGTCACAAGACGTCTCGACATTTGCTTCGCAATTGTCTGCCGGCCAACGACTTCGCCTCGCTTGTAACAAGGCCTCTCGCCATTCGTTGCCGAATGTCTGTCGACCGGCGACGGCGCTGCGCTTTTAACAAGGCCTCTCGGCATTTGCTGCGCAATTGCCTGACGGCCGACGACTTCGCTGCGCTTGTCTAGGGTGGGAGGCTGGCACGGCGACCCGTGCCCGGCTCGTTAGGGCTGCTTCCTTCCGGACCTGACCCGGTTGGCGAGTGGCGACGTCCACCACCAACCTCCCGGCGCTGATATCTGATGTCAGATGCAAAATTGCAAGTCGCCAAATGACAATTTGCTGCTAGCATGGTGTCCATGACCGATTTTGTGCTCGATCAAAAACTGGAAGCTGACACATTGGCCGTCGCCGATATCGGCCTTTGCCGCGTGCGGTTGATGAATGACAAGCGCTTTCCCTGGCTGATCCTTGTGCCGATGCGGGCCGATGTGCGTGAGATCCATGAATTATCGCCGCTTGATCAAACCATGCTGATTTTTGAGGTCACGCAAACGTCCAAATTGCTGCAGCGTGTGACCGGTGCCCACAAGATGAATGTCGCCGCGCTCGGCAATCAGGTGCCGCAATTGCATGTGCATGTTATCGCGCGCTTTGAGAGCGATGCCGCTTGGCCTTCGCCGATTTGGGGAAGTGGCAAGCCGTTGACTTATAGCGCGCAAGAAGCGCAAAGCTTTATCGACCAGATTGTCTCGCAGCTTTAAAATTCCCTCATGTCTTTTGCCCTTTTTAATGCACCGTTTCCGGAAAACTCTGCCCGTGTCGGCTTTTCAGGTGGTCAACTGGAAAGGTTGGGCGAAAAGCGGGACGAGGCGGGCGTCGAAAAGGCGATTGCCGACCTGCGCGCACGCACCTTGATCGTCGGACGCGGAAATGTGCTGCTTGAGGAAGTCGATAGCTTGCCAAGCGTAATGTGGCGCACATTTATGGAGGCTGAAGCGCTGGGCGCACAAATCCATGAGCCTGTCTTGCTTGGCTATGAGGCCGATGGCGCGCCGCGCTTTGCGTGCTTTTGCGATCTGGACAAAGACGATCCGCCGGAAGGCTATGCAATCATCGACTATCGCTCGGTCTATATCGCCGGATATTTAAACGATCAGGATTTAGGTGCACTGGCGCAGGGCGCAGCATTGGTGGCCTGGCATCAATCACATCAGTTTTGTTCACGCTGTGGTACCAAAAGCGAGCCGACCGATGGCGGTTACAAACGTATCTGTCCGTCCTGCGGCGCGCATCATTTCCCGCGCACCGATGCGGTGGTGATCATGCTAGTTGTGTCGGGAGACGGCAAGCGCGTCTTGCTGGGCCGCAGTCCGCATTTTCCTGAAGGGATGTATTCGTGTCTGGCCGGATTTGTGGAGCCCGGCGAAACGCTCGAACATGCGGTCCGGCGCGAAACGGATGAAGAAGCAGGCATTAAAGTTGGCCGCGTTGCCTATCACGCAAGTCAGCCTTGGCCATTTCCCTATTCGATGATGATTGGCATGTATGGTGAAGCAATCAGCGAAGCGATCAAACTCGACGATGAACTCGATGATGCGCGCTGGTTTACCCGCGATGAGGTCAATCAAATGATCGAGGGCGTTCATCCGCATGGTGTTAAAATGCCACCAAAGGGCGCGATAGCGTGGCGCTTGGTTGAAGATTGGGTGACCAGCTGATCATACTTTGCTCGCGCCCTCCCATTTTTGCCCAACGCGAAAATCGGCAGCAGGATAAACGCCCAGCACACGAAAATGATCGGAGAAGAACCCGATTTCTTCAAACGCGAATTTCACGTTCTCATCGTCCGGATGGCCTTCAATGTCTGCGTAGAACTGCGTTGCGAAAAATTTGCCGCCGATTTGATAACTCTCAAGCTTTGTCATGTTCACACCGTTTGTCGCAAAACCGCCCATCGCCTTGTAGAGCGCTGCGGGCAGATTACGCACCCGAAACACAAAAGTCGTCATCATCAACTGCTGAGGTGACGTTCGTTTGGGCGCTGACGGGTCTTTGGAAAGGACAACAAAGCGGGTGATGTTGTTTTCCTGGTCTTCCACATCGCGCTCGATGATTTCCAAACCGTACATGGACGCCGCAAGTTCGGGCGCGAGCGCTGCCATCGAAGGGTCCTTTTCTTCATCCACCAGCTTGGCGGCGCCAGCCGTATCGCCTGCAACGATCGGTTTCCATCCGTTGGAACGGATGAACTGGCGACATTGGCCCAGCGCGTGAATATGGCTGTGAACGGTTTTGATCTGAGCACGGTTCGCGCCCGGTAATGCCATCAGTTGAAAGTGGATCGGCAGGAAAAACTCGCCAACGATATGCAAGTCGCTTTCGGGTAAAAGCGTGTGAATATCTGCGACACGGCCCGCAATCGTGTTCTCGATCGGGATCATCGCCAGGCGGGTTATCCCTTGATCGACAGCATTAAACGCGTCCTCGAAGGTGGGGCATGGATAAGGTGTCATGTCCGGAAACATCTGACGGCATGCTGTATCGGAGTTAGCGCCAGGTTCGCCTTGAAAGGCAATCAGGTTGTCGGGACTGTCGTTCATTTTTACTGCCGTTAGCCGAGCGCTATGCGCGCCTTTTCCAAGTCTGCAGGCGTATCAACGCCAAGCGGCACGGTGTCAATGATGGCTGCATGGATTTGCATGCCGGCTTCCAGCGCGCGCAATTGCTCCAGCCTTTCCCGCCTTTCAAGCATCGACGGTGGCAGAGAAACAAAACGCTCCAGCGCAGCCCGACGAAATGCGTAAAGGCCGATGTGATGATAAAGAGGACCTTCACCCCAAGGCGCTGTCGCTCGTGTAAAGTAAAGCGCACGCAAAACTTTTCTGTTTTCTGTGGTGCCCGACCCAACAATCTTCACGACATTCTCGTTGGTTTTCTCTTCCGGGTCGTTGATCACTGTGCCCAAGGTGGCAATGTCACACGCATCGACCTCAAGCGGCTGCAGTGAGGCGCGAATGTCCTTTGGTGAAATTGTCGGTAAATCGCCTTGCACATTGATGATGGTATCATGTTCCGCATCCGGGTCGGTAAGCGCAAGTGCTTCAGCAATCCGATCTGTACCTGACAGATGGTCTTTTCCGGTCATGATGGCGTGATGATTGTAGTCACGTACAGCATCAAAAACCTGGCGGTCATCGGTGGCTACAACAACCTTTGCGCAGTCCGCCTCCAAAGCGCGGTTAGCGACTTGGACAATCATTGGCTTGCCGGCAATGTCCGCGAGTGGTTTTCCGGGTAAACGCGTTGATGCCATGCGCGCGGGGATGATAATTATCGGGTTCATGAACCACTCATTGAAAGGTGCATTTAAGCGACAATCAGTCACTTTGGGATGCGACCTTATATGTGTTGCGCGTGCCGGACAAAAGACCTACACAGCGGCCTTATCGGGGAGCCTTTGGCTCAGCAAACTAGATACTAGGTCGGATATGGCTATTGATTACAACATGTATGCAGGCGCGTTCCTGTCAACGGTCTTCGTAGTAATGAGTGCCGGTATTGTCGGCGACACCATCTTCCACAATGAAACACCGAATCAGGAAGGTTTCGCCATCATTGTTGAAGAGACTGACACAGGCACCGCGCCTGAAGTTGAAGCGGAAGTGCTGGCTGCCATTACGCCTTTGCTTGCAAGTGCTGACGCCTCAGCCGGTGAAAGCGTATTTCGCCAGTGCTCGTCATGTCACAATGTAGCCGATGGAGCAGGCAACAAAGCTGGACCTAATCTCTGGGGCATTATTGGCCGTCAGCCGGGCGTTTATCCAGACTTCCGTTATTCATCTGCCATGGTTACTTATGGAGAGGCCAATGCGCAGTGGGACTTTGAGGCTATGAACCGCTTCTTGGTGCGCCCGAAGGACTATATTGAGGGTACTTCAATGGGTTATCGCGGACTGAGAGATGAGGAAGATCGCGCTAATCTCATCAGCTACTTAAATGCGCAGTCGGGTGCGCCGTTGCCGCTTGAGTAACATGTGCCTCGCTGAAATGTGACGAATTGGCCTGCCAAAGAGCGGGCCTTTTTCATTTCAGGGCTTTGAATCGTCGAATTTGCACCTAGTCTCTTAAGAACAAGATTTGCAGGAGGCATTAATGCGTTCGATTTCCGTCGGCTTTGGCATTCTGGCACTAACAGCCATGGCAGCAAGTCATTCAGCAATCGCCCAAACTGAAGGCGACTGGATAACAACGAATTCATTGATCACACAAAGCAAATACCAGGATGGCTGGACGCACTATGAACATGCCAATCCCGATGCGCCAAAAGGCGGCTCGCTGAACCTGGCCGTCCAAGGCACCTTCGACAGTTTTAATCCTTACATCGTTCGCGGTACGGCAGCTGCTGGTTTTGCCCGGTTTGGTGGTGGCTTGATCTATGAAACCTTGATGGATCAATCCATCGATGAACCGTCGGCAAGCCATCCGCATTTGGCTGCAGCGTTCCGGTATCCTGACGACTATTCCTCAGCCACATACCGATTGGATCCCGATGCTCGTTGGCATGATGGTGTGCCGGTCACGCCAGAAGATGTGGTTTGGACCTTTGAGCAACTCAAAGAGATCAGCCAGATTTACCGCGCTTACTATGCAAATGTTGTTTCGGCTGAAGCGCTCAATGAAACCGATATTCTTTTTAAATTTGACCAAACAGGTAACCGCGAACTGCCAAAAATTCTTGGTGATATGCCCGTCTTCCCAAAGCATTGGTGGACAGGAAAAGACGCGGACGGACAGCCTCGTGACATAACAGAACCGACGCTTGAGCCACCGCTTGGGTCAGGGCCGTATCGTGTGAAGTCCTTTGATTCCGGCAAAGAAATCACGTGGGAGCGTGTGGAAGATTGGTGGGCGGCCGATTTGCCGATCAATAAGGGTCGCTACAATTTCGATGAGATTGCCTATACCTATTTTCTTGATGCCACGCCGATTTGGGAAGCCTTCAAGAAAGGCGGCATTCAGGACTTCAGAACAGAAACCCGCTCGGCGCGGTGGGCCAACGAATATAATTTCCCGACATTCGAAGAGGGTTTGGTGACGCGCCGTTCCTTCCCAACTGTACGGCCGCAACCCATGCAGGGTTTTGCAATGAACCAGCGGCGTGACAAGTTCAAAGATCGGCGCGTGCGCCAAGCACTCTTGCATCTTTTCGATTTTGAGAGCGTCAACAGGCTCCAGCTATCCAGCCTACGCACACGCACCACCAGCTATTTTGAGGGCGGCGAATTGGCCTCCAGCGGGCTTCCTGAAGGGCGTGAGCTTGAGATTTTGGATGAATATCGTGACGTTCTGCCCGAAGAAGTTTTCACCACACCTTATGAAAACCCGGTCAATGGCGAACGCGCCAACCGGCGTTCCAACCAGCGCATTGCCGCCAATCTCATGCGCGAAGCCGGCTGGCAGCCCCAAGATGGAAAATGGGTCAATGATGCAGGCGAGCCTTTCACAATCGAGTTCCTCGGCGGTTCCCAGACCGCACAAATCATTTCCGGTCAGTTTGTTGAAGATTTGCGAACCTTCGGCATCGATGCATCATTGCGCATCGTCGATTCCAGCCAGTACATCGCAAGGCTTGAGCAGTTTGACTTTGATATGACAACCACCGTGCTTGCGCAATCATTGTCACCTGGCAATGAGCAGCGCGATTTCTGGTCAACGGGTTCAGCCTCCGCACCGGATTCGCGCAATTTGTCGGGCATTGAAAACCCGGTCATTGACGGTCTGATTGAAACCATCATCTTTGCAGAAGATCGCGATGAACTGATTGCGGCGAGCCGCGCTTTGGATCGCGTTTTGCTGTGGAACTACTACTACATTCCGCAATGGCATTCGCCCGAAGAATGGGTGGCTTGGTGGGACAAGTTTGAGTTTGTTGACAATCAGCCACTCTATACCGGTGTCGATATTCAATCATGGTGGGCCAAGCCTGGGGCGGCGCAATGACAATGGACCGTCGCCAATTCATGTTTGTCACGGCGGGTGCATTTACAGCATCTGCTATGTTTCCCAAACTCTCCATCGCCGCCAATCCGAGCGGCATCTCGCTTCACGGCTTGTCTGCATTTGGGGATCTGAAATACGCAGATGGGTTCTCACACTTTGAGTATAATTCACCGGACGCGCCTGTAGGCGGCACGTTCAATTTCCAGCCCAGCTACTGGTATTTCAACCAGAACGTCCAGACTTTCAACACGCTCAATTCCTTTGTCCGGCGGGGCGATGCGCCGCCTCGTATCGAGATTTGTTATGACACGCTTATGGCGCGCGCTTTCGACGAGCCGGACGCCACCTACTGCCATGTCGCAGAAAGTGTTACGATCTCCGAAGATCGCAATCGCTTTACCTTTAAGCTTCGCGATATCGCGCGTTTCCACGATGGTTCACCAATAACCGCTGCCGACATCAAGTTTACCTATGATACCATCAAAGCGGTCGGCCATCCGGATTTGAGCCTTCCGCTTCAAAAGCTTACAGAAGTCATCGCCGAAGATGAGGGCACAGTAACGCTCGTGTTTGACGGCACCCAATCCGCGCGTGCAATCCTCACAATTGTCGACATGCCCATCCAATCGGCGGCCTACTATTCAACCCGCGAATTTGATGATTCCACACTTGAACCTCCCTTGGGTTCAGGGGCTTACAAGATCGGTCGTTTTCGCCAGGGTACATTCATCGAGTATGAGCGCGTTGACGATTATTGGGGGCGCCAGATCGGCACGCGGCGTGGCGCGAACCATTTCCAGACAATACGTGTAGAGTTCTACACCGAGCGCACGACTGGCTTTGAGGCCTTCAAGAAAGGTGAGGTCCTGTGGCGTGAAGAATTCACATCCAAGACTTGGGCCACGGAATATGCGTTTCCTGCCGTGGAAGAAGGGCGGGTGAAACTGGCGCTTTTCGATCAGGAGAAGCGTCCGACCATGCAGGCATGGGCAGTGAATCAAAGACGCGAACGGTTCAAGGATCGCCGCGTGCGCGACGCGATTGCTTTGTGCTTCGATTTTGAGTGGACCAATGAAAACCTCTTCTTTGGAATTTATAACCGACGTCATGGCCTCTTCGGCGGCTCGGACTATGAAGCGGTGGACATGCCGACTGAAGGCGAGCTCGCGCTGATCGAGCGGCTGGAAGCGAACTTCGAGTTTCCCAATGGGATACGCGAGGCTGCATATCTTTATGAGCCATCTGATGGTTCGGGCCGTGATCGCGCGCGCCTTCGCGAAGCCACACGTCTGCTGACTGAGGCAGGATGGGAAGTTGGTGATGGCGGTATTCGGCGCAACGATGCGGGTGAACCGCTTGATTTGGAAATCTTGATCCGTTCCAGCGTATTCGAGCGTATCCTGGGTCCATTTGTGGAAACCATGCGCGCGGTCGGCATCAACGCCAGCATGCGCTTGGTCGATCCCGCGCAGTTTCAGGAACGCACATCGACTTTTGACTTTGACATGGTTGGCACGGCGGCCTCTTGGGGTGCAACGCCGACGGCCAATACGCTCGAAACAGGCATCTCATCGGCGGCAGCAGATCTTGAAGGCTCGCGCAACTGGTCAGGAACAGCTGATCCCCTCGTCGACGCACTTATTGAGGAAGTTGGCAGAGCTGATACGCGCGAGGATCATAACACCGCCATGCGTGTCTTGGACCGGGTCTTGCGTTTGCGCCGCGACTGGATTCCAAATTGGGGCTCTGCGAATCACCGCGTAGCCTACTGGGATGTGTTCGGTTTCAAGGAAGAAAAACCGGACTATTTCTGGCCCGTTGAAGCGTTGTGGTGGTATGACGAAGAAAAGGCAAAAGCGATTGGCAAAGCCTAAAACCAAACCCACAATGCAAGGCCTTTAAAGACGATGGGCGCCTATATCGCACGTCGTCTCTTGTTGATGATCCCGACCATTTTCGGGATTATGGCTATTTCGTTCATCATCATCCAGTTTGCACCAGGTGGGCCGGTTGAACAGGTAATCGCCCAGCTAACCGGTCAGGGCGGTGACGCAACTGAGCGCTTTACCGGCGGCGGTGGTGATGTAGATTTTGGTGCAGAGCCCGGCGACTCATTTGAAGGCGGGGTGACGTCCTCGCAATACCGCGGGGCGCAGGGCCTCGACCCAGAATTCATCGCTGATCTGGAGCGACAATTCGGCTTCGACAAACCGCCTTTGGAGCGGTTTGGCAGCATGCTCTGGGATTATCTGCGATTTGATTTCGGTGAAAGCTATTTTCGCGACATCACGGTCATCGACCTGATTATCGAGAAGCTGCCCGTTTCGGTGTCGCTGGGCTTGTGGATCACGTTCATTTCCTACGCCATCTCCATTCCGCTTGGCATTTCCAAAGCGGTAAAGGATGGCACACGCTTTGATGTGTGGACATCTGGCGTTGTTATCGTTGCCTACGCGATCCCGGGCTTTCTGTTCGCGATTCTGTTGGTGATCCTGTTTGCGGGTGGTTCGTTTTATGATTGGTTCCCTTTACGCGGTTTGACGTCTGACAATTGGGAAGATTTGTCGTGGCCAGCCCGTATCTTGGACTATTTCTGGCATTTGGCTTTGCCGCTGACGGCGATGATCATGTCCGCTTTTGCGACAACGACGCTTCTGACCAAGAACTCGTTCCTCGATGAAATCCGCAAGCAATATGTCACAACGGCAAGAGCCAAGGGGCTGACTGAAAATCAGGTTCTTTATGGGCATGTATTTCGCAACGCGATGCTGATCATCATCGCCGGATTTCCAGGCGCGTTCATCTCGGCCTTCTTCACCGGCTCGCTTCTGATCGAGACTATTTTCACGCTAGATGGCTTGGGGCTCTTGGGCTTTGAGAGCATCGTCAATCGCGACTATCCGGTCGTGTTTGCAACGCTCTATATCTTTTCGCTGATGGGCCTTTTGGTCAGTCTCTTGTCAGACCTGATGTACACATGGGTTGATCCGCGCATCGACTTTGAAAGCCGGGAGGTGTGATGATGAACAAACACACCACCCCCGATATTGTTGAGAACATCGCGCATGCAGGGCCCGTGAAGCGTCCGTTCCTGTCTCCGCTCAATCAACGCCGTTGGCAGAACTTCAAAGCCAACCGGCGCGGTTACTGGTCGCTCTGGATTTTTCTTTTTCTCTTCGTCTTTTCCCTCTTTGCCGAGTTCATCGCGAACGACAAACCGATACTGGTTTCATACAAGGGTGAATTGCTGACGCCGGTCTTCGTCAACTACCCGGAAGAAAAGTTCGGCGGGTTTCTGGCGCGCACAGATTACACCGACCCCTTTATTCAGGAAGAGATTGAAGCCAATGGCTGGATGATCTGGCCACCGATCCGTTATTCGTTCCGTTCAGTGAACAAGGAAGTGCCGACGACAGCACCTTCCAAACCCGCCTTTATGTTTGAAAGCCGAGAAGCGCTTTGTGCCGGCTATCCCGATGGCGTGGAGGATCGAAATTGCGTTGCCGGCAACTTTAACTGGCTGGGTACAGACGATCAGGCGCGCGATGTACTCGCTCGCATGATCTACGGCTTCCGTATCTCGGTGTTGTTCGGTCTAATCCTTACCGCTGCTTCTGCCGTTATCGGCGTCACGGTGGGTGCGGTTCAAGGTTATTTCGGCGGCTGGACTGATTTGATCGGTCAGCGCGTTATCGAAATCTGGTCGGCTATTCCGGTTCTTTACATTCTGCTCATCATGGCAGCGGTGTTGCCGCCCGGCTTTTGGGTTCTGCTCGGCATTATGCTGCTGTTTTCATGGGTCGGGTTTGTGGGTGTTGTCCGTGCCGAGTTCTTGCGCGCGCGCAACTTCGAGTATGTGAACGCGGCGCGGGCTCTCGGCGTTTCCAACGGCACCATAATGTTTCGCCATTTGTTGCCCAATGCGATGGTCGCGACCTTGACGTTCCTGCCTTTCATTTTGAATGGCTCGATTACGACGCTGACGTCGCTTGACTTCCTTGGCTTTGGCTTGCCACCTGGATCGCCATCGCTCGGTGAACTCATTTTGCAAGGCAAGAACAATCTGCAATCGCCGTGGCTTGGCTTCACCGCGTTTTTCTCCGTGGCGATCATGCTTTCGCTTTTGATCTTTGTCGGTGAAGCGACGCGCGATGCGTTCGATCCCCGAAAGACATTCTCATGACGGGTGCCCCATTGCTTTCCGTTCGTGACCTTTCTGTTGCATTCCATCAGGGCGGCAGCACCAATTTGGCTGTTGACCGAATTTCATTTGAAATCGCACAGGGTGAAACACTGGCTTTGGTTGGCGAGAGCGGATCGGGAAAGTCCGTCTCTGCCAACTCCGTTTTGAAGCTGCTGCCCTATCCATCAGCATCACATCCATCTGGCGAAATCGAATTCGACGGCAAAGAGCTCATGAACGCTCCGGAACATCAGCTACGACAAGTGCGTGGCAATGATATTTCGATGATTTTTCAGGAGCCGATGACGTCGCTGAACCCGCTGCAGACCATCGAGCGCCAGATCGGTGAAGTGATCGCTTTGCATCAAGAAGTGGAAGATAACGGCAAGCGCGCGCGGACATTGGAACTGCTCAATCAGGTCGGCATTCGCGATCCCGAAAAGCGGCTCCAATCCTATCCGCATCAATTGTCTGGCGGGCAGCGCCAGCGCGTGATGATTGCCATGGCTTTGGCGAACACGCCCAAACTGTTGATCGCTGATGAACCGACAACGGCACTCGATGTAACGGTGCAAGCACAGATCCTCGAACTGCTCGACCAGCTGAAGCGAGATCGCAACATGTCGATGCTGTTCATCACGCACGATCTCGGTATCGTTCGCAAGATTGCTGACCGCGTTTGTGTGATGACAAATGGTGCGATCGTCGAGCATGGGCCAACGCAAGCGATCTTTGATAATCCGCAACACGCCTACACCAAGCACCTTCTGGCTGCCGAACCGAAAGGCAAACCTCCCTTGTTGGATAACACCGCGCCTACAGTGATGGCCGGCGACCAAGTGAAAGTCTGGTTTCCTATCAAACGCGGCTTCATGCGTCGCACGGTTGATCACGTCAAAGCTGTAGATGGTATTGATGTGAATGTACGGCGCGGACAAACGCTTGGTATTGTGGGCGAGAGTGGATCAGGCAAAACGACCCTCGGGCTTGCACTGTCGCGATTGATTTCATCGGAAGGCAAAATCAGTTTCAACGATTTGGACTTGCAGGCGCTGTCCTTCAAGCAGATGCGTCCGATGCGCAAGGACCTCCAAATTGTATTCCAAGACCCTTACGGCTCGTTGTCGCCGCGCATGTCGGTCTCCGAGATCGTTGCCGAAGGCCTTCGCATCCATCAACCTGCGATGACACCAGAACAGCGGGACGCCGCTGTTGTTCAGGCCCTTGATGAGGTTGGCGTCGATCCGGCAACCCGCTTCCGCTATCCACATGAGTTCTCTGGCGGGCAGCGCCAGCGCATCGCTATCGCGCGCGCGATGGCGCTCAAACCGAAATTTGTGATGCTCGATGAACCCACGTCGGCACTCGACATGAGTGTGCAGGCGCAAGTCGTCGATCTGCTTCGCGACTTGCAGAAAAAGCATGATCTGGCTTTTTTGTTTATCAGTCACGATCTCAAAGTCGTGCGTGCCTTGGCCAACGAAGTAATCGTCATGCGGGCAGGAAAGGTTGTCGAGTTTGGGCCGGCGGAACAGATTTTTGATGCGCCGAAAACTGATTACACAAAAGCATTGATGGCAGCAGCCTTCGATATTGAAACGCGCCACAGCGCGGCGGTGATGGACTGAGTTATGGACAATGCTGGCACTATATTTCTCGCCGTAACCGGCTTTGATCCGGCGGTCTGGAAAGATCACCTACAAAAGGCCGCACCGCACCGCAGGGTCATAACGGATATTGGTGAAGTCGATGACCCGAGCGTGATCGAGTATGCGGTGGTGTGGAAACAGCGTCCTGGCGTGTTGAACGCTTTGCGCAATCTCAAGGCCATTTTCTCCATCGGTGCAGGCGTCGATCATATTTTCAATGATCATGATTTGCCTGACGTACCCATTGTACGCGTCGTCGCTAGTGACCTTACTGACAGGATGAGCGAATATATCGTTTGGCAGGTGCTCGATCAGCATCGTCGAGGCCCTGCCTATCGCCAACAGCAAAAAGAGCGGGTTTGGCGTGAAGACCGCTTGCAGCCCGCAGCGTCGGAAATAACAGTCGGGATTCTGGGACTGGGCGTATTGGGCACAGATGCGGCCCGCAAGCTCAGCGTTCTGGGTTTCAAAGTGACGGGTTGGAGCCGAACTAAGAAAACAGTCTCTGGCGTTGAAACCTTTCACGGTGAAGAGGGCCTTGGCGCTTTCTTGCGCAGTGCGGACATTGTCGCTTGCCTTCTACCGCTAACACCGCAAACCCATGGCATTCTATCAAAGCCACTTTTCATCAACATGAAACGTAACGGGCCGCTCGGTTCTACTATTTTGATCAATGCCGGGCGTGGTAAGCTTCAGAACGAAGCCGACATTCTGGCCGCCCTGGATAATGGTTGGCTTGGGGCTGCATGCTTGGATGTTTTTCAAGAAGAGCCGCTCGCACAGGACAGTGCACTATGGGACCACCCCAAAGTAACGATCACGCCCCATGCTGCGGCGACATCTGATCCGGCAGCTCTGATACCACCCATGATCAGTCAAATGGATGCCCATGATGGTGGCGCGCCGCTTATAAATCTGGTCGATCGCGAGGCTGGTTATTAGTTTGGCCGCTTGTACCCGATGGGCTCGGCGTAAAGATAAGCGATGCGGTCTATGGCATCCTGGGTAATCTCGATAGCAACACTCATTGTGTGCGCATTGGCATGAATGATGGTTTCCGCATCACGCACGATGGCGACATGGCCTTTCCAGAAAATCAGATCGCCACGCTGCAAACCAAAAGATGGGTCGACGGCCTCGCCGACAGTCTCAAACTGCATGTCAGAATCGCGCAGAACTGTGTTGCCGCACATGGCCATCGACAATTGCACAAGGCCAGAACAGTCTATGCCAAAAGCGGAATTGCCGCCCCACAGATAAGGTGTTCCAAGCAGGCTTTCGGCAACGTCGACATAGTCGTTTGAGAAAGACTCAACTGCATTCAGATGGCGTTCAAAGATCCACAAGCCGCTCGACATTCGCACATAAGGCGTACCGCGTGTTTCGGTTCTATCGACAATGCAAACCTCAGTGCCGAGCGATAATGTGGCGACGCATGGACTCTTGAGGTCTGGCTCAGGGTAGCAAAAGGTACGCGGCGCCGTGACGCGATGTGTTGATGTTTCGGGCGCGCCGTTTGTGAGTGAGCTTGATTGCACATATCCGACATAGCCATCGGAATTGCTCTGTATCCAGCTCCAGCCGTCAGCTTCATCAAAGACAGTGACACGCTCATTGAGTTTGAACTGTGTATCCACGCCCGCGTCGGCTTCTGGACGGTTCTTCACGTCGCAGACCGGGACATCGATGTAGGCAGGGCGTCCGTCGGTGAAGCGCGTTGCCTTCACCCGACCTTTAAGCCGCGTGTCAGCCAAATCGGTGCGGAAAGCATTCAGCCTGCTGTCCAGTCTTACCGTCATTTGGCGAGCCACTTTGCTTTTTCGACAACCAAGTCGGAGAACCGTTCAAGATACAGCGCCCCTTCTACTGTCTTGCCGATGATAACATTTCGACGATCCTTGGGGTCGCGCCGACGCATAACGAGCTTCATCTGCCCCATCGTGTCCAATGCCCGTGTTATAACCGGTTTTGTCACATTCAGTTTTGCCGCCAAACCACGAACTGTATGAGGTGGGGGATCCATATAGATCGACAAAAGGATCGCCATTTGACGTGTTGTGAGATCATGTTCGCGCTCGGTAACTTCATTGAGCACCACATCCCGCCATAGGCCTAGCGCCTGACTTGGTTTCAGAGCAACACTCATACGCATCATACAGTTAGTTTCGGATGCGTTATGATAAACGCAGCCTGCTCAAGATCAAGCCTTGGCCCGCTTTTTGGGCGGATAGCGCCGTTCCAAAACACTGAATAGGGCGCGAAGTCCCTGTGCCTCTCCGCCAACGGAGCTGTGTGGCTTGCCAGATGTTGACCAGGCGAACACATCGAAATGAACCCACGCTTGCGCGCGTTTGACGAATTTTTGCAAGAACAAGGCCGCGGTGATCGCCCCAGCCAGTCCGTCCGAAGTAATGTTGCAGCAATCGGCAACATTGGATGACAGGTTTTTGGCGTATGCCTTCCAGAGCGGCAAGCGCCAGATTGGATCGAGCTCAAGTGTCGATGCATCGGCAAGTTCAGCGGCAAGCGCTTCATCATCGGTGAAGAACGGCGCGACATCAGGGCCCATCGCAACGCGCGCAGCGCCGGTCAGCGTGGCAAAATCAATCAGCATTTCCGGTGTTTCTTCATCGGCGAGGGAAAGGGCATCAGCCAAAACCAGCCGACCTTCAGCGTCCGTGTTGCCTATCTCCACGGTTATACCATCGCGTGACGGGTAGACATCGCCCGGTCGAAACGCGTTCGCCGAGATGGAGTTTTCTACCGTTGGCACCAACAAACGCAGGCGCACATCGAGTTTCGCTGCCATGATCATATCGGCAAGTGCGATCATGTGGGCAGCGCCGCCCATGTCCTTCTTCATGTTGCGCATCGAGCCGCCGGGTTTGATGTTCAAACCGCCAGTATCATAAGCCACACCTTTGCCAACCAAAGTCAGTTTAGGCGCACCGCGTCTGCCCCATTTGATATCAACCAACCGTGGCTCTTGCGCCGCCGCGCGGCCAACGGCATGGATCAAGGGAAAGTTTTTGGATAGTAGATCGTCGCCGGAAACGACTTTGACACTGGCTTTGTGCGCGCGCGCGATGGCCCTTGCTGCGCCTTCAATCGCATCAGGCCCCATATCGTTGGCCGGCGTGTTAACGAGATTGCGGACTGCGTAGACCCCTTTGGCCTTGCGCAGAACTGTGTCCAGTTTGGCATATGCAGGTGGATGCAGCTCGATCTCGCGCGGTTTGGATTTTCTGTAGCGGTCGAAAGTGTAAGCGCCCAGCAAATAGCCAAGCATCAACTGGTCCGCATCGACATGTTCGGGGACCTTATCGATGTACCAAATACCATCATTCAGGTGTTTGGTTAGTCCTCCTGCAGCAAATGGGTTTGCATCTGACCCCAAACCCAAAACAGCGCAGTCTACTGCGCCTTCTGATGAGCCACCCGGTATCAAGCAGACAAACTCTGTATCGACTGCCTGACCGTTTGCCTCCAACCAAGCCTTTGCACCCGGCGGAAGCTCGTTCGCATCACCGGTCGTCACATAGATTGGTTTGGCCGCCTTTGTGCGCGGTCCGTCAATGATCAGGGCATCCAGCGCTGCTGCTGTATCGTTCACTCGTTAACTCCGCGTTAGGGATGATTGATTACTCATTGTTAACCGATATTAACGCTCAGTTGTCGCGCTTTGTCGCCCGCTTGTCGAGACCAGGTTCAGGGGAATGCCTATGGCGAAAAGAATGGTCAAACATGTAATGAGATCGCGACGCTTGATAATGTTGCTCGCTGCAAGCTCTGTTGCCCTTTCTGCTTGTGCCACTGATCCGACAAAAACTGGTTCCATCCGACCGGGTGCAAAGCCGGTTGAACAGATGACAGCGCTTGAACTACAACAGGCGCTAGGCTCCTATCAGCGGCTCTATGATCGCAATCCAAATGACAAATCAGTTGCAATGGCCTTTGCATCGGTACTGCGAATGAATGGCCGCGATGAACAAGCTCTGGCTGTAATGCGCAAGGCCGCCATCACACATCCTGAAGACAGGGCTGTTTTAGCAGCTTACGGTAAAGCACTCGCCGGTGCAGGTGAATTCACGGCTGCTTTAGACGCTATTCAGCGCGCGCAAAACCCGACCAGCCCGGATTGGCGTTTGATGTCGGCTGAAGGCGCAATTTACGATCAGACGGGACGACCCCAGCAAGCGCGGGAGCGTTACCGGAAAGCACTGCAACTGCGCCCTAACGAACCTTCTGTCCTATCAAACCTGTCGATGAGCCTGATCCTTGAGGGCAATCTGACAGAAGCCGAACGTCATCTGCGTACAGCAGTTCAACAGCCAGGAGCCGATAGCCGGGTTCGCCAGAACCTAGCACTCGTTGTTGGTTTGCAGGGACGTTTTGAAGAAGCCAAGAGCATCGCCATGCGCGAGCTTTCACCGCAGCAAGCCGCGGAGAACATGCAGTATCTTGAGAACATGTTATCTCAGGAAAACGCCTGGGCACTGATCAAGCAAGAAGACCGCTCAACCAACTAGGCCTATATTCAGCGCCATAGGCCAAATTTGGAGAGAAAAAAGGCTCAAGGACTTTTTCCTTGAGCCTATTAATTTTTCAGATTGTGGGATTTAGCGCTTGGCGAACGATCTAGAAGATGCCACCGCGCTCGGAGATCTGAATGCCTGCTGGCCCTAGGATCACGCCGAACAGAACCGGCAGGAAGAACAGGATCATCGGGACCGTCAGTTTTGGAGGCAGGGCCGCAGCTTTCTTTTCAGCTTCGTTCATACGCTGATCACGGCTCTCATTGGCCAGAACGCGCAGCGCATGGCCGACGGGCGTACCATAACGTTCCGCCTGAATAAGCGCTTGCGATACAGCCTGAACGCTCTCAAGCCCGGTACGTTGAGCCAGATTGTCATATGCCTGGCGGCGCTCGGACAGATAAGACAGTTCTGCACCGACGAGAACCAGTTCTTCAGCCAATGGAATGGAGTTCATACCGATTTCGGCGGCGACTTTTCGGAAGGCTGCCTCAATGGACATCCCGGATTCCACACAGATCAGCAGCAGGTCCAGCGCGTCTGGCCAGGCTTTTTTGATGCTGTTCTTGCGCTTGTTGGCGAGGTTGCCGACATAAAGGTTAGGCGCATAAAAGCCCGCATAGGCAGTCATGAGACAAATGGCGAAACGGGCCATGGATGTCTGCTCTTTGAAATTGCCCAAGCCATAGACATAAAGCGCGCCAAGCGCGAAGAACACGAATGGCAGTGTAAAGCGCGCAAACAGGAACAGGTTCAGTGGCTGTTGACCGCGGAAGCCGGCTGAACGCAACTTTGCAACCGTCGCGTCATCGGCGAGCGCCTTCTTCAGATCGAGCCTGTCGACAATACCGGTAATGCCGTTCTTCTCGGCTTTATCCATCCGCAAAGCGCCACGCGCGCTCTGTTTTTCTGAAGCCAGTCTGGCGCGTTCCTTGGCGCGGATTTCATCACGCTCCAACGCAACACTTTTCATACGTGACTTTAGCTCGTTGCCGCCGAGCATGGGCGCCAACAAGGTGAATATCGTGGCAAAGACACTGATCGCTGTCAGGACCGCAAACAGGAACTGCGGCGATGTCATTATCTCGATGATAGAAGAAACCATGCGCCTAGACCTCGAAGTTGATCATCTGGCGCATCACGAAGATGCCGATGCCCATCCAGACCGCTGAAACGCCCAGGATCATCAAACCTGCGTCCGTCGTGAACAGCAGCATGATATATTCCGGGCTCGACAAATAAACGAGGACAGTCACGATAACCGGCAAGGCACCAATGATGGCCGCCGATGCTTTGGCTTCCATCGACATGGCAGCGACTTTGGCTTTCATCGTTTTGCGTGCGCGTAGTACCTTTGAGAGGTTGCCCAGAGCTTCTGACAAGTTACCACCGGCTTGCGCTTGAATCTGGATCACAATGGCAAAGAAGTTGGCCTCAGATAGCGGCATGCTCTCATACATGCGAGCAACCGATTCAGGTGTTGAAAGGCCCAATTGTTGACCTTCCACGATACGGCGAAACTCCGAGCGTACCGGTTCTTTCGCTTCTGTTGCGATCAGGCGCAAACCATCATTGAGTGGCAGGCCGGATTTGATGGCGCGCACAATAATATCAATGGAGTTTGGAAACTCTTCCAGGAATTTGGACATGCGCCGGGCGCGCATCATGCCGACAACCCAGCGCGGCACACCAAAGGCTGCCGCAAAAAAGATGCCAGGAATGATATAAAGCGGCGCACCCATGAACATGCCGAGTACCCCAAACACTACGCCGCAGATGGCGGAGTAAATGTAGAAGGTCCGCATTTCGATCTTCAGTCCGGCCTGCTGGATTTGCAGCTTTAGGCCGGGCTTTTGGATCTTTGACTGCCGGTCCTTGTTCTTTTCATCAAGATCAGAGAGCGACTCGGCAATGGCTTTGCGGCGCTTTTGACCTTCAGCTGCCTTGTCAAACGCTGCGCGCTTGGACCGGCTGTCGGTCTGCGCCGCTTTGATCTTTGACAGGCGACGCGTTTGCGATTGTTCGTTCTCAATGGTGTTATAGAAAAACGCGTAAAGGACACCGCCAATGCCCAGCAAAGCGAGAAAGAAAATCGCGATAGCAGCTGCTGGAAAGCCCAGGATGGTCATTCAATGACCTCCATAGAGTCCAGAGCCGTCGCAAGGCGTTGTTCTTCATTATAATAGCGGGCGCGATCCCACATGGCTGGTCGGCCGACGCCGGTCGAACGGTGTTTGCCGATGATCTTGCCCTGAGCGTCTTCGCCGGTCATGTCGTACAGCATGAGATCCTGGGTGATGATGACATCACCTTCCATGCCCACGACTTCTGTAATGTGTGTGATGCGGCGCGAACCGTCACGAAGACGTGTTGCCTGAACAATAACGTCAACTGAGCCGACAATAATCTCGCGCACTGTCTTTTGCGGCAAACTAAAACCACCCATAGCGATCATGGATTCCATCCGGCTTAGACACTCGCGTGGAGAGTTGGCGTGGATCGTACCCATTGAACCGTCGTGGCCTGTGTTCATCGCTTGGAGAAGGTCAAACACTTCCGAGCCACGTACCTCACCAACGATGATACGTTCTGGGCGCATACGCAGACAGTTTTTCACCAAGTCGCGCATCGTAATGGTGCCTTCACCTTCAAGGTTCGGCGGGCGGGTTTCAAGACGCACCACATGCGGCTGCTGCAATTGAAGTTCAGCGGAGTCTTCGCAGGTGATAATGCGTTCATCTTCGTCGATGTAACGCGTCAAACAGTTGAGCAGTGTTGTTTTACCAGAACCCGTGCCGCCGGAGATAACCACGTTACAACGAACGCGCCCGATGATCTGAAGAAGCGTTGCGCCCTCCGGTGAAATCGAACCAAATCCGACCAGTTGATCAAGGGTCAACTTGTCCTTTTTAAACTTACGAATGGTCAGAGCTGTGCCATCGATGGCAAGTGGCGGCGCGATGACGTTCACACGAGAACCATCGGCGAGGCGGGCGTCACAGATGGGGCTTGCTTCATCAACACGGCGGCCAACCTGGCTCACGATGCGTTGACAGATGGACAAAAGCTGCTGGCCGTCACGGAAACGAATGTCAGCGCGCTCAACCTTGCCTGATACCTCGATATAGGCATGGTCGGGACCGTTGATCATGATGTCGGCAATGTCATCGCGTGCCAGCAGTGGCTCAAGCGGGCCGTACCCGAGAACATCGTTACAAATGTCTTCCAGCAGCTCTTCCTGAGCTGCAATCGACATCGCGTAGTTCTTGATAGCGATGATGTCATTGACAATATCGCGAATTTCTTCGCGCGCAGACTCAGCATCAAGCTTCGATAATTGCGAAAGATCGATTGTCTCGATTAGCGCAGAAAACACCTGCGTTTTGGTATCATAGTAGCTCTCATCACGCTTTGTCTTTGCGCGTGATGGCTCTTCGCCCATCCCTTGTTGCAAAGGTTCCGGCGCTAAAGCAGGAGCGGGCGCCGCGGCAGGTGCGGGAGCAGGTGCTTGTTCAGCCGTTGCCGCCGCGCTTGTATCAGGTGCCTCGACCGGAGCTGGCGCTGGGGGTGGGGGCGGTGCACTATCAGCCGCAGGGCGTCCGCCAAATCCTTGACTACCGGTCGATGATCCGCTGCCGCGCTTTCCAAACATTGTGCTTACCCAACCCCGAGTTGCTTACTTTTTGAGCCGGGCAAGAATGCCCTTCAGCCCGTTCTTTGGTTTGCTGGCCACAACACCTCGACCCGTAACAGCATGTGCAATATCGGAAAGCATGTTGACCACTGGACTTGCGGCCTCGGTCTCGGCAATCATGCGCCCTGAATTAGCGGCGTTTCCGAAAAGACCTGCATCAAAAGGAATGATCGCTGTTGGTTCGAGCTCCAGAGGATCGGCAAAATCAACCGGAGAAATCTCCGGGCGTTTTGGCATGCCAACGGTATTAATAATCAGGCGTGGCGCAAAGTCGTTGGGTCGCAGACGTTTGAGCGTATCGACCATATTCTTTGCATTGCGCAGATTGGCCAGTTCAGGCGCCGCAACGATAACGACCTCGTCGATCTGTGCTAACGTTTTCTCGGTCCAAGAGTTCCACACGTGCGGAATGTCGAGCACCACATTTGGCGCAGTTCGCTGTGTCGCTTCAATCAGGCTGATAAAGGCGCTCTCTTCAAAGTCGTAGGTTCTGTCCAACATGGAAGGCGCAGCCAGCAATGACAAATGCTCAGCGCATTGTGCGAGCAGGCGGTCGATAAAGACCTCATCGACACGCTCTGGCGAAAACACTGCTTCTGCCATGCCTTGCGCCGGATCCTGATCGAAATTGATGTTGGCCGTACCGAACGGAAGGTCCAAATCGGCAACAACTGTCTCGCTTTCAAAAAGCGTTGATATCGACCATGCCACATTGTGCGCTATCGTCGACGCACCAACACCACCCTTCGCGCCAATGAAACCGATGGTTCTGCCAAGCGGCTCCGCGTCCGGGTCCACAAATTGCGTGGAGATTACATTCATGATGTCAGAAATCGAAACTGGTGCGACCAGATATTCCGAGACACCGGAACGGGTCAGCTCGCGATAAAGACCAACATCGTTGTAGTGACCAACAACAACAACGCGGCTGCTCGGATCGCAGACTTCTGCCAGACCGCTGAGCGTTGCAATCAGCTCATCAGGGCGAAGCGTTGATTCAACGATGATCAGGTTCGGCGTTGGAGCCGTTTGATAATAGTCAATAGCGGCGATGAGCCCGCCCATATGCGTGCGCACCTGAGCGTTTGCCATACGGCGATCCGAGCTCATCTTTTCAACCGGTGACATGACCGATTGGGTCTCGCAGAACGCCTGAATGGAGATGCGCGGGATCGGCCGCACGTCAGCCAATTGTTGCGGGTCAACATGCTCGGGCACGTATTCTTGAACGTTCTCTTCTTCGAAGGCTGCGTTTGACATGTTTCTATCCATTAGCCCTGCGTTTTACTGGCGCACTCATCACTGACCGCCGCCAATGTAATCTTGGTAGACCGTGCCACGACGCGATGCATCGATCGGCGTCTCCGCTCTGGGAGCCATCAGGTCAGCCGGGTTTTCAATCATTGAGGCCAAGTTGGACTGGCTGGCGCATCCAAAATTATGGAAGTTTTTGTTGTCCGCGGTAGCGGTCAGATCATCAGGCCAGCGCCCGCATTCCTCAGTCGCGGCAGTAATCTGCTTGTAAGCCAGGCGGATGGGCGCGGTCGGTCCATGATTGGAAGCATCATAGTTCTGAACGAGTATCTTGTGACGCGATACGCCACCGGCTTCAAGGGCAGCCAACACATGGCTTCTGGTCGAGGCGGCAGCGCCCGCGTTTACCGAGTTTGCTGGTAACAACACGTACAGGATGCTCGACGCAGACAGTTTGAAGTTGTGTGCGAATCCGCGAATGTTCGACTTAACAGGCTCTGTAAGTGTGTGCGAGCTGGCGGAGACGGGGACGTCAAACGTCTTCTCGCCTTCGGTCAAAACTATTGGGTGGTTGGTCCGGTAGTCTTCCGGCACACTGCCGACAGTAAAAGAGTCGCGCTTCTGAGACACGCAGCCAGCAGTCGCGCCGGCCAAGGCAACGAGAAAACCGAGTTTTAATATCTTATGCGGCGTCATCATATTTACTCCGGTCACTTGTAGATGAAGCCAACAGCGCCATGGTAGCGGCCATTCGGCAGATCATTGCTTACGTTTCCGTAAATTCGGTTCACGCGACCCAGCAGGTTGCCAGCGCGGTCGCTTGGTGGATTAAAATTGTCCGTGGGCAAGGAAATTGCGGATTCAGGCACTGGACGGACGAGATACGGCGTCACCATGATGACCAGTTCCGTCTCAGAGCGTGTATACTCACGGCTGCGGAACAAGGTGCCAAGAACTGGCAAGTCTTTCAAAACCGGGAAACCGGTCACCGTTTGGCGCACATCATCCTGGATAAGACCGGCGATTACCATGGAACCACCAGATGGCAGTTCGATTGTGGTGTCCGCGATGCGCTCGCGTAGTGTCAAGCCACCCTCGGCGGCAGTGATACCACCGGTGGTACTGGCGACAGGCTCGGAGACCTCTGTCCGGATTTGCAGCGAGATGCGGCCTGGTGAAAGCACGACCGGCGTAAAATTCAGTCCAACGCCATAATCAATGGTATCGATTTCGCGCGTGCCGTCATCGCCCCGAGCACCCGCCACGTTGACACTGCCGCCAACTCGAAATTCTGCCTGTTCACCCGATACAGCGGTAAGCGTTGGTGTGGCCAACGCCTTCATCACGCCCGCTTCTTCCATGGCGCGCAAGTAGGCATCCAGTTGAAGACCACCGATCATGCCACCCAGGTTGAAGCCCGTGTCGCTTGGAGGGGTTGAGGCTGAAACCAGCGAATTGCTGACGCCGGAAAACGTTATGCCATTACCGCCGGTGCGGCTGCCAAGGACATTAACGCCCAGCTGTTTTAGCACCGAGCGCTGGATTTCAGCGACTGTAACCTTCAAGTGTACTTGATCGCCACCGCTGATCTCCAAAAGGTTGACGATCTGGCTGTTGCCGCCGCCAAAATTGAAGAAGCCAAAGCCTCCTCCGCCACCATTGTCAGCACGCTCGCCGCCAGTGACAAAGATTTCCGCCAATTGCTGGGCTTTTGCCGAGTCCTGAGGCGTCTCAACCGTGCCCGTCAGGATGATGTTATCGTTGATGATCTCGGTTTTAATGTTGGAGCGCGGAATGAAGCGCTCCAGGTAGCGATCAAGGCCTGCAACATCGCGCTCAACCTGGAGATCCAGATTGACGATTTGCCGTCCTTGCTTGTCAAAAACGAAAATATTCGTGGTGCCGACAGACTTGCCGAAAAGGTAGATGCGGCGCGCAGTGCGCGAAACCGCGTCGGCGACGCCTGGATTGGCGACCAGAATATCATGGGCATCGGCGGGCAATTCCAAGACAATGGATTTGTCGAGCCCCAAAACGACTGCTTCGGCACGTCCGCCGTTTTTGCCAACCTGAATGATGTTGGAGGCCGCAGCTTCATGGCTGGTACCTGGAAGCGCTACCGAGGCAGACAACATACCGGCGGCAACGACGACAGCTGACGCGGTCTTGATGAGGTTTTTCACGAGTAAGTTCATTGCGTTGGCGCTCCGGTCTCGGGCTGCAAAGCTTGTTTTATTGGTGCAGGTCATCAGTCGTTCCCCTGCTGAACGGCTAGCGCACCGCCTTTGATCACGTTGATGGCGCCCGGGTTTGCGCCGCCGCCTGAAAGGAGATGTTCCGCAGATTCATCGATGGCGGCGGAATCAACATCCTGGACGGAGCGCAAAGCCAGCGTCAGTCGATCTGACATCTGCTGTGCGACAACGATGATTTCCGCCTGGCGTGGCGATAGTTCGAGAGTGGCGGTCTGGCCAACGATGACCAGCGAACCATCTTCAGCTTCGCGCACCGTTTGGTCGATTGCGAGAACACGAATGTTCTCCATGATGGTTTCGGTGATGAAATTGTCACCATTGCCTTGAGTGCGGCGCGTCATGATGACGTCCACATAATCATTGGGCAAAATGAAGCCGCCAGCCGATGTATCAGCGGCAATTTGGGTTGCAACTGCGCGTTTGCCTGATGGCAATATGGACGACATGAAGCTTTGATCAGCGCCAAGAAGTTTGATCGGGCGAATGGGTTCACCTTCCACGATGGGTGAGCGAACGATGCGCGATGCGAGTTCTTCAAGCGCGTCAGGGCGCGCAGACTTGGTGATAAAGTCCGGCGCAAGGCTTTTGGTGGGCCAGTCCTGCCAACGCAAGCTCGTTTCCACGCGTTCGCCAACGGATATAGACCGATCCGCAACAAGGACCTGGTCGAGTGAAATGGGTGGAGGGGCCTCGGCCTGAAGTTGGACGGGTTCAGGTGCTGGTTGGCTGACCATGTTCATGGCCAAATACCCGGCACCGCCAGCCGCCAAAACGGCAACACCCAGGATAATCATACGCGTTGACATATCTTCACCCGCTAACTCAAAGCAAACTAAGCTGTTGAGCTAGAGTGGCCTGCCAATGGTGTAATTACAGTTAACGGTTCGATATCAAACAGGGTAAATGAAAAGTTGCCTTGGCTGATCGCTCACAAGACTTGGGCGATAGCCCACTGCATGGCAGCTGTTTCCGGAAAGACCGTAAGGCCTCCGATAGCAAGCGCGACACCGTAAGGAATGTCCTTCTCGTCAAGCATCCGCCACAGCGCACGGATTTCGCCTACATAGGTGGCAAATGCGGAATTGCGCAGGATCAAAAGCATTAAGGTCAATGCACCGCCGGCGATGGTAAAAGCGACAGCATATTCCATCAAATGCATGTTGAAGCCGATCCAAAGTGAAGTGGAGGCCATTAGTTTCGCGTCACCACCACCCATTACACCGGCGGCAAACAAGCCGAATGTAATGGCCAACACAAGAGCAAAGGCTGCCCAGTGCCAGGCGAATTCAGCCCATGTCAAACCGATGAAGGGTGCTACCAGCACAAAGCCGCCGATTAACATCAACGAAATCCGGTTTGCGATTGTCATGGTCAATATATCAGACAGCGCCGCATAGATCATGGCGAACGGAAAGACGATGAAAATGAAGGTGGCGATCATGACCAGAACCCTGATTTTGTCGATAGTGAGAGAATAACGCAGGGCGTTTAAGAAAAGGTCACCGCACTGGCGAACGCGGTATCCCAAAAAGAAACGACCTGCTGCACGGGGGTGCAGCAGGCCGCTAGTTCGAAATCTACAACTATTAGAAAGATGTAGAGATAGAAGCGAACTTAGAGTTCAGGTTAGAACCGAGAGCGCCGGCGCCAACGATGATCGCCAGAGCGATCAGTGCAGCGATGAGGCCGTATTCGATAGCAGTTGCGCCAGACTCGTCTTTGATGAAACGTGCAAACATTGGTTGAGCTCCTTACTCGTAAATTTACAGCACTTACCGTCAAGGTGTTCCCCTCGATCAGTGAGCGTCAACCTACGCGAGCCGCCTTGCCACCCACTTAAAAAACAGGGTTTCCAAAGTCTGAATCGCTGCACTTTCAAAGCGTGGTGAACGAATGGTTTGCGACGAACAGGCAATTTGAACCATGCGCTTGTACCACCATTTGCGCGTGCTAGGCTTTGATTATGGACGTCAATGCAAGCATCCACCGCGCCGGGGCCATTCCGTTCGGTATCCCCAAAAAGAAAGGCGATCCGATCGCAATTCTTTTGATCACCTCTATGACGCGTAAGCGATGGATCGTTCCCAAGGGCACCGTGGAAGATGGTGAGACCATGGAAGAAACCGCTGTGCGGGAAACCTTGGAAGAAACCGGTGTGAAAGGTCGTCTGTTGCCTGCTTTTCCAATGACGGTACTGATCGAGCGGCAGCTTGAAGACGGGTTTGAGCATGTGCCCTGCACGTTTTTCCCTTTGCTGGCCAAATCAATGTCGAAGAAATGGCAGGAAGACAATTTGCGCGAACGCAAATGGGTGACGTTACCCAAGGCTCGTCGCCTCATCAAAGATGACGACTATTCTGAATTGCTGACACAGTTTGAGACGCTGCTGCCTGCTGTTTTGCAGACTGTCTGACAAGTCATGTTGAAAATCGCCCAAACTGCGATGCTAAACCGGGCTACCAGCGCCCGCCTAGTTAGGCAGAATTTTTTGCAGTAATGTCCTTTTGCCGTGCCATAGTTCGTCATGTCCGTGAAAGCACCGATGCTTTCGACAATCGGAGAAGAAAAAATGCGTTACACTTTCCTTACTTATTCGCGGCCCGAAGACTTTGCGAACGTACCACCCGAGGAGCTTGGCCAATTAAAGGGCCTATTCGGTGCTTATATTGGCGCGCTAAAGGAAGCGGGTATCCTTGTTGCTACCGATTGGCTGCAACCGGTTAGCGCAGCCACAACCGTTTCGAACGGGGGTAGTCGAATACAGGACGGACCATTTGCTGAATCGAAGGAAACCTTGGGCGGTTATATGACAATCGAAGTTCCTGATTTGGACGCAGCAATCGAGTGGGCAAAGAAATGTCCAATGGCCAAGTACGGTGCCGTCGAAATCCGTCCGACGGCGATGGAGGGGTAATTGATCACCCAAGCGCGCATGGATGGCATCATGCGCGCTTCCTATGGGCGCTTGCTGGCTATCCTGTCCAGCAGGTCTGGCGATATTTTACGAGCCGAAGATGCCCTGTCTGATGCATTTGCCAAGGCTCTGATCCATTGGCCTGATGGGATGCCAAAAAATCCGGAAGCCTGGCTTTTGACTGTTGCACGCAATCGGCTGACGGATATCGCAAGACGAGACGCCCGTATTGACTTTCGCGATGAGCTGCCAGAGTTGGCCGATTATGACGATGAACTGAGCGACTTCCCCGACGAACGCCTCAAGCTGATGTTTGTCTGCGCGCACCCGGCCATCGACGCCGGCATTCACACGCCTCTAATGCTACAAACTGTCCTCGGACTGGACGCACAGGCAATAGCACAGGCTTTCCTCGTGCCGCACGCAACCATGGCCAAGCGCCTGGTTCGTGCAAAGCGCAAGATACGTGACACGTCGATAGCCTTTCACATCCCAGAAAATGGTGATCTCATTCCGCGCCTATCAGTTGTGTTGGAGGCCATTTATGGTGCCTTTTCGCGCGATTGGTTTGCTGCGGGCGCTTTGGCCGAAGAGGCCTTTTATTTGGCAACACTGCTGACCGACTTTTTGCCGGACGAGGCTGAGGTACGAGGCCTTGCTGCATTGATGGCTTATACACTGTCGCGTGAGAACGCCCGCGTGCGCAACGGGCAATTCGTGCCTTTAGAAGAGCAGGATCCAACACAATGGGATCGACGCTTGCTCGATGTCGCCCGGATGCACCTAACGCGAGCCCAAGCTCAAAATGGCGTGGCACGCTTTCAGCTGGAAGCCGCAATTCAAGCTGTGCATGCGGATCGCCTCTATACGGGCGTTACTGACTGGGATGCGCTTGTCCAGCTTCATCTAGGCTTGTCTCGTGTCGCGCCAACGATTGGCGCCACCGTCAGCTACGCAGCAGCGGTCGGTAAAGCAGTTGGGCCCAAAGAGGGTTTGTATGTTCTTGAAGCAGTTGATCCAAAGATCCACGCTTCATTTGCGCCTGCCGAGGCGACAAAAGCATATCTGCTCAGTGAAATGGGGCAGTCGCAAGAGGCCGTTGAAGCATATCAGCGCGCAATTTCGCTGACCGCTGAACAGTCTCTTCGCCAATATCTGCAGGCGAAGAGCGCAGCGCTACTTGCTAGTTGATGATACAGAAGGTCCGCGACGCCGAAAACAAATCTACATGTGGTAGGAAAGGCCGACGCTGAACTTGAAGCCATCATTGATCGTAAAACTGCTATTGCTTCCCGAATCTGCCGCGCTGGAGAGATCGAGTGATTTCCCGAACGTGTAGAAGAGAGCTTCAGAGCGCAGTGACAGGTTTGATGACAGGAATGTTTCTAGGCCTGCACCAAAAACGCCGCCAAACGCGTCATACTGAAATGTCTCGTTCGTGGTCGTAACGTTTGTGCTTACATCCGCATCCAAATAAGCGACACCGGCAGAGCCAAATATCAGGGAGTCGCCGAGTGGGACACCGGCGCGTGCTTGAAGCGAAGCGATATAGTTCGAATCGAGGGAATGAAGCTTACCGGCTTTGTCGTCGGCAGCCTGACCAACCTGAAGTCCAGTAATATCACCTTGAATACCAATCAGCCAGTCGCCGCGATCAATCGCCCAGCCCACTTGACCACCAGCAAGTGCACCGGGCTGCGAGAGTGCTGAATTGTCAAATCCTGCATCAACTGAGTCAAATATGCCGCCAGCCTCTAAGTCACCAACGCCAAAGTTGATGCCGCCGTAAAGACCGCCCCAACGCGATTGAAAATCACCAGCATTGATTGCATCTTCTGCCAGCGCGTTGGTGCTAAATAGTCCCGCTGATGCGATGACCGCCGACGTTGTGAAACGCCCGTATGTTATCAGTTCCATTAATCCGCCCGCACAATGGTTTGCACCAAGTACAAGCATTCCTTTTCGACTGTGGGCTACCCTTACGGCAATTAGGTGCTTGTAATTTGGAGTTTTTGTTGCCTGATAGCCACATATTCACAAAGTTGAACATGTCATTTGAAGATTTGGGCGTAGTCTCGGACTACCTGTCGCGCTCGTCAGTCTTTCAGCACTACAGACTTGGCGACCTATTGGGCATCATCAAGCAGCAACTGGCAACCAAATGCCACTTTGCAGTCGTCAAGGACCGCAAGCTGATAGGCTATGCTGGTTGGCTCGATACGACCATCGAGTCGGGCGAACTCTGGATGGCGAACAAGGGCTTGTTGGTGCGCTCCGAAAGCGACGTGGCCGACGCCGCAGCCTTGACCATCGTCGAAGTCGACAACTCCGCTCATGTACTGCCCTTGATCCGACGGCTGCGTGACGACCGAAAAGGCAAACAGATCTTTTTCAAGCGAGAATACGAAACCAAAGATCGAAAGGGACGCAAAGGAAGCGTCCTAAACGTTGAGATGATGAAGTAGGACAAGCGTCCACATGGTAGGCAATGCGTTTCCGAACTAAGTGGACACCTCTAAAACCGGTTGCGTGAGCATGCCGGCGCGATCATTTTGTAGCAATGTCAGTTGAGATAGTCCCGTATGATACAGGTTGGGCAAAGGCCTTTGAGGTAGAAGCATCAGCGTTGAAAGCTGCGCTTACTGGTGTCTTCATTAGTCTGCATCACATTGGTAGCACTGCTGTCCCCAACATCATGGCAAAACCGATCATCGACATTCTTGGTGAGGTGCATGCACTTTACACCATTGATGATCAAACCGACGCAATAGAGGCAGTAGGCTATCGGGCGATGGGTGAACATGGGATCGAGGGTCGACGCTACTTTCGTCGTCATGACCCGTCAGGCAGGCGGTCGCATCATCTACATATTTACCAAGCTGGCTCGGCAGGCGTAGAGAGGCACATCGCGTTGCGCGATTACCTGCGCGCTAATCCACAAATCGCGCACGCTTATTCCTCGCTCAAGATTAAGCTGATCCGTGAAGTCGGAACAACGGGCAAAACCTACGCTGACGGAAAAGCATCATTCGTGGATGCAGTTGAAACCGATGCTATCAAATGGTTCCGGAGACGCCTTTGACGCGCTTATCCCTGCAAACTGTGGCAGATTCGCAATGTTTTGCCGAAAACTGTCCCTTCCCCAGAGTCAGGCGTTGAAGCGAAAGTTAACAATTCGTAAAAACAATGCGGACTGAGGGGACGGATTTGATGTTGCGAGTATTTTGCGTATTTGCGCTGTTGGGTTGTGTTTTTGGTGGGGTCGCTCCGGCTTTTGCACAATATCCCGATGATCCTGAGCAGTTGGCCTATGAAGACTACGGCGACTATCGCTTCTATGCGACGCGGCGCCATAACGATATTCAAGGCGTGGAAGCTGTCTTCGATGATTACCGCCGCGGCTGGTTAAATCGCTACAATTCAGAAATTCTTGTTGGTGCCAACCCGAACAAGCATCAGTCTGACATTCCCTTTTGTAGTCGATCCGCCAACAATCTCGATCAACGCATGAACCGCACCAATTGCGGCAGCGGTCACGTCGTCCGCTCAAATATTGTCGGTTTTACCGCTGACAATGAGGGCGAAACCAAGGAGACTGGCGGCATTGGGTATCTGGGCTATGAATATATGTTCTCCGACAGATTTTTCCTCGGTGTCGGCAGCACATTCAGCAAGACCAATATTGACCACACTTCGAACGGCCACACGCTCGATATCAAAACACAGGATGTAGCGCTGCACCTGCTTGGCGGATACCGCTTTCAAAATGAAAGTATGGCCGCTTGGAATGTCTCCTATGTTCGCGGAAATGACGATATCGTGCGCGACGACACCGTGACAGGCGACGTTACCTATAACACCGTTCAGGTGACTGGCGTGTGGTACAAGAACTTTGATATTCGCCCGGACCTGCACATGAACCTGGGCATCGATTACACGCTCCAGATTTTTGGCTCTGATAAGTTCACGGAGTCGAACGGCATTGAACGCAAGGTCCCTTCCATCTGGCGTGGTGATTTCACCACTTCGCTTCTGTTCACAAAGGATTTTGAGGGTGCAGAAGCGTTTGCGCGACTCGGAAGCTCCTTTGAGGCGCTCAATCCATCGGATCAGAGTTTCGACTTTACAGCAGATCTTGGTGGCTCAGTCGCTCTGACCGACAAGATCGCGCTGACCGGTTCTGTTGGCGGCATGCTGCGCACCAACGGCTACCAAGAGTTACGCGGCACGGCGCGGATCGCCAGTAAGTTCTAATTGTCTAATGCGCGTGTGGGCAAAGGTGCACTGAGAATGGTGGTCAAGGCGAGATACTTAATTCTTGGTGGCTTGCTACTGCTGGTGGCGGCCTGTTCATCAGAGGGGCGCAAGTACAACGAAAATCCGCGCAAAGCACTCAAGGCAACACAGGAATATCTCAGTGAAAATGCCTACTATGGCGGCCAGCAACAATTGGCGACGCTGAGCACCGGCCGCATCGATCTGGGCAAAAAACTGTTCTTCGACAAGCGCCTATCCGGCTCTGGCAACGTTTCTTGCGCCACCTGTCACAATCCAGACCAAGGCTACACGCAAAATGGACGTGCTCTGCCTCCAGGTGCTGCACATATCAGTGGCGGGCGAAATGCGCCAAGCCTATATGATGTGGTTGCGCGCAGGCACTTCTTCCACGACGGGCGAGCCTACAGCTTGGAAACGCAAGTAACAGAGCCACTGATGAACCCCGCTGAGATGGCCAATGGTTCACTGCCGGAAATGGCCGCTCGCGTGCGTGCCCTAAAGGATTATGAGCGCTTCTTTGCCTATGCGTTTGGTGCGCCAGCCAACGAGGAGAGTATTGCGATATCACTTTCAGCCTATCAGCGCACGCTGGTGACAGGACCCAGCCGTTTTGACCTATGGAAGTACCAAGGAAGAAAGCGTGTGCTTGATGAAGATGAAGTGCGTGGCTACGCGCTCTTTACCGGAAAAGCAGGATGTGGTGCGTGTCATTTGGTTGGATTAACATCAGCGCCACTTACCGATGAGAAATTTCACGACACTGGCTATGCCGCAACGAAACCTGCGACATTTGCCCAAGTCGATACCGGACGCCATCAGGTGACTGGCAATGAAGACGATATGTTTGCTTTCCGCACGCCTTCACTGCGCAACGTCGCTTTGACCGCGCCATATATGCACGATGGTCGGCTGCCGACTTTGCATTCGGTTGTATCCTTTTTTGATCAAAGCAGTGGGTTGGGGCTGAGTAGCCAAGAAAAAAAGGATCTGGTGGCCTTCTTGGAAAGTCTGACGTCACTCAAGCGTCCCTGACAAGCTCCAAAAAACGCCAAATTCTTGCGCCTAAACGCGATAAAACGAGCAAACGGATTGTTGTGCGCAGGAAATGATGATCGCATTTCTTAAAAAGTTGGCTGTTGGCCTCGCCGCAGCATACGTAACGCTCATTGGCATCATGTATTTTGGCCAGCGCCAGCTAATGTACTTTCCCTCCAATGAGAACCCGCAACCGCGCGACGTTGGCCTTTCTGGAGTGTCCGTCGAGTTGTTGACAACGCCGGATGGCGAGACTTTAGTAACTTGGTACGCGCCTGCCGCAGAGGCCCAGCCCACAATTCTTTTCTTTCATGGCAATGCGGGCGAAATCGGTTATCGAGGCAATCGTTTTGCGGCTTATCGGCAGGCGGGCTTTGGTGTCCTATTCGTTTCCTGGCGGGGTTATGGTGGCAGCACCGGGACCCCAAGCGAAAAAGGGATCCTAACAGACGCCATCAGTGCTTATGATTGGCTGATTGCCCAAACTGTGGCGCCGCAGATGATCGTTGTTGTCGGCGAGTCGTTGGGCACGGGCGCGGCGGTGCAACTGGCTTCGCAGAAACCGGTGGGCGCGGTTCTCCTCGGAGCGCCGTTCAGCGCGGCTGTTGAAGTTGCAAAGGATCAGTATCCCTTCATTCCTGTTGGTCTCTTGATGAAGGACCAGTTTCGAAGCGTTGACCATGCTGCTGAGATTACCGCTCCCACCCTGATTATACACGGCAATGAGGATCGCGTGGTTCCCTATGCATCAGGCCAAAAGCTCTTTCGCTCCATAGCTGCACCCAAAGAGTTCATAACGCTCGAAGGCCTGGGCCATAACGCTATTTCTGACGCGGATGCGATTGCACAGGAAATCGTTTTCATTCGACGAGTTTTTGGGTTCAACGCTTCTTGACCTAGCTAGGGCGATCAACTGATTGGGCTTGGTTTTCTCTATGGTTCGCTTATCGTTTGGAAAACCATGGAGCATGAAAGTATGGCCGATCATGGCTACGAGAATGGGCGACTAAACCTGCCATTTGTAGGAATTCCGACATTCGCCAAATCACCTTATGTGGCCGATTGGGACGCTATCGACGCGGACGTCGCAATATTGGGCGCGCCATTTGATTTCGGTACGCAATGGCGCCCCGGTGCGCGCTTTGGTCCACGTGCTGTGCGCGATGCGTCGACGTTGTTTAGCTTCGGCCACGCAGGAGCGTACGATCATGAGGATGATGCGACCTATCTGGATGCATCGGTTAGAATGATCGACATTGGCGACGCGGACATTATTCACACCAAAACTGAAGAGAGCCACGCGAACATTGCCAACGGTGTGTCCAAGATTCTTGATGGGAACGCGCTGCCAGTGGTGATCGGCGGCGACCATTCCATCAACATTCCCTGTGTAGAAGCGTTTGCTGATGATTGTGCTCACAACGGACCGATCCACATGGTGCAAATCGATGCGCATCTCGATTTCGTTGATGAACGCCACGGTGTCACAGCCGGGCATGGTAACCCGATGCGTCGTGCAATTGAAAAACCTTACGTCTCGGGCATGACACAATTGGGCATCCGCAATGTCTCATCTACCGCCAAAGAGGGCTATGATGACGCGCGTGCGCGTGGCTCCGATATTCTGTCGGTCCGACAAGTGCGAAAGCTCGGCACCGATGCGGTATTGGCTCGCATCCCAATGGGTGCGCGCTATTATGTGACCATCGATATTGATGCGTTCTGCCCCTCAATCGCATCGGGCACCGGTACGCCGAGCCATGGCGGTTTCCTCTACTATGATGTGCTGGAGATACTGCAGGGCCTAACAAAGCGCGGTGACGTGGTTGGTATTGATCTGGTTGAAGTTGCTCCTGCCTACGATCCGACAGAGAGTACACAAATTCTGGCCGCTCAATTGTTGATGAACTTTATTGGATTTGTGTTCCATGAGCGGACCCGACGCGTGACCCAGACTGGGGTCTGAATCTTGGATGAATGGCCAGTTCAAAAGAGGTTCAAGCGCACCGGCCCACACTCTGTTTGCCATCCCTTGGGGAAGGAAAGTCAAACAGGAGAAGTTAAAATGTCGAAATCTAACTCTGCATTCATTCTTGCTTTCGCCGCTGGCTTGAGCATGGGCCTATTTACATCAGCCAGCACAGCTACAGCCTTTGCCGATAGTGGTGTTTCTAAAGTTAGCACTGTGAAATTAACGTCAAAACGCTCGCTCAGCAAAGCGCAAGTCATGGTCAAAAAGCGCGCCTTTGTTGCCCAGGCTGCTAGCCCCGGTGGATATCCCAATGACAACATGGCCGATGCCTGGACCGCATTCTGCTATTCTGAATTTGGGCCAAACGCGCCTTATCCTGATTCTGGCATGTTGCAGTGGTGCTTGGGTATATAATCGCCCTATGGGCACCGACAAAATTGAGATCGGCCCATTAGTTCATGGGCCGATCTCTATTCCTCGGATGATTCAAAATTCCCGGTCTGCGCCACTATTCTCCACTCATAACCTCCTATATTGTCGGGGCATGAGCGACCCGACCACCGTATCCGAAAAGCAGGCTGCCTATCGCGTATTGGCGCGTAAATACCGCCCATCGGATTTCTCCGCCCTTATCGGGCAGGAACCGATGGTGCAAACACTGAAGAATGCCTTTGAGGCTGGGCGCATAGCGCAGGCCTGGATGCTGACCGGTGTGCGCGGTGTTGGTAAAACAACCACTGCGCGGATTTTGGCACGCGCGCTAAACTACAAACGCGACGATATCGATATGCCATCCGTCGACCTGACAACACCCGGCGAGCATTGCGGTGCGATCATGGAAGGCCGCCATGTTGATATTGTCGAGATGGATGCAGCATCACACACCGGCATTGATGACATTAAACAGATCATCGACGGTGTGCGGTATGCGCCAGTCTCCGCGAGATACAAAGTCTACATTATCGATGAAATCCATATGCTGTCGGAAAAGGCGTTCAACGCGCTTTTAAAGACACTCGAAGAGCCGCCGCCACACGCCAAGTTCATCTTCGCCACCACCGAAATCCGTAAAGTGCCGATTACCGTTTTGTCGCGTTGTCAGCGATTTGATTTGCGACGGGTGGAAGCCGATGTTTTGGCAAAACATCTCAAAAGCATTGCCGAGCAAGAAGCAGTCGAAATCGATGATGCTTCGCTGGCCATGATCGCGCGCGCTGGCGAAGGTTCGGTGCGCGATGCGCTTTCCATTTTAGATCAGGCAATAGCTCACACCAACGCCAAGGTCGATGAACAGTCAGTGCGTGACATGCTCGGACTGGCCGACCGTGGCCGTGTCGTGCGGCTGTTTGAAAAGCTGATGGCCGGCGACATGGTCGGAACATTGGACGACTTCAAGTCGCTCTATGATCAGGGCGCTGATCCTGCGGTTATTTTGAGTGATCTTGCACAATTTACACATCTGGTAACGCGTTTGCGCTTTGTACCGCAGGCCGCCCAAATGGATGTATCCCTATCGCCGGAGGAGCGCGATTTGGGTCTACAGTTTGCGCAACAGCTTTCGGTGCAAACGCTCGGTCGTGCTTGGCAGATACTGCTCAAAGGCATCAGCGAAACCGAGACTGCGGCCCGTCCCTTTGCCGCCGCTGAAATGGTTTTGATCCGGCTCGCCCACGCTGCTGACCTGCCAACGCTTGATCAGGCGATGAAGCAGTTGGAGAAGTTGAAAGAGAACCCGGATATTGGTACCCCGCCGCCAGCTTCGTGTGCCGGTACAAGTGCCATGGCAACAGCTGGTGCCCCCCCTCAAATGTCAGTGCCTGAGACAAATGGCACTGCACCTTCCATGCGACTTGTCTCCAATGGCGCGCCCACCGCGCCGGAACCAATGCCTGCGCAGCCGGAACCTGCTGTTGCAGCGCCAAAAGTCGCGATCAACTCTTTGCAGGACATCGTTGCCCTTTGCGATAAAAACCGCGATCCGCTGATGAAGGCCAATATCCGTCAATATGTTTTGCTTGGATCCATCGAACCATTACGTCTTACGGTCGGCTTGGTCGAAGGCGCGCCGCAAACGCTATTGGGAGACCTTTCCAAAAAGTTGCAGGCTTGGACCGGCGAGCGCTGGATGGTTTCGTTGGCGCGCGATGCTGTCGGCGAGACGTTGTCTCAACAGGACGCCGCAAGAAAACAAGCGTTGGTTACCGACGCAAGCCGCGACCCGGAAGTTGCAAAGATATTGGAACGCTTTCCCGGGGCCAAAGTTGTCAATGTGCGTTTGGCTGATGCGGAAGCAATTGAAAACGAGTTTCCAATGGCAGACGGTGCAGAAGATGTGCTTGATCCTGCTGGCGATGATTAGAGCGATGGAGTGACCGCGATGAAAGACCTGATGGGCCTGATGTCCAAGGCTAAAGAAATGCAGCAAAAGATGGCTGACATGCAAGCCGAAATGGAAACGGTCACTACCGATGGTACCGCTGGCGGCGGAATGGTCACTGTGACGCTGACTGGAAAGGGTGTGATGCAGAGCATAAAGATCGACCCGTCCGTATTCTCTGAGGATGATGTCGAAATTCTTGAGGATTTGATCATAGCAGCCCACGGAGATGCCAAGTCCAAAATTGAGATCCTTGTGCAAGAAAAAACAGCCGAAATGACAGCTGGGCTGCCATTGCCACCCGGCATGAAGCTACCGTTTTAGGGGCTTACAAACCTTCTCTTGCGTTTGAACAGTCGCCCATCAACCAGCGCGAGGCCGAGTGCAATCAAAGCAAATCCGGTAATATGACGGGTCTCAAGCTCTTCCCCGAGTATTGTTACGCCAAGCAGGATTGCGCTCACCGGAACAAGGATCGTTACCAGTGAGAGGTTGGTCGCACCCGCTGTTGCCAACAGCTTGAAATAGCCGATGTAGGCAAGCGATGTGGAGAGCACCGCCAATCCGACCATAGCTCCGATTGTGATTGTTTCGGGTGTGTCAATTGTCCAAGGCTGATCAATCCAGAGCATCAGCGGCAGCATGAACAGAGAGCTTGCAGTCAACTGACCTGTCGCAACCAAGATCGGATCAATGGAGTGACGTTTGAGCATCTGCCGCCCAAAAACGACGGCGATTGAATAGGAAATCGGCGCCGCGATACATGCGAAATAGGCAAGCAATGCTGCCTGCGACGAACCTTGGATGCCTGCGGTTCCGATCATCACAGCAACGCCCACGATAGCGGCAACAATACCGGCAACACGCAATGAGGTGAGCCGATCATCATCACTGGCAAAATGCGAGATGGCGACGGTGAACATTGGTGTTGTGGCGTTCAGAATTGCCGCAACGCCCGATGCAAGTTCTGTCTGGCCGTAGACAAGCAAGGAAAAGGGTATGGCGTTGTTGGTCAGGCCCATGAACAGGAACACCCGCCACGCTTTGCCGCGCCACGGAAAGGCTTTGCCGGTCGCCAGCAAAAACAGATGCAGAGCGATGGCTGCCAGGAGAACCCGTAGGAAAACAATTGTGAAAGGCGGCAGCTCATCCACCACTACTTCGACAAAGAAAAACGAACCGCCCCATACAACCGATAGGCTGACAAGCAGCAGCCATTGCGCAGCGTTCATTGTGGCGTTTTGGGGAGTGCTCTTGCTCATATTCACTATCTAGCGGTGACGAAAATCATGGGCCACCCGAAACTTGATTTGTCGATGGATTCCAATTCCACGCCGGCTGATTTAATGATGAGCCATGGCAACAAAACGAATCGCTGGTCCGGAAATTGAGAGGCTGATCCAGCTTTTGGCAAAAGTGCCGGGTCTTGGGCCTCGGTCCGCGCGCCGCGCTGCCTTGCACATGATCAAGAAGAAAGAGCAACTTCTCGATCCGCTGGCAATTGCGCTGGAAGATGCTTCGCGAAATGTAAAAATCTGCTCCGTCTGCGGCAACATCGATACAAGTGATCCTTGTTCCGTTTGTACTGATCCGCGCCGCGATGGTTCGACCATCATTGTCGTTGAAGATGTCTCCGATCTTTGGGCGCTGGAACGTGCTGCGGACATGGGCGCAAAATATCATGTGCTTGGCGGCACCCTTTCTCCACTCGATGGCGTCGGCCCTGATGATCTCAATATTGTGGCGCTTGTCAGCCGTGTTGCAAGTGGCGAGGTTAAAGAGCTGATCCTTGCCGTTAACGCTACCGTCGAGGGACAATCGACCGCCCACTATATCACTGGCCAGCTGGAAGGCCTTGATGTGAAAGTAACACGTCTGGCACATGGCGTACCCGTTGGTGGCGAGCTGGACTATCTTGATGATGGAACCTTATCCGCCGCGCTTCGTTCACGGACCGATTTCTGATGGAACGGCCGCTAAACCAACCGCTTGGCGGCAATGAGCTGGCGCGGTTTTCAGGCCCAAGCACTTTCATGCGTTTGCCGGCACAGGACACAGCAAAAGATCTGGATGCCTGCTTTACCGGTGTGCCGCTGGATATCGGGACGTCCAACCGGTCCGGAACCCGTTTGGGCCCGCGGCAAATCCGTGATGAGAGCCGCATGCTCCGTCCTTACAACATGGCAACCGGCGCAGCACCGTTTGACAAGCTTCAAGTTGCCGACATTGGTGATGCGCCGGTCAACACGTTTGACCTGAAAAAATCGGTCGACATCATCACCGAGCACTACCGAGCGATCCTTTCATATGACTGCATCCCGCTCACCATGGGTGGCGACCATACACTTACCTGGCCGATCCTTCGTGCCGTCGCCGAAAAGCACGGCCCTGTTGCGCTGATCCATGTCGATGCCCACGCCGACATCAATGATGAAATGTTCGGCGAAAAGATCGCCCATGGCACGCCATTTCGCAGGGCGTTTGATGACGGCCTTCTGGACAGTGAGCAAGTCTTCCAGATCGGCCTGCGAGGCACCGGCTATTCACCCGATGATTTTGACTGGGGACGACGTCAAGGCTGGACGGTGGTTCAAGCAGAAGAATGCTGGGGGCAATCGCTTGCGCCGCTGATGAACGACATTCGCAACAAAATTGGGCCAAAGCGGCCAGTCTATCTTTCCTATGATATTGACAGCCTTGACCCTGCCTTTGCGCCCGGCACCGGCACGGTGGAGATCGGTGGCCTGACAACGTGGCAGGCTTTGGAGTTAATCCGCGGCTGTAACGGATTGAACATTGTGGGTGCCGACTTGGTTGAGGTTTCGCCGCCCTATGACACCACAGGCAATACTGCCTTGATCGGGGCCAATTTACTGTATGAAATGCTGTGCGTCTTACCGGGTGTGCACTCAAGCTGAAACGGGGCTCGATCATGGTTCTTCGTCTATTCTGCCTGCTTGTCATTTTGGCGATGGGCCAAGGCGTGGCGGCTGCCGCTGCGACCAATGCCGACTATCGCGCATTCTTGGAGCGAACGATCTGGCCGATGGCCCGCCAACAGGGTGTTTCGCGTGGCACCTTTGATCGTACGCTCTCTGGCGCAACATTGAACCGCGATATACCGGGTTTGGTCGAGCCAGGCTCATCGGGAACACCCAGGCGTATCCGTCAGGCAGAGTTTTCAGCGCCCGCCCGCTATTTCAATGAAAACAATGTTGCCTCTATTGCCTCATCCGGCCGCGCGCTTGCCCGCGAACATGCGCGCACGCTGCAAGCCATTGAGCGCAAATATGGTGTGCCCGCCCATATCATTATCGCGATCTGGGGCCGTGAGAGCGGTTTCGGTCGTGTTCGTATTCCCCATGACGCTATCGAGGTTCTGGGCACCAAGGCCTACATGTCCACACGTCCCGAACTGTTCCAGAAAGAGTTGGTGTCAGCGCTGGTTATGATCGAGCGTGGTCTGGCAACGCCCGCGCAGATGAAATCCTCTTGGGCTGGCGCGCTCGGTCAGCCGCAGTTCCTGCCATCATCCTATCTGCAGTACGCCGTTGATTTTGATGGTGACCGCAAGCCGAACATCTGGACGTCTGTGCCCGATACGCTTGCCTCCATTGCTGCTTATTTGAACAAATTCGGGTGGCAGACCGGGCGCGATTGGGGCTTTGAAGTGACTGTACCCGCAGAACTCTCCTGCGCATTTGAAGGGCCGGATCAGGGCTTTAAAATCAAGGATTGGGAAGCGCTTGGCGTCAAACGTGTCAGCGGTCGGCCTTTCCCGGCGGCGGAACGTGAGCGCGAAGGTTATTTGCTGATGCCCGCCGGGCGCAGCGGCCCTGCCTTTGTGGTGACGCCGAACTTCTACGTGATCAAGAAATACAATGAGAGCGATCTTTATGCGCTGTTCGTCGGCCATGCCGGGGATCGGATCGCTTATGGCTCCGGCAAGTTCAAAGCCGGATGGGGCAATGTCGATACGCTCTACCGGTCAGACATTGCCGCCATGCAGCGCGTGCTTGAAGGGCAGGGCTATGATGTCGGCGGTGCCGACGGGCTGCCCGGTTTCAAGACCCGCCGCTCCATCGGCGATTGGCAAAAAAAGAACGGCCAGAGCCCGACCTGCTTCCCGAGCAAACGGCTTGTGAATGCAATTAAGTGATGTCGGTCATAGCATGATGGACGGGGTTGGGTGAGCCTGCGATGGCTTCGGGGTATAAAATGGAGACTAAAACCGACTGGCGAGTATTGCGTTGGAACTATGTGAAAAGCATCGCAAGCAATGATTTCACGCGTGTTGTCGGGTTAATACCAATCGCCGGATATCTGATATTGTTCAATGACGAGATTGTCAGCATGGCGTCATTCAACACTTTGGCAGGTGTTGCTTTTGGGGAAAGATCGCCGTTTCTCGTTGATGGTCTGACAAAGCTTCGTTTTGTGTTCTTTGGAAGCCTTTTTGTCCTCGCATCATTTGCGATTTATAGAGTGTTCCGCCCGGACGTTCTTGAGTTTTCAAATAGCGACTTGGAGTTCGCGGAACTTGTGAGGCAGCGATACAGCGTTCACGATATAGCAAAAATGGATGAGCAAGTACATTCAGGCGACTGGATTGAACGAACCGATTCTTTCTGGATTGTGCAAGGAAAACTGCGCCGGAAAGAAACAGTCGTATCTGGCTATAGATGGGACGCTAGGGCGCATATGCTCTCAAAGAGAGGGGACTACATCAGCCTCTTGGCAAGAGAGTGGTGGCTAGGGCAGGTTCACAAAGCGCGCTTTGCGCGTATTTTTTCGCTTGTTTTAGGTTTTGCCGGATACCTGTTTCTTGCCATTCCAAGTCTGGATGTTGCCCAAGCAGTCTTGCGTAATCTGTTTAGTTTATAGGTCGCAAAAGTTCTTGGAAATACCTAAGCGTAACTTTGAAGCGAGCTCGCTCTCACTTCACCGAAGCCTTTTCCTCCCCCTCAACCACCCTCAGCCTCAACTGCCCTGAGGCGCTTTCAGCCGACGGTGTTTCGTCGACGGGTTTGGCGATCGCTTTGGCTATCTCGGCAGGTTCAAAATCCATGGTCTCGATCTTGCGCCCGCGCTTGCCGATTTTGTTGGTAGAGACAAGAATTTGCTCAATGTCATTATTGGCCTGACCGAAGTGCGTCTGCAACTTGCGCACGCGATCATCGAGCCGCCCCAGATCCTCAACGAGTCGAATGACTTCAGCCTGGATCAGATGCGCCTGTTCGCGCATGCGGGCATCTTTCAGGAGAGCCTGGATGACCTGGATCGACAGCATCAGCAGCGATGGTGATACAATTACCAACCGATGTTTGTGCGCCATCTGCACCACACCCTCATGATGCTCATGCAGATCAGCAAAGATGGACTCCGACGGCACGAACAGAAACGCCGTATCCTGCGTTTCACCGGCAATAAGATACTTTCCTGCAATGTCTTTGATGTGCGTTGCCATATCCGAGGCAAAGCGCTTTTGCGCTGCCGCCGTTTCAGAAACATCGGCTGCATCACGAATAGCGTTCCAGCTTTCAAGCGGAAACTTGGCATCAATCACCAGACCGGGCGCATCATTGGGCATGGAAACCACACAGTCAGGCCGCTTGCCATTTGAGAGCGTCGCCTGAAATTCATAGGCACCATGTGGCAGGCCGTCTTCAATGATCGCTTCCATGCGGCCCTGGCCAAAGGCACCACGCGTTTGCTTGTTTGAAAGGATCGATTGCAGTTCGACGACTTGACCGGCGAGCTGTTGAATATTGTTTTGCGCCGTATCTATGACAGCCAGCCGCTCTTTCAATTGGCTTAGATTGTCATGTGTCGACCGCTGTTGTTCGCTGAGCGACTGGCCAATCCTGTGGGTCATGCTGTCGAGCCGTTGGTTCAATGTTTGCGTCATCTCCGATTGGCGGGCGCCAAAGGTTTCGGCAATCGCGGTTAATTTGCCCTGCATTTCAGCTTGCGTTTTCAGGACTTCGTTAACCTGCGCTTCGGCCTGACTGGCCCGTTCTTGGGCAATTGACAAAGCGCGTTGGCGTTGTCGATGAGTGCGCTTGGCTTGGCAAATCGCGAGCATGACGACGCCGACCAGCAACGCCAGGGCCACCAACATCATGGCGCCCCAGCTCACGTCAGTCTGACCAAGCGTAAAAGCGGTTTCATTGGCAAGTTCGCTAAAATTCATGATCAGAGCCTACGCGATTCGGAACACAAGTCGAACATATGCGGCGTGTCGCATTGACGCCATGCTGCTCAGCCCATAATTGCGCACCATGACCATTCGCCCGCTCGTTCTTCTTCCTGATCCGATTTTGCGTGAAGTATCAAAGCCTGTTGAGCGCTTTGATGCCGATCTTAAGCGCTTTGCCGATGATATGTTGGAAACCATGTATGATGCCCCTGGGATTGGTTTGGCAGCAATTCAGGTTGGCGAACCGATTCGTATGCTCGTTGCGGATGTTTCCAGCAAGGACGGCGAAAAAGAGCCACATGTTTTCATCAATCCCACCATTGTGCAGTCCAGTGATACGCCTTCGACCTATGAGGAAGGTTGCCTTTCAATTCCGGACTATTATGCCGACGTGGAGCGCCCGGAAGCAGTAACTGTTGAGTATCAGACCGTTGATGGCGAGAAAAAGGAAATGGTCGCTGATGGTATGATGGCGACCTGTCTTCAGCACGAGCTGGATCATTTGGACGGTGTTTTATTCATCGACCATCTATCTAAGCTGAAACGGGAAATGGTGATAAAGCGCTTCCGCAAGCTGGCAAAGCAGCGTGGAACGACCCGGCTATAGTCAGATTGCGCCGAAGATCGCATGAGCAATCGGTGTTGCCGTTGCCTCTGGCGCAAAATGAATCGCCGCCGTGATGACCAGCGTGAAGTAGGACACCCAAGCCAAATTCTCATCCAAACGGTTGCGTCTGGGCAGTCTGGCCATGATCGCTTCGCTGTAGCGTATGTAGGCGGTGTCCATTTGGCGCCGCGCAAGGCGACCGAATTGCTTGGTCATAACGATTTCCTTACTTAACGGTTGGTTACGCATAGCCTGCAAGCGGTATATGAAGCCTTTGAAACATTGCTCAAATTTTAGTGTTTATGGTGATTTTTATGCGGATCATTTTCATGGGATCGCCGGTGTTCTCGGTGCCAACGCTCGAAGCCTTGGTAAAAGAGCATGAGGTTGTTGCCTGCTATTCGCAGCCTCCAAGGCCACGTGGCCGACGCGGCAAGGAACTCGCTAACACGCCCGTTCATGATGCAGCGCTGAACCTCGGTATTGACGTAAGAACCCCAAGGTCGCTCAGAGCATCAGAAGAGCAAGAGGCCTTTGCTGATCTCAACGCCGATGTTGCTGTGGTCGTTGCCTATGGGCTCTTGTTGCCGTTGCCCATTTTGGAAGGCACACGCCTTGGTTGCTATAATGGCCACGCTTCACTGTTGCCGCGCTGGCGCGGCGCTGCACCGATACATCGCGCTATTATGGCTGGTGATGATGAAACGGGCATGATGGTCATGAAGATGGAGGAGGGCTTGGACACAGGACCTGTAGCCATGACCAAGCGCATACACATTGGTGCAGATACGACAACTGGCGAGTTGCACGACACACTTGCCTATGCTGGGGCGGCACTGATGGTTGAGGCGATGGAGGCCCTGTCGCGTGACGCATTGCCGTTGGAGCCGCAATCGGAAGAAGGCGTCACCTACGCAAAGAAGATCGACAAAGCCGAAGCGCGGATCGATTGGTCACAATCCGCAATGGCGGTGCACAACCAAATCAGAGGCCTATCGCCATTTCCAGGTGCTTGGTGCGAAATGCTGATCGCCGGCCAATGGGAGCGCGTCAAGCTGTTGGCCTCCACCAGAAGCCGAGAATCAGGCGATGAAGCGTTGCTTGAAGCGCGATGCGGCGATGGGTCAGTGTTTATAAAACAGCTGCAGAGAGCAGGATCGAAAACACTGTCCGCGCAGGAGTTTTTAAGGGGCCATAGCGTTGAGGATATTCGCTAGCTTTCGCAGAACTGGCGCGGCGCGACAGCGTGAAAGTTGATCGTTCTTGCCTCTTGGTCGCGAACGTTGCGCCAAGCAAAAGCCATCCGCTGAACCACACACAGATCATATCTTTCAATGACGTGGCGCGGGACCGGTCCTATGGATAGATATGGCTTCTCACGCAAATCGGCTTCGCTGATCCAAGGCGACAGCGCAGTTATGTGGTTTTCTAACCATGAAGGCCGTCCGGTATAATTGTTGGCAACCAGCGCAGCTGCCGTACCTCCAGCCACAAAAGCCGGTTGAACTGGCAATTCATGTTCTGCGACCACGTTTCTCCAAAAGTCTTCGGCGGCATCAATCAGCGGTGGGTTTGGCATGACAGGAAACCACTCGAAGGGTTTTCCGTTGGGTTCCTGTTCAAGCTTGATGTACCGCTCCAGCGGATAGGCGGCTAAAATGCCAGCCAGCCATAGCGAGCAAAAGACAGTACCGACCCGATTCATTTGCGCATCGCCTGCATGTCTATACATGAGCAAAATTAGGTAGGGCGGCACGGTTATGAGACTTGCCATCAGCCAATGATCTTTCACCACCGTCCCGGTCACGATGACGATGGCCAGAATGATCAAATGTGAGCCGATGGCCGCTGACCCCAAAATTTGCAACAGGCGTCCCAAGCGACCCTTGTCGCACTCCTCGTTTGAGACGGCCTTCAGGCCGACCCAACCAAACAAAGCGGGCGCTGCAATCAAGCCAATAAAGATCAAGCTGATTTCGCCGGCTGCCAAACCCGCACCCAAAAGCCCGGGATAGGTCTGCGACGTTCGATTGGCAATGAACTGCCGCGCCGGTTCGCCTTCGGTGACAAGCCACAGACCGGTTGGCGTAAGTAGTAGAAGAAAAACAATGCCGCCTAAAACCAGTCCGCCCCAGGAAATTCGGGCACGCAGGTCTGAGACAAATATCGCCCATAAAGCAACCGGTGCGATGATTGCGGCGAAAGAGTATTTGCCTAGCACGCCACCTGCCGCGAACACTCCAGCGGCTAGCAGCCAAAGCGCAGACCGGTTTTCTAATGCGCGCCAGACGCTGAAAAGAAAAAGGCCGACAAACGCAAATTGCACCGTGTTGGCGTTCCATAAGGGAAGCTGCGTTCCGAAAAGATAAACCGATGTGCTGGCGATAACGGCAAAGAACGCAAGACGTCGCGAAACAACATCCGCCAACATCAAGTATATTGCGAGTTGGCAAACCCCAAACAGCGCGGTCGAAAGCAGGTAAGGAGTAAACTCAGCAAAGCCAGTGATCTGGTTGGCGACCTCAAGCAGCCAAACCTTCATCGGCGGATGGCGGTAGAGGCCGACCAACCATTCCTTGCCCCACGCGATTTCTTCTTGAATGTCGAAGTGAAAGCTTTCGTCTGAAAGGGTCGCAGTGACAGTCCACGCAAAGGCGTAGAGCGCAAAGAAAATGTACGGCGCTAGAGGCGACTGGGCAAAGCGGTTCATAGACGGGCGTTTGCATGGACTTTGTGTCGCTTGCAAGGGGTGACCGAAACACGTTAGGCGGCAGAACCTAGAAACGCACCGACCAGAAAACCATGCCCCGCTTTCGCATGACGATTGAATATGATGGAACGCCCTATGTTGGCTGGCAGCGCCAGACCAACGGTCACGCGGTCCAGGCGGCGCTGGAAAAAGCGATCCTTGGCTTCACCCACGAACAAGTAACCCTGCAAGTTGCAGGACGCACTGACACCGGCGTTCATGCATTCGCACAGACGGCGCATGCTGATCTGTCTCGCGATTGGGACGCTGGCAAAGTTCTGGAAGCGACCAATGCTTTTCTGGCCATGAACGAGGAGCGTGTCTCGGTTATTGAGTGCAAAAAAGTGGATGAGAGTTTCCACGCCCGCTTCTCAGCGCAGGCGCGCCACTATCTTTATCGGATAACCAATCGGGCCGCCCCGAACGCTCTGGAGCACCGTCGTTCCTGGTGGATTAAGAAACCCCTTGATGTGGCGGCCATGCAAGAGGCGTCGAAAGCCTTTATCGGCACGCATGATTTTACGACGTTTCGGGCGGCGCAGTGCCAGGCCAAGTCACCGATCAAGACGCTCGATAGGATTGCGTTTGAGCGCGATAAACATGAGATCCTGATTAATATGTCGGCGAAGTCTTTTTTGCATAATCAGGTGCGTTCGATTGTAGGCACACTAAAGATGGTGGGTGAGGGTAGATGGGATCGCGCAGAAGTAGAACGTCGGCGTGACGCCTTGGACCATCAGCTTTGTGGCGCCTTGGCACCGCCCCATGGGCTTTACCTGAAAAAAGTCGATTATCCGGAAACGCTTAAGCCGGGCTGAGACCAAAAAGCCCGGTCAATAAATCGGCGAGCGTAAAGATCACGACAATTTCTATTATAACAATTGCATAGGCTATGCCGCGACTTTGCGGCAGTGCGGCAATTGTCACACGCAGAAACATCCAGATTGAAACCATGATGGTGGCGAGAAAGAGCAAGGCGATAAAGCCATTGGCCTCTTCCGGTGCCACCATGTAGAGAAGGGCAATAGCAGCAACCAGATAGGCAACAATTGCTGATAGCCAGTTTCGCGCAATGATAAGGCCCGTATAGTTCTTCCCCAAGCCCAGTTGCGGCATGGCTATTGCAAGAATGATGATTGGCAAAAGCCAGAGGATTATATCGATAACGGCTTGGCGCCCAACCAGCGAGAAAACGCTCGCAACGACACCCTCCGCAATGAGGTCTTGGCCAAATATCACCCAAGTAAAAAATGTTGCGGGCAGCGCAACGATAATGGCTTGGAACGAACGCCAGAAACCATCGGTTGAAACATCCATATCATCGAGCGCCGATGGATCACCTCTGACAATCCGCAAGGCGCATTCACAATGGTGTAGAGCGTAGTCAATCATGCTTGGGTTGTCTGAAACCAGTTGCGGATGAAGTGTTCATACACGCTTGTCAAAGTTTCCAAATCTGCAACCGGTACCCGCTCGTCGACCATGTGCATGGTCTGACCGACAAGGCCGAATTCAACGACCGGGCAGTAGTCCTTGATGTAACGTGCATCGGACGTACCCCCTGAGGTGGATAGTTCCGGTGTCTTGCCAAGAACGGTTTCAATGCTGCTGGAAATTGTTTCGATCAAGGCATCGTCACGCGTCAGGAAGACCTGGCTCACGGGCTCCTTCCAAACAACGTCAAACTCAATTGGCGCGTCCTTGCCCTTGCGCAATCTCGTGTCAGCTGCCGCCTTGTTGAGACGCGACAGGATTTCATTGCGTAAAGTTGGTTCCGACCAGTGGTCGTTGAAGCGAACATTAAAGGCTGCGCTGGCTTTGGCAGCGATTACATTGACGGCAGGGTTGCCTGTATCAATGCTTGTCACCTCTAGGTTGGTAGCCTGAAAAGCTTCGTTACCTTCATCAAGAGCCGGATCGAGCAGAGCGTCGCAGAGTGCAATAAGGCTTCGAACGGGATTGTCCGCCAAATGCGGGTAAGCAACGTGACCTTGTGTTCCTTGAACCGTGATGGTGCCCGACAGTGAGCCGCGACGACCAATCTTCACCATGTCACCAATGGTTTCAGGGTTTGTAGGTTCGCCCAGAATGCAGGCGTCCCACTTTTCGCCCTTTGTTGCAGCCCACTCCAGCAGTTTGACAGAGCCGTTGATCGCTGGGCCTTCCTCGTCCCCGGTGATGAGGAAGGAGACGTTTCCCGGGATCGAACCTTCTTTAAGAACCCGGGCGAGCGCTGCGACGAAACAGGCAATGCCGCCTTTCATGTCAACCGCACCGCGACCGAAGAGAACGCCATCATGGATTTCCGCAGCAAACGGTGGGTGGGCCCAAGCGCTTTCATCGCCAATGGGCACCACATCAGTGTGACCGGCGAACATCAGATGCGGCCCGTTTCCAGAGCGCCGCGCATAAAGGTTCCCAATATCGGGCGTTCCGTCCTGCGTGAAGGTCACATGCTCGCAGTCAAAACCCATGGGCTCGAGCATGTCAGCAAGCGTGTCCAAAGCTCCATCGTCTTTTGGTGTAACCGACGCACAGCGTATCAGAGCGGCCAGGTTTTCTGTGGGGTTCGTTGGAAACTGGGTCATGGCGTCTGTGTAACAGGCGCAAGCGCGCGGTCAATCGACGGACTCAATCAACATGATCTTTTGCCAGATCTTGCGTGACAGGTTGGTGCCAAGGCTCTCAATGTCATTGACCGTGCCAACAACAACGTCATCGTCCAGTGATTGCGCATAAAGCGCAGCGATTTTCCCGGTGATCGACAAAAGCTCCGAGCAGTAATCGAGATAGCGCGCCAGCTCATTGGGCGTTAGCGTCCGTTTTGGTGAATTTTCCGTACGGCGATATCCGCCCGAAAAGGCGGAAGGGTCTTTCGTCAATTGGTGCATGTCGATGATGTGAATGATGGAACGCATGGCGTGAAGGTTCTTCAATGCGCGCGAACGCTTCATCCGTGTTTCGAGGTTCACCAACGTGTAGATGCCGATGCCGGCAAAGATAGCCGTATTGATTGCCGCTTCGAAAGTCTGAACAATGTCAGTCGCGCTATCCGATGATAGCGTATCGATTTGGATAAACGTGCCCACTTGGCTGAACAGAAATATGCAGGCCGCCAAAAAGGCAAAAATCAGAACGCGTAGCCACCAGACCGGTTGGGCCATTTTCTGCGCCGCTTCGCCCAATTCACGTGACGCGCTGCTGACCTCCCGCGCTACATTGCGCAGGCTCGATTGCGGAAAGCGCTCAGCAATGCGCCGCTCCAGCATTTCAGCTGTGTCAGTGATCTTGGTTCGGTTGAGCGTGCGATACGGCATGGCCCTGATTTTAGCAGGCGAGCCTTAAGGTTTGCTTTTCAATCGCGCGCGAAAGGCGGTGGGCCGTGTTGGTTTGTCTCGCGACTACCGGGCATGAAAGCAAGAAACAGCCAGCCCAAGAACGCAACAGCGGGTACGAGCAGTACGACTGCGAGGAGCCCGGGCAAGTTCAAATCATGAAGACGCTTCACGCTCATGGCCAGCAATCCCCAGGCGGCAAATGCCCAAAAACCCAACACGACAAAGCCCACCAGCAAGGCCTCGCCGTCTTCAAGTTCGACCGAACCATCGCCGTCGCCAAAGCTTAGAACCCAAGCGAACAGGGCGATCTGAACCAGAAGAAGTAACAATGCACCGAGCGCAAAGGACTTGCGGCCGATCCGCCCGCGAAAGCTTGTGTACAGCCATTTGACGGTGGGTTGGGGAAGTGGCTCACTCATGCGAAATCAGTCCCGCAAGAGTTCGTTGATGCCAGTCTTTGAGCGCGTTCTTTCATCAACCGTTTTAACGATGACCGCACAATAAAGGCTAGGGCCCGGTTCGCCATTTGGCAGCGCTTTGCCGGGCATAGTGCCCGCAACAACGACAGAATAGGGCGGCACCTCACCATAAGAGATTTCGCCGGTCGCGCGGTTCACAATCTTGGTCGACTTGCCAATGAAAACACCCATGCCGAGCACAGAGCCTTCGCGCACGATACAGCCCTCAACAACTTCCGAACGCGCGCCAATAAAGCAATTGTCCTCAATAATGGTCGGACCCGCTTGCATGGGCTCCAGCACGCCACCAATGCCAACACCACCAGACAGATGAACATTCCTTCCAATTTGCGCGCAGGAGCCAACCGTTGCCCAAGTGTCAACCATCGTGCCTTCGTCCACATAAGCGCCTAAATTCACAAAAGATGGCATCAAGACCACGTTCTTGGCGATATATGCCGAGTGGCGCACAACACAGTTCGGCACAGCGCGGAAGCCTGCGGCGCGCCAATGGTTTTCGCCCCAACCATCAAACTTCGAAGGCACCTTGTCCCACCAACCGGAGTTACCGGGCCCGCCCGCAATGGGCGCCATATCATTCAGACGGAAAGACAGAAGGACGGCTTTCTTCAACCATTGATGAACTGTCCACGCGCCATCAGCTTCGCGAGACGCCACGCGCGCCTCTCCGCTATCCATCATGGTCAATGCAGTTTCGACAGCTTCACGAATTTCACCTGTTGTCGACGTAGAAATTGAATCGCGATTGTCAAATGCGGTTTCGATGGCACTTTGCAGCGCGGCATGGTCGGTCATAAAGCTGGCTTTCTTTGAAATTGGTCAGTTTTAAATAGATGGCTTGGCGCGGTAGTTATTTCAGCGTCTAAGATGGGTCAACGCAGGCGTGAAAGATTCGAACAAAAGAAGAAATCTGGAGGAAAGCACATGGCGATGAAAAGAACGGGCGATGATGTGTGGGATCCACTGGTAAAATCGCACGACGATATGGCGCATGCGAAAGCCGTACCTGATACGCCCCAGACGCGGGCACCGGCCTATAAGCTTGCCTTTGACGATCCCGACTTTATGTGCCGCGATGAATTGCGCCCGGTACGGCTTCAATTGGAACTTTTAAAGCCGGAAATGCTTTTGGAAGAACGCGGCATTTGTTCAACCGTCGTCATGTTCGGCGGTGCACGTATTCCCGAGCCAGGCGGAGAAGCTTGGGCAGCCAAGAACGAAACGCAAAAGAAAAATCTCGAAGCTAACGCCAAATATTATGCGGAAGCACGCAAGTTTGCGGCGCTCTGCTCGCGCTATTCTACGTCCACCTATAATCGCGAGATGGTGGTCGTAACCGGGGGCGGCCCCGGCGTTATGGAAGCTGGCAATCGCGGCGCAGCCGATGAGGGAGCGCCGTCGATTGGTCTAAACATCGTGCTGCCGCATGAACAGGCCCCTAACGAATATGTAACGCCTGAACTGTGCTTTAACTTCCACTATTTTGCGATCCGCAAGATGCATTTCCTTCTACGCGCCAAAGCGATCACTGTTTTCCCGGGTGGCTTCGGCACAATGGATGAGCTTTTTGAAACACTGACGCTTATCCAGACCGGTCGCATGGAGCGGGTTCCGTTCATCCTGTTTGGGAAGGCTTTCTGGAAGGGAGCGATCAATCTCGACTTTTTGGCGGAACAAGGGACGATCTCACCAGGTGATGTGGAACTGATTTCGTTCGTCGATACCGCAGACGAAGCTTGGGAGATTATCTCTGATTTTCATGATCTTCAGTAGCGTCCAATCCACGCGGCTTGTGGACCAGTTGCACCAGCACGAACGAGATGATCATCAGCAGGAACCAGGCCCCAAGTTTGGATGAGGAGACCGGCACCCAACCGCTGGTCTGGTTGGGATAAAGCCATGCGTTTGACCAGGTCGCGATATTCTCAGCGATCCAGATAAAGAGCGTGACAAGCGAAAAGCCGATCAGCAGTGGCATTTTCAACCGCCAGCGAAACACGCGATAATGCACACACGTACGCCAGAATATAATCCCGGTGAGTCCAAATAGGGCATATCGGATATCAATAATGAAATGGTGCGAGAAGAAATTCACATAGATCGCAGTGGCCAAAAACGTTGCTGCCAACAAGGGGGGGAAGCCCGTATAGCGCATGTCAAATATGCGGGTGATGCGCGCAATGTATGAGCCTACCGCCGCATACATGAAGCCCGAGAATAAGGGCACACCGCCAAGTCTGAACACCGCCTCTTCCGGGTAGGTCCATGAGCCGACTGACGTTTTGAACAGTTCCATCACGGTGCCGACAATGTGGAAGGCCAGAATCACCTTGGCTTCGTCCCATGTTTCAAGTTTCAAGAGCAGTAGTGCTGCCTGAATGCTGATGGCCGCCAGAAAAAGAAAGTCGTAGCGATGGATCGGCATCGCATCAGGCCAATAGATGCGTGTGGCGATCATGAGCCCCAGCAATAGTCCACCGAAAATGCAGGCCCATGCTTGTTTGATGCCGAACACCAGAAACTCCACCAACGCGCCGGCAATGCCGCTAGACGGTAGGCGGTCGAGCACATGGTGTGCAGCGCGATCGATCCGCGCTTCAACGCTTGTGAATTTTTGGCTCAAGCGGGCATAACCCCACGCAGAAAAGTCGCCAGATCGTCAGTCACAAAATCAACGTGATCATTGACCCCATCGCGCTCCCAAATCTCTGAGAACGTCGCTTCAAAATTGTTGGGAACAATCAGCACTGTCTTCATGCCGAGCGTTTTGGGAACGACAAGATTGCGCGCCAGATCTTCAAACATCACGGCGTTCTCGCAATCGACACGGTGCATGGACCGGAACTTGTCGTAGGTGGAACCGGCTGGCTTCGGCACCAATTCGGCTGCAACAATGTCGAAAATATCGTCGAAATGATCGAGGATGCCCAGTTGGCGTGCCGTGCGTTCCGCGTGGCCGCGGTCCCCATTGGTAAAGATGAACTTGCGGCCCGGTAGCGCTTTGATCGCATCGCCCAAGGCTGGGTCCGGCGCGAGCCATGAATAGTCGATATCATGCACCTTCTCCAGAAAATCGTCAGGATCGACATCGTGGCGCATCATCAGGCCCTGAAGCGTTGTGCCGAACTCTTTGTAGTAGTCTTTCTGAACTTTGCGCGCTTGATCGCGAGGCAACTGCAATAGCTCTGTTACATAGTCCGTCATCTTCACATCAATCTGTGAGAAGAGGTTCGAGTGATGCGGATAAAGGGTATTGTCGAGATCAAACACCCACTCGGAGATATGGGCAAAGTCTTCAGGCGCTGGCAAATTCGTCATAGGCCCTACATGACACGCGTTTGCGGCAGGGCAAGGGGCCTTGCGTAGCAACACGATTTTCCTCCACAAGCGCGCCATGGAAGTATGGGTGCTCATTACCGTTGGCGCAGCCTTTGTGCAGAACATTCGCTCTGCTCTGCAAAAGCACTTGCGCGGCCAAGTTGGCACGGCTGCGGCAACATTTGTGCGCTTTGGTTTTGGCGGGCCGTTCGCCTTTTTATTCCTTTGGCTAGCACTTCAATGGACAGGAAACGCCTTGCCGGCACTGCCATCCAGCTTTTGGTTCTGGATAGTCTTGGCTGCGATCGCTCAAATCAGCGCGCAGTTACTCTTGATCATTGCTTTCACGCTGAAAAATTTTGCAGTCGCTGGCGCTTATGTTCGCGTGGAGCCCGTCTTGGCTGCCCTGTTCGGCGCTATCATTCTGACTGAAGTGCCATCGCTCATACTGATGATTGCAGTCGCCATCTCGGTCTTTGGCGTGATGTTGATTTCGCTGACGGAAACCCGTTTGTCGCCAATGGCTATGCTGGCTTCATTGGGAACAAAGGCCGCTTTGGTTGGTTTGGGATCAGCCACAATCTTCGGCTTCGCGGCCGTCGCGTTCCGCGCCGCATCACTGGCCTTGGGTGGCCCGAGCTTTTTGATCCAAGGCGCAGTAACGCTCTGTGCAGCGATCACTATTCAGTCCGTTCTGTTGGGTATCTGGCTCATTTTGCGTGAACCGGGTGACCTTCTGCATTTGCTGCGGAAATGGCCCCTAAGCCTGTCCGTGGGTTTTGTCGGTGCGCTGGCATCCTATGGCTGGTTCACGGCAATGACGCTGGAGACTGCTGCAGCCGTAAAAGCCGTTGCGCAGGTTGAAATGCTGTTCGCTTTAGCAACGACAGCCCTTGTGTTTCGGGAACGCATATCGGCGCGCGAGATTACCGGCTGCTTCTTGATTGTATCGGGCGTGTTGTTGCTCATCGGGTATGCCTAGGCACCATCGTGGACGATCAAGGTGCCCGCCCCATGGTCGGTGAAGAGTTCCAGCAGGACTGCATGGGCCACGCGGCCGTTGACGATCACAACCCCTTTGACGCCCTTTTGCAGCGCCTGAATGCAGGTCTCAACTTTCGGGATCATGCCACCGGCAATCGTGCCATCCGCGATCAGGTCGCGGGCCTCGCTGATAGTCAGCTGTTTGATGAGATCACCATCCTTGTTCAAAACCCCCGGCACGTCGGTCAGAAACAGCAAGCGTTGTGCAGTAACGGCACCGGCGATGGCGCCCGCAAATGTGTCCGCGTTGATGTTATAGGTTTCACCGTCGCGCCCCGGTGCAACAGGTGCGATCACAGGGATCATTTCCGATTGGGCAAGATGGTCAAGAAGGGTGCGGTCCACATCTGCCGGTTCACCCACAAAGCCCAAGTCAACAACCCGTTCAATATTGCTGTCCGGATCAACGACCGATTTCTCAGCCTTTTTGGCATAGACCAAATTACCATCCTTGCCGCAAAGGCCGATTGCCCAAGCGCCGGCGTTGTTGATCATCGCAACGATCTCTTTGTTGATCGAACCAGCCAGAACCATCTCTACGATCTCGACGGTTTTCTTGTCCGTGACACGCAGTCCACCCTCAAAGTGAGATTGAATGCCCATGCGTTCGAGCATCGCGCCGATTTGTGGTCCGCCGCCATGCACGACCAATGGGTTGACGCCCGATTGTTTGAGTAGTGCGATGTCTTGCGCGAACGCTTTGCCAAGCTCTGCATCGCCCATGGCGTGGCCGCCATACTTGATCACAACCGTTTGGCCTTCGTAGCGCTGCATGTAAGGCAGGGCTTTTGCCAGGATATGCGCTTCATTGAAGGCGGACGAGTTTTCAGGCGTGTCGATCATGTCATCATGCAGTCAGTTATATTGGCGTTGACGCTTACTGCCTAAAGGAACGCGCCGCAATGTTGCTGGAGAGTTGTAACGGCGATCACGAAAAAGCGAACAGAGGTTATGAGCGTTTCGTCAGCGATTTTGCTAATAGGCTATCCAAAGACTGGAGATACCGATGATTACAAAACGCAATCTATTTGCACTTGGACTGGGTGGCGCCGCAACGTTGACCGCAACTCAATTGCTCGGTGGACGTGGCGTTGCCGTGGCCGCTTCTGGCAAAAAGGGCATGTTTGAAATCATGAAGTCAGACGCCGAGTGGCGCGAACAACTCACCGAGATGCAATATTATGTGCTACGCGAAGATGGCACAGAGCGTCCCTTTACGTCGCCGCTCAACGATGAAAAGCGCGCTGGCGTTTTCCATTGTGCGGGATGTGACCAAGAGCTTTTCCTGTCCGAAACCAAATATGACAGCCGTACCGGTTGGCCAAGCTTCTGGCAGGAAATTGAAGGCAAGGTTGCTTATTCAGTGGACTATGTTTTGCTCTACCCACGCACAGAAGAGCATTGCTCACGCTGCGGTGGTCACCTTGGCCATGTTTTCGATGACGGCCCGCAGCCGACCGGCAAGCGCCACTGCATCAATGGTGTCGCCATGGTGTTCAAGCCAGCCGATGGTTCTGAAGCAGTCCTAGGCTAACGCGGCTCGATTGCATTTTGAATGGCGCGGCGCAGATCATCCATGCCGCGCCCTTTTTCTGACGAGGTGGCGATAATTTCCGGAAACGCCGCTGGGTTCTTCCCGATATCCTGAAGTGTTTTCGCCAGCAGTTTTTCAACCGCTGGCGGTTTGATCTTGTCGGTTTTTGTCAGGACGATCTGATAAGACATGGCAGCGCTATCCAGCAGCTTCATAACGTCCTTGTCGTTGGGTTTTATGCCGTGGCGACTGTCAATCAGAAGAAAGACCCGCTTCAGGGTCACGCGCCCCCGCAGATAGTCCATTACCAGCTCTGTCCAGGCGTCGACCTTTTCTTTGGGTGCCTCGGCATAGCCATAGCCAGGCATGTCCACGATCGCTAGCGGCGGCAGGTCGCTCATGTCACCCGAATAGCCGTCAGGCACAAAAAAGTTCAGCTCTTGAGTCCGTCCGGGTGTATTGGATGTGCGGGCCAATCCGTTCTTGCCGGTCAATGCATTAATCAGCGATGATTTGCCGACATTGGAGCGCCCGGCAAAGGCGATTTCCGGTGGTCCCAGCGGCGGTAAGAACTCCATTGACGGGACACCTCGAACGAACGTCCACGCACCGCGCGCCGTGAGCGCACGCCAGACTTTGGAGGTGGGTGGGGTTGGCGCGTTCAAGGCAATGCCAGCCTACTCGGCAGGCTCGGCCTTTTTCTTGAACATCGACCTGAGATTATCCCACAGAGCTATTTCGGCGCCATTGCGCTTCATGATGAAGCCCTGTTGCAGGATGGAGAGGAAGTTGTTCCAAGCCCAGTAGATAACCAGTCCGGCAGAGAATTGGGCCAGCATGAATGTGAACATAACTGGCATCCAGCGGAAGATCATTTGTTGGGTGGGATCCGGTGGTGCCGGGTTCATCTGCATCTGAACAAACATTGTAATGCCCATCAGCAGCGGCCATACGCCAACAGCCAGCAAAATCCCGATAAGCGGAATAGAAGCCGGATCATAAGGCAGAAGCCCGAACAGGTTGAATATCGATGTCGGGTCGGGCGCCGACAAATCCTGGATCCAACCGAAGAATGGCGCATGGCGCATTTCTATTGTCACATAGAGCACTTTGTAGAGCGCGAAGAATACCGGAATTTGGATCAGCATGGGCCAGCAGCCAGCAATAGGATTGATCTTCTCCTTGCGGTAGAGATCCATCATTGCCTTCTGCAGTTTTTCGCGATCTTCGCCGTAGCGGTCCTTGAGCTCTTGCATTTTGGGTTGCACGAGCTTCATGCGCGCCATTGAGGCGTAAGACTTGTTGGCCAGCGGGAAAAAGATCAGTTTGATGATCACTGTGGCGATCAAAATGGCCACACCGAAATTGCCGATCAAGCCAAACAACCAGTCCAGCAGGTAGTAGAGTGGTTTGGTAATGAAGTAGAACCAGCCCCAGTCAACCATCAACTCGAATTGTTCAATGCCAAGGTCAGCCTGGTAAGAGTCGATCACCGGTGTTTCTTTTGCGCCGGCAAAAAGCCGGTTCTCAACGGTCGCTGATTGACCCGCATCGATCGTAATGGCATCGCCGAGAAAGTCAGACTGGTAGCGCGCGCGTCCGTCAGCAAAGTAAGAGTAGCGCGGTTGGAAAGTCTCACCCTGCGTCGGGATGAGCGCTGTTGCCCAATACTTGTCGGTGATGCCGAGCCAGCCACTTGAAGCTTTTGCGCCTTCAAAGGTGCCGGTGTCTTCCATCTCATTGAAGGTCCACTCTTGCAGGCGGTCTTCTCCGTGGAACCCGATGAGACCTTCGTGCAAAATCCAGATCGGTGCAATATCGGGTTTGAAGTAGCGAATGGAGCGACCATAGTCGGAAAGAGCCACCGCACCTGCGCCATTGTTGGTGATCGTGTCTGTGATCGTGAACATATAGTTCTGGTCGACGCTGATCTGTCTCTCGAATGTGAGATCGTTTGGCGCTTCATAAGTCAGGACAATCGGACTGGTTGGCGTTAGCTCAGTGCCAGACGCCAGCGTCCAATCGGTTTGCGGTCCGGGGGCACCATCAAGGCCCGCATATCCAAACTCGGCAAAATAGGCGCGATCTGTCTCGATGGGCGAGAGCACCACAACTTCTGGTGATGTTGGATCGACAGTTTCATGATAATCGGCAAGCGTCAGATCATCAAAGCGCGCGCCGCGCAAATTCAATGACCCATGCAGCGTAGGCGTATCGATAACAACACGTTCCGCCGTAGCGAGTGCGGCTTCACGGTTTAAAGAAGCATCACTTGTGGCGCCGGGGATCGCTGATGCGCCGGGTGCGACCGGCGTCGGCACATCCGAACCATTAGAACCGGCACCATCAACTGTCTGCGATATTTGTTGCTGCGCCTCCAACTCAAGTTGTGCCTGGCGCTCCGCTTCAATACGCGGATTGATGAAGAAAACTTGCCAAAGCGCCAATATGGCGACTGACAGGCCGATTGTCAGAAAGAGATTGCGGTTGTTTTCGTCCATCGATCTGTTTCCGTCGCTTTAGCGTGCGTTTTTTGGTTCACAAGCGAGCTTGCTGTTTGCTGCCTCAATGACTGATCGCACATCATCACACAAGGCTTGATAAGGAGCCGTAAACGCCAATGGCGTTGCGATGATGACATAGTCATGATTTGGGCGCATGACATCCGTGGCGCAATGGCGCACTGCCTCACGCAATCGCCTTTTTATCCGATTGCGGCGAACCGCGTTCCCGTTCTTCTTTGATACGGTGAAACCAACCCTCGGCTCTTTATGAGGTTCAGAAATATCGCGGCGCAAGGCCTCCAAACGAACCAGCGAACCACGTCGACGCTGGCCTGATCGCACGCGTAGAAATTCGCCTCTGCTGCGTAGCATGCGAACTTCCGGTGTCAGAAAGCTATCGTTTGGCAAATGGTTCGGTGCCTGTCAGGCAGACAGGCTCTTGCGGCCTTTGGCACGGCGGCGTGCCAAAACCTTGCGACCTGCCGCTGTTGCCATGCGCGAACGGAAGCCGTGACGGCGTTTGCGTACCAGGCGAGAAGGTTGGAATGTACGTTTCGTGGCCATAATTTTTTACCGCCTCTGGGGACGACCTTTTTCTTTAATTTTGTGGTTTTTTGCGTGTCAAAGCCACGCACCGGGTCAAGGCCCGTCAAGTTGGGCGGCTTATGTTTGAAAAAAGGTCAAATGTCAACGCGAACCGCCCTTATCGATCACGAACATGTGAGTATCATGCCAACGGGCTCACCGCACGGTGAAGCGTCGTGAGTGTTCCGTAACATCGCTGCGTTTCAAGGGTTTGTGAGTTGTTGTTGAAATCTGATCCCGTCATCTCTGCATTCGACCGCGGCGTTCCACGTCGCATAACCGATGCAAATGACTGGAACTTAACCGATGACTGATACACAAACGGCAATGACAATGCCGCAAGACAATCAAACCGCACCTGACGCCGCCCCAGCATGGAAGCGGTTTGCTCCTTTGGCAGTCGTGGTTGCTGGCCTCGCCTTTGCCTATGCAATGGGTTGGCACCGCTTCTTCACACTGGAATATTTGGCTCAAAGCCGCGAGGCGATGGCGGCCTATGTGGCTGACAACTACCTTCTGTCCATTGTTGGCTTTACAATTGTGTACGCGGTCGCCGTTGCATTCTCATTTCCAGCAGCGTCCATCCTGACCATATTTGCAGGTTTTCTGTTTGGATGGTTTGTCGGTGGCCTGTCAGTAGCGGTTGGCGCCACTATCGGCGCAACGGCCATCTTCCTGGTCGCACGGTCCGCATTTGGTGATTTCCTGACTGAGAAAGTTGGTGGGCGCGTGAAAAATCTTGCCGAAGGCTTCGAAAAGGAGGCGTTCAGCTATCTTTTGATCTTGCGTCTGGCGCCTGTCTTTCCGTTCTTTATCATGAACATTGCGCCAGCACTCTTTAATGTGCCAGTCCGCACCTATGTGATTGCTACGCTCTTCGGCATCTTGCCAGGTACCTTTGCGTACACATTCCTCGGCCAAGGTGTTGGCAGTGTTCTGGAAGCGGCAGAAGCGGCAGGTACAACGCCAAGCGTTGGCGATCTTGTAACCACCGAAATCACGCTTGCGTTTGCTGCGCTGGCCGCCGTGGCGACCATCCCGATGCTTATCAAGCGTCTTAGAAAAACACCTGAAACCAACACATCCAACTAACAACAACAAACAAGCGAACGGCGGCATCAACCGATGCAACAGGTGCATGCCGTTCGCCTCTCCCAAGATTGAAAGAATGAGGGGTTTAAAAATGTCCGAAATACTCACACCAGATATTTGTGTCATTGGCGGCGGTTCAGGCGGCCTGACTGTTGCCGCAGCAGCAGCAGCATTCGGGGTCTCTGTGGTCCTGATTGAGGGCGGCAAAATGGGTGGCGACTGTCTGAACTATGGCTGTGTACCTTCCAAGGCAATCATCGCCGCTGGCAAGGCTGCCAACACCATGCGGCATGCAGACAAGTTTGGCATTAAATCCATCGAACCCGAGGTGAACTTCGGTAAAGTGCACGACCATGTGCATTCTGTAATCGGCGCAATCGCACCTAATGATAGTGTCGAGCGGTTTACGGGCCTGGGCGTCAAGGTCATTGAAGACTATGGCAAGTTTAAAGATGCCAATACGGTCGTCACCAAGGATTACGAAATCAGAGCACGCCGTATCGTTGTTTCCACCGGTTCGTCGGCGTTTGTTCCGCCGATTCCCGGGCTGGACACCGTACCGTATCTTACCAACGAGAGCCTTTGGGATCAGACGAGAAAGCCGCAACATTTGATCGTTATCGGCGGAGGCCCAATCGGTATGGAGATGGCGCAGGCACATCGCCGTCTTGGTTCGGAAGTGACCGTCATTGAAGGCTTCAAGGCACTCGGCAAAGATGATCCCGAACTGGCTGAAGTTGTGCTGAAAAACATCCGTGCCGATGGCGTGAAGATTTTGGAAAACACCAAAGTTGTCGGCGTCGAGAAGAAAGGCAAGACCGGCGTCAACGTCTTGGTTGAAAGTGAAGAGGGGCAGGCAACGGTTTCCGGATCGCACATCCTCGTTGCAACAGGACGCATCGCAAATGTTAACGGACTGGATCTTGAAATGGCTGGCATCGACTATGATCGCCGGGGCATCAAAGTCGGTCGCGATCTTCGCACATCCAACAAGAAAGTGTATGCAATCGGCGACGTCGCCGGCGGCCTGCAGTTCACACACGTGGCCGGATACCATGCCGGTCTCGTCGTTCAATCCATCCTGTTTCGTGTGCCGGGCAAAGAGAACCGCGACATAATCCCATGGGCAACATACACAGACCCGGAATTGGCCCATGTCGGTTTTGACGAAGAGACCGCGCGCAAGAAATCAAAAGAGATAAGCGTCCTTCGCTGGCCTTACGCGGAGAACGACCGCGCCCAAGCAGAGCGCAAGACTGAGGGGCTGGTCAAAGTGATCACGGACAAAAAGGGTAAAATCCTTGGCGCATCCATTGCCGGCACCGGTGCCGGCGAAATGATCAACGTGTTTGCCTTGGCCGTTTCAAAGAAAATGAAGGTGCAAGACTTGCGCGGGTTCATCGCGCCCTATCCGACCATGACTGAAATCACCAAGCGCGCAGCTACGTCATTTTCTGCACCAATGACGCGAAAACCAATGGTGCGCAAAATTATCGGATTTTTGCGCCGCTTCGGCTGATAGTTTGAAAAGCTCGGGTTGGCGTTCGCGCCAGCCCAACTATATGATGTCCAACGCGACCGGGGAGGCACCATGGCGCAGCGACAAATGCCAACGAGGTTTCGCAGCTTGTCCTCCAAGCTGCTGTGGCTGACGATTTTGTTCGTGATGATCGCGGAAGTGCTCATCTTTGTGCCCTCTGTTGCTAATTTCGGTAAAGTCTGGCTCCAACAGCGGCTCGATACAGTGGCTGCGGCGAGCGTTATCATTACAGCTGAAGAAAACTTTGAGCTGCCAGAAACGGTACAACAGGATGTGCTTATGGCGACCGGCGTAGAGGCCATCGCTTTGCGCCGAGGCTCTCAGTCACAATTGCTGATCGTGAGCGACATGCCGCTCAGCGTTGACGCGCATGTGGCAATCAACCAGATGAACCCTCTCAATGCCATTGTGTCAGCGTTCGACACATTGTTTTTTGGCGGTGACCGCATGTTGAGGGTCAGTGGCACCATTGGCGGCACGACAGATCCGATTGAGATCTTCATCGCAGACCGCGATTTGCGCAATGCGATGCTGATCTACGGGCGCAACGTTTTGGTCATTTCGCTGATCATTTCGTTTATTACTGCGGCCTTGGTGTTCATGGCGATCAACCGGATTATGATCATGCCAATCCGCAGAATGAGCAGTTCTATGATCGCCTTTGGCGACAATCCTGAAGATCCTGGTTCCGTTATCGATCCATCAGCTCGAAACGATGAGTTGGGCGTAGCGGAGCAACAATTGTCGGGTATGCAAAATCAGTTGCAGCGCACCTTGCGCAACCAGAAAAAGCTGGCCGACTTGGGGTTGGCCGTTTCCAAGATCAATCATGACATGCGCAACATTCTGGCATCGGCGCAACTGATGTCAGACCGTTTGTCCGAAACCGCTGACCCGTCCATTCAAAGGTTTGCACCTAAATTGATGCGGGCCATTTCCCGCGCTGTTTCCTACTCAAGCGACGTGCTGGCCTATGGGAAACCTGAAGAAACTGCACCACAGCGCCGTCGCATCAAGCCCGCTGATCTGGCGCGCGATGTCGGTGAGTTGCTGGCAGGTGACATGGGTGAATTGATCGATTTTGAAGTCAAGGCGCATTCAGCTTTTGAGATCGACGCCGACCCCGACCAACTGTTCCGCGTTTTAATGAACCTGTCCCGCAATGCGGTTCAGGCAATGAAAAGCCGTCCGATGCCGGACGCGGTTCATCGCCTGACAATAAGTGCCTACGCTAATGGGGCTGATGCGATGCTGATGGTGGAAGATACCGGCCCCGGCATTCCCGAGAAGGCCCGCGAAAACCTGTTCGACGCTTTCCGTGGCTCGCAATCAAGTGGCGGCTCCGGTCTCGGCCTTGCCATAGCCGATGAATTGGTGCGTGCGCATGGTGGTAGCATTGTCCTGCGCGAAGACCGCCTCGTGGGCACGCATTTTGACATCATTCTGCCCGGCGCTGTTGCGGGACGAACGCCGACCAATCATGACGATGGAACATCTTCATCCGACGGCGGACATATTCGCCTAGTCAAATAAGCAAAGTCCAAAACGCAAGACGCAATTTTTGTATGGATGTCTCTTGCCTTTAGGCTTTGGCGGCGTTACCACGCCGCCCTGCGCTGACTTGTATCAGCATCGGCAAGCACCCGTAGCTCAGCTGGATAGAGCACCAGACTACGAATCTGGGGGTCGGGAGTTCGAATCTTCCCGGGTGCGCCATTTTCTTCTTCTAAGTTATTGAAAATAAAGATTTATTTGAGCGGTGGCAGAAGTCAGACCACCTTCGGGGCTACCGCAAACGATGTGTTGTGTTGGTTGTGGATAAGTGTGTATAGGATAGTTGCATGGCGCCGAGCTGTAAATAAAGGCCAACGATGGCGTAAGCCAAACTAGTTCCTCAAAAATAGACCGAGAAATTGCTGAATAGTCTTTTAACGATTGAGCTTCTCGATAGCGAGATTATTGCCCGGATCATACCTACTAAGTAGATAAGATAGTTGCAATCATCCTACCGCATGGCGCACCTTGCCGACGTTCCGAGAAAAATGTCTCATCCTCGTCAAAAGTGCATCTTATATTTTTTGATATTGCTGTGCTTTTCAAGCCAGCCTTTAGCAATTCACTTTCTATTCGAACCGACAAATCCAACTTATATATATCATCAGATTTAATTATACCGCTAGTATCTGAGAAATCTGAGATAATTTTCTTGGCTGAATTTTCTGGTATTGGGTAGTTCTTCGCAGAAATATGTGGCCCAATTACAGCAAATATATCTTTTGGGACACTTCCAAAGTCGGCCTTCATGTGATCGATCACGTTTCCAATTAAACCGTTTGTAGAACCCGCCCTACCGCAATGCGCAATTGCTATCCCTTTGGTGCGTCTGCAAGCAAAGAACACCGGCGCACAATCAGCAATAAGCACACTAAGTGCGCATCCCTTAATGGTCGTGTATAATGCATCTGTGTCCGGGATCGCTGTATTAATTGAAATAGATCCAGCCCCACGGTCCTTCTCACGCACAAGCAAAGCGTTATTTGAGTGTACCTGCTTACAAAATACGAAATCCCTAACAGGAATTTCAATTTCTTTACTAAACAGGATACGGTTACCTAGTACGGCTTGGTAATCATCATTTTTAAAACTCATATTTAGGCTATCAAAATTCCCGGTGCTATTGCCGCCACTTCGCAACGATACGTAAGCACGACAAAAGTCAGGAAGTCCAAAAATCTCAAATGCGCGTTTCATCGGTTTGGATCAACAATTTAATATATCTTGAACACATATTGAATGCGCCAAAATAATCTCTGAAAAAATCCACTAACTCCGGTCAATTTATTTGTCTTATAAATTACAATAGGAGTGTTTTTTTCGGATTGTGGTGTTTGAATTTTGATCGAAGTAATGCGTTGATGTGGACGAATATCATGAAAAGACTTCGCGCGTACATCAAGTCTTTTTACTCGACGCGCATACCTGCCTCCAATTTGTTGCTCTTTGTAGGCGGCATAAGGTTCGAGTTTGAACCAGCATCGAATTACTACGGTATGGCACAAGCTGAACACAAACTCTGGCTTTAGCAGCTTATTTTCAATGAACATGGCTATACGATTGAGCGAGTCAATTACGCGCTCAGCGGCCTCACGATGCTCTTGTGGTAGTTCTTCAGGATGGTTTGGGTCAAAAACAAATTCGTTATAAATTATGTGCCTATCTGATTTGCAAGACTCAAGGAAATCAAGGAATTGAGAAGCCGATTGCATAGTTTGTGAGCGTATCAGAAGCCTGAGATTGTACAACGCAATGACTAGCCCCAATGAAATTATCAAAGTAGATGTTATTGCGACTTGCACTCTGGTATCCAGATTAAGAAACCAATCTAATAAGGACATCTGAACTAGGACAAAATCGTTGAGATGAAAAAATCTAGGTCTTCACGAGTCAGGTCAGTGAGATCATATTTATCTATGTTTTCTAAATTAATCCAGTTAAATCCAGCACCCTCTCCAAGCTCAAAGTTAGAGAGCTCCATATTTGAAATAAGAAAATATACGACCCGATAGGTAGAAAGTTCTGTATTCATATACTCTCTGAGCTTGAGAGGCTCTCCAATTACCGCACTGTAGGCGATTTCCTCCTTTAATTCCCGAATGAAGCAAGTCCTGTGACTCTCCGGACCTTCATTTAATCCACCGAAAAAGGCCCATTTATGTGGGTTAAATTTCGTGTTTCCGTCTCTTTGATGCAGGAAAACTGACGCATTTTCTGGATTGTATAGGAACCCACCTGCCCAAAATTTCTCAGTAGCTTTGGTTTGATTCGTTTCATCCATAATATATCCTCATCTTGTTATATTCCGACCTTTCAGTGTGAGATTGAAACATTTTAGCATTCATACAGCAAATGCCAAAAAATAAGATGGGGCGCATCGACACCAGGGGATTGTCGGTCATCTACGTTTTGCAGGTATTTATATAAAAATATTTATTTAATAAATTAATTGCTAAAAACTATTTAATGTAGTATATATATCTATTTATTATTATTTTATATAGAAACAAGTTAATTATAAAATCCGATCAAATTCGAATCCTTTTAAATTATAGGATCTTGCGTTCTGTAATGGTGGTCGCACTAAACGTTTTTGTATGGATGCCATCCGTCAACAATCGAGCATAGCACTCGTAGTTTGCGAGTTTCACCAAATCGCTTGGCGACGGAACGTTATTTCCCAGTTGCTTCGATAAGACAGCGGCGTCACTCGCACCAACCCGAAACGCCAGCAAGGTTCCAACATTTCCCATAATTGCCTGCAGCACGCCTTTGTCCAACTGCCCGGTGTGCTGGTGAGCGAGCACCAGCCCAAGTCTATATTTGCGCAGCTCTGAAAGCATGTCCGCGAGCGCTGACGTGGTGAATGAGTGAAACTCATCCACATACAGGAAGTACGGTCGGCGCTCTGCCTCAGGAATGTTCTGCCGGCTGTACGCAGCATAGCTCATCGCGGACAAAACCATGCCACCAAGCACATTCGCCGTATCGGTACCGAGTCTACCTTTGGAGAGATTGATAACCATCGGGCGTCCTTCGTCCATGAGCTGACGAAACCGCAGTGGCTTCGCTGGTTTGGTCACAGACTGCCGGACAACCGGATGCGCCAAAAAGCCGCCGAGCTTATTCGCGATAGGAGCGACACCATCCACTGCCCCTTTGTATTTCATGGTCTCGAACTCCGAGGTCCAGAAGCGGCAAACGTACGGATTGGTAACGCAACTGACGACACGCCGCTGAAAGTCTTTCTCAAGGTACATCGGCATGATGTCGGCAATGGTGGCACTTGGATATTCAAGCAGAGCCAACAGCGAGTAACGCAATAGGTGTTCCATTCGTGGACCCCAGGCATCGGCCCATTGCTTCTTGAGGGTATCAATCAAGGCTGATGCGACCAGTGGGCGGTATTGTGCCGATACGGGGGTTAGTGGATTGTAGCCATATTCATTGCCCGGATCGGCTGCATTCCAGTAGACTGCATCTTGCGGCAGTAGGGGCTCAAGCTGATTTGCCAAATCACCATGCGGATCGATAACGCAAAAACCTTGCCCGTTTTGGATGTCTTGCTTCATTTGGCTGAAGAGCAATGAAGTTTTGCCGACGCCGGTCTGACCAATCACATACTGATGGAAAAGCCGATCTGATTGGCGAATGCCGAAAACCCGGCGTGGCTCACGCCCCAAAGTTTTGCCGATGAGCGTCACACTTATTGGTTTGAGCACAGACCCACAAAATAACGCTTCTGCCGTCTAACGGGTACCAGCCACGTTTTGCTGATTGGAACATTCTTTTCCGTTCGTCGCAGCAACCAGTGAGCGCAATTGATCAGTTCGCTCCTGAAGCTCTGTTTGCTGGCATAGCCCGGACAAAACTTTTCGGGTTCCTTGGTGCTCACCATCAACTTCGTCGGTTCGAACAAAATCCCTATCTGCCCGCACAACGGGATTTCCGATCATATCAAGCATCAACGCGAATGGTTTGATGGGGTCCAGCAACGCTTTTTTGTCTTGCAAGCGTGGGTTCGAACACAGGATTTGGAGCAGGGCTCGTTTGGTCTCAGGTTTAGCCTCCGACCACCACGATGTGGCTCTGCTACACAGTTTTCCCAGCAACAGGACGGGTTCGAACATATTCTTTTCTTCTTCCGCATGTTGAGCGTTTTCGTTAGCTCTATCACGCTCAATCGTTAGTTGGCGTTTGCGGTCGGTGAAGTCTGCATCGTCGATGAGGCCGCGAATGCGCAGGTCGGTCAAATTATGCAGTTGGGTATCGAGGGCCTTCACTTGAGCTTGCCAGTTCGCCTGCTCTTGCATGGCGTGTGACTTACTGTCGGCTTGCCACCCAGCCAGCATCTTAGCGAACTGGTCAAAGCTGTTTTTTGGTAAGCTGATAGCTTTGACAAAAGCGTCCACTTGCTGGTCAAGCACGCGCTCTTCAATGGAGGGCTGCGTGCATTTTGGCGATTGGTGCACGCGGGTGCAGTGATAATAAGTATAAGTGCGGCCACTTGGTTTGCGTTTGCGTTCAGCAGTCACCGCGCGGCCGCAGCTACCACAGCGAAAGACCCCGCCATATTTGAACTCAAGGCGTTTGCTTCGTTCCTTCTCCGGTTTCCGTACCAGTTCGAGGACGCGCGCATGTTCGGCTTTAGTGATAATCGGCGGATGTTGACCCGCGTGTAGCTGGCCGTTCCAAGACACATATCCGGCATAAAACGGATTGGTGACGAGGCGATATAAGGCTGATCGCGACAGGGCCTTTCCACCACGGGTTTTCCATTGCGGGGTGCGATAACCCCAGTCTTTGGTGACGATCCGGCTAATAGCTGCAACCGAGTGTCGGTCAGCAAGTACGAGGTCGAATATGCGGCGCAGCGTGGAAAAGTGTGGCTCGTGAGGAATGATGGTGCCGGTCTCAGGACAGTTGCGGTAGCCGATAGGAGCGCGATTAGGCAGCCAGCCATTTTTGAGTTTGGTGCGTTGTCCGCGTTTGACGTTGGTGGAGAGCTCATCGACATAATATTTGGACTGGCCAAACACGATGGTGAGCATGAACTTGCCCTGCGAGCTGTTCTCGAAGGTGAAGTTGCAAAATTGCAGGTCCTTCAATAGGCCCTGATCAAGCAAATGAATGATCTTGCCACCGTCCATGGAATTGCGTGCCAGCCGATCTGGGTGCCACGCGATTATGCCCTCGGCTTCCCCTTGTTCGATCCGGCCAATCATTTGATCAAACAGCGGTCGTCCGGGCTGTTTGGCGCTGTACGCCTCTTCGAAGCGCTCCACGATGGTGATGTCGGGTCTATGCTCAAGCAGTCGTTCGATCTCGTCGTTCTGCGACTCAAGCGACATGACTTGCCGGTCTTCTGCTTCCTGCGATTTGCGGCAGTAGATGAAATATTTCATAGCTGGGTGGGGTCGTCTTCGGAGTCTACCAAATCCCCGACAAGAGTCGAATCATCAACGGGCCATGGCCATGTCCCATCGGTCACCATGCGTTCATGCACCTGCCGACAATAGGCCAGATACGCGACGAGTTGATCTTGTTGTTTTTCATTCATGGGGCACAGGATACGCGTGCGAACGCGCCCGCATACCGGTTTGCTCTGGCCAGATCGGAAACTGTGTGCCGAAGTATGTGTCTTTAGAAAGAAGTATGCCGATGCTGCGTCATAGTGGGTGCAGGTCGCAAGACATGATTGCGCACGGGCGACCTGCTTGCACCACGTTCCTGATCAGGCAAACTACGAACACTCGGAAATCACCATAGAGCACCTAAACAAAGCCACCACCTTGGTATGGCGTGAGACGGAGGGCCTTAGCCCTCCGCGTCCCACACCCATGCCAAGTTGGTGGTTTTTGCTTTGGGTGCTGTGCACATGGTTGCTGGATTGGAAAAACGAGGTGTCTATCTCGTAGTGAGCCACCACGCTACGCTCAGGCTGCTTATAAGTAACCAAACGTAAGCATATGAATGATGATTTTTCACTCGACTTGAAGGTGGCCCGCAAGAAGGCGGGGTTCACACAGCGCGATATCGCGCATTTGTTAAGTACAAACCACAGTAAGGTCTCCAAGTTGGAGAATGGTCAGGCAGTGCCGTCAATCAGAGAGATATGTGGCTTGTCGCTTATCTATGGGCGTTCATTTGAAAGCCTGTTTGGTGTTGTCATGGAAGATATGCATCGGCTGTTACAGGAGCAGATACCCGCACTTCCTGCTTGCCATAAAAATTGGCTTGGGCAGTTCAATCGCAGCCACTCCATTGATCAGCTAGCCGCCCGCCTCAACGGTGAGCCTATGACGGGACATGAACCGGCTTAAGGTGTTGGCCGTGGCCGTTATCACGGGCCGGATTGGCTATGTGCTCACCGATGGTACCGAACTGCTGCACTGGGGTTCCTCAAGGCGCAGCGCCGCCTCACCGGCTCGGGCGGCTGAGCAGCTCCAAAAATGGATCGCTACTTTCAAGCCGGACATGGTGGTCTCCGAAGACCCTTATCGTACCAAACACAAGGGTGGCAAAGCGCGTCGCATTATGGAGGCGTTGGCTGAGGTGGCGGAGCGTTCGGGGCTAGCCAATGCCGCTATCACGCGCAAACAGGAGTTTAAGAACAAATACGAGGAAGCGCGAGATTTGGTCGCTAAGTTTCCATTGCTCGTGCCTTGGCTGCCTAAACAGCCACGTATCTGGGAAGCGGAACCGCACTCCACTTTGTATTTCGAAGCGTTAGCGCTCGCCATGCAGGCGATGCCAGATCAGTAGAACAAAAGAGTGCTCGGCATCGCTGTGGCGAGCGGCAAAGTTGGCTGTGTTCTGGTTGCTGATGGTGAACTTGAGCACACGCAGCTTTCCAGCAAAGCGGCACACTCGCCCGAGGTCGCAGTGGAGTTCCTTGAGGACTGGATACGAGATTTGCAGCCAAACTTCATTGTCACGGAAGAGGCGTATAGAGCTAGCCGTAAGGCAGCGCACGTGCGTGCAATCATCGCTGCGCTTGCCGACTATGCGAACACAACCAAGATCAACAATGCCGCCATTGCCCGTACGCAGCGCTGCGCGAACAAGTATGAAGAAGCGGCATTGTTGGCTATAAAGTACCCACAACTGGAACCTTCGGTTCCACATAAGCGTAAACTCTGGGAAGCTGAGCCAAGGCAGATGATTGTGTTTGAGGCGCTGGCATTGGCGGAAGCAGTCACGGCTTAACAGTTCTTTGACCAAAGAAGCAGCATCAGATGATGCTGCTTCGCTTTGACGGATCATTAGCCAACGCACGTGCGTCTGTGTTCGAGTCGCCTACGAGTACAACGTCTTACACTCGCATGGCCTGGCGAATACCTAACGCAATAAGTGGCCCACGAAACGCAGTAGGTGGGCACTCGACTGCATCTGCATGACTTATTGATTCCAAAAAACCAATTGGTTTCAATCAGTTCATCTTCAGAGAAGCTGCTGGCCTTCTCTGGAGTCACCACATTTGCTTCAAAAATGTCGCCTTCTTGAAATTTTGTTTGCTCTACTAGAATTTCATCAGCGTCAACATTCATTACGTCCGCCCAACTGAGTGTTAATCCTAGAACTTCCTCCAATTCTGCATCTTTCAATGCACTGGCATACTTTTCCAAAAAATCTGAATTCTGTATCTTATCAAACTGTTTCTTTGCTCGGCCATCAGTAGCCCATTCGGTCGGCAATAGAACGTTATTACCCTCCTCATCTTCCGCAAGCATCCAAGAAGCTGGAATTATGTCATTTGACTTATCAACAAGCTTCACTTGCATACTGTTTTCGGTATAATTTCGAACCAAAAACTTATTCACACTATCGTTATGATGTTTGTGAAGTAAATACAATCCAACGCAGTCTAATACTCTTTCTTCTTCTGCTATTTTATGAATATGCTTTACGAATTCATCTATATTGTCTTTAACAGATTTTGCTCTTAGTTCGGCAAATTCTATTTCAGGCAAATTATCAATCATCTCATTTGGTGCTTCCATTGCAACATAGGTAGCCATGCTGCCCTCCCCTTGAATAGAGTTGTCGATATGAATTTGTATGAAACAATATGAAAAGGAGCAAGCATGAAAGCGCAAAAGGGTGATTATTTACAATTCTTCAACGACAACTAACTGGTCAATAACTTTATTCGGCTCAATATCCAAAGCTGTACAAAAAACCAGAAAATCTGCCACGTCCAAGCGCAATTGGTTAGCCTCAAACTTTGAAATATATGCTTGGGTGCGGCTGGTCTTCTTTGCCAGCTCGGCTTGCGTCATCCCAGCATTGAGGCGCGCTTCCTTCATGATCTCACATAGACGCAGGTTGATGGGTGAATAGAGGCCTTCGCGCATCCGCTGTGCCGTTTCCTAGCAAAGCAGATTGACTAAATTCCAATCGTTATATATTCCAAATGGTTATATTCCAATTGGAATAATAAACTCTGAACTAGCCGCTATTCACCGGGGAGAGATAATGTGAGAACATCAACATTGGCCATTACCTTAGCCGCAGGGTTGCTGACCCTTACTGCGTGTAACACCACCAGCACAGAAACCGAAACTGCAGCCCTCAGCTTTCCAACCAAAACCTTTTCTGGGACTTGGGATGGTGCGGCTCCCACTACGGTTCAATTCTTAAGCGCGAGCCGACTGCGATACTGCTTCCGCAACGAATGCACCACACGTCCTTATTCCGGCAGCGCCGCCAGCAAGGTGGAGTTCAACTGGGGTCGGAACCAGTTCACATTCACCAAGGCCGGTGCTGGATATCGTGGTACATTCCTTGGCACCGACGGCACGCGCTCGACGGTGAGGATGAACTAATGGCACGCAAACTCCAGTTATTCTTAGCGCTGTTTATCGTCATGGCGGTGTCATCGGTCACGGCGTGGGCTGGTGGCGTCATCGAGGTGGGTAGCACACTGGAGGGTAGGCTTTTCCGGACGGACGCCGACTTCTCGGTCCCGTTTACGGTGGAGATAAAGCAGCAAACCGGCGACGGTGCGTTTGTCGGGGACATCAAGATAGCTGACCGTAACCAGACTGTTCTGCCTGACCAGCCGATAATGGTGGGCGCTGGCCCGACCATCAGTTTCCGGCTGAACTTTGGTGAGCGGGTGTTTGCGCCCCTATCTGGGCAGGCCCAGTACCGTGCCGAGTGGAACAACCAGTTTCGCGGACAACCCGCAAGCTATGCTGCTGAGTTTATGATCAAGTAGATCGACCCGCTTGGCAATGTACCTTCCGACGGCGCATCCTCGGCTGCGCCGTCAACAAGGTCGCATTTAACTGGGGCCCAAATCAGCGCACGTTCACCAAGGCCGGTGCTGGATATCGTAGTACGTTCCTTAGTAGCGATGGCATGTGATCATCGGTGCGAGTGCGGTAGCAAGTAGCGCCTTGTATTGTAGCGAAGAAAAAGCCGCGCCTCTGGCGCGGCTTTTTATGTGTAGGTCAAAAAGGAACGGTTCAGTGAGCCGCTCGTTCTCTTTCGAAAGTCATAAACTGGTTAGCGAAACCACGGATCAAGCTTTTTGGGTCGGGCGGCTCGCATTTGTGCAGCGGTCATTCTGCCCACCCGATTGCGCGGGCTAGTTCGCTTCGCCTTTCTTCGAGCAGTCGATTGTTTTGAACGGTGAGTTCGCTTCCGAGAGGATCGACGGCTGCTGCCAAAGAGTGAAAACGGCATGATAAGTTCCTATCATTTCTATTGATCGACACTTAAATTGAAAGCTTGAAAAAGGCTCTCCGTCACCGTTTGCTATGGGCTCGCACGCGGTTTCATGGCGCTCAAGACGTAGCCATGATCAGTCATCACTTTTTCGCAGAGACGGGAATATTTAACTGCGATCTGGTGGGTGAACCAACAGCAGCTTTAGATGCGGAATACCGAGATGGCTTTGGGCGATGCTTTGTCGATGCAGTTCGGCGTATAAGCGTTGTTTTTTCTCTGAGCTGGATAGGTCGAGCTGGCCGCGTTTTTTTGGGCTGGTACGCTCAGCTTCAACGGCAAAGAACCGATAGCGTTTTTGACCGTCGATCAGCTTTTCAATGCCATAGATGGCATCGGGTATGATGTGCGTTTTGTAGGGCCGTTTGAGTTCGGGGAATGCTGCTGATGGTCGCAGCGTGATGGGGGCCGCCAACGGATTGGGCAGATCGCGCACGGTTGCAGGTGCGCGGCGAAGGATTTCGTCAATCGTCACAAAGCGCTCGTTGGGACTTTCGAAGGTGGTCAGTTCAAGCGTCACCAAATGCGCTATCACGAGCAGGCGATGTTCAAACTGGGTGCGCACGCCGGGGCGCTCGCGGCGAGAAAAGAGGGTGACGCGGTCGGTCTGTATGCCCTGCTGCGTTAGCCACCTGAGGCCCTGATCGGTTAGTTCATAGAAAACGCTTTGGCATTTGGCGTTGGCGAATCGCCACTGTGCTTTGGGTCGGCCAATAAGGCCGGTCTCATGGAACAGGTCGCCTAGCCGCTCAACAAAGCGCTTTTCGGATTGCGGCTTCAGGAGCGCCACGAGCTGCTTGGAATTGAGATAGCGGTAGCGGAAGAGCTGTATGAGGATGGCTGTATCGCGCTCGGTGAACCGAATATGTTTGCCGGTGGGTTGCCGCGCATGCCGGCTGCGGCGGGTGCTCTGGTCGAAGGCCATGGCGATATC
>JBCBDX010000007.1:0-186549 GCA_038529265.1 Pseudomonadota bacterium
TCAGAAGCCCATAGACTGCAAGGGTTTGCGAGGAACGAAAAAGCGGTTCGATAAATTTCCTTAAAGGTCCCATTGGGTTGGGCTGCCTGACGCGACTGGTCAGTGATTTTGGTTGTTTTGCGGTCGATTGCTTCAATACGATTTTCATAGGCTGCGATGACGGATTGGTTGTTGGTAGCAACAAGCCGGTCGAGCAGTTGTTCTTTTTGCTTCTCGAGTTGTTTGATCTCAGCCTGAAGCGCGTCTTGTTTGAGCGCAGCGCGATCTTCATGGTGGCTGCAGATTTTCTGGAAGATCGCCAGCGACAGATCAAACAGATCCCGGCTTGGCACCATAGCTTTCAGTATGGTCTCAAATTCGCCTTCGACCTTTTCCCGTCCAATGGACTTGCGATGGCTTGGACAGCCTTTGGTATCGCACAGATAATAAGGATAGTGCTTTTTGCGTCCCTTCGACCAACAAGCTGTGTAAGCCTTCCCGCAATGATTGCAGCAGACAAAGCCGCGTAATGGAAAGTCGGCATTGATGTCTTTGCGTGCGGGTGCGTTAGCTCGCTCGCTACGCTTGCCCTGAACAGCCTGCCACGTCTCAAGCGAGATCAACGGTTCATGCTGTCCTTTGATCAGGCTGAGGCCCCAAGGCTCGTAGTCGATGTAACCAGCATAGATCGTGCGATCCATCAACTCTTGAATGCGCGTTAAATGAACCTCGCCATTCTTGTCCTTGGAGATGACATTTGTGCCTTCAAAGAAGCGTTTGAATTCGCCTACGCTTGCAAGACGACCCGTTGCGTAACCTTCAAAAGCTTCTCGTATGATCGACGCATCCGGCTCGTGTGGCACGAGCAATTTGCCGTGGCCCTCCGCCTTCTCATAGTTAGAGCCAGTCGGTGGATAAAAAGCCCAATAGCCATTGCGATGGAGGCATGTAGATGAAGATGCGCATCCAATCCGCGCGCAAGGCGGGAGATGTCATCAAAAATGACGACAATACGCTGTTTCCGGTGCTTGCGTAAGAAGGCAAGCATCGCATCCATTTGCGGACGCTTGGCAAACTTGCCCGACATGTCATCTTTGAAAACTCGGACGACGTCATAGCCTTACAATCTGCAAACTCCCGGCAGCGCGTCTCTTGGGAGGCAAGCCCATCTCAATCGCGCAATTGCTTGGTGCTGGACACACGCGCATAGATCACCGCGATTTGCTTGGTGTCGTTTAAAGCCGTGTCCGTCAGGATGATCCGCTTCCTTTCTTGTCCTTAAATATGTTCAATGTAGAGGTCTACTTTTATGATCCATAATCACCCTGGCAGCGCGGTTCAAACGAAAACACCAACTGGTTGCTCAGGCAATATTTACCTAGAGGAACGGACCTTTCGGTTCACTCGCAGGCTAAGCTCAGCGCGATTGCCCGCCAACTCAGCGAGCGACCACACAAGACCTTGCAATATCAAACGCCAGCGGAGAGATTTGCTGAGCGTGTTGCGTCGATCAGTTGAATCCACCCCGCTTAGCCGTCTTTCGCTGTTGCTAATGAAGAATAAATAATGAGGCCAGAGGCCGACTTCGGATATGCGAACTGTCTTTCCTTTCAGTATTTCACCTCGAATGTTGCGTGTATACGATTGACTGTCCTAATCCATTTCAACTTTATGGCGTGGTGTCTTGGACGAAGAGGACCGTTTTGGTGAAGTGCAGCCCGCGACCATGATCATTTTAGGAGTGTAGGAAATGACATTTGAGACCTGGCTCGCGTTCTCAGCGGCATCGATGCTGTTTCTGATCTTTCCAATCGGTCCGACCATCCTTCTCGTGATTACCTTTGGTCTTTCAAATGGGCCACGCGTCGCCCCAGTCGTTGCTTCTGGTGTTGCTTTGGGCGACTTCACGGCGATGACGGTCTCCCTGGCTGGCCTCGGCGCGGTGATGATGGCATCTGCTGAGGTCTTTCAAGTGGGTTGGGGCAGCTTATCTCGTCTGGCTTGGCATTCGAACGATTCAGTCATCGGGCAGCAGCGTTGGCCAGACGGAGACGAACGTTTCGCGCATGAATTCATACAGGACTTTCCGTCAATGTTTTGCCGTGACAGCGTTGAATCCCAAGCCCATCGCGTTCTTCATCGCGTTTGTGCCTCAGTTCATCAACACGACTGAACCCCTCTTGCCCCAGTTCGTTGCCGCGGTCGCTACGTTCACCTGCCTTGCTTGGCTGAATGCCTTTTTCTACGGGAGACTTGCTAGCCGGATGCGGGGCATGATCCGCAGGCCTTCCATCATTGCTTGGTTCAAGCGCGTCAGTGGTAGCATTCTGATCGGGATGGGTCTAGCTACACTCACGTTGCGGCGATCTTCGGTCTAACAAACCCATTGGGGCCTGCCTGTTGTCGTGGCCGAACGGCCTTAAAGTTCAGCGTCATGCACGGAGCCTGATATTCGAGACCGACGTTCCAATGGACTTCGCGCCCGCCGCAATAAACACAACGCCGATGACCCGAGTGATCAAGCGGCTATGGCGTGCGAAGAGGCGTCTTGTTAAGGGAAGTCCCGTTCAGAATACCACGCCAAGCGTTGCGACGCAGAACCCGAGAAACGCTGCCAGGACGAGCGGGACAGCGTTCTGAAAGGTCACCGCGTCTTCAAACCGAGCGAACACAGCTGTGAACATCGCCAGCGCAAAAGGATAGGCCTTGGGGTTTGTGAAACCGAAAATAATCCCGGATTTCCATGGCACGTCGACGATAGTATCTGCCGCTGCACGTTGACTGCGGAGCGCCTTTATCCCCAACCAAATGAGGTAAGCCCCACAGACAAGTCCCAAAATATCGAAAAGCAAAGGGCCAGCTTGTGAGACACCAATGATGGCTGAAATTGCGAGGATCGTCCAAGCCAAATCACCGAGAAGATGGCAGGTCAGGAACGTTGCGCAAGCTATGCGTCCGGGACCTGCGGAGAGGCTGAGTGCCGCCAAAGTGGCTGGTCCAGGAATGAACACATAAAAGAGCCCTGCGATAAATGTGGTTGCTAGAAGTTCAGGCATCATCGGGACAACTGCAATCCTAGTATCTCATCAATGGAGAACTTCGCCGCAATGCAAAATCCTGTCAATGCGGGCTCGAAGTTGCCTTTCACCGCATCGCAGTATCGAAAAGGAACATCTGGCGAATTCGGCTGAAAGCTGCCTTTCGCACCTGATCAATGAGTACTTTGAAGCGGACATTTGCCGCAACGCACCAATATTCACGAGTTATAGTCCGCAGTGCGGACGAAGTGATTGTGCTGAGTAGTCCAAATTGATCCGACAGGGCAGGACTTCTCCACATCCTGAACCATATTTAGGTTGTGGTTGGAAGGTGAACTCCAGACTTTGCCGGTGCATCATTTCGAAACGTGCGGGCTATCGTCTTTGTGCCCAATTTGCCCTTCGGCAAGTCGGTCGCAATAGGGGGGTCGCAATGAACAATCAGGCTTGGATCACTGGTTTTGAATGGGCCGGATCAGCACTCGGGATAGTCTGTTCACTTCCAGTCGCATCGATTACTGGAAACGAAATTTTGGCGTGCGCGTTACTTCTCACATCGGCAACGCTGTTTTCCGTTTGGGCAATAATTGATAAAGAGTGGGCTTTCTTAGCGCTACAAATTTTCTATGCCGCTTCAGCTATCCTGGGCTCTGTTCGTTGGTCATAAACAGCCTAAAGCCACCTTTATCAAAACCAGTTGAAAAGATCCGCTAGGTGGATGGTGCAAAAGTTATCCGATCCATCGGCGTGGCGGAATGATGTCTTTAGTTCCTGGCGAAAATCAAAAAATCTGACACAGTTCAATGTGATCATGCCTCAAAAACAACGCCACACTGAGATTGTCTTGCCCATCTTGATGTGAGGATCGCAAAGCAAACTTAAGCCCACCGGATTGTTAAAGTCGTACTTATTGGTAACATAACCGCCATTCTTCCGGTCTAGAACTGACGGGTGCTGACATTGGGACTAACAAATACGAGCGATCGCTATGGCTCGCTGACCAAGCTCCTTCACTGGCTCATCGTGCTTTTGTTTGCTTGGCAGTATGCAAGTGGCAACATCATGACAGAGATGCAGCGAGGCGATGTCGTCGCTGGTCTTGGGCAGAACACTTATTTCAATTGGCACAAATCAATCGGCCTAGTGGCGCTTTTCATAGCCATCGTTCGGATTATCAACCGCTCCGTTGGCAGCCTGCCTAACTGGGCACCAACCTTGGGCGCGCGCGAGAAAACCTTCATCCATCGCGCAGAGCAAGTGCTTTATATGGCAATGCTCGTTATGCCGATCAGCGGCTATATCTATGTCATGGCCGGTGACTTTGGAGTTCTCCTGTTTGGCGAGTGGCGCCTGCCAAACCCGATCGGCAAGAGTGAGACTTTGGCCTTTTTTGCAAAATGGGTGCACATCATTGCGGGCTATGTGCTGGCCGCAACGGTCCTTGGCCATGTATTACTCGTACTGCGCCATCAGCTCTTCATGCGCGATGGGCTGTTGTGGCGCATGCTGCCTGCCCGCAACAAGTAAGGGTGCATCACCAGGCTTTGCCGCGATCAAGGCCCGCCACGACGTGTAAAAGCAGGTCTGGGTCACCAGCCAAGAAAGACCCGGTTGCGAGTAGCGGCCGATCAGGAAACAGCGGCATTACGGTGCCGCCTGCTTCTTCGACAATCAATGCACCAGCTGCGATATCCCAAGCGCCCAGATTACGCTCCCAATAGGCATCAAGTCTGCCAGCAGCCACGTAAGCCAGATCCAGAGCAGCGGCGCCCCAACGCCTGATGCCGGCGGTCTTTGGCATCAGATGATCAAGATCACGCAAGCAATGGGGAAGGTAAGTCGCACGTCCACCGGCCGGAACACCAGTCGCCAGTAGCGCGCTATTGAGTGCAGTGCATTTGTTGACTGTAATGCGGCATCCATTCAGATAAGCCCCTCGACCGCGTTCGGCAGAAAATGTCTCCGACTTTGCAGGGTCATGAATGATGCCACAAAGTGGCACATCCTGCTGATAGAGCGCGATCGAAACGGCCCAATGCGGCAGGCCTTTGAGGAAGTTGGTCGTGCCATCAAGCGGATCGACGATCCAACGCAGCCCGTCAACCTGGCTGGACTTCTCGGCGCTTTCTTCACCCAGCCATCCGTATCCCGGAAAGGCACGCTCCAGATGCGCGGCAATGATGGCCTCCGACTGATGATCGGCGTCGCTGACAAAGTCACCTGCTGTTTTTTGCGTCACCTTGAGCAGGTGCCGGTCACGCGACGCCGTCAGCAATGCTTCTCCGGCATGAGTTGCAGCTTCGGCCATGGCGCGCAATGTTTCCGATGCGTCTGCGCTGATCAGGGCAGGCGGTACTGCGCCGTCAGTCGCCATAGCGCACGCGGTGGCAAAGCGTTTCGGGATTGGCAAGGATTGTGCCGTAGTCGGTCGCCAGATCGGCAAAATCGGATTGCGAAGAGATCAAAGCATCCAATGCCGGATCGTCGAGGAGCGCCAGCGCTTTTTGCAGGCGACGTGCAAAATCCCAACGAGGCGCGCGCTTGGGCGGAATGCGCCCGACTTGCGAAGCAATAATCTTCAAGCGGCGCTGGTGAAAGCTACCACCCAGAGATACATCGACATGCCGTGTGCCATACCAGCTGGCCTCGACAATGGAGGCTTCACTACCGGCAACTGAAAGTGCCGTTGAAAGCCCATCGGATGTAGCGGAGGCGTGGATTACCACGTCTTGGTCGCTTTGACCGGATTCTGCTGTTGCAAACGCGCAGCCCAAATGGCGTGCAAGCTCTTCGCGTTTTGGATTAACGTCGATCAGCGTAACCTCGGTGCCAGGAACTTGTGCAGCAAGATAACCGGTCAACGCGCCAACGACACCGCACCCAACGACGGTAACCTTGTCGCCAGCGCTGACCTCGCTATCCCATAAGATGGTAAGTGCAGTTTCCATGTTGGCTGCCAGGATGGCGCGTTCAGCGGGCACATTTACTGGAACGGTAAAGCCAGCGCTATCTGGTAGTGAAAAGCGGTTCTGGTGCGGAAAAAGCGCAAAGATGATCTCTCCGGCGCGGTCACCACTTTGAACTTCGCCTACGGCCGCGTAGCCATATTTGATCGGAAACGGGAACCCCCCATCCTGAAATGGTGCTCGCATAGTCTCATGCTCGCTATCCGGCACTTTGCCGTTGAACACTAGGCGCTCAGTACCCCGACTTATGCCGGTAAAAAGCGTTTTGATATCTAGTTGGCCCATGGCGATCTGAAGTTCAGTCTCACGCAGTTCTGCGTCGCCGGCGGAGACTATCCAAAGCGCTGACGCCTTCATCATCTTTGGAAAATATGGCCCGACTTGCGCGCTTTCACATTCAGATATCTCAGGTTCTGCGCATTTCGTCCCACTGCCAGCGGCAGCCGTGCGATCACATCGATCCCGCTATCAGCCAGCGTCTGGACCTTGCCGGGATTGTTGGTCAGGAGGCGAATTTGCTCGATGCCGAGTTCGTTCAGCAATGTCGCAGCAAGTCGGAAGTCGCGCTCATCATCCTCAAAACCTAATTGATGATTGGCCTCAACTGTATCAAAACCTTGATCCTGCAAATCATAAACGCGCATTTTGTTGGCCAGGCCAATGCCGCGCCCCTCCTGGTTCAAATAGAGCAGTACACCAGCGCCTTCTTTACCCATACGCGCAAGGGCGCTTTGCAGCTGCGGCCCGCAATCGCATTTTAGGCTGCCAAGTACGTCGCCGGTAAAACAAGCAGAGTGCAAGCGGGTCAGTACAGGGCGAGACAAATCCGGATTGCCAATCTCGATTGCATAATGTTCGCGTTGTCCGTCCGGATCGCGAAAAACGTGCAGACGGCTAACATTATAAGCTTCCAGCGGCAGGCTCGCCGATGCGACGGGCGCCAATTTCGGTGGGGCGGTCATATGCGCAAGCGCTTCATCAGCAGTGATTTGCATCAAGGGAAAGTCGCTGAGGGCTGCGTCCTTGTTTGTGATTGGAAAAAGCGCAAATGCAGGGATCAGTTCGACGGATTTAACAAGGCTCAGCCCGGCCTCTTGGAGCGTCGTTTCGCCAGCACGCAGCACGTGGAGAGGACCGGCAACGCCGCCGATTTGATCAAACTTGGGATCAGCCAAGCGCTGATACCAGGCAAAGTCTGCACCTACAGGCTGACAGATACGCACTGGACCATCGGCAAGATTAGCCGCAGCTGCGACGGTCATGACCGCCCTTGCGCGATTGGCGGAAATGACCAGTTCGGGCGTGCCCAGCAGTTCTTTTAATGCAGAAAAGTTGGTCTCTGTCACCGTTTCAAGTGGGACCATAAGCGCTTGGTCGTCGGCGTGTGTTAGAATGCAGGGCAGTCCCATGGAGAGGTCGCTACGCACACGGTTGACCCGCTCAGTCTGGTTAAGCACAAGTTTCGGACTGGACATTATTGTTTTTCTCTTCACTTTACGCATTGCCGGTAACTGCAACGATTTTAGATCGTTTGTGACTATTTAGGGCGTCTTGCGCCTCCGGCATGGCATGACGCTCCAAAATGCAATCAAAAACGATGTCAGAGCCGAGATTATAGGCTTTTGTTTGTGGCCTGAGCGCTTGGGAAAGAGATGCAATTGGCGAGGTTGATAGGCCTTGGGGTCCCGATCCAATCAATATCGGCGCGATCGCAATATGCAGGCGATCCAAAAGCCCAGCCTCCAAAAACTGCGCGATGGTAATGCCTCCACCTTCAATCAGGATTTTCTTCAAACCTTTCTTGTGGAGCACATCGATAATGGCGTGCGGCGCGATCCGTTCGCGACGCTCCAGCTTGATTGTCTCGACGCGCTTTGGCCGCGCCTTGTCGCAGGCTTGAATAACAATGCGCCTTGCGCCGTCATCCCGCAAAGGCATTGCATCATTGGGCAGGCGGCCATCTGGGTCAATAATAACACGCGCGGGATTTTGGCCCGGCGCGAGACGAACCGTCAGTTGCGGGCCGTCGCAAAGCGCTGTCTTGACGCCTATGATCACGGCGTCGGCGATCGCGCGCAACCGGTGTAAATGTTTCAACCCATCAGCACCCGAGACATTTTGCGCGTCGCCTGAAACTGTTGCCACTCGGCCATCCAGCGATTGACCGATCTGCGCGAAGACCAGAGGTCGTTCTGTTGGTTTCAATAGCGCACCATAGAGTTCGAGCGCGTCGCGCTCCTCAGGCAACCAATTGCTGAAACACGGCTTTGATAAACCAGACTTCACTGTCAGGATCCTTTCCCACACTGTGTCTGTTACGTTTATCGGTCTCATTTTATTCTCTTTCCCTACCAAGTTGCCGGACGTTTTTGGTTTTCAACGCCTGTCACATTGATCTTTAGGCAAAACCTCAGCGTTTTCGCGTTATCGCGGTACCGCTAGAATATCTGTATGGCCAATCTGCACAGTGGACGCTGAGAGCAAACCGCGACGCTGTTGCAGCCAATCATCGGCACCGGCATGGCCGGTCTCGGTCGCTGCCTTGGAGATGCCGACAAGTAGTTCCTCGATAAGCGCAGCATGGCCGGCGCCCAAAATCCAAGGACTATCTGCCATTGATACTGCAAAGCCATGACTTTTAAAGATATGCGCAGTTACATCCGCCGCGTTTGGCCCAGCCGCCGGACCTATGCCTTTGTCCGTCAATTGATGCGCGTTGAACGAGGCTGTGATTGACGAATCGTCAGCTAGTGCAGGCAACCATTCCATAGCGCCATTGTAATTGAGCGCTGCATAGAGCGGCACGCGAGCCGCTTTTAACCGCTTGGCGAGCGTTTCGATCCATCGTGCGGGCATGAGGTCCAGAAGCGCGGATGCGGTAACCAGGCCTGCACCATCAAAGTCAAGCGTGTCGATTTCCTTCAAATCGGCGCAGAGCTGCTCTGATCCCGGGTGGCGCTGCCCGGCAAGGGCCAACAACCGGTGGTCGCTGTCGACGAAACGCCAATCGCCGTTCGTCATCTTGCCATTGAAAGCCCGCGCCGTGGAGCCGGTGCCGCTACCGAGGTCCACAATAACAGCGCCGTCGGTGGCGCATTGCGCTGCGTGGGAAAGCAACGACGTATCTCGCGCGGCATGATCGGCCGGTTCGCGCAAGTCCAACCAGCTTGATGAGAAGCCGGGTTTAGACATCGGCTTCATACCAGGCGCGCGCCACATGGCTTTCATGCAGCGAGACTTTGATTTTGCACACGCGCCCTCCATCGCCGAGCCCGGTGTTTTTCACGTCGTTGCGCAATTGCTCAAAAATGTGGTGGCACAGAAATTCCGTCGTTGTGATCTTGCCCTTAAAGCTCTCGACTTCGTCCAAATTTGCATAGTTGAGCGGCTTCAACGCACGCGCTAAAGCTTCGGTCGCCAAGCCAATGTCGACCACCAGTCCGTTTTCATCGAGCTCCTTGGTGAAGAAGGCCGCATCAACCACAAAAGTCGCACCGTGCATGCCCTGAGCTGGGCCGAATACGGGAGAGGGCAACGAATGAGCAATCATTATATGATCACGAACTTCTACGGCAAACATGGGGTGTCCTTGATTGGGTCTGATGTCGCTACCGCCGGCTGCGGCAGGGTGATGATTGATTTTAGGGGCAAGATGGTGTTCGACTTCCGGCATCTAAAACGATGGACTTGGGTGTCTTCAACCGCCGCGCAATGGTAGATTTTTCCTGTATCAGCTGGAACATTCACCGCTGCCGCGGCAATGACGGTATCGTCGATCCGGCGCGCACCGCGAGGGTTCTTGCCGAAGAAGTTTGGTGCGCGGGTACAGATGCTCTGATATTTGAGGAAGCCGACGAAGACTATCGGCCCCATGCGGGGTTGCTTGATCTCGCTGAAGTCGAGAGCATCACAGGCCTGCAATACGCGCATGCTGCACCGGATCGCCGCTGGGGCGCGCAAAGTCATGGGTTTCTGGGTGTGATCATGTTCCTGGCGCCTTCCATTAGCATCCGCTCCATGGCGTTGGTCGATTTGCCGGGACGGTGCCATCGTGGTGCGGTAGTTGCTGAGCTTGAACGGGACGGACTGCCGTTTCGCCTGATCGGAACGCATCTCTCCCTTTGGCAGCCTTTGCGGATTGCGCAAGTTAGAACGATCAGCCAACACATTTTCAGGCATGAAAAAATGCCAACTGTTCTGATTGGAGACCTTAATGAGTGGCGTCCATGGGGCGGCCTTGCGCTGTCGCCTCGGTTGATCGGCACGCCCTTTGAAGGGCCAGTCAAGCCGACATTTCCAATTAAAAGGCCGTTCCTTCCGCTCGACCGCGCCTTGGCCGTAGCGCCGGCCCAAGTTGTCGAAACACGAGTGATGGATGGAACCGGCATCCGCATTGCGTCGGACCATCGGCCACTGGCGGCTAAAATTGCTCTGGGTTACTAAAGCTGTCATGATCTAAACGCCCCCGTCGCGGGCGCGGGTCCACCGGTGCAACCAAACCGGGCTTTGCGGCGTACCATCGTCAGCACGCAGGCTAAGTCGCAGTTCAGCCGCATCCAAATCGCCTGGCGCAAAAAGAAATGTCACCCGCGTGCCGCGCCCATCAGGCAGTGCGAATGCGCTAATGCCCGTAATCTCGGCGTCCTCATGGCTGGAAATCAGGGGCTGCGGATCGTCCAAAGTTGCAGCAACATCAACGACAAAACGGCGATGGCCGGGACGGTCATGTTCCTTGCCGCTTCGGCTTTGCAAAATGGTTGGCAAGCCGGCTGTTCCTGGTGCTGCACGTGTCCAGGTTAACCGATACTTGAACGCATAGACTTGGCCGGGTTGAAGAGGCGCCGCGGGTCGCCAGAACGCAACAATATTGTCGAGAAACTCGTCACCCGTCGGCAGCTCCACCAGCATAACCGAGCCATCACCCCACGGTTCAAGCGGCTCGACCAAGGCTGAAGGGCGGTCGTGATAGCGCGCTTCGGTGTCCTGAAAGTCCTCATATTGCCGCGCCGACTGATAAAGGCCGAAGCGTTTGGGCGATGTATCAGCAAAGGCAGAAACCTCGATGTCACGCGGATTGGCAATTGGCCGCCACAACGTTTCATTAGCGCCATTTTCAATCACCAGCACATCACTGTCATGCACGCGTGGGCGGAAATCATCCGAGACTGCACCGAGCATCGGGCCTTTCAGATACATGGATGTAAGCGGTGCGATGCCGATGTCGTCAATTTCGACCCGCGGAAAGATCGTTGTTGTGATCTCCATGACTGTGTCTGTGCCGGGCACCATAACCATGTCCAAATGGCCGGTCAGCGATGGACTGTCGATTACGCCTTCCAGCCGCACGGCGTTGCCATCCGAAGGATGCAGGCGCAAATGGGTAAAGCGCGGGAACTCTTCCGGACCCGCCCCGCCTGTTCCAACCGCAACTGTCCGGGCCGAAAGACCATACACCATGGCCTCGCCAACGGCGCGGAAATAGCTTGCGCCCTGCATGACCAACACTTCATCCATGACGTCGGGTGCATTGACCGGGTAACGCAAGCGCATGCCAGTAAATCCAGCGCCGGGGCTCGTCTTAGGGATTTCGTCGAAATACCGTTCCTGAAACGAGAAAAGTCGGGGGCTGAAGGCAATCTCGCGCAGCCCGTCACTCGTCATTTGGTCAATGGCAATCGGGTCGGGGAAGTAAAGGCCAGGTGGGAGCAAATCATATGCAAACTTGGAGCCATGCGGCAGCATTGCTGTCTTGCCCGCTATCGGCCTAATCCCGCGAAAGGCGTTGTAATCAAGATCTGCAAAAGGCGGTGAAAGCGGTGTTGTATTCGGTATGTAAGGTCGCGCTTGGACGGCCCGCGCATAATCGAGAAGGGAAGCAATCGATGGTTCCGCAGCAAGGGCAGGCAGCATGGAAAGCGCCAGCAATGCCGTCGAACTTGCTAGAAAAGCCCGCCGGTTCATCGCACAACCTCATCAAGTTTCGGCATCAGGAACGGCGCTGACAGCAGGGGTAGGATCACCAATACCATCCAAAAGGCGCCCTGCGTCCCATTGATTGCGGCAAGCGCCAGCATAGCCAGTCCAACACCGGCTTCGGCCCAACCTTGCGGTAGGCGAATACTCTTGGTCTCCGATGACTTCCAGCCGCAATCACGACCCAATGCGATGGAGCCGACAAAGCTTGCCTGGCGCAGAATGATAATCGGGGCGAGGACTGTGGATAGCACGAGCTCATAGGACCAAGCGCGCAGAAGTGTACGTCGACGCCTGGTCGTTTTGGCGCGGGGCATCGCTTCAATCAATGCGCATAGCTTTGGCACTAGTAATACAAGCGCGATCAGCAGAACGGGCAAAAAGCCCCAGATTTCGATCTGGCCGGACGTGAGTAAGGCAAGCAACAACAACCAAATCGGCGCGGCGAGATAGCTGAAAATGCCCGACAGCAGATGAAGACGACTAAGTGAATGAAGCCCCGGCTCACCCACCAGGCGCATGTGCTGCAGATTTCCCTGGCACCAGCGGCGGTCCCGTTTGAAAAATTCGCCGAGCGTCTGTGGCGCGTCTTCTGCGCTACCTGGCAAGTTGGGTGATAGCGCAACGCGCCAACCCGCCCGCCTTATCCACGCCGCCTCGATAAAGTCATGGCTCAGGATTGAACCGCCAAGAGGCGCAGACCCTGAGAGGCACGGCAAATGCGCTGCTGCACGGAAGGCGCTGACACGGATAATCGCATTGTGTCCCCAATAGTTGCCGCTATCGCCCGACCAAGCCGCAAAGCCTTGACCAAAAGTGCGCGAAAGAATGCGCGAGGTGACACGTTGATATTTGCCGAAACGGGTGCGTGCGGGAACTAGTGAAATGTTGGCCTGACAAAGACCGAGATCTGGATTGGTTTCCATTTCCCAGATCAGATGATTGATACTGTCGGGCGACATGCGGCTGTCGGCATCAAGCACCACCATATAGTCAAAGGACGCACCATGGTTCGCAAGCCAATCGGCGATATTGCCAGGTTTTCTGTTCGTCCTGACCGCACGGCGGCGATAAATCACCTGACCGGCTTCGACCAGTCCGCCAACCGCTCTTTCTTCGCACGCGGCAGCTGGCGCCGCCGTATCTGACAAAACATATATATGCGTCTTGTCACCAAGATTGATCGCTTTCAAACCATCGACCAGACATTGAAGATAATTGGCTACAGGCTCTGGTTGTTCGCCGCAAAGTGTAATCAGGATTGCTGTATTACCGCGCGGCTTCGGTGTGTCGCTCGGCGCGACGCGCTTCACCTTTGGCGCGAAAAGACCCAGAACGGACGTTGCCGCGCCGCCGGAAATCCACATGGCATTGAAGGCGATTAGTGGCATAACCGACCAAGCAACCCAGTTCCAGGTGTCGACCGCGCGCGCAAAAGCCAAGATGAGGATTGCAGAAAACAAAACCAACAAGGTCAAAAAAGCCAAAAGCGCAGGCCGAACGGGGATCAAACCGGTCTTTGATCTCGCCATCCGGCTTCCCTTGATGTGTTGAGCAATTGACACTTGGTAATACCTCGAGCGGTAATCTAGGTCGGCAATCGGCAATGGCACTTCTCTTGGTATGTAATATTAGCGCGTTGGTTCGACCGTGTTACGTGAAAGTACTGGCCACATGCGTGAAAAAATATCGTCCTTGCGCACAAGCCCGTGATAGAGCGCCGCGCCGATATGCATGGCGATCAAGATGGTAATGCCGTAAGCAGCATAATAATGGACAGACTTGGCAACAGCGGCCAAACCGTCTGAACGTGGCACCAGTGCGGGGATACCCAACGCGTCGAGCGCCTCAATCGGAAAGCCACCAGCGCGAACCCGGATATAGCCGGACAGAGGCATCACTAACAATAGAATATAAAGCCCTATATGGGTCGCATGCGCAGCGAATTCCTGCATGGGCGCTAGCTCAACCGGCTTCAGCTGCGGTGGGTTCCGCCACCGGTAGACGATGCGAACAAGAATAAGGAGAAGCAGCACAACGCCCATATTTTTATGGGATATGAACATCATGTTCCGCAGTTCGCGGCTCAGTGCATCATTGAGCATGAGAAAGCCAACAGGGATCATGCCCAGTACCAAAAGGGCCATGGTCCAGTGCAGAATGCGGGCGGGCGTTTTGTAACTGGTTGGAGGATTTTGCATCGTGCAGTCTCACTATTTTCGCAATGTTGGGAATATTACGCGCCGCCACAACGTATTATTCACAACGCAATAAAAAAATGGGCCAAATGATGAAAGGCACAATGACCAGCGTCGCAACTGCGCAGCAATCTGGCCATGATCAACGTGGTGCGCCAACGCCTTGGATTGGCTTTGCTATCGCAGCATCTATTGGTGTTGGCGTGGCAGGCCTGACATCTGAATGGGTGCTGGGCCTATATTTCACATCGCAAAGTTTTTTGATTGCCATAGTGCTTTATCTGGCAGCAGTCACCGCGATCATGTATGCCATCCGAACCAGTTATCCTCATGACCGGCTCGGATGGTGCAATCGTGTGACGCTTGCGCGGCTCGTTTTACTTACAATTCTTGCCGCTGCGTTAGTGGAAGGCTCGGCACCTCAAATGCCGTTGCTCATACTTGCGGCCGTGTCCCTGAGCCTTGATGGCGTTGACGGCTGGCTTGCACGGCGCGAAGGCTTGGCATCGGATTTCGGAGCGCGATTTGATGTGGAGGTTGATGCCGCCTTTGCGCTTCTCTTGGCTATCTATGGCGCGCGCACTGGCGTTGTAGAGCCCTATGTCATCCTCCTCGGTCTGCCACACTATATGTTCTGGATCGCAAAAATTTTGTTTCCGTGGCTGAACGCACCACTGCCTGAGCGGTTCAGCCGCAAGGCGGTTTGCGTTCTGCAGATAACGGTCCTCGTGTTGCTGCTCGTCCCGCAAATGACCGGTAGTGTACTTTTGAGTGGTGCGGTTGCGGTGGTGACATTGGCGCTAATCTGGTCGTTCGGTCGTGATATTGCGTTTCTTTATCGGAGCCACGCGTGACGCTTGAATTCTTCAAAACAAATGGGATGAAGGTTTTGTGGGTCTTGCCGGCGCTGGCCGTTCTACACTTGGTGCTAATCCAGCCCAATCATCCCGACGCCGTATCTTGGCATGCGCTACTCTTGTTCCCACTGGAACTGCCAGCCATTGTTTTGGGGCTGATGGCGTTCGGGCAGAGCCGTGCGGGCCTTTATCTACGGATCGCACTGGTGTTGTCGTTGACCACAATTGCCGCTCTCAAAGCTGCTGATTTTACGATGTTCGTTTCATTAAGCCGTGGCTTCAATCTTGTGGCGGATTTCCCACTCATCATCTCGCTCTACCAGTTGGTGGTCGGTGCTTTTGGCGCGCCAAAAGCTGTGCTGCTGATCATCGTCGCCTTTATCGCATTGATCGGTGTGACTGGTGCGCTTTGGTGGGCCTGCCGAACAGTGTCGCGATTGCCATTGCGGACACCAGTGCCGGTTTTTGCCGCAATTGCCTCTATCGCTGCCACCGCCATTGCCGTGACCGAGGTTGGTGCAACGATGGGCAAATGGACTGCCCCTTTCAAAGCGCCTGGAACTGCATTCACCGCCCGCGTAGGCGTCGAGCGCTACGAAATGATGCGAGACACGCTCGCCGAACTGCGCATATTCAGGACTGCCGCGCGCCAAGACCCGTTTGCGCGCAAGACAAAACTCTTTGATAGCGTCGATCGCGATGTTCTCGTCATTTTCATTGAGAGTTATGGCCGCACCAGCTTCGACACGCCGCTTTTTGCCGACTTGCACTTGGAAACACTGCAGCAAGCCGAGCAGACGTTGCTGGGCGAGGGGCTTGCGATGGCGTCCACCTTTCTAACTGCGCCGACACAGGGAGGGCAAAGTTGGCTCACCCATGCGACTTTCGCCAACGGACTTTGGGTTGACAATCAGACCCGGTATCGCGCGGCATTGAATAGCGGCCGCAAGACACTTTTTCACCTTGCCGCAGAAGCCGGATTTCACACTGCAGCAGTGATGCCGCAGATCACGTTGGACTGGCCGGAATCACGCAGTTTGGGTTTTGATACGATTTTGGCAGCAGCCGATCTTGGCTATGAGGGCGCGGCGTTCAATTGGGTCACCATGCCGGACCAATTCACTTTCGCGGCTATGGATCGCTTGTTGCCTTCCTCAGACCAATACCTTTTTGTTCAAGTTGCCACCGGTTCATCACACGCGCCTTGGATCCCGGTGCCTGCATTGATGGATTGGGATGATCTGGGGGACGGCACCGTCTTCAACGAGCTGGTCGCCAGCAGCGAGCAACCCAGCGACGTCTGGCGGGACAATGATCGCGTGCGTGCTCAATATCGATTGGCTGTGGACTATGCGTTGCAAACAGTCTTTGCCTATGCGCAGCGCCGCGCTGAGGAGCCGCCGCTCATGCTCATCATCGGCGACCACCAAGCCGCCGGATTTGTGGCACTTGATGAGCGTCCGCATGTGCCGATGCATGTCATCGGACCCAAGTACCTTGTCGACCTCGTTGCCGATGATGACTTCGTGCCGGGCCTTATCCCGTCACCGAATGCCGAATTGCGCCCTATGTCGGATTTGCGCGCTCATCTAGTCCGTTCCCTGACATCAACTGAATTGGCAGGGGTCGAACCATGAGACTTGCCGCCACTGCATCGAAAATGCCGACCCCCGGGTTTGTAGTGCGTATTGCCATTACGCTCGCCATCTTCGCAGTTCTGTTGCAGGCTGTGAGCGGCTTGCAAATCCTTGAGGTCATCGCCAACGCCTCATTTTTCTGGTTGGCAGCGGCCGTAGCGGCCCTGATTGTCCAAACCGTGTTGTCAGCTTTGCGCTGGCGCATCACTGCAGCCCAACTGGGCCAGCATTTGCCTCTTGATTATGCGATCAAGGAATACTTCCTGTCCCAAGCTTTCAATCAGGCTTTGCCGGGTGCGGTAGTTGGCGATGCCGCGCGGGCTGTGCGTGCCAGTCATGATGCTGGTTTGCTTGTTGCCAGCCAAGCGGTTTTCTTTGAACGCTTCGCCGGTCAGATGGGCATGTTTTTGACCATGGCAATCTCTTTTATCTTAACCAGCATGGTTGCAGGCGGTATTGAATGGCCACACAGTGTAAGCACGACATTAATGACCGTCACTGCCATTGGCGCGCTTGGCATTATGGGCATTGTATGGTTGGAAACGATGCCTGCAGACTGGTCGAACACCATGCGCCAATGGATGAAGCCATTGTTGATAGCGGTGTTTGCCAAGAAAGTCCTGCCCGCTCAAATCCTCCTTGGCGCGGCGATCACATTTTGCAATTTGGCGGCGTTTGCCTTTGCGGCTCGCGCCGTCGGCGTTGAGTTGAACCCAGTCGAGATCGCAGCGCTCGTGCCGGCTCTGCTTTTTGCCATGCTTATCCCGGTGACTATTAGCGGCTGGGGCATGCGCGAAGGGGTAGCAGCTCTCATATTGCCGATCGCGGGTATCGGCGCCACTGATGCGGTGGCGGCAAGCGTTATGTTTGGTCTCGCAATGCTGGTCTCGGTTATGCCGGGCGCGATGATGGTGTTGGGGCGTCGATGAGCGGAAAAATCGCCTTCGCTGTGCCCGGCAAGATCACCAATTTGACCGGTGGTACGATTTATGATCGCCGCGTAATGCAAGAACTAACCAACCAGGGCTTTGACGTCCATCATATTGAATTGCCCGACAGCTTTCCCGCTCCTACCGATAAGAACATGGACAACGCGTTTGCCAAGCTCGCGCAGGTGCCGCCAGGGGCACCCTTGATCGTGGATGGTCTGGCATTTGGGGCCTTGGACACTGACCGTCTAACCCAATTGCCTGCAGCTTGTATCGCGCTGGTTCATCACCCACTTGCCGAAGAGCACGGTCTTGCAGAAAACCGCCGCGCTTTTCTGCATCAAAATGAAACGAACAATCTGGCGTTCGCCCGCCATGTCTTAGTGACAAGTCTGCATACGGCTGAGTTGCTTTCGACCCACTATGGGGTTGAGCGACAAAAGATAAGTGTGGCTGTGCCAGGCGTTGAAAGACCGAAGCTGGCTCAGGCAGCGACCAAACCGCCCCTTATCCTCGCCGTCGGAATCCAATTGCCCCGTAAGGGGCACGATATCTTGCTGAACGCGCTATCGCAAATCAGAGATTTGGAATGGAATGCTATTATCGTTGGCGCTGCGCTGGATGAATGCTTCGCCGCGGAACTGAAAGAATTGCAGGCCCAACTGGGTTTGTCCGAGCGTGTTAAACTGGTTGGCAGGTTGGAAAGCGATCAAGTGGACAGGCTTTATTCGCAAGCGTCCATTTTCGCCCTGGCAACGCGTTACGAGGGATATGGAATCGTCTTCAATGAAGCATTGGTGCGTGGCTTGCCAATTGTCTCGTGCGCGACGGGCGCCGTGGTCGATACGGTACCTGAAGGCGCCGGTCTGCTTGTTCAACCCGAAGCGCCAGATGCTTTCGCAGATGCCTTGCGCACCATGCTGACGGATCATGCGTTGCGGGCAGCATGCGCAGCAAAAGCCAAATCAGCGGGCGACCTTTTGCCATCTTGGTCTGACACCGCTGCCAATATTGCCGTAACTTTGAACACCGCGTTGGAATACGAGACTGGCTAGGCGCGACGCATGACCGAAAAGCACCAAAACTCGAAATGCCAATGCAAGCGCGCCCGCTCGGCGATCGGCCGCTCACTCGATATCTATTATCGCGACACCGCGCGCACCGAACGTATGGATGCGCTTAACGCAACCTTTGTCAAAGAAGATGACTTGGTTTTTGACATTGGTGCCCATGTGGGTGATCGGACAGGAAGCTTCGCAAGGCTCGGTGCCCGCGTCGTTGCGCTCGAACCGCAACCGCAAGTCTTTCGTGCTTTACAACTCATCCACGGTCGTGATGACCGCATTAAACTTACTCGCTCGGCGGTCGGTATCGGCGAAGGTGTCATTAAAATGCATGTGAACACTACCAACCCGACAATATCTACCGCATCGCCTGATCTGATCACTGCAGCGCAAACCGCGCAAGAGTGGGACGGGCAAGTGTGGGATCGCTTGATTACAGTGCCATTAACGACCCTCGACAAACTCATTGAAGAGCACGGGAAACCAGATTTCGTAAAGATTGATGTTGAAGGGTTCGAACTAGCCGTTCTGGAAGGCTTAAGCGTCCGGTTGGGCGCACTGTCCTTTGAGTTCACTACAATTCAGCGCGATGTTGCCTATGCCTGCTTGTCGCGCTTGCAAGAGCTTGGTTCCTATCGCTTTAATGTGAGTCTTGGCGAAAACCATGAACTAGAGCTGCAGGAATGGGTCGATGCTGAAGCGATGCGCGCATATTTGGCAGCGCTACCAATGGCGGCCAATTCGGGCGATATTTTCGCACGAATGGTGTAGCTTGTGGGACATATTCCTGAAGCATTATAGGTTGATGCCTTATAAAGAAACACGATGTAAAAAAGTTCAGGTACATCGGAGACCTTCAGGGAGCGAAGATGTAGCTGAAACTGTGAAAGCACACAGAACCGGCTGAAAAAACCACCAAAAACGGCCGCCGACAGTTTCGGTCGAAAGACAAGATGTGTCTCGTAGTCGAAGGTCTGCGCGGTAACTGAGCATCGCTGCGTTTTGCGGACAAAGCGCCGTATCGTTGTACTCGCTATAGAGCTTCTTTAAGTTCCATTCGATGAAATCAATAAATCGGCGTCACGGAGCAGTTTTTTCTCGATCACTGAACAAATGGCCTTTGAGTATTCAGTGTCTGCCATGTCCTGATGGCGCATCAGCCATATATCTTGAAGATAAGTGTGCTCCTGCAGCACCTGAACCAACTCGAAGCTTTTGCCAGTGTAGCTCGGCAATATAGCAATTCCATGCCCGTCTCTTACGGCTAAAAGCCGCGATTGCAGCGAATCAAAAGAGAGACTGGGTGTGGAACCGCCCAAGAGGTCGTGCATCCACTGTGCGAGAAAAATATATTGTGGGTTTCGATCCCACCCGATCAACCGATGGTCAGCCAAACTCGCTGGTGTGACAGGTTTGGGCGCGGCTGCGAAGTATGCCGCGCCAATCATCGTGACGGCCTACGCGTTTGGGCTCGGCGGAGGCTGGAGCGTTGTGTAGGCTTTTCTTTATCGGCAGGTGACGACCGCAAAACCTCCATCACCACTGGATCATTGCGCAGCACATCGCTCCAGCTTTCCATTTCAGCGAACGTTTTGGACAGAGAGTTCGAATCGAGATTAGTGTGCTGAGCAGGCAGATTGGAGTTGCTAGAGAGGCCTTCAGATGGTTCTAAGTTTTTCCGATCCGCTGCACCATGTATCAAATCGATACCTGCGAACCCCTCCAAGGCTTTGAACAGCAAGCCTTTTTGCTTGATGCTAGCATCTTGATTTGGGTGATAGTCGAACCCAAGCGCTAGCATCAACCGCATGATGGTGGCTTGGTCCGTTACCCATATTTCCAAGGGTTTGTGAGGAAGCTGAGCGCAAGCGCATGCACCTTGTGTGAGCTGCTCTGTTTCGGTGCGCCTGCGGCTGGTTCGGCCAGCCGAACAGCGCCACGTTCAACGTGGCGCGAAACGATATCAGTTGCCGATGCTCACAGTGCGAGCGAACTAGCTGAACCAGTGGTTTCCGCTCGGTTCTGAGGACGGTTTTTCGAGACAGGCGATGATAGCTAAAGTTACTCTCGAGCTCACCTGCGGCATTAGCTTGCCTATGAGCCCTAGAAGTATTCACAATGTACACTGGCGGCAAAATCCAGTCGCACCTCTTTAGCAGCCCAATCCCCGTACTTGGCGTTTGCTGTCAAAAAAATTGACAATGCACTGGTGTCTGGTGAAAGTTTGTCTAAGGTTGACGTCGGGAGAGCCTGGTCGACTGGCGAGTGGGGGGAAGTTATCGCAAAGAGTGGGCAAGCGTCAAAGGATGCAGCAGAAAACGTAGGTGCTGAAGAAAGCCCTGCGGAAAAACGCTCAAACCGCTGGATCGGCCTCGTCAAAGCGACAGCATCGCCGCTCAAGCTGTTCGCGCTTATCGTTTTGATCTGCAACTCGGTTTTCGGTGTTGCTGCTGCTTGGAGCTACGACGAAAGCGTCTTCATCTATACGCTGCACACGTTCCTTTTTGTCATCGGTGCGTTTGTTCTCATTGCACTTTGGAGCCCTCGATCCTTTTATTCGCCGAGCGAACTCGCAGAACTTGTTGAAATCGAAAGGCGGTCCGGTGGCAAAGTTAATGCGCTTCCATCCAACAACCCGCTCCAGCCAACCCTCATTCTTGGCGGCTTTGTGATTGCCTACGGGCTTTATCAGCTTCTTTTATCTCTCGCTTAAATAAGGAACATCGCATGGGACGCGGTCCAATCACAATCAAGCCGAAAGGCAAGCCGGCATCTGGTGGACGCGGTCGTGGCTCGGTCAAAGGCGGTAGCCGCGGCAATAAGGGCTCGCTGGGTGGCGGTGGGCGCGGCGTCGGCGGGTCAAACAGCTCAGTAATGAATACGCTGCGCGGTGGCAACGCCGGCGGCGGACGCGGGAGCTCTTCGACATCAACCGGCGCTCGGCCAACCGAGCAGTATTCGAGTGTCGCTTTGGCCAGAGGCCAGCATTACACCAAAGCGCCGGTTAAGAGTGATGCACGCGGCAACTATGACGACCCGGCCAGCCCGTTAAGCGGAGGGAACTCACCGCGTAATTCTGGAAGCAGTTCGAGCGGTTCTTCAACGCGATCAGATGCCGGACAGCCACAAGCCAATCAGGCGATGGATGGTGGCTACATGGCGGCGCCAGCGCCCGCGCAGCTTTATCATGGGCAGGTAGGTGGTAATGGGACGCAGCCCATTTACAGCGCACCGCCAGTTACTGGCCCGGCTGCTGGTGGAGGAGGCAATCCGCCTCCGCCACCTCCTGGGGGAGGCAACAATCCACCACCGCCGGGAGGAGGCAACAATCCACCACCAGGTGGCGGCAACAATCAGAACAACAATCCGGGGCAGCCGTTCGGCGGAATGGGGGTTCAAAACCAGCAACCTCAGCAAAGTCGTGCTTCTAAAATTCTTCAAAAAATCAAGCCGGAGAGCAAAAAGGGCGCTGCTGCATATGGATCTTTGGCGTTGCTTGTCGTTGGCGCGGGGACATCGCCACTTTGGTTTCCTGCCATCAAAGAAGCCATCGACAATAATGGTTCAATGACGCCAACAGCCGATGACACCAAAATAATCGGTGATCGAGCGAACAACGAAAAAAGCCCGGTCGACGACATAGATTTGACCAAACTATTTTCACCCCTCGACAATGAGCCAGGGTCAAAAATTGATCCGACGAGCTTTCTTCTCTTCAAAACTGTTGAGATTAGTGAAGAAGGTGCAAAGTCGATCGACGTCAATGGAACTTGGATGGTTACCGACGCTGGTATTTTGTCCTTTTCACCGGACCAGGATGTCGATTTTGGTACGGTGAGCATCGCCTACACCGTTCAGGACATGCTGGGGCGTACGTCCAATTATGGTGAAGTACAAATCGTCTACGGCCCGTTTGTTGGCAACATAACCAGGAGAGACCTTGCACCAGACAAGAAAACGCCGGCAATATCCATTACCGACATTTACGACCCCGCTTCGCCAGCGGCTAAATCAAAAATTGATCTGACAACAGTTCAATTGGTTCAACGGATCGATGGCATTGCCAAGACCGGGGATACCATAACAACACAAGATGGAAGCACTTGGCGGGTCGAGAACGGAAAGATCACATATGAGCCTTCACCAGGGTTTATATCGACCAACGTCAACATCGGTTTTCTCGTGCGTGACAAGGAAGGGTTGCTGTCCAATGAGGGGCAGATTGCACTGTTTTTCAAACCGAAAAGCATGGTCAAACCGCCAGTGGGCGGCTCGGACAAGCCAAAGCTCGCGTTTGCTCCAGAAATTGCGGTCAACACCCAAGACGTCACATTTGCGATTTCCAGCGTCGGCCAGCTGAAAGCCTCGTCACTTGAGATATCGGCGTCACCAACCGGCACTTTTGGGAAGTCCATCGATGCAGGCCGTGAAGGACAATGGTCGGTTCAAGGAAATGCACTGAACTACAAACGCGGTGCCGGTTTCCGTGATGCGCCGACTACCATCTACTATCGCGCGACCAGCAAATCCGGGGTCGCATCTGATGTCTTCGCGCTGGTGCTGGGCATCTTTCCACCACCGCAAGCATTTGACGTAACAAAACAGGGACTGCGCGCAATGATTGACGTCTTGCCGAGCACCGAGGTTCGCTACAGGCGAGAAAACAACGCAATTGATGCAACGTCACTCAGGTTTCTTTCAGTTGCACCCGCCGATGCCTCGGATCCAACGCCGGTTCTAAGTGCGGACGGAAAGCTAGCTGAGGTTACGGACGAAGGAACCTGGAGCGTCATCGAAAAGAACAGCAAGGTGAGGTTTGTTCCGGTGCGTGGGTTTAGCCGCCAACCGACTGCCATGTTCTACACTGTGCGCGATAGTAAAGGATCAGAGTCCAATCCTGCCAAAATCGTCCTCAGCAAAGCTGCTGACGATGTACGCAAGATGATTGCGGATATGATGCTGATTTCACCACGAGAATTCGAAACAAGGCTCAAAACTGTCATGGCCGGAAAGCCTTTGAGCGATGTGTTGGTCGTCTGCTTCCAGCTTCGAAACCTATTTTATAGCCAGATGAACGAAGCTCAACGCATGATGCTCCGCGCTGAGCCGGAGATCAGCGCAGAAGAACGAGACCGCATATTCATGGTTTGGATGGATTCGGGCTTCAACTTCGGTACGCTCGTCGATGAAACTGAAAAAATCGAGAAAACGTCGCCGGGCCAGTTGGCTTCACGGAACAATCTTGGTCCACGCGTCTTACGCCTTGAGGAGATTATGCGTGCTCTGGACAGGTATTTTGACGCTCTAGAGGCAGCGATGTGATCGCTGTGGACCAGAAAATCAAAAGATTTGTTCCGGCCAAAGTTAAGGAGCTACGGAATGCATGACAATCCAAGATCGCTTGTCGAAACGACTTTGAACACGGCATCAATGGGCGCGTTCATGCTCCCCGGACCGGGTCCAGCGGTTGGTATGGCGCTTATGGCAGCGCCAATCATCATGAATGTGTTTTTCCCCATCGAAGACAATATCGATCCCGAAAATGCACTTCCGACCAATGCAGACCTGACACGCGCTCTCAACGAGCTGCGCAACGGGGTGGCAAAAGATGCTTTCGACAGCGAATTGACGAAGGCTCAGTCGCAACTAATCACACTCTACACGAGTATCGAAAAAGTCTGGGATGCATCGGTGGATGCCGGTGAAGGTCTGCGTGCCAAAGTTGCCGACGGACCGATGTTTATTACCGATGTGATCACCGAAGAGCAGGAAAAAACGTGGCAGGATCGTTTTCATAGATTTCGCGATCCGATCTTTGATCCAAATTCACCACTTTTGAACATAAAGAACTGGATCGAACTCCACCCGCAATATTCAACCGAGACATTGCCGCTTTACTGTCTCGCCGGCAGCCTTTGGTCCATGTACTGCAAGTTCAACATTGCCTGGGAATACAACTTGATTTTACTCGGGCATAGGCGGGCGCTCGATGAGCACGAGGAACAAGTTAACGCGATGGACCTCGAAAAAGCACTGGTCAAATGGCAACTGGCTGGCAAGGCAAAAGGCGAACCAAAACCTGAATACCCACCAAAACCGCCGGTGCCACTGCCCATGCTCGAAGTGCGCGAGCACAGCCAATTTTGTGCGCTCATCACTGATTACATGCCGGACTTCATCGCCTACGCCAGACCGCTCGCACGACAATTGAAGCAACGCTTCGCCGAGCGTCGCACGACAATCTCACGCCGCCTCGGTGATTTGGAAATTCGGGAACGTGGCAGTGGGCGAACAAAGGTCTTTTACTACCACGATGCCCGTACCGGTAAATCATCGAAGGCCGTACGCAACAAACGCCTTGCCTTAGCGCGCATGCGCGCCAAGCAGGGGTCGCTGCGGCTTGGGCTGGATCGGCAACTCACCCGCCGGTATGGGCTGGATAAAATCGCTGAGAAAGATGTCGATGATTTGATCAAGGTGATCGACCTATGGGAAGCCACGGTCACCGACATCGAAAGCGGACCACTTCAGGTAGATGTCAATGAAATCAGGCGTCGTCGCGGGCTTTCTGGTCGAGGCCGCATGATCAGACCAAGGAGAGGCCCATGAGCGATATTGAAGACTTTGAAACGACCGTCCTGCCGCTTGAGGATTTCCAAAAAATCCTTGGCGCTGCGCGTCACGGAATAGTGGATATGGGTACAAAGACAGTGAGCATGCCGTTCATCGGAAATATGTCTTTGCCACACCAGGTCAGCGCGATGGGTTATCTTGAAGAGCTGGCTAAAAATCCTGAAAAAGGGTCTCCTGAGTGGCAGAAAGCCCTTATCGGTGCAGGAACCGGTGCCGCTGCATCGACTGTTGGCCTTGGTGTCCTGATGGCAGCCACCGGCCCACTCGCTCCGTTTGCTGCCATAGGCTTGGGCGTTGCGGCACCGTTTCTGGGCAAAAACCGGGTTTGTACGCTTCTGGTGGCCAACGCGACCGAAGGCGAGCTGGTTAAGGACGGATTGTATATCGACCACGGTATTCAGACAGGGCGGCCCGTTGTCGAAGAGATCAATGAAGACACCGGCCGGGCCACAGCCACAAGCCCCGATTCGATTCCAGGATTTGAATTTCTGGAAGGTTGGCCGGAAGAGGATATCCCCGACATGTGGTTGGGTGGCTTAGGGCTGTACCGTTTTGAAAAGGATCTGAGCCTCGTCATCGGATGGTACGGAACATGCGGTGCAATCGGCTTCCGCTCAAGTGACCCAAAGACCAAGAACAAGCGCTTCGCGGTGTCTTGGCTAGTTCCCGAAACAGGCAAGCCCGCATTTGCCGTCACGGCTGATTTGGACGGCAAGTACGACTCACTCGAAGACTTTTACGAACAAACCGCGGGCGAACGGAAATCGGACAATCTGGATTATGGAAAACATCGGGGTAAGACAGTCGCTAAGATACGTGGATCGATGGTCCACCGGGCGTATCCCGATACCGAAAACGACAATGATCTGCTCGTAACGGTTGCCATCACGGCTGGCTAACCACCAGTCTCCAAAACTCTGATTGCTCGATGTGTGTTGGTTCATCCGGGATCGTAGGCTTGGAAGCGAAAGCTGATGTTTGTAGCGACACGGATGGATAGCGGCTCTAAATGTCAGATACCCAAAGTGGAACTTCGGTTTTCGATCGAAGACATGAAAAAAAGAGTTGATGCAGCAGCCCATAGATCTGGATCTATTTCCTTGGCTACACATTGTAGGCGATATCGATGAATACGCGCCAAGCTGCTGTGTTCGCTATCGCTACCTCGGCCAGCGCATACCTAACGCTGTTCCACAAGATGCGCCGGACACCATGAGGTTCGGCAATAAATAGTGGCGATAAGATCAGCTTGTCGAACCCCCGATTAAGGAAAGGGGACCCTTCACAGCAAGATGACTATGTTCGCTGGGGTTTCTCAGGAGAACGGGCCTCCAATTCACTGCCGGTTGGTGGGTCCTTTGCGGAGACAGTTTGGACAGACTGAGTTTTGTGGTCAGCAATTTGAACGAGAATACAACGCTTTAGGAGCGATTGTATCGAATTGTGTAGTAAGTCGATCCGCAGTCCGATCCCTTGTGGCGCACCATCCGCGTTTGAAAAGCTTGGGTATCGAGCCTTTTCTCGGCATCCCGAATAAGCAATAAGCGTCCATGCGGGAGTTGAATTCATGAACCTTGCTGAACGTAGGCTATTTGCGGAAAAGACGGCCCATGCGGCCGGTGCCTTTGCACATGAAAAGTTCAGATCGCTCGACCAACTGACAATTGAGAGCAAGGGTCATCATGACTTAGTCTCAGAAGCAGACCGTGACACCGAAACGCTGATCCGCCAAGCGATTGAACGCCATTGGCCCGACGACGGCATTGTCGGCGAGGAACATGGCCGTCAACGCGGAACAACCGGTTTTGACTGGATCATTGATCCGATTGATGGCACTGCCAATTTTGTTGCAGGCATACCCCATTGGTGCGTTGTGATTGCCTGTGCCCACAAAGGCTTTCCAGTCGTCGGTGTAATCTATGATCCAAATACGGGTGAGACTTTTTCAGCTGCCGAAGGTCTGGGTGCCACGATAAACGGCAAACCCATGACCGTCGCGGACGGATCGACGCTCGCTTCAGGGTCTGTCGCAACGGGTGCCTCCGGCCGTTCCGATCGACAGGAGGCATCTGCACTTGTTCAAGAAATACTGACCAATGGTGGGATGTACTTTCGATCCGCCTCTGGTGCGCTGATGCTCGCCTATGTCGCATCGGGTAGGCTCCTGGGGTATATTGAGGATCACATGAACTCCTGGGACTGTTTTGCGGCGCTCCTCATGATCAAGGAAGCAGGCGGTGAGCATTATCGTCTTGATGCAGATGACTCGCTTGAAAACGGAACAATGCTGGTTGCTGGGGGTCCAGGAATTTATCGCACCTTGGAAGAGATAGCCGAGCGAGTTTTTAGGCGCTAAGCGCACTCCTCAAAGCTGGATAAAGCGCAAGATAGCGCTGATATATTTCCTCATAAGCTGCTGTGGCGCTTGGGTTGGGTTCGATCAAACGGCCCGGCTTGACCATAGTCTCTATCCCTTCGTGAATTGATGAAAAATGCCCAGCGCCATGCGCAGCAAGTATTCCAGATCCAAGCAAAGGCCCATCGGTTGATGCTGGAATTCGCACAGGTATACCGGCCGTATCGGCATGTATTTGCATGAAGAGATCGGAGTTGGTCGCACCACCGCCCGCAACCATTTCAGATCCCGTGTAGCCGCCTTTTGCGAAAGCATCGAGGATCGCTCTTGTGCCCATGGATATGCCTTCCATTATGGCGCGAAAGACATGATGTGGTTCATGCGCAAGTGTTAGGCCGGTGATGGCCCCGCGCGACAGCGCATCGGTGTAAGGTGTGCGGTTACCTTGAAAGTGATCCTGAACGATCAAACCTTGTGAGCCGGGGGGTAATTCGGCCGCTTTCTTATTCATCTCGTTGAAATCAAGCTCACCACCCACAAATCGCTTAAGCCAATTGATAATAGATCCTGTGGACGTCTGGCCGCCTTCAATGATGTAAAGGTCCGGATAAACGATGTCGGCATATGCGCCCCACATGCCATTTGCATGAAATGGCTTCTCAGTTACCCCGAATTGCAGGTGTGAGGAGCCAGTGATCAAACATAGTTGACCGGGTTTTGAAACGCCCAAACCGATCATCCCGATCAGAGCGTCCGCGCCGCCTTGAACCAGTTTTGTCTTTGGGGTCAGTCCCAATTCAGTTGCCGCATCGTGCGTTAGTTGGCCAACCACTTCACCGGGAGCAGCGACGCGAGATGGCCATTTCTCCACGAGATCTGCCATGCCCAACGAAGCCACCAAACTGGCCGCCCAGCCGCCGTCGCGGTTCGCATAGTGCCAGCGTAAGCCGACATTGTTCAGCGACGCACAGCGTTCGCCCGTTAGCCGGATCGTCAGGTAATCCTGATATTCACAGATTGTATGCGCGTTCTCATAGACTTCCGGTTCGTTGCGGAAAATCCATAGAGCTTTTGGGATCATCCACTCTGCTGAGACAGGTCCATTCCCGTCACTATTGAGTTTCAGCCGTTTATCACCAGTCTCAAGGACGAGATCGGTTTCTTCAGCGGCGCGTACGTCCATCCACATCAATGCTTTGCGCAGCGGCCGATTGTCTTTATCGAGCGCCACCACAGTGCAGCAGGTGGTGGCATAGGCCATCGCCTCAATTTGGTCGCCGGAAAGGCCCGCTTGATCGAGGCAGGCGCGTGTTGCCTTGCAAAGGCTTTGCCACCAGTCTTCCGGGTTTTGTTCTGCGCGCGCACCAGGCGAAAAGAAGGTCTCGTAAGGCTCCGCATGCGAGGCAATGCACTTGCCTTTAAGGTCGTATATGTGGGCACGTAGACTTTCAGTGCCGCCATCAGCAGCTAGAAAATACGCCATGTTACCTCCCGTTTTTTCGACTTGATCTACCTGCCGATGCTCACCAAAAGTTTGTGCAGCAGGCCAGGGCAGTCCCATTGTGGCATATGCCCGCTTCTCACAATGTGAGACGCTGCGCGCGGCGGCATGTTGAAGATGTGCTCTTTGGGTATAATTGCATCGCCTGAACCAAAGATCGCTTGCACGGGCAGGGCGCTCGATACTTCATTTAAAGGTGCGAGCGTATCCACCAACTGTTTGTTGCCGCGCGCCACCTGGCTCGCCAGCAAGCCAAGTCGTCCCTTCGAGAATTCCGATGCCATGCCAGCCAAGGCTTCAGCGCCAAGGCTTGATGCTTTGGGTCCGAGCATGCGCATCAGATGAGCGATTTCGCCGGATGTCGATGCGTTCGCGACACCGTCGATGAATGCGCCGTTAATATCAGCGCCACAACCGGCAGGCGCGATCAAGGTAAGTCTTGCAATCCGGTCTGGCACTTCTTGCGCGGCTCTCGCACAAAGATGCCCGCCGAGCGAATGCCCAACAAGATGAACGGCTTCATTTTGCTTTTTCAGGTCATCAACCAGCCAAGAAACCAAAGTCTCTACATCGCTAGCTTCAGTCGTGTTACGCCCGTGGCCAGGTAAATCTGGCGCGCTACTCTTAATGCCATTCCTGTTCAGATGGCCTCTTAGTTCGGTCCAATTTGAACCGGCACCACCGAGCCCATGCACCAGGAAGACATCAGCCGTTTCACTGCTATTTGCATTGAAGCGTGTTGGCGTTTGCGCTCTCGTTCCTCTATTTGCGAGCAACGCTTCGATATCGCGTGCTTCGATCCGATCACGTCGACCGGTGCCGGCGATCACATCCAAACTCAAACCATGTTGGCGGGCAAGGCGGCGCGCCAGCGGCGTTGCACGTCGCTTATTTGTGTTGGGAACCGCTCGCTGCTGCTTATTCCTGTCGAAACCAGCCTTTCTGCTTTCTGATGATGGCTCTGGATTTTCCGCAGCGCTGCCAGTCGAAATCCCATCCCAAGCATCCGTCGTTTCGATTACGGCTATCGGAGCGCCTACGGCTACGACATCGCCGGGGTTAGCCATGGTCTCGACCAATGTTCCAGCGCCGAGTGCCGGATATTCAACAAGCGTTTTGTCGGTCTCCAATTCCAACAGCGCATCGCCGCGAGCAAATGCGTCGCCCGGCTTGACCAACCAATTGGCAATTGTGCCTTCATCCATGGTCTCACCGAGGCGCGGCATCGGGAGTTTGATCTTTTCGACCGTTGTCATGTCCGCAACATCATCAAAGCAGCATCGACAATAAGTTCGGGCGACGGCACTGAGTTCTTTTCGAGCAGAGGCGAGACTGAGATTGGAATATCCTCACCAGCCACACGAACAACCGGGTCTTCCAGATAGTCGAAGCACTCTTCTGAAACTCTTGCTGCTAATTCGGCGGCCACGCCTGTCGTCATCACACCTTCTGAGATCACCATGGCCCGACCTGCTGCTTCTACCAGCGGGCGGATCTTTTCAAAGTCCAAAGGATTAAGTGTTCTTACATCGACAACAGCAGCTTCTATGCCCTTTGCTGACAAGGTGTCGGCGGCGGCCAGTGCGAAGTGGACCTGCCGCGAATAGCTGATGATCACAAGATCTGATCCGGAGCGTAAAATGTGTGATTTGCCCCAAGGTGAGTCGGACATATCAACATCGAGTTCTCCCTTGAGCGTGTAGAGGCCCTTATGCTCGATAAAGACCACTGGGTCCGGCTGGCGCATTGCTTGGCGCAGTAAATGATAAGCATCGGAAACCGTCGCCGGCATGGCAACGCGCAAGCCCGGTGTGTGCATTGCAAGCGCTTCCAAGCTCTGGCTGTGCTGGGCGCCGGCGGAGCGGCCTGTTCCGCCTTGGGTTCGAAGGATCATCGGAACCCCGATTTGCCCACCGAACATGTAACGAATTTTTGCGGCTTGGTTAGCCAACTGATCCATCGTCATGCCCATGAAATCAACATACATGAGTTCAGCCACGGGCCTCAATCCGGTCATGGCAGCACCAACAGCCGTTCCGACAATAGCCGCTTCAGAAATGGGCGTATCGATCACTCTTTCAGCGCCAAACTCGTCAATCAATCCTTTGGTGACACCATAGGCACCACCATAAAGCCCCACTTCTTCGCCAATGATGATGACGTCCTCGTCATCAGTCATAGCGTGTTGCAGCGCTAGCCGAAGCGCATCCCGGTATGTTGTTTCCAATTTTGGCATTTGGTTCAGCGCTCCGCCAAAACACGTTCGAGCCGTACCCGAACGGGCTCGGGTTCCGGTTCATCTGGGCCGTAAACATCGCGAAACATAGACCGCATCTGCGGCTCTTGGCCCTTGATTGCGAAGTCGATGCTGGCGTCCATCTCAGATGCTATGTCCATGTCCATCGCATCAAGATCCGCTCCACTAATGGCTTCACGATCGAGGAGGCTTGCACGCGCATGCAGAACCGGATCCTGTTTGCGACCTTCGGCTTCTTCTGCATCATCGCGATAGGGCGACTTGTCCATGCGGGCGTGTCCATGAAACCTGTAGCAATCAACGGCAAGATAAGCTGGATTGCCTGCCCTAGCGCCAGCCATGAGTTCCGCTGCGGTCTCAGCAACTTCTTCAACATCGAGACCATTGACAGTTTTTGCCTGAAGTCCAAACGCAGCTGCGCGTTCATGCAGGTTTGGATTGGCGGTCGCGCGATCAACCCGAGTACCCATGCCGTATTGATTATTGATACAGACGAACATCACAGGCAGCTTCCAAAGCGCAGCCATATTCATGCTTTCATATAAAATTCCCTGGCCCATTGCACCGTCGCCAAAAAAGGCCACGGACACCGCGTCCGACTTTGTGTTTCGAGCCGCAAGGCCCGCACCAACAACAGCTGGAATGCCGCCACCAACGATAGCGTTGGCACCAAGATGCCCGAGGCTCATGTCAGCAATGTGCATTGAGCCTCCCTTACCGCTGCAGTAGCCGGTTTCCTTGCCAGCAATTTCGGCCATCATTCGGTTGGGATCGGCACCTCGCGCCAAGAATATTCCGTGCCCGCGATGGTGTGTGGTGAAGGTATCGCCATCTCTCATGCTCGCGCAAACGCCAACGGCCGCGCTTTCCTCGCCAATGGAAAGATGAAGCATGGAGCCCGCGGATTGGCCGCGTACAAAGAGTTCGCCGACCCGCTCTTCAAAAGTGCGCACGCGACGCATCTGGCGATAGAGCTCGACGAGATAGCTATTTGAGCCAGCCTTTGTGTTTTTTGCGTCCATTAGATCAATCCATATTGCCGCGCTTTGTTTCGCAGAAACGGCAGGCCGTTCGTCATGACCTCTTCTTCACTTGAGGCGACTGGTCGCCATACCGACAGGCCGAACGCGATTTCAGGTGGCATGTTGATGAAACTCTCCATCGCCAAGCCGCCTTTGAACCCGACAGCACGCAATGCCAAAAAGACTTCATCCCATTGAATGGTGCCAGTGCCCGGTGTTCCACGGTCTGACTCTGACAAATGGATGTATTTTAGATGGTCGCGCGCATCGACAATGCTTTGAGCAATGCCTTTTTCCTCGATGTTCATATGATACGTGTCTAGGTGTACAAACATGTTGTCGGCACCAATACGCTCGATCATCTCGACGGCTTGCCAACCCGTATTAAGCAGGTGGGTCTCGTACCGGTTGACAGGCTCAATGCCAAAAAGGAGGCCTAAAGATTTTGCGTGAGCAGCTGCTTTTGTGAGTGTGCTCGCGACGTTGTCCAACTCGGTCTGCGTCGGCGGCTTGCCAGAGCGCTCGCCAATACCGCCATAGACGACGCCCGATAGGGCCTCGCATCCCATAGATGCGCACTTGTCCAAAGCGACTTTTAAAAAATCGATAGCGCCGTCGGGATTGCGTGATGCCCAAACAGGCTCTGGCAATCCCAACGAACAGACCGCGCGCATTTCATGGGTTTCCAAGACTTTACGGCTATGCGCTGCGTCCACCATCGGAGGGTCCAAAAGCGCAATCTCTAAAAAGTCCATGCCATAACGTGCGGCATTGCTTACAGCCGCCTCGCATCCCTCATGATCCCATGTCATGGTCCACATGCTCGTGTGAACACCAAAACCCTCCATGAAGATTACTCCACTTGGTCCAAAAGAGCACGAGCCAGCGTTTGATCAATCAAGAGCTTCTTGACAAAGCCCGCGCGCAACACTGCAAGCGTAGCCGCCAGTTTTCGTTTGCCGCTTGCCAGTACGACTGTGCTCATACCTGCCAACTCGTCAGGCCGGACACAGGGTGTGCAGTCGTTAAGCGGTATGTCAGCTACTGTTCCATCGGCGGTGAAGAAAACGCCGCAGCAGTCCCCGACGACGCGAGCATTTTGTAGCTCCAACTGCTGCTCGTTTGTGAATATCCCGCTTTCAAACAAAATCGAGCCCGGTCGGCATTCGCCCAAGCTCATAATGGCGTGGTCGGCCTTGCGTGCGGTGTGAAGCGCCTCCTTGACTAGCCTTTGTTCCATCACTGTTTGGCAGGCTGCGATGCTGTCTGTGACGAAGGGTGCTGGCATCAGCATGGCTTGGCCTTTGGTGGTAGCAGCCAGCCGCACACACACGTCGCCAGGAGCGGTATGGGTTGCATGGGCCACTGATCCCATAATGGAAACGAATGTTACATCCGGCTTTGTTACGCCCGAAACGTGGTCGGCCATTTTGGAAAGTGTGCGGCCCCAGCCAACGCCTACAGTGACTGCTCCTTCCATTGAGAGAATTCGCACCATATAACGTGCTGCCAAAATCCCGACTGCATCGCGGGCGTATTTCTCGCTGTCGGCGTCATAGTCTGATGACACGGGAGCAACTTGTGCTTCCTCAAGTCCGAACCGTGCGCAAAGCTCATCTGCAAGTGCCAGCGTGCTTGATGTGCGGTGCTCTACCGATATGCGCACTAGACCCTGTTCACGCGCATCTGCGAGCATGCGCAAAACCTTGAAACGCGAGATGCCCAGCCGCTCGCTGACTTCTTGCTGGCTGAGGTTGCCAACATAGTAGAGCCACGCAGCTTGTGCGATATCGTCATTAACACGGCTCTCCCCGGCTAGCATTGGTTGAAACTCTCCCTGCGCGGCTCGTTATTTTAATGGCTTGACCACGACTTAAGTCGGTCTATAGTCACATAAGTGCAATCAATGCACAAGTGTTGCAATGAGCCGCACATGCGATTTCGAGGGTTTGCCTCGCATCAATCGCGCTTGATCAGTTTTCGGTAGGCTGGAGGAGCTGTTGCCGAATTTCACACCGCGTCGGCGGGTTCTGGGAGGAACATTATGAAGACACGTCTATCACTTTTAGCAGCTGCAATGCTTGCGAGCACAACTTCTGTCGCGGTTGCTGATGGTCACTCAAAAGACATCGCAACTGTTGTCAAAATTGCCGGTATCCAGTGGTTTAACCGCATGGAAGAGGGCGTGAAAAAGTTTGCAGATGACAACGGAATGAACGCGTTTCAGGTTGGCCCCGCGCAAGCCGACCCTCAACAGCAGGCTGCTCTGATTGAGGATATGATTGCTCAGGGTGTGGATGCTTTAGCTGTTGTGCCGATGTCTCCGGAAGCGCTTGAGCCAGTGCTGGCAAGGGCCATGGATGCAGGTATCGCTGTTATTACCCACGAGGCGGCGTCACAGCAGAACACCAACTACGACATTGAGGCGTTTGTGAACGAAGACTTCGGTGCCAACCTCATGGAACAGCTCGCATCCTGCATGGGCGGCGAGGGAGAGTATGCTGTTTTCGTAGGGTCGTTAACGTCTCAAACACATAACCAGTGGGTGGACGGTGCCATTGCTTATCAGGAAGCCAACTATCCGAACATGACGCTTGTTGGCGACAAGAACGAAACCTTCGATGATGCTGAAAACGCATACACAAAGGCGCAAGAAGTCCTACGTGCATTTCCTAATGTGAAAGGCATGCAGGGTTCCGCCTCGACAGATGTAGCGGGTATTGGCCGCGCGATTGAGGAACGCGGCATGGAAGATGCGACCTGTGTATTTGGTACGTCGTTGCCATCAATTGCGGGCCAGTACATCGAAACTGGTGCCGTTGATGGTATCGGGTTCTGGGATCCCGCGGTAGCGGGCGAAGCCATGAACAAGCTAGCCGTCATGGTCATGAATGGCGAGGAAGTGACCGATGGTATGGATCTGGGTTTGCCAGGCTACGAGGAAGTCCGCCTTGATGGCAAGGTGATCTATGGCAAGGCTTGGGTCAATGTGAACAGCGATAATATGGCTGAGTATCCTTTCTGATTGGATCAGACTTTGCGGGGCGGCTGATTGGCTGCCCCGTTTTTCTCTAGGCACATTCTATAAATCCAAAACATTTGGCGCGCTCTATGGCTCAAACCGACGCGACCCCTTTTATTGATCTGCGCAACATCACTAAGCGCTATGCGGGTGTCACTGCCCTCGATGGTGTTGATTTTGAAGTCAGTGCGGGTGAAGCTGTTTGTCTTGCAGGTGAGAATGGGTCCGGAAAATCCACGCTCATCAAAATAATATCCGGCGTTGAGAAGCCAACTGAGGGGACCATCAATATTGATGGTTATGACATACCTCAAAACAGCCCTCGTATCGCTGCGGCGAGAGGGGTGATGGTTATCTTTCAGGACTTCTCGCTTTTTCCCAATTTACCAGTTTACGAGAACATCGCTTACCCGACGCAGATGAATGCGCGACGACGCTTCTTTGATCGTGCTGCTGCGCGAACGCTGGCTGGTGACGTTCTGGCGCGCATCGGTGTCGAGATTGACCTGAACGAGCGTGTTGAGAACCTACCTGTTGCTCAAAAACAGCTCGTGGCGATTTGCAGAGCACTTGCTTCCAATGCGCAGCTCATCATCATGGACGAGCCCACAACGGCGCTGACCGAAAAAGAAGTGCAACGCCTGCTGGGGATCATCCGAAGACTGAAAGATGATGGCGTTGCGGTTATCTTTGTCAGCCACAAACTCGCCGAAGTTCTTGAGGTGAGTGAAAAAGTGGTCGTGCTGCGCAATGGCCAGAAGGTTGCAGAAGGCCCCGCCACCAACTTCGATACCAAATCACTCACCTTGCATATGACCGGCCGTGATGTCCCCGAGGCCAAGCCGGCCGCCGTGGTCCAGGGTGCTCCGACACTGATGAGCGTGAACAGCCTTGGAAAGTCCGGCGTTTTCTCAGATATCAGTTTTGAGCTCAAAGCTGGCGAAATTCTGGGTGTTACCGGTTTGCTCGGTAGTGGGCGTACTTCGTTGGCCAAGGCACTTTTTGGGCTGGTCAGGGCTGATGAAGGCGCTGTGAGCGTAGATGGCCAACAAATACCCTTGGGTGACCCGATTGCAGCATCGCAGGCCCGCATTGGTTATGTGCCCGAAGATCGCCTGACAGAGGGGCTTTTTCTCACACAATCGATCATGCGCAATGTCGCCATCGGTCGTCTGGATGAGCATGCTCGCGGTAGCTTTCTGGACATGAAAGGGCTGTATGCGGAAGCCTCTGACTGGATTGCGCGCCTGAAAGTAAAGGCGCCTGATATTCAGGCGCCGGTTCAATCGCTTTCAGGTGGAAATCAGCAAAGGGTTGCTTTGGCCCGTTGGTTGTCACGAGCGCCACGCGTTTTGATTTTGAATGGCCCCAGTGTTGGCGTCGATGTTGGCTCCAAGGCCGATATTCATGACATCATCCGGGAGTTGGCCGGTGAGGGTATAGGCGTCATCGTTATCTCAGATGACCTGCCTGAGCTCCTGTCGACCTGCAATCGCATTCTTGTCATGCGTGAAGGCAGGGTGACCGATGAAATTGATGGTGCTGCGGCCACTGAAGCAGACTTGGCGCACAGGCTTGCATCATGAACTTTCTTGACCGATTGCCGAAGGACTTTTGGACCCGCAATGAGACGCTTGTTGCAGCGGTCATTGTTGCATTTTGTATCGTCGCGACCATTTCCGACCCACTTTTCTTTACCGTTACGACCGTTTCCGATCTTCTGCGCGCTTCAATTGTGATTGGCATCTTGGCCATTGGGGCGATGCTGGTGTTAGTCTCAGGCGGTATCGATGTCAGCTTTACGGCGATCGCAGTGTTTGCCATGTATGCGGCTACCAAAATATCACTGGCGCTGTGGCCGGAAATGCCTTGGCCAATGATCTTTATTGTTGCGATGCTTGTCGGAGCAGGGCTCGGCGCAATCAATGGCATTTTTATCGCTTTTTTCAAATTGCCCACTTTGATTGTGACCCTCGGTACTCTTTCAGTTTTTCGCGGGTTTCTACTTACCTTTGTTGGATCACAGCGCATCTCTGCGCTGCCGCCTGAAATGCGTGACTTTTCCAGAGGCGTTTTGGCACGTGGGACAACGGAGGCCGGCAATTTTTATTCCATACCCTGGTCGGTTCTGGCGCTTGTTGGTGTTATCGTACTGACGTGGTTCATCCTACAAAAGACAATGCTCGGGCGTTCCATTTATGCCATTGGCGGCAACCCCGAGAGCGCGCGGCGCATTGGCATCAATGTGCCTTGGACGCAGTTTTTCATCTATGTTTATGTCGGCGCATTGGCTGGCCTTGCCGGCATCATACATGGTTCGGTGGGCCGCATGGCTGATCCATTCTCGCTTGTGGGTTTAGAACTCTCCGTGATTGCGGCTGTCGTGCTTGGCGGTGCCCGGTTGGTCGGTGGGTATGGCACGATAACGGGTACACTTTTGGGTGTCGCACTTATTGTTATTGTTCAAAACAGCCTGATTGTCGTCGGCATTCCGACAACTTGGCAGTCCGTTACCATCGGCTTGCTTATTTTGTTGGGCACAGGTGTGCCTGCGTACCGGGCAAAACGCGCAGCAGCGCGAGCCGGGTGAGGAGGCTGGAATGAGTGGCGGACCACATCGCGCGCAAAGCATGACCGAAGCTCCGGAGTTTCGACTGCTCATAATTGCGGTCGCGGTTTTTGCGCTGATGTCTTTCCTGTCGCCGGATCGGTTTCTGTCTACGCAAAACTTGACGTCGATGGCGTTTCAATTTCCCGAGTTTGCCATTTTGGCACTTGCTATGACCATTACCATGATGACGGGCGGTATTGATTTATCGGTCGTGGGTGTCGCCAATTTGTCTGCCGTGGTTGCCGCGATAATACTGACAACTTTTGGCGACCCTGCCATGCCTGTCGGCGATAGTTTGATGTGGCTTGGCATTGCGCTTGTTGCTTCACTGGTGATCGGTGCTACTTGCGGTTTGGTCAATGGTGCCCTTGTGGCCTTCTTTGGCTTGCCGCCCATTTTGGCTACGCTCGGATCTGGGTTGGTGTTCACCGGCTTTGCCATCGCCATGACTGGCGGCAGTGCCGTAATGGGATTTCCCGATACCGTTGCGTGGTTGGGCAATGAACGATTGCTTGGCATCCCGGTCCCACTGATATTGTTCGCTGTCCTTGCTTACGGCCTGCATATAATTCTGACGCGCACTGCGTTTGGTCTTCGTGTTACCATGTATGGCGCCAATCCGTTGGCCGCCCTCTACGCTGCTGTCGACATCAACCGCATGCTTTTAAAGGTCTACGTGATTGCTGGCATGTTCTCGTCTGTAGCGGGCATGGTCATCATGAGCCGAGCTAACTCAGCAAAGGCAGACTACGGCTCATCTTACCTGCTGCTCGCCGTGCTGATCGCGGTGCTCGGAGGCGTCAATCCTTATGGAGGATATGGCCGTGTTATCGGCGTTGTGCTGGCTGTCTTGTCGATGCAGTTCCTGTCTAGCGGACTGAACATGCTTCAAGTTTCCAATTTTGCCCGCGAGTTAATCTGGGGTGTGTTGCTGATCTTTGTGATGGTCATCAACACCAGTGCTCTAATTGGCATTAGACGAAAACGAGCTTCGTCACCGAAATAGTTTTCACCACCGTTTGGGAGGACGGCATGAAGAAAATATTGAACAAACCGGAAGCCTATGTTGACGAAATGCTGGAGGGTTTTGTCGCAGCCCACTCCGAACACTATGCCATGTACGGAGAAACCGGAAAGGTCGTTACGCGCGCCAAACCGAGAAAAACAGGCAAGGTTGGAATCGTCACTGGCGGTGGCTCCGGGCACCTACCTGTATTTACCGGTTATGTCGGCGAGGGGCTTTTAGATGCATGCGCCATAGGTGATGTGTTTGCGTCACCGTCTGCAGAACAAATGGCTGATGCGCTACGCGCTGCTGATCAAGGCGCAGGGGTTCTTCGCCTCTATGGCAATTATGGTGGAGACGTCATGAACTTCGACATGGCAGGTGAGCTTGTCGAGTTTGAAGACATTGAATGCACGACTGTTCTGCTTGCCGATGATGTGGCGTCTGCTCCACCATCAGAAGCTGAAAAGCGACGCGGTGTTGCGGGCATGGTCTACGCCTTTAAAACTGCAGGTGCTGCTGCAGAAGAGGGCAGCGATCTGGCCGCGGTTACACAAGTGGCGCAAAAGACTGCCGATGCTTGCCGTTCAATTGGGGCTGCGCTTTCGCCGTGTACGGTGCCGCAGGCTGGTAAACCAACCTTCGAAATCGCCGATGATGAGATGGAAATGGGAATGGGCATTCATGGCGAGCCCGGTGTCTGGCGCGGCAAACTGAAAATGGCAGATGAAATCGCGGGCGAGATGATGGATCGCCTGCTTGAGGACATGCCATTGTCAAGCGGCGACCGCGTGTCCGTTATGGTCAATTCATTGGGCGCCACACCGCCTGAAGAGCTTTATATTCTGTATCGCATAGTGAAAACACGGCTCGAAGATGCAGGCGCTACAATCATTATGCCTCTGGTGGGGCGTTATGCGACATCAATGGAAATGGCGGGTGTTTCATTCACGCTTTGCAAACTGGATGAAGAGCTGGAAAGCCTTTTGAAAGCCCCGTGCGATTGCGCGTTCTGGAGCGTAGAATGACGATCACCAAAGCCGCTCTTATTGCAGCCATAGACCGAGTTGCAGCAGCGATGGAGCGGGACTTTGACGAACTTAACACAGCTGACGGTGCGCTCGGCGATGGCGATCTTGGTGTGACTATGACGCGAGGTATGCGCGCCATCAAAGACATGAAAGACGAACTTCCAGATGATTTGGGTATGGCGCTTTTTCAATGTGGCCAGGCTTTTACCAAATCTTCGGGCTCATCTTATGGCACCCTCATGGCTACTGGGCTTATGAGCGCCGCCAAGGCCCTCAAAGGGCATACGACCATCGATACCAGTATGATTAGTGAGTTGATTGCTGGTGCCCGAGACAAAATGCAAGAGCGCGGAAAAGCGGAGTTAGGCGGCAAGACGGTTCTCGATTCACTCGATGCTATAGCCAAAGCAACCGCCGGTGAAAGTGATATCGCCCATGCGGCCGCAGTCGCGGTGGATGCTGCGCTTGATGCGTTTCGCGACAAACCTGCAACTGTGGGTCGGGCGCGCATTTTCGGCGAAAAGAGCATCGGTCTAGATGATCCGGGCATGCTGGCTATGCAACGAGTCTTGAAAGCGGCGGTGGAGGCTTAGTGTGTTGTGAAGGGTTGGAGTAAACGGGAGGCCATCTATGGAATATCGTCGACTAGGTAGGACCGGCTTGCAGGTCTCAGCCATTACAATGGGGACGTTTACTTTTGGTGGTGAGGGGCCATTCGGCATGACGGCCAATCAGGGCGTGCCTGAAGCGCGTCTACTCGTTGATTTGTGCATCGACCATGGCGTGAACTTGTTCGATACCGCTAACATGTATTCCACCGGCCTGTCTGAAGAGATAGTTGGTGAAGTTCTGCAGGGGCGTGAAGACGAGATTATGATTACGTCCAAGGCGCGCATGCCCATCGGGCAGGGGCCAAACGATGAAGGGGTCTCACGCTGGCATTTGATCCGCGAATGCGAGCGCTCTTTGAAACGGCTTCGGCGGGATCACATTGACATTTATTACATCCACGAGTGGGACGGACTGACACCAGTGGACGAAAAGATGGAGGCACTGGAAACGCTCGTTCAGCAGGGAAAGATACGATATACTGGCTGCTCGAACTATGCGGCATGGCATGTCATGAAGTCCTTGGCGGCCGCTCCAAGCAGTGCCTCTCGATTTGCAACACAACAAATTCACTACACGCTCGAAGCACGCGAGGCTGAATACGAGTTGCTGCCGCTGTCAGTTGATCAAGGACTGGGCGTCCTGGTGTGGTCACCACTGGCCGCCGGGTTGCTGACGGGCAAGCATCTTCGTGGTCAAACGGCACCAGATGGTTCCAGGCAGGCGGCTGGATGGAACGAGCCGCCCATCCGCGACACCGGCAGACTATGGGATATTGTCGAAACACTCGTTGAAATTGCAGATGAACAAAGCGTAGAGCCTGCGCAAATCGCTCTGGCGTGGCTCCTGACACGACCAGCGATATCCTCACTCGTGGTAGGCGGCAGAACGGCAGAACAGTTCGGTGCCAATTTCAGATCATTGGATGTCGTTTTGAGCGCCGACCAACTCGAGCGGCTGAACGATGTCAGCCGTCTGCCCCTGATTTACCCCTACTGGCACCAACACAATTTTGCCCGTCCGCGTTTTTCTGAGGCCGATCAGGCTTTGCATGCCGACTACCCGGATCGACACTATGGCGGCGAAGATAAGCTTGTCTAACAATCCGGCATGCTGTTTGGGAACAGGTTTACATGAGTTGAGTTGGTTCGAGGAATGTGTGCATTAGTTGCATCTGGAGCTCTTGCCATTCGCGGTTTCGTCGTCAATGATCGCTCCAACAAAAAGGGGGCACTATGGGGCAGACTAGGGCCAGCATCTTTGATGCTGAGAAGCAAGAACTTGGCCGCTGGCCGTACACGCGATACCGGGTAGATGAAACACTCGATGATGATCTAATCTCAGATCGGGCCCGGCAGCTACTTTACCAATCCATTGCGAGAGAGGATCTGGTTGCCTTCCTTGGTTCTGGCGTACCCATGGCATATGGGCGCACCAGTTGGAATGATTGGCTTAAGCTGCAGTTTTCGCAAATACATGAGCTGGCGAGTCTGCTACTTAAATGCGCCGAACGATCAATAGAATGCATTGGCCAACAGGTTCGTAAGCTCCGTAAGCTCCGCGAGGATGAGCCCGACGAACAGCACAATGTTCTTTACGCGTATTTGCTGACCAAACATGATGAGATTAGTTTTCAAGGCGAGGCGATAAAACGTCTTTACAAAACATTTTCGGCGATGCGGCCCGATGATCCTGATAGCAGTGACGACTTTGCCGACAAGGAAGCCCAGATCGTTTTTGAAATTGCCGAGCAACTGCAAACGTTGCTGCTAGAGAGCATTCAGCTATTTGTAGATCCCGATAATTTCGAGAAAGTACATCTTAGGCAAAACCCTGGCTTCAATAGTCAACTGCCCCATGCGCGTGGGCCGGAGAGCGCTTTTTCATCTTGGTACACAAGGATATTTGAAGAGAAGAAAAAAAAGGCTTTGTTCAAGAACCAGAGAATTTCGCTGGCGAAATATTACTGGTCCATCAGAGAGCTGTCAAAGTTCCTCAAGCGGCCCCGGGCACGGCTGAGTATTTCGGACTATGCCAAAGTCTTACTGGTCGATGAGACTTCCCATGCTGAACAGCTGTTAATCGAGGGGCTCGAAGGACGTGAAGACGCTTCCGACCAGTTGGCAACGGCGTTCAAGGCGTGTGTCGCTGGGATTGAGCGTAACAGACTAGGACGTCAAATAGACGGCATTCGTGACGACCCGGACCGGTACTGGTCGCTGGCTTTCTTCAATAACTCTTATCTACTGCAGATGGTTAAAAAGCTATTGAAGAATAAAGGCCTGAGCGGCGAGCTTAAAGAGGTTCTTCGTGAGATTCAGTCGCAGCTGGAAACCAACAAAAAACCCAAAACCGGGCCGATGAGCGAGGTTGAACGTGAGATCGTTTCTCCACCCCATCGCTTTGTATTGAAACTTATGCTGGAAGTAGCGGACGACCCATCTGCAATACTGGGTTTGGGCAAAGGTGATCTTGAAGACAACCCCGTCCTTAAAGGTCTGATCAATGAACTGATTACCGCTGCAAAAGAAGCTCGATACGGACGTGATCCGAAAATAAAGATGAGCAGCATCTTGGCGTCGACGTTTGGCAAAGAAACAGAGTCTGAGTTCGCGCCAATTAACCGCGATAGCTTTCTTGCACGTTCGTCCATCATGGACATGACGCTGGATCCACTGGATAAGCTAGTGATCGGGCTGGGCGTTCGTCGTTTCCTCACGCTCAATTATGACTTTGAAGTCGAGCGATACTTCGAGGACCGCGGGTATGCGAAATTTTCTGAAGATCCCGACGCACCGCTTCCAAGCGACGATGTCATTGGCCAATTGGTGCGCCGACCGAACCGCGTGGATGGCTTTGGCGGCGTCTTGCGTGATGAAACGTTCAGGCGTGAGCGGTCAAATGAACTCGTCAATTTCGCTGTTGAAGCAGCGACAGCAGATGCGTCGATTTTTCACCTCCATGGGCGAGCCACCAGACGCGCCGATTTGGTGATCAAAGAGCGCGACTATATGAATTTGTACCTGCGCGATGATGAGCATCGCGAGGCAGTTGATGAAAGTATCCGGCTAACATTTTCCGCCAACACCATGCTTTTTGCCGGGCTCGGCATGCGCGAAGCGGATGTGCTGCGCCCTTTGCGGCAGTTTATGAGCGACAAGGACCGTGATCGCGCTGGCACGGCTGTCGTGCTTATGCCGGGCTTTGCATCGCCGGCACAACGCCGTCAGGAAGCAGGGCTACATTATCTAAGATATGGCGTTCACACGATTCATTTTGGCGATGCCTGGCGGACCCTAACCGGAAACAATGATCTTGTTCGAATTCCTTGGGCCCATATGGCAGTCTCTCTGCTTGGCGAGCTTAGAAAAGCTGAGGAAAGAGCGAAGAAGGCTGCAAAGAAGCTACTGGAGCTAGAGAACAAGCCCACTCCAGCCAATCCCGAAGAAGTAAATAAACTAGATTTTGCGATTCAGGAGGCGACCGAAGACTGGGACAAGGAAACGCGTCGAAGCAAAGCTAAGGCCCTGACCAAACTTCGCGAAACGCTCGGTTTCACGGCTGTTCGAGAGGTGCAGGGTGGTGAAACCAAGGAGGTTAAATACCCCGTTTTCGATTTGTTGTTGCGCCAGAACCTTGGTCAATCGCCACAAAAAGAGTTTGAAAAGCATGCGGGCAACTACGAAACACAAGCTGTAGACATTTTTAAGGAAGCAATCGGTCCCGCCAAAGGTGCGAAGAAAAAAGGCAAAGAGAACGAACATCTACCAATTTTCTCAACGGTAAAGCCAAGCTCCCGCCACTTTGAGCGACACCGAGAGCGAACGGCCGCCTACCTTGATTTTGAGATCAAGATGTTGAGGCACTTGGTCGGTTGGTGCAGTGCCGAACTACCAAAAAGCCCCGAAGAAGCGCAGCACGAAGTCAAAGCCCGTTTAACAGCCATTGATGGTGTCAACAACAGTTTGACTACTGCTCTGTTGACACTGGCGCTTGAGTATCTGCGGCTCGAAAAGAATGATTGGGCAGCCAATTGGCAGAAATCACCACCGGAACGTTTGCCACGCTTCCGTGAGATTGGCGGCTATTGGCCGCAAGAGACTTCAGCGGCAACTGAAGGGCAAATCAAACTGCCTAAACTCTACGTGCGCCATGAGCTGCTCAATACCATTTCTCCAATGCCGGAACGGCCAAAAAGTAGGCTTTACGATCCAGGAAATACAAATCAACAACCCACGGGAATTCGCGCTTACGACCATTTTGTCAGCGCGATAAAGGAGCGCCGTTCGATCGATCCCACTGAACATGGGAAGGGGCGTCGCATGTATCTTGTATGCGCTTACCGCGGCATGGGCAAAGGCAGCTTCATGACCGCCATGATGAGCGATGCGGGCATGGTATCTTACATCAGTGCGCACAAGACTGCACGCAATGAACCGCCGGTCTACATTGGCGGCATCTTTATAAATCTGAGCTTCTCCAGTGAGATTGCTTCAGTTTTCGACATGCTTATCCATTCCGTTGCCGAGTGCACTGGCTGGGTTCAATCTGACAAATCGCATCGTGACGATTACAAGGAACGGCGAGATAAACTACTAAACTCGATTTCCGACCTTCCTCGGACGGGGAAGATCAAGCGTATTCTTAGAGAGTTTGATATCGCGTCAAGAGCGTTACCTGCGGGAATAGAAGGCGCGCCACGCATTCTGATGTGCATCAACGCGGTGGATTTGCTGCACTTTTCACGCGGCTTGATCAAGAACCGTGAAATCGAAGAGATATTATCCTTCTTGACTGGTCCAGCGACGAAAGACTGTCTTTTTGACTTGGTCATGATCTCTGGTGAGCTCCGTGTTTCCGAGGTTCTGACCGGACGGGGTCTTAATACCCAAACCAAAATCGGCGAAGCGCAATTAGAAGAGCCCGAAAGACGGTTCAACGCCCCGCATTTGCAGTTTGTTCCGATTACCGCAGACGATATCGCCCTGCCGGGTGTTCATAATGTGCGTCAGCGCATGGCCCGCAGTGATCTTGATTTTCGCAACTGGCCGCTTTTTGCAAAGCCCGCGGGAAAAGGCGTATGCCGGGTTAGATTACGTCGCTCATATGAGGCAGATGCTCCCATCGAAGACGCAGCCGCGGAAGAAAAAGCGGGTCCAGCGGCACCATTCAATAGCGACGAAGTCTGTTACGTTCACTACACGCGGCCGGTCCGGCCAGAGACGCTGCTGATCGATAACTTTCGATGCTTGGCCTACTTCTTAATGCTAGGCGAGCTTGAGCGGGTGCTTGAAGAACCTTTTGTGTCCATGGCGACGGAGTTGCTTGAGGCAACGCCCGGCAAACTCGATACGCCAACTGCTGCTGCTCAAAAAGCTAATCGTCACCCACGCTTGGGGTGGGGCGAGAGAGATACTGTTTGGAAGAGTGAATTTTCTAGTTCGCTATTGAGGCAAATATGGCGCTCAAAACGCAATGACCGTGATCGTGTGGTTGATGCATGGATATGCCAGCTATTTGAGAACTTACAAAAAAACGATTGGCGCTGGTTTAATGCGCCACAGGAGTTCATCGATAAATTCAAGGCAAGCGAAAAAAGTTTAAAGAGTCTATATGCCGCTGAACCCTCAACACTTAGCGAAAGACTTGCGAACTTATTTTTGAGCTCTCGCTACGTAGTTGCCCGCAGCCAAATAAATGATGCGAAACGCGAAAGTGATTCCAGGCCCGACTGGGGGCGTACTGCCCGCGAGTGGCAAGAGGTACGCGTCACTCTTCGCGATAACCGATTTTGCATGACTATATTGTTTGCGGCTGCAGAGCGCATGGCGCTACACGCACGCACGGTACGCGATGGCTTCCTGACCGCTGAGAGTTTTTTGACCACCACAATCGACCGCGTGAAAATCGTCTCTGGAGACAAGCGGGAGCAGGTAGTAATTTCAGCGGTACTCGATTCCTACGAGGCTTACCACAAAGTTGGAAGCCCCAGCGATGACTTAAATCTGCATTTGTTATTGCTACGCCACATGGCCGTAATAGGCGCTCCCGTTAGCGCCGATGTTCTCGTGCTTGCTCCTGAAGTGCGTCGCTATTTTGAAAAGCTCTACAGCGGACACGAGAGGTCGCGTGAACTTCGCGTTGTTGAAGCATTGACTGAATTGGCCGATCGCGGCTTGGTTTTTGAGCTCGCGGAACATCCGCGGATCAGCAGGACCCGCAAAGACATGCAAGAACTAATCGACGACGCGAAAGACAACAAGGAAAAGAGACAGCGTCATAGCGAATACCTGCATGGGACCAAAGGTGGTGGGCAAGCAACCGATCAGCGCAGATATGCATTGCACCGTGCCATGCAACGGCACGTCATAAAAAAGATGGGTAGCGGCCCTCGTGACACGATGGAGATGAACCAGTTCGCTCCATCTATCTTCGCGTCCATGCCAGCAGACTTGCCTCGATTGAACCGTGAATCATATGATTTTCTGAACACGTTAGTGGAGCACTTTTCCGAATATCCAGACTATTCCAATGCTGTTCCGGGTCCACAGAATTGGCATCAGCGGTCGGCTCCCATTAACACGCGGGTGCAGGCGTTGCGTGCCGCGCTGTCGATCATACGCTCCACCTTCTCCATTGCCGTGGTTTCGCGTTTTGAAGATTATGCGGAAGATGATCACAACGCGGCACTGACACAGCGCGGCTACTTCGGCAAATACCGCGTTCAGGTGCGTTGGATCATTCGCAAGGCCTTCGAGCTTTTGTACGATGAGTCAAAGGATGACAAAAACTATATCGCTGGCCGTGAAGACTTTAAACACATCAATGCGCTTTACATCGATGAGATCGTTTGGCTCTATAACGAGTGCGGGCTGGTAAACTATGTGCAGGGCAATTTGAACGATGCCAACGCGCTTCTTCTACAGGCCATAACGCTTAACCGTCGTGTTGAAGGCGAGGTGCCAGGTGGACCTCAGTACAATCGCATTGCATTGAATCTAGCGCTCGTTTCGCTTGAACGGGGACGTATTGATCGTGCTCGCGACATGTTTAATTCGATACGTAGGACGGAAACCCAGAACAATCGCATGCCTGGTCGCATATACTACATTGCGACGGGCTATCTGGGCCTTGTTCATCACATCTTGGGCGAGAGAGAAGTTGCCGCTGCACACTATAAGCAGGCGATATCCGTGCTTCGGCGATACGCGGACAGCCGTGCCTGTGCAATTTTCCTGCGTCACGCCGGAGACTTGCAGCGCTCGCTGAAGGACTATGATCAATCCGAGCGTATGCTTCTGGAGGCCCAATCGTTTGCCCATGCTGGCGGGCATCAAGACGTCGAACAAAGATGCGCATTGTCTCTGGTTCGTTGGAAACATGAAAAGGAGCGCGATTCTGGGCAACGTCCTGATATTCGATCTTTGATCATCGAGTTGAATACGATCGCAGACTATGCGCGGCGTATGGAAATGCCATCGCTGTCATGTGACGTTATGGTCGCGCACGCTGAAATGCTCATTGAAGATGGTGAAAGCAGCCAGTCCGGTCGGTTGATGTCACGAGCCATGACGCTTTCAAAGCGAAACGGGATGACACTTCGTCTAACGACAGCTCTTGTACGCTATGCGCATGTCTTGGCCTTACGCGGTCTCAAACCGCAGTCAAACAGGTTGCTGTTTTACGCACTCGACATGGCTAAACGTTCGCGTAACCAACTGGAAATCAAAGCGATCAATAGTGTGTTTGCGTTTTTGCATCGTAACTAGAAATACAAACAGGAAGCCCCATCAAGGGTTCTGCTCGACGATGTGGACTGCGGTACCCCATTCGGCGCAGCGCTGCGATAGATCGCCGGGCATCTGTCTATCGATAAAGACAGCGTCAATGTCGGCAAGAGACGCAATACGGACCGGCGCCGTACGTTCAAATTTTGAACTATCGGTTGCCAAAAACACGCCGCGCGCATGACGAATGATCGATTTTGAGACGCCGACTTCACGCAAATCAAAGTCAAGCATATCGCCATCGTCATCCAGAGCAGATGCGCCAATGATGGCGATGTCGACTTTAAACTGCTCAATCATTTGCGTTGCCAGATCGCCAACGAGACCGCCGTCACTTCGGCGCAATGTACCGCCTGAAACCATGACTTCGCAGCTGGGATTGCCCGCCAGAATGTTGGCAACATTCATGTTATTGGTCACGACCGTCAGGTTTTCGTGATCGAGCAGTGCGCGTGCCACGGCCTCTGTTGTGGTGCCGATGTTGATGAAGAGGGACGTGTTGGATGGAATGTGCTCGGCGACAAGCTTGCCAATGCGCTCTTTTTCAGGCGCATTCAACCCACGCCGCTCATCATATTCGATATTGGTAATGCCACCGCGAAGCATTGCTCCGCCATGCACACGGCTGACCCTGCCTTCCTGTTCCAGTTCGGTAAGGTCGCGGCGAACTGTTTGAACGGTAACGCCAAAGCGATCGGCAAGATAGTCGACTGTCGCTTTCCCTTCCGCGCGGAGGAGGGACAGAATATCATTTTTTCGGAGTGTGGCCACTCATTCCTCTTTCGTTTTGCCGCGCAAATTATCGTTTCGGAGCCACTTGTCCACATTGCGCTGCCGAAAGCGTTAAAATGATCACCTTGCTGACGGTCAACGTCAAAGCGCTTTGAAAAGCGCATTTACGAACATTTATAATCGTTTATACGGATAGATATCTTTTGTGCGACGCAAAACGAAAAAAAACGATACGAATATGGTTGCATTAGTGTTCGCCCACTGGCACCGTAAGTTTGGGAGGAAGAGGTTTGTCGCATTTACACGCTGACAGGGTGCTGGATGTGTTCGTCATTGGTGGCGGCATAAACGGGTGCGGTATTGCGCGCGATGCCACGGGTCGCGGTTTAACGGTTGCGCTCGCTGAGATGAATGATCTCGCGTCTGCCACATCATCTGCCTCCACCAAGTTGTTTCATGGCGGTCTTCGTTATCTGGAGTATTTCGAGTTTCGCCTTGTGCGCGAAGCACTGATCGAGCGCGAAGTGCTGCTTAAGGCAATGCCGCATATTTCTTGGCCGATGCGTTTTGTTTTGCCGTTTCATAAAGACATGCGCTTTGAAAGCGATACGCCAACCTCGAGGCTTCTTTCAATTATCATGCCTTGGATGAAAGGGCGCCGCCCAGCTTGGCTTATCCGCCTCGGTCTGTTCCTTTACGACAATCTGGGTGGCCGCAAACTGTTGCCGGGTACGAAAACCCTAAATTTGCGCGACACACCCGAAGGCGTTCCTTTGCAGTCGAGCTTTAAAACGGCGTACGAGTATTCTGACTGCTGGATTGAAGACTCCAGGTTGGTCGCGCTTAATGCGCGCGATGCGCACGACCGTGGCGCTGTTATCATGACGCGCACCAAGGTTGTTTCAGCGGAACGCCGTGACGGCATCTGGGCGATCACGACTGAGGACATGGCAACCGGTGAGCGGGCACAATGGCATGCGCGCAGTCTTGTGAACGCAGGTGGACCATGGGTTGAAAATGTGGTGCGCGGTGTCACCCGTATCAACTCGGCAGAAGGTGTGCGTTTGGTTCGCGGCTCGCACATTGTGACCCACAAGCTCTTTGATCATGACAAGTGCTATTTTTTTCAGGGCACTGATGGTCGGATCATATTCGCGATCCCGTACGAAACGGACTTTACGCTCATTGGCACAACAGATGCTGAGCACGAGAATCTCGCGGAGAAACCCGTTTGTACAGATGAAGAGCGCGACTACCTGCTTGCATTTGCCTCAGACTATTTTGCAAAACCGGTAACGGCCGATGACATCGTCTGGACCTATTCCGGCGTACGCCCACTTTACGATGATGGGGCATCATCTGCGACCGCCGCAACCCGTGATTATGTCTTGTCGCTCGACACCAATGGTGGCGCGCCAGTTCTCAACGTTTTTGGTGGGAAAATCACGACTTACCGCAGGTTGGCTGAAAGTGCAGTTGAGAAGCTACAGCCGCTATTGGGCAACGACCGTGAAACATGGACTGCAGATCCACCGCTCGCAGGTGGCGACTTCGCGGTAGGCGCCTTTGATAAGCTTGTGGACGGTTTGGCGGAAAATACGCCGTGGCTGCAAAAAGCGGTCGTTCGCCGTTTGGTGAGAGCCTATGGCACCGAAGCGGCCATCATTATCGGTGACGCGACGAGCGAAATAGACCTGGGAACCCATTTTGGCGCGGGCCTTTATCAAGCTGAAGTCGATTGGTTGATGCAGCACGAGTTTGCTCAAACAGCGGAAGACGTTTTGTGGCGGCGCACGAAACTCGGGCTGCGCTTTGATGACAAAGCGACGGCAAAATTGAATTCTTGGATGGCCAAAAACAATCCGCCCCAGAACAATAGCTTGGCGGCTGAATAGGCGATTTCGGGAGTAGAGGTATGACACTAGAACTTAAAAATGTCAGCAAGGTTGTTGCCGGTCAAACCCACATATTCCCAACCGACCTAACACTTCAAAAGGGCACAATGAATGTCCTGCTCGGTCCAACGCTTTCAGGAAAAACATCGTTGATGCGTTTGATGGCGGGGTTGGACAAACCGACTACCGGCGCCGTCCATTGGGAGGGTAAAGACGTTACCGGTATGCGTGTTCAGGATCGCGAAGTTGCGATGGTCTACCAGCAGTTCATCAACTACCCATCGATGACCGTCTATGAAAATATTGCGTCGCCTATGCGGATTGGCGGTAGAAGTGCCAACGACATAGATACCGCGGTGCGCAAAGCTGCTGATTTGATGAAGCTGTCACCTATGCTCGATCGAAAGCCGCTGGAACTCTCAGGTGGTCAGCAGCAACGCTGCGCACTGGCGCGAGCTCTGGTAAAAAATGCCGGACTGGTTCTACTCGATGAACCGCTGGCAAACCTCGATTACAAGCTGCGCGAAGAGCTTCGGATCGAGATTCCCAAGATTTTTGAGGAGGCGGGCTCAATATTCGTTTACGCGACTACAGAGCCGGAAGAAGCGCTTTTGCTAGGCGGTAACACCGCCACGCTGTGGGAAGGGCGGTTGACACAATTCGGACCAACGCCGACGATTTATCGAAATCCGGTTGATGCGACGACGGCGCGGGTTTTCTCCGATCCGCCCATGAACTTTTTGCAGATTTCCAAAGTCGGCAACAAAATCATGTTTGGCGATGGCCAGTCATGCATTGCTGCCGGACAACTCGCAACTTTGGCAGATGGCAGATACACAGCCGGTTTCCGTCCCAACCATGTTGAACTGGAAAAGCATGCTGCCGAAGCTATGGAGTTTTCCGGCCAGATTGCGGTGACCGAGATTACGGGTTCCGAGACATTTGTGCACATGGATCATCATGGCGACCGTTGGGTTGGCGTTGTTCATGGCGTGCGCGATCTGGAAATCGGAAGCACCATCAATGTCTTTCTTGATCCGGCACATGTCTATGTCTTTGGCGAAACCGGCGAGCTCGTAGCGGCCGCATCCTATGCAGAGGCGGCGTAAGGCGAAGCAATGGCACAAATTCAACTCTCCAAACTTGCGCATAGTTACCTGCCATCACCAAAGGGCGACGAAGATTTTGCTCTGAAAGAGATCGACCACATCTGGGCCGATGGGGAAGCCTATGCGCTTCTTGGGCCATCCGGTTGCGGCAAGACCACATTGCTCAATATCATCTCCGGGTTACTGGAACCGTCGCAAGGTTCGATCCTGTTTAACGGCGAGGACGTGACACACGCGGCAACGACAGAGCGAAACATCGCGCAGGTTTTCCAGTTTCCAGTCGTGTACGATACAATGACGGTTCGGGAAAATCTGGCGTTCCCGTTGAAGAACCGCGGTGCCGATAGCGCCTATATCGCGAAACGCGTTGATGAGATCGCAAAAATGATCGGTATGGAAGAGGCACTCAACCGAAAGGCGCGTGGGCTCACGGCTGATGCAAAACAAAAGATTTCATTGGGCCGCGGCATGGTCCGCGAGGACGTAAACGCGATCCTTTTTGATGAGCCTCTGACTGTCATCGATCCGCACATGAAATGGGCGCTGCGCACACAGTTGAAATCGCTGCACCGCGAATTTGGTCACACGATGATTTATGTGACCCACGACCAGACAGAGGCCCTAACGTTCGCTGACAAGGTGGTGGTGATGTATGATGGGCGCGTCGTTCAAATCGGTACGCCGCAACAATTGTTTGAAGCGCCCGAGCACACGTTTGTCGGTTACTTCATTGGGTCGCCTGGTATGAATGTTATTCCTGCCAAGGTCGATGGTAATCAGGCTTATATAGAGGGCACTAGCATTGAACTCGGCTGTTCCTACAAGAACCTGAATGGCAATGTTGAGATTGGGGTGCGACCTGAGTTTGCGACTTTGTCGTCAAAAGACGGCTTGCCCGTAAATGTAAGGCGCATCGAGGATGTTGGCAGACATCGCATCGTACGCGCCGATTTCTTCGGCAATGACATCAATATCGTTGTGCCGGAGGGGATGCCGGTGGACAGTGATATGAACCGCGTCGCTTTCGAGCCTGATCGCGTGAATGTCTACGCCAATGACTGGCGCGTACGCGGGGAGGCGGCGTGATGGAAAAGACGGTCAATCAGAGAGCGTGGTTCCTCGTCTTGCCGGTCTTGGTACTGGTGGCTTTCTCGGCGGTCATCCCTTTGATGACGGTGGTGAACTATTCGCTGCAGGACACGTTTGGGAACAACCAGTTTTTCTGGGTTGGCCTTGAATGGTTCAAGGAGATATTGTCTTCAGAACGCATTCACAATGCGCTGGGTCGACAGATCATCTTCTCACTCGTGATCCTGGCGATCCAGATACCTCTTGGCGTCTATATTGCGCTCAACATGCCAAAGAAAGGTTTTTGGGCGTCCTTCTGCTTGGTGCTGATGGCGTTGCCCCTCCTGATCCCGTTCAACGTGGTAGGCACCATCTGGCAGATCTTTGGTCGCGTTGACATCGGTCTGCTCGGCTATGCCCTGGACGCTGCCGGGATCGATTACAACTATACGAATGACCCGGTTGATGCGTGGATTACAGTTGTCGTGATGGATGTCTGGCATTGGACGTCGCTTGTCGCGCTGCTTGCCTATGCCGGACTTCAGTCCATACCAAACGCCTATTATCAAGCCGCGAAAATCGATCAGGCGAGCCGTTGGGCCATCTTCCGCTACATCGAGCTGCCGAAGATGCAGGGCGTGCTTTTGATCGCCATCCTGCTGCGCTTCATGGACAGCTTCATGATCTATACCGAACCGTTTGTTGTCACCGGCGGTGGACCCGGCAACGCTACGACCTTTTTGTCAATTGATTTGGTGAAAATGGCGATCGGTCAGTTTGACCTTGGGCCGGCGGCGGCGTTCTCACTCATGTACTTCCTTGTGATCCTCTTGGTGTCATGGGTCTTCTACACCGTCATGACCAACCTCGACAAAGAGGAGCGCGTCTAATGGCTGCCGATACAACAATTGCGACCAGCGGCGTCATCGCCAAAACGCAGAGCAAGTCGCGCTCGACACCGCTCATAAGATCAAATGTCGTGGTGATGGGCCTCTATCTGCTTTTTTTGATGCTGCCGATCTATTGGCTCGTGAATATGAGCTTGAAAACCAATGCTGAAATTCTCGGAGGCTTTTCGCTCTATCCGCAAGACTTAACGTTCCAGAATTATGTGACGATCCTGACCGATCCGAGCTGGTACATGGGATACGTCAATTCGCTGATCTATGTGGTGATGAACACCATTATTTCTTTGGCGGTTGCCCTGCCAGCGGCCTATGCGTTTTCGCGCTATAGCTTCCTTGGCGACAAACATCTTTTCTTTTGGCTCTTGACCAACCGGATGGCGCCTCCGGCGGTTTTCGTTTTGCCTTTCTTCCAGCTTTATTCGTCCGTCGGTCTGTTCGATACGCACATCGCTGTGGCGCTGGCACATTGTCTCTTCAATGTGCCGCTCGCCGTTTGGATCCTCGAAGGCTTTATGCGCGGCGTGCCCAAAGAGATTGACGAAACCGCCTATATTGATGGCTATTCGTTCCCGCGTTTCTTCGTGAAAATCTTCATGCCGCTGATTGCATCGGGCATCGGTGTGGCCGCTTTCTTCTGCTTCATGTTTTCATGGGTCGAACTTTTGATCGCACGCACGCTGACGTCTGTTGATGCCAAGTCCATCGGTGCAACCATGACGCGGACAGTTTCCGCATCTGGCCTTGATTGGGGCGTGCTGGCCGCTGCCGGTGTGCTGACGATCATTCCCGGCGCGCTCGTGATCTATTTTGTCCGCAACTACATCGCCAAGGGCTTTGCCCTCGGGCGCGTGTAATCGGGGGAGGCAACCGACATGGACCTTTCATGGATGGCGTGGACTTGGCCGACAGCGATCTTCTTTGCGGTGATCGCGTCGTTGCTGGTGATCTTTACGATCCTAGCGATCAAATTTCCTGAAACGCCCAGAACCGGCGTCTTGCGCATCGAAACTACGCGCGGCGACCGGCTCTTCATCACACTTCTCGGCTCAGCCTTCATCAATCTGGGCTGGCTTGGATTGATCAGCGGGCCCCAATGGGGCGCTCTGATCGTATGCGCGATCTATGCCGCAGCGGTGTTCCGCTACGTGTAGATATCATCCGGTATCGTTTGAGGAGACGGTGCCACCCAAAACCCTCAGGGAGGTTATACATGAGGAAATATCTATCAACGACAACGGCTTTGGCGCTGTGTGCTTCGGTACTTGCAGCAAACACCGCCTATGCCGGCATGGAAGAGGCCATGGAGTTTCTCGACAACGAGATCGGTGGCCTGTCTGTTTTGAGCCGTGAAGAGCAAGAAGCGGAGATGCAATTCTTCGTTGACGCTGCTGCACCTTTCGCTGGCATGTCCATCAACGTGGTTTCGGAAACAATCACCACCCACGAGTATGAGAGCCAGGTACTGGCGCCAGCATTCAGTGCAATCACCGGCATTACTGTAACTCACGACCTGATCGGGGAAGGCGACGTGGTTGAGAAGTTGCAAACGCAGATGCAAACAGGCGAAAACGTCTATGACGCCTACGTCAACGATTCCGACTTGATCGGTACACACTGGCGCTATCAGCAAGTGCGCAACCTGACCGATTGGATGGCCGGCGAGGGTTCAGACGTCACGCTGCCGACCATTGATCTCGATGACTTCATCGGCCTTCAGTTCACGACCGGTCCAGACGGCAAGCTCTACCAACTGCCGGACCAGCAGTTCGCGAACCTATACTGGTTCCGCTATGACATGTTCACAGATGAAAAGAACATGGCCGACTTTGAAGCGCAGTTTGGCTATCCGCTGGGCGTTCCCGTCAACTGGTCAGCCTATGAAGACATTGCTGAGTTCTTCACCGGCCGTGACCTCAGCCATATGGGCATTGAAGGCGATATCTATGGCAACATGGACTATGGCAAGAAAGACCCGTCTCTCGGCTGGCGCTATACGGATGCTTGGATGTCCATGGCAGGCATGGGTGACGTGGGTGAGCCAAACGGCCTGCCTGTCGACGAGTGGGGTATTCGTGTGAACGAAAACTCACAGCCTGTTGGTTCCTGTGTCGCCCGTGGTGGTGCAACCAACTCACCAGCAGCCGTTTATGCCGTTACCAAAGCCATCGAATGGCTTGAGAAGTACTCACCGCCAACAGCAGCCGGTATGACATTTGGTGAAGCCGGTCCAATCCCTGCGCAGGGTCAAATAGCTCAACAGATGTTCTGGTACACGGCCTTTACCGCCGACATGGTGGGCGATGGTGCTGCTGCTGTTCTGAATGACGATGGCACGCCTAAGTGGCGCATGGCTCCATCACCGCATGGTGTTTACTGGAAAGAAGGCCAGAAAGTTGGTTACCAAGATGCCGGCTCATGGACACTCATGCAGTCGACACCAGTCGACCGCGCGAAAGCTGCTTGGCTCTATGCTCAGTTCGTCACGTCCAAGACTGTTGACCTGAAGAAGTCTGATGTCGGCCTCACCTTCATCCGTGAGTCCACTATCAACTCAGACCACTTCTCAGACCGTGCAGACAAGCTTGGCGGTCTGGTGGAATTCTACCGTTCACCAGCACGTGTGGCATGGTCACCAACCGGCACAAACGTTCCGGACTATCCACGTCTGGCGCAGCTGTGGTGGCAGAACATCGGCGATGCCATGTCCGGTGCGAAAACACCACAAGAGGCACTTGACGCGCTTTGTGAAGCACAAGAAAGCGTTCTTGAGCGTCTCGAACGCGCGGGCGTTCAAGGCGACATCGGTCCTGTTATGAACGAGCCGCAAGAAGCTTCATTCTGGCTCGATCAGCCTGGCGCGCCGTTCGCCAAGATCGAGAATGAAGACGAAGAGCCAATGACAGTTTCTTACGACGAACTCATCCAATCTTGGCAATAAGTTCGAAGCCATGATTGCCGGGGCCTACGGGCCCCGGTTTTCTTTTGAGAGATTTTCAAGCCCATGACACCGTTTGAAATTCAGCTTCCGAAACGCACCATACTTGGCCGCTGCAAAGCCAGACCTTCTGTCGAGAGCCTGACTGGCGCATACACCAGACCGCTATTCGTTCACGGCGCCAACTCGAACCGGGTTTCTTGGCTCTTGGATATATTCAAAGATCCTATCTCCATCGCCTGCGCTGGCGAGCCGGATATCAATGCGCTTGAAGCTGCATTGCAGAAGGCACGTGACGACAGGATTGATGCTGTTATCGCTATTGGCGGTGGGTCTGTCCTCGATCTCGGCAAAGCGGTGGCTGGGCTGGCAGCAACCAGCAAGGCACTATCCAACTATTTGGAAGTCGTAGGCGAAGGAAATCCGATAGACGCTGAGCCGTTACCCTTTATCGCAATTCCAACAACATCCGGTACTGGCGCTGAGGCAACGCGCAATGCCGTCATCGGCGTCCCAGAGCACTGCCGGAAGGTCAGCATCCGCGATCCGCGCATGCTGGCTGAGTTGGTTATTTTAGATCCTTCTCTGACAGACGATTGCCCTTGGAAAATCACGTTGGCGAGCGGCTTGGATGCGATTACCCAATTGATCGAACCTTATGTTTCCAGTCGCGCCAATGCGTTCACCGATGCGATTGTTCGCGAGGCGCTCGAACCCGCCTTAGCTGCAATTCGCACGTTGGCCAAGCGGGAAGACACTGATGCGCGCGACGCGATGGCATTTGCCAGCTACATGAGTGGTGTCGCGCTTTCACATGCAGGTTTGGGTGCTGTGCATGGTTTGGCCGGCGTGATTGGCGGGATGAATGGCGCGCCCCATGGCGAAGTGTGCGCAACACTCTTGGCGCCAACGCTAACTGTCAATCATCGCGCAATTCAGCGTGTTGGTGGGCCATCGACCCGCTTCGACGAAATGGAAGGCTTACTCACGCAACATTTCACAGATCAAACTGGTGAAGATGGTTTTCAAAAACTGGGTAATTGGGTCAAGGAAGTTGGCGTGCGTGATATAACGGATATGGGCGTTCGGTCGGGTGAATTTGCGGTCATTGCTGAAATGTCAGCTTCCAGCAGTTCCATGAAGGCCAATCCCGTTCAACTTTCGACAGATGATCTGGTTGAAATACTGAGCGCTTGAAAGTTCAACGGACGGGATCAGGAAAGACGCTGATCTTCTGCTAAAAATCGCTCAGCGCGTGCATCCCATCGTATAAGCGCCACAGAAAAACACATAATGAGAATGATGATCGAGAGTGCCGGCGCTGGTTCCTGCAACGAAAACATGAACAGCCTGTTTGCGCTTATCATCAGCGCTGCAAGTAAGATAGCACCATATCGTGCCATGTGCGGAATGATCAGCATAAGACCAGCGGCCACTTGAATCAAGCCGATGATCGCCGATTGAAAGGCGTCCAACCCGACGGTCTCTAATACTGACAGACTGCTATCATAGCCCAACAGTTTTCCGACTGCTGCCATGATGCACACGGCCGCGAGCGAATATTGGATGGGCAGAGCAAAAACGTTGAGGAGAATGGAGGAGGGCAGTACATTCATACTTTTGTCCGATCGCCAAGAACCTGGTTTATGTTGCTCCAATTTGCGATCACGAGCGCTGCGCTCAAAGCAAAAAGAAGCTTTGCCGTTAGTGTGTTGTTACCTATCGCACCGTAGGTTGCGATCGTTCCGATACCAACAGCTGTGGCCATCAGAGCGCCGATAAGTCGATGCTTCTGACCGAGCAGCAAGAGCGCAGCAGCGATCTCGAAAAGACCCGAGACAATTCGGAACCATGCACCAATGCCAATTTGGTCGAACACCATGATCATTTGCTCCGTTCCCAAAAGCTTTTGCCCACCGGTCGCCAGCAGAACCGTGGCAACCATGATGCTGATTGCAATTGAAGCCCACTGACCCACAGAGCGTTTTTGATGTCCTGGCGGTTCCATGGCTTCTTTGCTCACTCGGCAGCAACTGGCAGCGTTTGTGGTTCGTTATTGTCCTGAACCAACTCAGCTCCAACTTTGCTCGAACCACTACCAGCGCTCGCTTCGCGTGTGTCTTTGGTTTCACTGACCGGTTTGCGGAAAGTGAAAAACAGCCGCGATTGAGCGATGAAAAACGCCGGGACTGCCAAGACGATAATGACAGTTCCAAACAACACGCCGAAGCCAATGGAGACCGCGAGCGGAATGAGGAACTGCGCCTGGAGGCTTGTTTCCATGATCAGTGGATAGATGCCGAGGAACGTTGTCAGTGATGTCAGCAGGATCGGTCGGAAACGGTCTTTTGTTCCTTCGATGACCGCTTTGCGTGTGTCCATGCCTTTTTCAAGATACTCGTTGTAGAGATCAATCATCACCAGCGAATTGTTGATCACAACGCCAGCCAGCCCAATGATGCCGAAGATGGAGAGAAGCCCCAAGGAAACACCGACAATGTAGTGACCAAGCACAGCACCAATCAGGCCAAGGGGAATTGCCAACATCACCACGATTGGTTGGATGTAGGAGCGGAATATCAACGCCAACAGCGCAAAGATTACGAACAGGGCAAAGCCGGTGGCTTGGCCGAGAGCAGCTTGCGTGTCGCCTTGTGTGCGCTGTTCTCCACCGAAGTCCACGAAAACGCCGGGATAATTCTGCGCGAGCGCTGGTATCAGATCATCCCGGATAATCGTATTTGCTTCCTGCGCGGTGACAATGCTTGTGTCCACATCGGCCGTTACAGTGTTAATTGTGCGGCTGTTGCGTCTGGTAACCGATGTTGGCGCGACGCCTTCTTGAATATTGGCAACCACTGACAGAGGGATAAGGTCGCCACTTGGCGTACGTATGTCGGTGCGAAGAACATCGTCTATGGTTTGGCGATCTTCGCCTTCATAGCGAAGTGTAACCTGAACATCATCGCTGCCACGTTGAACACGTGTGGCCTCAATTCCGAAAAAACCACCGCGCACTTGGTTCGCCAGATCGTTGAGTGTGACACCATACAACCGCGCTTCATCGTTCAACGCCAATTTAAGTTCCGGCCTACCTGCAGAATCTGTATCTTGAATGCCGAAGACACCTGGAATGGCACGCAGTTGGGCGCGAATGTCAGTGATAATTGGGCTGACATCCATACCGTCGGGAACAGACACCTCGAGCGCAATTGGGCTGCCAGCATCAACGAGAGCTGAAGTCACGGTCAACGAACTCAAGCCTGCGATGTCGCCAATTTCTCCGATCCAGGCTGTTTCAAACTCGCTCGTTGGCCAGTCGCGGTCTTCCGGCGCCAAAATTTTGACGACAACATTACCAACAGACGAAGCAACCGCGGGTGAGGTTGCGAACGGTCCACCACCTGCAGCGCCGCGGCCAACTACGGTGTTGATGTCTTCGATAATAGGCACTGACATGCCGTTGTCGGCCGCCATTTTCTCAGCTGCCACTACGGCTGCGACACGTAGTTGCTCAGCAACTTCTTGTGTGCGTGCCAAGCTCGTGCCGTCGACCAATTCGACATTTGCGATGGTGTATTCGCCATCGATGGATGGGAAGAACTCAAATTTCACATAGCCATGTGCCAAAAGCCCAACGGCCAACATCATGGCAGCAATGACGCCGCCGATTGGAACGAGAAAGCGTTTGGTCGCAAAGCGTAACGCAGCATCCAGCGGAACCCGGATGAACCATTGCAGCACCGCATCAACGCCATTGCGCACCCATTTGAGCGGACGAAGCGCGTAGGGCGTGCGATAGTCCTTGCCGAAGTTCAACCAAGACAAATTGTTCGGCAAAACAAGCAAAGACTGCAGTAGCGAAAGTGTCAGCACCATGATGACGATGATTGGGATATCGACCAAGAAACTGCCCAAAGGTGCAGGCATTTGCATGAGCGGTGTAAAGGCAACAATGGTGGTCAAAGCAGAGAACACTACGGGCACAGCGACGCGTTGAACGCCACTTACGGCAGCCGCTCGCGGCGCCTGACCTTCCTCACCGTTTTTGTAGATTTTTTCGGAAACAACGATCGCATTGTCGACCACGATGCCAATCGCCAAGATGAAGCCGAACAGCGATATCATGTTGATAGTCACATCCAGGATGCTCATCATGATGAATGTTCCGGCGAACGCGATCGCGATGTTTGCGGCGGACCAAAATGCCAGACGTACGTCCAGAAAAAGTGCCAGACAGATAACGACCAGAATGAGCCCGGTGAATGCGTTTTTGATCAACAGATCAAGACGCGACTGAAGGACGGTCGATTCATCCTGCCACAATGAAATGCCGACACCCTGTGGGAGCGACGGCTCAAAGCTCTCTGCCACATGCGTTCGAACGGCTTCAGCAACTTCCAGAACCTGTTCGTCGCCAACGCGGAACACATTGACGGTAACCGCCGCAGTCCCACCATAGCGTTGAACTAAGTCGTCATCGGCAAATGTGTCTCGGATTGTTGCGATGTCGCCCAAGAGAACTTGAGTGCCATTGTCGCTGCTGCGCACGACAATCGAGCCAAAATCCTCGGCAACAAAATTACGTCCAATTGTGCGAATGGGAACTGAAACGTCAGCGGAATCCAAATCACCACCGGGTAACTCCAGCGAGTTTGCCTGAACAATCCCGGCCAGATCATTGAGCGTGAAACCATATTCAGCCAAACGGTCACGGTCGAACTCAATGAATATCTCCCGGTCGGGTATGTTTTGGGTTTCAACAAACGAAACCGCATCAAGCAGAACGAGTTCGTCTTTCAGGCGTTCTGCCGCATCGGTCAGTTGCGCAAGCTCTGCATTGCCATGGATGACGATTTCCATCACCCGCGTGTTGTTGGAAGAGCGAACGACGACGGGTTCGTCAGCATCAGCTGGAAACACGGTAATGCGGTCGACTTCGGTTTTAACTTCGTCGAGTTTCTCGATGATATCCTGACCGGCCAGAAAGCTGACCGTCACCGACGCATTGCCCTCGCGCGCTGTTGCATTGACTTCGTCAATGCCGTCAATCGACGCCAACTGGTCTTCAATCGGACGGATTACGGACTGGGTTACTTCTTCCGGTGAAGCACCCTGATAGGGAACGCTGATTGACACTGTATCCAAGTCAAACTCGGGGAAAGTCGTTTGCGGCAGACCGATTGCGGTAATGAGCCCACCAAACAGCATAAGCACCATGGTCATGGTTGCCGCGACCGGATGCTCTGCCATCCATTTCAGAGAGCCATTCATATCAGTTGCTTCCGCCTTGTGTTGCCATTGCAGACTGCTCGGCCAGTTCAATGTTCATACCGTCGGTTGCAGAAGCCAATTGGCTGGTGATGATTTTCGCATCAGTTGCCAGTTCCGGTGCGGTGAAAAAGACGGTCGCACCATCGCGATATTTGACATCAACGTCGACGCTGATCAGCTTGCCATCACTTGCGATCCATATGGTATCTTCAGCGCGCACTGACTGCGACTGCGCAATGAATACTTCTTCGCTGACATTTGCCTCAATGACAGTGTGCACATAGGCGTTTACGAGTGCGGGCAGGGGCGGCAGGCTACCAGTAGTGGGCATCCCGTTTTCTGGCTCGAGCAAACTCAGGACAACGTCAATAGTCCGGGTTTGAGTATCAACTTGGCGATCTACATGACCGATACGCGCCGCCCAGCGGTATGTGTGTCCAGCAAAGTCTGTTTCGACAAATGCTTCAGCTTGTGGGGACGCGAAAAGCGCTGGAATGAGCGCTGCCTCGTCGTTTCGCAGCGACACCTCAACTTCCATGTTGGCTGCCGAGTATATCTGCGCGACCGGCGCGCCTTGCGCGATGACAGCGCCCAAATCGGCGTGCTTTTCCAGCACACTGCCATCAAATGGTGCGGTTACGACAGTATTATCGAGAGCAACTCTCTGCGCATCAAGATTGGCACGCTGACTGCGCAGCGATGCTTCAATGTCAAGGAGGCTTGTCTCAACTTGATCAAGCTGATCTTGTGAAATTATCCCTCGCTGACGCAGTGTACGCGATCGTTCTAATTGTGTGACAATGAGTTTTCGCTGAACTTCGGCGCTTTCTATATTGGCTTCAATTTGAGCCAAAGAGGCACGCGCTTGACGGTCATCAAGCCGGAATAGAACATCGCCTTGAGCAAAGTTGCCTCGATTATCGATGGCGGGATGCAGTTCGACGATCCGGCCGCCGGCCTCCGGCGCAATGTCTAAAGCTTTCTGCGCGCGCAGGAAGCCAGTGCCAGCTATTGGTATCGGTCCGTCAAGCAAACGAACGTTCTCTGCCTGAACAAGAGGCACTGATGCGGTGACAGGTTGAGCTTCTACAACTTCGCGATTGGCGCCCAATAATTGAAAGCCGTACCAACCGCCCGCAACGACAGCAATTGCAACAAATAGCCATAAGGCTTCGGATAAAATTCGGAGGAGTGGGCGCATTTGTTCAGCCTCAATAAAACAAGTGTATGATTTCTACGGTTGGAACGCTGAAAGGATCAGTTTTAGTTTTCCGTTGTGAGCGCATGAAATGTCGGCCGTTTCCCGGTTTCACGCAGGATGACGTTGGAGACCGTGACGGTGGATGTACCCAGTTGACGGGCGATATTTGAAAGCGCGCCATAGTTTGAAGAACGCGCCAGCCATGTCTCGATGATGAAATTTACCTCATGAACATGCAAATGGCCGCGCGAGTTCCGGTATGCAGGTTTTGCGACGTCGCTGAAGTCGGGCTTGGTATCGCTTTTGCGTATGGTGTCCATAGTCGCACTACTCGATGGTTAGAATTGCGCCGCTGGAGCCTTGAAGCTGATTGGCGTCGATACGAGTGATCGTTTGGCAACGTGAGACGTCTGACGGGCGGCGAGGCATGTCGATACAGAGCTGATCACTTTCAACCGACCAGCTGCCGGACTGCCGCAATGGCCCCATGCGTCCAGTTGCGCTCCCATCGCCATTGAGTGTCAGCCTCATTGTCAGGCCAGCTCGTCTTGTTTTCAGTGTTTGGCCGGAAACGGTCTCAGCGATTGCTGGACCCGTTAAGACCTCTGCGCTCACCGCGCCGGTCAAAGCCAAACTTGTCATGGTCGAAAAGGTCGCAATGCGGATTAAGGGAGGAATCATGGGTATATTTCCGAACAATAGTTTCATACGAGTGTTCGAAAATATGTCATACTTGGCGGAAAGCAAGGGTTTTTTTGTCGCGCAAATGTCGATAGATCATCGGCATGAGTAATGAGGCTGACGAACAGCAGATTGAGGGAAGGGCGGACCACACTCGGAAAGCTCTTATTGAAGCTGCCATAAAGCTATTTGGTGATCGTGGGTACGATCACACGTCTGTACGTGACCTTGTAAAGGAAGCGGGCACAAATCTTGCTGCGATCAATTATCACTTTGGCGGCAAGGAAGGGCTGCGGCAGGCGACAATCGAGTTCTTGGCCGAAGACTTCAAACTCCACGGCCCCGGACAAGCCATGGCCGCCATTGATCCTGCAAACATCCGGTCACTGACAAAGGATGATGCGCGTAGAATACTGCGACAAGTTATGAAGTCAGCTTTTATGCAGGCCGATAAAAGACAGTTCGGAAATAAACATGCGCGCTATGTGCTTAGAGAACTCGTTCAGGGCGGAGCGCTAACTGAGCACTTCTTTGAAAAGGTGTTCAGCAAACAGTTCGCATTACTACGCGTGTTGGTCGCCCATCTGACCGATGATGATCCGGACAGCGAAACCACACGCGTGCGTTCGATCTTGATTGTTGCACAGAGCGCCTTTTTGAACTTGGCGCAGCCCTTGGTTTTGTTGGCGCTGGATTGGGAAGACTTTTCGGGAGACAAGGCCGACATCATTGGTGATAATTTTTGGGTCAATCACGAATAAATTGGTCTCAAAGTCGCATTGTCCGCGAGCTTTTTAACCAGCAACTGACTTTAGGAGAGTGTCATGTCCGCGGGCGCACTGTTGGCAGTAACCAACAATGCATTGGGTATGTCATTGGACATGACACGCGCTTGCGCGGCCTCTTCCGACAGCCCGTTTTCCAGCCAGCGTTGAACAAGACGCTTATCCAGATGCTCGGTATCAACATCAAGCCTAACGGATAGATCAAAATAATCCCGCAAATGTAGCCAAGGCTGCTGCCTGAGAAGCAAGTAGTTGCCTTCCATGACAATGATTGGACAGCTGGCTGGCACGTGACGTGCGCTGGCTATGGCCAAGTCACGCTGTCGATCAAAGACCGGCACATAGATGTCCTCCGACGCTCCTCTCAAACGCTCGGTGCAGGCAATCAGGCCAGAGACGTCAAATGTTTCCGGCGCACCTTTGCGCCCGAGCAAGCCGCGCTCCTCAAGAATGGCATTATCCAGATGAAAACCGTCCATTGGTACCAAGCAGGCTGTATTCGTGGCGCTGACGTTCAGCGCGTTAACAACGCCTTCAGCCAGCGTCGACTTGCCTGAAGCTGGTGCACCGGCGATAGCAATGATCATGCGTTTTCTGGCCGGTGTTTGTTCAATGGCGCCAAGCACCGACTGAATGTGATTTGCGTCAGCCTCAGACACTATCTTTACTCAAATGACCAATGTTTTGGTCTGCATCACTAGCTTCATGCTGCTTCCGACACATGATCGGGTTCTTTGGCTCCGGTCATAAATGCAACGGCATCGGACATCGAATAGTCTTTGGGGTTAATCGTCGTCAGGCGTTTCCCGAGACGATGGATATGAATACGGTCGGCCACCTCAAAAACATGTGGCATATTGTGCGAGATCAGGATGATCGGAATACCACGCGCTTTCACATCAAGGATGAGCTCCAGCACGCGCCGGCTTTCTTTAACGCCAAGTGCCGCAGTTGGTTCGTCCATTATGATGAACTTTGTCGCAAAGGCCGCCGCCCGAGCCACCGCAACACCTTGGCGCTGACCGCCCGAAAGCGTTTCCACCGCTTGCGTAATCGATTGAACGGTCATCAAGCCAAGTTCTGTCAGCTTATCGCGGGCAAACTTTTCCATGGCCGGTCTATCAAGTTGCCGAAGATACTTACCCATGAAGCCTTTTTTGCGCAGCTCGCGCCCCATGAACATATTGTCCGCAATGGATAGAGCAGGGGACATGGCAAGGGTCTGATAGACGATTTCAATACCCATGTTACGCGCATCCATCGGTGAGTTGAACTTCACCGGTTTGCCTTCGATCAGGATTTCGCCCTCGTCGGGAATGTTGGCGCCACAAATGGCTTTGACGATTGATGTTTTGCCTGCGCCATTGTCTCCAATGACGGCAAGGATCTCCCCCTGGCGAAGCTCGAAATCCGAGTGGTCTATGGCTGTCACGTGGCCGTAGCGCTTTACCAGCCCCCGCGCTTCAACAACCGGCGTATTGTCCGACATCATGACGATACCTTTCTAATCCACTGGTCGACCGCGACAGCGGCAATAATGAGTAGACCGATAAGAAGGAACGTCCACTGTGCATCTGCGCCAAGTAAACGTAGGCCCAAGGTGAAAACACCAACAATCAAGGCGCCAAAAAGGGCGCCTAGGATCGAGCCACGGCCACCAAATAGCGAAATGCCACCGATCACCACCGCTGTGATGCTCTCAATGTTGGCCAATTGACCAACGGTCGGCGATATCGAGCCGATCCGACCGACCATGGCCCAACCGGCGACCGCACAAATGAGGCCGGAGAGGAGGTACACTGACATTAGTGTGCCCTTGACGTTAACGCCTGATAGCTCTGCAGCTTCGGGGTCATCGCCAACCGCATAGACGTGTCGGCCCCAGGCCGTCTGCTTTAGCGCGTAGGCTAGCGTGAAAATTAGCACGAGCATGAATATCACGCCGAGCGTCAGTGTTGCTCCACCGATTTGAAATTTTGTGCCGAAAACCTGAAGCAGTGGTGCCACTTCCTCGATGTCTGCGCTCCTGATGGTTTCGTTGGCTGAATAGAGGAAGTTTGAAGCCAGCACGATCTGCCATGTTCCCAAAGTCACGATGAATGGCGGAAGCTTCATGTATGCCACAAGCCAGCCGTTCAGGAGACCACACGCCATGCCGACACAAAGTCCGCAAAGGATCGCGATTTCAGGTGGAAACCCATATCGAAAAACAAACTGTCCCATAACGACTGATGACAGGACCATGATGGCACCCACACTCAAGTCGATGCCAGCGGTCAAAATGACAAGACTTTGAGCTGCCGCGACAATGCCGACGATCTGCACCTGTTGCAGAATGAGTGTCATGGCAAAGGGTGAAAAAAAACGCTGGCCGATTAGCATGCCAAAAATAATGATCGACGTAACAAGAACGATCAGCGGCACCATGGCCGGATTGACGTGGAGCAAGTGCTGCAGCCTTCCGATCAATCCTTTTCGGTTGTCCTCAAATTGGGCAACGGCATCCGCTGCACCTTCAAGGCCCTGTTCATAATCCTTCACCGGTTGCGGTGTCGACATGGTGTCCTCCCAGAACGCCCGTAAGGGTCTGTCGCGCCTTCACGTTTTGGCAGAGCATCGCATGCCTGCGGTGCCTGTCAAATCTGCTCAAGTGTTGAAACCTGAGCAGGAGAGCGCCATCGGCGCCCTCCGTTTCTTGGCATTTTAGCCCCAGCAGAGCTCAAGGCCTTCTGCCGATGAAATCGACGGAACACCCTCAACTGGATTGTCGGTCACCAACGCAACACCGGTATCAAAGAAGTCTTTGCCTGGTGAGTTTTCGGGCTTGGAGCCATCGGCAGCCCAGGCTGCCACAGCTTCAACACCCAGCGAAGCCATCAGTAGCGGATACTGTTGTGATGTTGCGCCAAGTTCGCCATCGGCAACAGCCTGAACGCCAGGGCAACCGCCGTCTACAGAAACGACGATAACATCTTCTGTTTTGCCAAAGTCTTTGAGCGTCTCATAAGCACCCGCAGCAGCCGGCTCATTAATAGTGTAAAGAACGTTCGTGCCATCATCCATTGTCAGAAGGTTTTCCATGGACTTGCGTCCGCCTTCTTCGTTGGCGTTTGTGACTTCGTTGTTCACGATGCGCGCATCACTCTCATCACCCCATTTGTTGGGATCTCCAAGGTCAATACCGAACCCGGTCAGAAAGCCTTGGTTACGCAACACGCCGACGGTAGGCTGCGACACGTTGATGTTCATCATGCCGATTTTTGCTGTTGATGTGTCACCATAGGTGCCCGCGGCCCACTTACCGATGAGTTCACCTGCAAGGAAATTGTCTGTCGCGAAAGTTGCATCAGCTGCATCAATCGGTGTGAGTGGTGTGTCAAGTGCGATAACGAGAAGACCAGCGTCGCGTGCTTGCCGGACCGCAGGCACAATGGATGACGTGTCTGATGCTGTCAGTAGAATACCCTTTGCACCATCAAGAATACAGGTCTCAATCGCTTGAACCTGTGTTTCATGGTCGCCGTCGATCTTGCCAGCAAATGACTTCAGCGTCATCCCGAGCTCTTCAGCTTTGGCTTCAGCGCCTTCCTTCATTTTCACAAAGAACGGGTTCGTATCAGTTTTGGTGATCAAACAAACTGTTGTGCTGTGGCCGCCTGCATGGGCTGTGGTGAGCGAAAGCGCAGACGCAAAAAGGGCGCCCGCCGCAACGGCGAGAATTGGTTTTTTCATGAATTCCTCCCAGTGGCCCGAAGGCCATTAATTTGGCCACCGCTAATGGTGGTTGGCAGCAGGAGACCTTAATTAGGGAAGGCTGTCAATAAATAAATCAACTTGATTTATTAAATCGCTGTGCGAAGCTGGCGCGTATCGGGAGGAGACGCTTGTGTCCGCAAATCACAGCGCTGCGCAGGACAGCCAGCGCTTTGTAAAATTGCCGGTTGGAGCCAATCAGAGTGGCGTTCGCGCGCACAATGAAAGGCTGGTTTTGTCGCAATTGCGGATGAGGGGTTCGCTTTCAAAGGCCGAGATCGCGCGCGTTACGGGCCTGTCCGCTCAGACGATTTCTGTCATTGTTCGCAACCTGGAAGCTGAAGAGCTTATCAAGCGGCAAAATGTAACCCGCGGCCGCGTGGGACAGCCATCGACACCAATGGCATTGAACCCAGACGGAGCGTTTTCAATAGGGCTTCGAATTGGCCGCCGATCTGCCGATCTGGCGCTAATGAACCTTGTTGGGGATCTCCGCCAAATCATCAAGATCACATACGCTTATCCGACCCCTTCACACATACTCTCTTTTCTCGATGATCAACTCGTTAGGTTATTGTCCATGGTCGACAAAAGCAGAGTGTTGGGGATTGGCATTGCCGCGCCGTTCGAACTCTACAATTGGTTGGACCGTCTCGGCGCACCGCAGGACCAGATGGCGGCATGGCGCAATTATGATTTGGCTGCGGACGTTTCTGCGCACACCGGCCTATCGACCATCCTGGTCAATGACGCGACTTGTGCCTGCGTCGCCGAACACGCAAGCGGCGGCGGTCTCACTTACGATGATTTCGCATACTTCTTTATCGGTTCATTTGTCGGTGGTGGCATTGTCATGAACGGCAAGGTTCAAACTGGTCCTACCGGCAATGCCGGCGCATTTGGTCCTTTGCCCTCGGCCACCAAAGCCGATCCGGAAGCGCAGCTGATCGACACCGCATCTTTGTATTTTCTGGAAGCTGATATTGCCGCTTCCGGCATGGACCCTTTAAAGATGTGGGAGCAGACAGACAATTGGGACCTGTATGAGCCCCTTGTTTCCGGATGGATTGCGCGTACTGCACCCGCTATTGCGCGCGCTGCGCTCACAGTGTGCACCGTCATTGACTTCCCGATTGTGATCATTGATGGCGCTTTTCCAAACTCGGTAAGAGCGGATCTGACAAACAGTGTTCGACGGGCAATAGATCACTTAAATTCCGATGGCATCGTCGTACCGGAAATTGTTGAAGGTGAGGCAGGTGCTGACGCACGGATCGCCGGAGCGGCCCGCCTGCCGATTAACAGTCGCTTTTTTGTCGATCATGTGCGTGCAGGCGCGGGAAACGTACTTTTAGCCTAGCGATAGAGCTTAACTCAGCCCTAGAATGATATGGCTATGCTGCAGATTGTTAGCACATTTGTTCTTGCTGCGCTGGGTGTCGTGCTTTTTCATCTGGCCAACCTGCCATTACCTTGGTTGTTGGGGCCGATATTTTCATGTCTGGTCGCTGCTTTGATTGGCGTTCCGTTGCGCGGTATAAAACCGCTCAATGATACGATGCGGACCATTTTGGGTGTCGCCGTTGGCGCGACGCTCACCCCGACGGTATTGTCGACATTTCCATCAATGTTGCCATCCTTGTTGATGGTTCCACCAATGATCCTGCTTATTGGGGCGATCGGCGTTCCATACTTCACGCGCGTGTGTGGCTATGATTTTCCAACAGCCTATTACTCCGCCATGCCCGGAGGCTTGCAGGATGTGTTGGTGTTTGGAGAAGAGGCGGGTGGAAATGTTCGAACGCTCAGCCTTGTTCATGCAACGCGCGTACTGATTATCGTGTCGGCGCTGCCGTTTCTGCTCAAAGGCATATGGAACGCCGATCCGACCAATCCGCCCGGGCTGCCTGCTTCAACCATACCTGTCAGCGAACTGCTCATTATGGTTGTCTGCGCCATTGCCGGTTGGCGGATTGCAAAATGGATGGGCATGTTCGGTGCATCCATTTTGGGTCCGCTCATACTGACGGCTTTGGTGGCGATTGGGGGTGGGTTGCAGAACCGCCCGCCAGCCGAAGCCGTCTGGGCTGCTCAATTCTTCATCGGTATGGTCATTGGCTCAAAGTATGCCGGGATTACAATCAAGGAGTTGCGCCATGATGTGGTCGCAGCGCTGGGTTTTTGTTTTATCCTGATCATTCTGACCATCGCTTTTGTTGAGATAGTGGACGGACTTGGTTTAGCGCCCGGCATGGAAGCGCTCCTTGCCTTCGCACCAGGTGGACAAGCAGAGCTTACGGTGTTGGCGTTGATCGTCGGCGCAGACGTCGCGTTCGTGATCGCGCATCATATTTTGCGGATATTTGTTGTGATCCTGGGCGCACCGTTTGCAGCACTGATCTTTGCTCCTCCATCGAGGAAATCGCTCTAAAGCTGCGCCAACGACATATTTTGAGACCTTGCAAACGCGTGCAATCGCGGCATACTGCTCGCATCACACTGGGAGGATATGTGATGAAATCCACGATTAAGTCCGGCGTTTTGGCTGGCGTCACCATTGCGTTTGCGCTATCAACGAGCCTTGCACACGCCGACACCATTCGTTTCTGGACAACAGAAGAACAACCTGAGCGTTTGGCAAAACAGGAAGAAATGGCCGCGCAATTTGAAGCGGAAACCGGCACTTCCGTCGAAGTTATTCCCGTTAGTGAAAGTGACTTGGGCACCCGCGCGACGGCTGCCTTTGCTGCAGGCGATTTGCCTGACGTTATTTATCATACGCTACAGTATGCTCTGCCATGGGCCGAGGCTGGCATCCTGGACACTGAAGCGGCAACCGAAGTTGTTGAAGAACTCGGCAACGGTACGTTTGCGCCGGGTGCGCTTGCCATGGCTGCAGTGGATGGCGGTGTTGCTTCTGTGCCCGTTGATGGCTGGACGCAAATGGTTGTCTATCGTGCGGATAAGTTCGCTGAAGCTGGTCTAGAGCCGCCGACCTCTTACGCCAACGTGGTCGCTGCGCTTGAGGCGTTGCACAACCCACCGGAAATGTACGGGTTCGTCGCCGCCACCAAGGTTGATGAGAACTTTATGAGCCAGGTACTGGAGCATGTGTTCCTCGCCAATGGCGTATCTCCAGTGAACGCTGATGGTTTCGCGCCGCTTGATGAGGCCAAAACTACCGAGGTGCTAGAGTTTTATAAAGCGATTGCTGAGGCGTCACCGCCCGGTGAATTGTTCTGGCAACAATCGCGCGAGCTCTACTTTGCTGGCCAAGCTGCGATGATCATTTGGTCACCATTCATTCTGGATGAATTGGCAGGACTGCGTGATAGCGCACCGCCAACGATCAACGATGATCCAACCTCCAGCGAACTGGCCTCCAAGACTGGCATTGTCACGACGTTCTCTGGCCCGTCCAATCCAGATGGCGCTGCTTGGGGGGATGTTCGTTACTTTGGTATCACCAATGATGCCGATACGGACGCAGCCATGGATTTTGTGAAATTCTCAATGGACGAGGGTTATACCCAGACGCTTTCCATCGCACCTGAGGGCAAGTTCCCTGTGCGCCGCGGAACGGCTGATGAGCCTGCCAAATTCTCTGAAGCATGGGCGCAACTGCCGGTCGGCGTTGATCGCAAGGCACCTCTTGGTGACCTTTATGCGCAAGAGATGATCGACGAAATCGTCGGTGGTCTTGATGTCGCGCAGCGTTGGGGTGTTGCTGAAGGTCAACTCAGTCTGGCGTCGAAAATGATCAATGCGCAAGTTGTGAACCGTGTGGTGCGTCAATTCATTAATGGAGACATTGATGCAAGTGCCGCGGTTGCGGCGTTGAACGAGCAGTTGGCTGCCATCGAGTAATCTTGGGCATAAATGCATTCCGGGCATAGGGCCCGGAGTGCGTTCCTGTTTGTCGAAAGCACAAGCTATGACTGTGATGACGCCTCCTCGCGGGGTCGGGCCGCTACAACGGCGTGAAGCACGCCTGGCGTGGTCTCTTCTATTGCCGACGATTACAATCGTTTCTCTGGTTGTGATCCTGCCACTGCTGGCCATTTTTTGGATCAGCGTAAAGCCAATCGGTCTTGCTGATTTAAGGCCCGCTGCGCCGATTTTGCGCGAAGCCTTGCGTGGTTCGGGTGACGACCTTCGTATTGAATACAGGCTTCGAAATTCAAGTCAGGATGTTGAACTCTCTAACGTCACACTAGTTGACCGCCTGCCACCTGAGGTTGCTGTTTCGGGCGATCTTACAGAACCATGTTTACTTGATGGGCAAACGCTTCGTTGCGACTTTGGCACTTTGGAACCAGGGTTTAACGAGCGTATCAGAATCCCGGTGACTTTGGCAGCAGGAATTGATGAAGAAGCCGCCGAAGAGGCAGTTGAAAGCTCGGAACCAAGTGTAACCGGCTCGGGCGAGTCTGTATTGTTCAACAACGACTTCACAGCAGAAAACTTCACCCGTATCTTCAATGCCGATGAATTCGTCACCGTTTTGGGTGTCACCATTTTCTACACCTTATTCGGCACGTTGGGGGCTATTTTACTCGGTCTCTTCGCGGCAATGCTGCTTAACCGCGAGTTCCGCGGGCAGGGCATCTTGCGTGGTCTCTTTTTGTTTCCCTACGTTGCGCCAATCATTGCCGTCGCGTTCACGTGGATTATTCTGTTCGATCCCTTTTCCGGTTCTGCAAACGCGCTTTTGGTTCAGATGGGTGTGGCTGACACACCGATTAATTTCTTCGGCCAGCGGCCCTTTGCGCTGATCATGGTCACCGTTTTTGCCATGTGGGGCTACTTCCCACTTTGCTTTCTTTTCATCCTCGCGCGAATGCAATCGATTGACCACGACATGTATGAGGCGGCCGATATGGACGGAGCATCACCGTTTCAGAAATTTTGGTATCTGAGTTTGCCGATGCTTTTTGGCATCCTGTCCGTTTTATTTCTGTTGCGCTTCATTTGGACGTTCAACAAGTTCGACGACATATTTCTCCTAACGGGCGGAAGTGCAGGCACGCGAACGCTTACAGTGAATGTTTATGAACAGGCATTCGCGATTTCCAACATCGGTGCTGGCGCGGCAGTCGCCGTGGTGATCTTCGGCTGCTTGCTGATTTTCTCATTCCTGTTCTTCCGCTTCATCAGCCGGGAGGAAGGCCTGTGAGTTCGCTTAGATTTGGCTATATAGCCGCACCGATCCTTGCCTTTCTATGGACTTTTGTCATCGCAACCACGGTTGCTGTGACGATGAGCTTTGCTACCGGTGATGCTTACCGACCCTCATTTTTATGGTCGATCCCTATAGGCGTTTGCTTGGGGCTTTTGGCTTTGGGGCGCCCGGATCGATGGTTGGTGTCGGCGGTCGCCGCGGCTGTGGGCGGTCTCCTGCTTTTTGTTGGCTTTGGTCCGTTGGTTTCCGAGACGGACGCTTCAACACAGCGCATTATTGCGGCGCTGCTATTTGGTTTTGGCACAGGCTGGCCGCTCGCCCACTTTGTGCGCGAACTTCCCTATGGCGCGTTGACCCGCTACGAGTTTGAAGAGGCAATCATCCGTTTCCTGCTCGGTGTTGGCTATATTTTCTTCGTCGCTATCATCATCATTCCATTTTACGTGATGGTGATGACCAGCCTGAAGAACCAGGCTGAATTACTGGCCAATCCACTGGATTTTTCGCTGGATTTTTCAAAGGGTTGGGATCTTTTCCGCAGTTACCGGGAACTGATAACGGATTTCAATTTCGGCTGGTATCTGTGGACGTCCTTCTACGTCTCGGTTCTCACGGTGCTCCTGACACTTTTGTTCAGCGTGCCGGGCGCTTACGCCGTGGCGCGTTTGCGCTTTAAAGGGCGCGCCGCTTTTTCTCGGTCTATTCTGTTGATCTATATGGTGCCGATGATCGTGCTTGCACTGCCGATATACATCGCGTTTTCGGTCACAGGTCTGCGCAACACGATCGTAGGTATCCTGATGATTTACCCGGTCACCACGATTCCGGTCGCTCTATACATGTTGCAGGGCTACTTCCGAGGTTTGCCGGCTGAGGTGGAAGAAGCAGGTCTGATGGACGGGCTAACCCGGCTCCAGGTGATATGGAAGATAACGCTACCGCTATCGCTACCGGCGCTGGCGTCAGTCTCGCTGTATGTCTTCATGATCGCGTGGAATGAGTTCCTGCTTGCATTCATGCTGCTGGACGATCCGTCAAAGTTCACATTAACCCGGGGCATTGCGTCGCTCAACTCGTCGGAAATTCCGCGCCAGCATCTGATGGCCGGATCGGTGATTGCGACCGTTCCAGTAATGCTCCTGTTCCTCGGGCTTGAACGCTTCATGACGAAAGGCCTGACAGCAGGCAGCGTAAAGGGATGAACGTGCATGCATTTGACCAGCTTGATAGCCAAGCGCGGGACATTCTGCATTTGAATGATCGTGGTGGCTACACCGTGCCAACGGCAGGCCTTTACCCTTATCAGTGGAACTGGGATTCTGCTTTCGCGGCTTGGGGCTTTGCGACCTTTGACGTGGATCGTGCCTGGAAAGAACTGGAGACACTTTTTGATGCGCAGTGGGAAACCGGTATGGTTCCTCACATCATCTTCCATCGTCTCGATCCCGACTATTTTCCAGGCCCCGACGTGTGGGGTGGCGTCGGCCCGATGCCATCATCGGGCATCAGCCAGCCACCGGTGGCGGCGAGCATTGCGCGCTGGATGTACGAGATGGACTCAGAGGCGAGCTACCATAGAGCCGCAGCCCTGTTTGCAAAGATGGCGCGTTGGCACCAATGGTTTATGGACTGGCGCTTACATGATGGCGCGGTGTGTATCACGCATCCTTGGGAAGCAGGGCGAGACAACACGCCGGATTGGGACGGCGCTATGGCGGGCATCAATCCCGTTGGGGTGGGCGAATATAAGCGCCGCGACACAACACATGTGGCTTCGTCCATGCGGCCGAAAAAGTACGACTATGATCGTTACCTCTTCCTTGTTCAGATGGGACATCGGTTGAAATGGGATGATGCTGGATGGCGCGAGGAAAATCCTTTCCGGGTTGCTGATCCAACGATGACTTTTATCCTGCTTCGTGCGCAACGTGACTTGGCATGGCTTGGGCGAGCGCTTGGTGAAGATGTGAGCTCCATCGAAGCTTCAATCCCTATTCTTGAGGCCGGTGCACAAACACTTTGGAACGAACAGCTAAGCTCATTTGATGCACGTGATGTTAAGGCTGGCGTGTGGGCAAACTGCGTCTCCAATGCATCTTTTCTGAACTGGTATGCCGGTATTGATCGTCCGGAGATGGTGGCGCAGTTTGACCGCGTGACATCGATGTGTCGCTACCCGGTGCCGAGCCATGATCCGGCGTCGCCTCATTTTGATTCCAAGCGTTATTGGCGCGGGCCGACCTGGGGCATGATGAATGCGTTAATCGGGATTGGTCTGGCCGAGTTTGGCTTGGCGGATCGTGCAGATGCGCTGCGCCAAGCAACGCGTGACATGATCGCCAATCATGGCTTTGCTGAATATTTTGATCCGCTGAACGGTGATCCGGCGGGTGGGCAATCATTTACCTGGACAGCAGCCATTTGGTTGGCCTGGGCCTCCAAAGCGAGGGGAGATGTGTAATGGGTGAAATCAAGCTTCAGGCCGTAGAAAAATGGTTTGGTGAGGTCCAAGTCATAAAAGGCGTTGATCTCGAAATCGCCGACGGTGAGTTTGTCATCTTTGTTGGGCCATCTGGCTGCGGAAAGTCCACATTGCTGCGCATGATCGGTGGGTTGGAAGAGACTTCGCGCGGTGCCATCGTGATAGACGATCGCGATGTGACTGCCGATCCACCTTCAAAGCGCGGCCTCACGATGGTCTTTCAATCCTATGCGCTTTATCCGCACATGTCCGTACGGGACAATATGGGCTTTTCGCTCAAGACGGCAGGTGCACCGAAAGCCGAGATTGAGGAGAAGGTTGGAAACGCCGCCGCCGTACTAAAGCTTGAAGACTATTTGGACCGTCGCCCTAAAGATCTGTCCGGCGGGCAACGGCAACGTGTCGCGATTGGTCGCTCTATTGTGCGCGAGCCAACCGCATTTCTTTTTGATGAACCTCTTTCAAATCTCGATGCCGCGCTGCGTGTTGAGATGCGCTACGAGATTGCCAAGCTTCATCAGCGCTTGAAGTCGACCATGATCTACGTCACGCACGATCAGGTTGAAGCGATGACGCTGGCCGACAAAATTGTGGTGCTTGAGTTTGGGCGGATTGCGCAGGTGGGCCCACCGAGAGAGCTATACGAGCGCCCGGCCAATCTTTTTGTGGCGCAGTTTATCGGCTCGCCGAAGATGAACGTGGTGCCCTGCGAAACGAAGGGCGGTAATGTCCATCTGGCAGGAAGCGAGCCTCAAAAAGTTGCACTCAAACGACCTGCCAAACATCTTGGCATCCGGCCTGAGCATATCGAGCTCGACAAACCAGGTAGTGGCACCTTGGACGGCACAGTTGATGTTGTCGAGTATCTAGGCGCGGACTGCTTTGTAATTCTTGATTGTTCAGGACTGGGCCAACTTACCGTTCGCGTTGAGGGCGAAACGCAGTTGACCCCTGGCGATACGGTCGGGATCAAGATGCCGGAGCACCGTCTGCATTTCTTCGATGAAGAAGGCTTGGCCATCCGATGACAGCCCGAACGCGCCGAAACAACTCACGTTCAGGCAAGGTTAGAGTGTGTTGCTGGGTGATCAGTTGTTGATAAGGATCTCTTCCAGCGGATGACGAATTCGGGCGCCAAGTTCACGCTTCATGAGATTCTCCGGCAGTTCGACTTTTTCATCGAAATAGCCAAGTGCGACAACAGCCATAGGTTCCAGCGTGCTATCCAGCTCGAATTTGTCCTTGATTGTCGCTCGGTCAAATCCGCCAATCTGATGGGTTGAAATGCCCATGCTGGTCGCCTGAAGTATCATATAGGCAACTGATTGACCGACATCATATTGTGCGTGCGCATTGGCTGCGGGTTCGGCTTCATAGCTTACCGCAACAATCAAGTGAGAAGCGCGCGATGCCCATTGGGAATTGGACTCAGGCATTGCACTGACAATTTTTTCAAAAGCTGTATCGCCGCGTTGGGAAACAATGAACCGCCAAGGCTGGGCGTTTCGAGATGACGGAGCCCATCTTGCTGCCTCCAAGAGGCGGGAGATGTCTTGTGCGTCGACGGATCTGTCACCAAACCTCTTCGAGCTCCATCGCTGCATAATTTCGTTCAAGATAGTTTGTTCAGTCTGAGCTGGTTTCAGCATGGATGCCCCTATTGATATTAAGACCCGAATACATTGTGACGAATGAGATTACTTTCGCGCATGTAAGCCAATAATGACTTTTCGTCGCCATGGCGAACACTATCGCTGAACTGCTTTAATACTTGTGAAAATTTATCAACCGCCATCAGGACATTATCGCTGTTTTCCAGCAAAATATCTTTCCACATGGTCGGGTCTGAAGAAGCGATCCGGGTGAAGTCCTTAAATCCGCCTGCAGAATACTGCATGTATCCGCGTCCCGATTGGTGTTCAAAGCCGGCTGCTGTCATCATCATGCAAAATGAAAGAAGGTGCGGCAAATGGCTGGTGACAGCCATCACCGCATCATGCTCTTCCGCTGTCATGACGACCACGTTTGATCCAACCCGTTGCCACAACATGCCCAGCTTGCCGACCGCGGCCTCGGGACAGTTTTGAGATGGCGTAACGATCAACCAGCGATCAACGAACATGGACTGGCATCCCGCATCAGGCCCTGATTTTTCAAGGCCTGCAATTGGGTGTGCGGGGATGCAGTAAACATGTTTGGGCAGTGTTTGATCAAACACATCCGTAACGGCACCCTTAACCGAGCCGACATCAGTTACGATACAACCCGGAGAAATCACGTCGGATATGGCATCAAGCGTTGATGCGTACGCTCGGATGGGGGTTGCCAGGACGATGACATCGGCACCACGAACTGCTTCGCCCACCGTGGATGCAACTTGGTCAGCCAGATTGAGCTGTCGGAGCCGGTAAGATGTGTGCGGGTCTTGATCGTAGACAACAAGCTCTCGCGCACAGCCGAATTTTCTAAAAGCTCTGAGAACAGATGATCCCATAAGGCCGCCGCCAACAACAGCAATGCGATTGGCTATCGTTCGACTGGCGGCATTAAAATTATGGCCAGGTTTGTTCTTGGGAGGCGCTTCATTCAATGTGTCAAACATAACAAGACTCCAGAAATCGCCGGCTTAATTCAGGGCGAGTTAGTGGGAGCGTGGAGCGCTCGAGCCCCGCGCGATTTGTTTGCAGTTTTGATTTGGTTCGCTGTCCCCACCTATGTGAGCAGGGCCAACAGCCTTCTTAAAATCAGCTATTCATGCGCCATTCCAAGTCCAATGGGCCCAGTGGAATGGTCATGTTTGGGTTCAACTTCTTGTCGAGGTAGTAGCCGACTTTGGACTTATGCAGATCGAAAGTGCTGCGAATAGCGTCCATTTCCATCATTTGGTGGATGTAGCGGCAGACGTTTGGCAGAGTGCGCAGGGGCCTCAGGTTGCATTTGAAAAGCGGTTCGTAAATGGCCGTAAAGCGAAGCAACGAAGGAATGAGGTAGACATCGCAGACTGTTATACTGCTAGTGAGCGCAAATGATCGGTCTGCCAACTCGCCATCGAGCCACACAAGTGTGGCTGCAACTTTCTCCGCCTTAGCTGCATAGACGTCCTGCTTTTCCGCATTGCCTGCTTCATAAACGGCATTGGTCAATCCGGTATATATGCGGTCGTTGAACAGTTTGATTTCTGCTTCCAGCTCACTCGGGAAAAGGTCCGGCGTTCCGGCATCGCTGGAGCCAAGCTGATTGAACCACCATACGATGTCCGATGACTCATTGGATAGGATTTCGTGACCTGTTGCGTCCCACAAAACGGGCACAGTGACCCGGCCCGTATAGTCGGGCAAGCTAAGTCGATAAATTTCATGAAGAAATCTAGCCTCCATATTCGTTCCGGGTACGGGATAGTTCTCACCATTGCTGATGGAGTATCCCTCAATTCGTGGCCCCCAAGCTGCGCTCATGGTGACAATACTCTCAAGACCCATAAGATTTCTTGCGATCATGGCGCGTTGTGACCAAGGGCAGCTCCAGGACGAGAATAGATGGAACTGGCCCGGCTCTGGGCGCGGCGGAACTGCTTGCCTGATCTTCGTAAACTGGGAAGATTGACGGACAAATTGGCCGTCTTGCATACGAATATCTTTAGCATCTTCTGTCCACTTGCCCTGGATCATCATGCCCATAACGGTTCTCCTGAATGTCTAGAACGCGTCAATAAAGCTTTCTATGCGATTGATCCAAGCATCTTTTGGCGTGTTGCGATAAAGGCGCTGTTTGATCATGTCAGGCGCACCCATGTGAAAACGCTCATACAGCTGCGTTCGGGCACCAAAGCTCGATTGGCTCATATCGCCAGCAAGCGCCATCAAGCGCATTTGACGCTCCACGGAGGGCGACTCGCCTTTGAACCAACTGCCAACAAGCTTCCCGATCTCCGGAATTTCACAGTCGGCTTCACTGCCCGTCGGTATAAGCGCGCTTGCAGCCACATCTTCCATAATCTCGACAGCGCGTTCGGACGCTTCTACGCCAAACAAGCGGTACGCATCGCTTGCAGCGGGCCGCAAATAGCCGGCATCGGTGAGTTTCGCATCCTCCTCCATGGCTCGCAGGCAACCATTTAGGACGGTTATGTCCTTGACGATTTCTCCGAGCCGCGTGGTGATTGGCGGGAAGCCTGCTTTCCCGTCATATTGACATAAAAGCTCCAAAACAGCGGCGAAGGCTTCGAGCTTGGAAACAAGTCGAATGAGCGTGACATAACCAGACCATGGCGGGTTGATCAGCCCGATCAACTGCGAAACCAATTGAGGGTTCTGGTAGATAAATACCCGATCCCAAGGGATGGTGACATCATCGAATATCAGGGTTGCATCCAAGTCATCAAAACGTGTCGATAGCGGAAGGCGTGACCTGTCCCGACCTTCACCGTATGCGTCACGGCAAATGATGTGGAGGCCGGGGGCATTCATTGGCACAGCAAAAGCGATTGACTGATCAATCTCATCTTCTTTTCGTGGTCTGTTTGGATAAACAATTGCCTCATCGCAAAGCGGGCTGAGGGTCGCCAAATTCTTGAGGCCGCGGACAACAACACCTTCATCCGTTTCCTTCACGACCTTTAATATCAGATCCGGGTCGTGCTGGTGGTTCGCCGTTTTGGTCCGATCGAAGAATTGATCATTAAGCGCGTGTGTCAGTGCCAAGTCATTACGCGCGCAATAGTCCAAGTAACGGTCGGCATTGCTTCCCAACTGGGCATCGAAGTTCGACAGATAAGGCGCTGCATTTTTAAGGCCAACGATCAAATTAGCGCAAAAATCAGGAAAACGACCCATGTACCCAAGTGTGGCTTCTGACCAGATACGCGTGTTCACACGTTTATGGAGCAACTCATCTTTGGTTCTTGGCGCAAGATAGCTGGCAGAGATGCGAACACCGGCGTTATCGACGACGGTCATCCTATCTTGGTGTGTTGCATCATGTTGAAGGTCATAAAGGTCGGCGAGTGTGTCAACGCCGCCTCTGAAACCATCGGCAGTTGTGACATCGTCAATCTTGCGTCCGGCCAGCCAAACGGAACGACCATCGCGCAGTCCTTCGCGATATTGCTCTCCAGATCGAATACCTTCACCATTATTGATGCCAAGTTCTGGCGTCAGTGCGTGCACTTGGGGTGCGATTTCTAGAACAGCTTCTGATTGAATCATTTTGCTTATCCTCCAGCCGCTAAGCGTGTGGTTTGTTGTTGAAAGACAGGGTCGCACCAGTGTTCGAGGTCGGGGATCCGACATTCCACGGCGTCAAAGTAAATTTCCTGAATGCTACGGGTAACATGACCAACATCGCCGCTACCCACTGCGATGCCGTCAATGCGTGTAACTGGTGTTATTTCGGCAATTGAACCGCAGATGAAGACCTCTTCGGCAAGGTAAATTTCCGAGCGGTCCAGCTCCCGCTCAACGACTTCAATACCAAGCTTCGTTGCCGCGATTTGGATAACGCAGTCTCGCGTTATACTCTCCAGAATATCTGCGTTGGTTGGTGGTGTAATGAGCTGATCATCGCGGATGATAAAGATACAGGCGCCGGGCGCTTCGCTGACCTTGCCATTGCGGTTCATCAGCAAGGCCATTTCATAGCCGGCCGCAACAACTTCATTTTGGGCCAAACGGCTATTTTGATAGTTAGAGCCGATTTTGACCCGGATCGGCATCGTATCATCGGCAAGTCGACGCCAGCCACTGATCCCGGCTGAAATACCGGTCTGCGTTTTTAGCGAACGCCCCATCGGGACCGCAGTAATGTGAGCCCCGGTCGGTGAAGTGCTCGCTAATGGATCGCCTGGGTAGGGAAAGCCAAAGTAGGTGACAAGGTTTGCTTGTGCGTGCTCCTGAAAACCGATGCGTTCAAAGAGCGATAACGCAGCATGCTTTAGCTCAGCCGTGTTAAACGGAGGCGCCATGCGCATGATTTTCATGGACTGTTCCAGCCGTCGAAGGTGGTCATCGAGGCGAAACACGTAAAGCTGTTCGTGATCGGCGTTCCAGTAGGCGCGCAGGCCCTCGAATATGTTGGCCCCAAAGAAGCCGCCTTGCGAGCGCACATGCACGCGACAATCATCCCAGTTGATGAACTTGCCGTCGAGCCAAGCGATGTCGGGATGAGCTGACGGATAGGTATTGATCGGATTTACGACTTTCATGATGACCTCAATCACGCAAATTCAACGAGTGTTCGGCTGACAACGATCCAGAGCAGAAACAGGCCAGTTAAGCCTTTGGCCATGGCGTGCCAGGATGTCTTCTGCAGAAAGGGACGCAGCGGATAGACGGCGGACGACAGGACCAAACCCCAAGTAGCCGCACCAAGAACGACCATGAAAATCAGGAGTGTTACTGCGGCTGCGGTGATGCCCTGATGATCGACAAGGCCGCTGACGCCAAGCCAGAAAGCTATGCTCCAAGGGCTGGTGGTGGTCAGCAGCAAGCCAAGCAAAAATCCGTTTCGGCTGCTCTCCAGTGCTGGGACTTCGACCTTGATGATGCCTTCGCGCCAGCGAGCGAAGTCTTTTGCCGATTGATAAAGGTAATGGCAGGCCAGAAGGCAGAGGATCGAAAGGCTGACAAAGATCAGTGCGCCGGAATCCAATAAGATAACAGCCAGCGCGGAAGTGCCGAGAAAAATTGCAAGCGCCCAAATGGCATCTCCTGCAACCCCTCCAAGACACAGGCTGTAGCCGGCCCAGAAGCCATGCAGACTTCCGCGTCGCACAATTTCCATATTCACAGGCCCTGGGGGCCAAGCAACTGACCAGCCGAGCAGAAAGCCGATAATGGCCGTGCTCAGCGGCGTTGCACCGCTAAGAGAAACGAGAGATTCCACAATGATACCTGCTATTGTGCGTGTTGCGCCATTTCGCGCTCAACGGCCTTGAAGAGCGATTTAATGTTGCCGGAACCAAAGCCGGTGCTGCCGCGCCGCTCGACAAGTTCAATGAACACCGTCTTCCGTTCAAAGACCGGTTTGGTGAAAGCCTGTAGCAACTGGCCCGTGCCATCTTCATCGACAAGGACGTTGGCGTTCTTTAGCGCATCAAGCGGATAGGGCAATTCATCGATTTCTTCATCGAGCACATCGTAGTAGGTGTCAGGCACGCGAAGCATCTCCAGACCCTTGCCCGTCATCCAACTGGCATTATGCACGATGTCTTTGACTTCAAACGCGATGTGTTGAACGCCCGCGCCGCCAAACTCGTCGATGAACTTTTGGATTTGGCTTTTCTCAGGCCCTTCTTGCGGTTGCATGAAAACCAGTTTGGTCGCTTCGTTTTCATCAGTCAGGACGACGGAGTTCATGGCGCTCACACCGGTAACAACATATTCTTCGTGACTGGTGCTGAGCTCAAAGATTTGACGGTAGCGATCAGTGATCAAACCAAAATCATGTTCTGGAAGACAGATTGCCAGATGATCTATGGCAATGACCTCAAAGCCATAGCTGCTGGAACTCTTCGCCTTCACGTCATTATTGTTGATCCAAATCTGATGAATAAGCCCGGGATAAATCTCGATTGCAGCCGTTTGTGGTCCTTCAAAAAGGACTTTTGCGCCGGCAGCTTTTGCACGTCTGACAGTGTTAGCCACATCAGCGACATAAAAGCTAACTTGCTTAATTGACGTGCCGTGTCGCCCGACATGCACCTCGTTTTTGGACGGTGAGACAAGCCGAACGATTGCCCCGCCATTTTGGAGAACGGTCTCGTTTTCGCTCTCGATGACTGAAGAGAACGACAGCCTATCCTTGAACAGCTTCTGCAGTTGTTCGAAGTCTGGTCCGACGAACTCGATATCCTTGAATGCAAATGACATGTTCTTTTCCATCATGCTGCTTGCGTTGCGATTGCGGTTAGGGTGGTTTTGTCCTCGATCACGATGTCACACCGCTTCAGTGCCATTCGTGTCGAAGTGACAATGTCGTTGTAGATCAGGTCCGCGACATAGCCGTCCGGCCGCGTGACGATGCCGTTGACCCCGTTTTCCAACATGGCGTTGCTCAACGCAGGATGTTCAGCGATAAAATCATCGGTGAGAGGCACTACTTTCAGCAGTGACGTTAGACGTTGATGCTGCATTTCTGTCGTCTTTTTCGCACGGACAAAAATAGTGAAACCGCGTGAAGTAACAGTTCGGGAAAAAGAGTTCTCAATGGCGAAGTTGGGAATGAGCTTGCCAGACTGAATGGCATCACTCGATTTAAGTCCGAACGCTGATAACCCGCGGTAGGATGCCGGCTTAGACATTTTCCCGCTGTTTACCCACCTGTTTAGCTGTGGGTACTGTGAGGAGAAACGCAACAAGCTGTCACGATAAAGGTGGTGCAACTTTGTGGGTGGCACCATGAAGCGGATTGTTGCGCCAGTAATACCAATGTTTTCCTTGGCGGCGTGATGACGCTCTTCCTGATAGGTGTCCAGAAGTGCTTCATCGGCTTTGCCCGACAGGACGGACGCCAGTTTCCACGACATGTTCTCTGCGTCCTGTAGGCCGGAGTTCATGCCTCTTGCGCCAAAGGGAGGTAGCGCATGCGCTGAGTCTCCCAGAAGGAACACACGACCATTTTGCATGCGCTGCGCGTACTTTTGGTGGAATTGGTAGGTCGATGCCCATTCGATCTCAACGGGCACTTCGCCAGCTAACTGACGAATACGTGGTACAATCCGGTCCTCGGTTATCTCAGCGTCGGGATCGCAATCAGGTGACAATTGCCAATCGATACGCCAATAGTCACCTGGTTGTGGATGGATGACGATTTGACGTCCCGCATTCGATGGTGCGTTAAACCAGAAGCGTCGCTCCTTGGGCCAGTCCGACGTGAACTTGGCATCAACTATCAAAAAACGATCGCGATGAACCTTTCCCAACCATGCGATGTTGGCAAGTTTGCGCACGGTGCTGCGGACGCCGTCACAACCGAGTAAATAAGAGCCTTCGATCTGATGCTCTTTTCCGTCGACACAATATGAAGCCACAATCGAGCCAGAGTCTGAATTTTGCTGTTCTGCTATATTCGTAAGCTGTGCATCCCAGATGATATCCACATTGCCGCTCGCGAGCGCTTTATTGCGTAACTCAGCCTCGACCTGCCACTGAGGCAGATTAGTGAAGGCCGGACTACCCGTTTCACTGGCTTCGAAGTGGGCGGCTCGGATTTCGGTTTCACCAACGTAAGTGCGCGAAACGTTCCATTGGCATCCTTTGGCGATGATGGCATTCCGACATCCAACATTGTCGAGCAGATCCAGCACGTCCGATTGGACACACAGCGCCTTTGATCCACGCTTTGAGGGTTCAGACAGTCTCTCAATGATCGTGGCTTTAATGCCAAGACTTCCCAAGCGGGCAGCAGCGTAAAGTCCAACCGGGCCGCCGCCTACAATCAATACTGGTAAAATTTTATATTTCATTGGATACACGAAACCTCTCATTATCAAGTAATGTAAGATTTGATGTTCAACGCTTATATTTAGTGATTGCATCGAACATTCATGTGTTCGCAGCGATATATATATAACGCCGTGATGAATATCATGGTCACAGAATGACTCGCTGCGCTAGATCGAAATTTTTCAAGTTTATGTGCGTTTTTTAGGGTATGTCGAATTTCTGAGAATGAACTAGCTTAGCAACTCAATCGACCGCTGAATTGATGGACCTTTCAGGGCAAAAGGGCATGCAATAATGGTTGTTCAACGAAGAGCTTCCGAAGTACCGTCTACTAAAATTCTGGCTGCGTTTGAGGCAACGGGCCGACTAGGCAGCGCCGTTCGGGCAAGCCAGGAGTTAAATGTTTCTCACACCACCATTTCCAAGCATATCAATGCCTTGGAAAGCAGGCTGCAGGTAAAACTCTTTGAGCGCCATGGCAGTGGTCTTCGTCTTACCAATAGCGGCCAACGCATCCACCAGACTGTCTCGGAGACCTTCGATGTCCTGGTCAAGACGATGGATGAGGAGACATCGAACTCCAATTCAAACCGGATCGTTATCTCTACAACACCCAGCCTGGCGCAGGGGTGGTTGATGCCACGCTTGGCAAAGTACCGGATTTCGAATCCATCTGTGGAGTTAGAGCTTTGGACATCGCGGACCATCGAAGACGCAGATGATAATGAAATGGACATCATACTGCTGACCGGTGATGGTTCCTGGCCGATCCATAATCTCGAGCCGTTATGCCACGATCTTATATGTCCAGTTTGCAGCCCGGAATTTCTGGCAAAAAACGGCGGGGAAATTTCCTTGCCCGACATGCCTTCCTCTGTGTTCATTAATGATCTCGATCCTTTGCTGGATTGGTCGCAATGGTTGGGTGAGGGCGGTGATCAGCAAGATTCAGGTGGTATGCGCCTACATGGAGGTGAACTTTCAAGTGAAGCAGCCAAAAGGGGCATGGGCATTGCGCTCGTGCGCCATCTAACTGTCAGCGATGATCTGGAACGTGGCCATCTGGTCCGCATAGGCAAAGAACAGAGGAAAATCGAGAACGCGGTTTGGATTGGCGGTGCACGCAACGCGCTGCATAAATTGCAGGTTCGCCGTTTTCGCGATTGGGTTCAGCGCGAGGCACAAAATAGCTTCACTGATCTCGCCCGCTGATGGAACGTCTGCTATGGATAGCAAGCCGCTAGTCTTTAGGTGCCGGACCCAAAGTGCCGCGGTTCTCTATGCGGGTCGCTAGTGCTTCGCTTGGAAGCCTTTGGCCTTTCTCGACCATGTTGATAAGAAGCTTGGCTGCTCTGCGCCCCATTTCTCTGTGGGGCACGTGCACGGTGGTAAGCGCCGGGTCAGCAATTTGTGCCAACTCGATGTCATCAAAGCCGGTAATGGACAAATCATCGGGCACACGCAAACTAAGCTCGCGGGCAGCTTTTAGTGCGCCGACCGCCAATACATCGTTACCACATATGAGCGCTGTCGGTCGGTCCGTTGCGGTCAAGAGCTCATGAGCCGCCTTAGCGCCGTTGTCGATTGAGTAATTTGTCTCGATAATTCGCAGTGACTTTGGATCAATGCCATTTTTTGCAGCCGAGTCCCGAACGCCATGTATACGCTCCGCGGCACGGTCATTGTGCGCAGAGGGAGCTGAAATCACAGCCAAGCGACGATGGCCATGATGGAAAACCAAATTGGCCAGCTCGCGCATTGCCAAATAGTTATCAAATCCGACCGATGCGATAGGAGAATCTTCGCGGTAGGACCAGGCAACGACTGTCGGCACCTGGCGGTTGCTCAGAAGTGTGTAGCTTTCCTGGTCGCGGGCAAAGCCAATAAGCAACATCGCATCTGCCCCACGCGCCAAAAGTGTACGAAGCTGCTGTTGTTCCAGCTTTGGCTGATAAGAAGAACTTGCGACCAAAAGTGTATAAGCATTGCGGTCCAACTCCTCCTGAAATGCCTGGAGGCCACGTGCAAAAATGGCGTTTTCCATCGTGGGAATAATGGCACCAATAGTGTTTGATCGCTTGGCCGCCATGACCCTAGCACCAAAGTTTGGTTCATACCCAAGCGCATTGACGGCGATCATTACGCGTTCTCGCGTGTCTGGGTTCACGCGATCGGGCGTATTTAGGCACCGAGATACCGTAGCCGTCGATACGCCGGCTTGATGGGCGACATCATCAATGGTCGGTGCGCTGAATGAACGCCTCTTTCTGGTCTGGCTTGTTTGCAAGTGCTCCCCCACTGTCTCCTACCCAATCAGATAGGGACTGCTCCTCAAACAAAAAATATGATGTAAGCGCTTGCACTGTCAAATGTAATCGCTTACACGGTTTGCATCGGTCAGCTTGGGAGGGCTATCGGTGTATCTTATAATCTCAGGTCTCATATTTTCCGTTTACGTCGCAAATGTGTTGCTTGGCGCGCTCGCGTCCGCACCATTCATGGGAGACGTAAGCGAAATGATTGTTTTGAGTATTGCATCCATTGCGTTTGTTGTTGCCATATTAAAGCGAGAACGTGATGCGAAGCAGTAAAACCTATCGTTAGTCACAAGGGAGGAATTCATGACTAAGGAACTCAAGGAGCGCGCATTCGCAGAACGCCGCAATTTTTTGAAGCTTGCGGGCTCTGGTGCTTTTACAGCTGCTCTGGTTGCCGGAGCTGGTAATCTTTTGTGGTCTGACGACGCTGCTGCTCAAACGGCGCAGGAAGAGCGTGAGCGCGAAGCTGCTGCCGACCACATCATGACACTGGCCACCGCGTATGTGCTGGGCGCATCACGCAGCTACCCAATCATGCAGTTGGACTTGAAAGAGAACATTCAGAACTCAACAAACGGCAAAGTCTACGTAAAACTAGCTCCAGGCGGTCAGCTTGGCGCCGGTGGTGCTTTGGCACAGGCTGTACAGAGCGGCACAATCCAGTGTGCTCAGCACTCTCTGTCGAACTTTGCGCCGTTCGCAAGCGCGGTTGACCTGATCAACCTGCCTTACTTCTGCGGCTCCAACCAGCGCTTCACAAACCTTGTGACATCCGATGCCTGGAAGTCAGAAGTGCATCCAAAGATCGAAGCGTCTGGCTTCAAGGCTCTGTTCTATATCGTGATTGACCCGCGGGTCGTCGCAGTCCGCAAAGGTGGTTCTGGTCCAGTGCTTTCTCCATCTGATCTGGACGGCATCAAGTTCCGCGTGCCGGGCTCTGCGATGCTCCAGCAATACTACCGTATGGTTGGTGCCAACCCGACGCCGGTTGCATGGGGCGAAACACCATCTGCGATCAAGCAGGGCGTTGCCGACGCGCTTGATCCATCTGTTGGCGCTCTGCACGTCTTTGGCTTTTCCGACATTTTGAGCCATGTGACATTCACGCAAGCTGTGCCGGACAGCCAGGTTTATTCCATGAACCTTGAGTGGTTTAACTCACTGCCATCTGATGTTCAGGAAGGCCTTGAGTTTGCCGGCGAAGTCTCCGCGCAGCAGAACCTCGCAAAAGTCCCTGCGGCGCGCGCTTACGCCATGTCAGAACTGACAAAATCTGGTGTTGAGTTCCACTCATTGAGCGCAGACCAATTGGCCGAATGGCAAGAAGTTGGCGGTTATCAGCGTTCAGAATGGGACGAGTTCAAGACAGATCTTGCCGGCTCCATGGATGTGTTTGCCAAGCTCGATGAAGCTGCCAGCACCATGGGTCGTTACTACGTCCACGACGCCTAGAGTCGACGTTGTCGCCGGCCGGGGGATCCCTGGCCGGTGATTGCCGCTTAACTCGCGGAAATTGCAGAGATAAAAGTGGCGCGCTGCCATTGGCTTGCGCGTGGACGGAGGATTTATGCCCGCATTTTTGAAGACACTTGATGAGAATGCAGAACGCTGGGCGTTACTAGTATTCTACGTCATGCTCGTATCGACAATGTTCATTGAGGTGATGCGCCGAGAGGTGCTCTCATACTCCTCAATATGGGGCGAAGAGTTCGTCCGATATTCGTTCATTTACTTGGCATGGATCGGCGCTGCCGCTGCCGTTAAAGAGCGTGGCCACATCCGCATTGACGTTATCCTTCAATATGTTGGGCCGCGCATTAAGGCGCTGCTTTACATATTCGGTGACCTTGTCATGGCCATCGTTGCCGTGATCGCACTTTATTGGTCTTTTGAATCAGTCCTCGTGTCTGCGAAATTCGGCTCCGTAACACACGGTTTACGTGTTTCTCAGGTCTGGTTTCTTTCGGCCGTTCCAATAGGTTTTGCGCTGGTTCTTTATCGTTTGGCGCAGTCCTTCCTTCGTGACATTCAAGATCTTCGTTCCGGTCGCCCGGTTTACGAAGGCGACAAGCTTTTCGACTGAGGGGGACGAAATGCTTTGGAATCAGCTTCAACAGCAAACCATTGAACTTGGTTGGGATTTTTACGGCCCGGTTCTTCTTTTCGTCCTGCTGGTCGCACTAGCCGTACCCGTTTGGGCGGCTATTGGCGCATCAGCGATCCTGATGTTGATGTGGTCTGGCTCGTTACCGCTATCACTGGTCGGCGAGAGCCTTTTCCACGGCATCGACCATTTCGCTTTGACTGCGGTGCCGCTCTTTATCCTGACTGGTGACGTGTTGGTGCGCACAGGCCTCTCCAAGAAGTTTCTTGATGTGGCCGAAGCGTTGACTCAGTTCGCCAAGGGCGGCTTTGGTTCAGCGACAGTTCTTGTGTGTGGCATGTTCGCGGCGATCTCAGGTTCTGACGCAGCGGGCGCTGCTGCCGTCGGTCGCATGACGATCGATCGGCTTGTCGAATCTGGTTATCCGCGTCCCTATGCGTGTGCGTTAGTGGCTGCTGGTGCGTGTACTGGCATTCTGATCCCACCATCAATCGCCTACATCATTATTGGTCTGGTTCTCGGCATTTCAGCTTCAACGCTATTCTTGGCAGCGCTGATACCAGGTGTAGCCATTCTTGTGTCTATCCTGGCGACCAACATCATTATGAACCGCCTCTATGGTTGGGAGGGTGGCGGCAATATTTCCTTTGCCGAATATGTTTCCCGGTTGGGTACTGCGCTCAAATCCGGTTGGTACGCCTTCATCGTGCCCGGTATCATCTTCTACGGTATTTTCTCCGGCCGATTGACACCGACCGAAGCTGGCGCGGTTGCCGTGGTGGTGACCATCATCATGGGTTTCATGCTCGGAACACTACGCTTCTCGGACTTCCCGGCAATGCTGGTCAGCTCCGCGAAGGTCAACGGTGTCATCCTTCCAATTATTGCCTTTTCGCTGCCGCTGGCTCAGGCGCTCGCCATCATGGGTGTGCCGCAGGGCTTTGTTGCTGCTGCAACTTCGGTCAGCAATGAGCCTTGGGTTTTGATTCTGATGATGGTTGGCATTTTGATTGCTGCCGGCTGCGTCATGGAAACAACGCCGAACATCGTGATCCTTGCACCGATCTTGAAGCCGTTGGCTGACAATATCGGCATGAACGAGATACAGTTCTGTATCATGATGATCACAGCACTCGGTGTCGGTTTCATCACGCCACCGCTGGGGCTCAACCTCTTCGTCGTGTCCGGTATTACCGGGGAGTCGATCCTTAAGATCGCCTACCGCGCCATACCGTTCGTCTTCTTCATGCTCGTTGTGACGTTGTTCATCGCTTACGTGCCCGCGATTTCAACAACATTGCTTCCTGAAATTTTGAAATAGGATAGGTTAAACAAATGCCGCGTGAATATTTAAAGCGTGCAAGCCTGACGCCAAAAAGTGATGCGACTGAGACGCAAAAGATCGTCCGTGACATTTTGGCAGATATTGAAAACCGTGGTGACGTTGCTGCTTTGGAGTATGCCACCAAGTTCGACAAATATGAGGGTAACACGCTCCTCACACGCGAGGAAATTGAAGCAGCTTCTGCCCTCGTGCCTGAAAAGCTCAAGCGGGACATTGAGTTCGCACATGCAAATGTGAAACGCTTCGCAGAGGCCCAAAAAGCCACGATCGCAGACTTTGAAACTGAGATTATTCCAGGTCTGATCGCCGGCCAAAAGTCGATCCCGGTGAAGGCTGCCGGTTGTTATGTGCCCGGCGGGCGCTATGCGCACATTGCAAGCGCTATTATGACCGTAACCACAGCAAAAGTAGCGGGCTGTGAGCATATCGTTGCCTGTTCGCCGCCGCGTCCGGGCGTTGGTATTGCTCCTGCCATCATCTATGCGGCGCACGTTTGTGGTGCCGACAAGATTATGGCTATGGGCGGCGTCCAAGGCGTCGCCGCTATGACTTACGGTCTGTTCGGATTGCCCGAGGCCAACATTTTGGTCGGGCCCGGCAACCAGTTCGTTGCTGAAGCAAAACGCATCCTGTTTGGCCGTGTCGGCATTGATATGATCGCTGGCCCAACCGACAGTCTCATTTTGGCCGATGCGTCAGCGGACCCGATGATCGTCGCCGCTGATCTCGTGGGTCAGGCCGAGCATGGCTATAATTCGCCGGTCTGGCTGGTCACTGACGACCGCGTGTTGGCGGAAAAAGTCATGGAGCTGGTGCCAGGCATGATCGACGATCTGCCGGAGCTCAACAGCAAAAATGCTGAGGCGGCCTGGCGCGACTATGCGGAAGTCATAGTGTGTGGCGATCGCGAGGAAATGGCCGCCACGTCTGATGAGTATGCACCGGAACATCTGACCGTTCAGGCGGAAGACCTGGATTGGTGGCTTGAGCGTCTGTCCTGCTATGGATCACTGTTTCTAGGTGAAGAGACCACAGTCGCTTTTGGTGACAAGGCATCCGGCACAAACCACGTACTGCCCACATCCGGTGCGGCAACGTATACGGGCGGTCTGTCAGTTCACAAGTACATGAAGATTGTGACCTGGCAGCGGGCCACGCGTGAAGGCGCCAAGCCGGTTGCTGAAGCCACTGCGCGTATTTCTCGGATGGAAGGCATGGAAGGTCACGCTCGCACCGCTGATATCCGCTTGCGAAAATACTTCCCCGATCAGGATTTTGAATTGTCGGTCGATGGCTAGTGAACACGCTCCGCAATCGCTGTTTGACTTGAGTGGCCGTGTCGCTGTTGTCACGGGCGCAAGTTCAGGGCTTGGCCGTCGGTCTGCCAGTGTTCTTGTGCGAGCAGGTGCTAGCGTCGTTGGCGTAGCTCGCCGACAGCCGGAACTTGACGCTTGGCAAGCAGAAACGGGCGGCAATACGCACTCAATCACATGCGATTTGGCGGATCGAACTGCATTACCGGGTTTGGCGGAAGAGGCGACAAAGCCGTTCGGCGCACCTGACATTGTCGTCCATGCAGCCGGCATCAACACGCGTGAACCAGCCGATGAAGTAACGGATGAGGGTTGGGACACTACCATGTCTCTAAACCTCTCAACGCCGTTCTTTTTAAGTAAATTATTGGTTGGCCCTATGGTGGAAAAGGGATGGGGCAGGGTCATCAATTTTGCCTCTTTGCAGTCTTATCGAGCGTTTCCGGGCGGCATGGCCTATGGCGCCTCAAAGGGCGCTGTTGCACAGATGACGCGCGCCATGGCTGAGGCCTGGTCGTCCCAAGGCATCAATGCCAACGCGATTGGCCCGGGCTTTTTCCGCACGGAGTTGACGGCAGCCGTTTTTGCTGATGACGAGCGCGCGGCGCGAAACGCAGCGCAAACCTGTGTTGGTCGCAACGGTGAACTTGAAGATATTGACGGCCCACTCTTGTTCCTGTGCTCACGCGCGTCGGACTATGTGACCGGACAGGTGCTGATGGTAGACGGAGGGTTCACTGCCAAATGAAGGCCCTTGTTTACACCGGCGCCGAAAGCCTTGACTTTAAAGACGCAGCTGATGCCGTGCCTCGAAACGGCGAAGAGCTGATCCGCGTGGAAAGCGTTGGCATTTGTGGTTCCGATATGCACGCCTATCTCGGCCATGATGATCGCCGACCTGCGCCGTTGATCCTCGGCCATGAAGCCGCTGGTTTTATTGTTGGTGGCGCGCGCGATGGCGAACGGGTGACCATCAACCCGCTGGTTACGGACCCGAACAGCGCCGCGAGCCGGTCCGGCCGTGAAAATCTTTGTCCGTCGCGGCAGATCATTTCGATGCCACCGCGGGAAGGGGCGTTTGCGCAATATGTGGCGATGCCGCCCGGCAATCTGGTCACAGTCCCCGACGATATCAGCATGGATAAGGCAGCGCTGGCTGAGCCACTGGCCGTTGGATGGCACGCTGCGCGGCTTGGGCTGGAAAAGCTTCATCGGGCAGATATGGGCCGTGCCCATGTGATTGGCGGTGGGGCTATCGGCGTCGCCGCGGCTCTGTCGCTTAAGGCAATGGGTGTCGAGCATCTGACGCTTGCCGAGCCCAATGACAAGCGTGCCAAATATTTGTCAGAGACCTGCGGAATTGAGATCGACAACGCGCCTGAGGATGGCAGCATTCCGCTTGTTGTGGATGCGGTCGGCTATGCCGCAACACGCGCTTCGGCGTCGGCTGTGGCAAGCCCGGGCGGCGTGATCCTGCATATCGGTTTAGGCAGTGGAGATGGCGGGCTCGATATTCGCCGCCTGACCCTTCAAGAGATCACATTCATAGGCACTTACACCTATACGATGCAGGATTTTCGGGACACGTGCGCAGCGCTATTCGACGGGCGTCTCGGATCCTTGGATTGGTTCGAAACCAGACCTCTTTCTGATGGCGCGCAAGCGTTTTCTGATATCCGCGCTGGCTCGGTCAGTGCACCTAAAATCATCCTTAATCCTTGAAACAGGAGACAGAAATGTCCGAAATCCCCCATCTTCTCGTCCATGAGCATGCTGACAATGTTGGCGTTGTGGTGGTCGAAGGTCTTACCGCTGGCACTGACATGCTGTGCTGCGTTACCCACGACAATTCAACCTTCCGCCTGACCGCTGGCGCGGATGTGCCGATTGGCCACAAGATCGCACTGAAGGATTTCAAAGAAGGCGATACGGCCATCAAGTATGGCGAGGATATTGGCAAGATCATCGCCGATATCCCCAAGGGGGCGCATCTGCATACCCACAACTGCAAAACCAAACGCTGGTAAGGAAGCTCCCAAATGGCATCGAAATATTCAAATATGACTTTCAAGGGATACCGGCGCGAAAACGGACGCGTAGGTGTTCGCAACCACGTTCTCATCTTGCCGGTGGACGACATCTCAAATGCAGCCTGTGAGGCCGTTGCCAACAATGTCAAAGGCACTTTGGCTATCCCGCATGCTTATGGCCGTCTGCAGTTTGGCGAAGACCTTGAACTGCACTTCCGCACCATGATCGGCACTGGTTCCAACCCCAATGTACACTCCGTCGTTGTCATCGGGATCGAGCCTGGTTGGACCAAGCGCATTGCTGACGGTATCCGCGAAACGGGCAAGCAAGTTGCTGAATTTTCCATCGAGCAGAAAGGTGACTTTGAAACAATCCGCGCAGCTTCTTGGGCCGCTAAGGATTTTGTGCACAAGGCAACCGAGGCTCAAAAGGAAGAGTGCTCCATAAAAGAGTTGTGGGTCTCTACAAAATGTGGCGAGAGCGACACCACAACTGGACTGGGTTCTTGCCCGACAGTGGGTAACATGTACGACAAGCTTCTGCCGGAAGGGATCACCGGTTTCTTCGGCGAAACGTCAGAGATAACTGGCGCAGAACATATTTGCCAGAAACGGGCCATCAACGAGGAAGTTGGCGAGCGCTGGTACAAAATGTGGAAGGCCTACCAGGATGACGTGATCTTCGCGCACCAAACCGACGACCTTTCCGACAGTCAGCCGACCAAAGGTAATATCGAAGGCGGACTAACGACCATCGAGGAAAAGGCTCTTGGCAACCTCGAGAAAATCGGTCGCACATCTCAGTTCATCGACATTCTTGAGCCTGCCGAACAGCCGAAGTCTGGCGACGGCCTTTATTTCATGGATTCGTCATCGGCAGCCGCGGAATGCGTGACGTTGATGGCCGCCGGTGGTGCTGTGATCCACACATTCCCAACCGGTCAAGGCAATGTGGTTGGCAACCCGATTGTCCCCGTTATCAAGATTACGGCAAACCCGCGCACGGTGCGCACCATGGGTGAACATGTGGATGTGGACGTTTCCGGCATTTTGCGTCGCGAGCAGACCATTGACGAAGCGGGTGATGCGCTTATTGACATGATCCGCCGCACAGCCAACGGACGTAATACCGCAGCTGAGGCACTCGGCCATAGGGAGTTCTCTATGACGAAACTGTACCGAAGCGCATAATATGAAAGTGGGGCTGTGTCTAAAACAGCAGCCCCGTTTTCTTGAAGATGAACAACGACACCCAAACAATTACTGTGGAAGATGCAGAGGCTCTTATTAGTGCCGCTTTTCTTGCGTGTGGGATTTCACGGGTGGCGGCGATGTCTGTTGCGCATGCATTGGTGGCAGCGGAAGCCGAGGGGCAAAACGGGCACGGCTTTTCTAGGGTCAACGACTATGTCGCACAGATAAAGTCGGGCAAAATCAATGGCGAGGCAGAGCTGAAAATTGATAGCAGCAAACCGGGTGCCATTCGCATTGATGCGGACTATGGGTTTGCTTATCCCGCGCTTGATCTTGCTGTGGAAACCATGGTGCCGGTTGTGCGCTCACAAGGTGTCGTTAGCGTGGGCATATTTAACTCCCACCACTGTGGTGCACTGTCCGTTCAGGTGTCGCGCTTGGCAGAGCGGGGCCTTGTCGCGATGATGGTCGCGAACGCTCCCGCCGCTATGGCGCCATGGGGTGGAAACACCCCCGTGTTTGGAACCAATCCGATTGCGTTTGCGGCGCCCCGCGGCGAAAGGCCACCACTGGTAATTGACCTGTCCTTGTCCAAAGTTGCGCGCGGCAAGGTTATGAACGCTCATAAAACCGGCAAAACCATTCCCAAAGGCTGGGCGCTGGATGAAAACGGCAATCCGACAACCAATCCTGCAGCTGCGCTTGCAGGAACTATGTTGCCAATTGGCGAGGCAAAAGGGACTGCGCTGGCGCTCATGGTAGAAGTCATGGCTTCATTGTTGACAGGCGCCAATTTCAGCAAAGATGCGGGTTCTTTCTTTAGTGCCGATGGTTCAAAGCCCGGTACCGGTCAGTTTTTGATGGCCTTTGATCCCTATGACCGTGACGAGTTTGTCGGGCGCATTGAGCAACTCGTATCAATGATCGAAACAATCGACGGTGCGCGCCTGCCCGGCAGCCGTCGCGCAGAGATGATCGAGAGATCAAAAACATACGGCATCAGGGTACCGAAGATCTATTTGGACGATGCCCACGCGATTGCGGCGTCAAACCCGATGATCGAGATCAGAAAGGCTTAAGGAGCTTTGACCATGTATAACCACATTCTCATCCCGGTGGCACTTGACCACGAGACGCTGGTCGAAAAGAAGCTCGAAACCGGTCGTCAGTTACTCGCTCGAGGTGGCAAGGTCACTTTGCTGACCGTGTTGGAAAATGTGCTAGGCTTTGTTTCGGAGTTTGTGACGGTTAAATCCGAAAACCACATTTCGCAAAAAGTCCGCGAACGTCTGGAAGCCATCGTCAATGATGCAGAGGACATGGCATGCGATGTGATTACAGGCAAACCTGGCGTCGAAATCACACGTTTCGCCGGTGCCAACGATGTGGATTTGATCATCGTTGGTTCGCATCAACCGGGAATTGAAGACTATTTCCTGGGCTCGACGGCAGCGCGTGTTGCCCGCCGTTCACCTTGTTCCGTTCTGATTGTCCGATAAGGCTTCTTGTCGGCTATGACTGACCTGTCGCAATCTAAAGCTCAAGTTAACTACATTCGTTTCAAGCAACGACTTGATACAATGGCGCCTGGAATTGCCGTCGCGACAGTCATCGCCGTAGCAGCACAATTCATGATGGAGCATTATGGAGCGCCTGCCATGTTGATGGCATTGCTCTTGGGGATAGCTTTCCACTTTCTGGCGGAAGAGGGGCGTTGCGTTCCCGGTATTGAATTTAGTGCCAAACAGATCTTGAGAATAGGTGTTGCACTCCTCGGTGCGCGCGTAAGCGTGGAGCTGCTTGTTGGCCTAGGGCCGCAACTCTTGGTTATGGTGCTATGCGGTGTCGTAGCAACGATCTTCTTCGGCGTCTTGCTGGGTCGCTACCTTGGTCAAGACCGTAATTTTGGTTTGCTGACCGGCGGTTCCGTTGCCATCTGTGGCGCATCGGCAGCCATGGCGATCTCCGCGGTTCTGCCAAAGAACGAGCAGTCCGAGCGCAATTTGATTTTCACCGTATTGGCCGTGACGGTAATGAGCACCATCGCAATGATTGCTTATCCGATCTTGGCGGCTGTTTTGGATCTGGATCTCCGCGAAAGCGGGGTATTTCTCGGCGGCACTATTCACGATGTTGCACAAGTTGTAGGTGCAGGCTTCTCGGTTTCCGATGAAACCGGCGAAGCGGCAACGCTGGTCAAGCTAATGCGCGTTACGATGCTCGCGCCTGTGGTTTTGGTGATCGCGCTTCTTATGCGCAATTCTGCAATAGAAATGGCAGAAGGAACCAAGCGTCCACCGCTTATTCCGTTCTTCGTTCTGATGTTTTTGTTGTTTGCGGCTTTGAATTCCTTCCACTTGATCCCTCAGATCGTCGTTGACACGATGAACTCGGTGTCTCGGTGGGCATTACTCATTTCGATTGCAGCTGTTGGCATGAAAACATCGCTGCGCAGAATGCTGGATGTTGGTGGACCAGCGATCTTGCTGATCACCGCCGAAACCGCATTTATTGCTGTTTTTGTGTTGGCTGGCGTTCTGCTTCTCTAAAAGCGGTCAGCTATGCCGACCGCGCGGCAGCTAGGCCTTCTTCAATATCGGCTTTCAGGTCAGGAACATCTTCAAGGCCAATCTGCAGCCGGATGACCGGGCCACCATAGTCCCGCTTGCAAACTGTACGGTCCCCAAGCTGCGCATTAACGGCAAGGCTTTCAAATCCGGCCCATGAATAACCAAGCCCGAATAGGTCGAGTGCGTCTAGAAATGCATCCGCCTGCTTTTGCGATGCGCCATCCAAAACAAAAGAGAAAATACCTGTCGATCCGCAAAAATCCCGCTTCCAAAGATCATGACCCGGATGGTCGGGTAGGGCGGGGTGCATCACGCGTCCCACACCCGGTTTTTCTTTCAGCCACTGCGCTATTTCCAACGCACTTGACTGATGACGTTCCAACCGAATGCCCATTGTCCGCATACCACGTAGCACTTGGTATGCGTCGTCACCTTGTACGCATATGCCGGTTTGGATTTGCGCATCACGCAATTGCTGCCATGTGGCTGCGTTTGCGCTCACTGTTCCGAAGACAAGATCGGAGTGGCCTGCTGGATATTTCGTAGAAGCATGGATCGACATGTCGACGCCATGGTCAAGCGGTTTGAAAAACAGCGGTGTTGCGTAGGTGTTGTCAATCATAGTGACAATGCCTTCGTCTTTAGCTGACGCTGCCATTGCCGGGACATCGCTCATCTCAAAAGTGTTGGAAGCGGGCGATTCCATAAAAAGCACTTTGGTTTTAGGCCTGAATCGCTTTGCGATCTCTGCGCCTTCTTCGGGCGCGTAGTATTCAACGTCGACTCCCATTCTGGTGAGCATGCCATCGGCAAATCGCCTCGTAGGATAGTAAATGGTGTCGACCATCAGAACGTGATCACCGGCACTCAAGAAAGCTAGAAGGGGTAACGTTACTGCCACCAGGCCGGAAGGTACACAGATCGTACCAAAAGAACCCTCAAGAGCGTCTGTTGCCTTGGCCACAGCATCTGTCGTTGGCGTGCCGGCTGTTCCATAGGTGTATGGGACGTTGCGGGTCCGCATGCTTTCAGCAGTTGGATAGAGCACCGTCGAAGCGTGCACGACAGGTGGGTTTACAAAGCCAAAATAGTCGCTCGGATCATAGCCGTCATGGGTAAGACGCGTGTTAATTCCGCGCGACTTTTTCAGTACTTTTGCTGCCATGATGCGACCCTGTTATTCTAAGCATTTTGCGACGTCTAACTTTGTCACGCTGCGATGTGCAAGCGTGCGTTGCTGTTGGTCTGCCCGAGGGCGTTTTGTATCGGCTTCAACTGCCTTAACGTTAGGCGTCTCAAATTGAGACATGGTGTCGTCCTGCTCGAAAATTCAGCACTTTTTTGTCAAACATCGGGCAATTGGTTTCCGATTTTTCTTGACCACGTCATAAAAGTGTCATTCCTTTCTCGCCGGGAGGGAGGTTGTCGCAGCATGAACACCGCTCGGTTTTGTGTTGTGACGTTCAAGCCCATTCAACTTGAGCAACCATGAGGTTCACTTCATATGACAAAAACGCTTCTGACAGGCATTATCGGCGCAGCCGCTCTTGCCTTGACAGCATCGACGGCTTCTGCCGCCACACTCGACGACGTCAAAGCCAAAGGCTTTATTCAATGTGGCGTTAGCCAAGGCCTTCCAGGCTTCTCAAACCCAGATGCTGATGGCAACTGGTCCGGCATGGACGTTGACCTGTGTAAGGGCATCGCAGCTGCGATCTTCGGCGACGCTGAAGCAGTCAAATTCACACCACTGTCTGCTAAAGAGCGTTTCACTGCGCTGCAGTCCGGTGAGATTGATGTTCTTTCACGCAACACAACTTGGACCATGTCACGCGACACGCAGCTGGGTCTGAATTTTGCTGGCGTCAATTACTATGACGGCCAGGGTTTCATGATCCGCACAGACATGGACATCAACTCCGCTCTTGAGCTGTCTGGCGCATCAATCTGCACCAATACAGGCACAACAACTGAATTGAACGTTGCTGACTATTTCCGTGCCAACAACATGGAATATGAGCTGGTAGCATTTGAAAAAGCAGACGAAGTTGTTGCTGCTTACGATGCTGGCCGCTGCGACGTGTACACAACCGACCAATCTGGTCTGTACGCACAGCGCTTGAAGCTGACAGATCCTTCAGCTCACAAGGTTTTGCCTGAAATCATCTCCAAAGAGCCACTCGGCCCGGTAGTTCGCCAAGGCGACGACCAGTTCTTCAATATCGTTAAGTGGGTGCATAATGCCACACTGAACGCTGAAGAGTTTGGCGTTACTTCAGCAAACGTTGAAGAGATGAAGTCTTCTGACAACCCATCAATTAAACGCCTGCTCGGTACAGAAGGTGAGTTCGGTACATCAATCGGTCTCGACAATGATTGGGCAGCCAAAGTCATCATGGCTGTTGGCAACTATGGCGAGATCTTTGATCGTAACGTAGGTCCAGACACGCCATTGGCCATTTCACGCGGTGTTAACGCACTGTGGTCAGATGGTGGTCTGCAATACGCACCACCAGTTCGCTAATCGCGAATATCCCAGCCCGGCACGCCAAGCGCGCCGGGCTTTTTCTTGCTGTGGTGGTTGATTGCAGGGTTCCCGGTAGCCCAATTCACGACCTCAGTTATCTAAACATCGCGTACGAGGCGGGGACTTTCGATGGCGGTTACAGATGCACCTCCTGGTGCCGCAAGCACATCTGGAGCAGATGAACCACCGAAGGTGGCGCTCCTAAACAACCCAACTGTTCGCTCGTATCTCTTTCAAGTCTTGTTGGCTGTCGCCGTTGTATACCTGCTTTGGCAGGGCATCGGGAACATGCTGGCCAATATGGAGCGTGCGGGTATCTCAACCGGTTTTGGCTTTTTGGATAATGCAGCCGGCTTTGCCATCTCACAGTCTTTGATTGCCTATGAACAGGGTGCGTCCACCTATGGACGCGTTTATTTTGTTGGTCTTCTAAATACGCTCATCATCGCGGTTGTTGGTATATTCTTCGCCACGATCCTCGGCTTCATGATCGGCGTCGCTCGATTGTCGAAAAACTGGGTCGTGAACCGACTCGCGACAGCCTATGTTGAGTTCTTTCGCAACATACCACTCCTGTTGCACATTTTTATCTGGTATTTCGGGGTCTTGCGCCTGTTGCCTCAAGCGCGTGACAGCTTTGACTTCGGTTTTTTGGGATTGCTCAACAACCGAGGCTATTTTGCACCAAAACCGATCTGGGGCGAGGGAGCAATCTGGATATTTGTGGCGCTGGTCATTGGCGTTATCGCCGCGATTATCGTTTCCAACTGGGCGCACAAGCGCCAGATGGCCACAGGTGAACGCTTCCCCTCGTTTTGGACTGGCGTTGGCCTGATTGTCGGGCTCCCGTTTATTGTCTTTCTGATCCTTGGGCTGCCGCTCACTTGGGACATCCCCGAAGCAGGCGGTTTCCGCCCACGCGGTGGTATGACCATTATCCCCGAGTTCATCGCGCTCCTTGTGGCTTTGGTTACTTATACAGCTGCCTTTATCGCCGAAATTGTTCGGGCTGGTATCTTGGGCGTATATAAGGGGCAGACTGAAGCCGCTCATGCGCTCGGCCTGCGCCAAGGTCAAAACCTCAATCTCGTCGTTATCCCGCAGGCGCTCCGGATCATCATCCCGCCGCTCACGTCACAATATCTAAACCTGACCAAGAACTCTTCGTTGGCGGTTGCGATTGCCTACCCGGATCTTGTCTCGGTGTTTCAGGGCACAACGTTGAACCAGACCGGTTTGGCACCTCAAATTGTTGCGATCACCATGCTTACATACCTGACAATTTCGCTTCTAACGTCAGCGTTTATGAACTGGTACAATTCGCGCGTCGCATTGGTGGAGAGATAAAATGAGCAATTCTGCCACCGCAAAAACGGGCCCCGGCACGGCTTATGTGCGCAGCGAAATGCTGCCACAACAGGCTGCTCCGGCAACGTCGACAGGTGTCGTTGGGTGGATGCGTGAAAACCTTTTTTCCAGCATTCCCTACACGATCCTCACTCTCTTCTGCCTTTACGTACTCTGGGTGATCGTTCCGCCGATGATCCAGTTCCTTTTTATCGAGGCACAGTATTCTGGCACTGACCGCGCAGCGTGTGCCACGCAAGTACAGGGCGGTACGCAACCAGATGACTGGTTTGGTGCTTGTTGGGCCTATGTTGGCGCTTATGCCAACCAGTTCATCTACGGGCGCTTTCCAGATGCAGAGCAATGGCGTGTCAATATCGCCGGCGTCCTTTTCTTTGGAGGATTAATCCCGCTTTTGATCCCGGATGCTCCGTTCAAGCGCGAGAATTTGATCTTCATGGTGCTGATTGCACCGATTGCGATCCTTATTCTTCTCACAGGCGGCAACTTCAGCGTTAGTGGGCTCTATCTTCCGTTAGCCATCATCACGGTGATTTTCCTTGCTATTGGAGTGGGGTTTGCCGTCGGGACGGAATCGCCCGCTGGCCCAGCTCTCAGGACGATTGGCATCATATTCGGCGGATTGTTTGTCTTGCTGTTTGTGCTTGGCATAGATTTCGGCATGGAGCGGGTCGATACAGATATTTGGGGCGGGCTGCTCGTAACTCTGGTGATTGCAGTCACCGGAATTGCAGCTTCTCTACCTATCGGTATTTTACTGGCGCTTGGCCGCCGGTCGGACATGCCGATCGTTAAGTTTTTCTGTGTGATATTCATCGAGTTCTGGCGCGGTGTACCGCTTATCACCGTGCTCTTCATGTCATCTGTGATGCTGCCGCTGTTCCTGCCGGAAGGGGTGACGTTCGATAAGCTGCTACGTGCGCTGATCGGTGTTGCGCTGTTCTCGTCGGCCTACATGGCGGAAGTGGTGCGCGGGGGTCTGCAGGCATTGCCAAAAGGCCAGTATGAGGGCGCGATGGCACTGGGCCTTGGCTGGGGTCAAATGACACGCATGATCATTCTGCCTCAGGCATTGAAACTGGTCATTCCAGGCATCGTCAACACCTTCATTGGCCTGTTCAAGGATACCACCTTGGTGCTGATTATTGGGCTTTTTGACTTCCTCGGTTCAATCCAGTCTTCCTTCACGGACCCGACATGGTCGTCTCCCGTGCAATCACTGACCGGCTATTCGTTCGCCGCTATCATCTACTTCTTCTTCTGTTACGCCATGTCGCGCTACTCCATGTTCATGGAGCGCAGGCTCGACACCGGCCATAAATCCTAGGAGCTTTGAGCAAAAACATGGCAAAGCAAGCAAGCAAAACAACTGAAAACAAGAAGCGTCCGCCGAAGGTCGCAAAGCCGAAGGCACCGGACGATTTAAAGCGTATATCCGGCGTTGGGCCAAAGCTTGAAGGTGTCCTGAATGAATTGGGGGTTTACCGCTTTGCTCAAGTGGCCAAGTGGACGAAGCCTGAAATTGATTGGGTAGACGACCATTTAAAGTTCAAGGGCCGCATTGAGCGCGACGATTGGGTCGGTCAATGTAAAGCGTACGACAAGGAAAAAGAAGTCGCTGGCGAGGCAACTTCAAAACCCAAGACGGCAGCGAAACCGAAGGCTGCTGCGAAACCAAAAGCGCCCCCGAAGGCCAAGGCTGCAAGCGCGCCAAAAGCTGCGCCCAAGAAAGCGGCTGCAAAACCAGCAGCAAAGCCAAAGGTAGCACCTGCCAAGAAGACAAGTGTACCCGCGGCTGGCAAAGCTGCTGCCGCTGCAATGCCGGTAGCATCTGTTGCCGCTGTGGCAGCTAATGGCGCTGACGCTGAAGTTGATCGCTCAAAGATGACGGTTTCCGAAACCGATGTCGCCGTTGAAATCAATGACATGCACAAATGGTATGGTGATTTTCACGTGCTGCGTGACATCAATTTGAAGGTTATGCGTGGCGAGCGGATTGTTATCGCTGGCCCCTCTGGTTCGGGTAAGTCCACCATGATCCGCTGCATCAACCGATTGGAAGAGCACCAAAAAGGTCAGATTGTTGTCGACGGTATTGAGCTAACCAACGATCTTAAGAAGATCGACGAGGTGCGTCGCGAGGTTGGTATGGTGTTTCAGCACTTCAACCTGTTCCCGCATCTGACGATTCTTGAGAATTGCACACTGGCCCCAATCTGGGTTCGCAAGATGCCTAAGAAGGAAGCTGAAGAACGCGCGATGCACTTCCTCGAGCGCGTCAAGATTCCTGAGCAGGCCAACAAATATCCAGGTCAGCTTTCCGGTGGTCAGCAGCAGCGTGTGGCGATTGCCCGGTCATTGTGCATGAACCCGCGCATTATGTTGTTCGATGAGCCGACGTCCGCGCTTGACCCTGAAATGATCAAGGAAGTACTCGATACGATGGTCGGTCTTGCGGAAGAAGGCATGACTATGTTGTGCGTGACCCACGAAATGGGTTTTGCACGGCAGGTTGCCAACCGGGTAATCTTTATGGATCAGGGTCAAATCGTTGAGCAGAACGTACCAGATCAGTTCTTTGACAATCCGCAACATGAGCGCACGAAATTGTTCTTGAGCCAGATTTTGCACTGAAGACATACCGATGATGATAGCGCTGCGCCGATTGACAATAGGTTCCATCGGCGCGGTAGTGATCTTGGCAATTGCACTGGTATTGGGAGCGATGCCACTTTCGACGGCGTTTCATGCCAATTCGTCCCAGGCGGCTAAAACACGCATTTTCGTTCTCAGCAACGGCTTTCATAGCGATATTGCCATTCCCAAGAGCATTGCTGAAGCATTACTCCCAATCGATGCCTCAGATTACCCGGTGGATCCTGATTTGGTGCACTACTATGCGGTCGGTTGGGGTTCGGAGACCGCCTTCACCAGTCTTTTAGCAGTATCTGATCTGACCATGAACATCATTGTTGAGGCACTTTTTTTAGATGAAGCGGTGATACATGTTACGCCGCTTGGTCAGCTTCAGGCTTCCGCAAGCATCTATGTTCTGGACTTGGATGACCCACAAGTTGAACGGCTTGGTATGGCTATACGCGCTTGGTTTTCGCGTGATGTACCGATAGACGGTGTTAGCCAAGGCTTTGGGGATCGCTTTTACCGCGCAAATGGAAATTTTAGCCCTTGGCATACATGCAACAGTTGGACAGGTAGGAGATTGCGCGAGGCTGGTATTGCCGTGGGAACATGGACGCCCTTGGCACAATCACTGGAGTTTGGGTTATCTCGATATAGAGCCGCTCAAGAGTGATGGTCATATATCCAGTCTTGCCGCGCCAATAGCTTTTCCGGACCAAGCGCTTGCATGACAAAATTGCGTGCCAGGGCTTGAGGGCCCGAGAGATGATAAATCCACCGGTTTCGCATCGCCAACTTGGCGATAGCCTCCGTTCGTTTCTTGCGTTTGATCTCCCAATTAGACACATCGGTAGTGATGCTGCTCGAGTTTGATAGTGCTTTTGCTAACGAATAGGCATCCTCGACGGCCATTGCCCCACCTTGGGCTGCGAAGGGAAGCATTGCATGTGCCGCGTCACCGATCATGACAATCCGGCCGCTGGTCCAGCTTGTCAGTTTAGGCACATAGTTTAGTGGCCATTCGAGCCAATCGCCAAGTTCCAGGATAGCAGTTATACGCTCATGCCATCGAGCAAATCCGTCGCTTGGGTGGATACCATCTGGAACGATAGCTACAGCATTGAGTTCCTTGCCCGACGCGATTGGATAGGTCACCAAATGCGCATTCTTTCCGATACATAAGCATGTTCTCTCACGGGCAAAAAAGTCGGGTCTTTGATTCATCGGCAGAGTCGCGCGCCAAGCAACCAGACCGCTTGGATTTGCCTGTACACCAAATAACTTGCGCCGAACGGCAGAATTGACGCCATCGGCAGCGACCACGAAGTCGAAGCGATCCTGACCTACACGGGCGCTATCCTTATTTTGTTGGATCACTCCAATTTGAGAACCCAAATTTATTTTGATGTTTCTTTCTCGCTCGCAAGCTTCTGCCAGAATGCGCTGCAGGTCGGCACGGTGGACGACATAGTAGGGCGCGCCGTATCGCTTTTCTGCAGCTGGACCGAGCGTAACGGATGAGATTTGCTTGGCGCTGGCGCCATCATGCACTTCAATGGAGCGTGGCGCACTAGCAACGGTATTAAGAGCTGACGACAAACCAAGATCGATCAATAGTTTCATCGCATTGGGCGAAAGTTGGATGCCGGCGCCAACTTCTTCGAGCACTGGTGCGCGCTCATGAAGGGTGACTTTGTGGCCTTCTCTTGAGAGCGCCAGCGCACATGTCAGGCCAGCAATGCCGCCGCCAACGATGCCCACATTCAAGGTTGAATTCAATCAGGCGGCCTGCTGCGCGTCGAAATAGCAATTTGGTGGATTGGTTTCATGGGGTGCCAACTCCGAATTGAACACATATAGCGTGGAGCAATAGGGGCACACAATTTGGTTCTCATCTCCCATGTCGAGATAGACATGCGGGTGATCAAACGGCGGCGTAGCGCCAACGCACACAAATTCCTTCACGCCAATTTCGATGCGCTCGTGACCTTCGTCGTTCTTAAAGTGCGGTGTGCCTGCATGTTGCGCCACAACTAATCTCCATCCGCTGTTCGTTGTCCGACAGGTAGCCAAGTAAGCGCAAAATATCTAGACGTGTTCGGGTGCTTTGCTATTGGATTTAGGTGTTAAATGAACGAGTTTCTACGCCATGGTGTTCGCATTGCCTATCTGGATGAAGGCCCGCGCGATGGCGATGTTGTACTGTGCATTCACGGTTTTGCTTCAAACAAGAGTGTAAACTGGGTTGGGCCTGGATGGGTTCAGACCCTAACCGATGCGGGCTATCGCGTTATTGCCCATGATAATCGAGGCCACGGTGAAAGCGACAAGCCGCACACACCGGGAAACTATGCACCTGAAGTCATGGCGGACGATGCAGCGGCGCTGCTTGATCATATTGGAAGTGCGTCTGCCCATGTCATCGGTTACTCGATGGGCGCGCGAATTTCCGCTTTTTTGGCGCTTCGTCATCCAAAACTGGTCGACAAGCTGGTGTTTGGTGGATTGGGCATTGGCATGGTGGAAGGCGTGGGTGACTGGGACCCGATTGCAGATGCGCTCCTTGCTCCTTCCCTGGACGACGTTACCCACGCGCGGGGTCGCATGTTTCGTGCATTTGCAGATCAAACTGGTAGTGACCGGATAGCGCTGGCAGCCTGCATCAGTGCATCGCGAACCCTTTTAACACCAGATCAGATGTCTGAAATTACTGCTAAAACACTGATTGCTGTCGGTACAAAAGACGACATAGCAGGCGCACCTGGCCCGCTTGCTCACATGATGCCCAATGCCAAGGCCATAGATATTGAAGGGCGTGATCACATGCTTGCGGTCGGTGACAAGCAGTTTAAAGCCGCTGTTTTGGCGCTTTTCTCTGAAAACCCGTGAACAGAATTGATCGTCCGCCAGTTGTTTTGCTTCAAATTCATGTTTGATAAATAGTGTTGGCAGCTTATGTGAATGGCCAAGGTATCCAGGAGGCATAACCATGCCCGACATGACAGCAAAGCTATCGGAACGCACAGGCGAAAAAAAGCTGGATCCAATCTGGTCGAGTGTACGTGCTGATGCGCAGCGTAGTATCGAAAAAGAGCCAATGCTCGGCGCATTGCTTCACACCTGTGTCATAGCTCAGGATAGTCTCGAGGCGGCTGTCGCCCATCGCGTGTCCGAGCGTCTTGATCATGGCGATGTTCCAGCTGATGCGATCCGCCAGGCATTCGCGCAAATGATTGTATCTGACCCATCTTTCTCGCGGGCTGTACGTGTTGATCTGCAAGCCGTATTTGACCGAGATCCCGCCTGCATGCGATATTTGGAACCGCTGCTTTACTTCAAAGGGTTCCACGCCATCCAATCACACCGGTTGGCACACTGGCTTTACAATGAAGGTCGTCGGGACTTTGCGCTTTATCTGCAAAGCCGCTCATCAACAGTGTTTCAAACCGATATCAATCCCGCAGCGCCGTTTGGCGTTGGCATTTTTCTTGATCATGCGACGGGCTTCGTTGTTGGAGAGACAGCATCGGTTGGCAACAATGTATCCATTTTGCACGGCGTGACATTGGGGGGAACCGGCAAAGAAGGTTCCGACCGGCATCCAAAGATTGGCGATGATGTTTTGATTGGGGCCGGCGCGAAAATTCTTGGCAACATTAAAGTCGGCCATTGCAGCAAAGTGGCCGCTGGCTCAGTTGTTTTGAATGAAGTACCGCCATGCAAGACAGTAGCCGGCGTACCAGCAAAAATTGTAGGCGAAGCGGGTTGTGATCAGCCATCAAGAGCGATGAACCAGCTTCTTTAGATTAAAGGGCGCAAGTCCAGAGGGGAAAAAATGACAGCAGAAGAACTGTCCACACTAACAACCTACTTCAAACAGACATTTGGCAATGACGGACTTGCGGTGAAGGCGCGCCCAAAATTAGCCGACTCCGCCGAGCTTTATCTGGGCGACGAGTTCTTGGGCGTCATCACACGTATCGAAGATGAGGGTGAGGTGTCCTACGACCTGTCAATGTCCATTCTGGATTTCGACCTAGAGGGTCTCTAGTCGGTTTTGGTCAATAGTCCATCCAACGCGCTTTCAAGCCAAACTTGAAAAGTGCGCCAATCGTACAAATGTGTTCTTGAAAACCGAACGCGTGCTGCCCCCGAAACACCAATAAAACTATCCAATTCACATGGGTGCAGCAGCTTTTTCTGCGCCGTACTTCCATAGCAGCGCGCTACAAACTGTGGGTCGCCTCCGGCGACTTGCGCGCGGCTGTAGACAAGCGTCTCGTCGATAAAGCCATATTGAGGATCAAGCTTGGCTTCATAGAGCCCTGACGATAATTGTGTAACGCTCCCACCGAGCAGTGCGCGTTTAAGCGCAGGCTGGAAACGGGACCGCATGTCCAGGAGCGAATGTCGCTGGGTTAAACCGACAAGAACGGTGTCGATACTGCTTGGATCAGTCGATGAAAACTCGGCCAGTCTTTCGCTGCTGTAACCCTCGGCGCTTGGCCAATGCACGACTAAGTCCACCGAGTTTGTAACGCCCGGAGAACGCTGTGTGCCATGCCGTATCATGTTTTCCGGAATGGCGAAGACATCATTGCCAATAACGATTTGGATTGGGGTCCGATCTTCGCTGAGTCCAATCGCTCGCATGGGGCCATTCCCGAAGTAGGCGACACCCAGCAAAATAAGCGTACAGAGCCCTAGAAAAGCAAATAGTGACAATGCATTCCACGTGGCAGCAACAAGTCCGCCATGCGTTGTCTCATCAACTGAACCAGTAGGCGCTGTGCTCATTAACCCTGTCGTCAGCTTGTTTGTCCGGGGAATTCAAAAAGGCACGTTACACGGTTAATGTTCGGTAAACGGGATGGGTCAAATGTCGGTTGCACTTCTCGCTTACCCGATCACAGGGTTTGCAATTGCCTTTTGTTTATACTTTTTGCATGCGGCGTGGCTGGGCTGGACCGCAGGCTTCAACCCTTACACTGTTAGAGCGCACGGCGTATTTGGGGCAGTTTTTTGGTTTGCTTTTGTCGGTCCCATAGTGTCAGCCCGCATTGCCCATATTAAATTGGCTAATGAGGCAACAGGAAGCGCTTTGGAGGCGATTGCAATATTCTCAATCACCCTTTTGTGGGCGAGCATGTTGGGAATCCTGTTCCAGGAGACAGCCCGGCTGGCGTTCAGTTGATTTGCGGTTGCGAACCTAGGAGCACGATAGCATGGCGTATTTTCAGCTTGATGGCGTTGCATCTGAAATAATTGGTACAGGCCCCGCTTTCGTTGCAGAGAGCGCGGAGGTAATCGGTGACATTATTCTGGATGAAGATTGCAATATCTGGTCTGGCGCAGTGCTTCGTGGAGACAATGAACCGATAAAAATAGGCAAGCGCAGCAACATTCAGGAACATTCCATGCTTCACACCGACATGGGTTTCCCACTGGTGGTCGGTGACGATTGCACGGTGGGACATCGAGCGATTCTACACGGTTGTACGATTGGCGACACTGTGTTGATTGGGATGGGCGCTATCGTTTTGAACGGAGCCAAAATTGGCGCAAACTCACTTGTTGGCGCAGGGGCGCTTGTCACTGAAGGAAAAATATTTCCCGAGAACAGCCTGATTGTCGGGTCACCCGCACGAGTTGTTCGGACACTGGATGAAAAAGCGGTGGCTGAACTTAAAGCGTCCGCTACGCATTATGTCGAGAATGCAAAGCGCTTTTCAAACGGGCTCAATCCGCTGTGATTACACAAAAACCTGCCCCAAAAAAGTGAGCCGACTTCCGAAGAAGCCGGCTCGTACCCGGTCTGGGGATGGGTGGGTAGGGACTCGACCGGGTATCTCTATTCTATCTGACGCTGGCAACGGACATGCGATGGTCACTAATGGTCACCCAACGTCCGGCATGCTTCGATGATTGGCGTTTGAGGTAGGTGTATGGCGTATCTTCCCACGCTTTGATTTCGCTGGTCAGATTATCGAGAATGAAGTCACCATGATCTGTGCGAACCGTCAGAACTGCATGACCCTCGCCGTTTCGCTGACGAACAACGGTAATCAACAGGTTCGATGCTGAAAAACCGTGCTGCATCAGGACAAGGCGCTTCAACAACACAAAGTCTTCGCAATCGCCCACAGAAGTTGGGTATGACCAAAGCTCTTCGCGGCCCCAGATTTGCATGTCTGTCTTTGGTAGAACCGATGAATTTATCTGATTGTTGATCGCCACCATTGCTTGCCAATCGGTGCGATTGAGGGCGTGCGGACTTACATTTCTGGTTGCCCGACACTCACCCGGCGCTTGCCGACAAAACTCATAATGACCAACAGGTTGTGTTGTTCGGCCCGCAAGCTCCATAGCTGAACGAGCCTGTGCGGTGTTCGATGCATATATCGACGCTGCCAACGTTGTGCACAAACTCATCAGTCTTAATTGGCTTTTGAGAAATTTTCCCGCCATGTCCCTTGTCTCCCGTGAGAAGACATTGACACACAGAGCTTGAGATGATGTTCAGCGGAGCGGCACGATTTAACTCACAATTTCAGAGAGTTAAATGCATATTTTAAACTGATTTATTTCAAATTTTAAGAAGCGTACACGCGCTTGTTCGAAATGCCGCAAGCTAGTCAAGGAAGTTAGAAAGATTCTGGCGGTTCTGGACGTGCGCAAACTCAATGGCAATTCCTTCATCAAAGTGGCGAACCACCTGACCACGCATGCTGCCAAGTGACACTTGCGATTTTAGGGCAGGACGAACGGCCAAGCCTAGCGCTGCACCCGAAAGTGAAAGGTCAATAATACGACAGCGATATTGGCGACCATCTTGCAGAGTTAGAATGGATCCGGGATTGCGCGGCTGAAGGCGCTCATGGCGACGGTCCTCCGGCAAGTCGAGCAAGTCTTTATTCGCAAGCCACGTCAGCTGCGCCGCCAGCTTTTCCCGTTTGCGTTGCGGCGTATTCAAATCAAGCGCAAAACCGGTGTCCCATGCGCGCGTGCAGTTTCCCTCAACGCGGCCCAAGTGATGTAGGTATGCAACAACCCGTTCACCCTCCACAGGCTTTGCAGAAGAAGAGATCGTTGCGGTCGCTGGAGACATCTCCGTTACCAAGCCGTCATGCTCGGAACGATCATGCAGCATAAACCGTGTAGGAATAGACACGCCAACGCGTTGATGCTGGCGTCTTTCTCCACTGTATGTCGGCTTGGCCGCAATCATGAGTCACACCCCATCCTTATCTTGCGACGAAACATACAGTCATGAGAGTTAACAGTGGGTAAGGGCGCGACGTTCAATGCGTCTTTATGTGACAAAAATGCTAATCTGTTTTTCCGCCTGATATGAGGGAAAGATTGCCCGTTCTCTCCGTTGGAGCCGTTCCGTTTGAGCGTCCACCATCAACAATATGCCACATGCGGGGGCGTAAATCGTCGGACATATGACTGGGCAGCATGACTGGAGGCCTGTTGGCCAGCGAAACCAACTCACGATCAGGATCTGCATGTTTCAACGCGATGAGTTGCATATTGCGCAGAGGCGCTGAACCCAACCAGTAGGGCGACTGGAGAAAATGAAGCGATCCAAGCATCCGTATATTGTCATCGCTCAACGGCATCAGAAGCAGTTCCATCGAAACCTGTTTATCACAAGCGGCTTCCGCTACTGTCTCCCCAACAATAATGTTCTTGCCGCCAGAAACGGCAGTAATTGATTTGGACAGCAATAACCGATCACGAGGCGCAAAAAGATCGGGTAGGGCGGTTCCCCGCAACTCTTTGCCAAATGCATTGCAAAGCCGGGTGCCAGCCAGTCTGAAGTTCGCATGTGCGCCATTGCCTTCCAAAATGAAGGTATTTCCAAGCACAGCTGAGATTCCAGCTGGCGAAATATCGGCCCGTTTTGGTGCACGTCTACCGGCACGCTGCTGCGTCCAGTAATGAAACAACTCTAATGTACCCCGATGATGCATGGACCCGTCCTCCACACCACTGTCTCCTTTTGAGACATTGGCTTTGTGAATCTTCTTCTTTTCTGGAGAGGTTGCACGTCGCGTGCCTTTTAAGGCGCCAGCAAAGGTTAACGACAAGCGCTGATTCATTAACCTTAACGAAATACAACACTTGAGATTTGTCGGTTAATCAGCCATTAAGGTCTCAACGTGGAGCACTCGTTTCGTAGCACAAGACTGGGGTGAGCAGGGACTCGCCGGGCCATTGGTAAGAATCCAATGGCCTTTTTTTTACCTCTCGTTCCCGCTAGCAGTAAGCATTAGCATATCGAGACGAGGCATTATCATTGTCGGGTGAGAATGGCAGAACGCCGGGTGACGAGCCACAAAGAGCTGACTTGGAAACAGAATCGGAAGTTTTGATAGCTGAGCGCCCGGATCCCAAAGAGCCTGCGCTAAATATTCCCGTTTCCCTCTTGATCTTGGCCGGTGTCTGCATTGTTCTGCACATCTTACTCAATGAGATGTTCAGCACGCGCTACTACAATGCCGTGATTGCCAATTTCTCTCTCATTCCTTTGCGCATGGAGCTTGCGTTACAGGCAGTTGATTTTGGTGCGCTCGCTACGCTGGTGACCCATTCGTTCATCCACGGCAGCTGGATGCATCTGGCGTTCAACATGATTTGGCTTGTTGCCTTTGGCGCACCTCTAGCATACCGGCTCGGTTTCCTGCGGACTGTGCTGTTTTGGATCATAACTGCGATCAGCGCTGCGGTGTTTCACTTGATGATCTATTGGGGTGATCCAATTCCTTTAATTGGTGCCTCGGGCGCCGTTTCTGGGTTTTTGGGCGCCGCAGCGCGTTTTGGTTTCCGCCGCCCGCAAAACGCACGCGCTGGCTTTACCCAAACGCTGCCGCCACCCATCTGGGCCTTGCGACAACGCGGTGTCCTTGGGTTTCTGGTTTTGTGGGTAGTCCTGAACTTTGTGACCGGCATGGGTTGGCTCGGCGGGCCAAGCAACATCGCTTGGGAAGCTCATATCGGTGGTTTGTTGGCAGGTTTTCTTCTTATTGGCTTGATCGACCGACAGCCCAAATATGGGCTGGTCTAAGATCGGTCACACGTCTTGCTATCACGAACAGTTGAACGCATTGTAGGCAAATCATGATGAAGAAGGAGGTGCATCATGAATGTTTCAGCGATTCTGGCCGAAAAGGGCGCTTCGGTTTTCACTCTCAAGTCCAACATCAACATTATGGACGCTGTGCGTGCACTACGTGAAAACAAAGTTGGTGCGCTTGTGGTAAGCGATGATGGCACATCAATCGATGGCATCCTATCAGAACGTGACATTGTCCGCGGTGTGGCCGAGCAAGGAGCGCCCTGTCTGGACCGCAAGGTCGGCGATTTGATGACCCGCAACGTTGTCACTTGTACAGAGGATGCAACCGTATCAGACCTCATGGAACTCATGACACAAGGGCGGTTTCGTCACCTGCCTGTTGTGCGCGGCGATGCGCTGGTCGGTATCGTATCAATTGGTGATATCGTTAAAAGACGTATCGCTGATGTAGAGCGTGAAGCGGAGGATATCCGTAGTTACATCGCGACCGCCTAGTCTTTTTTATAGACTTCAGAGGGCGCAAACTGCGGTTTCATATCTTCGTCGTGGGTAAGGGTCCATGTGCCTTCAGTGCCTTCAACGACCCTGTAAAAGCAACTATAGCGTCCGGTGTGACATGCAACGCCGGCGCCCCTTTGATTGACCCGCAACTCAATCACATCCTGGTCGCAATCCGTTCGAACTTGAACCACTTCCTGGGTGTTGCCGCTTTCTTCGCCCTTGCACCAGAGTTTTTGTCGGGAACGGGACCAATAGTGCGCAAAACCAGTTGTCAGTGTTTTTTCCAGCGCGACATCGTTCATATATGCGACCATGAGTAGGGCGCTGGTCTTATTATCCAAAACCACCGATACAATGAGGCCATCATCATCAAAGCGAGGCGCGAATAGCGCCCCCTCTTCAAATTCACTTTTGTCGATGCCGTCTGGTTTCGAAAAAATTTTGTCTGCCATGATTGGCAGCGTTTAGCCCGAAGCCACAACAAAGCGCAATCATGCTCTTCCGTGAACCATATCCATAAAACGCTGTTTTTCTTCAGGCTTGTCAAAGTCGCCCAAAAAACGTGTGGTGATGGTCGTTGAGCCTTGCTTGCGAATGCCGCGCATGGCCATGCACATATGTTCTGCTTCGATCATAACCGCGATGCCCTTCGGGCGCAGACTGTCATTGATTGACGTCGCAATTTGAGCGGTCATTGTTTCCTGCGTCTGTAGACGATGCGCGAAAATATCAACGACCCGCGCAATTTTAGACAGACCCAACACGCGATTGTCAGGCAGGTATGCCACATGTGCCTTGCCGATAATTGGCACCATATGGTGCTCGCAGTGCGAGTGGAAGTGAATGTCCTTAACCAGAACGACATCGTCATACCCGGCTACTTCCTCGAAAGTTCGACCGAGAATGTCAGCGGGATCGCTGATATATCCAGAGAACAACTCTTCATAAGCCTTAACGACGCGTTTCGGTGTATCAAGCAAGCCTTCGCGGTTCACGTCATCACCGATCCAACGCAAAAGCACAGAAACGGCAGCTTCAGCCTCTTCACGGCTTGGCTTGTCTGCATTGTCAATTTCACCAGGTGTTGGTGTCGCAATGGCGTCCATGGCTTTATTCTCCGTTTCGATCTTCAATTTGTGCAACTATGAGCACTATGTTCAGACCAAACTTCAGCTGATGATAGGATCCCATCGTGCACTGATGCTTGTACGTCTTGCCAGAAGCATCATATAGGATGAGGCAGCCCGATGACCAGTAATTCAGGGAGGCAATATTTCAAATGATAAATGAGATATACAACTCCAAGCTTCTCGCTCTTGCTGGTAATATTCCACGCAATGGCCGTCTTCAAAGGCCGGATGCGACCGGCACGGCACGTTCAAAGCTTTGTGGTTCAGAACTGACTGTCGACATAAAAACAGAAGATACCGGGCAGATCACAGATTATGCCCATGAGGTAAAAGCCTGCGCCCTAGGGCAGGCCGCTGCTTCTGTCGTAGCCTCTCAGATCATTGGCGCATCGCGTCAGGAAGTCGAAAGAGCATATGGACAAATGGCAGCCATGCTCAAACAGGGCGGTAAACCGCCGGATGGACGTTTTGTCGATCTTAAATATCTGGAACCGGTCAAGGATTATCCTGCCCGCCAGGCTTCAACGATGCTCGTTTTGAGTGCTTTGGTCGACGCTTTTGCGCAGCTCGATGAACGCGCAGCTGCTGGGTAACAACATATGTGCTCCAACCGCCAAACACGCAATTGGACAGGCGATTGGCCAAGAACGCCAGGCCGCGTCTTGGGCACTTCGCTCATTCGACTATATCAGCTCACGCTTTCGGGATTTATTGGCAATCATTGTCGACACATTCCAACTTGTTCTGAGTATGGCTATGAAGCAGTTGCGCGTCACGGGCTGTTGCGCGGCACTTGGTTGACTGCAAACCGACTTTGGCGATGTCGCCCCGGAGGTACTTCAGGTATTGATAACGTGCCTGAGTAGCGCTCCATTGAATTTCGGTTATTGCATTGACACCAACTTGTTCTACCAAAGCGGCGTGAGGCGCTGAACGAAAGACCATGCATGGATTCGGAAATACGCGAAAACAAAAGCCGATCTGATCAGTTTGCTGAACCGTTTTTGGTTTATGATGAGAATGGTGCGGTTCGCGCGGATTTTTTGGATCGCATCTTTGCATGCATTTCGGATCAGGACACGCAAAGTCTTGGTGAAGCGGTCGAAAAGCTTCACGAGTCAGAGCTTGGTGACCTCATTGAGGCGCTCGAACCTGGCCAACGCCAAGAGCTTGTTGCGTTACTCGGTGAGAATTTTGATTTCTCGGCTTTGACCGAAGTTGAAGATGCGATCCGAAACGACATTGTTTCCGCGTTGCCGAACGAGCAAATCGCGCTCGCGATCCGAGAGTTGGACAGCGATGACGCCGTCTACATTCTGGAAGATTTGCAAGAAGAAGATCAGGCCGAAATCCTCGCCCTTGTTCCCTTCACTGAACGCATAAGGCTACGCCGATCGCTGGACTATCCGGACGAGAGTGCTGGACGCCGGATGCAGGCCGACTTTGTTGCCGTGCCGCCTTACTGGACGGTGGGTCAAACCATCGACTATCTTCGCGATACGGATGATCTGCCGCAATCCTTTGCTCAGATTTTTGTTATTGACCCCACTTTTCGGCTGGTTGGTGCTGTCGATCTTGACCGCATCTTGAGGGCAGGAAGGCCTGAACGTATCGAAGACATCAAGCGTGAAACGCGCCATGCCGTGCCTGCAGAAATGGATCAAGAAGAAGCGGCTCAATTGTTCGAACGATATGACCTCCTATCAGCTGCGGTCGTAGACGAAAATGAACGTCTGGTCGGCGTTCTCACAATCGATGATGTCGTCGACGTTATTCAGGAAGAAGCAGAGGAAGACTATAAAAAGCTTGCCGGGGTCGGCACTGAGGAACTCTCGGACAGTGTCGTTTCAACCGCCAAGTCCCGTTTTGTATGGCTGCTTGTCAATCTCGCAACCGCTGTTTTGGCATCCGCTGTTATCGGGTTGTTTGACGCCACCATTGATCAGATGGTCGCGTTGGCAATTCTGATGCCGATCGTTGCCTCAATGGGGGGTAATGCTGGCACCCAAACCATGACAGTGGCGGTGCGTGCGCTGGCGACCAAAGACCTCGATATATACAATTCAAGTCGTATTATCCGCCGCGAGCTGCTGGTTGGCTTGGCAAATGGTGGGCTCTTTGCCATTCTGATCGGCGTTGTTGCGATGATTTGGTTCGCATCGTTCGGGCTTGGAATCGTTATTGCCGTTGCGATGATTATCAACATGGTTTGTGCGGCGCTCGCCGGTATCATCATTCCGTTGGTGCTGGATCGAGTAGGCGCTGATCCTGCAACAGCTTCCAGTGTGTTTGTTACGACGGTAACCGATGTTGTTGGTTTTTTTGCGTTTTTGGGATTGGCAGGCCTTTGGTTCGGCATATGACAACCAAAGTACCAGTCCAATATAATTGACTTTTACGTAAGAGTTTTCCTAAGACCATAGCGCAGGGGCGGTTGTGGTTGGTATTCAATGAAAGACTTTTACACGATAACTGAGCTGACGCGGGAATTCGATATATCGACGCGGACGTTACGTTTTTACGAAGATGAGGGGCTGGTAAAACCGGTCAGGCGCGGACGTACACGTTTATTTCGACCCTCTGATCGAGTTTTGATCAAGCAGATTTTACGCGGCAAACGGCTTGGTTTTTCAATTGCTGAAATTCGGGACATCATCGAGATGTACAAGTCGCCGCCAGGCGAAGCGGGTCAGCTAAATAAAATAATTGACGGTGTTGAGAGCAAAAGGGTGGAACTGCGCCAAAAGCGCAAAGACATTGAAGATACGCTGGCCGAGCTCGATCAAGTGGAAGATGCGTGCATGAACCGTTTGGCAGAGCTGCGCGTCACTTCATGACGCGTTAAAGCCAGCGCCGTACTCGGCTCTTATAATTCAGATACTCTTCGCCAAATCGGGCTGTTAGATGGGCTTCTTCTCGTTTGATTGCCAGTTCTTGTGTCGCAAGTCCTGCCAATGGCGCCAAAACTAAAAGCCAAGCATTGCTCCAGCGAAGCGCAAATCCGATAATCAGCAGCACATTTGCGACATAGATCGGATTTCTGCTCAGTCGAAAGATGCCCGACAACACCAAGTGTTCGCTCTTCTGGTTGGGCAGGATGGTGGTTTTGCCCCGCCATAAAGTAAACATTGCCGCCGCATCAATAAGCAGCGCAAATGCAATGACATACCAACCAATCAGTCTTGACTGATCAGGAAAACTGAATCCAGCTGGAAGCAAGGCTTCCAATGTGTAACCAAAAACCAGCGCCAACACCAAAATCATCGGCGGCCAAGGCAGCCGATTTGGTCGTTCAGCATATGAGATTGGCTTGTTCATTGGCCGTTGCTCCTGAATTCCTGAAGTGCCTCAGAAATATCTGCAGTGCATTGGTTTGTCGTTGCTACAATCGACGGATCATCCAGCGCGATCTGACCATCCAAGAGGCCAGCTTTGAGTGATTGTTGTTGGAGACGCACATCTACACACGCACAATAGGCGATGCAGAATTCAGCTGGCGAGTTTTGGAGGCAGGCGGATTCGCAGGCGTCCAGGAAAGGATCGGGCGGAAATGCGAACTCATCAACCCGGGTCGGCGGAACAATCAATGAAGTAGCAAATATCAGCGCGATCAATATTGGCTGATGAACCATGTAGACAATCAAGGATCGTTGTCCAAGCCACGTCAGCATGCCGGAAACTGTCTGGGCACGATCGGTTTTCAACCTACCTTCAACCATCCAGATCAGGTGCGATTTGGCAAACGCCATGCCCAAAAGAACAGCGCCAAACCAAGGGAGCATGGGTACATAATCATTGGACGATCGAACGAACCTATTGAGCCCAGTCCACCAAAACCAAGGTGCGTCGAATATCGGAGATGAAAGAAACAGATCCGCTCCGAAAGCCACGGCAGAAAAAAGGGTCAGCAACTGCCAGTCGACGCGAAGGAATGCAAGTCCCAGAAAACTCGCGACCGTAATATGATGCAAAATGCCGAAGTAGACAAAGCTCTCGCGAACGGCGAACCAAGTGGCGATACTAATCAGAAGCGCGCAGGCTGCTACAGCGATGAAACGGCGCCAGAATTGATGCCATCGTATCCCTTTTTCATGAGCAAGTACCAAACTTGCACCGACCAGAAACAGAAATGAAAAGGCAATCGCTCTGGCAAACCAGCGCATGGGACCGGTCGTTGCAAAGCTGGTGTCAAGATATCCGAAAAAGGTCAAATCCCATGTGAAATGGTAGATGGCCATGGCCACAAGCGCCACGCCCCTTGCAAAATCAAGTTCGGCGATCCTCTTCTGTGACGGTTTGCCTTGCGATGTGTTCACGAACTCTTGCCACCCATTCTGGCAAACAGGAGCCCCGTAATCACAAGTGCCAAAGCAATGCCTGTCTCAGGACTCGGACGCTCAGTAAGTAGAATAGCGCCCAGAAGGACACCGAAAACGGGTATCATATTGACCGAAAGAGAAAATGTTGAGTAGCCCACTGCGTTGATGAGGTGAAAGCGCATCACGTAAGCGATCCCCGTCGGCACCAAGCCAAGATAAACGAGTGCTGAGGCCGCTTGAGATCCTGGCATTGAAGGTAAACCGTCCACCAGTAACGCAACTGGGATCAGGACAGCCGTGCCGATGGCCAGCGCTAGAAACGCCAGTCGCACCGAACCAATAGGTATTTTTCGAATAAGTGTGCCAGCTGTTACGTAACAGAGTGCGCCGCCTAGCGCTGCCATCTGTGCCAGCGTGTTACGACCCCCCAGTTGCTTCAATGCGTCACCGCCAACCAGTATCAGTACGCCGCAAAGGCCAAATAGGACCGCAACCAGTTTCCAACGATTGATCCTGTCGTCTTGTGTGAACAAGTGACCTGCTAGCAACGCGAGAATAGGTCCAACACCCATCAGCAGTGACGTCACGCCGGCATCAATTGTCAGTTCGGCCCATGCGATCAGAAAAAACGGAATGACTACGTTCAATAGTGACATGGCGATGACGAGAAGCCATACGCGCAGATTGACGGGCAATTCAATGCCTGCACGAAGCGCAAACGGCAAAACCGCGAGGCATCCGATCGCAACGCGGATGGCGGCTAGCCATAATGGCCCAACAGTTGGGACTGCAACCTTGATCGCGACAAATGCAGATGCCCAAATCAGTGAGATCAAGACAAGCAAGCCGATATCGCCAGCCTTTGCCTGCCGGATTGTTGTGACCGTTGCGTTGTGTGTCGCCATGTTTATTCGCCAAACTAAACGCGTTCCGGTCAAGCACGTTTCAGGTCAAACCAGCAAGTTCAAACCTCTAAAGGATAAATTGTTAATAAGTGAATTGGCATAGGCCGCTCCAACTTATTGATATCTTGAAGCAAATTGCATCAGACCTTCGCTCGTTAACAATTGAGCATATTTTTGCCATATTTCGCATTGCGCTTCGCGCTGCACAACGATAGCCATGCTGCAAGTTTGGGTGGCGATTTTATGTACAATGACTCTACGAAGCCTACGTGGAACGTGACGTTCTGGGCACTAGCTGGTTTTGCCTTTGTTGTTGCGATTGTATTCTTGGTCGGAAGCGAAAATTCTGAAATTGCAGCCCGGGTCGTGGCGCCCAACTCCTGATGTTTTTTAGAATGTCGGCATTTGATTAGCCGAAGTCGTGCGCTTGCAATCGGACCATGAACACTTGGTGCATCACCTGTTTAAAGGGATGCTTCGGGATGTTTTTGTCGGTCTTTGATCTTTTCAAGATTGGTATCGGACCTTCATCGTCGCACACGATGGGTCCGATGGTTGCAGCAGGTCTGTTTCTTGACGAACTCGCAGCAGGTAGCTGGCCACGCCCAAGCGGAAATCCTGTATCTCGCTTGCGGGCACATCTCTATGGTTCCCTTGCCCTGACGGGTGTTGGACATGCCAGTGACCGAGCCATCGCCCTTGGCCTGGATGGTGCTCATCCATCGCATCTTCAGCCAGACGAGATGGCCTATCGATTAGAGCGAATTCAAAAGACAAATCGGGTTAGGCCCGCTGGTGACGCAGATTACATTTTCGACTTTCGAACTGATATCGTTTTCCACAAGGGAGAAAGTCTGCAACATCATCCAAATGCACTCGCTTTCGAGGCCTTGGATGCCGATGAGCGTGTTCTGCTTCGCCGTGTCTATTACTCAGTCGGCGGCGGGTTCGTGCTGCGCGAAGAAGAGATGAACAGCAGTTCAATGGATAGTGCCGAGCTTTTATCCGACAAAATTTCATATCCCTTCACCAATGCGCATGAAATGCTGGAGATGGCCGTTGCTTCGGGCCTTTCGATTGCCGAGATGAAGCGACGCAATGAAATTTCGCGCATGTCAGTAGAAGAGCTTGATGCTGGCCTGGATGAAATTTGGGCTGTGATGGATGCATGCATTGAACGAGGTCTGACGGCCGATGGCGTCTTACCCGGCGGTCTTAAAGTGCGGCGACGAGCTGCCTCTCTTTTTCAAAAGCTGGGCGCGGAAAGCGGTCTGAACACACCAAATCCTGTTGAAGCAAACGAATGGCTCGCCGCTTATGCCATGGCTGTCAATGAAGAGAACGCTGCTGGAGGGCGAGTTGTGACTGCGCCAACCAATGGAGCAGCAGGCGTTGTGCCAGCCGTCCTCAAATATATGACAGTTTTCCTTGGCAAGACTGACAGATCAGCAATGCACCAGTTCTTGCTGACTGCAGCAGCAATTGGCGGGATCATCAAGAAAAACGCGTCAATCTCCGGCGCAGAAGTGGGTTGTCAGGGAGAAGTGGGTAGCGCAGCCGCGATGGCTGCTGCTGGTTTGGCAGCTGTCATGGGCGGAACACCTGGCCAGATTGAAAACGCTGCAGAAATTGCTTTGGAACACCATCTGGGAATGACCTGTGATCCCGTTGCCGGGCTCGTTCAAATACCCTGCATTGAGCGAAACGGCGTTGCTGCCGTTAAAGCAGTGCTCGCCGCAACTTTGGCCGTTCGTGAATCTGGTGAACATGTTGTCTCGTTAGACGCCTGTATAGAGACGATGCGTCAGACCGGTGCTGACATGAGCAGTAAATACAAGGAAACCAGCCTTGGAGGATTGGCGGTAAACGTGCCGGCTTGCTAAGCTGGGATGTGGGGCAGTGACGCAGGACTGTGAATAGCGCCCCCGAACTCTTGACGATTAGCTGCGAGCCGCGTCAACGATAAAGCCATGATGCATTTAATCAAATTGTGCGTCGGCGCTGATAGTGTCGATGATCTGCGCGAATGGATTGATTATCGTGTTGCGCAGCGCCGAGCCAATGGTTTGCCCGGCGAGCAGTTCCACACAACAAGAATGTATCCGAAACAGGCGGAGAACATCATCGGCAACGGTTCACTCTATTGGGTCATCAAGGGGAGGGTACAGTGCCGCCAGCCAGTCATCGATATTCGGCCGTTTGTGGATGGAGAAGGTATAAAGCGCTGCAATATTGTTTTAGAGCCGATCACGATCTTGACGCGGCAAGTGCCTAAGCGCCCCTTCCAGGGTTGGCGCTATCTAAAACCGAACGAAGCACCAGCGGATTTGGCAAGCGGCTCTAACGGCGAGGAAGAATTGCCCGCACATATGCGCGCTGAACTCTCGGAACTTGGCCTTCTTTGACATTCATTTACCAAATTTTGAAACCAACTGGTCGCTTTGAAATCAAACAATGATTTCAAGTGCTGAAGTCTTGCGCTACGCTTTTCTGCAGGGTGAGGTAAGGCACGGGATTAATGATCCGTTTTCAGGCATTGCCGGGAGTAGGCGTGCGCGCGCGAAAGAATGACGCGTGCCACTTTATCATTTGCGGAAACGAAAAGGGTGGCTCGGGAAAGTCGACCATGAGCATGCATCTTGCCATTGGTCTTATGCATTTGGGTTTTCGCGTCGCGACAGTCGATCTCGATATACGGCAGGCAACGCTTACGTCCTACCAATTTGCACGTCGCAAATGGCAATCGGGATTGGAAAAAGCACTCCGGTCACCCACGCATTATCATTTGCCAGTGGGTCGATTCTCCCAGGCTAGTCGCGATATTCTGGATGACGCTTGCCAACTGGCAGCGTTTGAAGCGTTGAGCGATGAGCTGGAACCTCGATATGATTTCGTTGTGATCGATACGCCAGGTTCTTTTACCGCGCTTTCCAATCACGCACATCAATATGCGGACACGCTCGTGACGCCTATAAATGATAGCTTTATCGATTTTGACGTGTTGGCAAAAATTGACCCGGTTACATACCAAATTCTAGAGCCAACTCACTATGCGCTGACGGTGCGCGAAGCGCGCCGGGAACGACGCGCCAATGGCGAAGGACTTCTGGATTGGATTGTCGTTCGCAACCGATTGTCTGCTATCACGTCGCGCAACGAAAAGCGCGTGTACAACTGCCTGCGCGAGCTTGGTATGATGCTTGGCTATCGTCTTGCAGATGGCGTCGGCGAACGGGTCATCTTCCGCGAATACTTCCATCAAGGTCTTACCGCGCTCGATACGGGTCCAACCCAACAAAATGGAAGCGTGTCGCTTTCACACCAGGCAGCACGGGCTGAGGTTCGCCGATTGATTGACATGTTAGGGCTGCCAATCAATGAGCGCGGCCGGCGGCGACAGAAAACACGGCGTCTGTGGTTAGGTAATACGCGGCCCAAGATACAGCTGCCGCCAGTTTTTGCTGACTGATCGCCGCACAGCGCTTGCGATTGCGGCAAAAGCAACCAAGTTAAGCGGATGGCTGACAAAAAGACTGTTATCGAGAGAACTGCTGCAAAGCCAAATCTCGACACCAGAAAATCCTCATCGGGAGATATTTCCGCCTTCCTCAAGGCAGCGGAGCGGGTAAAACCATCCGCAGACGGTCGCGGCCGCGTGATCTTGGCGCTCGATGCAACGATGAGCAGACAGCCAACCTGGGACCTGGCGGTAGAGATTCAGGGCCAAATGTTTGAAGCGGTTTCCAGCTCAACACCGCTGCAGATGCAATTGGTTTTCTTTCGCGGGTATGGTGAGTGCCGAGCGTCTGACTGGGCGCGCGATGGAAAGACACTGGCCAATCGAATGAGCCGGATTAATTGCCAAGCAGGTCGTACTCAAATCGGCAAAGTGTTGGGCCATGCGCGAAAAGCGCACAAAGAAACACCGCTTAGTGCCGTTGTGTATATCGGTGACGCCATGGAAGAGAACCCGGACTCACTGGGTCATCGCGCGGGTGAACTCGGCATGCTCGGCGTTCCTGTCTTTGTTTTCCAGGAGGGACATGATAGCGCTGCCGAGATGACGTTTAAAGAAATCGCACGCCTTTCACGTGGCGGATGGTTTCGCTTCGACCCGGGTGCGCCGAATGTACTCCGGGATCTCTTGGCCTCTATTGCTGTCTACGCAACCGGCGGGTTGCGCGCATTGACCGCGCGAGGATCGAAAAGCGATCGTATTTTGATTGAACATCTAAAAGGTAGTGGCAGATAGTGAGGGGCGGGGCATGAATTGGCTGATCTTCCTCGCGGGGCTAGCTGGTTTTCTCGGGCTGGGCGTTTGGTATTTCCTGGTAACGCCAGCAGAAAAAATCGTAGGCCATCTAAAAATCTTGCTTCCCGCAGCACTTGGATTGGTTGGCGCTGCGTTTGTTTTTACAGGACGTATCGCTTTCGGCGCGCCGCTGCTAATATTCGCATACACCTTGTATTCAAGAATGCGAGGCGTCATCAGGGGCGGCGGAGGCAGTCGACAACGGTCAACCGTTCGTTCCGCTCTTCTGGAGATGGAACTCGACCACGGTAGCGGCGAACTGAATGGGTTGGTGCTTCAGGGAAAATTTGAAGGGCGAGATCTCAATAGCTTAAGCGATCCAGAGGTGCTCGAGTTTGCAGCAGATGCAGCGGGCGACAACGAAAGTCTGCAACTGCTAGAGGCGTACCTTGATCGCCGCATGCCCACATGGCGCGACGACGCGCAAGCGTACGCTGGAACGGGGCATGCTGCTGCGGCTGAACCGGGCGCCATGACTGAGCAAGAGGCCTACGAGATCCTTGGTCTTGAACCGTCTGCGGGGGTTGCTGATATCCGCAAGGCGCATCGCCGTCTGATGCAAAGCGTTCACCCCGATGTTGGTGGCAGCGCGTTTCTCGCTCAACGGATTAATGAAGCGAAGGACTTTCTTTTGACGTTGCATAAAAATCGTTCCTGATCCGCAATTACTAAAACTCAGGTAGAAAAATCCGGGACCAATATAGTGTCCCGGACAACGCTAATTCTCAAATGCCAAACAGGCATAATTGTGTTTGGAGAGCTGTTCGCATGTGTCCCAAGCATCTGACTTTGAGTTAAAGCCTGAAAAACGGGCGCGATGATAGAGCGTGCCATTCTTGTCAAACTGCTCGATGAATGGATCGCGTGATCCCAATACAGACGATGCCTTTGATTGAGCCCTATTGAGGTAAGCCATTGCTTCTGCATGTGTTTCTAAAGAAGCGATTTGAATCACCCAGCCGGTCCTTGGTTGGGTGGTCGCTGTGGTAATAGCATCAAGCGCGGCAGGTGGCCGCTTGGGCGTTGCTGCATAGGCCGTCGCAACCGCAATTGGGCCAGTACCAGCTTGCGGGCGTAGGTTTTTGTATGGGTCTGGCAGACGAGAAGGCGAGATTGTGGCGAGATTGACAACGCTTTTGCTGAATGAGGTAGAGCCGTTCTTGGCGATCAGATTGCCCGCACCACGTTTGGAGGCGCGCGGCAGATACTCGCGAATTAGCTTTTCCATTTGGGCATTTCGTGATGCGCCGGTGCGGCCACCCATGACGACAGCGACGATAGAACGACCGTTAGCTTGCACCGACGAGACCAGGTTGAAGCCTGATGCGCGCGTGTAACCAGTCTTGATCCCATCTACGCCCTTTATCCTGCCAAGCAGGCGATTGTGATTGCGATAGGTTGCGCTTCCGAATTTGAACGAACGGGTCGAGAAATACTTGTACTTTGATGGATGATGCTCGCGCAGTGCCAACCCTAAGCGCGCCATGTCGCGTGCAGTTGTCACTTGTGCGGAGTTTGGCAAACCAGATGCGTTTTTGAAAACGGTCGATTTCATGCCAAGTTGCTGGGCCTTTGCCGTCATCATTCTGGCAAATCCACTTTCCGTGCCGCCCAGATGCTCCGCAACTGCAGCGGCGACGTCATTTGCTGATTTGGTAACAAGCGCATAGATTGCTTGTTCAGCCGTCAGCGAACCTCCAGCGCGAATGCCGAGTTTTGATGGGATCATTGAAGCTGCATGCGGCGAGATGCGTATCCGCGTACTACGGGACATCTTTCCCTGCTCCATCGCTTCAAACATCATGTATACCGTCATCATCTTGGTTAGAGATGCCGGGAAGCGTTGGTTGTCACCCCTGTAATTGTAAAGCGTTTTGCCGGTGCGGGCATCGATGACGATGCCTGCATATTTGCTGTTGGCCAATGACGGCGTCGCAAATGAGACGCTGACCGCAAGGCTCAGGACAAAAAGGGTAACAATGCGCAGAAGAAAGGCGCCACGCAGGGCGGGGGCGTAAAGATGAAACACTTTTATACTCGCACTCAAACACAAACACGTGGTGACACACGTCGTGCAGATTAAGCACCCACCCTTACCAATCCGTTTATGGTTATCAGAACATTGTCAGACTTAAGACGATTTACCGAAAATTCGGTGGAAATTGTGCGATGCAAAAAACGGGCTTGCATTTTTGTGCGCTGCACACTATGTGAGAGGCACGCCAGATCGGCAAAGACAAATCGTACCCGCCAATATGAGAGACAACGACATGATGAAAGCATTTGAAGACATGAGCAAGTCCAACAAGGAAATGATGGACAATGCTCTGAAGTCATACGCAGCAGTAACAAAATCCATGCAGGAAATCGCAGCAGAGTCTACTGACTATGCAAAGTCAGCTTACGAGTCAGGTGCTGCGGCATTTGAAAAACTGGCTGCTTCCAAGTCGCTTGAAAAAGCAATGGAAGTCCAAACTGATTATGCAAAATCTGCTTACGAAACAGCTGTAGCTCAAGCGACAAAGATGGGTGAGCTTTACACCGATCTGGCAAAAGAAGCTTACAAGCCTTTTGAAGCGATCGTTCCTGCTTCTAAGTAATTTTCAGTAAGACTTAGATCCTCCCAAAAAACCCGCCTGCGGTCTGTGCAGGCGGGTTTTTTCTTTTTATTGTGCATCAAATTGTCTGCTTTGGTTGATCATGCTCCGCTAGCTCTTACAATCGCGATCAGGCGACTTAAGTAACCAGCAAATGCAACGAAACTGAAATGCAATTCACTCCTGACTTGAAAAGACGCTACGATAATCAGCTTGGCGAGCTTCCGCTTGCAAATCGTCCACATGCCAACGCCGATGAGGGTGATGGCGGTGGAGATGGCAACGATGTGGGCATTGCGACAAAAACAAAGCCTAAGCTGAAAAAGCCAAGTCTCTACAGGGTGCTGCTACTCAACGACGATTACACGCCCATGGAGTTTGTGGTTCACGTTTTGGAGCGTTTTTTTCAAAAGAACCGCGATCAGGCGACACAAATTATGCTGCACGTACACAATCATGGCGTTGGCGAATGCGGCACTTTTACCTACGAAGTTGCTGAAACAAAAGTCACACAGGTCATGGACTTTGCGCGGCAAAACCAGCACCCTCTGCAGTGCGTTATGGAGAAAAAGTAATGCCGGCATTTACACAATCACTCGAAAAGGCATTGCACCAGGCACTGACCTTGGCCAATGAGCGAGAGCATGAGTATGCCACACTGGAGCACCTTTTGCTCGCTCTGCTTGATGACCCTGATGCATCTGCGGTGATGCATGCTTGCAATGTCAACCTGGAAGCATTGAAAAAAACAGTTGCCGACTATGTTGAGAACGAGTTGGCAAATCTCGCCACCGGTTATGACGAAGATGCAAAGCCAACCGCTGGCTTTCAACGTGTAATCCAACGAGCAGTCATTCACGTCCAATCATCGGGCCGCGATGAAGTGACTGGCGCCAATGTTCTCGTCGCAATTTTTGCAGAACGCGAGAGCCATGCAGCTTACTTTCTCCAAGAGCAAAACATGACACGCTATGATGCGGTCAATTACATTGCTCATGGGATTTCAAAGCGCCCCGGTGCAGGTGTTACGCGCACGCCGTCCGGCTCATCAGAAGAGACAGAGAGCCAAGGCAACGAGGCGGAAGAGCAGGGCGCCAAAAAAGGAGAAAGCGCTCTTGCTGCCTATTGCGTCGATCTGAACGCAAAGGCCGAAGGCGGTAAAATTGATCCGCTGATTGGGCGAACGGAGGAGGTGAACCGGACAATTCAAGTTCTGTGCCGTCGCTCAAAAAATAATCCACTCTATGTCGGTGATCCTGGCGTTGGTAAAACAGCGATTGCGGAGGGTTTGGCCAAACGGATCGTTGAGGGCGATGTGCCGGAGGTCTTGCTGGGTTCAACCATATTCGCACTCGATATGGGTGCGTTAATCGCTGGCACACGCTACCGCGGTGACTTTGAAGAGCGACTGAAGCAGGTCGTCAAAGAGTTGGAAGAGACCGAGGGCGCAGTCCTGTTCATTGATGAAATTCATACCGTGATTGGCGCAGGTGCGACCTCTGGCGGTGCAATGGACGCATCGAACTTGCTGAAGCCGGCGCTGTCGAATGGCTCAATTCGTTGTATCGGTTCAACGACATATAAAGAGTTCCGCCAGTTTTTCGAAAAAGATCGGGCGTTGGTACGTCGGTTCCAGAAGATCGATATCAACGAGCCCTCACTCGATGACGCGGTCGAAATCATGAAGGGTCTCAAGCCTTACTTCGAAGATTTCCACAAGGTGAAATACTCTGACGACGCCATCAAATCTGCGGTCGAACTTTCCTCGCGTTACATCAATGACCGCAAGTTGCCTGATAAGGCTATCGACGTAGTAGATGAAACTGGCGCGCGGCAAATGCTCGTACCAGCAGAGAAGCGCAAGAAGACCATCAATGTGACCGACATTGAAGAAACCATCGCGACGATGGCGCGCATACCGCCGAAAACTGTCTCAAAAGACGATGAGATGGTGCTCGCCAATCTTGAAAAAGAACTCAAGCGGGTTGTCTACGGGCAGGATCTGGCGATCGAAGCCTTGTCATCATCGATTAAACTGGCGCGTGCTGGTTTGCGTGAGCCTGACAAGCCAATTGGTGCATATCTGTTCTCCGGCCCGACCGGTGTTGGTAAAACCGAAGTGGCCAAGCAGTTGGCTGCGTCCATGGGCGTGGAAATGCTGCGTTTTGACATGTCCGAGTATATGGAAAGGCATACGGTCTCTCGGTTGATTGGTGCGCCTCCCGGTTATGTCGGCTTCGACCAAGGCGGTCTTTTGACTGATGGCGTTGATCAGCACCCTCATTGCGTTTTGCTCCTCGATGAAATCGAGAAAGCCCATCCCGATCTCTATAACATTCTGTTGCAGGTGATGGATCACGGCAAGCTAACCGACCATAACGGTAAGCAGATTGATTTCCGTAATGTTGTGTTAATCATGACAACGAACGCGGGCGCTTCGGATGCGCAAAAGAATGCTATTGGTTTTGGCAGTCAAAAGCGCGAAGGCGATGACATGGAGGCGATCAATCGCCTGTTCACGCCGGAATTCCGCAACCGCTTGGATGCAATCATTCCGTTCGGACCGCTGCCAGTACCGGTCATTCACAAGGTGGTCCAGAAGTTCGTCATGCAGCTTGAAACGCAGCTTACCGAACGGGGCGTGACGTTCGATTTGAAGGATGATGCAGTCGAATGGTTGGCTGACAAAGGCTATGATGAACGTATGGGTGCGCGGCCATTGGCGCGTGTCATCCAAGAGCACATCAAGAAGCCGTTGGCGGATGAAGTACTCTTCGGCAAACTCAAGGAAGGCGGTACCGTAAAGGTTACGGTTGAAACAGATGAGCTGGGCGAGAAAAAACTGAAGCTTGATGCAATGGCTGATGAACTGCCAGTTAAGCCAAAGAAACAGACGCCACGCAAAGCTGCTGCCAAACCAAAGGCGAAAGCGGTTGCGGCCAAAACGACCGCCAAGGCAAAAAAGTCACCGCCAAAAGCTGACGAAGGCGATGATAGAAAGCCTGGACGGTCAACAGTTCCACGCGTACCACGCAAATAGACTGAACTGTTTTTCGATTCCGCGCCCGGCGAGTTTTCGCCGGGCGTTTTTCCATGTCTGAGCCAATCCTCGTAAAAGCATTTTGGACATGCTAGCGCGCGGTCATGATTGGCAAATCCGACAATTCAGCAGTAGCAAATAGCGCCGTGCATTGGTTCTTTGCTGGCCAGCGTTTGCTCCTATCGATTCCGGCAATCGTGCTGATGACGGCCTTCATCGGGTTTGCCGGCTTTGCCCGCGAAGTTGGTCTGCCAGCATGGCAAGCGATGCTGATCACGTTCGTCGTTTGGGCGTTGCCATCCAAGTTTCTTTTGGTCGCCGCCATCCAGTCTGGCTTTGGTCTGTTTGCAACATTTCTGACCGTGACGCTATCCGCCGCCCGCCTAATGCCAATGGTCGGTGCCCTCGTGCCTGAGATGCGTGGCCCAAAAACGCGAACCATAACGCTCCTTTTACTTTCGCATTTCGTTGCCATTACTGCTTGGGTGATTTCGATGGAGCGGCTGCGCGATGTTCCGCGTGATCATCGCACGGTATTTTTCGCGGGTTTCGCAATAAGCCTGAACTTGGCTTGCGTAGCAATTGTCGGGTCGGTCTATGTGCTCGCGCCAAGCCTGCCGGAGATTGTGTTGGCAGCGCTCTTTTTCCTGACGCCAACCTATTTCTTATGCTCGCTCTGGGGGTCGGCGCGTGAGCAGGCTGGCCATGTCGCAATGGTTTCCGGACTGGTTATGGCACCACTGATATATTCGTTTGCGCCATCGTACGGCATATTGGTCACCGGGGCGATCGCGGGAACCGGAGCGTTTGTCTTCCATATTCTGCAGAAGCGGCGCGCGGCATGACGTTTGATGCTTTTGACAGCGTTGTTTGGCAGTTGGCCTTTATCTTCGTCGGCGGTTGGCTTGCCACTGATATCTGGCGTTGGTCAGGCGTATTGCTTGGCAATCGACTGCAAGATGAAAGCGATTTGCTGGTATTCGTGCGCTGCATTGCGACCGGTCTGGTGGCAGCGGTAATTGCACAATTAATTGTCTACCCCTCAGGTGCGCTGGGGCGGGAAACTGAGGCAGGGCTTCGTATTGCGGCAGCCCTGATTGGTTTCGTGGCTTATCTGTCTTGCGGCAAAAAGGTTGCTGTTGGGGTTGGTATCAGTCTGCTGGTGCTATCCTTGGGCATCTATTTGAATATCTAGAGGTCACCCAAGGCGGCTTTTAGCTTCTCACAATTAGCACCAAGGATACCCTGATCTTCCATCTGCCCATTATGCGCTTTCAACGGCATGCCGTCGTGCCGTGGAATTACATGAAAGTGCAGGTGAAAAACTGACTGTCCCCCAGCGGCCTCGTTGAACTGCTGAACGGTAATTCCATCAGCGGCAAAAGCAGCTTTCGATGCTTTTGCAATGCGTTGGGTGGTCGCAATTACAGCACCAAGCACCATGGGATCAGCATCCAGAATATTGCGCGAAGGTGACTTTGGGATCACGAGTGCGTGGCCATCCGCTTGTGGCATGACATCCATTATGACCAGCACATCTTCGTCTTCATAAACCTTGTGTGATGGTATTTCGCCGCGGATGATCTTGGCGAAAATATTGTCGGTGTCATAGGCATTCATGGCTTCAGCTTTCAGCGGGATTGGATGGGTCTTTCTTCTTGAAGGGGGCTGCTTTCGTCAAGATTTTCCCGAACTGTTCCACGTCACTTCGCTCATGCTCAAGGTAGTCAGCTATCGCGCGACGAAATCCTTCATGTGGGATGTAGTGAGCAGAATGGGTCGTAACGGGCACATATCCGCGTGCCAACTTATGCTCACCCTGCGCGCCAGCTTCGACGACCTTCAGCCCATGTTCGATCGCGAAATCAATGGCTTGGTGGTAGCAAACTTCAAAGTGGAGGAAGGGATGGTGTTCAACACATCCCCAATGGCGCCCGAATATTGTATCTGAACCGATAAAGTTGATCGCTCCGGCGATGTGACGACCATTGCGCTTCGCCATAACCAATAAAACATCATCTGACATGCGCTCAGCAATCAAAGAAAAGAAAGTGCGTGTCAGGTAGGGCCGCCCCCACTTGCGATTGCCGGTGTCGGTGTAAAAGGCAAAGAAAGTATCCAAAACACTTTCATTAAGATCGCTGCCGGTCAGCCATTCGATCTCGATTCCGTTCGACTTTGCACTCTCGCGTTCCTTTTTCAGGTTCTTGCGTTTGCGCGATGACAGGCCGTCCAAAAAATCACTGTAGCTGCCATAGCCTGCATTCTGAAAATGGAACTGCTGATCGGTTCGGTGCAAGAAACCGCACTTTCCCATTGCATCCACATCGGCGTTCGTTGCAAATGTCACATGGGCGGAAGATAGCCCCATCTTTTCAGACAATTGTGCGATCGCCGAAGCCAAAGCGACCCGTCCCGCTTCTGGATTGATAGTAGGTGATGTCAAAAGGCGTGGTCCAGTTGCTGGTGTGAACGGAACCGAGGATTGCAATTTCGGATAGTAGCGCCCGCCAGCGCGCTCAAAAGCGTCGGCCCACGCGTGGTCAAAGACATACTCACCTTGACTGTGCGACTTTAAGTAACCTGTAGCGCCGCCGAGTAAGTTGCCGTTTTCATCTTCCAGCAAAAGGTGTTGCCCGTACCAGCCGGTCTCCCGAACCGCACTTCCGCTTTCTTCCAATGCGGAAAGGAAAGTGTGGGTTAAGAATGGATTATATGCAGCCGTTTCGCTTGCTTTGTTGGCTCCATTGAGAGCGTTCCATTCGCGCTGGGGGATGTCTATGAAACTATCCACTACTCGAACGTGGAACGCCGAGCTATCTGCATTTGCTACGCTATCGGTTTCGCTTGGCGTGGTCATTTAACAGCAGATATTGCACTGCAGCGGGCGTACAAGGCTGACAGCTTAAAATTGGGACCGGGGGCGAAAGCCTTCAAAGGTAATTTGATCTGCATGAGCGTATGCGTGTTCGGCTTGTTCTTCGTTGTGAACAGTCCAAGTGATGATTGGTTTGCCAAGAGCGCGCATGTCTCGCACGAATGCATTGGGCAGCCCATGGACATGATATGAAATAAAATCGATGCTCATATCGAGTGCGATGCGGTGTTGATCAAGCGCAAGTACGCCAATGCCCTCCGCCGTAAGGCCGACAGGGCAGGTAACCTTCTCACCGCGAAGCTTGGCGATCAGATCTTGCGAAAAAGACATGACCGCAACCGAACCAGCATAGTCCGAGACGCAACGTGCGACGCTTTCGGCCAGCAGCACATTGCGTACGGAATTTTCTTTAAGTTCTATAACGACCGGCACACGACCAGCAATTAATGTAAGAATTTGATCAAGCGTTTCAGCTGTGTCGTTGCTTATACCGATATTTGTGCTGGCAAGCGTTTCGGCAGACTGCCCATGCACCGGACCAGAGCGTGAGGTAAGACGATCAAGCGTATCGTCATGGAAGACGACAGCCCGACCGTCTGATGATAATTGGACGTCCAGCTCGATACCGTATCCACTGTCGATGGCAGCAAGGAAAGCAGTTCGCGTGTTTTCAAATATCTGCTTGTTGCCATCATGCAAACCGCGATGCGCAATAGGATTTTTGACCAGTGCTAAAAGTGCGGGATGCATTATTTGCAGGCGATGATGGCTTCGATTTCTACAGGAGCCTGCATGGGTAAGGACGGAACTCCAACCGCCGAACGGGCGTGTCGGCCAGCGTCTCCCAACACATCAACGAGGAAATCCGATGCGCCATTGGCCACGAAATGCTGTTCGGAAAACTCTGGGGTGCTGGCAACAAAAACCGTGATCTTCAAAATCTCCCTGATTTTGTCGAGATCACCCAAGGCAGACTTGGCTTGCATTAAAATGTTGATGGCGCACCATCTTGCTGCTTCTTGGCCAGTCGGTACATCGACACTGTCGCCCAAAATGCCGGCCGCAAACAATGCGCCATCCTTGAACGGCAGTTGGCCTGATGTGAGCAAAAGATCGCCATGAGGCTTTACCGGCACGTAGTTGGCAAGGGGGGCAGTGGCCCGGGGAAGTTGAACGCCCAAATCTGAAAGTTTTTGCTCTATGGAACCTGTCATATGTATGTGACCCTCGCTTAAAGCTTCCAAGGAATGGAAATGTTTACGAAGCCGTCATATTACGCCTCGCTTCTGCCATTTGCAGCCTTATACTAATAAGCAGACCTGACAATGAAGTTCGAAATGTCTTTGAAACGCTTTTCCCTTTGCGCAGCGCTCAGCGTTGCTACAATTGTGCCCTTAGCTGCAACGCCACTTCAACCGCACCGTGCAGTTTACGATGTTGACCTGGCCAGCGCCACAGATCGCAGCGGCATATCAACGATGCGGGGACGCATGGTCTATGAGTTTCGAGGCGCAGAGTGTGAAGGCTACACGACCAACTTCCGTTTTGTAACGCAAATTGGCACGCGCGGAGAGCGCCGGGTCACTGACCAGCAGACCACAACCTTTGAGGCCGCTGACGGCAGCCTTTTCCGTTTTGTAACCAAGACATTTGTCGATGATATTGAGGATCGATCTGTCGAAGGCACTGCAATGGCAGAAGAGGGCGGGCTTGTGGTGGAATTATCAGGTCCGGCAGGTGGCACGATTGAATTGGAAAAAGCGCTATTTCCAACTGCGCATATGCTAAAGGTGCTGGAGCGTGCCAGTGCTGGCGAGCGCTTCTTTGAGCAACCGATTTTCGATGGCTCTGAAGACGGCGACAGCATTGTCACAACGTCGGTGGTCGTGGGACCTGAAAAGGATGCTGCCGGTGATGACAAAGAGGCGACCGTCGATCCGATCTTGACAGAAAACAGCTATCGCAACATCTCGATTGCCTACTTCAATTCTTCAAACGCAACCGGTGAGGGAACACCCGATTATCGTATTGCGTTCAAAATGCTGGAAAATGGCATTACCCGAGACCTTGATATGGATTACGGTGACTTCGCGTTGAAAGGCATATTGACCGATCTGGAATTGCTGCCGACGTCTGACTGCTAGTATCACAGCTATTGCATTTATGAATTATTGGCGCTAAGCGCCGCTTCATTCCACACACGGAGATCGGCTCTGTTCGGGAGAAATCCAACAGCGCCACCGGTTGCGGTTCGCCGCTCTTGCTCCGTGGAGGTTAAACCGGAAAGGAAAAAGAAATGGCGCTGCCAGAATTCAGCATGCGTCAGCTTTTGGAAGCTGGCGTACACTTTGGTCACCAGACCCACCGTTGGAACCCGAAGATGTCAAAGTTCATCTTCGGCGACCGGAACAACATACATATTATCGATCTGTCACAAACGGTACCGCTTCTTGAGCAAGCACTTAAGAAAGTGTCTGATACCGTAGCTGGCGGTGGCCGTGTGCTCTTCGTTGGTACAAAACGCCAAGCATCTGAAATCGTTGCTGATGCTGCCTCTCGTTCCGCGCAATATTATGTCAATGCCCGCTGGCTAGGTGGCATGCTGACCAACTGGAAGACGATTTCCAACTCAATTGCCCGCCTGCGTAAACTTGAAGAGTTGATGGCTGGCGAAGCGCAGGGCTTTACCAAAAAAGAACGTCTCAATCTTGAGCGTGAAATGGAAAAGCTGACACGTGCGCTTGGCGGCATCAAGGATATGGGTGGTATACCCGACCTGATGTTCGTTATCGATACAAACAAGGAAGCAATCGCCATTCAGGAAGCGCATCGCCTTGGTATTCCTGTCGTTGCTATCGTTGACTCAAACTGTGACCCGGACGTGGTTGACTTTCCGATCCCGGGCAATGACGACGCAGCACGCGCGATCTCCATTTATTGCGATCTGATCGGCAAGGCCTGCATCGACGGCATTGCACGCCAACAGGGCGCTTCTGGCGTTGATATTGGCGCCATGGAAGAGGCACCTGTGGAAGAAGCGCTGCTCGAAGAAGCGGCTACCGCAGATGCAAGCGAAGCGGCAACGACTGAGGCAGCGCAATAAGCTCTTGAGGGTGCGCAAATTCGAAATTGCGCCCCTTCATTCTCCCGTCACAGGGCGAACTTAAGCACCCGCAAAAGAGTGATTCTCCCAATTGACCGGCAGGCTAACGCAACCGGCGAACATTAGAACAAAAAAGAGGCACAAGATGAGCATTTCAGCTGCACTCGTGAAGCAACTGCGCGAGGCGACCGGCGCAGGCATGATGGATTGTAAAAAGGCGCTCCAGGAAACTGATGGTGATCTGGAAGCAGCGATTGATTGGCTGCGATCCAAGGGCATTGCCAAAGCTGAGAAAAAGTCCGGCCGTACAGCTGCAGAAGGGCTTGTTGGCGTAAAAGGCCAAGGCAACGAAGCTGTCGTCATCGAAATCAACTCCGAAACCGATTTTGTTGCGCGTAACGATGCTTTCCAGGAACTCGTTGGCAACGTAGCAACTGTTGCCCTGACTACTGACGGTACTGCTGATGCAGTTTCAGCAGCTGGTTACGCTGATAGTGGCAAAAGCGTTGAAGAGGCCATCAAAGACGCCGTTGCTACGATTGGCGAGAACATGAACTTGCGCCGCTCGGAGAAACTGACTGTCGCAAACGGTGCGGTCGCCAGCTATGTGCACAACGCCGCAGCAACGGATATGGGTAAACTGGGCGTTCTGGTTGGTATTGAAACTGAAGGCGATGCTGCCGCAGCAGCAACAATTGGCCGCCAGATCGCCATGCACGTAGCAGCAACAAACCCGATGTCAGTCGATGTAACTGACTTGAACCCTGACGCCGTGGAACGCGAAAAAGCGATCTTCACAGAACAGGCCCGTGAGTCTGGTAAACCCGATAACATCATCGAGAAGATGATCGAAGGCCGCTTGCGAAAGTTTTACGAGGAAGTCTGCTTGGTAAAACAGTCTTTCGTTATCAATCCGGATATGTCTGTCGAGCAGGCTTTGAAAGAAGCTGAAAAAGAGATCGGCGCACCTGCTAAAATCACTTCTTTCGTCCGCTTCGCCCTTGGCGAAGGCATTGAAAAGGAAGAAGAAGATTTTGCAGCAGAGGTTGCAGCCGCTGCTAAAGGCTAAAACCAGCGCGTTTTGCGTGCAAAACTGAATTCACAATGGGGCATCGCGTGACAACGCGGTGCCCTTGTTGTATCGGCTGTTTGACTCACGCAACACGTACAGATTCTCATGCCTGAAAACGTTAAATACAAGCGCGTCTTGCTCAAGGTTTCAGGCGAGGCTTTGATGGGTGCGCAAGGCTTTGGGATCGATGTGGAGGTCGCTGATAGGATAGCTGCTGACATAAAAGCAGCTGTCGACATGGGCGTCCAAGTCTCTATCGTCATTGGCGGCGGCAACATTTTTAGGGGCGTGGCTGTCGCTTCGCGTGGCGGTGACCGCGTCACCGGTGACCATATGGGCATGCTCGCCACCGTCATTAACTCGTTGGCACTCAGAACATCATTGGTCAAACAGGGTTTGGACGCGGTGGTGTTTTCCGCCATTTCCATGCCCGAATTGTGCGAGAGTTTTTCGCAACGCAAAGCAATGTGGAGCATCGAACAGGGGCGTGTTGTTATTTTTGCAGGTGGTACAGGCAATCCGTATTTTACGACTGATAGCGCGGCTGCGCTGCGCGCCGCTGAAATTAATGCCGATGCTCTGATGAAGGGTACGCAAGTGGACGGCATTTATGACGCCGATCCCAAAACGCATCCCGATGCGGTGCGGTTTGACAGGATAACCCACAATGAGGTTCTCGCCCGCGGTTTGGAGGTCATGGACGTCGCAGCAGTAGCGTTGACCCGGGAAAACAAAATCCCCATCGTGGTGTTTTCCATACATAACAAGGGTGGGTTTGTTGACGTGTTACGCGGCCATGGTCGTTGTACGACTGTTTCTGATGAGTAAGGCACAAAAGTGCTAGTTGGTTGAAGGTAGGTTAGATGAGCGCAGAATTTGACATGGCAGATATTGAGCGTCGAATGGAAGGCGCCATTTCGGCATTTTCGTCAGACCTTGGCGGTCTTCGCACGGGTAGGGCGTCTGCAAGCCTTTTAGATCCAATTACGGTTGAAGCTTATGGTAGCCCGATGCCCATAACTCAGGTGGCAAACGTTACCGTCCCGGAACCGCGTATGCTGGCCGTAAATGTTTGGGATAAAGGAATGGTGGGTGCTGTTGAAAAAGCAATCCGAGAGTCGTCGCTAGGACTCAACCCGATGACGGATGGATCAACGGTACGGGTTCCATTGCCCGAGTTGAACGAGGAACGTCGCAAGGAACTTGTAAAAGTCGCTCACCAATATGCGGAAAATGCGCGGATTGCCGTGCGTCATGTGCGTCGAGATGCCATGGACACGCTCAAAAAGTTGGAAAAAGACGGCGATCTTGGGCAAGATGATAGTCGTGGACAGGCCGACGATGTTCAAAAGACAACAGACTCATTCGTCGAGCGTATCGACGGTTTGTTAGCGAAAAAAGAAGAAGAAATCCTGCAAGTTTAGCAGCTTGTGAGCACCAATACTGGCCGACCAACTGACGGATAGCCCATTGCTAAACCCAAATCCTTTCTCATCAGCTGATATGCCATCTCATGTCGCAATTATTATGGATGGCAATGGCCGTTGGGCTCAGGCACGTGGCATGCCTCGCACACTCGGACATAAGGCCGGTGTCGAAGCGGTTCGTCGCACGGTGAAGGCTGCACCGGAATACGGCATTAATCATCTGACACTCTACGCCTTTTCATCGGAAAACTGGTCGAGACCACCAGCGGAAGTACGCGATTTGCTTGGGCTTTTGAGGCTCTATGTTCGTCGGGATCTTGCTGAATTGGTGGCCAATGGAGTGCGTATTCGCGTGATTGGTGATCGTTCTGGTCTCGCACCTGATATCATCTCACTGATTGAAACGGCAGAGAACCGAACGCGCGGCAACACGAGATTAAATTTGAATATCGCTTTCAACTATGGATCGCGTGATGAAATTACCCGGGCAGTTGATGCACTAGTTCGCGAGCGCCTTTTGTCGCCCCATAACGATCAAAAAGTATCCATAACGCAGGCTGACATTCATCGTCATTTAGATACGGCATCGATTCCAGACCCTGACCTGATCATCCGAACTTCTGGGGAGCAGCGTCTATCAAACTTTCTGTTGTGGCAGGCCGCTTATGCAGAATTTGTGTTTTGCGAGTGCCTTTGGCCGGATTTTGATTCGCAGGAACTTGGAGCGTGCCTCTTGGAATATACTCAGCGCGATAGGCGGTATGGCGGCGTAGCGTCAATTGTGGCGGGTGAAGCGGCGCAATGAGCGATTTACCTAAGCGCCTTGCATCTGCATTGGTGCTGGGAACTATTTTTGCCGTCACCGCTTGGTTCGGCGGATTTGTATTCTTGGCAATTCTATGTCTGGCCAGCTGTGTGATCTGGTTTGAATGGTGCGGTATCCGCATGCCCCACATTGACGACAGGCTACTGCTTGCCGGAACTGTCTCCATTGTCCTGACGGGTCTTGTAATGTGGCTGACCAGCACTTGGGTAGTATGGCTGCTGGTGGGTTCAATCTTTTTGGTGTTTATTTTTTACACTTTGCAGTTGGGCCAGTCCAGCGCAATCAAAGGGTATGCATATGCTGCCACGCTACTGATCGCGGTAGGGCATTTGCGGGGTGCGGGCGAAGATTTATCGGGCTTTGTCGCGATTTGCTTTCTTTGTGCCGTGGTTTTTGCGACCGATATTGGTGCATACTTTATTGGACGTTGGCTCGGTGGTCCGAAGCTCTTGCCGGCAGTGTCTCCCAACAAAACCATTTCTGGAGCTTCTGGCGGGCTATTGGCGGCCATAATTGCAGCTACCTCTACGTACGTGGGATTTGGTCTAGAGCCTGTTTGGGCTGCCGTTGCATTGGCACTGTTTCTTTCCGTGTTAGCTCAGCTTGGCGATTTGTATGAATCGTCTATGAAGCGAAACGCTGGCGTAAAAGATTCAGGGCAGGTGATTCCGGGGCATGGCGGGGTTATGGATAGAGTTGATGGCCTTCTTTTCGCCTCGTTTGGATTGTGGTTTCCAAGTGTCGTCGCCGGAAATTGGTTTGTACCGGCAGATACGTTTTTTAAGATTGGGTGAGTTGGTCCGCAGTCCTATATCGCGGATGCAATATCAGTAGGTTTTTTGATGGACTTCTCGACCATATTCTCCACCGAAGGGATTTTCCTCGGTTTCTTGCTCCCCTTCTTTTTTGTTCTGCTTGTAGTCGTGTTCATCCACGAACTCGGGCATTATCTGGTCGGCCGCTGGTGCGGCATTGGCGCGAAGGTTTTTTCCGTTGGTTTTGGCCCTGAAGTATTCGGGTTTACTGATCGCAAAGGCACTAGATGGCGTTTGTCTGCAATACCTCTAGGCGGGTATGTCCGTTTTGTCGGGGATATGAATGCCGCGTCCACAAAGGCTGAGATGGATGAGGGCCTCTCAGAAGATGAGCGTGCACAGGCGTTTCACAACAAGAGCGTCTGGAGGCGTGCTGCGACCGTTGTTGCCGGACCTGCTGCAAATTTCGTTTTGGCAATTGTAATTTTCACCCTGATTTTTTCTATCTGGGGTCGTTCCATTGCTGATCCGGTCGTCAGTCAGGTCAGCGATGGAAGCGCTGCACAAGAGGCAGGTTTATTGCCTGGCGATGTATTTATTTCACTGGACGGCAACCCAGTCGACACGTTTTCAGACGTGCAACGCTATGTTGGGCCGCGTGCTGATACACCCATTACAATGGTTGTGAAACGTGAAGACCAACAGATTGAAATTTTTATCACGCCAGCGAGGCTGGAGATCGAAGACAGATTTGGGAACAAAATGGAGCAGGGTGTGATTGGTGTGTCAGCGGACCGCGAGGATGCCAGCTTTCGTACCAAGACATATGCTCCTGTCGATGCGTTTACCGAGGCGTTCCGCGAGACCGGTTATATCATCAGCCGGACCGGGGGGTACCTTGCTGGTGTTGTTGTCGGCCGGGAGAGAGCTGATCAAATCGGGGGTCCAATTCGGGTCGCGCAAATTTCCGGTCAGGTGGCAACTTTGGGCTGGCTAGCGCTTATCAATCTGGTCGCCGTTCTCTCCATTTCGATTGGACTTTTGAACCTGTTACCTGTGCCAGTTTTGGACGGTGGTCATCTGATGTTTTATGCTGCTGAAGCCCTGAGGGGGCGTCCAATGTCCGAAAATGCGCAGGAAATGGCTTATCGTGTTGGTTTTGCATTGATTCTCGGATTGATGGTTTTTGCCACTTGGAATGACATATCCATCGTCTTTGCACCCGACTAATTGAAACTTATTCAGATTTGGTTCACCATGAATCCATGCTTGCAGTTGCGAAAACGACACGAAAGCCAAGAACGTAAACGGTTTTTAACCCTGACGCTTGCGTGTGGGTGCAAAGACTGCAATAGGAAAGCTGAGAGTCGGACCGGTGCAAATTGGCCGGTGGGTTTCATTGGGGATTTATCCGCATGATGGCGGCAAAGATAATGATAAGAGCGCTTTCATTTACCGCATTGACGGCGCTACCGCTTGCAGGCGCAACAAGTGTTGCAATGGTTTCGTCCACTGTGGTTGCCCAGGCCGCAGTTGTGACAAGCTTAGTTGTTCGCGGTAACCAGCGTGTTGGCAACCAAACGATTGCAGATTTCGTAGGCTATCGCAGTGGTGCCAATTTTACGCCATCGGTCGTTGACGATGCTGTCAAAGCTCTTTTCCGCACTGGACTATTTTCTGATGCATCCGTGCGCGTTTCGGGCGGAACCTTGATTGTTGAAGTTTCTGAATTTGGAATTGTCAATCAAGTGCTGTTCCAGGGTAACAGACGCCTGAAGGATGATCGTCTAGCACAAGTTGTACGTTTATCGCCAAGAGAGCGCTTTGAACAGAATACGCTCGATGAGGACGTGATCGCGATTGAGGAAGCCTACAGCCGTACAGGCCGCGCTGATGTCGTGGTGACAGCGAATGTCGTGGACCTTGGAGAAAACCGGGTCAACGTTATCTTCAATGTTGAAGAGGGCGGTAGAACTCGCATCGCGCAGATAAACTTCCTCGGCAACAACGCATTTAGTGATCGTCGGCTGCAGGGCGTTTTATCCATCAAGCGTTCAAACCTCCTCTCCTGGATCTCGCGCAATGATGTCTTTGATGATCAAAGGCTCGCCGCGGACATGGAACAGCTCCGCCGTTTCTACTTTAACCGTGGGTACGCTGATTTCCGCGTGATTTCTTCTGAAGGCGGCGTAGATCCCGATAGCGGCGCCATCGTCATCAACATTGAAGTTGATGAGGGCGAAAAATACACCTTTGGCGCAATCGAAGTGGACAGTACGGTTCCCGGCTTCGATCAGGCCGCTCTCACGTCAACTATTCGTACACGAAGTGGCAATGTGTATAGTGCTGAGCAAGTTGAGGACACGCTCATTGCCATGTCAGAACGCTTGGCAAGCAATGGCTTCCCATTTGCAGAGGTTACGCCAGTCGGCAATCGAAATTTCGAGACACGTGCCATCGACGTCACCTATGTCGTCGATCAGGGCCAACGTGCTTTCATCGAGCGTATTGAAATTACCGGCAACACGCAGACGCGCGACTATGTTATCCGTCGTGAGTTTGATGTCGCTGAAGGTGACGCTTTCAATCAGTTCCTCGTTCGTCGAGCACAACGTCGCTTGGAGGCGCTCGATTTCTTTGAGCGCGTACAGATTTCTACGCGCCAAGGCTCATCACCTGATCGCGTTGTTATCGTCGTCAATGCCGTTGACAAGCCGACTGGTGAAATTGGTGGTGCCGTTGGTTACGCTACGGGCTCATCGACGGCAGCCGCAGGCATCAATTTTGAAGCTTCAGTTGTCCAGCGCAACTTCCAAGGTCGCGGGCAACGACTGGCCTTGTCTGGCGGCGGTGGCGTGGACACGCGCACTTACAATCTGTCGTTTACAGAGCCTTACTTCCTTGGCTACCGCATGTCGGCGCGCTTTGATGTTTTCCAGCGTCGCAATGAATTAGATGACCAAGATTATAACGTTGTTACAACTGGCGGCTCCGTTTCTTTCGGGTTGCCATTAAATGATAATTTGACGGCAACAGCGGGCTATTCGTACGTTCAGGAAGACTATTCGCTTCAAAGTGACGGTCAAGTATGTGAAGACGGAGTAGTTGAAAGCGATTGCGCGCCCGAAGCGGTTGCAGAACAATTCGGCGATCCGCGCGTGAAATCTTCGGTCAACTACGGCCTGACTTATAATACTATCGACAATCGTAGCGATCCGCGGAATGGCGTTTTTGTACGACTGAACCAAGAAATCGCTGGTTTGGGAGGCGATGCCCGCTTTATTCAGACGACGGCGGACGCAAGCTACTACAAAACCCTCTCAGAAGAGGCTGAACTGGTTGGCTTGGTGCGCGTAGGTGCAGGTAACGTCACCGGTCTGGGTAGCGATGGCGTCTCAGAATTGGATAACTTCAAGCTAGGCCCCAACCGTATTCGAGGTTTCTCGTTTAACGGTATTGGCCCGGTCAGCGAAGAAACGCTCGATCAGATCGGCGGCACTACTTATTTCAATGCAACGGCCGAGATGCAATTCCCGCTTCCGGCATTGCCACGTGATCTCGGCTTCAAAGGTGCTCTATTTGCCGATGCTGCAACGCTGTTTGGTAAAGCGCCAGGCACAGAAATCGTTGAGGGCACAGATGATATCAATTGGCGTGCTTCAGCTGGTGTGAGCCTGATTTGGCAATCTCCATTTGCGCCGCTTCGCCTCGACTATGCGTTTCCTCTGATGAAAGAAGAAACGGATAACGAACAACGCTTCAGCTTCTCTGTTTCAAGCGCGTTCTAAAGCTTATCAGATCGGCATATGGCGTTTGCGCCGGTGTAACGGGTTCGGGAGTTGATGCTTGCCAGTCGATTTCAACTTTCACGCGCCCGTCGAAAAGCTGACACTCGGGGAATTAGCAAGAGCCGGAAGCTTTCAGGTGCCCGGCACTCTCGATGGCAAGTTTGAAGTTTCTGGCATTTGCCAGGCGGACGAGCCAATCAGAGGCGGCTTTGCATTCATCGAGCGCGTTAAGCCTAGCATTGCAAAAGGGCTCAGCGCATGCGGCGCAGTTTTGTGTACCGCTACTGATCTGCAAAAACTGATCGAGCTTGATGTGCCAGCCATTGCCGTGGACAACCCGCGTGCAGCCTTTCAAGACGTTTTGACCGCTTTTTTCCCTGAGAGCTTGGGTATTTGTCCGGTATTTGATGATGAAGCGGGCGGTGTGTTCCAGTTGGATAATGGTGCTCGTATTTCAAAGACTGCAAACATTGAACCTGATGTTCAGATTGGCGCATTTGCGGTTATCGGCGATGATGCCGAAGTTGGAAGTGGCACCAAAATTGGGCCACACACGGTTGTCGCGCGGCGATGCAAAATAGGCCGGGACTGTGATATCGGCGACAACGTATCTATACAATACGCGCTGATTGGCGACGGTGTGGTCTTGGCCTCCGGCGTTCGTATCGGTCAGGAAGGTTTCGGTTTCGTACCGCGTCATGACGGCCTGAGAAAAATGCCTCAACTCGGACGAGTTATCCTGCAGGATCACGTTGAAATTGGCGCCAACACAACAGTGGATCGCGGAGCACTGAGCGACACCTCTATCGGACAAGGCACAAAGATCGATAATCTCGTTCAGATTGGTCACAATGTACAGATTGGTGTCTCGACCGTGATTGCCGGGCATGCTGGTCTATCAGGCTCAGTCAAAGTCGGTAGTTTTTGCATGCTTGGTGGCCGCGTCGGCATTGCGGATCATTTGACAATTGGTGATAGAGTTCAGATTGCAGGTACGTCGAATGTGATGAATGATATCCCTGCGGGCGAACGATGGGGAGGTAGCCCCGCTGTGCCAATGCAAGAGGCTTTCCGCCAATATGCGGCGTTGCGCAAGTTGACAGCCTCCTACAGGAAGAAAGACAAGTAAGATCGGAGCGTTACATGGTCAGTGAGAATGCCAACTTGGAGGTCGCAGAGCTTCAAGAGATATTGCGGCTGCTTCCGCATCGCTATCCGCTTCTACTCGTCGATAAAATTGTCGAAATTGACCGAGATATCAGCGCAGTTGGCGTGAAGAACGTAACGTTCAATGAGCCGCATTTTCAGGGCCATTTCCCAGGAGAGCCAATAATGCCGGGCGTGCTTATCATTGAAGGTATGGCGCAGACGGCAGGTGCAATTGCAATCCGTAACGCCGGCGCAGACAAGCCGAGTCTTGTTTACTTCATGACAATCGACAAAGCGAAGTTTCGCAAGCCCGTCGTGCCGGGAGATGTGCTCGAGTATCATGTGAAGCAGGTCAAGCAGCGGAAAACAATTTTCAAATTTGACTGCGTTGCCATGGTCGCTGGAGAAAAGGTGGCCGAGGCTGAGGTCCAAGCAATGGTTTCACCTGAAGAGGTGGCAGCATGAGTGGCGCGCACTCACTTGAGGCGCAAGTGCCTGAGACCTTCATACACCCGAGCGCAATCGTGGAAAGTGGCGCGCAGCTGGGACCCGGTGTTAAAATTGGACCGTTCTGCCACATTGGGCCGCAAGTGATTTTAGGCGATGGCGTGGAACTCATGGCCCATGTCGTTATATCCGGACGTACAAAACTAGGTGCCGGCTGTCGCGTCTATCCACACGCCGTTCTGGGCGGTGATCCTCAGCATGTCGGTTACAAGGGTGAAGACACGGGACTTTTCATTGGCAAGGAAACGGTCATCCGCGAAGGCGTTACGATGAACCGGGGCATGCCTAATGCTCGGGAAGACACACGTGTCGGTGATAATTGTATGTTTCTTGCCTATTCGCATGTCGCGCACGACTGCGTGATTGGTGACAACGTTCTGTTTGCCAATAACGTTATGATCGGTGGACATTGCACGATTGGCGACCGCGTAATCATGGGCGGTGGTGCCGCCTTGCACCAATTCTGCCGCGTTGGACATCATGCCTTCATTGGTGGCATGGCGGGCGTCGAATTCGATGTAATTCCCTATGGTATGGCGCTGGGGGGCAGAGCGCACCTAGGTGGCTTGAACATTATCGGGATGAAGCGCTCCGGTTTGCCGCGATCCGAAATTCATGCTTTGCGCCATGGCGTGAAACGGCTTTTCAGCACCGGCAACGGAAAAACACTACGCGATAATGCTAATGATTTCATGGCAGAAGCAGATACCACGGAAAGCATGAAGGACATTGCGCGCTTCATACTTTCAGACAGCAAGCGCAAGTTTATAACGCCACGTGATCGCGGTGTTTTGGCAACTGGCAGTGAAAGCGGCGACGAGGCATAGTTTGATGGGTGAGGGCGCTGGGAAACCTCCTGGGCGCATTGGCCTGATAGCCGGCAATGGCGCGTTGCCGCTTCTCGTTGCCAAAACTCTCGAGTTCGACGGTATACGTCCCTTCGTGGTTGGTATCGAAGGCGAGTATGACCCGCAATTAGAAACCTATGAATTCGTATCAGCATATACAGGTCACCCTGGCCGGGTAGTATCGGCTTTAAAGAAGGCCAAGGTAACTGATGTCGTCATGGTTGGTGGGGTTCGTGGGCGTCCTCAGCTCCATCGTTTCATCCCGGATTGGACAACCCTTAAGTTTGCAGCTCGGCTGATCCCGAGACTACGTGCAGGTGACGACGCACTTTTGCGCGGTGTCATCAGCATCATAGAGGATGTTGGCATAAGAGTGCGTGGTGTTCATGAAATTGTACCTCAATTGTTAGCGCCCGCTGACCATCTAGCTGGGCCTAAACTGGATCAAGCAACAACCCACTCTATGCAAACCGCTGTAGCTGGCGCATTGGCTCTTGGAAACCTCGACGCGGGACAAGCTGCGGTCGCAATACGACGACGTTTGGTTGCATTGGAAGGTGCGGAAGGCACTGACATGATGCTTGAGCGTGTTGCAGAACTCAGAGAGGTTGGACGCTTGTTGCCCAACCGGAGTGGGGCATTGGTGAAGATTGCCAAGCCGGGCCAGGACATGCGTGCCGATTTGCCAACGATTGGGCCTGACACGATAAGGAAGGCGGCGGCTGCAAAACTCAAAGCTGTTGCAGTTCACGCAGGGCGTGCTCTCATCGCTGACTTGGCGGACACAAAGGCACTGGCCGATGAACACAAGATCTCGCTTTTAGGCATCGAACCTGAACGTTTCGTGGAAAAACACCATGAGCAAAGGTAAGCCAATTCATATTGGGGTAATTGCTGGCGAAACGTCCGGTCAGCTACTTGCTGCCGATGTCATTCGACATCTAAAAAATACTGTCCATGGCGACGTCGAACTGACGGGTGTTGGTGGCGGGGAACTTGTAGACTTTGGGCTAAAGAGTTTTTTTGACCCAGAAGATATTGCATTGACCGGCGTCACATCCGTTGTTGGCCAATTGCCAAAACTTCTGTCACACTTGAACAAAGCAGCCACTGCTTTCATCAAAAACCCTCCTGATCTCTTGCTACTCGTTGATAGCCCTGACTTTTCAAGTCGCGTGGCAAAGCGGGTGAAAAAACAGCACCCCAATATGCCAATAGCCAAGTATGTCGCACCGACAGTGTGGGCTTGGCGTCCGGAGCGGGCAAAGAAGATGGTTGGCACGTATGACCATGTGTTTGCACTTTTTCCGTTTGAGCCAGAAGTTATGCGGCAGTTGGAGGGGCCTCCTGCCACATATGTAGGCCATCGATTGCTGCACGATGAAGCGTTGATGGCCGTAGCCCAATCGAAGTCCCCAAAGACCACTTCGCATCAGGAGCTCAATTTGGTTTTCCTGCCGGGATCGCGCCGTTCGGAGATCAAATCGCTCATGCCTGATATGGGTAGGGTCATACAGGTGCTCGAGACCAGAGGGTGCAGCTTTTCCATCACAATACCAGCGGTGGAACGGCACCTCGGTTTGATCGAAAAGGGTATAAAAGCGTGGAGCGTCAAAACTGTGCCAAACGTCGTAACGGGCCGTACAAGCCAGTTGGAGGCGTTTCGTATGGCGGACGCGGCTTTGGCCGCTTCTGGCACAGTTTTACTGGAGTTGGCGTTAGCTCAGGTTCCTGCGCTGAGTATCTATCGTGTCGATCTGTTGATGAAACCGTTCGTTTCAATGATCAAAGCTTGGTCGGCGGCCCTTCCGAATGTGATTGCTGATCGCGTTGTCATCTCGGAGTACTACGACCATCTTATCAATCCCGGGCTGTTGGCTCGGCAGCTTGAAGAGATTGCCCTGCCTGACGGCACCAAACGCCGGGCAATTATGGAAGGCTATGAGACGGTCCTGTCAAACATGGCATTAGATCGTCCGCCGCACGAAGCGGTCACAGAAGTTCTTCTTGATATGCTGGAAGGTGCGCAGAAATAAAAGGGCTGACTATTGGGCCAGCCCTCTTACGTGCTTGTTTGAGCTAACAATCTTACCGTTTGTCCACGGGCACGTAATCACGGCTCGTTTCGCCAGTATAAAGCTGACGGGGACGACCAATGCGCTGGCTAGGATCTTCGATCATCTCTTTCCACTGGGCAATCCATCCGACAGTTCGCGCAAGTGCGAATAGAACGGTGAACATGTTCGTTGGGAAACCGAGCGCTTTCAACGTGATACCGGAATAGAAGTCGATGTTTGGATAAAGCTTCTTTTCGATGAAATATTCGTCAGTTAGTGCTATTTGCTCAAGTTCCATAGCAACATCCAGCATCGGGTCATCAGAGATGCCAAGCTCCTTGAGCACCTCATGGCAGGTCTTCTGCATGATCTTGGCGCGAGGGTCGTAGTTTTTATAAACGCGGTGTCCAAAACCCATTAGGCGGAACGGGTCATTCTTGTCCTTTGCCCGCGCGACATATTCAGGAATGCGGTCAACCGAACCAATTTCGGCCAACATGTTGAGCGCTGCCTCATTGGCGCCGCCATGCGCCGGACCCCAAAGACATGCAATACCTGCAGCAATGCATGCAAACGGGTTGGCACCAGAAGAACCAGCGAGGCGCACAGTTGATGTTGATGCGTTCTGTTCGTGATCGGCATGCAAGATAAAGATGCGATCCATAGCGCGAGCCAGAACGGGGTTTGCTTTATATTCCTCACAAGGAACCGCGAAGCACATGTGTAGGAAGTTTGAAGCGTAGTCCAAATCATTGCGCGGATAAACGAATGGCTGACCGATCGAATATTTGTAGGCCATTGCAGCAATAGTCGGCATTTTGGCGATCATGCGCATTGAGGCGACCATACGCTGGTGCTCGTCGGAGATATCCGTTGAGTCGTGATAAAAGGCAGATAGGGCGCCGGCAACACCGCACATGATTGCCATCGGGTGGGCATCACGCCTGAAGCCTGCAAAGAACCGATGCATTTGTTCATGTACCATCGTATGGCGCGTTATTCGGTGATCAAAATCTGCCTTCTGACCAGCGGTCGGTAGTTCGCCATAGAGAAGCAAATAGCATGTCTCCAGAAAGTCTCCATCCTCGGCCAACTGATCGATCGGATAACCACGGTGTAAAAGAACACCTGCATTTCCATCGATGTAGGTGATCTTGGATTCACAAGATGCAGTGGATGTAAACCCGGGATCATAAGTGAACATGCCGGTCTGAGCATAAAGTTTAGAGATGTCGACGACATTCGGGCCCGTGCTCCCGGACTTTATGTCAAAATCAAATTCGCTGCCGCCCGTGTTCAGTTTCGCATTGCTTTCTGACATAACTGTTTCTCCGATCTAACTCATGAGCGCCGCCAATCTTGCGACGCAAAACACTGGCATCTCTGGGGTTTTCGAGGTTGCTAGACTATTTGTGCAGGTGCCACAAGCTAGCCCAAAGGCCAAACATTGCGGTGCAGCAAAACTGTGAAAACCAGTTCACAAATCCAATTGGTCGGCGATGCGGGCCAACGATTCATCTTGGCCCAACGCAAGTAAAACGTCAAAGGCCCCAGGAGATGATCCTTGCCCGGTGAGGCTAGCCCGAACAGGTTGGGCTACCTTACCCATCTTGAGGCCAGTCTCTTCAGCATAACCCTTAATGACGCTTGCGATGTTGTCATGATCCCAGTCTTCAAGAACGGACAAGCGTTTGTGCAACTCAGCTAGATTTGCCTTCGCATCAGTATCGAAAACGAGAGCCAGTGCTTTTTCGTCAAACGCAAGTGGGCGTGCGGCGAAGATAAATGCGGCACTTTCAACGAGTTGGACCAGCGTCTTTGCCCGTTCTTTGAGCGCGGGAAGGGCAGCTTCAAACCAAATGCCAGGTGAGCCATCAAGAGCGTCGGCGATCATCGATCCGTTTTCAATCTCTGGTAAAATATCTTTGATGCGCTCAATGAGCTCCTGAGAACCAGCTTCGCGGATATAGTGACCGTTCAGGGCTTCCAATTTTTGTATATCGAACCGCGACGCGCCTCGATTGACATCATGAATATCAAACCACTCAATCATATTATCCAGAGGGATGATTTCATCATCTCCGTGGCTCCAGCCAAGACGGACGAGATAATTCAGCAAGGCTCGCGGCAGAAACCCCATCGCCCGATAGGCTTCTGCACCCAAGGCGCCATGCCTTTTAGATAGCTTTGCACCATCCGGACCGTGGATGAGTGGAATGTGCGCCCACTCGGGTTCTGGCCAGCCCATTGCATCATAAATCACCTTTTGACGCGCCGCGTTGGTGAGGTGGTCGTCGCCACGCACAACATGGGTGACACCCATGTCATGATCATCAACAACAACCGCCAGCATGTAAGTGGGCGTTCCGTCGGACCTTAAAATAACAAAGTCATCAAGGTCATCATTGGGGAACTCGACCACACCTTGCACCTGATCATGTATGACGGTCTTGCCTTCAACTGGCGACTTGATCCTGATGACAGGCTTGATACCAGCGGGCGCTTCTGCCGGGTCGCGATCACGCCACCGCCCATCATAGCGCGGCTGAGCGCCAGCGGCACGTGCCGTTTCTCGCATGGCTTCCAATTCTTCTGGTGACGCGTAGCATTTATAGGCATGACCGTTTTCAAGCAGCGTTTGGGCGATTTCGCGGTGCCGATCCGCCCGGTCAAATTGGGATATCGGATCACCATCCCACTCAAGCCCCATCCACTTAAGGCCATCAATAATGGCATCAACGGCTTCCTGCGTTGATCTGGCTCTGTCCGTGTCTTCAATGCGTAAGAGCATTTTGCCGCCAGATTTTCTCGCCAGCAACCAGTTAAACAAGGCAGTGCGCGCGCCGCCAATATGCAAAAAGCCGGTTGGCGAGGGAGCGAAACGGGTGATGATGTTGTCTGCCATAAATACCTGTTCGACGTGATGGTTGGCTGGAGTTTGGGCGCGGCTTAACACAATCATCGCCCGCTTCAACCATGCTAAGACAGTTTGACGTTGATTGTTTCGTGCCCAATAGTGAAGGCGGGCACAGGGGCAGTAAAACGTGGCGGATAAAACGCAAACCAATTTGCGTGAGCGGACCTATGGTCGGACTAACGATCAGTTGTCTGCGCAGGTTGATGAACGGCTTGCGTTCAACAAGTTGCCCGTGAAGCCGTCAACGGGCCATACGGTAGAGCCACTTTTAACTCAAGCGATCACGCCCAAGAGATTTGAGCCTGCACCTAAGCGCCTCTTGCTTCAAGACACGGCGATCACAATAAGATCTAGGCTCATGCTCGCTCTTGCAGACGAAGTTGAGTATGGAACGCTCTTTCTGACTATCCCGATCTTCATGATACTTGGTTGCGCAACATACTTTGCGCTCTCCGTTGAACCGGCTCGCCATCAAATTCCAGCGCTTTTGGTCGCCAATTGTGTCGCCGCATGTGCGTTGCGTTCCTATTTGGTACCCAGGCTGTTGCTTGTAGCATCAGCATTTTTGCTTCTAGGGGCACTGACAGCGCAAACGCATACCCACTGGCGTTCAACGCCGACGATGGGTTCGGCTGTCGTTACAACCGTTACGGGCCGTGTGATGGATGTGGAACGCCGGCCAGATGGTGCAGCACGCTATACGGTCAAGATATTCAAGACCGAAAGACCACGCCTGCGCCATGCACCTGAAATTGTCCGCATCACGAGCCGAAAGGAAAATCCTAACCTCGTACCCGGCACTATAATGCGCGCGACGGCCCAGCTAAGAGCCGCCTCGGGGCCGGTTAGACAGGGCGGGTACGATTTTGCGTTCCAAGCCTATTTTGCGGGTTATGGAGCAAACGGGTTTAGCTACGGAATGCCAGAAGCTATTACGCATAGCCCGGATGTTCTGTTTGGCGGATTGTCAGGCATGCGATTACGGTTGGCCGACCATATTGTTAAACAGGCACCAGAAAAGCCCGCCAGCGCAGTTGCGGCAGCTTTGATTGCAGGCAAGAAGAGCCGGATACCCGGCGAGGTCACGGAAGTCCTCCGCCGCACTGGCTTGGCGCATATATTGGCTATCTCCGGTCTGCACATGGCGCTTGTTGCTGGAACGGTAATGTTTTGCGTTCGTTTGGCGCTTTCATGGGACCAAACAATTGCAGCGCGGCGCCAAACGAAGAAATGGGCCGCTGGTGCTGCACTATGTGTGGCCTCAGTCTATTTGCTGCTTGCTGGCGCGAGTGTGGCAACACAGCGTTCCTTCATCATGTTGACCGTCATGCTTCTGGCCCTTTGCGCAGACCGGCCAGCGTTGACGAAGCGCAATCTTGCTATTGCAGCAATAATCATTGTTGTAGTCGCGCCTGAAGCGGTGGTCACGCCCGGTTTTCAAATGTCGTTTGCGGCGACTCTTGCATTGATTGGTGGTTTTGACGTCCTCAATAGAAGGAGGTCCAGTTTGACGGATCAGAATTCCGTCAAACATCCTGTGTTAACAGCTGTGAGTGCGTCATGGCGCATCTTCTTGGGCCTCGCGGCAACTGCGATAATTGCTGGTTTGGCGACCAGCATATTCTCCATCTACCATTTCCACCGCATTGCGCCTCTAAGTCTGTTTGCAAACGTAGCTGCTATGCCAATTGTTACGTTTGTAACAATGCCATCAGCTCTAATAGCCATGGTGGCATTACCGTTCGGCCTTGATGGTTTTGTGTTTCCCGTCATGTTTTCTTCCATCGACTTGGTGATAGCGATTGCCGACTATTTTGCATCTTTGTCGTCGCCCGGCAGAGTGGGTGCCATTAGCGTTGCACGTATGCTTCTGCTAGCAGTTGCACTTGTCCTTGTTTGTCTTCCACGAACTTGGATGCGGTATTTGTTTGCAATTCCATTACTGATTGCCTTGGCGCCGCAGTTCAATGAGGAGCCACCGATTTTGCATATTTCAGAGGATGCACGCCAAGTGGCAATCGTCGTTCCAGCCACAGACAATAGGCCCGCTCAAATTGCCGTTAACCGCAATAGGCCCAATCGTTTCACGATTGATCAATGGGCTGAAGCGGATGCTGTGGACCCAGCCGGGTTCATAAAGCCAAAGAACTCCCAAGAACCATCAGAGCCTAATCGTTTCCACTGCCACGAAGAAGGTGTTTGCCAGGCACGTATCGAAAACGGGCATGACCCGCCAATAAGGATTGCAGTGGTAAGCGATGCTCAAGCCACATATCAGCAAATGTGCAACGAGTATGAACTCATTGTAGAGAGCTTTGCGCCGGCAAAATTGGAATGCTCGTCAGAAAAAGCGCAGCCTGTGATTATCACAGCGCAATCATTGGCTCTAAAAGGCGCTGCGCAGGTATTCATGGTCAAAGCGCAACATTCAGACATTCGCAACGGCGTCACCGCAACAAAGCTCAACGTCCAGCACGCCATCGGGGACACACTACGCTCTTGGCATGCCCATCGTGTATATAGTCGCGCAGCGCGAGATCTGGCTCCTTATCAACGCAAATAGTGCATCAATAAAGACGAACCAAACCAACCAACCGCCCCTGAATATCAACGCGGTCCGGGCCGAATATCCTTGTTTCATAGGCTGGATTGGCGGCCTCTAAAGCGATCGATGCTCCTTTGCGCCGATAGCGCTTCAAAGTCGCTTCTTCTTGATCGACAAGTGCAACCACGATGTCGCCTGGATTTGCAGTGTCGGTACGTTTGATAATCACCGTATCGCCATCAAGGATACCAGCGTGGATCATCGAATCCCCCTCGACGTCCAGCGCATAGTGTTCACCCTTTCCAAGCATATCGGGAGAAACGACGACGCTACGCGTTTGATGTTCAATGGCTGAAATTGGTACGCCAGCAGCTATCTTACCCATAACAGGTATGCCGCTATCCAAATCGACATCATCGTTTGCGCTGCGCAAGGGTGATGGCACGTGCGATTTACTCAAGCCACCCTCAACCACGCTGGGCGAGAAGCCGCGCTGCATTACATTACTGGGTGCAACTGCATCGGGTAGTTTCACAACTTCAAGAGCCCGCGCGCGGTTCGGTAACCGCCTAATAAAGCCGCGCTCTTCCAGTGCAGTAATCAGGCGGTGGATTCCTGATTTTGATGCCAAATCCAGCGCTTCTTTCATCTCGTCGAAAGAAGGCGGCACGCCAGTTTCCTTCAAACGCTCATTGATGAATATCAACAAATCGAGTTGTTTGCGGGTCAGCATCTTCTATTCCCAGAATCAAATATCGACTACATAAACGCTATACGTTCCTAATGTGTTCTGCAAGTGTTTATTATTCGTGGACAAATGTTCCTGAAATGGGCTATTCTAGCAGCAGAAATTCACAGCTACTGCCCTTGGGCAATTGCGCTTGATGCGGAGGTACATTGATGAGCGCATCTGCTTTGGATAGCTGCGACAGAAGCGATGAATCTTGATCTTGAAGAGGCCGAAGCATGTGCAAAGCGCCATTATTGGATTCAAGCTTGGCTCTCATGAAGTGTCGGCGTTGACCGTTGGCCGGAAGTGGCGATGCCAGCACCGCCTGCTTCATTTCAAGGCTTGCCTCTTGGCTCAGAAGAGTTCGCATCAGAGGCTTGAGAAAAATATGGGCGCAGACCAAGCTTGATACAGGGTTGCCCGGTAGACCCAATATTTGAGTACTTTCCAGCTGACCAAACATGAGTGGTTTACCGGGACGCACCGCAACCTTCCAGAAATCCAGCTGAGCACCCAGTCCCATCAGGGCAGGGCGCACAAGATCATGGTCGCCAACTGATGCACCGCCAAGTGTGACAATGACATCGGCTTTTGCGTCGATGGCTTCTTCAAACTTGGTGGTAAGCTGCCTTATGTCATCTCGCGCGATTCCCATGTCTATTGGTTGAGCGCCAAATTTTTGAAGCAAGTTGGCAACACCAATAGCGTTGGAAGCGATTATTTGACCCGGAGCTGGAGTTGTCCCCGGCGCGACCAGCTCGTTGCCGGTCGAAATCACTGCGACCCGCGGTTTGCGGCGTAACGTCAGAAACTCATGACCAGCAGCTGCCGCCAGCGACAGATCGGATGATCGCAGCAACTGCCCTTCTTGCAACAATGTGTCATTGACCGAAAAGTCATATGCTGCAGGACGAACATAATCTCCACTCTTTACATCGCCCTTTAGCTCAATTTGGCCATTGTCGAGTGTCGTCACATTTTCCTGAATTACAACGCTATCAGCGCCGGAAGGAACTGCTGCACCGGTAAAAATACGCGCCGCTTCACCCTTGGCTACCTCTAAACGCCCCGGCGCATCTCCCGCGGCAAGCCCTCCAACGACCGTTAGCGTGCTGTCTTGCCCTTCTGTGTCGGAGGCGCGTACCGCATAACCATCCATGGACGAAACTGCGTAGGGCGGTTGGTTCAGGCGAGCTACGACGTCCTGGCCAAGCACCCTTTGGCATGCGCTTGAAATTGGAAGCTGCTCGATACCAGCAAGCGGTGCGATATTGGTTATGCGAGCAAATGCCTCTTCAAAGGACATCATGACCGGTGATGATTGTTTACACATCGCGCTTGTAATCGCCGGAAACACCGCCAGTTTTACTCTCTAGTTGAACTGGGCCGATGACCATATCCTTTTGCACTGCCTTTGCCATGTCGTAGATTGTGAGACAGGTGATGCTTGCTGCGGTGAGCGCTTCCATTTCTACGCCGGTCTTGCCGTCAGTTGAAACACTAGCGCTTACGATTAGCGCTTTTCCGTTCAAGTCGGGAGAAATGACAATTTCTACCTTATTCAGCGGCAATGGATGGCAAAGGGGAACAAGGTCAGAGGTGCGCTTTGCAGCCATAATGCCCGCGACCCTGGCAGTGCTCATAACATCGCCTTTTTTCATATTGCCCGCTAAAATCATCGATAGCGTGTCAGATGACATGGAGATGCGCCCGGACGCGACGGCCACACGCTTGGTCGATTTTTTGTCTCCTACATCCACCATGCGAGCAGCCCCATCATCTCCCAGATGGGTCAGGACATGATCTTTGGTGGACGGGTCATCTTCCATGTTGTCACTACGCTGAACGCGCTTCCTCAACCCGCTCACCTAGAAGAAGGGCTGATGTGGCACCCGTCACGTCCTGCTGACGCATGAGGCTTTCACCGACAAGGAAGGTGGAAATACCAGACGTCGCCAGTCGCTTGCAATCAGCGTTGGTGAAAATGCCGCTTTCACCAACGAGTAAATGTTCGTCAGGGTTCACCATTTTGGCCAGCCTCTCACTGACAGCAAGATCGACGTCAAAACTGCGCAAGTCGCGATTGTTGACGCCGATCAGCTTTGACTTCAACCGAAGTGCGCGCTCCATTTCTGCCTCGTTGTGAACTTCAATCAGTGCATCCATCCCCAATTCGAATGCAGTATCTTCCAGTGCACGCGCAAGGGCATCGTCAACACTTGCCATGATAATCAAAATCGCATCAGCGCCCCAAGCTCGGGCTTCATAGACCTGATAAACATCGACCATGAAATCCTTGCGCAAGGCAGGTAGTAGCGTTGCCTGACGCGCTTGATGCAGGAAGTCCGAGTGGCCCATAAAAGAAGGGGCATCGGTCAGAACAGACAGACAAGCGGCGCCACCGTCTTCATACGCTTTCGCCAGGGCTGGCGGGTCAAAGTCTTCCCGTATCAGTCCCTTTGAAGGACTGGCTTTTTTGATTTCTGCAATCAGTCCAAAACTGCCTACATTCCGTTTATCTGAAAGAGCGTTGAGAAAGCCACGGGCAGCGGGAAGGTCAGCAATCTGTTCCTGTAAGTCCGTAGTGGAAAGACGTGCCTTTGCCGCAGCGACCTCTTTGCGTTTGTATTCTTCGATTTTGCGAAGGATATCAGCCATTTATTACGCTTCGTTCGATATTTTGATCACGTCAGCCAATACGTGTTTTGCCCGACCACTGTCTATTGCATCAACAGCCAGAGCCACCCCGTGCTTCAAATCTTTCGCCAGTCCGCTAACGACCAATCCAGAAGCAGCATTGAGGCAAGCAATATCACGATATGCACTGAGTTTCCCATCCAGCAAATCGGTTAGTGCGCGCGCGTTTTCATCGGGCGTCCCACCTTTGAGTTCTTCAAGCGATACTCGTTCCAACCCGACATCCTCCGGTGCAACTGTAAAGCTGTTCAGCGATCCGTTTGCCCATTCGACAACTTGCGTTTCACCGGCGGTGGTAAACTCGTCCAAACCCTCACCATGGACGACCCAAACATGCTCCGAGCCTAGACCACCTAGAACCCGGGCAAGTGGTTCCAGCCATTGAGGTGAGAAAACGCCGACAACCTGCCGTTTGACACCTGCCGGATTGGAGAGCGGTCCCAAGAGATTAAAGATGGTACGGGTACCCATTTCGACGCGGCTCGGCCCAACATGTTTCATGGCTGAATGGTGCATGGGCGCAAACATGAAACCCAAACCGGCGCCATCAATACACTTTGAAATAGTTTCCGGACCGATTTCGATATTGACGCCAAGCGACGCTAAAACATCGGCCGCGCCGGACTTAGATGACAAGGAACGGTTACCATGTTTGGCAACTTTTGCGCCGGCACCTGCGGCAATCATCGAAGCCGCTGTGGAGATATTGTAGGTTCCCGAATTGTCACCGCCAGTGCCAACAATATCGATAGCTTCATGCGGCGCTTCAACGCGTGCCATTTTGGCCCGCATCGTCGAGACAGCACCGGATATCTCGTCCACCGTTTCGCCGCGAACGCGTAAACCCATCAGGAACGCGCCGATCTGTGAGGGCGTGGCTTCTCCAGACATGATGACGTCGAACGCCTCGCGCGCTTCATCTGCGCTCAACGCCTGTCCATCAGCGACTTTCCCAATAAATGTCTTCATCTCAGCCATTTTTTACTGCCCTAATGCCAAGCTGATGGCCTGTTGATTGACCGAAACGGGAAACTCATTTTGAAGCTTGATGATGGACTGTTGGAAAATATCGTTGGCAATTCCTTGCGCCACTAGCTCTCCAAGGTTCTCATCTGCCTCGCTTTCCAAGGGGTCGGTGACGGCCGTCACACGAAAAATGAAACGACGCTCACCATCGATGGACCGCACAAATCCATTGGCATCGGGGCCAACAGAGAATAGCGACCGTACACCGGCGCGTCCGAAGTCAGGGTCATCGGTCCGCCGCGCCAAACCAAATTTGGTCGTAAGCGTGTACCCGCCTTCTTCGGCAATCGAGCCTAGTATTCCACCGGCATCCAATTGCGCAACGATGCTTTCCGCCGCTTCGTCGAGCAGGCGATTACGTTCGTCAGTCGTCCAGTCTTCAATCACTCGCTCACGTATTTCATCCAAAGTCCGAGCGCGCTCATCTTCGATTTCGGCAACTTCATACCAGAGAAAACCGTCCGGGGAGGCACTCAGTGGCGGATTTTCAGTATCGATGTCAGCTGTAAAAATCTCGCGCAGCAACTCGTTGGATTCGGGGAGACTAACTAGTTCACCGTCCTTGTCGCGGCCAGTCGCATCAACGGCCTCAATTGATATGACCGAAAGACGCTGGCTCGTCGCAGCTTCTTGCATAGTAGCGCCTGCAGCCCGGGCATCTTCGTAGGCATCGCTTACGTTCAGCAATATGTCATTTGCTTCAACGAGCGCCAGAGTATCACGAAGTTCTGCTTCAACCTCTTCAAAGGGCTGTGTTTGTTCCGGGATTATTTCGGAAACCCAAACGAGAAGCGGACCGAACGTGCCGTCGACAACGTCAGACACGATACCCGCGTCTTCAAGACCAAATGCAGTCTCAGCAAGCGTTTGATCAGGCATAGTCAATTGAGTGAAAGTCCCGAGCGTAACATCGTCCATGCTGCGCCCCAACTCTGCGACAATTGCGTCAATGCTTGTTCCATCTGTGACGCGTGCACGGGCATCCAGCGCAGCCTCACGATCCGGGAAAACAAGTTGTAGAACTGTGCGCTGCTCAGGTTGACGGTAATTATCGATACGACGCTCATATTCCTCGCGCACCATGGATATATCGATAGCGCTTTCTTCCGCGAGGCTTTGCGGTGTTAATTCGACCAGCATGACAGAGCGGTATTCCGGCGCTCGATAGCGATCTGCATTGTCTTCGAAGTAGGCGGTCAAATCGGCATCTGAAGGCGTTTCAATTGCCACAATTTCTGCGTCTGAAATTTCAATTAGTTCAACATCGCGCGTTTGGCCTTGGTGGCGCTGTTGTTCATCCAGAAAAAAGCGCGGTGCTGCTATGCCATCGGACAGTGCTTCGATGATCTGTTGCCGACGTGTAGCGCTATTAATCGAGTCAATGAATTGTTCTTCGGTGATACGCTGTTGGCGCAGCTCAAAGCGCAATTGTTCACGGTTGAATTCACCGTTTGCGCGATAGAAGCTGGGATATAGCTCACCAATAGTAGCGGCTTGGCGCGCTTGCGAGGTGCCCAATCCCATAATCCGTGCTTGCTCGTCTAAAACAACGCCGGTGACGATTTGGTTCAGCACTTGATTATCAAGTCCAAACTGGCGCGCTTGGTCCGGCGATAAACGTCTACCGAATTGCTGGGAGAGTGTAAGGATCTGACGCTCATAGGCCAAGCGGTACTCTGCGGGCGTTACAGTGCTTTGGCCCGCCGTCACAACCGAGTTGGCACCAATCTGACCCGTTTGCCCCACGCCGAAAACCAAAAGACCCGCAATCAGAAGACCAAGCAGCGCTATACCGACCCATGAGCGCGACAACGAACGCAGCGCGTCTAACATTGATTCAAATCTCCCAAATTTTTCTTCCGTTTACGTAGGCCAAGCGTAGAGCGCAAGCCAAGGTGCTCAACAGGTCTTCACCTTGCCTCAGAAAGAAGCTAACGCATCATCCCAAGGAGGACGCCAAAATGACACCTGATATCAAGCCGCTGATCGCAGGCAACTGGAAAATGAACGGCCTTTCTGGCGATTTGCCGACGTTGAAAGCGATTGCGACTGGCTCGGCTGGCATGAATACCGCCATTGATGCGGCAATTTGCGTTCCGGCAACATTGTGCGAGCGTGCTGTATCGGCTGTAGAAGCGACAAGTCTAATCATCGGCGCGCAGGACTGTCATGCCGCTGAGAATGGTGCTCATACTGGTGATGTTTCAGCAGCTATGATTGTCGACTGTGGCGCGAGCGCCGTCATCGTTGGGCACTCGGAAAGACGAACCGACCATAGCGAAAGCGATATTGCTGTTATGGAAAAGGCGATTGCTGCAACAAAAGCCGGACTTACTGCAATCGTGTGCGTTGGTGAAACAAGAGAAGAACGCGAAGCAGGGCGCGCAACCGATGTTGTCGGGACCCAACTGTCCGGCTCGCTTTATGAGGACGTTTCAGCGGACAATATTGTCGTAGCCTACGAACCTGTCTGGGCAATTGGCACCGGTTTGGTGCCATCGGAGCAGGACATTGAGACAATGCATGGGTTCATTCGTGATTCTCTTGTCAGCCGCTATCCGTCCGAAGGTAACAAAATGCGCATTCTTTATGGCGGATCACTTAAACCATCGAACGCAGAAGCGATTCTTGCCATTCACAACGTCGATGGCGGGTTGATTGGCGGTGCTAGCTTGAAATCGGAAGACTTCCTCGCCATCTGCGAGATCGCTGCTGGCGCTACAACATAAAGTTTTGCCCAGTGTCTTGGCATTGATCGATGTTGCGTTTATTGCGACCGAAAATCTAGATTGAGTATGTGATGGAAACCGTCCTTATTGTCATCCACCTGATGATTGTTCTTGCCCTGGTCGCTGTTGTGTTGATGCAGCGGTCCGAAGGTGGTGGCTTGGGAATTGGTGGCGGTGGTGGTAACTTTATGGCCTCACGTGCAGCAACAAATCCGCTCGCGCGCATTACAACTTATCTTGGCATTGCATTTTTCGTCACTTCAGTTTCGCTGGGCCTTTTGGCGCGTTATTCTGACAATGCTGGCGGTGTCCTGAACCAAATTCCATCCATTGGCGAGACACAAGAAGACGGTACGGTACCAACCGGCTCTGGTGGTGTTCTCGATCTGTTAGGTGGCGCGCCTTCAGAGTCTGACGTTTCGGCAGGTGATGGCAGCGCTGATGTTCCAACGGGATCGGAAGATAGCGGCAACACGGCTCCCGTCATTCCAAACCAATAAATCAAGCCAACATTGGCTGGAAAGCCTGGCCATCGAGCCAGGCTTTTTTGTGCGCAAATGAAATTGATGCATTTTTCCTTTGCGCATTGCGGGGACTCGCTCTAGGGCTGAAATCCCATGGCACGGTATGTTTTTATTACGGGTGGCGTGGTTTCCTCTCTCGGAAAAGGCGTAGCATCTGCAGCGTTGGGCGCGCTTCTTCAAGCGCGCGGATATTCAGTTCGGCTGAAAAAGCTTGATCCCTATCTAAACGTGGATCCGGGAACGATGTCGCCCTATCAACACGGCGAAGTCTTCGTGACCGATGATGGTGCTGAGACCGATCTTGATCTGGGCCACTACGAACGCTTCACCGGTCGTTCGGCGAACCAGAACGACAATATTACGACCGGTCGTATCTATCAAAACATTATCAGCAAGGAGCGGCGAGGGGATTATCTGGGCGCCACCGTTCAGGTCATTCCGCACGTAACCGACGAAATCAAAGCCTTCGTTTTAGATGGGAACGAGAACTATGATTTCGTTCTTTGCGAAATTGGTGGTACTGCCGGTGACATTGAAGCAATGCCTTTCATGGAAGCTATCCGCCAACTCGGGAACGATCTTCCAAGAGGCAATGCCGTATATGTGCATCTGACATTGATGCCCTACATACCGGCGGCAGGTGAACTGAAAACCAAGCCCACACAGCACTCTGTGAAGGAATTGCGTTCCATTGGTATAGCGCCGGATATTTTGCTCGTGCGGGCAGACCGCGAAATCCCTCAAGCTGAACGGCGCAAGCTTTCGCTATTTTGTAACGTGCGTGAGGCAGCGGTCATTCAGGCTCTGGATGTTAAAAATATCTACGACGTTCCCAAGGCCTATCATGATGAAGGGCTTGATCAGGAAGTGTTGGCAGCATTCGGCATCGATCCGGCACCTCAACCGCGCATGGAAGTCTGGGATGATGTCTGCAACCGTATTCACAACCCGGAGGGTGATGTCACCATCGCGATTGTCGGGAAATATACGGGGTTGAAGGACGCGTACAAATCCTTGATCGAAGCGCTGGCGCATGGTGGCATCGCAAACCAAACGCGGGTCAACATCGAGTGGATCGAGTCGGAGGTCTTTGAGAGCGAAGACCCGTCACCACATCTTGAAAAAGTGCACGGTATTTTGGTGCCTGGCGGTTTTGGTGCGCGCGGCGCCGAGGGCAAAATTAAAGCGGCAACATTTGCACGTGAGCATAAAGTCCCATACTTCGGCATATGTTATGGCATGCAGATGGCTGTTCTCGATGCTGCACGTAATTTGGCGGGCATTGATGATGCCAATTCCAGTGAGTTTGAACGACAAGGCACCAACGTTGTTGGCATCATGACCGAGTGGTTGAAGGGAAATCAGCTGGAAAAGCGTGAGGCCGCCGGTGATTTGGGCGGAACAATGCGGCTGGGTGCCTATCCACATCCGCTTAAGAAGGGCTCCCGTATATCGGAGATTTACAACGCCGACAGCGTGAGCGAGCGCCATCGCCACCGATACGAAGTCAATGTTTCTTATAAAGATCAATTGGAAAAAGCGGGATTGGTCTTCTCAGGATTGTCGCCGGACGGTCTTTTACCGGAAACTATTGAATACGAGAACCATCCTTGGTTCATCGGTGTTCAATATCACCCGGAACTGAAGTCCCGCCCATTTGAGCCGCATCCGCTCTTTGCAAGTTTCATACGCGCTGCGATTGAACAAAGCCGCCTCGTGTGAGGGCCTTTTTCATCAAGTGACAAGGCGTGAGTGACACCTGTTTAACTACACCAGTTAATTGAGCTCTAAAGCTCCCTCGCTAAATGCCTCGTGCGAGCACGGGACTTTTCGGGTGAATCACCTTACGTCGCTTGTTGTTATATGTGCCAGAGACAGGCGTGGTCAGTTTGCCTTGCTTGGCGCGTTGCGGATGCCGCTGCAATTGCAAGCGTGCGAGAAGCAAATCTGCAAGACTGGAATCTACAGGCCTCGCAATTTGCTTGGAGCCAATTACTTGGCTAAGAGCATTATGATGATCGACGCTCAGGCACCGGTTGCTGACAGGTCCGCCTATACAGCAATTGTTGTTGGACGTATGTGGCTAGGCGACGGCCCAACCCTTGTGGTCAAATCTGACTACGCAGCAACCGACTTGCCCGTTCCTGCAGGTCTCGGCGGGACGAAAACCACGCTCGTTGAATGATGGCTTGCCGCGCGAAATTGAAGCATCTGGCGCATTAGACAGTTGTTACTTGGGGTCTATCTCCGCTAAGGCGTAGCGAAGATTTTGCAGACTACCTGAGGACGAACCATTGAAGATTGTATTCGCGGCCCTTGCGCTTGTTTTGGCGGCTATTTTGGGTGCAAGCCACGCCACTGCACAGGATGTGACATTGCGTGTGCACCATTTTATGTCGTCGAGGGCACCATTGCATGCCAATTTTCTGCTGCCTTGGGCTGACCGTCTGTCGGAGGCAAGCGATGGACGCATCAAAGTCGAAGTTTTTGAAAGCATGTCATTGGGAGGCGGCCCTGCCGACCTTTACGGTCAGGCTGCCGACGGTGCGGTCGATATCATCCTGACGCTGCCCGGATATACACCCGGACGGTTTGATGAACTCGAGGTCTTTGAGCTTCCGTTTATGATGCGTGATGCGACGGCGACATCGGGTGCGCTTTACGATTTGATTTCAACGCGTCTGCAAGACACGGAACTGGATGAGACACGAATATTGGCCGCTTGGGTGCACGGGCCGGGCATCATCCATGCTAACGAGCCAATCAATAGCCTAGAGGACATCGCGGGCATGGAGTTGCGTGGACCTACCCGCTTGGTGACAGATCTGTTGGGCGAACTAGGTGCAACACCGGTTGGCATGCCGCTGCCGGCAATTCCCGAGAACTTGGCCAAGGGCGTCATTTCCGGTGCTGTGGTGCCGTGGGAAATTGTTCCGTCGATACGTCTTCAAGAGTTGGTCAACAATCACACTGAACTTTCCGGCGATCGTGCGCTCTACACGGCGACCTTTATTCTGGCCATGAATTGGGATAGTTACGATGCGATGCCGGAGGACTTGCGTAACATTCTGGATGAGGAAACCGGCAAAGCTCTTTCATTGCAAGCAAGTGGTATTGTTTTGGCAGGCGACGCAAAAGGCCGAGAACTCTCCGGTAGCAATAATATCGTTACACTCGATGAAGCTGAAACTGCGCGTTGGGTGGAGGCGGCACAGCCGGTCTATGATCGCTTTATATCGCGCGCAGCTGATGAAGGGTTTGATGGAGCTGCCGCTATTGCCGAGGCCAATGCGCTGATATCCGCTAACGAGTGAACGTGCAAAGCAACAGCCAAGCTACAGCAGCCGACGGCCCGGTGTTCAAGTATGCTGAGCGCATCGCAAATGCTGTTGCCAGCGGTGTGGCTCTTATCGGTGGACTTGGGTTGCTTTTTGCCATTCTTGTGACTTGCCTGAGCGTGGCCCTGAAGACGGCCCGCAGGGTGGCTGATCAGTTCTTTGAAAGCGCAACTGTTGGCGAAACCTTACCTTGGTTGCGCCCCATCCTCGGAGAAGAGGAGTTGGTGGTCTTTGGTGTTGGCTTGGCCGTTTTTGCGGCTCTGCCGTGGGTGATGCTCCAAAAGGGTCACATCACGGTCGATCTCTTCAAGTCAGCTTTCAACGAGCGTCTCAATCGCGTTCTCGATTTGTTGGGCGATATCGCTATCACATTTACTGCCCTTTTGATCTTCACACGACAATGGAACCTTGTTTTCAAGCCACCAAGACGGAGCCAAGAGCCGTTTTTTGATCTATTGTTGACAGGCGATTTTGCAACGGCATTTGGGCGTTTGAATGATGCCGAAGAGAGCCAGGTACTGGGACTTCCCCTTTGGCCGGGCTATGTCATCGCCCAACTCTGCGTTGGAGTGTTTTTGCTGATCTGTCTGTTTTGCATTTGGCGCAGCGCTCGAACCCTCCTGGCTCACAGTTAGGCATTTGCAGTGGTCGATTTTCTCAATGCGTCACTAACACCATTCCAACTGGGTATGCTTGGTTTTCCACTTATGCTCTTGCTGGCCGCTATGCGTATTCCTTTGGCCGCTGCCATGATGCTCGTGGGTCTTGCTGGTACCTATGTGCTGTCGGGTGACATGCGCATGATGGATAACCAATTGAAGACATTCGCATATCGAACTTTCTCTAACTACTCTTTATCGATCATCCCGCTCTTCCTTCTGATGAGTGAATTTGCAACGCGTGGAGGAATGTCGTCAGCCCTGTTTAAGGCAGCCGAAGCATGGCTGGGGCACAGGCGTGGCGGGTTGGCCTATGCATCTATTGGCGCATCGGCTGGTTTTGGCGCGGTATGTGGTTCGTCATTGGCAACGGCTTCATCCATGGGAAGGGTCGCGTTGCCTGAGCTTCAACGTTCCGGATATTCTGGGGCTTTATCGACCGGTGCGCTGGCTGCTGGTGGGACGCTCGGCATTTTAATTCCACCTTCAATTGTTCTGGTAATATACGCAATTTTAGCCGAGCAGAATATCGAGAAACTCTTCACAGCCGCGTTGATTCCCGGAGTGATTGCGGTGGCGGGCTACTTTGTCACGATTGCTGTTTACACGCGTTTAAACGACAATTGGGGTCAGCGATTAGATCGTTTGCCCTATCGGCAGCGATTTCGTGCACTGGGGCCTGTTTGGCCGGTCTTGTTGATTTTTACGGTGGTGATTGGCGGTATTTACGCAGGCTTCTTTTCGCCGACCGCAGCTGCTGCAATTGGTGCTGCCGGCACGGGGTTGGTTGCCTTGATGAATAGGAGCCTCAATTTTCAGACACTTAAGGAGGCTCTTCTTGGTAACGCTCGCAATACAGGAATGATCTTTTTTATCGTGTTGGCTGCCGCCATGTTCAATTCCTTCCTGGCGTCAGCACAAGTGCCACAAACACTGGCATCCTTTTTTCTAGAAGGCGATTATAACCCTTGGACCATCTTGTTTATTATTCTTCTGCTTTACCTTGTGCTCGGCATGGTGATGGATTCGCTTGCCATGATTTTTTTGACAGTACCGATCTTCGTACCCATTGTGACACAGTTGGATTTTGGGCTTTCACCAGAAGAGGTCGGTATCTGGTTTGGGATCTTGGTGCTCATGGCAGTGGAAATCGGCCTGATTACTCCTCCAGTTGGGCTAAACCTGTTTGTGATCAATTCGCTCGCCAAGGATGTATCAATTGGGCAGACCTATCGTGGCGCTCTGCCCTTTGTTGTTTCTGATATGGCCCGTATCGGCCTGTTGGCGGCGTTCCCGGCCCTGACACTTATGCTTGTCCGTTGGCTCTATTAGCCTCAGCCGACGGCAGCTATCGGCGCATCTGCGTTTTCGCGTGCATATAAGTTCCATTCCCGAAGAGCCATTTGAGCGGTCGTAGCTACAGGCCCGACTGCTCTACAATCGGGGCATTGTCCTGCCTGCAGATTATTGTGTTCGTGATCGGGATAGATTGGAAAGACACCCACGAATGGTGAATGGCAAAATGGGCAGGGTTCAACTGGCTGAGCGATTTTCATGGTGCATTTCAACCTCTGATTCGATTTGTCCGCCACGTGCAGATTAGAGCGTTATCACTCATAGGTTGCAATAGGCCTTTTTGAGATTTCACAGAAGACGCCGTCAAAGAGAGGAGGTTTAGTGAAAATCGCGGCTCTTCGGGATAATGCGCACATTGCGCGGATGCCGACCTTGGTTGACCACAATTGGCTTCTTGAGGCGTGGTTCCTTAATGGTGTGCACCGGCAAGCCTCGTCGATCATCCTGTGGTTTGATTACTTCATCGGCATGCGACAGTGGTATGATGTTGGCGTTGCTGTCTTTTCTTCCAAAGCCGGAAATCCCAGGGTTTCGTCCCGCGCGGTCAGTCTCCTGTCTGTTGAAATCAGCAATGTCGCTCTGTGCCGTTTCGCCGCGAGCGCGCATGCGATCCAGCTTTCTGTGCGCCGATGACGTCTCGGGTAGAGGTGATTTCACATGATCGGCATTGGCAAATTGCAGTTCAAACTCATCGTCGGACAAAGTGTCGAGATCAGTTGTACGGTCGATCAACTCGTGGGCGACCACATGGATCACATCACCTTCACGCTGCACCTGACCACGCACTGCGATTAACCGCGCGGCCATGATTGTGCGCCGATATTGCGCCATCAGTTTTGACCAGACAACAATGTTGGCCGTGCCTGTTTCATCTTCGATGGTGATGAAGACAACACCCTTAGCGGTGCCTGGCTTTTGGCGCACGAGCACCACGCCAGCAACGGTGACCCAAGCCTTGTCGCGCGTTTTGAAGAGCTCAGCGGCCTGTAAAGTGCGCTGCGGTTTGCGCCACGCCTGTTTTGGCAATTGGCTTTTGATGCCACGCTCATAGATCGGACGGAGGATTTGCATCGGATGCGCTTTAAGCGACAGGCGGTGTGTCTGATAATCGGCGACCACATGTTCGCGCAGCGCCATCTGCGGCAATTGAACATCAAGGTCCCGACCCAAGGCACTGGCACGGGCTATTTCAAACAACGGCATTTGATCATCACTTCCCATGCCACGCACTGCCCATAGGGCCTGCCTGCGGTCCATACCCATGGAACGCATGGCATCGGCAGAGGCGAGCCTTTCCAAATTGGCAAGGGTCAAGCCGGTTACCTGCCGTGCCTCATCGGGAGAGGTGAGGTGCTGTGTGCGGCGTTCAACAAAAGCGCTCATCACCTCTTGGGAAAAGCCTGAAACTTGCCGGAAGCCGAGACGTACGGCATAGCGGCCGTCCTCCAGGCATTCCTCCAGATGATTATCCCAATAAGAATGGTTTATATCGACAGGTCTGACTTGAATGCCATGTTCGCGCGCATCGCGCACAATTTGCGCAGGTGCGTAAAAACCCATGGGTTGTGAATTGAGGAGTGCAGCGCAAAAAGCATCAGGAAAATAGTGTTTGAGCCAACAAGAAACATAGACGAGCTGCGCAAAACTGGCCGCATGGCTTTCCGGAAAACCATAGGAGCCAAAACCCTTGATCTGTTCAAAGCAATTAGCGGCAAATTCCGGCTCATAACCGCGCTCAATCATACGACTGACCATCTTTTCCTGCAAAAGGTGGATGGTGCCAACATTGCGGAAAGTTGCCATGGCTCGGCGCAGTTTATTGGCTTCCTCAGGTGTGAATTTGGCAGCATCAATGGCGATCTGCATCGCCTGTTCCTGAAACAGCGGCACGCCCAAGGTACGTCCAAGAATATTGCGCAACTCATCCTTTTGTTCGGGATATTTCTGCGGCCATGGATAAATGACAGGCTCAATCCCGTCGCGGCGTTTCAAATATGGGTGCACCATATCGCCCTGAATGGGGCCGGGGCGCACGATGGCGACTTCGATGACCAGATCATAAAAGGTCTTTGGCTTGAGGCGCGGTAGCATGTTCATCTGCGCGCGGCTTTCGATCTGAAAGACACCCAGCGTGTCGGCGCGCTGGATCATCTCATAAACCTGATCATCCTCCTGATTGATGTTGGCCAGCGTATAGTGCTGACCGTAATTTTCTTTGATCTCTGCAAAACATTTGGCAATGCAAGTCAGCATACCGAGCGCCAGCACATCGACTTTCAAGATGCCGAGTTCATCAATGTCGTCCTTGTCCCATTCAATGAATGTGCGATTTTCCATCGCGGCATTGCCAATCGGCACCAGCTCTTCAAGAGGGTCCTCGGTCAGAACAAAACCGCCCACATGTTGGGACAAATGGCGTGGAAAACCGAGTAATTGCTGGGTTAGTTCGATGGTCATTTTCAGCAAGGGATCACTGGTGTCGAGACCTGCCTCCCGGACTTGATCTTCGGGGATATCCTTGCCCCATGAACCCCAGACGGTAGAGGCGAGCGCGCTGGTGACATCTTCGGAGAGCCCCATAACCTTGCCCACTTCACGCACCGCTGAACGCGGTCGATAGGTGATGACGGTCGCCGCGATGGCAGCGCGGTGGTGGCCATAACGGCGATATATATATTGGATGACTTCTTCACGGCGTTCATGTTCAAAATCGACATCAATATCGGGCGGTTCTTTGCGCTCTTTGGACAAGAACCGCTCAAAGAGAAGCGACGATTGAGACGGGTCCACAGCCGTGACGCCCAGATAATAACAGACGGCTGAATTGGCCGCCGAGCCGCGCCCCTGACACAAAATATTCTGCCTACGCGCCCAAGCAACTATGTCGTGTACGGTCAGAAAATAGTGTGCGTATTCCAGTTCACCGATCAGTGCCAATTCCTTGTCGATCAGCTTTTGAACTTTCTCCGGTACCGGGCCTGAGAAGCGCTCAGCCAGCCCTTTTACGACCAAATCTTCCAAATGCCGTTGAGCGGTTTTGCCCGGCGGGATCGGCTCGTTGGGGTAGTTATATTTCAATTCATCCATGGAGAATTGACACAGTTTAGCGATCTTGGTCGTGGCATGGATTGCTTCGGGATATGGCTTGAAAAGACGCGCCATTTCATTGGCCGGCTTCAAATGTCGCTCGCCATTGGCCTGTAAAAGAAAACCCGCCTGATCGATCTTTTGGCCCTCGCGAATACAAGTCACCACATCTTGCAGTCGGCGGCGCTCTTCAGCGTGATAAAGGCAGGCATTGGTGGCGACCAAAGGTATCGATTGCGTACGCGCCAACTGTGCGATGGCACGCATGCGCTTGCGATCATCACCGCGAAAAAGAAAATGCATGCCAAGCCACAGACCGGCTGGGTTTGCTTTCTTGAGCTTATCAATCATGATCGCCAGATCATCGTGATGCGCGGCGAAATCATCGGGTGGCAAGACGATCAAAGCCTGACCTTCGCTATGGCGCACAAGGTCAGATAATTCGATATGGCATTCGCCTTTTTCTGCCGAACGCTTACCGTCTGACAGCATCTTGCAAAGGCGGCCATAGGCAAAACGGTCTGTCGGATAGACCAGGCATGACAAGCCATCGGCAAGCACCACATGGCAGCCGACAAGTAATTGAATACCTTCCTGCTTGGCTTGTGTATGTGCACGCACCATACCCGCCAGCGTGTTGCGATCCGTGATGCCGATGGCACTGTGTCCGAGCGCTTTGGCTTGTATCACCATCTCCCCGGGGTGCGATGCACCGCGCAAAAATGAAAAATTCGTCGCGCAGTGCAGTTCGGCATAGGCAGGCGCTTCAGACGCAGGCTTGGGCACCGATGACGTGTCGGGCCTCTTAAAAGCAATCGGTGGATTTTCCGGCGGCCGCGTCATGCTTAAAACAGCCCGTGCACAAACCAGTTGATGATGCGTACCTGATCATCAATGTCCTCAACTGGCTCATCACTAATGGCACGAAAAATCCAGTAGCGCAGACCTGCTTCATCCTCGACATCATAATAGTCGCGGAAAGTTGCGCTGCGCTTGGCTTTTAAATCATCATGCCACCATTCAGACATGATGCGTTCAGGCCCGCGGGCGCGAATAACTTTATGCAGTCGTTTGCGCCAAATGAACTGCATGGGTGGTGAATCCGGTAATTCAGCAGTCACTCTCGCTGGTTCAGGGCGCGCCAACAGGCGCAAAGGTCGCGGTGACCATACGGGTTCAGCGACAGCCCATGCCTGCCAGTCAATGGCTGTATTGACCGGCGCAAAGCGTTGGGCCCGTTCCGGCACATGGCTTTGTCGTGGCAGCAAACGCAAAGCCTGACTGCCTTGGCCGCGATTGGTCAATATATCCGCGAAAGCGGCAATGCCATTGGAAGAAAAAGCATCCTTTTCGGTATCAAATCCGTCACTTTGGGTATCGGACAATATGCTGACTTGAAAAGCTGCCAGCACAAAAAGATCAATGCCGAAGCCGCAATCAATTCGGTCAAGCCGATCTTTGAAAAGGCGAGCAATGGCGTCAGGATCGCGCACGGGCTGGGAGAGGGTAGCTTCTACGGAGCTTACTCCACCATCGGCGCGATAGCCGCTCAAGCAGAATGTACGCGCACCTATGCCCGCTTGCTGCAATTGCGCACAAAGCTTTGGCAGTAGCTCATGCAACGCGATCTCCACCGCCCCCATTTCAAGCGCAAGGGCTGGACATTGTTTGGTGGCGCGAAAGAGCTGTGGCTCGGTGATGTAGGTCAAAGGCTCGCTGACCGCGCCCGTCAACTGATCGAGGCGCCACTGAACCGACCGAGCCAAACCCGCACTTTGCGACTTGGTGCGGCTTTTCTTGTTTTCATAAAAACGCCGTTCGAGTGCCATGCGCGGCACACAACGCACATCGCCAATTGTTTTAAGCCCTAGCCTTTTAAGAAGCGTCAGTGTTTCAGCATCGAGACGCAGCGCCTCGGCCGGCAAAACATCCAGTGCGTGGAGCGGTGAATTGGAAGGCAAAATGTGAACATCTTCTGCGCCATAGCCTACGAGCGCCATTGCTGCGCCCGGCGTATCGGCAAAGGCGAGGCGGGCCGTAAAGCCCATATGATTGAGACGTTTTTGAACGTCATGGGCCATCGCTCTTTCACCGCCGAACAAATGTGTACAGCCAGCTACATCGATGACAAACGCATCATCACTCTGGCGCGTGATACTGGGTGAATATCGCAGCAACCAATGGGCGAGCCTTTTATGCAGCAGTGCGTCTGACACAGTGTCATGGGTTGCCACTTTGAGGTCGGGCAACATGGCACGCGCATCATTGAGCTTCATGTCAAGCCAAAGCCCTTCGGCCAAACCATCAGGACCAAGCGCAGAAATGCGCGTGCCCTTGGCGCCATGCGTCACAAGCACCAGCAGCGCGTCATCATTTTCGATGCCTTGCGTGTTTTGAGCCTCAGCGTCCCACCATGGCTTTTTGCGCATCATATTGCTGGCTTGCCGTTTGATGTGTCGCTCGATGGCGAAGAACGGAAGCCGGACGAAAAGATAGCGTCTGGTCATCCCAAATGATCCTCCAAGGGTAGGGCTGTGTATGATTTGATGTGTACGTTAAATCAGCGGGCTCCATGCCCGGCATGGCACGACCTGCACGCGCACGCGGCAAGCCAACAGCCCAAGAGGGTAGACCGGGGCCAAAAGGATCGCGCGGATCTTCTACCCCCTGCTGCGGGGCAATTTGCCACCGTGTCAGCGCTGCAGAGCCATTATGGTCTCCGCGTCTGGGCGTCATGAAAAGGCACGGCGTCTGGTGGGTTTGGCATAAAAGCGCAATACGGCGCGAACCAGTAAAGCACGGACGTGAGCCTTCACCGATAACGGCTGCAATGCCTTGTGTTTTAATGGCTTCCTCCAAGGCGAAGGGCAGTTCCTTGTCCTTGGCAACCTTGGCGAAAATAATCTGCGAAGGAGAAATGCCAAAGCGTGACAGACCAAATGCATAGGGTTGCCCATAATCACCCACTTGGCTTGCCGTAACGCACCAGATGATTGGTTTTGTCGACGCAAGGCGCGATAAAAGGGCAAAGCCAAAACCGGTTAAGCTTGGCATGTCCGATGGTTTTAGCGGTTCGATCTCATGCAAGCCCGCACGCGAAAGCCCGCCTTCCGGTAGACATTCATCAATGGCCGCAACGCCTGTGAGCCAAGGCTTGGCTGATGATTGGTTGGCGTTCTTAAATTGAACATCAGCCGTGCTTGCTGGGCCGTATCTGGCCCGCAAAACCGCTTTTAATTGCGCTGCAGAAGCTTGCTTTATCATCCTCATCTCCCATCGGAGACGAGATTATGTTCCTATTTTGTTCTAATTGCGAGTCTTAGTTTTGGATGCGGCAAAAGGGCATATTTTGCCAACAAGCCCGGACTTGCGAATGAGCGGCTTGCAGTTCAGGACAAACATGCACAATTTACACCAAATCTGTCACCTGGTCAGGGATTTAACATGGGTCGCGGATCCAAAATCGCCGTCATTGTTGTTGCTGGACTCATTGGTTTCGTGACTTTGCTGTTTGTGATGCGCGGCGAGGGTGCAAGCGACACCACCGCCTATGCCGCGCCCGGGCTTGAACCCTTGACAGTTGAAAATGCCAAAAATGAATTCTGGCGACTAACGCCGGCACTCTTGCTCGTTGTTTATGAGGCTTTTGGCCAAACGCAAGAAGAAGTCATTTACGATACGCTCGCCAGCGTCACCCACGGCAATGCGTTAGAGTATTTGTATCTGGAGCGAGTGGGGGCTATGGCGGGTGGCGGATTGGAAGAAGCTGACCAAACGATCCACGAAATCAAACTTCTGAACACCAAAGTAGCCCGGCAAGCCGCTTCTTTGAAAATAGACGCCTCATGGCAGGTCATCGGCACTGTTGGTCACGCAGAACACATGCATGTGCGTGGCAACACCTACAGCGCAGATTTGACGGTTGAGCCTGTAGAAGGCGCATGGCGGATCACAGACTTTGCGCTCCTTGATGTCAGCCGTAACGGCGCTGGCGAAACATTTCTGGCACCGCAGGCCGATGATGGTTGAAATTGAACAGCTCAGTTTCGGCTATGCTGGCGGTTTTCAGCTGAACGTTCCAACCTTTTATTTGAAAGACGGGGAACGGTTGGCTGTTGTCGGCCCCAGCGGCAGTGGCAAGACCACATTACTTAATTTGATTGCTGGTCTCCTTACACCGGACGCCGGAAGCATCACCGTCGCCAAGACTGAACTAACAAATATGTCCGAAGCTGCGCGGCGGCAGTTTCGCGCAACGAAAATTGGATTTGTCTTTCAGGATTTCGCGCTGCTCGATTATCTGTCTGCCCGGCAAAATATTCTCTATCCCTATCGAATTACGTCCTCACTAAGACTGAATGAGGAAGCACGCCAACGCGCTCAACAGTTGGCCAATGCGTGCGGCATTGGTGACAAGCTCAATCGCCATCCAGCCCAACTAAGTCAGGGGGAACAGCAGCGCGTTGCCATATGCCGCGCGCTCGTTACACAGCCAAAATTGATCCTTTCCGATGAGGCCACTGGCAACCTTGATCCAGACAGCAAGGCCCGCATTCTCGATCTTTTGTTCGAGCAAGCAGAGGCAGCGGGCGCGGCCGTTCTGGCCGTCACGCATGACCATGAACTACTGCCGCGCTTTGAGCGGGTTCTCGATTTCGCGCAGTTTCGAGAGAGCAAAGCGGCATGAATGCGCTTTATCTCGCCTTTGCCTATCTCCGCTTTTATTGGGCGCGCAGTATTGTGCTTGTGTTTGTCGCGGCGCTCATTCTCGTGGTCCCGGTAGCAACACAAATCTTATTGTCCACCAGCGAGCGGGCCTTGGTGGCGAGGGGTGAGGCAACACCACTACTCCTTGGCAGCCGGGGGTCACAACTCGATCTGACAATGGCTGCACTCTACTTCTCCAACGAGCGACCTGATCCTGTCGCAATGGAGGAGGTTGAGGCAGTTTGGGATGGAGGTCTGGGAACCCCCATTCCTCTCCACACTGCATTTTCGTCAGGCGGCTTCAGAATTGTTGGCACGACCCTCGATTATTTTGACTTTCGCGATCTTAAAGTCGCGAACGGTCGCGGCCTTTCAATATTGGGCGATGCTATCATCGGCTCGGAAGTCGCCAGAGACCTCGACAAGGGCGTCGGTGACGCACTTGTATCAGCGCCCGAGAACCTTTTCGATTTGGATGGCGTCTATCCGCTGGAAATGCCCATCGTCGGCGTTCTCGTGCCGACCAACACACCGGATGACGCAGCGATTTTTGTCGATATTAAAACCGCTTGGGTCATTCAGGGCATCGGACATGGCCATGAGGATGTTGTGACGGAAGCTGACATTGCAGCAGGCTCCGCAGCGCTTTCCAATGCCGCTGTCGTTCAGTATCAACGCATCACTGCGGACAACATTGAGAGCTTTCACTTCCACGGTGATCAGAATGACTTTCCCGCATCTGCAGTCATTGTCGTGCCGAACGACACGCGTTCAACCACAATACTGAAGGGGCGCTATTTGGATACACAAGGGTCGACACAATTGATCGAACCGGTTGGTGTTATTCAAGGTCTGGTAGACCGAATTTTCCGCATCAAGTCATTGCTGGATTTTGTGACTGCAATCATTGCATTTGCAGCTTTTGCGGCGATTGGTCTGGCGGTGTTTCTGAGCTACCGCTTGCGTGCGCGCGAAGTTGCCACGGCAATCAAGCTCGGTGCCCATCGGACAATGGTGCTTCAACTTTTGCTGACGGAAACCGTCATACTATTGTTTTTCTCGGCCAGTATGGCAGCATTGGGGGCATTGTTCGTATCACAAAACGCGGATGTTTGGGTCAGCTGGCTATTGGCCTTGGGCACATAACCTCAAGAGGATGATCATGCGAAAACTCTATGTTGCAGCTTCACTTGTCGGTGTCGTCGCTACTTCGCCGGCGCTGGCGCATTATGGCATGATTATTCCGAACGATCCTATGATAAGTCAGGAAGACGGGCGCAGCGTCGAACTAACCATGTCGTTCTCGCATCCATTTGAACTTGATGGAATGACCCTCGAAACGCCAGTTTCTTTTTCAGTGACACATCAAGGCACAAAAACTGACTTGCTCGCTGGCTTGCAGAACGCAACAGTGATGGAAGAGCAGGGCTACATGCTTGATTATCCGCTGGAGCGCCCTGGCACGTATATTTTTTCGATGGAGCCACAACCCTATTGGGAGCCAGCGGAAGATGCCTTTATCATTCACTATACCAAAACCTATGTGACCGCCTATGGCGATGATGATGGTTGGGACACCGAACTTGGCCTGAAAACAGAAATTGTGCCGCTGACAAAGCCGTTCGGCCTGTGGGAGCACAATGTATTCCAAGGCATCGTCAAACTCGATGGCGAACCTGTCCCTTACGCAGTAGTGGAAGTTGAGTTTTTCAACAATGGAGCCGGGGCAACCGTACCTGACGATTTAATGATTACACAAACTGTCAAGGCCGATGCCGATGGCGTTTTCACTTATGCCCCTCCTTCCAACGGTTGGTGGGGTTTTGCGGCGCTTAACACTGCTGACTACACTCTGGCGCAAGATGGCGTCGACAAGGATGTAGAACTTGGTGCTGTTATATGGGTGCATTTTGAAGAATGGACCGGCAAGTGATAGCAAGGCTGGCAATTGCACTGATGTTGTGCGCTATGCCCTCTGTGGCGGCGGCGCATCAATTGGTGGTGTTTGCATCCGTTGATTGCGAAGCCATCACTGTTGAGGCCAAGTTCTCCAACGGAAAGATCGCCCAAAAAGGCGATGTTCGTTTGCTCGACGGTTCGAATAATCTGCTGTCAAACTATGAGCTTGAAACTGATGGTACCGCCCGCATCGGCTTGGACAGCATCGATCATTCATCCGGTTTGGTCATTGAGGTCGATACCGGCAGTCACGACAATTATTGGATTGTGACACCTGAGGACATTGCACGTAAATGCGGCAGCTGATGAAGTTCGGTATCGCGAAATTGTTGGCAGCAGCGCTTTGTTTGACCCTTATTGCATCGCCAGCGTCCACTGAGGAGCGACCGCTGGTCATTACCGTCAATTATGCGATTAAATACTTCGCTGAACGATTGTTGGGCAACACTGCCGAGGTAAGGCTCCCAGTACCTGCCGATACAGACCCATCATTTTGGCGCCCGTCCATTGCGGATATCAGCGCCATCCAGAACGCTGACCTGATACTCTTAAATGGCGCTGGCTTTGCCACTTGGGTGGATCGTGTTTCGCTGCCACGGTCGCGTGTCGCCAACACATCAGCTGCGATAGAAAATCTATTTATCGTCACCGAGAGCATCACTCACAGTCATGGTGACGGTGGTGAGCATTCGCATGAAGGGCTCGCGTCCTATCTTTGGCTCGACCCCACTTTGGCGATCGCGCAAGCAGAAGCTATTGCCTCTGCCGTTAAGCGGAAAGGCCTTATGTCATCAGATGAGGTTGACGTTGCACTAGCGTCATTCGTATCAGAATTGAATGCGCTGGACAGCGAAATAAGCAAGGCTCTGGATGGTCTTGAAAACATCACCCTGATAGCGACGCATCCTCGCTATGAGTATTTCGCGCGCCGCTACGGACTAACCATAGAGTCACTGGAGTGGGAAGCCGGAGCGATGCCGAATGCCGAACAGTTGGACGCTCTTGCAAATTTGAAGGATAACATCGGGGCTTCGGTGCTCATTTGGGAAGGGCCGCCACCCGAAGCTGCCATTGATGCAGCGCTGGCGCTTGGATTGCAAAGTGCAGTTTTCCCGCCGCTGGCGCACGCGCCTTCTGATCTTGACTATATTGCAACAATGGCGAAAGCCGCAAACGACGTGGCGGAAGCTGCCAGAGCAGCGGGCCTTTGATCATTCAACAAATCGATGAACAGCCCAATAGATCTCAGCTTCAAGCTTACCACTAAAACCGTTTGCTTGCAGCGATCTTTCAACGAAAGCGAATACATCAGCTTCCGGATTTGGCAGAGACTCCAGCTTCTTTAGCCTGGCCTCGTTCGCAAGAATAAGGTGCGCTGCCTGACCGGACTGAATATCGAACTCTATAACGTCGCGGCATTGCTCGATCGTGCTGATGCCGGACTGTCCATCCAAGTTCTTGCTGTGCTCATACTTTGAGCTTTTAAACGTACTGACTTTAGGAAAAAGCGTAAGCAATGGCATCAGCCGTAGCTTGAAGTCGTACACAATCAATGTGGCTTTTGGCGTGCATGCCCTGCGAAGTTCCGAAAGGAAAGCGCCAATCTCCAGATAGGGCAAAACGCCCGCCATCGTGACCAAGTCGATCGAACATCCTTGAACTGGCAGCTCGTCTTCAGCGCCCAATCGATATTCAATTACAGGATATTTTGTGGCAGCCGCCAACATTTCGGCACTCTTGTCCACGCCAATGATTTCGTCGGCGAATGAGACAAGGGCCAGAGAAGATTGACCCGTCCCGCAGCCAAAATCGAGCGCACGTTTAAAGTTCTGATGAACCAGGGCCCGCGCTAATATTGGTCGATGAAGAGGAGGACGATAAGCGGCATAATGCGTTGCAGCATCTTGGCCATAGGTGTGCATGCCGCTCCTCTTCAGCGCTGCTTATACGGTTTCAAGTGCTGCATCGAAGTGCTTTGTCGCCTTTTCAAACTTATCACGACAGCCGGGGTTACAGAAACCGACAACTTGTCCACGATATACGGTCAACGCATTTGAAGAGACCGGATTGCCAGACCATGGACAAATCTCATTGATGCAGTTTTCGATTTTAAGTTGGCCCATGTTTCGCTCCTTCATGTGACAGGAACAACAATTGTCCTGTTTATAAAAGCGTTGAACAACAAAACGAGCTTTGGCAGAATGTCATAATGCAAGCAAATTCTGCCAAAGCCATAATATCGGTGTCGTTGCTCGTTTACGATAGGGTCAAGTTGCTTGATGTAACCGGCCCGCTGCAGGTTTTATCCGACGCAAAAAGGGAGGATGGTTCTCCCGCTTACGAGGTTGATGTCATTGCTAGTAGCGGTGGGAACGTGCGGACAGATACTGTGCTTTGTTTGCCCGCCAAAAAGCTCGAAGAAGCACCGGCTGCCCATACTCTGATCGTTCCAGGTGGTCGAAGTGCGCTTGATGAACGATATTCATCGCAACTGCGCTCAGCGCTGGCGGCAGCTGCATTCAACGCGCAGCGTATCTGCTCTGTCTGTCTGGGGTCGTTCATCTTGGCTGAAGCGGGTTTTTTGACTGGAAAGCGCGCAACAACGCACTGGTCAGAATGCCAACGTCTGGCAGATGAATATCCAGATATCTCAGTGTTAAGCGACAAGATCTTTGAAATTGATGGCGACATCTGGACTTCAGCAGGTGTGACAGCCGGGATCGACATGGCGTTGGCAATTGTAGAAAGAGACTTCGGACGTAAAGAAGCGTTGCGTATCGCTCGCGCGCTAGTTTTGCCGGTCAAACGCCAAGGTGGGCAGAGCCAATATAGCGCAACGCTTCGTCACCAAACGGAAGTCACTGATGGCAGGTTTGACGCTTTGCTCGCAGCCATCGATCAACGCCCAGGCGATGACTATTCGGTGCCTGCGATGGCTGAACGCGTTCATATGTCGGAACGCAACTTTGCCCGCATCTTTCGAGCAGAAGTAGGCAAGTCGCCCGCCCAATATGTTGAAGAAGTTCGCGTTGAAGCGGCGCGTGATGCTTTGCTCGAGCAGTCGGTGCCAGTGAAGTTAGTCGCGTCCCGATTTGGCTTTGGTTCAGATGATAATATGAGACGTGCTTTTAAGCGTCGTCTTGGCGTAACGCCGACAGATATTGTGAACAGGTTCAGTGCTTATTGAATTCGTTTCAACAATAATCGGAACCCATTAAGTCCTTCGATTTGTTTGCCAACTGATTAACTTCTGCTAACTATTGATTCGCAGGGGTAATGTCGGGGGGCAGTCATGCGGCAATTATTGTCAGCATCATTCATTTTTATTTCCTTGGTGTGTGTGCCGGTTTCGAGCTTTGCACAGGGCTTTTCCAATGGTGCGGGCAGTGGCACGGGTTTTGTCGACGAGTTAGTTGATGACACCGATGATGTGGACGGCTTGCAATCTGGAGAGGAAGAGCCGGCGGTTGACATCGCCGCCGATGCCGAGCCCGCTGGCGACGAAGAAGAGCTGTTTGAAAGCGCATCATCAACGCCCTTGCCAGAGCCTGACGAAGGGTCAGAGACCGTAGCGCCTGCGCTGCCGGAGGCCTCGGCCAACGGCAATCTATCCTACCAATATGAAATGCCTGTGCCAGCATGGCGGGGTCTCGAGCCGCGTATTGCCTTGACCTACGACAGCGCGCGCAAGACCAAGCGCAGCGGCCTTTATCAATCATGGCTCGGCCATGGCTGGGGCATGACCGGTTTTGATGTCATCACACGCGGTCGGCCCAAAGGCGGTGTGGCTGCGTTTGATGACAATGATATTTTTGTCCTCAACGGGATGGAGATGTTGGCCTGTACGCCGGATATCGTCTCACCGTCCTGCAGCCATGGGGGCACCCATACGACGGAATATGAGAGTTTCCGCCGCATCAAATATTTGGACGTGTCCAACAGTTGGGAGGTGACAGATCGTGACGGGACGGTCTCCACTTTTCAGAGCTATGAGACGATTTCCGGTATGACCCATGACGGCACGATCGAGCAGGAAGACACATTTACGCGCTACGTCTGGCGGCTGACCAGTGTCGAAGATACCAACGGTAATCAGGTCAACTATGCTTATGTTTGCGACGGCCCGGGCACATGCCGCCCAGATCAAGTGACCTATGGCCTCTACAGTGTGAAATTTCATTGGGAAGGTCGGCCAGACGGCATCGTGATGGCCAATGGTCAGACCATGGAAGAACATTACCACCGTGTCAAAACCATAGAGGCCAAGGTTGACGGCTCCGCACACGCCGCTGTCGCCATCAGCTATCAGCAGGAAGCTTACAGCCAGAACTCGCAGCTGACCCAATTGCTGCGTTATGGTACCGACGCAGTGCTTGATGTCGATGGTGCAGTTACGGCTGGCACCGCCCGCCCGCCGGTGACGTTTGAGTATATTGGGATTGATACCGGTTTTGATGAAGAGATCGTGTTTCCCAACACGCGTATGCAAAAATCGTTTTTGTTCCAGGCAGTTGATTTCAACCAGAATGGTCAAGACGAACTGGTGTGGTGGGGAACACCATACGCTAAACGGTCGTCTACAAGCAGTTTTTTAGAAGGAGGCGTAGCTCCGAGTGGACGCTTTGATGATGGAGGCGACGGCGGTGGTGGTGGAGCGTCTTACCCGACTGGTGATCCTGAGTTGCTTGCGCATTCATTTGAAAGAGACGAATCTAGAGAATGGAACTTTGGATACTTCAATCTTGGTCGCAACGAACAAAACTGCAGCACCGACGGCGACGGCAGAGATAAACGGACAGAGTGTCATGTCTACCGAAGTGCTAAGTATGACGCTACCGGTCGCTTTAAAGCGACAAACGAGGCCGTTTTTCCCTTTGGTATTTGGAGCTCCTACAAACTGACCCGTGACGGTGGAACTTTTCAAAGTAATTTCAATATCAAAGGAAAAATACTGCGCGAAGAGAATGGTGGTTTTGTTGTTGACACATGTGAAAATGGCAACGCTCCGGTTGGGTACGAACAAACCTGTGCCTATCTAATTTCAAAGTTCAATTCCTCTGATGATCGAAATTCTTATTCAAGGGACATAACAGCAGCAGATCGGGGCCGAGAAGGTTTGGATGAGCTTTTCAGCATATATGAAGAGCATAAAGACAAACATGGAGGCAAATACCGGGATCGGTTTGGTGTCGCCGACTTCATTGGCGATGGACGCCTTAGTTCGTACTACCAAGTTCACGCGGGCAATGCACCAAAGACCAATTTCAATGTGCAAGGTCACACGAGGGCACGGCATCAAAACTCAGAAGTGGCACATGTGGTAGACGTTAATGGCGATGGGTTGGCCGACATAGTCGAAGTTGCATTGATAGACGGCGGTACGCGGACCAATGTGAAGGTGCGCTTTTTTACGGGCAAGGAGTTCGTAAAGCTGAGCTCAAACCAATCCATGTCCACCAATAAATATGCCGCGAGTCGTAGTGATGCTGGGATAGCGTTCATCGACATCAATGGTGATGGTAGAGTCGATTTGTCCACTCGTGACAATGATAACCATATGCGCGTGGCTTACTTCGTTCATTTCGATGAAGTCGGCGATGCAGACTTGGATCGACACGATATAATCAGGTGGAGCAAAACAGGAGACTCAACGCTTACTATCGGTGATTTCAACGGGGATGGGATAGCGGACATTGCTCGCTTAAGGGGCCAGACTGCAGACACCAGCAACAAAAGTGTCAAAATCTTCCATTCCCGCTACACGTCCGGCACGCCGGGGTTGATGAAGTCATTCACCTCGGAACTCGGTGGCATGACAAAGATTGCTTACCAGCCATCAACGCAGTCCGAGCATCACCATATGCCGTTTGCCTCATCGGTTGTGAGCGCCATTGAGGTCGATGATGGCCGAACCGCGCCGGTGACGACGGAACTTGAGTTCAGTGGCGGCAGATATGACCACCCCGAGCGTAAGTTTTTGGGCTTTGAGACACAGGTCAAAAAACTGCCGGCCATTGAGGGCGAGGGTGGCAATGGTCCCGAGATCACAACGACTTTCTTGCAGGATATTCCCAACTACGGCCGCGTTGCTTCCGAAGTGCGGCGCGACGGCATTGGCACTGCGCTGGTGGAACGCCATGAGACCTGGGAGACCCGCGGCCAGTCGCCTCCCTATCTGGCGTTCAACACGCAAACCCTGACGACCCAGCATGAGAGCAACGGGTCCGTCTCCCGCGCTATCCGCCGCGATTTTGACCAATATGGCAATCCAACTTACGAAATCGATGATGGCCGCACCGATTTGACCGGCGATGAAAGCCGAACGTCAACGTTTTATTCCCGCCTCAATACCGGCAACTATATCGTCAATCTGCCGAGCGAGGTTCGACAGAACCGCGGCACAGGCAATGCGCTGGACGCCACGCTTTTAAGCCAAACCCATTATGCCTATGACGGTTGGGTTGGCGGCTTGGACGATGTACCCACCATTGGCAATCTGACGAGGGTTACCCAGACCAACAATGCCGGTCAGGGCAATGCCGTTACCCAATTTACCTATGATAGCGTCGGCAACCGGATTGCGCAGATTGATCCGCAAGGCAATCGCACCGAGTGGACTTATGACCAAACGCACCAACAGTTCGTGATCGCCGAACGCAACGCGCTTTATTTTGGAGGCGACACGCGTCAGCAGACAAGCCAGACATGGAATAATGTTTGCCAAAAGCCCGCGACACAGACCGATCTGAATGGCACCACCAGCCTCTGGGACTATGATGTCTTCTGCCGCAAGTACAACAAATGGCGGACGGGTGACGGCTACACCGATCTGTGGCGCTACAATCACGAGGGCAATCCCGCCAGCCAAAACATCGTCCACTATAAGCGCCGTGGCAGCCAGTCCGGCTGGGGCCACACGATAACCTATCTGGACGGACTGGCACGCACCTACAAAACGCTCGGCATCCGCCGCGCCGATGGTCTTGGCCCGATCTATACACTTTATAATTTTGATGATCGCGGCAATGTGCGCTCTGTCTCGCACCCCAAGTTCTCAACTGACGGAGCTTTCCAGTTCACGACGACCGATTATGACGGCCTCGACCGGCCCATCAACATCACCCATCCCGATGGAGCGGCACAGCGTATCGAATATAGCAAGCCCGGCATATTGGCCGCCGACATCGGTGTCCCGTTCTCACAAGTCGACACATATGACGAGTTGGACCGCCGCACGATGCAAGTCGCCGACGCACGCGGCAACATCACCCGGATCATCCGCTATGGCGATGGTGGGTTGCGCAATGAGTTCCGCAGCTTTGATACGCTCGGTCGGCTGACCGGCGTGAAAGACCATGGCGGTAATGAATGGTCATACGTATACGATCTTGCTGGCAACCGCATCGCCACCAGCGATCCTGATCTGGGTTATTGGACTTATACGCATGATCGCAATGGCAATTTGTTGAGCCAGACAGACGCACGCGGCGAAACCACCCAGCTGACCTATGACGGGTTGAACCGGTTGCTCACCCGGACCGACCAGGCGTCCGGCACGGTTCATGCGCAAAATACTTATGATGAAGCGCGCATCGGTCACCATAATGTCGGTCAACTCACCAGCGCGACCAACGCCCATGGCACGCACGCTTATGATTATGACCGGCGCGGCAATCTTGCCCGCAAGATCACCAGCGTCGACGGCATATCCTATGTCAGCGAAACCAATTGGGACCGCGCAGGCGTCGTCGCTTGGCGCAAATATTATCAACATCCGGACAATGACCCGAACACGCTGACCAATCTGCGCCAGATCGGCTTTAACAACACGCCATGGCGCTATGATCTGGCGGGCAATCTGATCGCCATCCCCGGCCTGATCGACCATATCGACTATGAGGCCAATGGCGATACGCGCCAGATCCGCTATTTTAACGGCGTCACCACGGACTTCACCTATGACACCCAACGCCGCTGGCTGACCCGCGTCCATACGCACGGGCCCCATGGCACGCTCCAGGATGTTTTTTACACGCGCGGCCCGACCGGTCGGATCGATGCCGTCCATGGTGAAGGTTATAGCGATAGCGGCCAGACCAACTACACCTCGCATTCCGGCCTGAAGGACAAATGGCTTTATACCTACAATGACTATGACGAGTTGATTGTCGCCGACAATCTGATCGACAATGCGCTCGACCAGACTTTTGGCTACGACAATCTCGGCAACATCGTCACCAACTCCAAGCTCGGCCTTTACAGCTACCCCGCACCGGGCCTTGGCGCCTTGCGTCCACATGCACAGACACGCATCAGCGGGCCGCAGGGCATCCGTGACTTTACCTACGACGCGAACGGCAACATGGTCAGCGACGGCACGCGCACGCTCGTCTGGGATGCGCAGAACAAGCTGGCCTCAGTAACGCCCCTTGGCGGCGGGCAGGCGGTGACGTTCCAATATGGCCCGGACGGCTCGCGGATTGCGAAACTGTCCAGCTTTACCGGGAAACGCATTTATGCAGACGCGGACTTTGAGATCGCACCCGACGGGACGTTTATCCTGTACCCCCATGCGGATGTGAAAATCGAAGGGCTGCAAACGACTTGGCTGCACCGTGATCATCTGAACTCCGTGCGTGTCGTCAG